>JAWUZD010000009.1:0-396371 GCA_034110465.1 Mesoflavibacter sp.
AAAACAGATGCTATTATAGCTGTACAAGGCGCAATACAAACAAACTATGCAGCAGGATTGGCAAGGGCCTACAATGGCAGCGGATATACCGATTGGTTTATACCCTCAAAAGATGCGTTAAACCAAATGTATCTTAATAAAGATACTTTAGAGGCTACCGCTGGATTTAATGCATTTTCTGATAAATACACGAGTTCTACAGAGGTAGATAAATATTATGCGTCGGCCCAGCATTTCTACAATGGTGATGCGCACGGCCACGATAAGAGCCAGGAAGACCATGTGCGTGCTGTTCGGGCTTTTTAGTTCTTTATCAATTTAGCGCAGCGTTCTCATGAGTTCCTTTTAATAAAATAAGAATGGGTGCGTTATTTAATTAGTACCGCTTTAGCGGTCGGTTTATAAAAAAAAGTATCCCCAAGAATAATAATTTATTCTTGGGGATATTTTGTATACACTCCACGTCTCGAGTTTATTTTTTAAAGATATTGAGAGGCCAAGAATGTTTACACAGCTATTAAAACATGCTCAAATAGCGCACTAAAAAGGCGGACATAATAGTTTTAGATTAAAATAACAACCTTAAATTAAGATGTATTGTTATGAAAACTACTTTAAACCATCCCATTCATTATAAAACTGCAGCAGATATGTTTCCATAAAAGCGTGTCTTTGTGCGGCTATTTTCTTTCCAGAAGCGTTGTTCATTTGGTCTTTTAATAAGAGCAATTTCTCATAAAAATGATTAAGCGTTGGCGCATCAGAATTTTTATATTGCTCTTTTGTCATATTTAAATCTGGAATAATTTCTGGATCGTACAACGCTCTGTTTTTAAATCCGCCATAATTAAAGCAACGTGCAATACCAATGGCACCAATTGCATCTAACCGGTCTGCATCTTGTACAACTTCTAGCTCTTTAGAGGTAAATTTTTCAGACACTGTATCAAAAGAATTTTTATAAGAAATATGCTGTATTATGTTTACAACATGCTGAATGATTTGTTTGCTTACATTTTTGTTTGTAAGAAATTCAGAAGCTATTCTCGGGCCAATAGTTTCATCACCATTATAAAACTTAGGGTCTGCAATATCATGCAAAAGGGCGGCTAAAGAAACTACAAAAATAGCAACTTTTTCATCTTTAGATATTAGAAGTGCGTTTTTAAATACGCGTTCTACATGAAACCAATCATGCCCTCCTTCGGCATTTTTTAATTCCTTTTTTACAAAGGCAATGGTAGCGGTAATAGTTTTTTCTTTGTTCATCATTATTTTCTTAGCGCTAATTCTTTTGCTATTTTTTTTAGTTCAATAAACATATAAATGCCCATGGGAATAAAAAATAATGGTAAAAAAGTATGAAAAGAAACGCCTCTTTCTAACGAAGAGAATATGGCGAAAACGAGCATTAAAACAAGTATGATACTTTTTACAGCAAACATTATTTTCTGGTTTTTCAATTTCTTTACTAATTCTTCTTTGGTATAAGTAGATAAAGCCATAAAATTAATTTTAGTAAAAATAAAAAATCCACTCTAAATAGAGTGGATTTTTGTTTTGATTTTTGATTCTAAAAAGTCTTGCCTCTTAAAAGACTAACAAAACTCGTCATAAGCTTGCGCTAAATTCTGAGCAATCATTTGTGCAGATCTACCTTCTATATGATGGCGTTCTAGCATGTGTACTAAGTTACCATCTTTAAACAATGCAATTGCTGGCGAAGATGCTGGAAAAGGAATCATAAACTCTCTTGCTTTTTGTGTAGATTCTTTTTCTACACCTGCAAAAACAGTTGTTAAGTTGGTAGGTGTCTTTTCGGCACCTAAAGAAGCAATTGCTCCTGGTCTAGCAGTACCGGCTGCACAACCACAAACCGAGTTTACCATTACCAAAGTTGTTCCTTCTTTAGACATTGCGTTATCAACGTCTTTACTTGTATATAATGCTTCAAAACCTGCGTTAGTTAATTCTTCGCGCATTGGTTTTACTAATTCTTCTGGATACATAATTATTATAATTTTAAAAGGCAAAGGTAAGAATAAGTTCATCAAAAGTCAACTTTATAGAAATACTTGTTGCAATGGAAACATCAATAAAATTGATATGCACATATGCACCTTAAAAATGCTACTTTTCATACCTTTGAAAAAATAGATAAATAAATTATGGGAAGTTTTACAAAATGGTTAGGAGCAGGGTTGGGATTTACTTTTGGGGGTCCTATTGGAGCTGCTTTAGGGTTTGCAATTGGTAGCTTTGTAGACGGTTTTTCTGCATCAGATTTAACTGAAGAACAAAGAGCATACCAACAAAATGCTGGCAACAATAGAGGCCGTGGTGCAGATACGCAATCTGGAGATTTTGAAATGAGTTTATTGGTGCTAGCATCTATTGTTATCAAGGCAGATGGTAAAATAGACCAGAAAGAGTTAGATTTTGTGAGAACACAATTTACAGGAATGTACGGTGAAGAACGTGCCAGCAATGCTTTTAAACTTTTTAAAGGAATTGTTAAAAAAGAGATTTCTGCAAGACAAGTTTGTATGCAAATAAGAAGTCATATGCCACATGCGTCTCGTTTACAATTGCTTCATTTCTTATTTGGCATTGCCAAAGCAGATGGTTTTGTTACAGAGAGTGAAGTCGAAGAAATAAGAAAAATTGCAGGTTATTTGTATATAAATGACAGAGATTATACGTCTATAAAAGCGATGTTTTATGACGAAGCTGATAATGCATACAAGATTTTAGAAATTACTAAAGACGCTTCTACAGATGAGATTAAGAAGGCGTATAGAAGAATGGTAAAAAAATACCATCCAGATAAATTACAAGGCTTGGGTGAAGAGCATTTAAAAGGAGCAAATGAGAAGTTTCAAAGCATACAAGAGGCATATGATAGAGTAAAGAAAGAAAAAGGAATGTAAGCTATCGTTTAAAAGACTTTATTTTTTATTGCTTTTATACCAAGAAGGTCTGTTTGTAATTTCTTTGTTATTTTGTAATGACTTCATATTCAAATTAAAAAAGAGTAAAAGGCGAACCCTTTAAATGTTTTTCTTCTAAAAGTTACCACCTAAATTTCTTTGGAACGCGGTAACTTTGCTCCTTAATTTCTCTATCAAACTCAAAAAATTGATTAATTTCGCTTTTTTATAAGAAAAGATAGATTATGAGCGCGAAATTTCCTGAGTATAAAGGTCTTGACTTGCCAAAAGTAGCAGAAGAAATTCTAAATTACTGGCAAGAGAATAACATATTTGAAAAAAGTGTAACCAGTAGAGAAGGTGCAGAACCTTATGTTTTCTTTGAAGGACCTCCTTCAGCAAACGGATTACCAGGAGTTCATCATGTTTTAGCACGTGCTATTAAAGATATTTTTCCGCGTTATAAAACCATGAAAGGTTTTCAAGTAAAACGAAAAGCAGGTTGGGATACGCATGGTTTGCCCATAGAGTTAGGCGTAGAAAAAGAATTAGGAATTACAAAAGAAGACATTGGAAAGAAAATTTCTGTAGAAGATTACAATGCAGCATGTAGAACGGCAGTTATGCGGTACACAGGAATTTGGAATGATTTAACAGAGAAAATGGGGTATTGGGTAGATATGGAAGACCCATATATTACCTATGAACCAAAATATATGGAATCTGTTTGGTGGTTGCTAAAAGAGATTTATAATAAAAAATTAATTTACAAAGGCTATACAATTCAGCCCTATTCGCCAAAAGCGGGTACAGGTTTAAGTTCTCACGAACTAAATCAGCCAGGTACCTACCAAGATGTAACAGACACTACCGTAGTTGCACAATTTAAGGCCGTACAAAATACCTTGCCAGACTTTTTACAAAATGAAGGAACGGTTTATTTTTTAGCTTGGACTACCACACCTTGGACGTTGCCAAGTAATACTGCATTAACGGTTGGTGCTAAAATTGAATATGTTTTAGTAAATACATTCAATCAATATACATTCGAACCCACAAAAGTAATTTTAGCTAAAAAATTAGTTGGAAAACAATTCGCAGGTAAAAATAATTTTCAAGTTGAAGATGCAGGTGCTTTAAATGGCTATAATTCTGGTGACAAAAAAATTCCTTTTTACGTAGTAAAAGAATTTATTGGTAAAGATTTAGTAGACATAAGATACGAACAAATTTTAGACTACTGTCTTCCAAACGACAATCCAGAAGATGCTTTTAGAGTAATTACTGGAGATTTTGTAACTACAGAAGACGGAACAGGAATTGTGCACACGGCGCCAACTTTTGGAGCAGATGATGCCGTTGTTTGTAAGCAAGCAGTACCTCCAATTCCACCAATGTTGGTAAAAGATGAAAATGACAACTTAGTTCCGTTGGTAAATTTACAAGGAAAATTTAGACCAGAATTGGGAGAATTCGCTGGTAAATACGTAAAGAACGAATATTATGCAGATGGCGAAGCACCAGAGAGATCTATGGATGTTGAGCTAGCGATTAAATTAAAAACAGAAAACAAAGCCTTTAAGGTAGAAAAATACAAGCACAGTTATCCTAATTGTTGGCGTACCGATAAACCAATTTTATACTACCCGTTAGATTCTTGGTTTATTAAAGTAACCGATGTAAAAGATAGAATGCACAGTTTAAATAAAACCATTAACTCGAAACCAGAATCTACATGAACTGGGCGTTTTGGAAACTGGTTTGCAAATGAAAATCATTGGAATTTATCGCGTTCGCGTTATTGGGGAATTCCTTTACCAATTTGGAGAACAGAAGACGGAAAAGAAGAAGTTTGTATTGGTTCTGTTGAAGAATTAAAAGCGGAAATGGCAAAAGCAGTTTCTGCTGGCGTTTTAGCAAAAGATATATTTGAAGATTTCGTAGTAGGCGATAATTCGGAAGAAAACTACGCAAAATTAGATTTACATAAAAATATAGTTGATGAAATTACCTTAGTTTCAGCATCTGGTCAACCTATGAAACGTGAAAGCGATTTAATAGATGTTTGGTTCGATTCTGGTTCTATGCCTTATGCACAATGGCATTATCCATTTGAAAACAAGGAATTAATTGACGATAATAAATCGTTCCCAGCAGATTTTATTGCTGAAGGTGTAGATCAAACCAGAGGTTGGTTTTATACACTTCACGCTATTTCTACAATGGTTTTCGATTCTGTAGCATACAAAAATGTAGTATCTAACGGATTAGTGTTAGATAAAAACGGACAGAAAATGTCTAAACGTTTAGGCAACGCAGCAGATCCATTTACGACGCTAGAAACGTATGGTGCAGATGCAACACGTTGGTATATGATTTCTAACGCCAATCCTTGGGACAATTTAAAGTTCGATTTAGATGGTATAGAAGAAGTAAAACGTAAGTTTTTTGGAACACTTTACAACACATATTCTTTCTTTCAACTCTATACAAATATTGATGGATTCTCTTATTCGGAAGCAGATATTCCTTTAAACGAAAGACCAGAATTAGACCGTTGGATTTTAAGTGAATTACATACATTAATAGAAAAAGTAGATGCTTTTTACGCAGAATATGAGCCTACAAAAGCAGCAAGAGCAATTTCTAACTTTACACAAGATTTTGTTAGTAACTGGTTTGTTCGTTTAAGTAGAAGACGTTTCTGGAAAGGTGATTATCAAACCGATAAAATTTCGGCATACCAAACACTTTATACCTGTATGGAAACTATTGCAAAGTTAGGCGCACCAATTGCACCTTTCTTTATGGATAGATTGTACTTAGATTTAAATAAAGTGACTAATAAGGAAACGTTTGAAAGTGTTCATTTAGCAGATTTTCCTGTGTTTGATCCTGCTTTTGTAGATAAGAGTTTAGAACGTAAAATGGAAAATGCACAAACTATTTCATCTTTAGTCTTATCATTAAGAGCAAAAGAAAAAATAAAAGTACGTCAACCATTACAAAAAATAATGATTCCTGTTGATTCAGAACAGCAAAAAGAAGAGATTTTAGCGGTATCAGATTTAATCAAACACGAAGTTAATATTAAAGAAATTGAGATATTAACAGATGCTTCAGATATCTTAGTGAAGCAAATCAAGCCAAATTTCAAAACTTTAGGACCACGTTTTGGAAAAGATATGAAGCTGATAGCTAACAAGATAAACAGCTTAACTGCAGACGATATTAAAACTATTGAACAAAAAGGGAAGTTAGATGTCGACTGTAATGGAAAAATTATTACTTTAGAACGTACGGATGTAGAGATTACATCTCAAGATATTGAAGGTTGGTTGGTTGCAAATGAAGGTGCAATTACCGTGGCACTAGATGTTACTATAAACGATGAATTACGTGAAGAAGGAATTGCTAGAGAATTAGTAAACCGTATTCAAAATTTACGTAAAGATTCTGGTTTTGAGGTAACAGATAGAATTAATGTAGAAATTAAAAAAGTACAGCAAATAATTAAAGCTGTAAATGCTAATTTAGAATACATTAAAGCCGAAACACTAACCGATAATATTGATTTAGTAGATAATGTTAATAACGGTACAGAAGTTGTGTTTGACGATGTAGAAACCATCTTAGGTATCAGTAAAATTTAAAAATATGTCACAAGAAACAACAGTAAGATATTCAGACGCAAATTTAGCAGAATTCAAAGCGATAATTATTGAAAAAATAGATCACGCTAAGCACGATTTAGAATTAATTAAAAGTGCTTATATGAACGACCACAATAATGGTACAGAAGACACATCTCCAACGTTTAAGTCGTTTGATGATGGTAGTGCTGTAAACAGTAAAGAGTCTAATAGTCAATTAGCAATTAGACAAGAAAAATTTATACGCGATTTAAACAATGCTTTAGTTAGAATACAAAACAAAACCTATGGTATTTGTCGTGTAACTGGAAAACTAATAAATAAAGACCGTTTAAAAATAGTGCCTCACGCTACATTAAGTATTGAAGCAAAAAATATGCAGTAAGCATTTAATACTTGCTAAAACGAATAAACAGGTTATCTAAAAGTATTAATTTTAAATCTTAGAAGGAATTTTAATGATTTTAAAAACTTTAGATAACCTGTTCTTATTTTAAACAATGAACTTATGTCTTTAAAAAAAGCGACATTTTTTATTATTATCATTCTGTTACTAGATCAGATTTCTAAGTTTTATGTGAAAACACATTTTGTTTTAGGTGAAGATGTTCAGGTTTTTAATTGGTTTAAAATTTATTTTGTAGAAAACAAAGGAATGGCTTGGGGAACTAAATTAAGCGACATTTTTACGTTTATAGACGATAGAACAGCAAAAACATGTTTAACTGTTTTTAGGCTCTTTGCTATTGTAGGAATTGGTTATTGGTTACAACAAACTTTAAAAAAACAAGGACCTAGAATATTATTAATAGCACTTGTTTTTGTTTTTGCAGGTGCTTTAGGCAATATTATAGATTCTGTATTTTATGGTGTTTTATTTAACGACAGTACAACACAAGTAGCATCGTTTTTACCAACAGAAGGTGGATACAATACACTTTTACACGGTAATGTTGTAGATATGCTTTATTTTCCATTATGGAAAGGTTATTTACCAGAATGGATTCCAAGTATTGGCGGAGACTATTTTACGTTTTTCGAACCCGTTTTTAATATTGCAGATGTGGCTATTAGTATTGGGTTTTGTATTTTAATTTTCTGGAATAAAAAGGCTTTTCCTAGTGATTAAATAATTAGTTTTCGCGATAGTTAAGGCTTAACAGAATTCAAACACTTCATCTGGCGTAACACAATAATCAAGCTTAATATCGGTTTTAGAAACGTCTTTAATTTCAGGTTCTGGTTTAAAAAAAGATAACCCAATTTTAATACAATTAGGATTGCATTCAGTTAAAAACCGATCGTAAAAACCTTTCCCGTAGCCAATTCTATTTCCTTTAGTATCGAATGCTAAAAGTGGAATAAAAACCACTTCAATTTTAGAATTATCTATTTCTATACCATCAATTGGTTCTGGGATTCCGTAATTATTGATGGCAATTTTAGTATTATCTTGAAGCAGAAAACTCGTCATTTTAAACGACTCAAAATCACTTTTAGAAATAATACAATGTTTGTCTTTTCCTTGTAGAATATGTAAAATATATTCGGTATTAATTTCCTTTTGATTTACTATAGGTAAAAAAACGTGGTAATAGTTTTTATCCCATATAGTTAATCCAAGAAGTTTATTAGCTATTGCTATACTGTAGGATTCTATGTGGTTTTGAGTTAAAACTGTACGCTTAGATTTGTAAGATTTACGTAATTCAGCTTTAGTCATAAATTTTTTTTAATTTTGATGATACGTGAAACAATGCATCACCTTGATAAACAATTGGTGTTTCGTTTACATTAATCAAATAACCAGCGTGATTAGACTTTATAGCGTGATTAAGTTTACCAAAAGGATCTGTAATAAACCCTAAAATCTGACCTTTTTCTACGTAAGCATTTACATTAAAAATAGATTTAAACATTCCAGAGTATTTAGCTCTAAGCCACTTGCTTTCTTCTACAAAAACAGGTTTTTGTGCTAAAGGAACTTCATGTGTGTCTGCTAGCATTCCTAAATGACTTAAAAAACGCGTAGAACCTTCTACTCCAATTTTAGTAATATCTTTATCTAGATATAATGATTTCCCACCTTCATAAAGGATTACAGGAATATCTAAATTATTACAAGCGTTTCTAAAAGTCTTTTTTATATTTTTAGAATACAAAACAAAAGGTGCTCCAAATATTGATGCAAAAGCATCATGCTGTGAATTACCAGGCGCAATTCTTATTTGTGCTGCATTAAATCGGTTTGCGCCACCAGTGTGAAAATCTACGATATAATCTACTTTTGGAATAACCTCTTTCATTAAATGATAGGCTACTCTTCCGCCTAAAGATCCAGTTTTACTACCAGGAAACATTCTGTTTAAATCGCGACCATCTGGAAACTCACGTTGTAAGTTTATAAACCCAAAAATATTAATAACAGGCATACAAATAATAGTACCTATTTTAGGTTTATTTATGCCTTTAGAAATTAATTGACGAACAATTTCTATCCCATTAACTTCATCGCCATGAATTCCAGCAGTAAATAATACTGTAGGGCCAGATTTTTTTGATCTATGGATAATTACTGGAACATCTACCGTAGTATTTGTATGTAATTTTGCGACACTAAATTTAGCTTCAGCAGACTCTCCTTTTTTAATAGCCTTCCCAAGAATATTTAAAACACCATCTGGATAAACCATAATTTAAGACTTAGTGTTTCGCTCTATAAAGTTAATAAGATCTTTAGCAATATTTTTACCTGTTGCCTTTTCTATACCTTCTAATCCTGGAGAAGAGTTAACCTCTAGTAATAGTGGACCGCGTTCAGACTGTAGCATATCTACACCACATACAGGAAGTTTTAAAGCAGCAGCGGCATCTTTAGCCAATTTTAATTCGGCAGCATCTAATTTTATAATATTAGCAGATCCACCTCTATGTAAGTTAGATCTAAACTCACCTTCTTTACCTTGGCGTTTCATAGCTCCAACGACTTCCCCATCTACCACTAAAGCACGTAAATCTGCACCTTTAGCTTCTTTAATAAATTCTTGTACAATTACTCTAGCTTGTAACCCATTAAAAGCCTCTAAAACAGATTCCGCTGCACTTTTAGTTTCTGCTAACACCACGCCTAAACCTTGAGTCCCTTCTAGTAACTTGATAATAACTGGTGCACCACCAACATGTTCAATAACTTCGCGAGCATCTCTAGAATAATTAGTAAATACCGTTTTTGGCATTCCAACACCTTTTTTACTTAAACGCTGTAAACTTTTAAGTTTGTCTCTAGAATTTAAAATAGCATCACTAGTAACAGTTGTAAAAACATTCATCATTTCAAATTGCCTAACAACTGCGCAGCCGTAAAACGTTATTGAAGCACCAACACGAGGTATTACAGCATCTACGTAGTCTAAATGTCTATCCTTATAAAAAATAGTTGGTTTTTCTTTTTCAATTATAATATCACATTGTAAAGGATCAATAACTTCTACTTTGTGCCCAGCTTTTTCCGCTTCTTCTATAATACGGTTGGTTGAGTACAAGTTCGCATTACGTGATAAAATTACAATGTTCATTACTTTTTTTGTTTAAATGATTCGTTTTCAAGGTCTACATCTACTAAGAATTTTTTCTTAAGAAATTGGCGGCCAATTAGCACAGGAAACTTCATATCGTCTCTTGTACTTAGGGTTAAATTTATTTTATATTTTTTTCCGAAGAAAATAATACTTGTTTTAATTTTATAACGGTTTTCTATATGTCCGTTACTACTTTTTACATCGGTAAAGGTAAAGGTTTTAAAAACCACTTCTTTTCCGTTAAAATTTGGATGACCTTTACTGTAAAATTTACAGCGCAGTAATTCGCCTTCTTCAACAATTTTAGAACAATGTATAGAGCTAGTATAAGCACCTGTATCTATTTTACAGGTAACCTCTTGTAAGTCTAATTCAGGAAAATCGACACAATCTTCTCTTCCAACTGTTTTTTTACTCATAGAAATTTCAAATTTGAAGTTAACTACTCCTCAACTTAAAGTAGTGCAAATTTATATTAATTTTAACGATTTGAGATGTAAATTTTAAACTTAAGCTAAAATTAAATATTTACCTTTGGGAAACCAACTAAATGAAGTAGAAACATTAAAATGACTCCAGAATTAGAACTTCAACTTAAAACTTTACCCAACTCACCTGGAGTTTATCAGTATTTTGATAAAAACGATGTTATTATATATGTTGGTAAAGCTAAAAACCTTAAAAAGCGCGTTAGTTCTTATTTTACGAAAACACATGATAGTGGTAAAACACGTGTTTTAGTTTCTAAAATTATTTATTTAAAGCATATTGTTGTAGAAACCGAAACCGATGCTCTTTTATTAGAAAACAACCTTATAAAAAAGCTTCAACCACGCTATAATGTATTACTTAAGGACGATAAAACCTATCCTTGGATTTGTATAAAAAAGGAGCGCTTTCCACGTGTATTTTCCACTAGAAGGTTAATTAAAGACGGAAGTGAATATTTTGGACCTTATACCAGTACAAAAACAGTAAGTACACTTTTAGGTTTAATAAAAGGCCTATACCAATTAAGAACTTGTAAATACGATTTAGCTATAGATAAGGTAAATTCTGGTAAATATAAAGTGTGTTTAGAATACCATTTAGGTAATTGTAAAGGCGCTTGCGAAGCTTTAGAAACCGAACAAAGTTATCAAGAAAACATTAATGCTATACGGGAAATTTTAAAAGGAAATTTCAAAGATTCTTTAGGAAATTTCAAAAATCAGATGAAATATTTAGCAGAACAAATGGAGTTTGAAGCTGCGCAACGTATAAAGGAAAAGATTTATATTTTAGAAAACTACCAATCTAAATCGACTATAATAAACCCTAAAATTAGTAACGTAGATGTCTTTAGTATTGTTAGCGACGATAGTTTTGGTTATGTTAATTTCTTACAGATTTCTTATGGTTCAATTATTCGTTCTCACACCTTAGAAATTAAGAAAAAACTAGAAGAAACCGATCTACAATTATTAGAATTAGCCATAATAGAATTACGAGAACGTTTTAATAGCAACTCTCAAGAAATTTACGTCCCTTTTAAAGTAGAAGTCGGAGAAAACATAAAGGTAAGTTTACCACAATTAGGCGACAAAAAACGCATTTTAGATTTATCTATTCGTAATGCAAAATATTATAGATTAGAACGTTTTAAGCAAGTTAAAATAACAGATCCAGACAGACATACCAATAGAATTATGGCCCAAATGCAAACAGATTTGCGTTTAAACCATGAGCCAAGACATATAGAATGTTTTGATAATTCTAATATACAAGGAACCAATCCCGTGGCGGCTTGTGTGGTTTTTAAAGATGGTAAACCAAGCAAAAAAGAGTATAGAAATTTTAATATAAAAACCGTAATTGGACCAGACGACTTTGCTAGTATGGAAGAAGTGGTTTTTAGGCGCTACAAACGCTTATTAGAAGAAGAACAACCTTTGCCTCAATTAATAATTATTGATGGTGGTAAAGGACAATTATCATCCGCTTTAAAAAGTTTAGATCTACTAGGATTACGAGGAAAAATTGCGATTATCGGAATTGCGAAGCGTTTGGAAGAATTATTTTATCCAGACGATCCAATTCCACTATATTTAGACAAAAAAAGCGAAACACTTAAAATAATTCAGCAATTAAGAAACGAAGCGCATAGGTTTGGAATTGAGCACCATCGCAATAGAAGAAGTAAAGGCGCGTTAATATCAGAAATGGAATCTATTTCTGGTATAGGCGAAAAAACTATTGTAGATTTAATGAAAGTTTTTAAATCTAATAAACGCATTTCAAATGCTAAATTAGACGAACTAGAAGCTGTTGTAGGATTAGCTAGAGCACAAAAAATATATCAGTATTTTCATAAAGAGTAAATGAGGCAAATTATACTAATAGTAATACTAACGTTAAGTTTTACACTAAGTAAAGCACAAGAACTTACACCTAAAAAGCAAAAAATAGGTTTAGTTTTAAGTGGTGGCGGAGCTAAAGGATTTGCACATATTGGTGTCTTAAAAGTTATAGATAGCCTAGGTGTTAAAATAGATTATATTGCAGGTACTAGTATGGGTGCAGTTATTGGTTCCTTATATGCATCTGGATATTCTGGAAAGCAATTAGATTCTATTTTTAAAAAGGTGAATTTTGACGATTTAATTAAAGATAATATTCCTAGAGAAGCTAAAACCACTTACGAACGAGAAAATTCTGAAAAATATGTGGTAACCCTACCTTTTGATAACTTTAAAATTAAACTGCCTTCAGCACTATCTCGAGGACAAAACACTTTCGATTTACTAACAAGATTAATGCTTCCTAATTGCAACGAAACAAATTTTTCTAAGTTACCAATTCCTTTTTTCTGTATTGCTACCAATGTAGAGAACGGCACACAAGTTTTGCTAGATTCGGGTAATTTACCACAAGTAGTCCAAGCCAGTAGCGCACTACCATCATTGTTTCAACCAGTATTAATAAATAATCAATTACTTATAGATGGAGGCGTGGTAAATAATTATCCAATAGATGAGCTTAAAGCTAAAGGAATGGATGTAATTATTGGTGTAGACGTACAAGATGGTTTGGCAAATAGAACCGACCTATCTTCTGCTCCTGAAATTCTTTTTCAAATCAATAATTTTAGAACTATTAATGATATGAAAATTAAGTCTAAAAAGACCGATATTTATATTAAGCCAGATATTACAAAATACAATTTAGTATCGTTTAGTGATGGTGTAAAAATTATTGCAGAAGGAGAAAAAGCTGCACTACTTCAAAAGGAAGTATTATTAAAACTAAGAAGTCTAAAAACTGTAAATAATTTTAGAATACAAAAGTTACCAAATAATTTAAATATTAAAAACATTGTTATTTCAGGTAAAGAAAATTACACAACATCTTATATAAGAAGTAAATTAAAGTTGGAGCAAAACTCTAAAATAAGTTTTAAAAAATTTAATAAAGGCACAAATAATTTAATTGCAACAAACAACTTTGATAGTTTTTTTTATGAATTTAAAAATAATGATGAAGGTTATGACTTATATGTAAACACCGTAGAATCTAAACAAAAAACATTATTACGTCTAGCCATACATTATGATGGTTTATATGACACAGCACTACTATTAAATTTAACAAAAAAACAACTTATTTTTAAAAACGATATAGCCTCTTTAGACTTAATTTTTGGAGATAACATCCGTTATAATTTTAATTACTTTATAGACAAAGGTGTTTATTGGAGTGTTGGTTTAAACTCTAGGTATAATGAGTTTAAATACAGTATTGAGGCGCAAAATTTATTAAACGATACACAGCTGGTAACAACTAATGTTAATAAACTTAATATAAAATATAGCGATTTGAGTAACCAATTTTTTGTACAAACTCAATTTAGAAAAGATTTCCCACTTAGATTAGGTATTGAGCATAAAAAGCTAGAAGTAAACACAGAAACCATTATATCTAATATTTTTCAAACCAAAACAACTTTTGAAAAAAGTAATATTTTTGGAGCTTTTGGTCAAATAAATTTTGACACTTTAGATAATAGTTTTTTTCCAAACAAAGGTGTTTTATTTAACGCAAAAGCTAATTATTACGCATTTTCATCAGATTATAATAATAATTTCTCCCCATTTTCTATATATAGCGCATCATTAAGTTATGCTGTTACACCAATAAATAAATTATCTTTTAAATTAAGCAGTTCAGCAGGCTTTACCATAAATGCAGAAAATAATCAATCATTAAGTTTTGTTTTAGGTGGTTACGGAAATAATTTTATAAATAATTTTAAATCTTTTTACGGTTATGATTATTTAAGTTTAGGAGCAGATAGCTATATTATGGGAAATATAGACTTGGATTATGAAATTTTTGAAAAAAACCATGTTGTTGTATCTGCTAATTATGCCAATGTGGAAGATGATTTGTTTAAAAGCTCAAATTGGTTAAGTATTCCTAGCTATACCGGTTACGCATTTGGTTACGGTTATGATTCTATTTTAGGTCCAATAGAAGTTAAATATACGTATTCTCCAGACCAACGTTCACACTATTGGTTTTTTAACTTAGGCTATTGGTTTTAACAAACAAACTTATATTTAGGTATTTGTTTGCTTTAAAAACAGCAAAAAAATTACTGTTAATAGGCTTTTTTTAAATTTAAAAATTTAAAAAATAGATCTAACAAACCCTTCGAATACTCTTATAAAAAAAGGTTTTAGAAATTGCAAAAAATTCACGATATTTGTAAGACTATGAAACATTTTTGGGAAAATCTTTTAAGTCATCTAAAATTTCTTATCAAAAGAAATCCAGAATGATGTCTTGTGTTTATTCGTTATAATGAATCAATCACCCAAGTATTAATCATTCAAACAAAAACATATGCCTTTTTATCATAAACTGGGTAAAATCCCACCTAAAAGACACACACAATTCCGTAAAGAAGACGGAAGCTTATATTACGAACAATTATTTGGAACTGTAGGTTTTGATGGTATGTCAACAAACTCATACCACGAACAAAGACCAACACAGGTAAAAGAAATAAGAAAGCAATATTCTATTGCGCCAAAAATTGCAAAAGAAAACAATATACAATCTTATCGTTTTAGAGGTTTTCAAGTAAAACCTGAAGATGATTATTTAGAAAGTAGAAAAATTGTATTAACAAACTCAGACTGCCATATTGCTTTAGCAGCACCAAAAAAATCTACAACCGAGTATTTTTATAAAAACACAGACTCGGACGAAATGATTTTTATCCATAAAGGGACTGGTAAACTAAGAACTATTTACGGTAATTTAGATTTTAAATATGGTGATTATTTAATTATCCCAAGAGGAATTATTTATAAAATAGATTTTGATACAGAAGATAATAGATTATTTATTGTAGAATCTCATGCGCCAATTTATACACCAAAACAATACCGTAATTGGTTTGGACAATTATTAGAACATTCACCTTTTTGTGAACGAGATATTAGACGTCCTTACGAATTAGAAACATATAATGAGAAAGGAGATTTTATCATTAAAGTAAAAAAGAAAGATGAAATTTTTGATATGGTTTATGACTCACATCCATTTGATGTGGTAGGTTATGATGGATTTAATTACCCATATGCCTTATCAATTCACGATTTCGAGCCTATTACAGGACGAATTCATTTACCACCACCAATTCATCAAACTTTCGAAACCTCAGCATTTGTAATTTGCTCTTTTGTACCACGATTATACGATTATCACCCAAAATCAATTCCTGCACCATATAACCATAGTAATATAGATGCAGATGAGGTGTTGTATTATGTAGATGGCGATTTTATGTCAAGAAACGATGTAGAAGCAGGCCATATATCATTACATCCAGCAGGAATTGCTCACGGACCACATCCAGGAGCAGCAGAACGTAGTATTGGTAAAACAAAAACCGAAGAGTTGGCTGTAATGGTAGATACATTTAAACCATTAATGGTAACAGAAGATGCAATGAAAATAGCCGATGAGGATTATTTTAAATCTTGGTTAGAACATTAAAAAAAATTAACAATTATCTAATTTGAAAATGTAACAATTACTTTTCAAGGAGTAAATAAAATTAAATAAAACGCTCAATGACCTAAGTTGAGTTTCTTCCCTTAGGGAAGATTAAGATGGAAATATAGTTATGAGTAAAAAAGAAGTAAAATCAGTAAACTACGGTTTAGAGAAAATATTTGAAGGCGCACAAGACTTTCTACCATTATTAGGAACAGATTATGTAGAGTTCTATGTAGGAAATGCAAAACAAGCGGCACATTTTTATAAAACAGCATTTGGATTTCAATCTTATGCTTACAAAGGTTTAGAAACAGGATCTAAAGATTCTGTAAGTTATGTCTTAAAACAAGATAAAATCCGTTTAGTATTAACTACGCCATTAAACAGTAAATCACCCATTAACGATCACATTGTAAAACATGGTGATGGTGTAAAAGTTGTAGCTTTATGGGTAGAAGATGCACGTAAATCTTACGAAGAAACTGTAAAAAGAGGCGCAAAATCTTACATGGAACCTGTTGTTGAAAAAGACGAATTTGGAGAAGTGATTAGAGCGGGAATATATACTTACGGAGAAACTGTTCATATGTTTGTAGAACGTAAGAACTATAGCGGTACGTTTATGCCAGGATTTGTAGAATGGAAATCTGACTATAATCCTGAACCTGTTGGTTTAAAATACATAGACCATATGGTTGGAAATGTAGGATGGAACCAAATGGACGTTTGGGTTAAATGGTACGAAGATGTTATGGGGTTTGTTAATTTCTTATCTTTTGACGATAAGCAAATTCATACAGAATATTCAGCTTTAATGAGTAAAGTAATGAGTAATGGTAACGGACGAATTAAGTTTCCAATTAACGAGCCTGCAAAAGCAGCAAAACGTTCTCAAATTGAAGAATATTTAGATTTCTATGAAGGTTCTGGCGTACAGCATATTGCAGTAGCTACGGATGATATTATTAAAACAGTTTCTCAGTTAAAAGCAAGAGGAATAGAATTCCTTCCGCCACCACCACAAGCTTATTATGACAATATTCCAAATCGCTTAGGCGAACATATGGATATGATGAAAGAAGATATTAACGAGCTTCAAAAGTTATCTATTATGATAGATGCAGACGAGGAAGGTTATTTACTTCAAATTTTCACAAAACCAGTAGAAGATAGACCAACACTTTTCTTTGAAATAATACAAAGAATGGGAGCACAAGGATTTGGAGCAGGGAACTTTAAAGCGCTTTTCGAATCTATTGAGAGAGAACAAGAAAAAAGAGGAACACTATAAGTTTTTAAAGAAATTGTTAAAAAAGCATCATTATTTACTAATGGTGCTTTTTTGTTTTATATTTTTGGAATAGTAATTGCAAATTAAACCATTAGAGCAACAAACCACATTAATAAGTTGTTTGATCTAAAACCTAATAATTATGAAAAAATATATATTAATACTATGTCTTGCAATTAGTTTTGTATCAGTAGGGTTTTCACAAGAAAAGACAGATTCATATAAATCCGGAGAATGGTTTAAATTTAAAATGAGTTATAGTGGTTTCTTTAAAGCAGGAAATGCAACATTAAACTTAAATGAAACTACTTTAGATGGAAAACCAGTATTTCATGTTGTTGGAAAAGGTTGGACAACTGGTGCAATTAAATGGTTTTTTAAGGTTAAGGATAGATATGAAAGTTATTTTGACAAAACCACAAATCTCCCATATAAGTTTATTAGAAAAATAGATGAAGGTGGACATACTAAGGACTTAGAATTAGATTTTGATCAAGAAAATCAAAAGGTAGTTATTAAAAACAATGAAACTAAAAAGTATAAAACGTTAACTACAAAACCAAATATTCAAGATATGGTTTCTACATTTTATTACTTACGTAATAAGTTAGACATTAAAAACTTAAAAGTAAACGATGAAGTAGAGTTAGATATGTTTTTTGATGAAGAAAGTTATGGTTTTAAACTTAAATATTTAGGGATAGAAACTGTTGAAACTCCTTTTGGAAAAGTGGAGTCCTTAAAATTTAGACCTTATGTAATGGCTGGTCGTGTTTTTAAAGAAGAAGAAAGCTTAACTTTATGGGTTTCAAATGATAAAAATAAGATACCTTTGTGTATCAAGGCTGATTTAGCTGTAGGTTCTTTAAGAGCTGACCTAGAGGCTTTTAAAGGTTTGAAACATCCTTTTAAAATTATTGTAGATTAATTTATGAACAATCATCAAGACATATTATCTCAATTAGATAATAAATATAAAGCAATAGATCAAGATTTAGATACGCACCTGGATGGTTTATTACACAGCAAACCAATTACTTATTGGGATTATATTAATACTGATGCATTACTAAGTTTACAAACTCAAAGAACAGGATTGCCAGACGAAATGGTTTTTTTAATGTACCATCAAGTTAACGAATTATTGTTTAAAATGATGCTTTGGGAATTAGAGCAATTAGCTTCAGAAAAAAACATTAGCGCTTCATTTTTTAAAGAACGTTTATCTCGTATAAGTCGTTATTTCGATATGTTAGCGTCTTCTTTTTCTGTTATGCAAGATGGTATGGATCTTAAGCAGTATATGAAGTTTAGAGATACATTAACTCCTGCAAGTGGTTATCAAAGTGAACAATACCGTAAAATAGAATTTGCTTCAACAGAAATAATAAACCTTGTAGATAATCGTTTTAGAGATAAAAGGTCTAAAGATATTACACTAGAAGATGCCTTTGATGATTTATATTGGCAAGCAGCTGGAAAAGATTTTAAAACAGGTAAGAAAAACTACATGCTAACCTCTTTTGAAGATCGATATAAAAACGAGCTATTAAGATTTGGAAAAACTTACTGCACAAAAAACTTGTGGTCTATTTTTAAAGCTTTACCATCTAAAATTAAAGAAGATAAAAGTTTAATTGACGCCATGAGGCATTACGATTACACGGTTAACGTTACTTGGGTAATGGCACATTACAATGCTGCTAGACACTACTTAACAAATGGCGGAGAAATTACTGAAGCTACAGGCGGAAGTGATTGGACAAAATATATGCACCCAAAATACCAAAGAAGAATATTTTTCCCAGAATTATGGAGCGAACAAGAAAGAGAAGATTGGGGAAAAAATGTATAACACTTTTTGTGTTAACATTTATCCTGTTTAGTTGTAAAGATGATACAAATAAAGACATTACAAAACCAAAAGAAATTGCTAGTGTAAAAGCAGCTTCTTTATTTGAATTTGGCTTTAAACTAGACGATTTTATTGTTAAAAAAGACACCATAAAAAATGGTGATACATTTGGTGCTATATTGGATAAAAACCACGTGTCCTATACAGAAATATATAATATTGTAGAAAAAATTAAAGATACTTACGATATTAGACGTTTACAGGTTGGTAAACCATTTACATTATTATGTAGTAAAGATTCTTTACAAAAACCAACAAGTTTTATTTACCAACCTAATAAAGAAGATTACATCGTAATTAATTTTAAGGACTCTGTTTACGCATATAAAAGCACAAAACCTATTAAGTATGTTGAGCGCGAGATTTCTGCAAGTATTTCATCTACAATTTCTGAAGCATTAGAGGATAAAGGTATCAGCTTTAACTTAGCTTATAAAATGTCTGATATTTATGCATGGACTATAGATTTTACAAGGCTTCAAAAAAAGGATAAATTCAAAGTTATATATACAGAAAAATATATAGACGATAGTATTTATGCCGGAATTCATAACATAAAAGCAGCTTATTTTGAACATAATAACGAACCTTTTTACGCTTTCGAGTTTAAAACAGATTCAGTTTTGGGCTTAAAAGATTATTTTAATGAAGATGCCAAAAACCTTCGTCGTGCATTTTTAAAAGCACCTGTTGCGTTTAAGCGTATTTCTTCTAGATATAATCTAAGACGAAGAATTGCGATTTATGGTAATAAAATTAGGCCTCACAAAGGAACCGATTTTACTGCAGCTATTGGAACACCAATTGTTGCTACAGCTAACGGAACAGTTTCTAAATCAAGCTACACGCGTGGTAATGGAAATTATGTTAAAATAAAGCATAACAGTACTTACTCTACGCAATATTTACATATGAAAAAACGTAAAGTAAAAGTTGGTGAGTTTGTAAAACAAGGAGATATTATTGGTTGGGTTGGAATGACAGGAAACACATCTGGACCTCATGTCTGTTATCGTTTTTGGAAAAATGATGTACAAGTAGATCCTTTTAAACAAAAATTACCGGAAGCAGAACCTATATCGGAAAAATTAAAAGCAGAATATTTAGATTTTATTAAACCAATAAAAACACAGTTAGATGCTGTACATTTTGAAGGCGAAAATAAAGGTATTGACTTAGGAGAAAATAATCAAGTTACAACGATTAATTAAAATGGGTCTTTCAAAAATAAATCCAACAGAAACTAAATCTTGGAAAGATTTACAGAAACATTATGCTAATATAAAAGACGTTAAAATGACGTCTTTATTTGAAAAAGAACCTTTAAGAGCAGAAAATTTAACTATTAAATGGCAAGATTTTTTAGTAGATTATTCTAAAAATAGAGTTACAAAAGAAACCTTAGACTTGCTTCAAAAGTTAGCACAAGAAGTCAACCTAAAAGATGCTATAAAAGCCCAGTTTCAAGGTGATATTATAAATGAAACTGAAGAAAGAGAAGTATTACATACCGCATTAAGATCGCCAAAAACGGATAAAGTTTTTGTAGATGGGAAAAATATAATTCCTAAAATTCACGAAGTAAAGATTAAAATTGAAGCTTTTACGAATCAAATAGTTTCTGGCGAGCGCAAAGGTTACACCAATAAACCTTTTACAGATATTGTAAATATTGGTATTGGTGGATCTGATTTAGGACCGGCAATGGTTGTAGAATCTCTTCAATATTATAAAAATCATTTAAAAACACACTTTGTAAGCAACGTAGATGGCGATCACGTAAATGAAGTGATAAAAAAGCTAAACCCAGAAACAACACTTTTTGTTGTTGTATCTAAAACTTTTACTTCTCAAGAAACCTTAACTAATGCAAATACGTTAAGAGATTGGTTTCTAATTAATGCTTCTCAAAAAAAAATTGCTAAACACTTTATAGGAGTTTCTGCTAACAAAGAAAAAGCTCAAGAATTTGGAATAAACATTAATAATATATTTCCAATGTGGAATTGGGTTGGAGGACGTTTCTCTTTGTGGAGTTCTGTTGGGTTAACTATTAGTTTAGCTGTTGGTTATACTAATTTTGATTTACTTTTACAAGGTGCAAACAAAATGGATAACCATTTTAAAAATACAGACTTAGATCAAAATATTCCTGTAATTTTAGCTTTACTAAGTGTTTGGTATAATAATTTTTTTAACGCCGAAAGTGAAGCTGTAATTCCTTATTCACAGTACCTAAAACAATTTGCAACTTACTTACAGCAAGGTGTTATGGAGAGTAATGGAAAAAGTATAGACAGAAACGGAAATAAAGTAAACTACCAAACAGGAACTTTAATTTTAGGTGAACCAGGAACAAATTCACAACACGCCTTTTTTCAACTTATACATCAAGGAACTAAATTAATTCCTGTAGATTTTATCGGATTTGCAACGTCTTTACACGGAAACCAAAAACATCAAGATAAATTAATTTCTAATTTTATTGCACAAACAGAAGCTTTGTATAATGGTAAAACAAAGCAAATGGTTTTAACAGAATTAGATGATTTAAAAACACCTCAAGAAATAAAAGACAAACTAACACCTTTTAAAGTTTTTGAAGGGAATAAACCAACAAACTCTATTTTTATTAATAAATTAACACCAGAAAGTCTAGGTAAGTTAATTGCTATGTACGAACACAAAATATTTGTTCAAGGTGTAATTTGGAATATTTTTAGTTATGACCAATTTGGAGTGGAATTAGGAAAACAATTAGCCAGTACAATTTTAAAAGATTTTGATAGTGAAAATTTAGGACATCATGATACGTCTACACAGCAATTAATTAAGCATTTTAAACAATTTAGATAACCACAAACCAAAACAACAATTATGGAAACAGTAAAAGTAGTACACCAATATTGGGCTTATTTAGTCTTATTAATTCTAGTTTTAGCAACATTTAATGCTGTTTTTAAAACTATAGGCAAAAAAGAATACCATCCAAGAGATTTTAGAGTTTCATTATTTACATTAATTGTATCTCACATTCAATTACTAATAGGAATGGTATTATGGTTTGCTGCAGATTATTTCTCTGAAATGTCTATGGGAGAAATTATGAAGAACTCAGTAATGCGTTCAAACGTTGTAGAGCATCCATTGGCTATGGTTTTAGCAGTTGTATTTATTACAATGGGGTATTCTAAACATAAAAAACAATTAACCTCAACAGGGAAATTAAAGAAAATAGCTATTTTCTATAGCATTGCTTTATTATTAGTATGTGCTAAAATTCCTTGGGCAAAACTGTTTTAGTACTATTTAATACTTCAATAATATTCTAAAAGCCATCTCAATTGAGATGGCTTTTTTAGTAAACTTAATATTAAGAAAACATTGATTTAATATAAAAAGTGTAGCTTTGCAGTAACAAATAGCAAAATACCTTCTTCTAATTGCTATTAAAAAATCAATTATTTTATTATATAATTGATATAAATCATAAAAATTCCAATAACTTAGGAATTCATTACATTAAAAATTAAATGAGTAAAAAGAAAACGAGAAAACCTTCTCACAACAAGATATCAAATCTTGAAGATACTATACTTAGTATATTAAAAAAAGACAGAAACACAGCTTTCAATTATAAGCAAATAGCATCAAAATTAAACATTACAGATGCCAGCGGACGAAACCAAATTATAAAAAAATTAGCTCAACTTAAAGCTAAAGAAGAGATTGAAGAAATAGATCGCGGTAAATTTAAAGTACTTAATAACACAGAATACTACACTGGAATATTAGACCTTACAAGTAGAGGTTCTGGATATGTTATATGCGACGAGTTTGAAGATGATATTTTTATTTCATCAAACAACGTAAACAAAGGATTAAATGGCGATACCGTAGAACTTTACATATATAAGCGTAAAAAGAACGGACGTATGGAAGGTGAAATTACCAATATTATTACTCGTAAGAAAAGCGAGTTTGTTGGTGTGATTCAAATTCACGAAAAGAAAAACTTTGCCTTTGTGGTTCCAGACGATCATAAAATGCCAACCGATATTTTTGTACCAATTAATAAAACACTTAAAGCCGAAGATGGCGATAAAGTATTAGTTAAGTTAGAAGAATGGCCAGCAAAATCATCATCGCCAAACGGAAGCGTTATAAAAGTACTAGGAAAACCAGGATTACATAGCACAGAAATACATTCTATTTTAGCAGAATATGGTTTACCAGCAGAATTCCCTAAAGAAGTAGAAGAATTTGCCAATCAAATAGATTTAGAAATAAAACCAGAAGAAATTGATAAGCGTAGAGATATGCGTAAAGATTTAACCTTTACCATAGATCCAAAAGATGCTAAAGATTTTGACGATGCTTTATCGTTTGAAGTCTTAGAAAATGGAAATTATGAAATAGGAATTCATATTGCAGATGTATCGCATTACCTTAAAGAAGGCACAATTTTAGACGATGAAGCTTACGAACGCGCCACATCTGTTTATTTAGTAGATCGCGTGGTTCCAATGCTTCCAGAAGTATTAAGTAATGGCGCTTGTAGTTTACGTCCGCACGAAGAAAAGTATACCTTTTCTGCTGTGTTTGAAATGAACAACAAAACCGAAATTTTAAATTCTTGGTTTGGTAGAACAGTAACCTATTCTGATGCACGTTTTGCATACGAAGAAGCACAAGCTATTATAGAGAATAACGTAGACCTAAATAAAGCAGACGTTATTAATAACCCAAACAAAATAGATACAACTATTCCTGCAGAAGTTTCTTTAACAGGAGAAGAATATCAAACTTCTATGGAAGTTGCGCAAGCCACTTTAAAATTAGATGAATTAGCTAAGGTTATGCGTGGTAAACGTATGAATGATGGTGCAATTTCTTTTGATAAAGTTGAGGTAAAATTCGATTTAGATCAAGATGCAAATCCAGTTGGTGTGTTCTTTAAAACCAGTAGAGATGCTAATAAATTAATTGAAGAATTTATGTTATTGGCAAACCGTAAGGTTTCAGAATTTATTGGAAAGCAAAAACCAGAAAAAACATTTGTTTATAGAGTTCACGACGAACCAAATGATGCCAAATTAGAGTCGCTTAAAAACGTAGTTTCAAGATTTGGTTATAAGTTAGACTTTAAAGACAGAAAATCTACTACAGCTTCTCTAAACAACCTTTTAAAAGATGTAAATGGTAGAAAAGAGCAGAATTTAGTAGATACATTGACAATTAGAACAATGAGTAAGGCTGAATATACGACTAAGAATATTGGTCACTACGGATTAGCTTTCGATCATTACAGTCATTTTACATCGCCAATTAGACGTTATCCAGATGTTATGGCGCATCGTTTATTACAACGTTATTTAGATGGCGAAAAAAGCGCTAATGCAGATGCGTACCAAGAAAAATGTAAGCATTCTTCTAATATGGAAGGTTTAGCAACAAAAGCAGAACGCGATAGCATAAAATATATGCAAGTTAAGTTTATGCAAGATCATCAAGAAGAAGAATTTCTTGGCGTTATTTCTGGAGCTACAGAATGGGGAATTTATGTAGAAATTATTTCTAACAAATGCGAAGGAATGGTAAGAACCGGAGATATAAAAGGCGATTATTACCAATTTGATGCAGACACCTATTCTATTATTGGACAAAAAACGAAAATAAAATACCAATTAGGAGATGAGGTTATTGTAAAAGTTAAAAAAGCCGATTTAGTTAAAAAACATTTAGATTTTACTTTAGTTGGAAAACCTGAGTAGGTTTTTCTTATTCTTCTGTACAAAAGAATCTATTATAATGTAATAGCAACTCTAAACATTTATAAAATAAAAAACCCACTTTAACTTAAAGTGGGTTTTCTTTTGAGCTTTTTTATTAATACGTTAAAGGCAGATAAATGAATTATTCTTCCATACTAAAATTCAATAACACTTTTTTTATAGTTACTTTGTTTTTTCCATTTTTTTCAATTAATAAAATATGTTTAACGTTTCTAAACAACCTATAAGCCTTGTTGTATCCAAGTTTTTTTATTTCACTAAGTGACATAATTTGATCTTTGTTTTTTCTAATAAAACTTTTATTTACTTCTATGTTTAACAAAGGGTTTTCTTTTTCCATTTCGTCAAAATCAGCATAAATTGGAGATCTAAAAACAATGATATCATACTTATTGAAATTTATTTTATAAATATCTTTTATACCAATCTTATCCTTCTTAAAACACTTATCAGATTTAAAAGAAATAAAAACAACATCTTTTTTAGTGTTTTGACTAAAGAGTGAAACACTAAAAAAGAATGTAATTAAAATAATTAAGTTTAATTTATGCAATTTTTACTAAATAAGATGATTCCTGTTGTAACATAGTTGTCATAATTCATATACTCTACTGTTTGATTCACTTCATCTCCAATTTCTAAATGAAATGCGGAGCTATTATGTAACCCAGCCATACTTAAGTATTTAAAAAAAAGTATCCCAGTTCCAAATCACATCTTTAATATATTCACCATTTAAATCGACTGATGGGTTTAATAAAACTTAAAATCTAAACTAAGTAATTTACAACATCTTCAATTTTAGAAATTAGTTGAATTTTAATCACCTTGGGCTTAATAGTAATCTTATTGTATTTAGATACAAAAATGGTTGAAAAACCTAATTTTTCAGCTTCGGTAATACGTTGTTCTATACGTTGTACAGGTCTAATTTCTCCAGACAAGCCAACTTCGGCAGCAAAACAGAAATCGCTTTGTAAAGCCTCATCTTCGTTACTAGATAAAATGGCTGCAACAACTGCTAAATCTATAGCTGGATCGTCTACTGTTATGCCGCCAGTAATATTTAGAAAGACATCTTTTGCACCTAAACGGAAACCAGCACGTTTTTCTAAAACGGCTAATAACATATTTAAACGTTTGGCATTAAAACCTGTGGCACTACGTTGAGGTGTTCCATAAACAGCTGTGCTAACTAATGCTTGAACTTCTATCATTAAAGGTCTTGCGCCTTCTAAAGTTGCTGCTATAGCGTTTCCAGAAAGCTCTTCGTCTTTTTCTGAAATTAGAATTTCGCTTGGATTAGAAACTTCTCTTAAACCCGAGCCTTGCATTTCGTAAATACCAATTTCGTTAGTAGAACCAAAACGGTTTTTATTAGCTCTTAAAATTCTAAACACGTGATTTCTATCGCCTTCAAAATGAAGCACTGTATCTACCATATGCTCCAAAATTTTTGGACCAGCAATATTTCCGTCTTTAGTAATATGACCAATTAAAATAACTGGCGTATTGGTTTCTTTAGCAAATTTTATAAGTTCTGTAGTACATTCTTTAACCTGAGAAATACTTCCAGCAGAAGATTCTATGTAATCGCTTTGTAAAGTCTGTATAGAGTCAATTATTAAAATGTCAGGTTGAAGCGCAGCGATTTGCTTAAAGATATGTTGCGTTTTAGTTTCTGTTAGAATAAAACACGTATCGTTTATTGGGTTAATACGTTCAGCACGCATTTTTATTTGTTTCTGGCTTTCTTCTCCAGAAACATAAAGTGTTTTATAAGGTAATTTTAAGGCAATTTGTAAACAAAGCGTGCTTTTTCCAATACCAGGTTCTCCACCAAGAAGTGTTAAAGAACCAGGAACTAATCCACCACCAAGAACGCGATTAAATTCACCATCAAACGTATCTAAACGCGCTTCTTTTGCCGAATCTATTTCGTGAATTAAAAGTGGTTTGGCGTTTTTAGTTTTAACGGTTGTTGTCGATTTCCAATCGTTTTTTTCTGGTTTGGTAACCAATTCTTCAACAATTGTATTCCACTCTTTACAAGCTGAACATTGGCCTTGCCATTTGGCAGATTGTGTACCACAGTTTTGGCAAAAAAAAGCCGACTTAATTTTAGCCATTTACAGTCCGAATTCTGCTTTTATTTCATCAATCTTTTCTAAAACCTGATCTTTGTTCATAAAAGGGCTTTCTTCCATAACATAAGCGGATTGATACATTTTTAAAGCTTTTTTAGGCTCGAAAGTTTCTTCGTAAAAACGTGCTTTAAAATAAGAACTTAAATTAGTGTCAGGATATTCCTTTTTTGCAATTTTTGCTAATTCTTCTAAAGGTTCCCATTTTTCAGATTTTCTAATTGCAGAATAAATAGCTCTAAAATCGTTAATTAAAATTTGTTTATCAATACCAAATAAGTCTTCAATAGTTTCATATTTTTCGACTAAATAATCTACAGGAGAACCACTTAATTTTGTAATAACTTCTTTATATTCTTTTTTAGAAATAGGCTGATAAACTAAAAACGTACTTTCTAATGCTTTTGCAATAGAATGTGCCGGTAAAGAGTAATGTGATGGTCCATCAAATGTATCAGAGTTAAAAAACACATTACTATTATCTACAGCTTCTAAAGTGGTTGCTAATGCTTCTGTTTGTTCTTTAAATTTAGGAATATCGTTTGTAGATGTTGCTAAATAATAAAACAATTTAGTTTCAGTTTTTGGAATAACTTCACTCACCCATTTCGGCATTTCTGGTGCAAAATCTGGTGCAATAACTACAAAAGATTGAAACGTTGGTTGACTTTCTTTTTTAAGCATAAAGTAGTTAGCAAAATTTGCAGATTTACCATGACCAACCACCATTTTAAATTTCTCTAAATTGAAGTTTTCCTCCATATAAGGTAAAACTTCTTCCATAACAAAATTCATAAATTTATTTCCACCTTCTATAGGTAAAGAATTTACTTCGTCGTACATTAAATCTGTATCTCTATTTTCGCTTTGGTTAATACCAACAACAATAGAGTTAGGCATATCGTCCCAAAAAGAATAATAATCTACGTTTCCAGCTACAACTTCAAACATATAATCGCCATCTAAAACTACAATAAGTGGATATTTCTTTCCGTCGTTTTCATAAGCATCATGACCTCTAGGAACTTGAATTTTTAGCTCTCTGGTTTCTCCTAGAATTTCAGATTCTATGTTTTTGTGAAGTGTTTGAGCAAAACTAAAAGTTAAGCTTAAAAGCAATACAATAAGTGTTGAAATTGATTTCATATTATTTTATTTAATGTACAGCAATGTACAAATTATTTTTTTTTGTTTAAAATAGGTAATAAAATTAATGATAAACCCCCAAAAACAATAATCATTGCAGTTTGCGAAGCCCACATAATCCATCCAAAAGCAAAACTTGGATCTTTGGTAATGCTAAAAATAGAGAAAGCAGCAAAAACAGCCACAGGATAAGATCCTATTCCACCATTAGTAGCTGCAATACTAAAGCTTGCAGAAATAAAACCTATTAAAATTGCTCCAAAAGGTATGTTTTCTAGCTCAGGAATTGCTTGACTTGTTACATAAAACATAGCGACATACATTCCCCAAATAAAAAAAGTATGAAAAATAAATGCCCATTTTTTCTTCATTTTAAAAATACTTAAAATGCCTTCTATTAATCCGGTTATAAATTTTTTAATTTTTAATGCAACCTCAGAAGTACTCTTTTTAATGTAATAAATCAAAAAAACGACTAAAATTAAAGCGACTAGAAGTCCTATAATAATTTTAAAAGGATTGAATCTTTCTGAGAAAAATTGAAAAATAAAATCGAATTCTAGAAATAACGTTATGGTTATTATTATGAGCATTACAATCAAATCAGCGACTCTTTCTGCAACAATAGTTCCAAAGCCTTTTTCAAAAGGAACACCTTCATAATTTGTTAAAATGGAAGCCCTAGCAACTTCTCCTGCTCTTGGAATAGTATAATTAATTAAATATGTAGCAAAAACAGCCATTAGACTATTACTGAATTTAACTTTATAACCCAAAGGCTCCAACATAAACAACCAACGATAAGCTCTTGATAAGTGACTTAATAAACCTAAAAAAACACCTAAAAGTATCCAGGATTTATTTGCGTTATTCCAGTAATCTAAAATTGTAGAAAGCGGAACACTTTGTAAGGAGTACCATATTAAAAAAACTCCCAATAAAATTGGGAGTATAATTTTTAAGGACTTTATAATGTGATTTTTCAATGTTTATTTTAAAAGATTTGTTGCTTCATCTGGAAATACTAAACTTGGTTGAAACGTTTTAGCAGACTCCATATCCATAGTTCCGTATGTAATAAGAATTAAAATATCGTCTTTAGATACTTTTCTAGCTGCGGCACCATTTAATGTGATTTCTCCACTTTTGCGTGGTCCAGGAATAGCATAAGTTTCTAAGCGTTCTCCATTATTATTGTTTACAATTTGAACTTTTTCGCCACGAACAATGTTAGCTGCATCCATTAAATCCTCATCAATAGTTATACTACCAATATAATTTAGTTCTGCACCTGTTACTTTTACTCTGTGAATTTTAGATTTTACTACTGTTATTTGCATAGTTCAAAGATAATTAATTTAAAGCAATATTGTCTATTAGTCTAATTTTTCCTGCATAGACAGCAATAAATGCTCTGTAAGTGTTTTTATTATGTTTTCTTTTTACGGTTTTTAACGTTTTGGTATCTGCAATTATAAAATATTCTAATTCTAGTAGCTTATTTCCCCCAAATTCTTTAGTTACCCATTCTGTAACTTTATTAGCACTTTTTGTGCCAAATTTTAGTTTAGCTTCTTTAAGTGTTTTATATATAAAAGGCGCTTCGTTTTTGTGTGATTTGGTTAAGCGTGTGTTTCTAGAGCTCATAGCTAAACCATTGGTTTCTCTATGTATTTTACAGCCCATTATCTTAACTGGAATATTATGTTTTTCCACTAATTTTTTAATAATTTGAAGTTGCTGAAAATCTTTTTCGCCAAAAAAAGCATATTCAGGGTTAACGATTTCTAAAAGGCTTTTTACGATAGTTCCAACACCATTAAAATGTCCGTCTCTAAATTTCCCTTCCATTTCATGTTCTAAACCATCAAAAGAAAAAGATTCTGATACAACATTCTTGCTATAAATATCTTGGACAGTAGGTGCGTAAACTATAATATCTTTAGAAATAGTTTCTAAAAGAATAATGTCTTGTTCTAAAGTTCTTGGGTATTTTTTTAAGTCTTCAGCATTGTCAAATTGCGTGGGATTTACAAAAATACTAACTACTATTATGTCTGCGTTTTTTAAACCTGTTTCTACCAATGATAAATGTCCGTTGTGTAAAGCGCCCATTGTTGGAACAAATCCAATACGCTTGTTTTTAGCTTTTAAGGCTTTAATTTTAGCTTGTAATTGTTCTTTTGAATCAAAAACTATCATAGTTTTAATATAAGTTTAACGTATGCAAAACTAAGATTTTAAGCCGATAACTGCATTAAATTTTGTATTTTTGCTTGTTTTTTATCTTGTTTTTCAAGACATAAAAATAATTAAGCTTATTTAAAGCTAAATAATAAAGTTAAAACTACACGTATGAAGCTTATGAAAGATAAGAGGATATTATATGTATCATCTGAAGTAGTGCCTTATTTACCAGAGACGGAAATTTCTTCTATGTCCTTTGAAAATCCACGTATGATTAATCAGCAAGGTGGACAAATTAGAATATTTATGCCAAGGTTTGGTAATATTAATGAAAGAAGACATCAATTACATGAAGTTATACGTTTATCAGGAATTAATTTAGTGATAAACGATTTAGATATGCCTTTAATTATTAAGGTGGCGTCTATTCCAAAAGAACGTATTCAGGTTTATTTTATAGATAACGATGATTATTTTAAACGAAAAGCGACTTTAACAGACGAAGACGGGAAATTGTTTAGTGATAATGACGAACGTGCTATTTTCTTTGCTAAAGGAGTTATAGAAACGGTTAAGAAATTAAATTGGTCACCAGATATTATTCATGTTCACGGTTGGCTAGCTTCATTATTACCTGTTTACTTAAAACAGTTCTATAAAGACGAACCACTTTTTAATGAAAGTAAAATTGTAACCTCTGTTTATGAAGCTGGTTTTGAAGGTGCTTTAAATAAAGACTTAATAAACAAAGTGAAGTTTGATAAGATAGACGACAAGGAAATTACTTTATTAAAAGAACCAACCTACATTAACCTTATGAAGGTTGCAATAGATAATTCTGATGCTTTAATTAAAGGGTCATACGAATTACCTAAAGAAATTAATGAACATATAGATGCATCTGATAAACCCGTTTTGGATTTTAAAGAAAAAGACGAATTTGCAGAAGCTTATACTAATTTTTACAATACAAGCGTTTTAGAGTAAACGCTTTTTTATTATGATTAAGAATTTTTCAAAAATAATTGCCATTTGTCTTTTTGTGTTTGCCGTATCTTGTGAAGAGGATTTTGTAACTATTAAAAGTGATTTAAGTGGTGCACAAAATTTTAGTGGTAATGTGGCAGAATTTCCTGTTTTAGCTTATTCCAAAAAAACAGGGCCGGTTCAAGTTAATGGCTTGCCACAATCTTATTTAGGAGTTTTAAGGGATGAGACATATCAAACAGCAACTTCAGCAAATATTATTACAGAAGTAGTACCAATCGAATTTAGCAAAGATTTTGGAACAGATCCTGTGATCGAAAGTGTTATTTTAAATATCCCATATTTTTCTACGTTATTAGCAACAGATTCTGATGGTAATTCAACATATCAATTAGATTCGATTTTTGGTAATTCAACAGTTCCGTTTAAATTATCTGTTTATAAAAGCAATTATTTATTAAGAACATTAGATCCTTCAACGAGTTTTGAAGAGTCTCAAAATTATTATTCAGACGCTTATACGGATTTAAATATTTCATCTCAAGAAGATTTGCTTTTATCGTTTACGTCATATTTTACTCCAAGTGAACTTGAGCATTATGTTTTAGAATATAATGAAGAGACAATGGAAAACGATACTATTTCTCGTATTTCACCGAGTATTCGATTGGATTTATTTGACACGCCTGAAAAAGAAACGTTTTGGAATGATTTACTTGCTTTAGATGAAGAGTCTATACCAGAACATTTGTTTAACTCTAATAATTTTAAAGCATTTTTTAAGGGACTTATTTTTAAAGTAGAGCCAATAACTAACGATGGTAGCTTTGTAACATTAAACCTAAGTAGTTCTTCCGCAAATATTATTATAGATTATACCAATAGTGAAGAGAATGAAGATGATTTTGAAGAAGATGTTAGGAACCCTTCTATTTATCCTCTTTATTTTAGTGGAGTTACATTAAATACTTTTGAAAATGATAATTCATTAATGAGTATAACAGAAGATGATATTAATGGTGATGATAATTTATACTTAAGAGGTTTTGAAGGTTCTTTTGCCGTTATAGATTTGTTTGGAAATGAGGATTTAGATGGTAATAATATTTCAGATCAATTAGAATTATTTATGACTAATAAAGACAAATGGTTAATAAATGAAGCAAATTTAAGTTTCTATGTTGATCAAGACAAAGTTATTGGAGAAGAACCAAAAAGAGTTATTTTGTATGATTTAAATAATAACCTTCCTATTATAGATTATTTTTTCGATCAATCATTTAACACTATTAATCCTGCAGAATCAATTACTGACTACTCTACACCTTTAGAAAAAGATGAACAAGGAGAAGGGCGATATAAGTTGCGTTTAACGGAGCATATAAATAATATATTGATTAGAGATTCTACTAATACAAAATTGGGACTATTTGTTACAAACAACATTAACAATTTAGGTTCTTCCGCATTAAAGACTCCAATGGTTTTGGGAGCGTCAACAGTAAATGAAGTTAATTTAGAATCCATTCCCCAAAACACCATATTAAATAATAAAGGTACCGTTTTGTATGGAGCAACATCTACTGTTCCCGTAGAAAAAAGAGTAAGATTTGAAATATATTACACTGAAGAAAATTAAGAATTATGTGTGGAATTGTAGGTTACATAGGTAAGCGTGAAGCGTTTCCAATAGTTTTAGAAGGATTAAAACGATTAGAATATAGAGGCTATGATAGTGCGGGAATAGCCCTGTACGATGGTTCAGATATAAAGTTAACAAAAACGAAAGGTAAAGTTTCAGATCTTGAAACTAAGGCAAATAGAGAAATGTCTTTAAAAGGTAATTTAGCCATAGGGCATACACGTTGGGCAACACATGGAGCACCTAACGATGTAAATTCTCATCCACATTATTCAAACTCTGGAGATTTAGTTATTATCCATAATGGAATTATAGAAAATTACGCATCTATTAAAGAAGAATTAATTAAACGAGGATATACTTTTAAATCAGACACAGATACAGAGGTTTTAATTAACTTAATAGAATATGTTAAAATCACTGAAAAAGTAAAGTTAGGTAAAGCTGTTCAAATTGCATTAAACCAAGTTGTTGGCGCTTATGCCATAGCTGTTTTCGATAAAAATAAACCAAATGAGATTGTTGTTGCTAAACTTGGAAGTCCTTTAGCAATTGGAGTTGGAGAAGATGAGTTTTTTATAGCAAGCGATGCGTCTCCCTTTTTAGAGTATACTAAAAAAGCCATTTACCTAGAAGACGAAGAAATGGCAGTTGTAAGGTTAAATAAAGAAATCAAAATTCGTAAAATTAAAAACGACGAATTAGCAGAGACATATATTCAAGAGCTTCAAATTAATTTAGAACAAATTGTAAAAGGTGGTTACGATCATTTTATGTTGAAAGAAATTTACGAACAACCAAACGCTATTAAGGACACTTATAGAGGTCGTCTTTTAGCAAAAGAAGGTATTATTCGTATGGCAGGAATAGATGATCATTTAGAAAAGTTTTTAAATGCTAATCGTGTTATTATTGTGGCTTGTGGTACATCATGGCATGCCGGTTTAGTTGCAGAGTATATTTTTGAAAACCTAGCAAGAATTCCTGTAGAAGTAGAATATGCTTCAGAATTTAGATATAGAAATCCCGTTATTACCAATAAAGATGTTGTTATTGCTATTTCTCAATCTGGAGAAACAGCAGATACTTTAGCAGCAATTAAATTAGCTAAGCAACATGGCGCATTTGTTTTTGGAGTATGTAATGTTGTTGGCTCAACAATAGCAAGAGAAACTCATGCAGGAGCATATACACATGCGGGTCCAGAAATTGGAGTAGCATCTACAAAAGCATTTACAACACAAATAACCGTGCTAACACTTATTGCTTTAAAGTTAGCAAAAGAAAGCGGTGTAATGTCTAAAAGTGATTTTCAATACCATCTACAAGAACTAGAATTAATTCCTGGAAAAGTAGAAAAAGCTTTAAAGTCTGATAAGCATATTTTAGAGGTAGCAAAAAAATATAAAGATTCTAAAAACTGTTTGTATTTAGGAAGAGGTTATAATTTCCCTGTAGCTTTGGAAGGTGCGTTAAAATTGAAAGAAATTTCTTATATACATGCTGAAGGTTATCCTGCAGCAGAGATGAAGCATGGACCAATTGCTTTAATAGACGAGCATATGCCTGTATTTGTTATAGCAACAAAAAAAGGACATTACGAAAAAGTAGTTAGTAATGTTCAAGAAATTAAAGCTAGAAGTGGTAAAATTATAGGAATTGTTACAGAAGGAGATACAGATGTAAAAGCATTAGCAGATCATGTAATAGAAGTTCCAGATACATTAGAAGCTCTTTCACCTTTATTAACTACAATTCCATTACAACTATTATCGTATCATATAGCTGTTTTGTTAAATAGAAATGTAGATCAACCACGTAACTTAGCAAAATCAGTTACTGTCGAGTAGTTTTTTTATACATTATAATGACTTTAAAAAAGCATATTCTTAATAAGAATATGCTTTTTTTGTTAAACTTTGCTATGCATGCATAATTTTCTCATTAAAATATTATGTTAATTTAACAAAAAACGTATATTGTCGTTTAAATAATCTAACTAATTCAATAAGTATGAAATCAATCTTTTCTATTTTATTGCTGTTTTGCTTTGGGATTACCATTGCACAAACAACAATTTCTGGTACTGTTCTAGACGATAGTAGTCAGCCTATTCCATCAGCAAATGTAATTATTGTTGGCACAGCAACAGGCACATCTACAGATTTCGATGGAAATTTTAATTTAACAACAGATCAAACGCCTCCATTTACTATTCAAATTAGTAGTATTGGCTTTACATCAATAGATGTAGAGGTAACATCTAATAAGCAAAAATTAGAAATAGTTCTTCAAGAAGGAACATCTTTAGATGAGGTTGTAATCTCTGCTTCAAGAACACCAGAACGTATTTTTGAATCTCCTGTTACAGTTGAGCGTTTTGGATTAAAAGAAATTAAAAACACTGCTTCTGCAGATTTTTATGGTGGTTTAGAAAACTTAAAAGGTGTAGATATTAACACGAACAGTTTAACTTTTAAATCAATAAATACAAGAGGTTTTGCAACGTTTGCTAATACGCGTTTTATGCAGTTGGTAGACGGAATGGACAATTCTGCTCCAGCGCTTAACTTTCCTTTAGGGAACTTATTAGGAATGACGGAAACTGATGTTAAGAGCGTTGAATTATTACCTGGAGCATCGTCAGCATTATATGGTGCAAACGCTTTTAATGGTATTTTATTTATGACAAGTAAAAGTCCTTTTGATGATCAAGGTATTAGTGCTTATGTTAAAAAAGGAGTTACTAATCAAGAATCATCTGGAGAAAATGCTTATACAGATTTAGGAATTAGAATGGCCTATAAGTTTTCTGATAAATTTGCTGCTAAAGTAAACTTTGGTTACTTAAAAGGAACTGATTGGGCTGCAACAAGTGAAGAAGATAAGTTAAACAGAGGCTTAACAAGAGAAGATTATGATTACGATGGTATAAATGTTTATGGAGATGAAGTTTCTACAAACATTAGAGCCGCTTCTGGTCTTGGATTTATTCCTAATGTAGAAGTTAGTAGAACGGGTTATAATGAAAGAGATTTAACTGAGTATAATGCTGAAAGTATTAAAGCAGATTGGGGTTTATATTTTAGACCAATAACAGATAGTAATTTTGAAATTGCATATGTAGGTAAAATAGGTTCTGGTAATACAATCTATCAAGGAGCAAATCGTTACAATATTAAAAATTTCTTTTTACAACAACATAAAATTGAAGTTAGTAATGATAATTATTTTGTTAGAGCTTATGTTACAGAAGATAAAGCAGGAGACTCTTACGATATGGTTTTTACAGGAATTAACATAAATAGAGCTTGGAAAAGTGATACACAATGGTTTCAAGAATACATCCAGACTTTTGCAGGGTTAACATTATCTAATCCTTTATTGACAGATGCTCAAAAACACGCTTCAGCAAGAGGTGTAGCAGATACAGGTCGTTACCTTCCGGGTTCTCCAGATTTTAAAAAAGCATTTAACGAAAGTATTAATAATCCAGATTTATCTACAGGTTCTAAGTTTCAGGATAATTCAAAGATTTATCATGCAGACGGAAATTATAATTTTGCAGATAAAATAGATTTTGCAGAAATTCAAGTTGGAGCATCTTATAGAAGATATAATTTAAATTCATCTGGAACAATTTATACAGATTTTAATGAAGCTATTGATTATTCAGAAATAGGGTTTTATACTCAATTACAAAAAGAGATTGAGCTTAAAGATAATATAGACTTAAAACTTACAGGTTCTCTAAGATATGATAAATCAGAATTATTTGATGGATTCTTCTCTCCAAGATTATCAGCAGGTTTCACAATTAATAAAAACCACAATATTAGAACCTCTTTCCAAACTGGTTTTAGAAACCCAACAACACAAGATTTATTTATTGGTTTAGATGTTGGTAGAGCTATTTTAATTGGTGGGGCCGAAGGAAATGGAGCTAAATATGTAAGAAATTATGGTGTTTCAGCAGAAGGACAGTTGTTAAACGGAGGTAGTAGTTCTGTAACATTAGATGGTTCTAACGCATATCAATTAGCTTACTCAAAAAGTTCGGTAAATGCTTATGAGCAATCTGTTTTAAATGGTACTCCAGATACTTCTTTATTAGAAGAAACACAATCTAATTTAGCAAAACCAGAACAAGTAACTTCAGTTGAAGTTGGTTATAGAGGTAAAGTAAAATCTTTTATTTTAGATGCAAGTGTATATTATAACTCGTATAAGAATTTCTTATCAAATGAAAACGTTGTAGTTACCTATTATGGTGAAACTGGAGATGGAGGACTATCTCAAGACGCTATTAGAAATGGAGATTATAATACATATCAAAATTATACAAATTCTGAAGCTAAAGTAAATTCATTTGGTACATCTATAGGAGCAAATAGAAAAATATTTAAAGGTTTTGATGCAGGAGTTAATTATACTTACGCAAAATTAGACTTTGATCAAGCAGCAAATCCAGATTTTAGAACTAATTTTAATACACCAGAACACAAAGTTAAAGCAACTTTCGGAAAAGATGAGTTATTTAAAAACTTTGGTTTTAACGTTGCATGGCGTTGGAGTGATGACTTTTTCTGGGAATCTTCGTTTGGAGATGGAGCTGTACCAGCATACCATACTTTAGATGCACAAGTAAACTATAGAATTCCAAGTTTAAAAACCTCATTAAAAGTAGGAGCTACTAATATGTTGGGTGATGAATACTTTACAGCTTTTGGAACTGGATTTATAGGATCACTTTATTATGCTTCAATCACAATTAATAACTTATAATAAAAAGACTATGAAAACTAAATATATATGGCTTTTAGCAGGTTTAATTGGATTCTCTGCGTGTCAAAATGATGATGACTCATCAACAACTCAAGTCTTTCCTGAGGCAACATCAGGAACTGCAGATTTCTCAACATTTGTATCTGTAGGAGCTTCTTTCAGTGCTGGATATTCTGATGGAGCTCTATTTAAAGCAGCCCAAGAAAAATCTTTTCCTAAACTTTTATCAGAGAAATTTGCTTTGGTAGGCGGCGGAGCTTTTGAGCAACCTTTAGTAAATGACAATACAGGAGGACTACTTGTAGGAGCATTTCAAGCAGCAGAATACAGACTTGTTTTTAATGGTTCTGGACCACAACGATTAGACCAGTTTTTAACAGGTTTAGGTGCGCCAGTACCACCTATTACAACAGATGCTTCAGTTAATTTAATGAGTTCTTTTAATAATTTTGGTATTCCAGGCGCTAAAAGTTTTCATATTACCTTAGGTGGATATGGTGCTTTAAACCCTTATTTTGGAAGAATGGCTTCTTCTGGATCTGCTTCAATGATTAGTGATGCTGCAGCACAATTACCTACATTTTTTACGTTTTCAGAAATTGGAGGAAATGATGTGTTAAGTTATGCTACTGCCGGTGGATCAGGAGTTGATCAAACAGGTAACTTTAACCCTGCACTTTATGGTTCAAATGATATAACTGACCCTACGGTTTTTAAAAATTTTATTGATGGTGCTTTAGCAGTATTAACATCTAACGGAACTGGTGCAAAAGGTGTTGTATCAAATGTGCCTTATGTCTCTTCTTTACCTTATTTTACAACAGTACCACATAACCCTGTACCTTTAGATGCAGCTACAGCAGGTTTTTTAAACAGTGCTAGTGCATATGGTACATATAACGCAACGTTACAATCTTTAGTTGGTGTACCACCTGTAATGTTAACACAAGAAGAAGCTGACAGGAGAACAATAGTTTTTACAGAAGGAGAAACAAACGCTGTTGTAATTATGGATGAAGACTTATCGGATTTAACTATTTACAGTGCTTTATTAGTAAACATGAGACAGGCAACTGCTGAAGATTTAATTGTTTTACCTGCATCAAGTTTTATTGGTACAGAAGCTGTCCCAGGAAACCCTACTACAGTAAATGGTGTTGCGATTCCTTTAGCAGACCAATGGGTTTTAACTCCTGAGGAGCAGTTACTTGTGAAAAATGCAACGGATGCTTATAATCAACACATTCAAGATGCTGTAGATATGTACGGATTGGCTTTAGTAGATTTTAATGGAATATTACAACAAGCATCTACTACAGGAATTCTTTCTGGACAATATTTATTAACAACTGACCTAGTTACTGGCGGTTTAGTTAGTTTAGATGGAATTCATTTAACAACTAGAGGTTATGCTGTATTATCTAATGAAATGATGAAAGTTATAGACGCTAAATATGGCTCTAATTTTGAAGCTTCAGGTAATATGTATGACCCAGCTGATTTTCCAGTTGTTTATTCACCTACGCTACAATAATTAATTACATTTTACTATAAAAAAAACACCTTCATTACGAAGGTGTTTTTTTAGTTTTAAAAAAGCTGCTAATTGAACTTTTTTATTAAATTAAAACCTCTATCTTTGCAGCCGAAAACGGAAGTGTTTTCAAATCAATAGAATACCATAATATTAAATAAATAAGTAATGTCAAAAGTTACAGGTAAAGTTGCACAAATTATTGGTCCAGTAATCGATGTAGAATTCGCTGCAGGATCAGAATTGCCAAAAATTTACGATTCATTAGAAATTAATAAAGCTGATGGTTCAAAATTAGTATTAGAAGTACAGTCTCACATTGGTGAGAATTCTGTACGTACTATTGCTATGGACTCGTCAGATGGTTTAAGTAGAGGAACTGAAGTTGTTGCAACTGGAGCTCCAATACAAATGCCAGTTGGTGAAAACGTTTACGGACGTTTATTCAACGTAATTGGAGATGCTATTGATGGTTTAGGTGATTTACCTAAGGCTGGAAATGCTGGTTTGCCAATTCACAGAAGTGCGCCAAGATTCGAAGATTTATCAACATCTACTGAAGTATTATTTACTGGTATTAAGGTAATTGATTTAATTGAGCCTTATGCAAAAGGTGGTAAAATTGGTTTATTTGGTGGAGCAGGAGTTGGTAAAACGGTTTTAATTCAAGAATTAATTAACAATATTGCAAAAGGTCATGGTGGACTTTCTGTATTCGCAGGAGTAGGAGAAAGAACACGTGAAGGAAACGATTTACTTCGTGAAATGTTAGAGTCAGGAATTATCAAGTATGGTGATGACTTTATGCATTCTATGGAAGAAGGTGGATGGGATCTTCAAAAAGTAGATAAGTCTGCTATGAAAGATTCTAAAGCAACTTTCGTTTTTGGACAAATGAATGAGCCACCTGGAGCACGTGCTCGTGTAGCGCTTTCAGGATTAACTATTGCAGAATATTTCCGTGATGGTGCAGGTGAAGGGCAAGGAAAAGATGTATTATTTTTCGTAGATAATATTTTCCGTTTTACACAAGCAGGTTCTGAAGTATCAGCATTATTAGGTCGTATGCCTTCTGCAGTAGGTTACCAACCTACATTAGCTACCGAAATGGGAGCAATGCAAGAACGTATTACATCAACTAAAAGAGGTTCTATTACATCTGTGCAAGCGGTTTACGTACCTGCAGATGATTTAACAGATCCAGCACCAGCTACAACGTTTGCTCACTTAGATGCAACAACAGTATTATCTCGTAAAATTGCAGAATTAGGAATTTACCCAGCGGTAGACCCATTAGATTCTACATCTCGTATCTTATCGGCAGATATTTTAGGGAATGATCACTATGATTGTGCACAACGTGTAAAAGAGTTATTACAACGCTATAAAGAATTACAAGATATTATTGCTATTTTAGGTATGGAAGAATTATCTGAAGAAGATAAAATGGCTGTAGGTAGAGCAAGACGTGTACAACGTTTCTTATCTCAACCTTTCCACGTAGCTGAGCAATTTACAGGTTTAAAAGGTTGTTTAGTTGATATTAAAGACACAATTAAAGGATTTAATATGATTATGGATGGTGAATTAGATCACTTACCAGAAGCAGCATTTAACCTTAAAGGTTCTATTGAAGATGCTATTGAAGCAGGAGAAAAAATGTTAGCAGAAGCTTAAAATTTAGTCAACAGTAGTCAGTCCGCAGTATGTAGTGACTGATAATTGAAGACTGCAAACTTAAGACTAGAAAATATGTATTTAGAAATTGTATCACCTGAAGCAACATTATTTAGCGGAGAAGTAACAAGTGTTACTTTACCTGGTATTGATGGAGATTTTCAGTTATTAAATAATCACGCACCAATAGTTTCTATTTTAAAATCAGGAATGGTTAAAATAGGTGGTAATGTTGAAATTAGCGAAGATGTGAAAAATAAATTTACTACGGATGCTAATAAAAATACAGTATTAGCTATTAGTTCTGGTACTATTGAAATGAAAGATAATAAAGTAATTGTTTTAGCTGACTAAATTAATTACGCTTTTTATAAATTAAAAAAACGCAAAGCTTAAGCTTTGCGTTTTTTTGTTTTTTAATTAAAATCTGTTTTATACTTTTTTAATTACGTTAGTTACAATACCCCAAATTAAAAAATTATTGTCTTGAGTGATTTTTATAATAGGATAGTTAGGATTTTCTGGTTGCAGCCAAACATCATCTTTGTCTACACGTAAGCGCTTAACGGTAAATTCGCCATCTAAAAAGCAAACGGCTATTTTATTATTAACAGGTTCTAAACTTCGATCTATTACTAATAGATCATTATCGTCCAAACCAGCACCAATCATAGATTGTCCGCTAACTCTTGCATAAAATGTAGCTTCTTTGTTTTTTACTAATTCATCATCTAGAGATAATCTGTTTTCTGTAAAATCTTCTGCAGGCGAAGGAAATCCAGCAGAAATACCAGTATCAAAAAACTGAGCTGCTGCGCCATCTATGGTTTCGGGCGTAAAAAAAGTTAAACTTCCAGATTTATGTGCTATCATTTTACAACAATTATATCGTTAATGTTTGTGGTATATTTAGGCGATAAACGTTCTTGTTTCATTTTCCAAGTGCGTTGTAAATCTTGATTACCTAATTTAATTTTAAAGGTACCATATTTTTTGTTCAAACTATCTATACTCTCCATTAAAGGAATGTGTTTGCTGTTATCTTTTTCGAATAAATTGAACTGGTAACTGTTGGCTGGTATAATGCCAGTTACTATAACACCTGCTTTTTTATAAGCTACATCTTTCTGAATCATTTGTGCAACGATGGTTACTGCAGCTTTACTAATAATTAAAGATGAGTTGGTAGGTGTGGCCAAATTTATAACCCTACTTTCGCTGTGTTGTCTTCCGTTTTTATCGAATCTATTACTACGTAACATTACAATTATACTATGACAGTTGGATTTTTGCTTTCGTAATTTTTGTGCACAATGCGATGCAAATGTAGACACACGTTCCTTAATGTCGCTTGGATTTTTTAATGTGCCATTAAAACTACGTGTGGTGGCAATCATTTTTTTATCTTGGTGATTATCTTCTAACTTTAAGGTTTCAATGCCATTTAGATCACGATGTAGTCTGGCTTCAACAACAGAAAATTCTTTTTTAATAACGGCTTCTGGGATTTGAGCGAAATCGAAAGCGGTAATACAACCTTTTTGTTTTAAGCGTTTTGCTAACCTGTTACCAATGCCCCAAACGGATTCAATTTTAATCCATTTTAATGCTTTAATACGTTTCTCGTCTGTATCCATAACGCAAACCCCAGATTTACTTTTTCGAGCAATTTTATTGGCAATTTTAGACAAACCTTTGGTTGGTGCAATACCTACAGAAGTTGGAATACCTGTCCATTTTAATACACGATTTCTTATTTGTGTGCCATAATCTGTTAATTTATAATTTTGAAAGCCTTTAAGTTCTAAAAAAGATTCGTCTATACTATAGACTTCTACATCTGGAGTAAATTGTTTAAGAATAGACATTACACGATGACTCATATCACCGTATAAAGCATAATTTGATGATAATATTTGTATTTTATGAGTTCTACAAAATTGTTCCCATTTAAAAATAGGTGCACCCATTGGTAAATTTAGTGCTTTAGTTTCATCACTTCTTGCAATAACGCAACCATCGTTGTTACTAAGAATAGCGACAGGTTTACCCATTAGGTTTGGATTAAAAACACGTTCGCACGAGGCGTAAAAATTATTACAATCTACTAAAGCATACATAAGTCACAAAGGTAATTTAAAAGTTAGCCGAGATATTAGATGTTAATAACTTGATGTGTTAAATTTTGAAAATATTGTTGCTTTTTTAGACGAAATATGAAAGAAAAGCATCTTTAATCGATTCATTTTAACTCTAAATTATTTGTATGAAAATTTCATTAAAATAATGACCGATAACTATACAGAACCTTTACTTTCGCACAAAATTTAAAAATTAGTATTATGAAAAAAACATTACCATTAGTAATTGTTTTAATGTTGGTTTCAACATTAACAATTGCACAAGAATCTAGTAAAGCTTGGTCCTTAGGATTTGGTGTTAATGCAGTGGATGTGTATCCTGTAAATGAAGATGCACCCCAAGGAGATTATTTTGATGAATTCTTTAACGTTAATGACCATTGGAATATGGGGTTATATGTAGACGTAAGTAGAAATTTTACAGAACGTTTATCTTTAAATGTAAGAGGTAGTTATAACCAAATTTCTAAATGGGGACAAACATTAAATGATCCATCTATTGTAGTAGACAATTTAGATTACATCGGTTTAGATGGTATGATAAACTTTAAGATTCTTAAAAACACTCTAATACAGCCTTTTGTTGCTGTTGGAGGTGGATATACTTGGATAGAAGAGGGTACATTTAATACGTTTTCTGATAAAGATGGAACAGATAATTTAGTAGGAGCAGGAACTGTAAATGGTGCTTTTGGTCTAGATTTTAGATTATCAGATAATGTTGCTATTAGAGCTCAAAGTACTTATAAGCATAGTTTTAAAGATTACTTAACTAAGCATTTTCAACATTCAGTTGGTTTAACTTATACGTTTGCTACTGCTCAAGAGAAAAAAGATAAGTTAGATGACGATAATGATGGTGTTTCTAACGAAAACGACCTTTGCCCACAAGTTGCAGGATTACCTGAATACGCTGGTTGTGCAGACACAGATGGTGATGGTATTCCAGATTCTTTAGACAAATGTCCAAACGAAAAAGGAACAGATAATGGTTGTCCAGTTAAAGTTGCGCAAGTTATTGAAGAAGTTGTAAAAACAGTTCCTGTAGCAGTAGTAGTGCCTAAAGAAATAGCTACAGCTATTTATTTTGACTATAAGAGTAGTACTTTAGATAACAACGCAAAACAACTATTAGATGTTATGGTTAGTTCTTTTGAAGAGAAAAGCGAAATAAATGTTTCTTTAGATGGTTATGCAGATAGCATAGGTTCTGATGGTTATAACAAACAAATCTCTGAAGCTAGAGTTCAAAGTATTTTAACTTACTTAGTTTCTAAAGGTGTAGATAAAGCAGCTATTACCACTAATAGTTTTGGTGAAGCTAATCCAGTAGCACCTAATACAACAAAAGATGGTAGAGCTTTAAATAGAAGAGCTCAATTAAAAGTTACTTTAAAGTAATCTTTTAAAAAGATATATTAGATTAAGCGATTCACTTTTTTAAAAGTGAATCGCTTTTTTTATGAATACAAATCATCATCTCTTTTAAGGGTTGTGAGATGTCTTATTTTTAAAGTATCTTTACGATTATAAAATCAAACAAATGACTTTTACGCAAAAAGCAAATGCTATTTTTCAAGACGTTATTACAACATATCACGTTGTAAATACCGTAGACCAAAGTTTTACTAATAAATATGATAAAGCTGACGATTTAATAGCGCATTTATTATACAGAAAATGTTGGATAGATACCGTACAATGGCATTATGAAGATATTATTAGAGATCCACAAATAGACCCAGTTGCTGCTATAACTTTAAAAAGACAGATTGATGCTTCTAACCAAGACAGAACAGATATGGTGGAGTTTATTGACAGCTATTTTTTAGAGAAATATAAAGATGTTACAGCTAAAAAATCAGCTAAAATTAATTCTGAAAGTCCAGCTTGGGCTATAGATAGATTGTCAATATTAGCATTAAAAGTTTATCATATGAATGAAGAAGTTGAGCGTACAGATGCTTCTGCTTCTCATATTTCTGCTTGTCAGACAAAATTAAATATTTTATTAGAGCAACGTGTAGATTTAAGTACTGCCATAGAAGATTTAATTACAGATATAGAAGCTGGCGATAAATACATGAAAGTATATAAGCAAATGAAAATGTATAATGATGATGAACTTAATCCAGTATTAAGAGGTCAGAAATAAGCAGGGTTTTAATGCCAAAACAAAAACATATTTTAGTTATACGTCTCTCAGCAATGGGAGACGTTGCTATTTCTGTACCTGTGTTACGTGCATTTATAGCGCAGAACCCTAATGTGAAACTTACAGTTTTAACTCGACCGTTTTTTGCAGTATTATTTGATGGTTTACCAAATGTGTCTATTTTTGAAATCGATTTAAAAGAGAAACATAAAGGGGTTTTAGGAATTTTTAAGTTATCTAAAGAATTAAAAGCTTTAGGCATAACAGAAGTAGCGGATTTACATAATGTATTACGCACTAATATGTTGAAGTTTTTTTTTATAGGAAGAACTTTCAAACAAATAGATAAAGGTAGAAAAGAAAAGAAGGCGCTAGTTTCAGGACAAATTTTTATGCAACTTAAATCTTCCTCTCAGCGTTATGCAGATGTTTTTAAAGCTTTAGGTTTCGATTTGGATATGGATTGTCCAACGTTTCCTAATCCATTAGATTATCCAGTTAATTTCCCACAAGACATATTGCAAAATGCTAGGACAATAATAGGTATTGCACCTTTTGCTCAATATGAATCTAAAATGTATCCTTTGGATAAAATGGCGGACGTAATTAAACGTTTAAGTCAGGATTATAATGTCTTGTTGTTTGGTGGTGGAACTAAAGAAAAAGAACAGTTAGAGTTGTTCGAAAAAAACAATGTTAATGTCTATAATATGGCAGGTCAATTTACTTTTAAAGAAGAGTTGGCTATTATATCTAACTTAAAGATTATGTTAAGTATGGATTCTGGAAACGGACATTTAGCTGCTTTATTTGGTGTTAAAGTAGCAACTATTTGGGGTAATACACATCCGTATGCAGGTTTTGTTCCTTTTAATCAACCTATCGAGCATCAATTAATTCCAGACCAAACAGATTTCCCTTTAATTCCTACCAGTATTTACGGAAATAAAACTCCTGAAAAGTATAAAACCGTCGCTGGAACAATTAAGCCAACAACGGTTTTTGAAAAAATTATAAGTTTAATTTAAACTCTATTTCTTAGCCATAATTAAATCTTTTAGCTCTTGTATTTGCTGCTTTAAATCATCAACTTCAGATTTTAAATCTACTATCTGTTCTTGCTGCTCTTGTATAGCCTTAACTGTTACAGGAATAATTTGTGTAAATTTTATACCAGATGGCTTATTATAAACTACATGTGTTTTCTTTCCAGATTCATCTAAGCTAACCCAGTCAGAAGTTTTAACAGCTTCGGGTAATACATTTAATAGTTCTTCTACGTAAAAACCTAGTTTGTTTTCTTTTGTGTTTTCCGGAATTTCTTTACCTTTAAGAGTCATTTGGTCTTTGTAACTAATAGGTTTTAATTGCATTAGAATAGATAAACCTCTTTTTAAATCTTTTGTTGTTGCTAACTTATTAGAAGTTCTAGAGTAAGTATTTGTAGGTGTAATAAAATCATCAGCGTATACATCATCCCAACGTCTAGTTGTTCCAGTAAAGGGATCTGCTCCTAAATCAGAACTAAAGTCATCCATTGGGCTAAATCCGCCACCTTCATAAAACAACTCGTTAGTCCCATCGACAATATATTCTATAGAACCTAAAGCAATTGAAGTTCCTCCGGAAGAACCATTATAAGCTCCTACTACAAATTCCTTAGTAAAAGGTCCACCACCATAAGTGTCTGAAAAACTAGTTCCATCATCAGAATCTACAAAAGCGCCACCAGCACCAAAATTTGTATAACCTTCAGAGAAATTAGTCGTCATTTGTGGTTGACCAGAGTTGTCTTCAAAAGTAATATCACCAGTTCCGGTTCCTTCAAAATATAAATCTCGAGAATTTAAATCGATATAAGTTGCTTGTGTTAAAGCGCCACCTAATCTAGCAGTTCCTCCAGATTCTGTAATTCCATTTTCAAAAGAATATGTTCCTCCTCCGCCAGAAGAAGGAATTGTAACAGTATTTCCATTAGATATAGTTAAATCATTTCCAGAGATACTTAAGGTTTGGCTATCTGTTCCAGATCCTCCGCCACCAGATGGAGCCATCCAAGTTGCGTTACCATTAGCATCACTTGTCATAACAAAACCATCTTGTTGTTGCCCATCTTCTAATCTAAAAGTATAGGTTCCTGCAGAAGCTACTGAAGTTTCTGTTACTAAGACATTATCTAAACTTGCACCATAATCAAAAACACCATTATACTCAAATCTTAAAGAGTAAGAGTTACTAGCAATTACTGTAATAGCGTTAGAATAGCTTGTATTAGCATCAGCTGTGGTATTAATTAAATTTGCACCTTGCTGTGAGCTTAAAGTGTTGTTGTATAAATAAACCCTAAAAGAATCTCCCGATGCTCCAAAGTTATTATACCTATAGTCAAAACTTATATCTATTGTTGTGTTGGTTGGAGAAGTTGTAAGATTTATTATAGCTGTAGCGTTTTGAGTACATCCACTTTCGTCTGAGTCTATATATAGCCAATTACCAGAACAAGAAGTACAATTTACGTTAGCATCTCCAGTAGTAGTATTCTCCCAACCATCTACAGTACAGCCAGTACTAGAATTGTTTTCTACAACTGTGTAGCCTGTAAAATCTTCGCTTAGTAATTCTACCAAGCCACCAAGGCTTCCCGGAACTGTTGTTCCAACAATATGCAATGTTGCATCAGGATTTGTAGTTCCTATTCCAACTTGTGCATTTGACATAGTAATTGTTAAAAAAACTAAAAGTGTATAATAATAAATTGTCTTCATAATTTTAAACATTAATTCTTAATTCTTAAATTTAAATGTATTTTTAACACATAGTAATAATAGTAGGTTCAGGATTACAGAATTTACACTATTTTCCTTAAATTTGAACTTCTAAAATGTGGTTTTGAATGAAAAATGCAATTATTTGTATATCATTTATAGTTTTTTTAATTTCTTTATATCATTATATAAAAAAGTTAAAATTAAAAGTAGAATTAGCTTTCTACTTTTTATGGTTTTTACTTTTTGCTTGTTTAATTGTTACTGCAGATTATAATGAAATTCTACTAGAACCTATAGTATATACGGTTTCTTTACTATTTTTTGTAATCTTGACATTATTACCTCCAGTCTTATATCATATTGTATTTAGTTATTCAGAAGTAAAGCCTTTTGATAGAAGAAGTTATTATTTGCCTGCTACTTTATTTATTATAAACACATTTTGTATTATTTATTTTGGAGTTCAAAAAGATGAAGAGAATTTCACTTATGAAGTGGTTGAAAATGTAATGACCTATGTTAATTATATTACCATATTATTTATATTTCCCATAACAACTGTTTATTTTAGTTACTTATCATTTAAAAAATTAAAACCTATAAAATTTAGCCGTTTTATAAAACCTAAAACCGCAGAAGATTTTTTACTCGTTTTTGTACTTCTATACGATTTGTATATAGTTATATGGATTATCCAAAACTATATTTTACAAGACTCACTATTTAAATCATTTTTAAAAGGTTACTATCCTTTTTACTTTATTTTTTCTTACGGGATACTGTATAAAGTGTTTGAAAAAAGGAATGTATTGAAAATAGATGAAAATAGTGACTTTCAGTTTGATTTAGAAGAATTAAACAACAAATTAGAAAAGGCTATTTTAGAAGATAAAGTGTTTTTAAATCCAAAGCTTACAGTCAAAATATTAGCTACGGAGATAGATTCTAATGAAAAATACATGTCGTATTTAATTAATAAAAAGTACGATAAAAACTTCTCTAACTTTATAAACGAACATCGAATAGAGTTTGCAAAAAAAATATTGGTAGATAAAGACTATAACCAATATACTATTGAAGCTATTGGTGGATTATCGGGCTTCAATTCTAAATCCGGTTTCAATACACTTTTTAAAAAGTATACAGGATTAACGCCATCTAAATATAAAAAAGAAAAAGCACTATAAAAGCGCTTTTTTTATTCAGTTTACTATATTTTAAACATCATCATAATCAACTATTATAGTTGAGCTAGTTGGATGTGCTTGGCAGGTAATAATTAAACCTTCTGCAACTTCTGCATCGGTTAAAATTGAGTTTTGTCTCATTTCTGCTGTACCTTCTTTAATACGTGCAATACAACTACTACAAATTCCACCTTGGCAAGAATATGGTGCATCTAAGTCTTTTTCTATAGCAGCTTCTAAAATGGTATCTTTTTGAGACATTGTAAACGTTTCTTCTTCATCGTCTACTATAATTGTTATTTGTGTTTCTCCAGTAGCGCTAACATCGTTTTTAGCGGTATTTTTTGCAGCTTTAAATAGTTCAAAATGAATTTTATCTTCAGCTATATCATAAGATTTTAAAACATCCGTTACTTTATTAATCATTCCTTCTGGTCCACATAGATAAAAGGCATCAAAAGCAACGTGTTTAAATTTATTTTTAACAATTAGGTTTACAGTGCTTTCTTCAATTCGACCTAAAACAGCATTAACTTCTTCACTTTGACTGTATAGAAATTGGATATGAAAGCGCTCTTTATAATTGTGGTGTAATTCCAAAAGTTGTTGCAGAAACATAGTTTCTTTTGGGCTTTTATTACCGTAAACTAAAATAAATTTACTGTTAGGTTCTTCTTCTAAAACAGATTTTGCAATACTTAAAACAGGTGTTATTCCACTACCAGCAGCAAAAGCAGCAATATGTCTGGTTTTTGTAGTATCTGGTTCAAATTTAAATCGTCCTTGTGGTGCAGAAACCTCTAAAGTGTCTCCAGCTTCAAGATTAGAATTAGCATAATTTGAAAACACACCATTTTCTATAGCCTTAACAGCTACTTTTAATTCACCACTTTTAGGCGATGAACATAACGAATAATCTCGTCTAATATATTCACCATTAATACTTGTTTTAAGTGTAATATATTGTCCAGCAACAAATTGATATGCACTTTTTAAATGACTAGGAACAACAAAACTTAGAGTTACAGCTTTGTCTGTTTCCTTGGTAATAGATTTTATGTTTAGTGTATTAAATTGTGCCATTTTTAATTTTTTTACAAAAATAGTGAAGCTATTTGTATTGCATACTGATTTTTGTCATAAAATAGATACATAAGAATTTTATGCATAAGAAAATTATGTATATTTGTTTTATGGGAAATTCTAAATTATATAAAGGTAGTTTAACCACTATTATTATGAAGCTTTTAGTCGAAAATGATAAAATGTATGGTTACGAGATTACTCAGAAAGTTAAAAAAGTAACACAAGGTGAATTAAACATTACCGAAGGTGCATTATATCCTGCTTTACACAAATTGGAAGCAGATGGTTTATTAGATGTTGAGGTACAAAAAGTAGATAACCGTTTACGTAAATATTATAAGTTAACCGAAAAAGGCACTAAAGAAACGGCAAATCTTTTAACAGAATTACAGCGATATATAGAAACTATGCAGCATTTAGTTAACCCTAAATTTAGTTTGGAGTAATGGAAAATCTAACTATAGAAGATATTCAATTTACAGATACATATTTGATCAATTCAGGAATTAAACATAAAGATATAAGGATTGAAATGATAGATCATATTGCTTGCGATATAGAAAAACAAATGGAATTTAAAACATTAAGTTTTTATGACGCCTTTAAATTCTTTATGATAGAAAATAAAAACTCTTTAGTTAATAAGAACCCGTTTTTGAAAGCAGTTAATAAGCGTTTTTTTAAAAAATTATTTATTGAAATGTTAACGCTAAGAAGTTTAGTGATTTTTGGGACCTGTTTTTTAATTTTAAAACAAATAAATCAATTTGAATTATTTGTGACTTACTTTAAATCTATTAACGAAATTTTTGCGGCTTTGTTTGCAACAATTTTTGTAGCGTTTTATGTGTATTATCGTTTTAAATTAAGGCAAAGGTATTCTATTATAAGTGTTGCTTTTATATCTAGTTATGTTGTGTATTGGGTTAATATGGTTTTCTTTACTAAGGTGGAATTACATTCAGATTTAAGCTATTTATATACCAGTCTTTGTTTGTTATTTGTAATAACAGAAGGTATTGTTTTGGCAAAATATGTCAACTACTATAAAACCAAATATGAATTAGCTTAAGATGAAACTCACCAAACAACAAATAGAAAATCTATATCAATTTACACGACAACATTACGTGGTGCATTTCGATTTACAAACCGAGTTAGTAGACCATATGGCAAATGCAATTGAGTCAGCTTGGGAAATAAATCCCGCTATTAGTTTTGAAGAATCTAGGGATAAAAGCTTTAAAACCTTTGGTGTTTTTGGTTTTATGGATGTTTTAGAGCACAGACAAAAAGCTATGAGTAAACGTTACCATAAAATTTTATGGAGATTCGTTAAAGAATGGTTTTCTTTTCCAGAAGTTTTAAAAACAGTATTGATTTTTATTTCCGCTTATTTCTTGTTTGGATTAAGTTATGGTAAATATATAGCTATAGCAGTTTGTGTAGTATTATTTATAACCGTTTTTTGTAAAGGAATTAAATTTTCAAAATATATAAAAAAGAAAGAAAATCCCGATGAAAAACTATGGCTTTTAGAAGATATAATTTTTAGATACGCATCTGCAAACATTATGGTTTTTGCAAGTTCTATATTTAATTTTTTTAATATTTCAGAAGCCTTTTGGAATTACCAATATAGCGCCTTAATTATGGCTATATTTTTTACTCTATTTGCTATTTATAGCTATGTAAGCGTTATGATTTTACCAAAAAACGCAGAAAAACTGTTAAAAAACACCTATCCAGAATATTCTTTAATATAAAGATGTAACAAAGTAGAACAGTATTAGACAAACAATAAATCAAATCTATTAACCTAAAATAAATAAAATGACAAAAGTAATTGTAGCCTTAGCTTTATTAATTGCAGTATCTGTTTCTGCCCAAGATCAATCTAAGTTTAAAACAGAAACTATAGAGTTTATAAAACTTACTGGTTCTGGAGCTATGTTTGATTCTGCTATAGATCAAATAGGAGCAAATGTACTAGCAGATAAAAAAGAAGCATACAAAAAGGAAGCTTATAAAAGCTTAGACGATTTGTACAGTAAAATGGCAGATATGTATATGGAAGAATTTACGGAAGTAGAGATTTCTGAATTAGTAAAGTTCTATAAATCAGATTTAGGAAAAAAAGTTGCCTCTAAGCAATCTGTTTTGTCTCAAAAAGGAATGGTTTTAGGTCAGAATTGGGGAATGGGATTATCTCAAATAGCAGCTAAATTTTCTAAAAAACAAGGTGTAGATTTTAATAATCCGCAAAATTAATCGCGTTTAACTCATTAAAATTTCAACTAAATGATAAAGCAATTTATAAGTTTAGAATGTAAATCTTTTATTAGATCTGCATCCTTTAAAACAAACTTAGCTATTAAGATTTTAATGGCTATTGGTGCGTTTTTTATGATTCTGTATTTCTTAGGAATTGGCGTTGGCGCATATTATTTAATAGAGAAATTACTAAAAAAAGACCCATTAGTTGTTGTTAATCAATTTCTAATATTTTATGTGGTTGTAGATTTAGTGATTCGCTATTTTATGCAAAAAATGCCTATAGTAAATATTAAACCATTTTTATATTTACCACTTAAAAAAGATACTATTATCCATTTTGGAATAGGAAAAACAATGGTGTCTTTTTTCAACATACTACACGCTTTTTTCTTTATTCCGTTTTCTGTAGTATTAATTATAGAAGGACACAATGTTTTAAATGTTATAGGTTGGCACTTAGGCGCAATGGCGCTTATTTATTGCAATAACTTTATTAACATATTTGTAAATAGTAAAGACGTTGTTTTTGTTGGCGTATTGTCTACAATAGCAGGTTTAGGTGCTTTAATGTATTTTAATATTTTTGATATTACCATTTACACATCGCAAATATTCGAAGCTTTTTATAATCAGCCATATTTAGCATTAATTCCAATACCATTTGCCATATTTTTATACAAATTAGCATTCAATTATTTTAAAAAATATTTTTATTTAGATGCTGGATTGGCAACAAAAGTAAAGATTGGTGAAACAGATAATATGACTTGGCTAGATCGTTTTGGAAGCGTTTCAACCTTTTTAAAAAATGATATAAAATTAATAAAACGAAACAAGCGCTCAAAAACTACAGTAATAATGAGTGTTGCTTTTATCTTTTATGGCTTACTCTTTTTTACAGGAGCAGTAGAAGCTTATGATGGACCTTTTTGGCGTATTTTTGCAGGTATATTTGTGTCTGGTGGTTTCTTATTTAGTTTTGGTCAATTTGTGCCAAGCTGGGATAGTGCTTATTATCCGTTATTAATGAGTCAGAATATTAAATACAGGTTGTATTTAGAATCTAAATGGTATTTAATGGTAATTGCCACAATAGCATCTACCATTTTAGCCTCTTTCTATTTGTATTTTGGTTGGCAAGCTTACGCCGCAGTATTAGCTGGAGCAATCTATAATATTGGAGTAAATTCTCATATTGTACTTTGGGGCGGAGCATACATAAAAACACCAATAGATTTAACATCTAACAAAAAGGCGTTTGGAGACAAAAAAGCATTCAATGTAAAAACCTTATTATTAACACTTCCTAAATTAGTGTTACCAATGGTAATTTATGCTGCTGGACACTTTTTACAAGGCGAATTATTTGGGTTTATATTAATAGCAATCTGCGGTTTGTTAGGCTTCTTTTTAAAAAACAAAGTGTTTGCTATTATAGAACGCGTTTACAAATCGGAAAAATATAAAACTTTAGCTGCTTACAAACAAACAAATTAAAGGTATGATTATAACAACAAATTTATCTAAAACATATAATAGTAATACAGTTTTAAATATAGAATCTTTAGAGATTCCTAAAGGTCAGAGTTTTGGTTTAGTAGGGAATAATGGTGCTGGGAAAACAACATATTTCAGTCTGCTTTTAGATTTAATCCAACCAACAACTGGATATATAACAAGCAACAATGTTCAAGTTAATAAAAGTGAAGAATGGAAACCATTTACTTCTGCTTTTATAGATGAAACGTTTTTAATTGGTTATTTAACGGCTGAAGAATATTTTTATTTTATTGGAGATTTAAGAGGTCAATCTAAAAAAGAGGTTGATCATCTTTTAGCTCAATTTGAAGATTTCTTCCACGGTGAAATTTTAAATCAGAAAAAATATTTACGCGATTTAAGTAAAGGAAATCAGAAAAAAGCAGGTATTGTAGCCGCATTAATTGGAAATCCTGAAATTATTATTTTAGATGAACCTTTTGCTAACTTAGATCCAACAACACAAATTAGATTAAAAGGAATTATTAAAGACTTAGCTAATAAAAAAGGTGTTACCGTTTTAGTTTCAAGTCACGATTTACAACACGTAACAGATGTTTGCGAACGTATTGTTGTTTTAGAAAAAGGAGAAATGGTAAAAGATTTAGAAACTAATGCAGCAACACTTAAAGAATTGGAAGCACATTTTTCTGGTGAAGAATTAGTCTAGTTATAATTTAAATCATATTAAAAAAACTCAAATTTCAGAATGTTCTGGAGTTTGAGTTTTTTTGTTTTAAAACAAGTCATTTTAGTATTTAAACTTTAGAATTAGTAATTTATTAAGCTATTAAAAAAAAGATGCTTATTTTTACGTGCTTTCATAACAAGACATACTAATTGTATTAGTTTTAAGTTATGTTATTATAAATATATTATTACATTGAAAATAGGATTTAAAATAGCAGTTTACACGCTAGTTATAGTACTTAGTTTACAAAGTTGTTCTCGTAAAAAAGACAAGTTTTTAACAAGAAACTTCCACGCTTTAACTACAAAATACAATGTTTTATTTAATGGTTACAACGCCTTAAATCAAGGTAGAGACGCGCTAAATAAAGCTTATACAGACGATTATTGGGAAGTTTTACCAGTAGAACGCATGCAGGTTACAGAAGAAATGATACTTCCAGGACAATCTTCTAAAAATGCAGATTTTACTAAAGCAGAAGAAAAAGCGGTTGCAGCCATACAAAAACACGGAATGAATATTGGTGGAAAAGAGAAAAACCCACAAATAGATGAAGCTTATCTATTGTTAGGTGAAGCCAGATATTTCGATCAACGTTTTATTCCAGCTTTAGAAGCTTTCAATTATATCCTTTATAAATATCCCTTAAGCGATAAAATTAATCAAGCTAAAGTGTGGCGAGAAAAAACAAATATTCGTTTGGAAAACGATGAGATTGCCATAAAAAATCTAAAAAGACTTTTAGAACAAGAAAAGTTAGAAGGTCAAGAATTATCCGACGCTACATCGGTTTTAGCACAGGCTTATATTAATATAAAATCTATAGATAGCGCATTAACACAAATTAAAATTGCAGCTTCAGAAACTAAAAAACCTTTTGAAAAAGCACGTTTCAATTTTATAAAAGGTCAGCTTTATAATAATTTAAAAGAAACGGATAGTGCAAATATGGCTTTTGATCAGGTTATAAAACTAAACCGACAAATTCCTCGTAAATACTTAGTGTCTGCATATATAGAAAAAACTAAGAATTTTGATTACGAAAATGGGAATAAATTAGAATTCGAAAAACATCTTATGCGATTAGAAGACTATTACGAAAACAGACCGTATTTAGATAGAATTTACCATCAAATTGCGGAGTATAATTTAAAAACTAATAAAGATTCTACTGCTATAACTTATTATAATAAGTCTTTAAGAGCAACAACATCAGATAAAAAATTAAACGCCAAAAACTATCTTACTCTAGGAGATTACTATTTTAATAATGCTAATTATAAAACTGCAGGTGCTTATTTTGATAGTACTATGGTTAATTTAAAACTAAACAGTAAACCTTATAGAATTATAAAGCGAAAAAGAGAAAATCTTGAAGATGTAATTACATACGAAGGTATTGCTGAGGTTAACGATAGTATTTTAATGTTAACTAGAATGTCTGAAACAGAACGTTTAGATTATTTTACAGCATATACAGACAAACTTCAAGCTGAAGCTGAAGCAGAGAAAGAACGTTTAGAGATAGAAGCACGAAAGAATGGTTTGGCTATAAACGATTTTGATGCAGGTAACTTTGTGAGAAATAAATCTAATCCTTCAGCTTCTAATTCATCATTTTATTTTTACAACCCAACAACGGTTGCTTACGGAAAAAACGAGTTTGCTAAAGTTTGGGGAGAACGTAAAAACAAAGATAATTGGCGTTGGTCAAGTAATAAAACAGTGTCTTTTAATAATGATGCAATTGCAAGCATAGACGCTACAATTTCACAAGACTCTTTAAAAACGTTTGATCCTCAATTTTATATAGCTCAAATTCCTTCAGAAGAAAAAATTATAGATAGCTTAAAAACAGATCGTAATTACGCTTATTACCAATTAGGTTTAATTTACAAGGAGAAATTTAAGGAGTATGGACTATCTAAAAATAAGTTTCAAAATCTATTAAAAAGTAGCCCAGAAGAAAAGCTAATATTACCTTCAAAATATAATTTATTTAAAATAAATGAGCTGTTAAACGAAACCTCTCAAGCTGCATTTTATAAAGAAGATATTATATCTAATTATCCAGAATCTAGATATGCTAAAATTTTAAGCAATCCAGAATTTGCAAAAACTTTAGATACCGAAAGTCCAGAGTATTTGTATGCACAAACCTACAAGTTACTTCAAGAGCAGAATTATGCTAAGGTTATTTCAGAATCTAGTAAGTATTCCGCTTATTTTTCAGACGAACCTATTCAGCCAAAATTCGAGTTGTTAAAAGCAACTGCAGAAGGACGCTTATTTGGTTATAAAACCTATACAGCAAGTTTAAATGCAATTGCATTAGATTATGCAAATACACCAGAAGGACAACTAGCAAAAGAATTAGCTAAGAGCTTAGAAAAAGTTAAAGATACTACTTTTGTAGACTCTAAAGAGTCTAAGCATTTTAAAGCAATCTACACGTTCAAAGCAGATGAGTTTGATAAAGTTGAAGAATTTAAAAAGCAATTAACAGAATCTGTTAAAACAATAAATTATTACGACTTAACTGTTTCCGAAGATATTTATAATACCGACACTAAATTTATAGTAGTTCACGGAATTTCAAGTATTCAAGGCGCAAAAGGATTTGCTTTATTATTAAAAGAAAGTGAAGCGGTCAAAAACAAGAAAAAGACAAAACGAAACAAAAAAACATTAAAACTAGATAGACCAGCATTTGGAATATCTTCTGAAAATTATACTATAATTCAAACCCATAAAAATCTAAATAGCTATTTAGAATTAAAATAAGTATTGTAATGAAACGAGGACAACAAGACACTTCTGCAATCCAAAATATAATTGCTAAAAAAACACAAATTATTGGCGATTTTATAAGTGAAGGCGATATTAGAATTGATGGAATTATTGAAGGAAATATAAAAACAACAGGAAAGGTTGTTGTAGGGCAAGAAGGTAAAATTATTGGAACTTTAGAAAGTAGTTGTGCTTATTTTGAAGGCTCTTTTCAAGGCGATATGAAAATTGCAGGTTTATTAACCTTAAAAAGTACCGCTAAAATTGAAGGAGATGTTGTTACCGAGAAATTAGCAGTAGAACCTGGAGCAACATTTAATGTGTCTTGTAAAATGACATCATCTGTAAAAGACTTACAAAGTGACGGAAAAACCCAAAAAACAGCTTAATAAATTTATACGGTTTAGTTCTATAGGTTTACAAATGGGACTAACCATATATTTAGGTAGTAAACTTGGTGAATGGTTAGATGTAAAATTTAACAACCAAGACCAATTATATTATAAAATAGTGTCCATGTTAGCTGTTTGTATAGCCATAGGCTCAGTAATTTTTCAAGTTCTCAAAATAACTAATAACGATAATAAAAATTCTAAATGATTAAACGCATTATCTTAGTACTTATAGCAATTCTATTGTTATTTGTTATTAGTTACACGTTACACTATTCTTTATTAAATGAAGATTTAGCGTTTTCTTTATTAAACATTTATACTTTCCATGCTATTTCTGCAATCTTAATTTACATTTGTATAGAAGTAGTAGCAGACAAACTACCTAATCAAGCTGGTTACGCTTATTTAATGTTAATGTGTTTTAAAATTGGTGGCTTTGTATTAATTTTTCAAGCTTCTGTATTTTCTATAGAAGTTTTGTCTCAAACACAACGTTTAGCATTAGTGGCGCCATTATTTATATTTTTAATAGCCGAGGCAATTGCTGTAGCAAAGTTGTTAAACAGCAAATAGTTAGAGGCTTTATTTCATTTAAAATCTTTATTTTTTTTCAACAAATAAAAGTAACTCAAAAAAGCGTTTGGTTTTTTAAATTATTCCGTACATTTGCACAAAATTTACGAAGAATAAATTTTATAAGTTTAGAAAATTATGATGGTAGCAAAAAAATCTATCAAGTTTATAGCAGTATTAGTTTTAACGTTAACTTCTTTCGTGGCATTTGCTAATGAAGGCGAAAAAGGTGGCGGAAATGTTGATACTAAAGAGGAAATCCAAGACTACATAAAACATCACTTAGCAGATTCTCATGATTTCTCTTTGTTCTCTTATACAGCAGATAATGGCGAGAGAAAACACGTTGGTTTTCCGTTGCCCGTTATTGTTTGGACTAAAGATGGTTTAAAATCATTTATGTCTTCAGCTTTTCATCATAACGATGATGGAACTGAAATAGTTACAAAAGGAAACACTAAGTTAGTAAAACTTCACAGTAAAATATACGAATTAGATGCTGGAGCAACAGTAGTCAGTTTCGATGCAGATCATCACGCTACAAACGCACACAAAGTATTAGATTTTTCTATTACTAAATCTGTTTTTGGAATGTTGTTAGCAGGATTGTTAATGTTGTTAGGTTTTACAGCTTTAGCAAGAGGTTATAAAAAAGGTAATGGAATACCAAAAGGAGTTGGTAGATTTTTAGAACCATTAGTGCTTTATGTTCGTGATGAAATTGCGAGACCAAACATTGGAGAGAAAAAATACAAGAAGTTTATGCCTTATTTATTAACGGTATTTTTCTTTATCTGGATTTTAAACTTATTAGGTTTAACGCCATTAGGTTTTAATGTTACGGGTCAAATAGCAGTTACGGTTTGTTTAGCCTTAGTTACTTTAGTGGTATATATAACAAACGGATCTAAAGATTTTTGGATGCATACATTATGGATGCCAGGAGTTCCTAAAATATTACGCCCAATTTTAGCAATATTAGAATTAGCAGGATTCTTACTAATTAAACCATTTTCTTTATTAGTACGTTTATTTGCAAATATTACTGCAGGTCACTCAGTAGTTATGGGTATTGCTGCATTAATGTTATTGTTGAAATCTGAATTTGGAACAGTTGGTGCAACGGGGATTTCATTCTTGTTAACTATGTTTTTAACTATAATAGAATTATTAGTAGCGTTTTTACAAGCGTTTATATTTACTATGTTAACAGCACTATTTATTGGAATGGCTGTAGAAGAACATGATCATGCAGATACGCATAGTCATTAAAAAAGAATTTGTTTAATTAATAATTATAAAAATCAAATTAGTATGTACAATTTAATTGGAGCAGGATTAATCGTAATCGGTGGAGGAATCGGATTAGGTCAAATTGGAGGAAAAGCAATGGAAGGTATTGCTCGTCAACCTGAGGCAGCTGGTAAAATTCAAACGGCGATGATCATTATTGGAGCATTATTAGAAGGTTTAGCATTTGGTGCTTTACTTTTAGGAAAATAATTCCGATAAAAAAACCTAAAACAATTTCTGTAACGGTTGGTTACAGAAATTGTTTTTAACAAAATTAAACAAAACAAAGGTATTTAAGTATTATGGATATATTTAACGATTTTTCAATAGGGTTGTTTGCTATGCAATTAGTAATCCTACTTCTTTTATTATTTTTATTAGCTAAGTTTGCTTGGAAGCCAATAATGGAAGCATTAACTGAGCGCGAAGAAGGAATACAAAACGCATTAGATGCAGCTGAAGACGCTAAACTTGAAATGCAAAACTTAACAACTTCTAACGATAAGTTGTTAAAAGAAGCAAGAGCAGAACGTGAAGCAATGCTTAAAGAAGCTCGTGAAATGAAAGATAATATGATTGGAGATGCTAAAGAGGAAGCGCAAACACAAGCTAACGCTATGATTGCTCAAGCTCAAGAAGCTATTCAAGGAGAAAAGAAAGCTGCTATGGCAGAATTAAAATCTCATGTTGCTACCTTATCTGTTGATATAGCAGAAAAAGTAGTACGTCAAGAATTATCTAACAAAGACAAGCAATTAGAGCTAGTTGAGTCTATGTTAAAAGATGCAACTTTAAACTAATATAACTATGTCAGGAACAAGAGCAGCCGTACGTTATGCCAAAGCAGTTTTAGCTTTAGCTCAAGATCAAAATACAGCAGAAGCTGTAAATACAGATATGAGTCTAATTGCTAACACAGTTAATGGAAGTAAAGAGTTACAAGATGTTTTACAAAGTCCTGTAATTATTGCTGAAGTTAAAAAATCGGCATTATTAGCAGTGTTTCCTAATACAACAAAAAACACAGTGGATTTAATCAATACATTAATTACAAATAATCGTTTAAATATTTTTGGAGCTGTTGCTTCTAAATATGTTGCGTTATATAATGATGCTATTGGAAATCAAACTGCAACAGTTACTACAGCTATAGCATTGTCTGGAGATTTAGAAACTAAGGTTCTAGCTAAGGTTAAAGAATTAACAGGAAAAGCAGTAATAGTAACTAATATTATAGACGAAACTATTTTAGGTGGTTTTATCTTAAGAGTTGGAGACTTACAATACGATGCAAGTATATCCAATCAATTGAACAAATTAAAAAGAGAATTTACATTAAACTAAAGGCTTAGAAATTAGATGTATCTAACGTCTAACTTTTAGCGAATTAATACTAAATAAAATGGCAGAAGTAAAACCAGCTGAAGTATCAGCGATCTTAAAACAACAACTTTCAGGTTTTGAAGCTAGTGCTTCATTAAATGAAGTAGGAACAGTATTAACTGTTGGTGATGGTATTGTACGTGCTTACGGATTATCTAATGCACAATATGGTGAATTAGTAGAATTTGAAGGTGGCTTAGAAGGTATCGTTCTTAACTTAGAAGAAGATAATGTAGGTATTGTATTATTAGGTACAGCTTCTGGAATTAAAGAAGGTTCTACAGTAAAAAGAACTAACCGTATCGCATCTATTAAAGTAGGTGAAGGTATTGTTGGTCGTGTTGTAGATACTTTAGGTAACCCAATTGATGGTAAAGGACCAATTACAGGTGAAACTTACGAAATGCCATTAGAGCGTAAAGCGCCAGGTGTTATTTATAGAGAACCAGTAACAGAACCAATGCAAACAGGTATTAAAGCAATTGATGCTATGATTCCAGTTGGTAGAGGACAACGTGAGTTAGTAATTGGAGACAGACAAACAGGTAAGACTGCAGTTTGTATTGATGCTATCTTAAATCAAAAAGAATTTTACGATGCTGGAGAGCCAGTATATTGTATATATGTTGCTGTAGGTCAAAAGGCTTCAACAGTAGCTTTAATTGCTAAAACATTAGAAGAAAAAGGCGCTTTAGCTTACACTACTATTGTTGCAGCAAATGCATCAGATCCAGCAGCAATGCAAGTTTATGCACCTTTTACAGGAGCATCTATTGGAGAATATTTTAGAGATACTGGTAGACCAGCTATGATTGTTTTTGATGATTTATCTAAACAAGCCGTTGCTTATCGTGAAGTATCTTTATTATTAAGACGTCCACCAGGACGTGAAGCATATCCTGGAGATGTATTTTATTTACACTCAAGATTATTAGAGCGTTCTGCAAAAATCATTAATAATGATGCTATTGCTAGAGAGATGAACGACCTTCCAGATTCTATTAAAGGAATTGTAAAAGGTGGAGGATCTTTAACAGCATTACCTATTATTGAAACACAAGCAGGAGATGTTTCGGCATATATTCCAACAAATGTAATTTCTATTACAGATGGACAAATTTTCTTAGATGGAGATTTATTTAACTCTGGTGTACGTCCAGCAATTAACGTAGGTATTTCTGTATCTCGTGTTGGTGGTAACGCACAGATTAAATCAATGAAAAAAGTATCTGGTACTTTAAAATTAGATCAAGCACAGTATCGTGAATTAGAAGCGTTTGCTAAGTTTGGTTCAGATTTAGATGCGGTTACTTTAAACGTAATTAATAAAGGTAAACGTAACGTAGAGATTTTAAAGCAAGGTCAAAACGAACCGTTTAAAGTAGAAGATCAAGTAGCAATTATTTATGCTGGATCTAAAAATTTATTAAAAGATGTACCTGTAAATAAAGTAAAAGAATTTGAAAGAGATTATTTAGAATTCTTAAACGCTAAGCATAGCGATATTTTAAAGACTTTAAAAGCAGGGAAATTAACTGATGAAGTTACAGACGTTTTACGTAAAGTAGCACAAGATTTATCAGCTAAATATAAAGCATAACAATTAGGAGTTTAGAGTTATAAGTTTACTTGTAACTCTAACTTTAATACATTATACTAATGTCACTCTAAGCTTGTCTAAGAGTCTTTATCATATAAAGAATGGCTAATTTAAAAGAAATACGTAATAGAATATCTTCAGTATCTTCAACGATGCAGATTACCAGTGCCATGAAAATGGTATCGGCTGCAAAGTTAAAGAAAGCGCAAGATGCTATTACTGCAATGAGACCTTATGCAGATAAGTTAACGGAGCTTTTACAAAGCTTAAGTGCAACTTTAGATGCGGATTCTGGTAGTAAATTTGCAGATCAACGCGAAGTTAAGAATGTAATAATTGTAGCTATAACTTCTAATAGAGGTTTATGTGGTGCTTTTAATTCTAATATTCTAAAGCGTTCTAATGTTTTAGCAGAACAATATAAGGCGAAAGGTCAAAAGGTATCGTTTCTTACTGTTGGTAAAAAAGCAAATGATTTATTATCACGTTCTTTTGATATTGTTTCAAATGAAAGTTCTGTTTACGATGAATTAACATTTGATAATGTTGCTGTTATTGCAGAATCATTAATGGAGAAATTTGTTTCTGGCGAAGCTGATAGAATTGAAATTGTATACAACAAGTTCAAAAATGCAGCAACACAAATTGTAATAACAGAGCAATTCTTGCCAATTGTTCCAGTTCAAAACGATTCTAATGCAGTTTTAGATTATGTTTTTGAGCCTAAAAAAGAAGAAATTGTTGAGGAATTAATTCCTAAGTCATTAAAGACACAATTATATAAAGGAATTAGAGATTCTTTTGCTTCAGAACATGGTGCTCGTATGACAGCTATGCATAAAGCAACAGACAACGCAACAGAATTACGTGATGCTTTAAAATTAACGTATAACAAAGCAAGACAAGCAGCTATTACTAACGAAATCCTTGAGATTGTTGGTGGAGCCGAAGCTTTAAATAATTAAACTTTAGTTAAATTATTAATTTTTATAAAAGCCTTATTCTACAGAATAAGGCTTTTTCATTTAAAAGGGTTATCTTAATAAATAAAATATAGAAGTTATGAAAGCAGTTGGCTTAGTGCTTATTTTAATAGTTAGTTTATTTTTTTTCAATTGTGGATCATCTAAAACGTATACGTCAATACCGAAAACGTTTTTGATAGATAATACTAAAGTTAAACGTATAGAAAGTGTTTCTTTTCAAAAATGGGTTGCAGGAAAAGAAGAAAGCGGATACGGATATCATATAGAGATAACTCAATCAAGAAATAACCAGATGCTACAATTGCAGCACATCTATTTTAGAGGTCTAAAAGGAGATATTTCTTTAGGAAAGAAAAATTATGTCGCAAATTTAAAAAATGAAGTAAATAAAGATATTCAATTAAGCTCAGATTCATCAGATGAATATGAAAACACATTACCAGAATTAGGAGAATTACCATTTTTATTAAACGATAACGAATGCGTTATTTCTTATATAACAAATCATACTATTAAGTTTATTAAGTTTATAAATATTAAAGAAAAACCAGCAGAATATTACCCATCTGCTAAGCCAAGAAACTAAAATGTTTCAATTTTTGAAATGCAGGTTATAAAACGTACATTTAACCTATAAAAAAGAATTGTTTGAGTGTTTTAAAAAAGTTTTTAAAGGATACTGTTATTTATGGTTTAGCAACTGTAATTCCAAGATTAATGAATATTATTCTTGTAAACCTTCATACAGATAAATTAGAAACTACAAGCTATTCTGAAAACACTACATTTTATGTCTATGCAGCATTTTTCAATGTCCTATTGACCTATGGTATGGAAACTGCTTTTTTTAGGTTTTTTAGTAAATCCGAAGAAAAAGAAAAGATATTTTCCACAGCATTAATAAGTTTATTAGTTACTTCAGCTGTTTTTTTTGTTCTAGTATTTTCATTTAATACACAATTAGCAGATTTTGTTGCGCTAGACAAAACATTCTTTAATTTATTAATAGGTGTTTTAGTATTAGATACGTTGGTTGCTATACCTTTTGCATATTTAAGAGCTACAGGAAGACCTTTAAAGTTTACCGCGATTAAGCTAATCAATATTGCACTTGTAGTTATTCTTAATTATTTCTTTTTATGGGCTATACCAAAATTTCAAATTGATTTCCCGTATTACAAAGAAACTAGTTTAGTTACCTATATTTTCATTGCTAATTTTGTAGCAAGTTTAGTCACTTTTTTATTGTTAATTCCTTATTTCTTTAAGACTAAATTACAATTTAGTAAACGCATATTAAAACAGTTGTTAAATTATAGTTGGCCAATAATGGTTGCTGGTTTGGCTTATGTGATTAACGAAAATTTTGATAAATTTTGGATTCCACAAGAATTGGGAAAATCTGTTAATGGTGCTTATGCTGGCTGCTATAAACTTGGCGTTTTTATGACTATTTTTATTATGGCGTTTCGTTTAGGAGCAGAACCTTTTTTCTTTAATCACGCTAAAGAGAAAAATGCAACAAAGACTTATGCTTTTATTATGAAGTATTTTGTGATTTTAGGTTGCGCTATGCTCGTTTTTATAATTGCATATTTAGATTTGTTTAAAATACTTTTAGTGGATAATCCAGATTATTGGATAGCTATAGAAATTGTACCAATTATACTACTAGCTAATTTATGCTTAGGCATCTATTTTAACTTAGCTATTTGGTATAAACTTACAGACAAAACAAGATATGGAATGTATATTTCAATTTTTGGAGCAGTAATAACTATTGTTTTAAATATAACGTTAGTTTCAGAAATTGGCTTTATGGCATCAGCTTGGATAACATTATTAACCTATGTGTCTATGATGTTAGTTTCCTATTTCTTAGGTCAGAAACACTATCCCGTACCATACGATTTAAAACGAATTTTAAGTTATCTTTTTATTTCAGTGATACTTTCAGTGATTGCACTAAAATCGAATCAAAATTATTATATAAATACTGTACTGGTTTTAGTATTTTTGGGACTTGTAATACTTTTTGAAAAGAAAGAGCTCAAACAACTATTAAAAAAATAAAATGCAAATAAATATTATAAATAAATCCAATCACGAGTTACCAAGTTACGAGACATTAGCTTCGGCAGGAATGGACTTACGTGCAAATATTACAGAATCTATTACACTAAAACCGTTAGAGAGAACTATAATTAAAACAGGTTTGTTTATAGAGTTACCTATTGGAATAGAAGCACAAGTAAGACCAAGAAGTGGATTAGCCATAAAAAAAGGTGTTACAGTTCTAAATTCTCCAGGAACTATAGATGCAGATTATAGAGGAGAGATTGGTGTAATTTTAGTCAACCTATCAAATGACGATTTCATTATAGAAAATGGCGAACGTATAGCGCAATTAGTGATTGCAAAACACGAACGTGCAGATTGGAATCAAGTAGATGTGTTAAGTGAAACTGCTAGAGGTGAAGGTGGTTTTGGAAGTACTGGAGTTAAGTAGTTTACAACTATTTATTAGGAGCAAAATTCTGATGTGAATTAGAAATATAGAATAACTAAGGTTTAAAAATATAGGTTTCCGTCTCTAAGGAAATTAAAACAAGAAATTTATTATGAAAATAATTGTACCAATGGCAGGTCGCGGATCGCGATTAAGACCACATAGTTTAACTGTACCAAAACCATTAATACCGGTTGCTGGACAACCAATAGTTCACCGATTAGTAAAAGATATAGCAAAAGTATTAAATCAACCCATAGAGGAAATTGCATTTGTTTTAGGAGATCCAGCTTGGTTTGGAGAAGATGTTGTAGCTAGTTTAATTGCTTTAGCCGAAGGTTTAGGAGCAAAAGCATCTATTTACAGACAAGACCAACCTTTAGGAACTGGTCACGCTATTATGTGTGCAGAACCTTCGTTGTCTGGTCCAGCTGTAATTGCTTATGCAGATACTTTAATCAAAGCTAGTTTTAATTTAGATCCAGAAGCAGATGCTGTAATTTGGACTAAAGAGGTGGAAAACCCAGAAGCTTATGGTGTTGTTAAATTAGACAGTAACCAAAACATTGTAGAATTAGTTGAAAAGCCAGAAAGTTTTGTAAGTAATCAAGCTGTTATTGGAATATACTATTTTAAAGAAGTTGAAGCTTTAAAAAAGGAACTACAAACCGTTTTAGATAATAACATTATTAATGGTGGAGAATACCAAATTAACGATGGTATTAAGGGAATGATGGCTAAAGGAAAAGTTTTTAAAACTGGAACTGTAGATGAATGGATGGATTGCGGAAACAAAAACATTACATTAGAAACTAATACCAGAATGTTAGGGTTTATTAAAGCCGATGGTAACGAAACTATGATTCAGTCTTCTGTACTATTAGAGAATTCTAAGATTATAGAACCTTGTATGATTGGCGAAAACGTGGTGTTAAAAAATACAACTATTGGACCAAACGTATCTATTGGTGCTAATTGTGTATTAGAAAATGTCGAAATTAAAAATAGTTTAGTTCAAAATAATTCTTCGCTTAAAAACGCAAAGTTAAACGAAGCTATGATTGGTAATCACGTTAAATATAATGGCGAGTTTACTAAAATCAGTATCGGTGATTATACAATAATGGAATAATTCTTGAAGCATAGCATATTACCTTTATAAAAGTAAAGGTTAACTATAAATTATGAGTAAAAAATTTTACATATTAGTGCTGTTTTTGGGGATAATTTTTCTCCCAAAACAATTATATGCACAAGTAAATTTTAATCAAACTCCAGAAGATAATTTACAAGAACAAAAAAGCGACTTTCAAGAATATTTTTTCGAAGCTCTAAAACAAAAAGGTATTGAGAATTATGAACGCGCTATAGAATATCTTCAAAAATGTATTCTAATAAACGATACAGAATCTATTCTGTTTTTAGAATTAGGAAAAAATTATAGTTCTTTAAGAAATTATGTTTTAGCAGAAGAAGCTTTAAAGAAAGCTTTAACGATTAAGCCAGATAATGAATGGATTTTAGACGAACTATATTCTGTTTATATTAAACAGAAAGATTACGACAGCGCAGTAAAGACTATTGAGCAATTAGTAAAATATCAACCTAAATACAAAGAAGATTTAGCTAATATATATGCACAAACTAAAGATTTTAAGAGTGCTTTAGAAACTTTAGACGAGTTAGATGAAGAGTTTGGTGTTACAAATGAAAGAGAACTATTAAGGAATAAAATTTATACGTTTACAGGTCAGCAACAAGTAAGAATAGATAATTTGGAGATTAGAAAAGATTCTAATCCTGAAGACGAGTCTAATTATCTTAAATTAATTTTTCGTTATAGTGAAGAAGATAATTTAGATAAAGCGTTTGAAACAGCTCAAGAATTGTTAAAAGTCCAACCAGATTCTAAGTTGGTTCATTTAGCACTTTATAAATTTTATTTACAGAAGAATCAACCGGAAGACGCTATTAATTCAATGAAAATAGTTTTAGAAACTGAAAAAATAGATCCAAAAAGTAAATCTAAAGTTTTATCAGATTTTGTAAATTTTGCATCCAAGAATCCTAAATACGAGCAGGAATTAGTTACTGTAATTAGTACTATATCAAGTAAGGAAAATGCGTTAGATTTAGCAAATTATTACTACAAAAAAGGCGATAAATCAAAAGCACTAATTCATTACAAAGAAGCGTATAAAACACAATCTCAAAATTTTGATATTTTAAAGCAAATCATCTTAATTCAAATAGATTTAGAACATTTCACAGATGCTTTAAAAACTAGTGATGAAGCTATAGAGATTTACCCAGCTCAACCACTTTTATATTTATTAAATGGCGTTGCTTTAAACGCCTTAAATAGACCAAAAGAAGCTGTAGATACTTTAGATATTGGTGTAGATTATCTAATTGAAGATATAAAAATGGAAATAGATTTTTACAGACAATTAGAACAAGCTTATATTGCCTTAAACAATTTAAATAAAGCCAATTCGTTTAAAGAAAAGATAGCAAAACTTAAAAAATAATTTATGCCTTTTAAAGCAATTAAAATAGCCTCCTTATTTATCCTAATACTTTTTATTTCATCTTGTGGTAGCTCTAAAACATTAGTTGGTTCAGCTACTTTAGATAATTCTATTACAGCCAAACAATTAATAAAAACAATAGATTCTAAAAAAACAGAATTTAAAACCTTAGTTGGGAAACTTAAAATAGAAACGGTAAAAGGCGACAAATCTCAAAGTTTTGGTGTGTCTTTCCGTATGGAAAAGGACAAAACGATTTGGATTAGTAAATTAGGCATTGTTAAAGCTTTGGTAACACCAAGAAGAGTTGCTTTTTATAATAAGTTTGATGGTACTTATTTTGATGGTGATTTTAGTTATCTAAGTAAACTTTTAGGAACAGAATTGGATTTTGAGAAAGTTCAAAATATTCTTTTAGGAGAAACTATTTATACGGTAGATAATAAAACCTACAACATTTCTACGCACGAAAAATCTTATGTACTCCAACCAAAAGAACAACGAGAATTATTTGAGATTTTCTTTTTAATAAATCCGCTTCATTTTAAAGTAGATTCGCAACAAATTACACAAATTAAAAAGCAGCGTATTTTAGAGGTTGATTATTTAACGTATCAAAAAGTAGACAAACAAATCATCCCAGAAAATATAAAAGTAATTGCAGTAGAAGGAGAATCTGAAATGAAAATTTACTTAGAATTAAAGAACGTTAAGTTAAATCAGAAATTAAGTTTTCCATTTAACATTCCATCTGGTTACGAAGAAATAAAATTATAAATGAAGCATTATAAATATCTCATAGTTGTAATTATTAGTTTGCTATTTTCTGTAAACAGTGCTTTTGCGCAAAAAAGTAAGCAAGATCAGTTAGAAGAACGCAGACAAGAACTACGTCAGGAAATTAAAAAAATTAATACGTTATTATTTCAGAATAATTCCCAAAAAAAGTCCCAAACTAGTTTAGTAGAAGACTTAAATTATAAGTTAAATGTTAGACGTAATTTAATAAAAGTAACAAATCAACAAGCAAATTTATTAACCAGAGAAATTAACTCTAACCAAGATAAGATTTCAAACTTAAATAAAGAATTACAGCTTTTAAAAGACAATTACTCTAAGTTAATAGTTAAATCTTACAAGAATAAAAACAAGCAAAGTCGCGTTATGTTTTTATTATCTTCAAGTAATTTTAAACAAGCTTACAAACGTTTACAATACATAGATCAGTATAGCGATTATCAGAAAAAACAAGGCGAAGAAATAGCGACTAAAACGTTAGAGTTACAAAATACAAATAGTTCACTAATAAAGCAAAAATCGTCTAAAGATGCTTTAATTAAAGAAAATAGAGTAGCACAGCAAGAACTTGAAAAAGATGTTGCACAGCAGCAACTTATTATTGCATCAATTCAAAAAAACTTAGATAAATTTTCTGTAGAAGTCAAAAAGAAACAACAAGAAGCTAATAAAATAGATAAGCAAATAAAGGATATAATTAGAGCTGCAATTGCTAAATCTAGAAAGAAAGTTAAAAGCACAAAATCTAATACAAATACGAGTAAATCTGAAGAATTTGCCCTAACAGCCGAAAGCAAAGCTTTAGCAGCTAATTTTTTAGGGAATAAAGGAAAGTTACCTTGGCCAGTTTTAGAAGGTGTTGTAAAAGTAAGATATGGAAAACAACCGCATCCAATAGATAGATCTTTAACTATACAAAGTAATGGTGTTAGAATTGCAACAAATCCAAACGCTAAAGTAAGGGCTGTTTTTAATGGCGAAGTTTTAGCGGTTTCTAAGCCAAAAAGAGGAAGTATTACTATTATGATTCAACATGGTAGCTATGTAACATCTTATACCAATTTAAAAGAGGTTTATGTTACGGAAGGTCAAAAAGTAAAAACCAAACAAGATATTGGTAAAATTCACACAAATAGCATTACTAACGAAACTGTTTTGCGTTTCAGTATTTTTAAAAATACGGACACACAAAATCCAGCATATTGGATTTATAAAATGTAATTAGATCCCTTTAAAGAAACGCTTTTTTTAGAGTTATTATTCCGTAATTTAAATGAATCAACTTCTTACAAAAATAAATGACAAAATTTACAATAAGCTTAATTTCGAAGTATCAGATTATCAAAACGAGTTAGAAAGTCAAGAATATGATGCTTGTAGGTTTAAGTTAAATGGTCTTCTAATTATAAGTAGAACCGCTAAAATTACGCCTAAAAAAATTGGTCAATTTGTTACGTTTTGGAAAAGACCAAATCAAGGAGAAATAGCTCCTTTGGACGATACAGATAATTTCGATTTTTATATTATAAATGTTTCGTCTAAAATCAGAATAGGTCAGTTTGTATTTCCAAAATCGATTTTAATTAAAAAAGGTATTATTTCAACAGAAAAAAAAGAAGGAAAAAGAGGCTTTAGAGTTTATCCATCTTGGGATTTACCATTAAGTAAACAAGCGCAGAAAACTCAAAAATGGCAACTCGATTATTTCTATGAAATTAGCGATTCTAATGAATTAGAAAAAGTTGTAGCGCTTTATAAAATAAAAAAAACCACAAATCAAGAATAACTAATTCTAGAAATGTGGTTTAAATATATTCTAAGTTGAAAATTATCTATCTAACAAGTATATAACCTTTGTTTGTTTTTCTATAATTTTTACCATTCCATCTATAATAACGCTTACCGTTTACATTAACAACTTTGTAGTTTGAAGGACGTTTTTGAACATAAACCACTTTCGTTTTTTGAGCTCTTACAGCTCTTGGTGCACAAGATGTTACAGAAAAAATAAAACTACCAATAAGTATTACTAAGAAAGTTCTCATAATTAAAAAGTTTTAGGTTTAGTTTTTAGACTATTTTATTTAAAAAAGGTTTAATTATCCATAAATAAGGCGCGTAATTCTGTAGCATCACTTGGTTTCATTTTTCCAGCAAGAACTAAACTTAATTGTTTACGTCTTAATGCACCTTCAAAACGTTTGTGTTCAATTTCAGATTCAGGAAGTAATTCAGGAATTCTAATTGGTTGCCCAGTTTCGTCAACTGCAACAAACGTGTATATCGCTTCGTTTGCTTTCGTTTTAATACCAGATTCTCTATCTTCTATCCAAACATCCATAAAAACCTCCATAGAGGTTTTAAAAGCTCTAGAAACTTTTGCTTCAACGGTAACAACAGATCCTAAAGGTATAGATTTATTAAAGGCCACGTGATTTACAGAAGCGGTTACTACAATTCGTCTAGAATGTCTCCTAGCACTAATACCAGCAGCACGATCCATACGTGCTAAAAGTTCGCCACCAAAAAGATTATTTAATGGGTTTGTTTCACTTGGTAAAACCATATCGGTTAATATGGTTAAAGATTCGGAAGCTTTACGTGCAGTCATTAGGCTTAATTTTTGCGCAAAAGTACTACGTTTTTAAGTGTAAAAATAAGAATTAACACAAATTTTGCGAAAGCTTAATCTAAGACTTTTACTAATAACCAAGCAGAACTATTTTGGTTTCGCTTAATAGTTTTTAAGGCCTCTAAAGCCTCAAGTCTATCTGTAAAACTTTGATAAGCAACTTGATGTAAACCATACTTGTTTGCACCAATTTTACGAGCATTAAAACCATCTAATTTTAATTGCTCAATTTTTTTGTCGCAATTTTCTTCAACTCTAAAAGCACCAGCAATAATGTGGTAACTTCCAATAACTTCTTTTTCTAAAGTTACCTTTACTGTTGGTAATGGATTAGAGATTACAAAAGTAGCTTCTTGAATTTTAGACTCAATTTCGGTTTGTGCTTCTTGTTCTGCTAAAATATTATGGTTTTCAACCTGATCTAATTGAAATTTAGAAAAAGCTAATCCAGATACAGTTAAAGCTATTAATCCAACAGCAGCATATTTTAAATATGTTCTGTAACCTTTAGTTTTTTTAACTATTGGAATTACAGGACTTTCTATAGCAGTGTCTTCTTCAGTAGAAAGCACAATTCTATTTATGTTAGATGAATTAAATTGAGATAATCCAAAAGCATCTGTTAAATAATTTACACCGTAATTAGGTGTAAAATTAACTTTAGATAAATGATCAAAAACTAATTCTCCAATACCTTCAAAATAAAGTGTTTCGCCTTCAATTAAAGTCGCCTTAAATCGTTGTACTTGTTTGTTGATTTTTGCGGTAGCAGCTTTAAAAGGAATTTGTTCTACATCTGCAATGTAGCGTGCTAATAAACCATCGTTATTTTTAATTTGCTCGTTAAATAATAACGCTTTTTTAGGTGCAAAAAAAGTATTGTTGGTGGTATTAACTTCTGCCGAAACTCGTTGCGTTATAAAAGCACCAAATTCTGGTACGATTACACAGTCGTATCGGTATAGTAAATCGCTTATGTAGGTTTGTAGTTGCATTGTAGCAAAGTTAGACTTTTTTAAAAAAGATTAAAATTTCTCGTATATTAGTTATCAACACAAGGCTGAATTTTTTCTTTTGGACTTCATAATCAATTGTATACCTATGAAAAAAAATGAACTTTTATATATATTAGCCTTGCAACACGTCTCTAAAATAGGCGATATTACGTCTAAAAAACTCATTTCGCATTGTGGTTCTGCCGAAGCGATATTTAAAGAAAAAACACAAAACCTCTTAAAAATTGATGGTATTGGAACGGTTACTATAAGCGATTTACATAAATCCAATCACTTAAAAGCTGCCGAAGATGAATTACGTTTTATAGAAGAAAATAAAATTGAAGCTTTTTATTTTACAGATGATGCTTATCCAAACAGACTGAAACATTGTATTGATGCGCCTTTAGTTTTATTCCAAAGCGGAAACGTGAATCTAAAGCAAGAACGCATAATTAGTATTGTTGGTGCTCGTAAAATAACCACTTCAGGAATAGCTTTTTGCGAACGTTTAGTAGAAGAATTAGCCATTTATAATCCTGTAATTATTTCTGGATTTGCTTACGGAACAGATATTACAGCACACAAAGCAGCTTTAAAAAACAAATTGCAAACGGTAGGTTGCTTAGCGCACGGCTTAGATCAAATCTATCCTAAAGTCCATAAAAAGTATCTGGCAGATGTTGAAAAAAATGGTGGGTTTTTAACCGATTTTTGGAGCAGCGCTACTTTTGACAGAAATAATTTTTTAAAAAGAAACCGAATTATTGCTGGCATAAGCGAAGCTACTATAGTTATAGAGTCTGCAGAAAAAGGCGGAAGCTTAGTTACCGCAGATATTGCTAATTCTTATAATAGAGATGTTTTTGCTGTTCCTGGTCGAGTAACAGATTCTCAAAGTGTTGGTTGTAACAATCTAATTAAGCAGCAAAAAGCGCACTTATTATCTACACCTTTAGATGTGCCTTATTTATTAAATTGGCAATTAGACGAATTAAAAAAACAACCCAAACAGCAACAGTTGTTTGTTGAACTAACAAAGGAGGAAGAAACTGTTTTTGAGTATTTGAAAACTAAAAATAAAGAGCAATTAGATGTTATAGCTATAGACTGTAAAATGCCAACTTATAAATTGGCTGGCATTTTAATTACTATGGAGTTAAAAGGTGTTGTTAGACCTTTACCAGGTAAATTATTTGAGATTATTTAGATTCTTATAATTATAAGAAACAGTTAATACCCCAACTTCTCTCTAACACGTTTTATAACAGAATTACAAACTACAGTTGCCTTTTCTGCACCAATATTTAAAGCTGCATCAATTTCGTTAAGGTTAGCCATATAATGGTTGTAACGTTCACGTTGTGTTTCAAATTTAGCTAGAATTAATTCATAAAGAGCTTGTTTTGCATGACCGTAACCATAATTACCATTTTCGTAATTGGCTTTCATTTCTGTAACTTCAGTTTCAGAAGCTAATAAACTATATAAAGCAAAACAATTACACGTTGCCCATTTTTTTGGGTTTTCTAAAGGTGTAGAATCTGTAGCAATGCTCATTATTTGTTTGCGTAATTTCTTTTCAGGTAAGAAAATATCAATAAAATTGTTTTTGCTTTTACTCATTTTAGTTCCATCTGTTCCAGGAATAAGCATTGTTTCTTCTTGAATTTTTGCTGTTGGTAACACAAAAGTATCACCTAATTTTGCGTGGAAACGAGCTGCAACATCACGCGTCATTTCTATATGTTGTAATTGATCTTTTCCAACAGGAATAATTTCAGCATCGTAAGCTAAAATATCTGCAGCCATAAGCATTGGATAAGAAAATAAGCCACAATTTACATCTTCTAATCTATCTGCCTTATCTTTAAAACTATGCGCTAATGTTAAACGTTGGTATGGAAAAAAACAGCTTAAGTACCAAGTTAATTCAGTCACTTGAGGAATATCACTTTGTCTATAAAAAACCGTTTTATTTATGTCTAACCCAAACGCTAACCAAACCGCAGCAGTAGAATATGTGTTTTGTCTTAAAGTTTCTGCATCTTTTATCTGAGTTAAAGAATGCATGTCTGCAATAAATAAAAACGATTCGTTTGCTGGATTATTTGCCATTTCTATGGCTGGAATTAAGGCGCCTAAAATGTTTCCTAAATGCGGCGTTCCTGTACTTTGTATTCCGGTAAGTATTCTTGACATAGTTATTTTTTATACTTAGCAAAGGTAAAAGAAAACAATAAAAGGATTAAAATTAATTGTCGATAAATTTAATTAGATTTGAAACTTATGAAAGTACTTAAATATCCTTTTTGGCTTCTTTATCGTGTTTGGTTTTATATAGTTATGGCAATTCCTATTTTAGTTATGTTTCCTTTACTATTTATTTCAATCTTAAAAGAAACTTGGTATCCTTACTTTTTTAGATTAGCACAAATTTGGGCACGTTTTATCCTAATTTTTATGGGTTTTAAAACTAAAATAACTAAAGAAGAAACTACAGACCTTTCTAAGAGTTATATGTTTATTGCTAACCATACCTCTATGACGGATATTATGTTAATGTTAGTTGCAGTAAAAAATCCGTTTGTTTTTGTAGGAAAAGCTGAGTTGGCTAAAATACCTCTTTTTGGTTTTTTCTATAAACGAACCTGTATTTTAGTAGACCGAAATAATTCTAAAAGCCGACAAGCTGTTTTTGCAAGAGCTCAAGAGCGTTTAAAGCAAGGTATAAGTATTTGTATTTTCCCTGAAGGTTTAGTTCCAGAAGAACATATAGATTTAGCTGAATTTAAAGATGGCGCATTTAGATTAGCAATAAATCATCAAATACCAATTGTGCCATTCACTTTTTATGATAATAAAAAACGATTTTCTTATACCTTTTTTAGTGGTTCACCAGGAAAAATGAGAGCTAAAATGCATTATTTTATATCAACAATTGGTTTAGAAACTAAAGAAGATATTAAAATGCTTAGACAACAATCTAGAACTATTATTTATAACGAATTAACTTCAAAATAAAAAACTCCAATAAACATAATTGCTTATCGGAGTTTTTAGTATAATTTATTTTTTGTGATTAATCTTCTTTTTGAATAACGAAATCTTCCATAAATTTAGTGGTGTAATTTCCAGAAATATAATCCGGATGATCCATTAATTGTCTATGAAAAGGAATTGTTGTTTTAATACCTTCAATTACAAATTCTTCTAAAGCACGTTTCATTTTGCTTATAGCTTCTTGTCTTGATTGTGCAGTTGTAATTAACTTAGCAATCATAGAATCATAATTTGGAGGAATAGAATAGCCTGCATAAACATGTGTGTCTAAACGAATTCCATGTCCGCCTGGTGCATGTAATGTTGTTATTTTTCCTGGTGAAGGTCTGAAGTCGTTAAAGGGATCTTCAGCATTAATTCTACATTCAATTGAGTGTAATTGAGGTAAGTAATTTTTACCTGAAATTTTTACACCAGCAGCAACTAATATTTGCTCTCTAATTAAATCGAAATCTATAACTTGTTCTGTAATAGGATGTTCAACTTGGATACGCGTGTTCATTTCCATAAAAAAGAAATTCCTATGCTTATCTACTAAGAACTCTACAGTTCCAGCACCTTCATATTTAATGAATTCAGCAGCTTTTACAGCAGCTTCTCCCATTCTTGTACGTAATTCATCTGTCATAAAAGGAGAAGGAACTTCCTCAGTTAATTTTTGATGACGACGTTGAATTGAGCAATCTCTTTCTGATAAATGACATGCTTTACCTGTAGAATCTCCAATAATTTGTATTTCTATATGGCGTGGCTCTTCAATAAGCTTTTCCATATACATATCATCGTTTCCAAAGGCGGCTTTAGATTCTGCACGTGCAGATTCCCAAGCATTTTGTAAGTCTTCTTCTTTCCAAACTGCACGCATTCCTTTTCCACCACCACCAGCAGATGCTTTAAGCATAACAGGATAACCAGTTTCTAAAGCTACTTTTAAACAATCTTGGAAATCTTTAATTACACCTTCGCTTCCTGGCACACATGGTACACCAGCAGCTTTCATGGTAGATTTAGCGTTAGCCTTATCTCCCATTCGGTCAATCATATCTGCTGAAGCACCTATAAATTTGATATCATGTTCAGTACAGATTTTAGAAAATTTAGCGTTTTCTGATAAAAAACCATAACCTGGATGTATGGCATCTGCATTAGTAATTTCTGCAGCTGCAATAATATTAGGTATTTTTAGATAAGATTCACTACTTGGTGCAGGACCAATGCAAACTGCTTCATCAGCAAATTTCACATGTAAACTTTCTGCATCAGCAGTAGAGTAAACCGCAACGGTTTTAATTCCCATTTCTTTACATGTACGAATTACACGTAAAGCAATTTCGCCTCTATTTGCAATTAATATTTTTTTAAACATAACTTAAGTTTAAGTGTCTAATAGATTTTATTGAGGTTTAGGGGAAATTAATGCCCTAAAATTATCAAATTTAAAATTAAGACGGATCAACTAAAAATAATGGTTGATCAAATTCTACAGGAGAAGAATCGTCTACTAAAACTTTAACAATTTTACCTGATATTTCAGCTTCAATTTCGTTAAATAATTTCATAGCTTCAATAACACAAAGTACATCTCCTTCTGCTATGGTTTGTCCAACTTCAACAAATAATGGTTTGTCAGGAGATGGTTTTCTGTAAAAAGTTCCAATAATTGGAGATTTTATGGTAATAAATTTTGAATCTTCATTCTCTACAGTTTTTGGTGCTTCAGCTACCACTTGAGTAGTTGGTGCTGGAACTCCTGTTTGAGGCATTGGCATTTGCGACATATTCATTGGCATTTGCTGTATAAAAGTAGTTTCCGTTTCAGAACCAGTTTTAATTGTGATTTTAACATCATCTGTTTCAAGTTTAACTTCACTTGCACCAGATTTTGCAACGAATCTAATTAAGTTTTGAATGTCTTTTAAATCCATAATATTTATTTATTAGTTTTTTGTTAGTTTGAGTTATAAGCCCATTTTAAATAAATTGAGCCCCATGTGAAACCGCCTCCAAAAGCAGCGAATATTAAATTATCTCCTTTTTTAAGATTTTTTTCAAAATCAAATAATAGCAAAGGTAAGGTAGCCGAGGTTGTATTTCCATATCTATGGATGTTTTTTAACACTTTTTCTTCAGGTAAATTCATTCGGTTAGAAGCAGCATCTATAATTCTTAGATTTGCTTGGTGTGGAACTAACCAATCAACATCTTGACCGGTAATGTTATTTCGCTCTAATATTTTAGAACAAGCATCTGCCATTTTCGATACAGCATATTTAAATACGGTTTTTCCTTCTTGATGAACAAAATGTTTTCCTTGGTTCAAAGTTTCGTGACTGGCTGGTAAAATTGATCCTCCAGCATCAATTTTTAAAAACTCTCTTCCAATTCCATCACTTCTTAAATATTCATCTTGTAGGCCTAAACCTTCATCGTTTGGTTCTAACAAAGCTGCTCCTGCACCATCACCAAAAATGATACATGTTGATCTGTCTGTGTAATCTATAATTGAAGACATTTTATCTGCACCAATAATTAATATTTTCTTGTAGCGTCCAGATTCTATATAACTAGCCGCAGTAGATAAAGCATATAAAAAACTAGAACAAGCGGCTTGTAAATCGTATGAAAATGCATTTACTGCTCCAATCTTTGTTGCTGTATATGCAGCAGTTGAAGCAACTGGAAGATCAGGAGTTATTGTTGCAACTATAACTAAGTCTATGTCTTTTGGATCAATATTTTTTTTAGCTATTAAATCTTCTGCAGCTTTAATAGCCATAAAAGATGTTCCTTCGTTTTCGTTTTTAAGAATACGTCGCTCTTTAATACCTGTTCGTGATGTTATCCATTCATCATTAGTATCCACCATACCTTCAAGTACTTTGTTAGAAAGTACAAAATCTGGAACATAGCCACCAACAGCCGTAATTGCTGCGCTAATTTTACTCATAATTAAAGTTATTTAGTCTTAAAGCATAAGCTTGTGACTGTTTTAGGTTCTAAAACAATGCAAAATAAGGTGTTTTTAACGTACAGAAAAATTAATAACAAAAAAAACGCTCACAAAGGAGCGTTTTTTTATATGCATGCATAGTAGTTATGCTGCGTTTTCTTCTGCTACAGAGTTGTCTATTAAAACTTGACCTCTGTGGTATAATTTTCCTTCAAACCAGTGAGCTCTATGATAAAGGTGTGCTTCTCCTGTTGTTGGGCAAGTTGCAACCTGTGGCGCTGTTGCTTTGTAATGAGTTCTTCTTTTATCTCTTCTTGTTCTTGAGATTTTTCTTTTAGGATGTGCCATTTTATAATTTTATTTATCCGTTAATAGTTTTTTTAATGAGTCCCATCTTGGGTCTGTACTTTCTTCTTCTTCCTTAATGTCTTTTAATTTAGGACTAAGCTCTTCTAATTTATTTAATATTTCTGATTCTAAACTGCCATCTTGTATTCCTGGATGTACACGTTTTGTTGGTAATGCTAAAACAATTAGTTCGTAAACGTACTGTTTTATATCAACCTCGTATTCTCCGTGTGGTAAAATTAAGATGTCTATATTTTCGTCGTTAAACGCTTCTCCAAAGCTAATCACTAAATCAAATTCGTTTTCGATTTCCTGATTAAAAGGTTCGTTTGTAACGTCGCAATTTATATTAATAATACCATTAACTTTAAAATTTAATTCTAAAAAAGTAGATTTCTTTTCTAAAATTAAATTCACTTTAGCTTTAGCGGTATTAAAATCATCGTATTCAAAAAAATTAAAGAACGTATTACCTATATCAAAATCAAAAAGATGCTTTCCAGCTTTTAATCCCACAAATGGAATTGTAAATTCTTTTAAATGCTTCATTATCACATCTATTTTGAGCCTGCAAATATATACTTATTATTTTTTAATAAAAAGATTTATAAACAATTTTTTGTTTATATCTTTCTCTTGTTACTTTTTAATGGGTTTTGACTAAGCTCAGAATATAATTTTCTGTTTTTAAATAATTTAATAGCTTCAAAAATAGCTTCATTAAATGAATTGGTATTTGCAACACCTTTACCTGCTATTTCGTATGCTGTTCCATGATCTGGAGAGGTTCTTATTTTGCTTAAACCAGCGGTAAAATTAACTCCTTCACCAAATGACAACGTTTTGAAAGGAATTAAACCTTGATCATGGTAGGTTGCAATAATAGCATCAAAACTCTTATATGTGTCAGAACCAAAGAAGCTATCTGCGGAATAAGGACCATAAACTAATTTGCCACTATCTTTAATTTTAGCTAAAGTTGGTCTAAGAACACTATCATCTTCTTCTCCAATAACACCATTATCCCCTGTATGTGGATTTAAACCCAATACAGCAATTTTTGGTTTTGAAATACCAAAATCTTGGACTAAAGTATTATAAATTGTTTCTATTTTTAAATTAATTAAATCAGGAGTGATTTTTGCAGCCACATTTTTAATAGCCACATGATCTGTTAAAAGACCAACTCTTAAATTTCCTGCTGTTAAAAGCATTAAACTATTTCCTTCTAATTCTTGATTTAAATAATCTGTATGACCTGGGAAATTAAATTCTTCAGACTGAATATTATGCTTATTAATAGGTGCAGTAACTAAAACGTCTATTAAATTATCTTTTAAAGCTTTAGTCGCTTTACTGAAAGATATGATGGCTACTTCACCGATTTTTGGATTTTCTTGTCCAAAATTAATAGCGAAATCATCAGAATAAGTTTCGAAAACGTTAATCTTGGTAGGTGTTATTTTTTCTAAATCCTTTATAAAATTAAAATCAATATTTAGGTTTAAATGTTTTTTTACAAAATTCACAGATTTCTGTGATCCAAAAATTACAGGAGTACAAAAATCGAGCATTCTTGGGTCTTGAAAAATACGTAAAATAATTTCTAACCCTATACCATTTAAATCACCAACAGATAATCCTAAAACAATTTTTTTTATGTTATTCATTTCTCTTCTAACTAATGTTTGTAAATTTACCAAAGCAAATTTAACGAATTAAAACAGCAAAATAGATGTTTACAGGTATAATTGAAACTCTTGGTCAAATAACAGCTTTAAATATTGAAGAATCAAACTTACATATAGATGTAAAATCTAATATCACTAACGAATTAAAAATTGATCAAAGTGTTGCTCATAATGGTGTTTGTTTAACCGTGGTAGCTATTAAAGACGATATATATACAGTTACAGCAATTCAAGAAACGTTACAGAAAACTAATATTGGTGCTTTAAAAATAGGTGATATTATTAATCTAGAACGTGCTATGAAATTAGGTGCACGATTAGATGGACATATTGTTCAAGGCCACATAGATCAAACAGCTATTTGTACAACTGTTTTGAAACAAAATGGAAGTTGGACTTATACTTTTAAATACGATCAAAGTTTAGGTAATGTAACTATAGAAAAAGGATCTATTACAGTAAACGGTACAAGCTTAACTGTTGTAAATTCTTTAATAAGTGAGTTTAGCGTAGCTATAATTCCTTATACTTTTGAAAACACAGTTTTTAAAAGTATAAAAGTTGGAACAATAGTAAATTTAGAATTTGATGTTATAGGAAAATATGTGAAAAGATTAACTCAAACTTATTAAGAGTTACTTTTTTTAATTTTTTTGTAAGCGTAAAAGCTACCAAGAGCTAATCCAACAGTAATTAATATTAAGATATTTCCGTCAATTGGAACTCCAGGCAATGGAACAGGTAATGGCGGAGGCGGAGGCGTAACTTGCGCCAATGCTGTACTACCTATAAAAACAAGTAGGATAAAAGTAATATATTTTAATCTTCCCATAGTTCGGACTAATTGAAGCGTAAAATTAAAAAAAAATAGACAGTATCAAAGTTTTACAACAAAAAATATTAAACTTTATTAAAAATAACTTAAATTAAGTAAAAGCCACTTAAAAATATTTAGGTGGCTTTTTATAAAAATATTTTTTATTTTAAACGTGTTTACCGGTATTAAAACCATGTTTCCCAAGGTATTGATTACCACTTTCAATGGCATCTTCTTCTAAAGTTGTTCCCATAGAATCATTCCAACGGTTTAAATATCCAAATAAAGAAATAACACCAAGCATTTCCACAATCTCTCCTTCTGTCCAATGTTCGTGTAAACGTTTTTGAATAGTCGCATCTACTGCGTTTGGAATTTGACTAGCTGCCAAACTAAAATCTAAAGCCGCGCGTTCTGCTTCATTAAATGCCGAATGTGTTCTGTATTCCCAAATATTATCTAATTGTTCTTGTTCCGCGCCATAACGTTCTGCGGCTCTAATAGCGTGCGCTTGGCAATATCTACAACCGGTAGCATTACTACTAACCCAAGCAATCATTCTTTTTAAAGCAGAAGTTACTTTGCCTTCATTTGCCATTACCGCTTTATTTAAATTTATAAAGGCCTTACTAATAGCTGGTCTGCGTTGCATTGTTAAAACCGAGTTTGGACAAAACCCTAAAGTCTCATTAAAAAAGTCCGCTAATTCTTTTGTTTCCGGATCGTGTTCTGCGCTTAATGGTGTTACTAATGGCATTTTGTTCTGTTTTTAAAGTTATAAATGGTATTTTTGATATGATAAGTCGAAATATTTTAATGTTCTTAACATTTCGATTTAAATGAACGTACAAGTAACAAAAACTTTTAGAAAGATGACAAATAAAATTACAACAACTTGGTTAGGTAATATGAAGTTTGAAAGTACTAATCCATCAGGACAAAATCTTTTTATTGATGCAGGAGAAGAAAATGGCGGAAATAACGAAGGTTACAGACCTAAGGCTTTAATGCTTTCTGGTTTGGCTGGTTGTGCTGGTTTAGACGTAGCGTCTTTAATTAAGAAGATGAAATTAGATATTGACACTTTTAAAATTGAAATTGATGCGAATCTTACTGAAGAACATCCAAAATATTACGATAAAGTGTCTATGGATTTTCATTTTTATGGAGATAACTTAGACGAAAATAAATTACAAAAAACAGTTGATTTATCTGCCGAAAAATATTGTGGTGTTTTAGAAATGTTTCGTCAGTTTGCAGAGGTTAGTATTAATTCGTTTTTTCATAAGAAATAATAATTCATATTAATTTTTCACTTTATAACAAAAATCAAATGCGTTGGACGCTAAGAGCTAATCCGGAACAACAAAAAATAGACCATTTAAAAGACACTTTAAATGTAGATAGCACTATTGCAAGACTTTTAATACAAAGAGGTATTGAAGATTTTGATACTGCTAAAGATTTTTTTAGACCTAGTTTAGACCATTTACATAATCCTTTTTTAATGAAGGATATGCAAAAAGCGGTAGATAGAATTGAAACTGCCTTAAAAAACAACGAACGCATTTTAGTTTTTGGAGATTACGATGTAGATGGAACCACATCTGTGGCTTTAATGTCAAGTTATTTAAAAACGCATTCCGAAAATATTTCAAGTTATATTCCAGATCGTTACTTAGAAGGTTATGGCGTTTCTTATAAAGGTATTGATTTTGCAGCCGATAACGATTTTAGCCTAATTATTGCTTTAGATTGTGGTGTAAAAGCAGTAGATAAAGTAGCGTATGCAAAAGAAAAAGGCATAGATTTTATTATTTGCGATCATCACAGACCTGGAAAAACTATTCCAGATGCAATTGCTGTTTTAGATCCAAAACAAGACGATTGTAATTATCCATATAATGAACTTTGTGGTTGTGGCGTTGGTTTTAAACTAATTCAAGCTATAGCATCTATCAAAGGAGAAACCATAGAAGATTTAATTCCGTATTTAGATTTAGTTGCCACAGCAATAGGTGCAGATATTGTTCCTATTACCGGCGAAAATCGGGTTTTGGCTTATTTTGGAATGCAGGTTATTAATCAAAATCCAAGAGCTGGTTTTAATGCCATAATTAATCAGATTAAAAAAGAAACTTTAACCATAACAGATGTAGTTTTTGTTATTGCGCCAAGAATTAATGCAGCTGGTAGAATGAAACACGGCATTTATGCCGTAGATTTATTAACGCAAACCAATGTAGAATTAGCAGAACAATACGCACAAGAGATAGAAACTTTTAATACAGACAGACGTGAGGCAGACAAACAAATTACTATTGAGGCTTTACAGCAAATTGAAGAACAAAAAGAACAGAAACGCTTTACTTCTGTTGTTTATAACAAAAACTGGCATAAAGGCGTTATTGGTATTGTGGCTTCTAGATTAATAGAAACTTACTATAGGCCAACCTTGGTTTTTACTAAAAGTGGCGATTTTTTAGCTGCTTCCGCAAGGTCTGTTTCTGGGTTTGATGTTTATAATGCATTGGAAGCTTGTAGCGAACATATCGAACAATTTGGCGGGCATAAATATGCTGCAGGTTTAACGTTAAAAGAAGAAAATTATCTGGCATTTAAAGCTGCTTTTGAAGCTGAAGTTGAAAAAACAATTCCTCCAAGTTTATTGTCACAAGAAATTAAAATTGATGCTAATTTGCAGTTAGACGAAGTCAACGATAAATTAATGCGCATCTTAAAACAATTTTCGCCATTTGGACCAGGAAACATGTCGCCAGTATTTATGAGCGAAAATTTACAAGATACAGGCTATGGAAAATGTGTTGGCGAAGACGATAAGCATCTTAGAATTACCGTAAAACAGGAAGGCAATACTAATAAGTTAGTGTGTATTGGTTTTGGTTTAGGCGATAAATTACCGTTAATTCAAAATAAAAACAGTTTTAAAAGTGTTTATTCTATTGATGAAAACGAATGGAAAGGCAATATAAGTTTACAATTAAAACTTAGAGATATTAAAGAATAAAATATTTAAGTAGTACAATTTTATATGAAATACATTTTAGTCGTTATTTTATTATTCGTTAATTTACTTAGTGCTCAAAACTTAGTAAAAAACGCAGGTTTTGAGTCTAGTAAAAAAGGACCTTGGACCTATGGAGATTTTCATAATAATGTTCTTTTTTGGAATAGTCCAAGTTTAGGAACTCCAGATCTATTTAGTACGGATAGTAAAAAAATGAATACTGTAAATTATCGTGGTACTCAAAAACCAAAAAACGGAAGTATGTATGCAGGTATTTATACCTACACAATTAAAGAGAAAAGTGATTATAGAGAATATATTCAAAACGAATTAAAGCAAACGCTTAAAAAAAAGCATATTTATAAGATTGAATTTTATTTAAGTTTAGCAGAAACATCAACACATATTTCTAAAGATATCCAGCTTGTTTTTTCAAGTAAAATTATAGGAACTACAGTAAAAGCATCTGCTTTATTTACAGAACCTACAACACCAAAAAAGTTAACTCACGGTTGTATTAAATTAAAAGAAGAAGGACAAACTCAAACCGTTTTGTTACCATTTCCTGAACAAACATTACTAAGTTACGACTGGATAAAAGTGGAATTAGAATATGAGGCATTGGGTTTTGAATCCCTTTTTACCATTGGTAATTTTAAAACTAATGAAAATACTACTGTAAAACCATTAAAAAGGGTAGATGTAAATCCTTTTACTTATTTTTATTTAGACGATTTTTCAATAACTGAAATTGGAGTTGTTCCGGAAAATATTTTCCAACCCGAAAAAACCTATACTTTTAAAAATGTCTTATTCGATTTTGATAAAGCCGTTTTATTAGAACCTTCTATAGAAGAATTAGACAAGCTGGCATTTCATTTAAAAACAAATAATAATCTTAACATAGAAATTTACGGACATACAGATAATGATGGTTTAGACTCTAGAAATAAAGAATTATCCTTACAACGAGCAAAAGCAGTTGCAGATTACTTAATATATAAAGGTTTAGAAAAATCTAAAATAAAATGGTTTGGTTTTGGAGCAGATCAACCTGTGGTAGAAAATAATACCGAAGAAAATAGAGCTATTAATAGACGTGTAGATTTTAAACTAATTGAGAATTAATCACTACAAAAGTAACTTTAAAGAATTCTATAAGTTAAAACCATTATTTTTGCAGTAAAGGAAATCTTAAAAATGCAAAAAAATGATCCCTATCAGGCGCTTAGATATAAAGAATTCAATACGTTTTTAGTTATTCGTTTTGCGTTAGTATTAGCTTGGTCTATGCAATTTGTAGCTATAGAATGGCAAGTATATAGTTTAACTAAAAACCCGTGGTCTTTAGGGTTAATTGGCTTAATGGAAGTTATTCCAGCTATAAGTTTAGCATTATTTGCCGGACATATTGTAGATCAAAAAGAAAAACGAAACCTTTTAGTTAAATGCATTTTAGTTTTTTTTGTAATAAGTACGGGTTTATTCTTAGTCACTTTACCAGAATATGCTAATAAAAGTAGTTTGTATATTATTTATGCTTTAGTGTTTTGTGGTGGATTAGTAAGAGCTTTTATAGGTCCAACCATATTTTCTTTATTAGCTTTAGTTATTCCTAAAAAAGCCTACACTAATGGTGCTACTTGGAGTAGTTCTACTTGGCAAATGGCAGCGGTTTTAGGTCCTGCTTTAGCTGGTTTTACCATTTATAAAATTGGTGTGCATTGGTCTTTGTGTTTAGTGGTTGGTTTTGCACTTTTAGCTTTAGTGGCTTTATTAACCATTAAAAAGAAACCAATACATAATCCTAAAATTGGCGAACCTATTTTTAAGAGTTTAAAAGAAGGTATTCTATTTGTTAAAAACGAAAAAATTATTTTAGGTGCTATAACTTTAGATATGATTGCGGTGCTTTTTGGTGGCGCAGTTGCTTTATTACCTGTTTTTGCTCAAGATATTTTAAGAGTTGGACCAGAAGGTTTTGGTGTTTTAAGAGCTGCTCCTGCGGTTGGAGCATTTTTAACTATGTTGTTTTCGGCATATGTACCTTTAAATAAAAACGCAGGTTACAAATTACTAATTGCCATTTTTGGATTTGGAGTTTGTATTATAGTTTTTGGATTATCTAATGTGTATTGGATTTCTGTTTTAGCATTATTTTTTAGTGGTGTTACAGATGGCGTTTCTATGGTAATACGTCAAACTATTATGCAATTAAAAACACCAGATGCTATGCGTGGTCGAGTTTCTTCTGTAGAAAGTATATTTACAGGTTCTTCTAACGAACTTGGTGCTTTTGAAAGTGGTTTAACCGCAAAACTTATGGGAACTGTTACCGCTGTAGTTTTTGGCGGTTGTATGACATTAATTACTGTAGTATCTACGGGAATTGCTTTTCCAACTTTGCGTAAGTTAGATTTAACGGATGAAGATTCTAATTAAGTAGTTTTTTAGTATTTAGTTATGTGATTTTTTTATGAAAGATAACAGTAAATAGGAGTTGTCTTTAATTCTTTTTTTTCTAAAATATTACCCAAAAAAAAGCCCAAAACTATAAGTTTTGAGCTTTTAAAATATGTTGTAAAACTAAAATTATTTAGTCGCTACTGCGTAACGTCTTTCAACTTCGTTCCAGTTAATTACATTAAAGAAAGCTTCAATATAATCTGGTCTTCTGTTTTGGTAGTTTAAGTAATAAGCATGTTCCCAAACGTCTAATCCTAAAATTGGAGTTCCGCCACAAGTTACACCAGGCATTAATGGATTATCTTGGTTTGGCGTAGAGCAAACAGAAATAGATCCATCTTTGTGTACACACAACCAAGCCCAACCTGATCCAAATTGTGTAGCTGCTGCTTTACTAAATTCGTCTTTAAAAGCATCAAAAGTCTTAAATTTAGACTCGATAGCATCTTTTAAATCTCCAGATAAACGTCCTTTTCCTTCTGGGTTCATTACAGACCAGAATAATGAGTGATTGTAAAATCCACCACCATTATTTCTAACAGCTTTATTGTCCATATCTAAGTTCAATAAGATGTTTTCAATTGTTTTTCCTTCTAAATCTGTTCCTTCAATAGCACCATTTAATTTAGTTGTATATCCGTTGTGATGCTTAGAATGGTGAATTTCCATTGTTTTTGCATCAATATTTGGTTCTAATGCGTCGTATGCGTATCCTAATTCAGGTAATTTAAAAGCCATAATTATATGTGTTTTTAGTTTAAAAATCTAAATACAAAATTAACGATTATTAATCGGATTAAAATAATTTTTTAATTTTCTTTAACATCTTATAATATAGTTGAAGTCTATTTTGAGTATTTTTATAGTTGAAAACTAGACCTTTTTATGGATATAAAAACCTCTTCTAATTTTAAAATTTACGATGCTTCTGCGGGAAGCGGAAAAACTTTCACTTTAGTAAAAGCATATTTAAGTCTTTTGTTGGCGTCTAAGAGCAATTTTACGTATCAGAATATTCTAGCTATAACTTTTACTAACAAGGCTGTTGGTGAGATGAAAAAGCGAATTATTGATGCGTTAAAAATGTTTTCTAACGAAACTGTGTTAGATTCTGAAGATCAAATGTTTTTATCACTTTGCAAAGAATTAGAATTCTCTAAAGAACAAATTCAAAAACGATCTAAATCAATTTTAAATACCATTTTACATAATTACGCAAGTTTTAATATTTCTACTATTGACGGCTTTAATCATAATTTAATTAGAACGTTTGCCCACGATTTAAAATTGCCTGTCAATTTTCAAGTAGAGTTAGATACAAAACTATTGCTTCAAAAAGCAGTAGATGAGGTAATCTCTAAAGCTGGAATTAATCAGAACTTAACCAAAACATTAATAGAATTTGCCATAGAGAAAACCGACGACGATAAAAGTTGGGATGTTTCTAAAGATTTATATGCTGTTGCCAATTTATTAACTAAAGAAAATCATTTAGAACATTTGAAATCTTTAAACGAAACGACTTTAGAAGATTTTGATGCTTTTAAAAAGGAGACGTTTGTAAAAGTAAAAGCTTTCAAGACTACTGTTGAAACTGAGGCTAAAGCTGTTTTAAGTTTGTTTGAATCTAACGGATTAACCGCAGCAGATTTTACAAGAGGAACTGCTTTTACTCATTTTGAAAAAGCACTAGAGTTAAATCAAGAAAGTGCTTATGTTACCAAATTGGAAGAAAATTTAGCAGAAGGCAAAGGAATATATAAAGCTACAACAGTTCCCGATAAAAAAGATGTAATAGAGCAGGTTTTACCAAAACTATATGCATCTTTTTTAGTGATTAAAACCAATTATTTCCAATATAAATTTCATAAAGCTATTTATAAAAACATAACACCATTATCTTTACTAAATGAGATTAATTTGGCGTTAAATCTTATAAAATCTGAAGATAATAAAATGCTGATTTCGGAATTTAATACTATTATAAGTAACGAAATTAAGCATCAGCCAACACCTTATATATATGAGCGAATAGGCGAGAAATTTAAACATTATTTTATAGATGAATTTCAGGACACATCTGAGTTGCAATGGGAAAACATTAAGCCTTTAATAGAAAACACATTAAGTGGCGAAAATCTAAATCAGGAAAAAGGAACTGCTATGATTGTTGGCGATGCTAAACAAGCCATTTACCGTTGGCGTGGTGGAAAAGCGGAGCAATTTTTAGGTTTAATTAACGAAGAAGAACCATTTACAACGCCAAAAGAAGTTATAAGATTAGAGTCTAATTACAGAAGTCATGAGGCAATTATAGATTTTAACAATAATTTATTTCAGTTTTTGGCATCTCAAAGTGTTAATTTTAAAACGTATTCCGATTTATACCAAAGTGCTTCTCAAAAAATTAACTCTAATCAAAAAGGTTCAGTTTCCGTGTCCTTTTTAGAATATAAGAATAAAGAGGAATCCAATACATTATATCCGCCAGCAGTTTTGGACTGTATAAATCAGAGTTTGGCTTTAAATTACAAGCTTCAAGATATTTGTATTTTAGTTAGAAAAAAGGATCAAGCTAAAACGATTGCCTCTTTTTTAGGCGAAAACGGTATTAAATTTACATCTTCGGACTCTTTGCTATTAACTAATGCTGATGAGGTTAATTTTATAAATGAATTACTTCGTTTTATCATTCAGCCAGACGATAGAAAAAGTCTTTTAAAAGCACTTCATTTTTTAGCCGAAAAATGGAACATAGCACATAAACACGATTTTTTTGCAAGCTTAATTCATTTAGAAGTTGAAGCATTTTTTACTGCTCTTGAAGAATTCGGGATTAACTTCAACATAAAAAAAGAATTACAGCTACCACTTTTTGATTTAGCAGAAAGTATAGTGAGACACTTTAAATTGGTAGATAAGAGTAATGCTTATATTCAGTTTTATTTAGAATCGATTTTAGATTTTATTCAGAAAAAATCAAGTTCTATTTTAGAATATTTAGAATGGTTTGAGTTGAATAAAAAAAGCTTAAAAGTTTCCACATCTGAAGATGCAGACGCGGTAAAAATAATGACGATTCACTCTTCTAAAGGGTTGGAGTTTCCAATTGTAATTTATCCGTATGTAGAAATGGATGTTTATAAGGATATAAAACCTCAAGAATGGGTAAACATGTCCGACAATGAAGTAAATATTTCAGAATCGCTTTTAGATTATTCTAAAGATTTTGAAAATTATAACGAAGAAACTGCTACTATTTATAAAGAACACAGAGCAAAACAAGAGTTGGATCAGTTTAATGTGTTTTACGTTGCACTAACAAGACCCATAGAAAAATTATTTGTTATAACAAAAAAAGAGAAATCGCCTAAAGCAAATACATTTCAAGGTGCATTGGCTTTGTATTTAGAATCTATAGGAGAAAATATATCAACACAAGAAGAATTTGTTTTTGGAGATATTAATCAAGTAAACAAAGAAGAAGCAAAGTCAAAAATAGAAGAAGAACTTAATTTTATAAGTAGTTCAAAAGAAGACCATCAAATTAATATAGTAACTAAATCAGGACAATTGTGGGATTCTACCCAAGAAGAAGCTATAGAGAAAGGAAATATTATTCATTTAATTTTGTCCAAAATAAATGTACCAGAAGATATTGATGCAGCACTAAGATATTTTGTTCTTAAAAACGAAATTACTTTAGAGCAAGTAACAGAATTAAAACCTAATTTAATAAACGTTTTAAATCATCCAGAATTAAAACATTATTTTTCAAAAGATGTAAAAGGTTATAATGAAACGGATATTCTAATAAGCGGGAAATCAATTTTAAGACCTGATCGTTTTGTAGTTGAAAATAATAATGTGATAATATTGGATTATAAATCAGGTTTAAAGAATCCAAAATATAAAGAGCAGTTATATGATTATAAAGACGCATTAGAAGAATTAAATTATAAAGTAATTAAAATGCTTCTAATTTATATAAATGAAACAATAACGATTGAAGAAGTCTAACAAAACACTTATTTTTACCAAAAACTAAATCTATGTATTCAAACATAAAAGAACACTTACAGAAAGAAATAGCCGAAATTAAAGATAGCGGTTTATTTAAGGAAGAACGCATTATTACATCGCCACAAGGTGCGGAAATAACTTTAAATACAGGAGAAACTGTTTTAAATTTTTGTGCAAATAACTATTTAGGATTATCATCTCACCCAGAAGTTATTCAAGCAGCTAAAGATGCTATGGATACACACGGTTTTGGAATGTCGTCTGTACGTTTTATATGCGGAACACAAGATATTCATAAAGATTTAGAAGCTAAAATTGCTGAGTTTTATAGCACAGAAGATACCATTCTTTACGCAGCAGCTTTTGATGCTAATGGTGGTGTTTTTGAACCTTTATTAGGAAAAGAAGATGCAATTATATCAGATTCTTTAAATCATGCGTCTATTATAGATGGTGTTCGTTTGTGTAAAGCGGCCCGTTATAGGTATCAAAATAACGATATGGTAGATTTAGAGCAACAACTTATTGCTGCAAATGAAAAAGGTGCACGTTTTAAAATTATTGTTACAGATGGTGTATTTTCTATGGATGGCGTAGTTGCTAAACTAGACGAGATATGCGATTTAGCAGATAAATATGATGCTATGGTAATGATTGACGAATGTCATGCTGCTGGTTTTATTGGTAAAACAGGACGTGGAACACTTGAAGAAAAAGGCGTATTAGACAGAATAGATATTATTACAGGAACTTTAGGTAAAGCACTTGGTGGCGCTATGGGCGGATATACAACTGGTAAAAAAGAAATTATCGAGATGTTGCGTCAGCGTTCTAGACCATATTTGTTTTCTAACTCTTTAGCGCCAGCAATTGTAGGTGCTTCTATTAAGGTTTTTGACTTATTATCTAATGATACTAGCTTAAGAGATCAAGTAGAATGGAATTCAAGATATTTCAAAAAACAAATGCAAGAAGCTGGTTTCGATATTGTTGGAGATGACTCTGCAATTGTTCCGGTGATGCTATATGATGCCAAATTAGCTCAAAATATGGCAAATCAATTATTAAAAGAAGGTATTTATGTTATAGGTTTTTTCTACCCAGTTGTTCCTAAAGAAAAAGCAAGAATAAGAGTGCAGTTGTCTGCTGCACATACAAAAGAACACCTTGATAAAGCAATAAATGCATTTATAAAAGTAGGTAAATCATTGAGTGTTATTAATTAATAAATTTTTAATTATCGTTAAAAACATAATATTTTTAACATTATGTTTTGTTAATAATAATTAACCACTTACTTTTGTTACCGATTAACACTTAAAAATTAAAATTAATTGAATATGAGAAATCTTAACAGATTAGTATTAGCATTGTTGCTTATGGTAAGCTTTAGCAATGTTAACGCACAAGACGAAAACAATCCTTGGGCAATTTCATTTGGAGTTAACGCTGTAGATGTATTTCCTGTAGGTGAAGATGCTCCACAAGGAGATTACTTCCAAGAATTTTACAATGTAGAAGATCATTGGAGTATTTTACCTTCATTATCAACAATTTCTGTTTCAAAATACTTAAAAAATAATTTTTCGGTAGAAGCAAGAGGATCTATAAATCAGATTACAAAGTGGGGTCAGTCAGAAGACAACACAACTGCTCCTAGTATTAAAGTAGGTGACTTAATGTATTATGCTTTAGATGGTAATGTAAGATATCATTTTTCTAAATTACTATCTAAATTAACTAAATGTAATACTTTCGATCCTACATTAGGAATTGGTGGTGGTTACACTTGGATTGAAGAAGGAACTTATAATACTTTTTCTACAGAAGAAACAGCTAGTGATTTAGTTGGTGCTGGAACTGTAAATGCATCAGTTGGATTAAATATCAACTTCACTGATCATTTAGGTTTGTCTTTAGAGTCTAAATATAAGCATTCATTTGAAGATTATTTAACGTCTCATTTTCAACATACAGCAGCTTTTACTGTTAAGTTTGGTGGTGCTGATGCTGATGGTGATGGGATTTATGACAAAGATGATGCTTGTCCAGAAGTTGCTGGTTTAGCTGAATTTAATGGTTGCCCTGATACTGATGGTGATGGAATAGAAGATTCTAAAGATACTTGTCCAAATGAAGCTGGTTTAGCTGAATTTAACGGATGTCCTGATACTGATATGGATGGTGTTTCTGATAATAACGATGCATGTCCTACAATTGCAGGTTTAAAAGAATTAGCTGGTTGTCCAGATGCTGATAAAGATGGTGTTGCTGACAAAGACGATAAATGTGTTGATGTAGCTGGACCAGCTGAAAACGGTGGTTGCCCTTGGCCAGATGCTGATGGTGATAGCGTTTTAGATAAAGATGATAAATGTCCTACTGTTGCTGGAACTGTTGCAAATAATGGATGCCCTGAGCCTGTATTGCCTACAGCTGAAGTAATTGAAAAATTGAATAGCTACGCTAAAACAATTTTATTTACATCAGGGAAAGCTAGTTTTCAAAAAGCGACTTTACCAGTTTTACAATCTATAACAGCTATTTTAAAAGAATACCCTGAAGCTAATTTTACAATAGAAGGACATACTGATTCTGTTGGTAGCGAAACTTTAAATCAGAGATTATCTGATACTAGAGCTGGTGCTGTAATGGGTTATTTAGTTGAAAATGGAATTGCTGCTGCTAGATTAAAATCTGTTGGTTTTGGTGAGTCTAATCCAATTGATTCTAATAAAACTAGAGCAGGTAGAAAAAATAACAGACGTGTAGAAGTTAAGCTTGTAAAATAAGTTTATAATAAACACATCATATAGTCTTAAAAACGCTTCAGGTAACTGGGGCGTTTTTTTGTTTGTTTATAACCTTCTTAACAATGCTTTATGGTTTATTTTTTTACTTTTTTGAATTAAAAGTAGCCTTGTTAGATACATTCATGTATCTAAAACCGATTCTATTTATGATGCATAAGTAAAATAATAAAAACAGCACATAACACTGTCTATATTACTTTCGTTAAAGGCTTCACAAAGAAATAAGACAACATCGCCTTAACGATATGTTTAGAATAAGAAATAACTCAATTTAACACAAAAAAAAAGCCAACACATTTGCGTTGGCTTTTTTCTATATAAAAATTATTGTTATTTTTTATCCTCTTCTTTCTTTTCTTTATCCTCTTCCTTGCTAGCGTCTTTAAATTCTTTAATACCACTACCTAAACCTCTCATTAATTCTGGAATTTTTTTACCGCCAAATAATAATAATACCAAAACAACAATAATTGCTATTTGCCAAGGTCCTATCATTCCTAAAAATATACTTACTGAAATCATAATAATTAATTTAAGTTACAAAGTTAATAATTAAACTTTAATATTAACGTTTAAAAGTTAACTTTGGTGTTAATAATGATTTTTATAAAAAAAATAATCAATTACTTTTGTATTATAATGGTAAAAAAGAAATCGTCTCGAAAAATCTTATCTAAGAAACTACTTCATAAGTATCGATTGGTTATACTTAATGAAGACACCTTTGAAGAACGCATATCTTTTAAATTAACAAGACTTAATGTGTTTGTTTTAGTAGTACTTTCTTCCATCATTCTGATTAGTTTAACCACTTTTTTAATAGCCTTTACGCCTTTGAAAGAATATATACCTGGATATTCTTCTTCTGCATTAAAGCATAAAGCTGTAATTCTAAGTTTTAAAACAGATTCATTACAAAATGTTATAAATGTAAATAGTAAATATTTTAATTCTATTAAAAAAGTCCTTTCCGGTGATGTTAAAGCTGATCAAATAGATAAAGATTCAATTATAAAAGCAATTGAAATTGAGACAGCAGAAATAGATTTTAAACCAAACAAGCAGGATTCTATTCTAAGAGATTTAGTAGAGAGAGAAGATAAATATAGTATATTTGACAATGCCCAGGCAACAACTAAATTTGTATTATTTCCTCCTGTAAGTGGTGTAATAAGCGAAGATTTTGATGCAAAAAACAAACATTACGCAGTTGACCTAGTAGTTGCTAAAAATTCTCCAGTAAAAGCTACTGCTGACGGAACTGTTATTTTTTCGGATTTTACAACACAAACAGGTAATGTTATTATCATTGAGCATAGCGATGGTTTAATATCTATTTACAAGCATAATGCAAGGTTATCTAAGTCTCAAGGCGATTTAGTTAAAGCCGGCGAAGTTATTGCAACTGCTGGGAACACAGGGGAACTAACTACAGGACCACATGTTCATTTTGAATTATGGAGTAATGGTTATCCTGTTAATCCAAATAATTTTATAGATTTCAAATAATGTCATTAAAATCCTTTTTAGCTATACCATTTGCAAAATTAATAAAAAAGCAAGTTTATAAATGGGCAGATAACCCTATTAAAACTCAAGAAGCTGTTTTTGATAAATTATTGTCTCAAGCTTCAAAAACTCTATTTGGAAAAGATCATGATTTTATAAATATCAAATCATATTCAGATTTTGTTAAACGTGTCCCTATAAGAGATTATGAAGCGTTAAGATATTATGTAGATAGAATGGTAGCTGGCGAGAAAGATGTCTTATGGCCGGGAAAACCACTTTATTTTGCAAAAACATCTGGTACAACATCTGGAGCTAAATATATTCCTCTAACTAAAGAAAGTATGCCAAGTCATATTGCGGCAGCTAAAAATGCTATTTTACTTTATATTGCTGAAACTGGTAATAGTAACGTTGTAAATGGTAAAATGATTTTTCTTCAAGGCAGCCCTATTTTAACGGAAATAAATGGTATTCAACTAGGAAGATTATCTGGAATTGTTGCGCACTTTGTTCCTAAGTACCTTCAAAAAAACAGAATGCCAAGTTGGGAGACTAATTGTATAGAAGATTGGGAAACTAAAGTAAATGCTGTTGTAGAAGAAACGGTTTCTGAGGATATGAGTATTATATCAGGAATACCATCTTGGGTGCAAATGTATTTTGAAAAACTTAATACTAGTACTGGAAAAAAAGTAGGAGATCTTTTTAAAAATTTCAACTTATTTATTTACGGAGGTGTTAATTTTGAACCTTATAGAGCCAAATTTGAAAATTTAATAGGTAGAAAAGTTGATGGTATTGAATTGTATCCTGCAAGCGAAGGTTTTTTTGCATTTCAAGACAAGCAATCTGAAACAGGAATGTTGCTGCAATTAAATTCAGGTATGTTCTATGAGTTTGTAAAAGCTGACCAGTTTTATGATGAAAACCCTAATCGTATAACCATTAAAGATGTAGAACTAGGAGTTAATTATGTTATGATAATTTCAACTAATGCTGGTCTTTGGGCATACAATATTGGAGATACAGTAATTTTTACAAGTTTAAAACCATATCGTGTAATTGTTTCCGGAAGAATAAAACATTTTATTTCAGCTTTTGGAGAACATGTTATAGGAAAAGAAGTAGAATGTGCTTTAAAAATGGCTTTAGAAGAAGAACCAGAAGTTAGAATTTCAGAATTTACTGTTGCTCCACAAATAAACCCTAATAATGGGTTGCCATATCACGAATGGTTTATTGAGTTTGAGAATGAACCAAATAGTATATTAAATTTTGCATCTAAAATTGATGAAGCCTTAAAGAGTCAAAATAGTTATTATTTAGATTTAATACAAGGTAAGGTTTTGCAAACGCTGCAAATATCAAGAGTCCAAAAAAACGGATTTCAATCTTATATGAAATCTGTTGGAAGATTAGGTGGACAAAATAAAATTCCACGTTTAACTAATGATAGAAAAATAGCAGATGTACTTCAAAAATATTTATTGTAAATTGCCTTTTTAGTAAAAAAAATATGAAACCAAATATAAATAAACACGAAAGAAATAGAGCTCAAGAGAGTAGTAATGCTATAGAAAGATTGTATATAACTATGCGTCACCTTTTTAATAGAGGTTTTTATAAGCCTATGGGAGTTTCTGGAGAATCTCTTAGAGAAGCATTACTTATTTTAAGACCAGAAATATATGGCTTTATTGCTGAAGATAAGACCGAACTTACGGGACTACATTACGTAATAGATAGATTGCCAATTGGTATTGAAGAATGTCGATATATTAACCTTACAAGTGATGAAGGTTATAAAAACTCTCATTTTACACCAATAATTCCAGAAAAACGTCGTCGTAACTGTTATAGAATAGATACCGAGCAAATGAATATTGAAATTACGCGTGGAAGAAGCGAAATTTATGACATTCTAACTCACTTAACATTCTTATTTATAGAGTCTCAGAAAATTTCTAAACGAGTTTTAATAGATGAGTGCGGAACAACTAGCAGAGATTGGCAAAAGCTGGAATCAGCAGTTTTAAGTAAAAAGAAATTAAGTCTAAAAGATAGAGAAATAGCAATAACACATACAGCAAATATTCTAAATCACACTTTTAAAGATGTTTTGGCTATTTATAAAAATTTTGCAACAGAAAAAAAGCCAGAACGTTTTCTAGAAATTATATATTGGTTAGGTCAACTATCAATAAATGAAGAATTAAATAACGAAAAACGAATTGTTACTTTTAGTAAAGTTTTAAGAGAGCGATTAGGACATCATATTCACGGAGAAATTTGGGCCGATAATATAAAAGAAGTACTTGCTAAAAATAATTATTTAGACAGACCAATACATATAATAAGTGCAAATCTTCATAGTGTAATGAACACTTTATATGCGCCAAAAGCACTAAAAGGAAAAACAGAAAAAAGACCTTTTGAGCTGTATGAAGACTTAAGTTTAAAAGAAAACTCTAAACTTCGAGAAAAAGTAGAAGTACTAGCAAAAAAAGAAGGTTGTATTTTTATAAAGGATCAATCTGGAACAAATATAGATGTTCAAATTATAGATTCAGCTGTAATAGATACTCAAGATTTAGACTTTAATATTACATTAAGCCCTACAAAAGAAAAAAATCCTATTATATTTGTTATGGATTATGCTTTTGGAGAACAAGCTTATGAAACCATAGACGAATTACTTAAGCCATATAAAAAAGGAGACAATAATATTCATTTGAATATAGAATCACTTTCAATTATGGGTAAAGCAGGTATTTTAGAAGGTGGAAAAGGTGATATTATGATTCCTTCTGCACATATTTTTGAAGGAACAGCTGATAATTATCCATTTAAAAATGAATTATCTAAATCTGATTTTGATTTAGATGGTATTTCGGTTTTTGAAGGGTCAATGATTACTGTTTTAGGTACATCACTTCAAAATAAAGATATATTAAAATTCTTTTTTAATTCGACATGGAATGTCATTGGGTTAGAAATGGAAGGAGCTCATTATCAGAAAGCTATTCAATCAGCATCAAAAGTTAGGAAAAGTATTAATCCAAATATAAAAGTAAGATATGCTTATTACGCAAGTGATAACCCATTAGAAACAGGAAGTACATTAGCTTCAGGAGGCTTGGGGACTTCAGGCGTAAGACCAACATATGTTATAACACGTAAAATAATCGAACAAATATTTAATAGTTAATATGAATATAGAACAAAATTCAAATCAGAATAACAAATCAGAGGAGGTGGATTTAATAATTTTCTTTAATTATATAGGAGATAGATTTGAAAAATTATTTAGATATATATCTGGTTTTTTTAAGACTATTTTTTCTACCATAATATATTTACTAAAAACACTTTTTAATAGCTGGAAAATGGTTTTAGGAATCTTAATTATTGCATATGGTATAGGTTATTATATGGAAACTAAAATAACACCTATATATACTACAAGTATGTTAGTTGAGCCATATTTTGATTCTAAGTATCAGTTGGTGGCTAATATTAATTATTTTAATGCTTTAATATCTAATAAAGATTATGATATGTTAAAGCAAATTTTTAATGTAGATACAGAAACTATTAAAAATTTAAAAAGATTTAAGATAGAGCCAGGTCCTGAAACAGAAAATGATAGAATTTTACAATATTTAGATTTTAAAGATAAATTTGTTTCAGAAGTACAAGTTGATAATCCCCTAAAAAAAGGAAAAGAAGCAGTTACTTTACGTAAAAATGAAGTAAATGTATCTTTTGAAGATTTTGTAAAAAACAGAAGTATATATGCGGGTAAATATTTTTTAATTACCGCTACAGCATCAAAAGATGATATTTTTAAGAGTATTGAAGAAGGTGTATACAAGTCTTTTCAAAATAGTTATTCTGAAAAGATAATGGAAAGGGATACACTTTTAGTAAATATTCAAAGGAAAAGTTTCAAGGAGCAGCTTAAAGAGATAGATGCTCTAAAGACCATATATATAGATGTTTTAAAAGATGCATCAACAAAGAAGCCTAATAGTAATGTTAAGGTTTCAGAACAAGGCGTTGCATTTTCTACAGAAACTCAAGTAACAAGGGAATATGAGTTGTTAGCTCAAGAATTAGTAATTAGAGATAAAATTAGAAAATTAGATGAGCAGTTAGTTCGAAAAGATGATTTTTATGATGTAATTACGGGCTTTCAAAAAGTTGGAAATAAATCCACTTCATGGACTCAAAGACATAGATTAATTTATCCTCTATTAGCTTTTGCTTTACTTTGCGGATTCTTTTTGGTAAGAAAGCTAATTAATTATACATATAGTTATGAAGACTAAGAAAATATTAATTACGGGAGGAGCAGGCTTTATAGGTGCTAATTTTGTAGAATATTTTTGTAAAAAATATCAAGAGGTTAGTGTTGTTAATGTTGATAAATTAACCTATGCAGGAGATTTAGATAATTTAAAAGAAATTTCAAATTTAAACTATAATTTTGTTAAAGGTGATATTTGTGATAGAATGCTAATTCAAGATTTATTTGATAAATATAAATTTGATGCTGTTATTCATTTTGCAGCAGAATCTCATGTAGATAATTCAATCAAAAACCCAGGTGCGTTTATCGATACAAATATTACAGGAACCTTTAATTTAATAGATGTTGCTAGGAATTTTTGGATGGAAGCTCCAAATCAATATAAAGATGAATATAAGCATGCGCGTTTTCATCATATTTCAACAGACGAGGTATATGGCACTTTGGGAAAGGAAGGTTTGTTTACTGAAGAAACGCTATATGCACCAAACAGTCCATATAGCGCATCTAAAGCATCAAGTGATTTTATTGTTCGTAGTTATTTTCATACTTATGGAATGAATGTGATTACTACAAACTGTTCTAATAATTATGGGCCAAAGCAACATGATGAAAAATTAATACCAACTATAATTAGGAAAGCTATTTCGGGAGAAGATATTCCTATTTATGGTAATGGGTTGAATATTAGAGATTGGTTGTATGTTTTAGATCATTGTAAAGGAATTGAAATAGCCTTTAAAAATGGAAAAATTGGCGAAACATATAATGTTGGAGGAAGAAACGAAAAGAATAATTTATACATTGTAGATACAATTTGTAATATTTTAGATGAATTAGTGCCAGGGGAAACCTCTTATAAAGACCAAATTACATTTGTAAAAGATAGAGCTGGTCATGATTTTAGATATGCTATCGATGCTTCAAAATTAGAAAACGAATTAGGCTGGAAAGCTGATGAGAATTTTGAAACAGGTATTAAGAAAACTGTCGTTTGGTATCTTAATAAATATAAAATACAATAATTATGAAAGGTATTATACTTGCTGGAGGTTCTGGAACAAGATTACATCCATTAACTAAAGTTTTAAGTAAGCAATTAATGCCTATTTATGACAAACCTATGATTTATTATCCACTTTCTACTTTAATGGAAGCAGGTATAAACAATATTCTAATTATATCTACACCAGAGCATTTGCCTTTGTTTAAAGAATTACTAGGAGATGGTACACAATTAGGTTGTCAATTTGAATACGCTGTGCAAGATCAACCAAATGGTTTAGCTGAAGCTTTTATTATTGGAGCAGATTTTATTGGTACGGACAAAGTTGCGTTAATATTAGGTGATAATATTTTTTATGGAACAGGATTATCTGATTTATTACAAGACAATAATAATCCAGATGGCGGAATTGTTTATGCGTACCATGTAACAGATCCAGAACGTTATGGCGTTGTTAATTTTAACGAAAATGGAAAAGCATTATCTATAGAAGAAAAACCATTAAAGCCTAAGTCAAATTATGCTGTTCCTGGTATTTATTTTTATGATAATAATGTTGTTAGAATAGCTAAATCAATTAAACCTAGTCATAGAGGTGAATTAGAAATTACAGATATTAATAAAGCTTATTTAGAGCAAGGTAAATTAAAAGTTAGTATTCTAGATAAAGGTACGGCATGGTTAGATACTGGTACTTTTAATTCTTTAATGCAAGCGTCTCAATTTGTTCAAGTAATTGAAGAACGCCAAGGTTTAAAAATTGGAGCTATTGAAGAAGTTGCATTCAGAATGGGATATATTACTAAACAACAATTAATAGATTTAGCAACACCACTTTTAAAAAGCGGATATGGAAAACATTTAATTAGTTTAATCAACGAATAATGAAAGTTACAGCAACTGAATTAAAGGATTGTTTTGTTTTAGAACCAAGTATTTTTGGAGATTCAAGAGGTTATTTTTTTGAATCTTATAATAAGAGTAAGTTTGAAAAAGAGACAGGTTTACAAATAAATTTTATTCAAGATAATGAAGCCTTTTCTACAAAAGGTGCTTTAAGAGGATTGCATTTTCAAGAAGGAGAATATTCGCAAGCAAAATTAGTAAGAGTGACTGCTGGAAAAGTTTTAGATGTCGTAGTCGATTTAAGGCCTAATTCTTTAACTTTTTTAAAACATATTACAATAGAATTGAGTTCTGAGAATAAAAAACAACTTTTTGTTCCTAAAGGTTTTGCACATGGCTATGTAGTAATTAGTGATACGGCTGTTTTTAATTACAAATGTGATAATATATATAATAAAGCATCAGAAAGCGGTGTGATCTTCAATGACAAAACTTTAAATATTGATTGGGCTTTAGACCCTTCAGAATATATTATATCTGAGAAAGATAAAGTATTACCAACCATAAAAGAGTTGTTTTAATTATGCGTGTTCTTGTAGTCGGTTCTAATGGTCAATTAGGTCAAAGCTTAAAATCAATATCCTCTAAATACAATATTGATTTCTCGTATACAGACCGAAATGTTTTAGATATTACAAATCAAGAAAATGTTGCTTCATTTTTTGAAAATGCAAAATTTGATTTTTGTTTAAATTGTTCGGCATATACCGCAGTAGATAAGGCTGAAGAAGAATTAGAATTAGCAAATAAAATAAATGTATTAGGGGTTTCGTACCTTGCTGAAGGTTGTAAAAAGACTAAAACTACATTAATACATATATCAACAGATTTTGTTTTTAATGGCAAATCATTCAAACCGTATTCAGAAGAGGATATTACACAGCCTATTTCAGTTTACGGACAAACAAAATTAGACGGAGAAAAAGAAATCCAAAAAATATTAGGCAGTTATTATATTATTAGAACCTCCTGGTTGTACTCTGAATTTGGTAATAACTTTATGAAGAGCATGCTGAGTTTGTCTAAAACCAGAAATGAATTAAGTATAGTTAGCGATCAAATAGGAACTCCAACTTATGCTGTAGATTTAGCAAAAGTCATTATTCACATTATAGAATCCAAACCTAATTATGGACTATATCATTACAGTAACCTAGGAGTTTCAAGTTGGTACGATTTTTCAAAAGCGATATTTGAGTATTCTAATATTGATATAAAAGTAAATTCTATTCCCTCAAAACAATATCTTACACCAGCAAAGCGTCCTTTTTTTAGCGTTTTAGATAAAACAAAAATTCAAAATAATTTTAATTTAGAGATACCTTATTGGCGAGAAAGTCTTAAAAAAAGTTTAAAAGCCGTATTTTAGCCTAAAATTTAGAAATACGATGTCTCAAAAAATAGCAATTATTGGCCTAGGTTATGTTGGATTACCTTTAGCTGTTGAGTTTGCCAAAAAATATCAAGTAGTTGGTTTTGATATAAATGAAAAACGTGTAAACGAATTAAATAGCGGTCATGACAGTACTTTAGAAGTTAGTGATGAGAATTTGAAAGCAGTTTTAAATCAAGATAATTCAAAAGGTTTAAAATTAAGTTTCAATGCATCAGACATAGCAGATTGTAATGTTTATATAGTAACAGTTCCTACACCAGTAGATATAAATAATAGACCCGTTTTAACGCCTTTAGTTAAAGCTTCAGAAACTATAGGTAAAGTCTTATCTAAAGGAGATATTGTAATTTATGAATCTACTGTTTATCCTGGGGTAACAGAAGATACTTGTGTTCCTGTTTTAGAAAAAATTAGTGGATTAGAATTTAATAAAGATTTTTACGGAGGTTATTCTCCAGAACGTATTAATCCAGGAGATAAAACACATACGGTTGCAAATATTATGAAAGTAACATCTGGTTCTACACCAGAAATAGGTGTAATTGTGAACAATCTATATGCTTCTATTATTACAGCTGGAACACATTTAGCACCTACAATTAAAGTTGCGGAAGCTGCAAAAGTTATTGAAAATGCTCAGCGTGATATAAATATTGCTTTTGTAAACGAATTGGCAAAAATATTTAATAAATTAGATATAGATACGCATGCAGTACTTGAAGCAGCATCTACAAAATGGAATTTCTTGCCATTTAAACCAGGTTTAGTTGGTGGACATTGTATTGGTGTAGATCCATATTATTTAGCACAGAAAGCTCAAGAAGTTGGTTATCACCCAGAAATTATTTTAGCAGGAAGGCGTTTAAATGATTCTATGGGAGAATTTGTTGCAACAGAAGTTTTAAAGCTAATGGTTCAAAAGTCTATTACTGTTAAAGATGCTAAAGTTTTGATGTTAGGAATAACATTTAAAGAGAACTGTCCTGATATAAGAAACACTAAAGCTATTGATGTTTACACTGCATTAGAATCTTTTAATATGAATGTCGATGTTTATGATCCTTGGGCAAATGATTTAGAAGTAAAGCACGAATATGGTATAGATACTATTTCTGAAATTACTGACACTTATGATGCTATAATACATGTGGTTTCTCATGATAAATTTGACGCTATAGATTTACACGCTTTAAAAAATGAAAATTCAATAATTTATGATGTAAAAGGAAACTTAACATCTAAATTAGTTGATAAAAGATTATAATTTATGTTATATAAAACAAAATATCACGATTCAGATTTATCCCAACTTACTTTTCTAGTTACTGGTGGGGCTGGTTTTATTGGGTCCAATATTGTTGAATATTTACTAAAGTATAACGTAAAAAAGGTTGTTGTTTTAGACAATTTAGTAACCGGACATTTATCTAACATCACTCCTTTCTTAGAACAACCGAATTGCGAGTTTATTGAAGGAGATATTAGAGATTTAGAAACGTGTAAAAAAGCAATGCAAAATGTTGATTTTGTATTACATCAAGCGGCTTTAGGTTCTGTACCAAGATCTATTAATGATCCTATTACTTCTAACGAAGTAAATGTATCTGGTTTTTTAAATATGTTAGTAGCAGCTAAGGACTCAGGAAGTGTAAAAAGAGTTGTATATGCAGCCAGTTCTTCAACCTACGGTGATCATCCAGGTCTACCTAAAGTAGAAGATGAAATTGGGAAGCCATTATCTCCATATGCGGTTACAAAATATGTAAACGAGCTCTATTCAGATGTGTTTTATAAAACCTATGGATTAGAAACTATTGGTTTGCGCTATTTTAATGTATTTGGTCAAAGACAAGATCCAAATGGTGCTTACGCTGCTGTTATTCCTAAATTTATTGGTCAGTTTCTTAATGAAGAGAATTTGACAATTAACGGAGATGGAAAGCATTCTAGAGATTTTACATTTATAGAAAATGTTGTTCAAGCAAATATAAAATCAGCTTTGTCATCTAATAATGCAGCTGTAAATCAAGTTTACAATGTTGCATTTGGTGAAAACACAAACCTTTTACAATTAGTAGATGCTATAAAAAGTGGTTTAGCTGCGTTAGATAAACCAGCTAATTCTAAAGTTACTCATGGTCCAGACAGACGTGGAGACGTAAAGCATTCTTTAGCAGATATATCTAAAGCAAAAAATAATTTTGGGTATAACCCTAAGTATTCTTTTCCTGAAGGAATTAAATTAACTGTAGAATCATATTGTAAAGACTAATGGTAGATTATTTTTCACACGAAACAGCAATAATTGATAAAGGCGCATCAATTGGAATAGGAACAAAAATATGGCACTTTTCTCACGTTATGTCTAATTGTTCTATCGGACAAAAATGTAATATTGGTCAGAATGTAGTTATTTCTCCTGAAGTTATTTTAGGTGATAATGTGAAAGTTCAAAACAATGTTTCAATATATACTGGCGTAACCTGTGAAGATGATGTGTTTTTAGGACCTTCTATGGTTTTTACAAATGTAATTAACCCAAGAAGTGCTGTAAACAGACGTGGAAATTACGCAAAAACTACAGTTAAAAAAGGTGCATCAATTGGAGCTAATGCAACAATAGTTTGTGGAAACGATATTGGTGAATATGCTTTTATTGGAGCTGGAGCAGTTGTAACTAAAACTGTAAAACCTTTTGCTTTAGTAGTCGGAAATCCTTCAAAACAAATTGGTTGGATTGGAGAGTTTGGTCATAAATTAGACTTTAACACAAATAATATAGCAATATGTTTAGAAAGTAAGCAAACATATAAATTAGAAAATAATAGCGTAACACGTATTTCATAATAATGAAGAATTTCGCACTTATAGGAGCTTCAGGGTATATTGCTCCTAGACATTTAAAAGCTATAAAGGACACTAATAATAACCTAATAGCAGCATTAGATCGTTTTGATTCTGTCGGTATTATGGATAGTTATTTTCCAGAAGCCGATTTTTTTGTCGAACCAGAACGTTTTGACAGACATTTAGAAAAATTAAAATACGAAAACAATACAAAATTAGATTATGTAAGTATTTGTACGCCAAACTATTTACACGATTCTCATATCCGTATGGCATTACGTCGCGGTTCTGATGCTATTTGCGAAAAGCCTTTAGTGTTAAACCCATGGAATATAGATGCCTTAGAAAATGTGGAAAAAGAAACAGGTAAGCGTGTTTGGAATATTCTACAATTACGTCTTCATGATAGTATTATTGAATTAAAGAAAAAAATAGAAGCTGCACCAAAAGATAAGATTTTTGATGTTGATTTAACCTATTTAACATCAAGAGGAAATTGGTATTATACATCTTGGAAAGGAGACGTTTCTAAATCAGGAGGAATTGCAACAAACATAGGTGTACATTTCTACGATATGTTATCTTGGATTTTTGGCGATGTTAAAAAAAATGTAGTTCATGTGCATAGACACGATAGAGCTGCAGGGTATTTAGAATTTGATCGTGCTAGAGTAAGATGGTTTTTATCAATTAACAGCGACATGTTACCAGCAGATATTCTTGCTAAAGGACAAAGAACATATAGGTCTATTCAAATCGAAGGCGAGGAATTAGAGTTTAGTGGTGGTTTTACAGACCTACATACTAAAGTGTATAAAGATATCTTAGACGGTAAAGGTTATGGTTTATCTGCTGCAAGACAAGCTATAGAAATTGTTCACGAAATTAGAAATTCAGATCCTATCGGTTTAAAAGGGGAATATCATCCTTTAGCAAAAAAAGAATTTACAAATCACCCATTTGGGAAATTATATAATTAAACTTAATTTAAGTTAAAAGCATAAAATAAAAGTAGTATGAAATTAGATAATGCAAAAGTATTAGTCATTGGTGGCGCTGGATTTATTGGTGGCTTTGTAGTAAGTGAATTATTAAAGCACAACGTTAAAGAAGTTATTATATACGATAATTTTGCTCGCGGTAAATCTGATAATATTGTTGAAAGTTTAAAAGACGACAGATGTTCTGTATATCCATTTGGTGGAGATGTAAGAGAAACGGATATTCTTGATACAGCCATGCAAGGTGTTGATTATGTATTCCATTTAGCAGCAATGTGGTTATTACATTGTAAAGATTACCCGCGTACTGCTTTTGATGTAAACGTAGGAGGAACTTTTAATGTACTAGAAGCTTGTGTTAAAAATAACGTAAAGAAACTAGTATCATCATCTTCTGCCTCGGTATATGGAGATGCAGCAGAGGTTCCAATGACGGAAGCTCATCCATTCAATAATAAAAACTTTTACGGCGCTACAAAAATAGCAGGAGAAGCTATGGCAACTGCTTTTAACGATCGTTACGGTCTTGAGGTTGTAAGTTTACGTTATATGAATGTTTATGGGCCAGGACAAGATCAACATGCAGTTTATAGTGGTGTAGTTCCAATAATGTTAAATAAAATTGAAGCAGGAGAACAACCTGTAATTAATGGCGATGGTAGCCAAGCTTACGATTTTATTTATGTTGAAGATGTTGCAAAAGCAAATGTAGCAGCTTTAGAGTCTAATGTTAAAATTGGAAACTATAATGTAGGTACAGAAGTACAAACAACTATTAAACAATTATGTGATACTATTTTAGATTTGAAAAAATCTGAATTAAAAGTAAAATATGTACCATATTCTGAAGATGATGCTCGTGCATTAGTTCAAAACAGAATTGGATCTCGTCAAAGAGCAGAACACGAATTAGGGTTTTTATACAATGATACGTTAAGAGAAGGATTACAAAAATTAATTGACTGGAGAAAATCAGTTGGTATAGATAAAGCATAAGCATTATGAATATTCCATTAATAAAACCGTTTATTACTCAAGAAATTAAAGATAAAGTTATCGAAGTTCTTGAAAGTGGTTATTTAACCGAAGGGCCTGTAACAAGAGAATTCGAAAATAAATTAAAAGATTATTTAGGTTGTAATCATTTAATGGCTGTAACATCGGCAACTACAGGATTAGAAATGGCTCTTAGAGCTTTAAAAGTAGGTCCTGGCGACGAAGTTATTGTTCCAGATTATACCTATCCTGCAACTGCATCTGTAGCGCCAATAGTTGGAGCTAAAGCTGTAATTGTTGACGTGTGTAAAGAAAATATGCTTATTGATTATGATGCTTTAGAAGCGGCAATTACACCTAAAACTAAAGTAATTATACCAGTATCTTTATTTGGAGCACCATTAGATTACGATAGATTAAATGCGATTAAAGAAAAGCATAATTTATATATAATTGAAGATGCAGCTTGTACTATAGGCGCTGAATTTAAAGGAGAAAAAGTAGGAAAACAAGCAGATATTACAGTGTTTTCTTTACATCCAAGAAAATTTATTACAACTGGTGAAGGTGGCGTTGTAACCACTCAAAACGATGAGTTAGCAGAATGGATGAATTCATACAAGCATTTTGGTATGGACATGACAGGTGCTTCTCGCGAAGGCATTCATTTTACTAATATTGGAACAAATTATAAGTTAACAAATTTACAAGCGGCAGTAGGTTTAGGTCAATTAGACCATATAGAAGCCTTATTATCAAAACGTATAGAGTTAGCTAATAATTATGAATCAATGCTTAGAAATGTAGAAAGTGTAACATTAACACATTTTTCAGAAAAAGAAACATGTGCTTCTTGTACTTGTACTTCAAAGCAATGTAAGCATTCATACCAAACGTTTTCAATATTTGTTGAAGATAGAGATCGTATAATGACAGAAATGCGTGCAAAAGGAATAGAGGTTCAAATAGGAACGTATTCTCTACATATGCACGCAGCATTTCAGAATAATCCCTTAGTAGAAATTAAAGGGAATATGGAAAATAGCTTATGGTGTTTTAAACACGCCTTAGCATTGCCATTATATAACGATTTAACACCTGAATTACAGGAACGTGTTGTTACAGAATTAAAAGCTTGTTTATAGTATGTGTGGAATTGTAGGTGTTTTTAATGTTAACCAAGATACTGTTTATAGAGATCAGTTAAAATCTATGGCGGAGCAAATTGCCCATCGTGGTCCAGACGGACACGGGTTTTTTGTGAAAGACAATATTGGTTTAGCGCATAAACGTCTAGCTATATTAGATACAAGCGATAAAGGAGCTCAACCAATGAGTTCTAAAAGTCAAAAATGGACTATTGTTTTTAATGGCTGTATATATAATTTTTCAGAATTAAAGCAAGAGTTAAAAGCTAAAGGACATACCTTCAATTCTGAAACAGATACAGAAGTTATTTGCGAAGGTTTAGATGCCTATGGTACTGAATTCTTTGAACGTTTAAATGGTATGTTTGCTATTGCAGCGTGGAATAACGAAACTAAAGAATTATTTTTAAGTAGAGATCGTTTCGGGATTAAGCCTTTATACTATTGGTTTAATGGTGAAACACTTTGTTTTGCAAGTGAAATTAAAGCTATAATTAAGCATCCAGATTATAAAATCGATGTAGATTTAAGTGCGTTGAACGAATATTTTTCGTTTCAAAATGTGTTTTCATTTAATACGTTGTTTAAAGGTGTAACTATGTTGCCTCCAGCAAATACAGTTAAAATTAATACATCTACAACGTTTGTAAAGCACGAGTCTTGGTGGGATTACGATTTCACTAAGACAGATGAAGATATGTCTTTCGATGATGCTAAAGACGAAACTAAGCGCTTATTTAAGCAAGCTGTAACCCGACAGATGATAGCAGATGTTCCTGTCGGTTCATACTTGTCTGGAGGAATGGATTCTGGATCAATTACAGCGGTTGCTTCAAAGCATGTAGATCGTTTATCTACATTTACTTGTGGGTTCGATATGAACGAGGTTACAGGTCGTGAAGCTAATTTTGATGAGCGCAGAGATGCTGAATTAATGGCAAATCACTTTAAAACAGAACAGTTTGAACAGGTAATGAATGCTGGAGATATACGTTGGTCTTTACCAAAATTAGTATATCATCTAGAAGATTTACGTGTTGGAATGTCTTATCCAAATTATTACATATCGCGTTTAGCTTCAAAATTTGTAAAAGTATGTTTACAAGGTACTGGTGGAGATGAATTATTTGGAGGTTACCCTTGGCGTTATTATAAAGTGTTCGATTCGCTTAATAAAGAGGATTTTTTCGATCAATATTATGAGTTTTGGCAACGTTTGGTGCCAGATGCAGAAAAGGAAGCGCTTTTTACAAAAGATGTTTTTAGTAAAATAGATGTAGACGAACCAAGACGTGTTTTTGAACGTGTGTTTACTTTTAACGATAAATTAAAATACGATACACCAGAACAACATATTAATAACTCCTTATACTTTGAAATAAAAACATTTTTACCAGGTTTATTCTTAGTCGGAGATAAATTAGCTATGGCACATGGGTTAGAAGAACGTTTTCCTTTTATGGATAACGATTTGGTTGACTTTGCTATGAAAGTTCCAGTAAAACATAAGCTAGGTAATTTAGAAAAAGAAATAGCAAAAATAGACGAAAATATTGAGCAGAAAAAGAAAGCTTACAGAGAGTTTGATGATGGCAAAAATGTATTACGTAAAGCTATGGCAGACTTTATTCCAGAAGAAATAATAAACAGAAAGAAGCAAGGTTTTTCTGCACCAGATGAAAGTTGGTATAGAGGAGAAAATGCAGATTATGTTAAAGAATTATTATTGTCTGATAATACAGTAAGTACAAAATATATAGATAAAGATTACATTATTAAAACAGTAGACGAGCATATTAATAAAGGGATTAATCATCGTTTATTAATTTGGTCTTTTATGAATTTTGAATGGTGGTGTAAAATATTTATTAATGGAGAAAAAGTATAATTTTAATGCCAGTTAATTTTAGAGCGATACAAATTATAAAAGAAACAATTAAGAGTTTAGATTTAAATCTAAACTCTTATGTTGTTTTAACAGAAGTTGGTAGTAATAATTATATTTATACGCCAATTATTCCATTATTAGCAGGAGCAAAAAAAGTATATGCTTGGACTAGAGATTCTTCTTACGGAAAGAGTGATGATATTATTGAGAAATGTTTAGAAGTTGCAAAACATTTAGGTTTAGAAGATCGACTTGTCTTTTCTGCTAATAAAAAAGATTTTAAGCATGTTAGTGAAGCAGATATAATAACTAATTCTGGTTTTATTAGACCAATCAATCAATCTTTATTGGAATATGCTAAGCCTAATATTGCTGTGCCACTAATGTTTGAAGCTTGGGAAATTAGAGATCAAGATATAGACCTGGAGGCTTGTACAAGAAATAATGTAAGAGTTGCTGGAACATGGGAAAATCATCCTGAAATTAAAGTGTTTAATTATGTAAAGGAATTAACACTTAAAATGCTTTTTGAGGCAGGATATGAAATTAGTGGAAATAAATTTATTGTCTGGTCCAAAGATCACTTTGGTGAAAAAGCAAACGAAGTTTTAAAACTAAACAATGCGGACGAAGTTATTGTAACAACAGATTACAGCGTTCTTTTAGCAAATATTAAAAATGTTGATGCTGTTTTACTTTTTGATTATCATGAAACTAGAGATTATTTTGGTTCTGATTGCCTTTTTAATTTAGAAGAGCTTAAACAAACAAATAATCATTTTGGAATTGTGCACCTTTATGGTAATGTAGATGTAAACTATTTAAACGATAACAATATATCTGTTTATCCAAATAAAGAAGGTAGAGCGCTTAATATGACTTTTACATTAGCTCATGTAGGTTTATTACCTGTTTTAAGATTACTTACTGCTGGATTTAAAGTAGGGCAAGAGTCTTTGCAAAATAATATATCTAATCTATCACAACCCATTAATTTTTAAAATTAGCATGAGAATAGCAATAATTGGAAGAAGTGAGTTACTTTTCGAAACAGCTCAATTATTAATTAAAAAAGGGTTTGAAATACCATTAGTAATAACAAGTAAGGCTGCGCCAGAATATAAGATTAAAGAAGAAGATTATAAGTTTTTTGCTAAAACTAATAATTCCGTATTTATACAAACAGGTAGAATAAATACAGAGGAAGTTATTAAAAAAATATCTTCTTTGAAAACTATTGATATTGCGGTAAGTATTAATTACTCAGGAGTTATAGCAGATGAAATTATTGATTTATTTCCAATGGGTATTCTAAATGCACATGGAGGTGATTTGCCAAGGTATAGGGGTAATGCTTGTCAAGCTTGGGCAATAATTAACGGAGAGAAAGAAATCGGTTTATGTGTCCACAAAATGATAGGTGGAGAATTAGACTCGGGAGATATAATATCTAAATCTTTTTTACCTATTAACATTAACACAAGAGTTGGAGAAGCATACGATTGGATGGAGAAAGAAATTCCTGTTTTAATGTTAAATGCTATCGATAAATTATCAAAAAACATTAATGATGTACAATTTCAATCTAAAGATCCAAAAGATGCTTTGAGAACTTACCCTCGAAACCCTGATGACGGAGAAATTGATTGGAATAAAGATGCAGAGACAATAATTAGGTTAATTAATGCATCGTCTGAACCCTTTTCAGGTGCTTTTACGACATATAATGGAGAGAAATTAATAATTTGGAGAGCTTCATTATATATTGATAATGAAAATTATTGCGCTATTCCTGGACAAATAGCAAAAATTAATAAAGATTCAGGGAGCATTATTGTAATTACAGGAAAAGGTAAAGTTGAAATTAAGGAAATAGAGATTAATGGAGTAAGGACAGAACCCGCTAATATTATTAAATCGATTAGAAAAAGATTAAAATAGAACTATAATATAAATTGAGTTTATTATTTTAAATAAGTTATTCGTAATTATAGAAAAAAAAATTAACATGAACATTTTATATTTAGCTACAAATCGAATTTATACTAATAATACACAGCAATTATTTCCATTGGCTATTGCTAGTGTTGCTAAAGTAGTGTTTTATGGACCTGGATTTAACTCAGAAGAAATATTAGAAAGAGGTCTAAATGAATTTATATCTAAGTCTAGTGATAAATTTGATTTTATAATGACAGATGGTATGGTGTTTTTTTGGGATGAATCAAAAGGTACCAAGGCATTTAACATAAGCTATAATTATTTTTCATTAAATAGTTTAAGTAAGCATCTTAGAGATATGAAGGACTTCTTTATATCTTATGAAGATAAAAAAATGTTGTACACTAACATAGATTTTTATAATGTCACAGAGGAAGAGGTTTCATTAATCAAAACGAGTAACACATATTTGATTTCTTGGGGAATTGAACTTTTAGATTATAAACGTAACTTGAAAGACTTAAAAAATGAGCTTTTCTTTGATAAGACAAATGATAATTGGATCAACTTTATTAAGGGTTATACTCATAAAATTATTTCATTACCACATATAATAGCGGAAACAGAATTTACATTTCATCCCGTAGATAAAAGAAAATTTGATATAACAGTGCCAGGTGTAAATTATTATAATAGAAAGGTTATTAATAAAATTATTAACAAAAATAAATTTAAGGTAAACAATAGGAATTCAGGTTATTATCAAAAATTAAACATCTTTTTATTAAGGCGATACACAACTAGATCAAATTTGAAAATTTTCAACCAAATTTTCAATAATACAATTGAAGATTCAAAAATAGCATACACTTGTGGTTCTGGGTTAGACTACTTAATTAGAAAGTTTTTTGAAATACCAGCAAAAGGAACTGTATTGTTTTGTAAACCGTTTAAAGGTTTTGAAGATATTGGGTTTGTTAATGGAGAGAATTGTATCGTTGTTAATCCAGATAATGTAAAAGAGAAAATTGATCTTTATCTTGATAATATTGATGAGCTAAATAGAATTTCAAAAAACTGTCAACAAATGGTCTTTAAGAACCATTCTTTTGTTGCTAGAGTTAATCAATTAGAAATCTCCCTTAAAGCAATTTTGAATAATGAATTTGCCGGCTCTTATTGGAATAAAGGAAAATATACTTTAAGATGAGTTTAAGAATAAATATAATTTCTAATTATGTAGGAAATGTTTTTGCTGTAGTCATAAATTTTATTCTTGTTCCTATATATTTAAAATACCTTTCAATAGAAGAATATGGTATTATTACTTTTTTTGCAACAATTACATCTGTATTTGTTATTTTGGATATGGGGCTTGGGTTAACCGTTAACAAGGAAGTGGCGAAGTCTTTGGCTATGAAGCAAGATTCTAAGAAAACAGCTAACGTTATAAGAACTTTTGAGTTATTATATTGGCTTGTAGCTGTGTTTATAGGCTCTATATTGTTCTTTTTTTCAGATTTAATTTCAGGTAAATGGTTAAATGTAGAAAATATATCTAGAGAGAAACTTTCTCTTGTTGTGTCTTTAATGGGTTTAGCTTTGGTATTTAGATGGCCTATAAGTTTTTACAATAATGCACTTTCTGGTTTTCAGAAAATGATAAATTTAAATGTTATAAAAATAATTATTTGCATTATAAATATTTTAGGCGTGTTTGTTTTGTTAAGTTATTTCAATGCAAAAATTGAAGATCTATTTAAATTTCTTACTTTACTTTATTTAATTAATATTTTTTTGTTAGTATTTAGTGTTTGGAAAACAACAAACTTGAGCTTTATAAAAGCAAAATTCAAAAAAGAAATATTAATTGATACCAGGAAATATATAGTAGGTATAGGGTTGTTCTCAATATTAGGAACACTTTTCACTCTTTTAGATAAATTAGTTATTTCAAAATTCTTCTTAGCATCAGAGTTAGGATACTACTCTTTAGTGAGTGCTATGTCTTTAGCCCTTTTACAATTAGTTTATCCAATTTCCTCTGCATTATTTCCAAAATTTGTAGAGAATTACACAAACAAAAAATTTGAAGATTGTTATTTGATTTTTAAAAATGGTTATCAATTAGTGATCTTTTTAGTGTTTTCTTTTTCGTCATGCTTAATTATCTGTAAAGAACAAATTCTTTTAATTTGGACTCAAGATGAAGCTGTTACTAGTCTAAGTTTACCTTATTTTAATCCAGTTTTAATAGGAACAGTTCTTTACTCTCTAAATGTTTTAATACTATCACTATATACAGCTTTAGGAAAAACAAAAATGTTAAATTATCTTTACGCAACTGTGTTTATTATTTATTCAACTCTACTTCTATTTTCGGCTTATAATAATAATATGTTATGGATTGCATATTCATGGATTATTGCTAATTTTATCATATTAGTCGTTTCTTTTGTTTTAATTTCAAAGCTTTTGGGAGTAGAAAAAATTAAAACTTTTTTAGTTAAAGATGTTTTACTTTCGTTCATGTTTTTTTGTTCACTAGTAGTGCTTAGTTATTTTGTGAAACTAGAAACAAACTCATTTTTAGTTAATAGTATTACTATTGTTGGAGTTTTAATAGTGTCCTTATTGATATATATGAGCTTTTCTTCTTATGTAAGAGGTGTTTTTAAAAATATTATTAAAAAATATGTTTAAAGTTCTAAATGTAGATACCGTAAAAATTATTGGGTTTTGCTTATTTGTTTTCTTTATGGGTTTTGGGTTTGTAAACCTGACAAGTATTAGTTTGATTTTATTGACGTTAGTTTCAATATATTCATTTTGGAAAATAAGGGTTGACTTGAAGGAAGATGATAAAAAAATTATTTTATTATTTTCAATTTTTTATCTAATAACAGTAGTTTATTCTGTTGTATTTTTAGAATTTGTATATATAGAAAGGCAAATATCGTTTGTTGTATTTCCAGTATTATGTTTATATTTCAATAGAGATTTACTTCAAAATAGTTTAGTGAGAAAAAAAATAATTTTCTTTTTCTCATTAGGGTTATTATTATATCCAATTTTTATAATAAGCTATTATTGGTTCTTGAAGATTCCTACAGAAACTGGTTTTGCTGTAGATGTTACTAGTCTTTATCAATTAAAGAGAATTGTATTTTCCACAAACATCTTTGATTTTAGATTCCATAATGTATATTATTCAGGATATAGTTTATGTGCTATACTGTTTATCTGTTATGAGTATAAAATCAGGAACAATAAGTATTTATTAGCCCTGATTTTATTGCATACTTTCTTTATTTATTTATCTGCTTCCAGAATTTCTTATTTTTTAATAATTTTATTATTAGCGTATTATATATTGAGCGTCAATATTAGTAAGTTGAAAAAAACATTGTTATTATTCTCACTTCTATTCTGCTTTTATTTTTTAATTCAATCTTATCCTTATTTATATCACAAGTTTGTTAAAACATTACCTTTAGCTTTTGAGAACCGAATAATTATATGGAGTAATGCTTTAGAAGTTTTTCTAAATAATATATTTGGAAATGGTTATGTAAATTTTCATGAAAAACTTTACCAAAAAAATAAATTACTAGTAATTAGTCCTAAAGTAAATGCTCATAACCAATACTTAGAATATTTTGGAGCCATAGGATTTATAGGTGGTAGTTACTTTATTTATGTAATGCTTTACTTCATTAAAAAGGCATTTATAAAAAAGAATAAAATTTTATTAATTTTTATACTCGTAATGTTAGTTAGTTTTTTTACTGAATCTTGGTTGTACAGACATAAAGGAATTGTTTTTTTTATGTTTTTTATAACTTTCTTATGGAATAAAAAAGATTAAATTACCTTTGTTACTAATATTAAATAAATAGTTCAGAAATGTGTGGAATATACGGTTCAACCAAACTTTTTAGTGAGGAAATTGTTGATGAAAAATTGCAAATTGCAAATTTTAGAGGTCCAGACTTTTCTAAAAGTATTTTTTATAAAAATAAAGTAGTTTTAGCTCATAATAGATTGAGTATTTTTGATTTAGACGCTAGGTCTCATCAGCCTTTTGAATATATGTTTGTATCCATAGTTTTTAATGGTGAAATATATAATTATTTAGATCTAAAAAAGCAATTAGAAAAGAAGCACTATAAATTTAACACTAATTCTGATACAGAGGTTGTGTGTGCAATGTATATAGAATATGGTGAAGCCTTTTTAGATCAACTTATTGGAATGTTTTCTTTTGTAATTTATGACAAGAACAACAATCAATTATTTGGAGCAAGAGATAGAATGGGGCAAAAACCTTTCTATTATTATATAAAGGATAGTCATTTTGAATTTGCATCTAATTTAAAACAAATATCCCACAAGAATAATTTAGAACTTAACGATAAGACTTGTCTTAATTATTTTTATTTTGGATACTTTGTAGATCCCGAAACACCATATAAAGATGTTTATAAATTAGAACCAGGTAGTAAGTTTATTTATTCTTTAGAAGATAATTCTTTGGTAATATCTAAATATTGGGATCTAAATTCATTTAAAAATGAATCTAATTTAGATTATAGTTCAACTAAAATAGAACTTAATAATTTATTAAAAAGTGCAGTTTCTACTAGATTAAAGGCAGATGTTCCTGTAGGATTATTTTTATCTGGAGGAATAGACTCATCATTAATAACAGCATTAGCTAAAGAAAGTAAAGAGAATGTTAATACATATTCTATTAAATTTTTAGAGAAACAGTTTGACGAAAGTGATGATAGTAAAAAAATAGCAGCTCATTTAAAAACTAACCATCATACATTTGTTTGCGACTTAAATAAAGGTAAAGAGTTAATTAAAACATTTTATAAATTTTATGATGAGCCTTTTGCAGATGTGTCTTCTATTCCATCTATGTTACTATCTAGTGAAGTAAGTAAAGATGTTACGGTAGCATTAACTGGCGATGGTGCAGACGAATTCTTTATGGGATATTCCAGGTATAAGTGGATGGATCAAATTAAATCTGTTTATAAAGCGCCATATATCTTAAGAAAACCATTAAGTAAAATAGGGCAATCTATTCCTAATTATAAAATTAAGATGCTTTCAAAAGGTGTTGGTTATAAGAAAATTGAAGAATTATACTTTGGATTGATTTCTACGTTTAAAACAGAGTATTTAAATGCGCCTCATTCATATGATATAGAAAATAAACTAACACCATTATTTAATGAATATGGTTTATTAAAAGCTTGTTCAGTATTTGATATGAATGTTTATTTGAATTCAGATATTAATACAAAAGTAGACAGAGCTTCAATGGCTTATTCCTTAGAAGCAAGATCTCCATTTATGGATCATAGAGTTGTGGAGTTTGCAATGAAAACACCATCTGAATATAAATATAAAGAGAATACAACCAAGTTTATACTTAAAGACATATTAGAAGATTATGTCCCAAAAACGTTATTTGATAGGCCGAAAAAAGGTTTTGGAGTACCACTAGAATCTTGGTTGAAAAAAGATCTAAAAAATTTAGTTTTAGATTGTTATGAATATTTTAAAGAAATGAAACTTCATTATATAAATTATAGTGTTTTTAATATGTATATTGAAGACTTTTATAATAATAAAGCGAACCATTCTGTAGAGATTTGGAAAATGGTTATGTTTGTGCTTTGGCTGCAAGAAAATGAGAATTAGTTTAGTTTCATTAGTAAGTTTTTTAGTGTTGTTTTTAGGTTCTTTAAGGAGTCTAAACTTTGCAGCTTTAGGTGGCGTTAGATGGTTTGTTATACTTTCTTTTTTAATATTAGTGCTTTTTTCTCCCTATTGTAAGATTGGAAAAAGTAATATTAAGTTTGTTATAACATTTTACATATTTTTCTTATTAAATGTGGTCATCTCCATATTAAGCTTCAAGGTAAAACCTCATTATTTTAGTTACATAGGTTTTATACTTTGTCCGGCATATTTTTTACTATTGGTGGGCTTTTATACGCATAGAGTAAAACTGTTAGTTAAGCATCTTAAAGTTGTTTTAGCAATTCATTTATTCTTTTTTTATTTACAATTGTTTACTTTTTTAATATTTGATTACACTATAGATTTTATTGAGTTTATTACCCATGAACCTCAAAGAACAATAGGAGGGATTTTTACTAAGCATACTATTATTAGATCATCAGGATTATTTAATGAACCTGCAAGTTATTCCATATTTGTAGTTTCTATGCTGTTGTGTTTGCTTTTTAACAATAAAAAAATAACATTCTTGATGTTAGTAGCTATTATGTCTGTAGTACTATCCTTTAGTGCTTCTGGAATAATGTTTTTAGTAGTGTTAATTGTTTTAGTTTTTATTAAAAAATCATTTTTCATTAAAAATTTATTAATAAAAATTTCAGTTGTAATAGTGGCCTTAGTAGGTATAAATATTTATTTTGGAGAAAAAAGAGTTTTTGAAGTGTTTACTTCGAAACTTCTTAATTTTCAGGATTCTACATCTTTTCAGTTTCGAATTGGTAAAATTTTTGATGTTTTTGGTGATCTTAATTTATATCAAAAATTATTTGGCCTGGGGTTTGGTAATTTGTCTATAGGTTCAAATTTAGGGTCTTTTTTAAGTCAATTTCTTGTGCAGTCTGGTCTAGTTTTTTCTTTTTTGTTTATTTCGTTATTTTATATTATTGCTAAAAATTACAAACTACCTAAACGTATAATATTTATTGTAATTGTTTTAAGTTTGAGTACACAAGCAATTAACCATTTAATAACATGGTATTTTTTAGCATCCTTACTAATTATTAGTTATAATAAGTTTTATGAGAATAGTACATTTAATAATGGGTTTAGGTAGTGGTGGCGCTGAAAATATGCTGTTAAAACTTACAAAAGAACATTTAAAAGATAAAAGCATAAGGCAAATCGTGCTAATCTTTTCTAAAAATGAATTCTTACTCCCAAAATTTTTGGAAAGTAATATTGAAGTCAAAAATTTAGCATTAAAATCTCCTCTTTTAATATTTTTTAATTTAATTTCTGAATTATATAGATTTAAACCCGACGCTTTACAGTGTTGGATGTATCATGCCGAGTTTTTAGGAACTATCTCTAAACTTTTTTATTGGAGAAAAATGAAGCTGTTTTGGAATATTAGATGCTCTGAGTTAGACTGGAGTAAAAGGTCCGTTTTAAATAAAATAATTTTTAAATTTCTAACGAAGTTTTCTTATTTACCAAATGCTATTTTTTGCAACACTTCAAATGGTATCGATAATCATATTTTAGCAGGATATAAACCTTCAAAGCTCAAATTAATATATAATGGTTTCTCAGCTTTTAGTGAAAGTTATATAGATGAAAGTAAGGGTAGACTTTTTAATAGATTAAATATACCTCTAAATTTTAAAAATATTGTTATGGTTGCTAGGCTTAATTACGTTAAAGATCATAAAACATTAATAGAAGCATTTAATCTTCTTTTAGAAGATGAAAATTTTAAGGATACAAATTTAATTTTGATTGGGGATAACAGTAACAATACGATTAAAGACGAAATTATTTCCTCAAAAAATATAAAAAATATTTATATGTTAGGTAATATTGATAATGTTAGTAATATTACACGTTATTGTGACATAGGGGTTTTAACATCTCTACATGAAGGTTTTCCTAACGTAATAGGAGAATATATATTAGCGAATTTAATGGTTGTATCAACTAATGTCGGAGAAGTAAAAACCATTATAGCTCAGGAAGAGCCATTCTTAACGAATAAGAAAGATTGTAAATCTTTAGCTAAGTACTTTAAAATAGCATTATCTTTAAGTAATGAAGAAAGGAATATAATTGCTACAAAAAATAAGGAAAAAGTAATTAATGAATTTCTAATAGAAAAAATAGCTTCAAAATATCTTCAACTATATAAAGTAAGTTAATTATGTATAATCTTATTTTAAAAATCACACCTAATTTTTTTCATAATATAATTATAACGGTTTATAATTATATTAATTATAGAAAAAGAAATGGGAAACATTATCCTGCTTTTAAAGAAGAGTTAAAGTCCTCTTTAGATTATAATGAATTAAAAAACATTCAGGAAATTGAATTGTTTAAATTTATTAAATTTGCATACAAAAACTCAAAATTTTACAAAGAATTATATAGTGGTGTTAATGTTGAATCATTTAAATCTTTAGATGATTTGAGAAAATTACCAATTGTTAATAAAGAACAATTGAGAAAAAATATTAAGGATGTATATACTATAAAAAAGAAAAGCGCCATTATTTCTAAAACTGGTGGGACAACCGGTAAACCTTTAGAGGTATATTATACAGAAGTAGATATGCAGAGAAGATTTGCATTTCTTGATTTGTTCAGGGAAGAATATGGGTATCATTTAGGAATTAAAACAGCTTGGTTTAGTGGAAAAAAAATTCTTAATAAAAAAAATGTTCAAAAGAAAATTTTTTGGAAGTATGATTTTTATCATAAGGTAAGATATTATTCTACGTTTCATTGTTCAGGTGAAAATCTTGGTTTTATTTTAAAAGATTTACAGAGTTTTAATCCTAAATATTTAGTTGGATTCCCTTCAAATATATATGATATAGCACTCTATGGTTTAAATAATAATATAGAATATACGGGTAGTGTGGAGGCTGTTTTTCCTACAGCTGAAACTATAACTTCGCAAATGAAAGTGGTAATTGAAAAGTTTTTTAAGTGTAAAATGCATAATCAATATGCTTCTTCAGAAGGAGCTCCATTTATATTTGAATGTAATTTCAATAACCTACATGTTGAGCTTAGAAGTGGTGTTTTTGAGGTTTTGGATAAAAATGATCAGCCAGCAAAAGATAAAGGTAGATTAATTATAACTTCTTTTTCTACTCACGGCACGCCATTAATAAGATATGACATTGGTGATGAAATTGTTTTTAATGAAAAAGTTGTTAATTGTAGTTGTGGTAATAAGAATCCTACAATAAAAAGTATTAATGGTAGAATTAGCGACTTTATCTATTCTCCTTATACAGGCAAAATTAATCTTGGGAATATTTCAAATGCAACCAAAGGAGTTAAAGGTATTGTTAAATTTCAAATAGTACAAAATCATATAGATAGTATAGAAGTTTTCATTGAAAAAGATGAAACGTATACTCAAAAACAAGAGAAAATATTTTTGTTAAACCTATATGATAGGTTTGGAGAATTAATGAAAATTAATATTAAATATACTAAAATTATTGAGAAGGAAAAAAGCGGTAAATTTAGACTAGTTAAAAATAATATTTCAGATAGAATAACAGAATGAAATACTTAAAGTTTTTTATATGTTTCCTTGTAAATATTTTTATTTGTTTTTATATATCAGATAATTATGATTTATTAATACTTTCTACTTACTTATTGATATTATCGTACTGTTCGTTTTTTGTTTTTTTTAATAAAAAGAATATTTCACTTGATATTGTTTTTTATTTATTTATTTACTTCTTTTTTGGAATAGCACCTGTTGTTCAATATAAAGATGCTGTTTTTTTCTTTAGAGACAAATCACCGTTATTAAATGAAGATTTTATTAACGGTGGCATAATTACACTATTAATATTAGGTCTTTATACTTTAATCTCTAAGGTGCTTAATAATAAAATAAACTTTAATTTTACCATATTAGATACTAAGACAGAATTGAATTCGGGAAGATTATACAGCGTTTTATTAGTATTAGTAATTGTAGTTTTAGGTTTAAATTATAATAATTATTTGGTGCTATTTTTTAGACACGCAGGATCTCGTCATACAGAGTTTGTGGATTATTTTAAGTCCACAATGGATACTGTAATTAGTTTAGTGCCTGTAATAATATTACTCTATCTAAAAACGAGTAAAAAGATTAAATTAAAAGATGAATTATTATTATTACTTATAATTGTATTCTTTAATTTTCCAATGGCCGTTTCCCGTTTTGAGGTTGGTTTAGTTTATTTTTCACTTATTTTAATGTACTTTAAGTTTATACAAGTTTACTTTAAGGAATTTTTTATAATTGGAATTTTATTCGTTTTTCCCTTTTTGAATAAATTTAGATACAAGGGGACAGTTGATCTAAATAACTCTAACCCTTTTGGTCAATTTAATGAACTAGATTTTGATTCATTTCAAAATACAATAGGTATTATTAAACAAGATATTATAACAAACGGAGAGCAATTAATGGCTTCACTCTTTTTTTTCATACCAAGAATGTTTTGGACAAATAAACCAACATCATCAGCAAGTCTACTTTGTGAAAATTTAGACTTCGACGGTTATTGTAATGTCGCAATAAGTTTTTTCGGAGAAGGTTATATTAATTTTGGTGTTTTTGGGCTAATTACTTTTGTTATAATATTAGCTCTTTATAATACAATACTAGATAAATTCTTTTACAAGTGTGACTTTTTAGGATATAAATTAATATATTTTTTATTTCTATTTCATGAGTTTTATTTGCTAAGAGGAAGTTTAACAGCTGCTACTATTAAATTTTTTATAATTACATTTGCTATTATACTGTTTTTGTTCTTAAAAAGAATTTTTATGGTTAGAAATATTAATTTATAGTTCCAATAAAATTGATTAAGTCTAAATTAGTTAGAATAACAACAGTTCCAGAGTCTTTAGCTATTCTTTTAAAAGGGCAACTTGGGTTTATGCAAACCTATTTTAATGTAACGGCAATTTCCTCAGAAGGACTTATGCTGAATGAAGTTCAAAAAACAGAAAATATTAATACATTTTCTGTTAATATGACCCGAAAAATAACACCAATTAAAGACCTAATAGCTTTATTTAAATTATACAAATTTCTTAAATTAGAGAAACCAGAAATAGTACATACACATACACCTAAGGCTGGTTTGTTAGGTATGTTAGCTTCGTATTTTGCAAATGTCCCAAATAGAATTCATACAATTGCTGGTTTGCCAGTAATGGAGTCCAGAGGTTTAAAGCGGGAAATACTACTTTTAGTAGAAAAAATCACTTACGGTTGTGCAACTATGGTTTGTCCTAACTCTAATGGACTTAAAGATTTTGTTTTGTCTGAAAAATTGACAAGTAAAAATAAGCTGTCTATTATTGGAAAAGGGAGTTCTAATGGTATAAATACTGATTATTTTAATAAATCCAATTTTAAAGAGCATGAGTTATCTGCGCTTAGAACAGATTTAAATATTAATAAATCAGATTTTGTTTTTATTTTTGTTGGTAGAATAGTAACCGATAAAGGAATTAATGAATTAGTTAAAGTGTTTTGTGAATTATCTATAGTTAATAAAAGTGTTAAACTATTATTAGTAGGTTCTTTGGAGAGCGATTTAGATCCATTGTTACCATCGGTTTTAAAAGAAATAAAAACTAATAAACAAATTATTTACGTTGGTTTTAAAAAAGATGTTCGACCATATTTTGCTATAGCTAACGTATTAGTTTTTCCTAGTTATAGAGAAGGTTTTCCTAATGTGGTTATGCAAGCAGGAGCTATGGATTTACCAGCTATTGTAAGTAATATAAATGGTTGTAATGAAATAATTAAAGACCAAGAAAACGGTTTGATTATTCCTGTGAAAAACACAGAAAAACTTAAAGAAGCTATGCAGAATGTTTTTTCAGATAGACAACAGTTAGAGCTAATGAAGCTAAATACTAGGTCTAACATAGTTAATCAATATGATCAAAATTATATTTGGCAAGAACTATTAAAAACTTATCAAGCTCTGTAAAGTAATAACTTTAATTCTTTTCCTTTTTAACAATTATTATGTACAAAAATTTCTTAAAACGCTTAATAGATATAATACTTGCTTTAATAGGCATATTAGTGTTTAGTCCAATTTTTGTATTAGTGTTTATTTACTTGTGTTTTTATAATAATGGTTCTCCATTTTTTTTTCAGAAAAGACCTGGAAAAAACGAAAAAATATTTTCAATAATAAAGTTTAAAACCATGAATGATAAAAAAGACGTTGATGGGAATTTATTGCCAGATGAAAAAAGACTGTCAAATGCTGGGAAAATAATTAGAAAAATGTCTTTAGATGAATTGCCCCAGCTTATAAATGTTATAAAAGGAGATATGAGCCTTATTGGCCCAAGACCTTTGCTAATACCTTATTTAGAGCTTTACAATACTACTCAAAAACAAAGGCATAATGTAAAACCTGGAATAACAGGTTGGGCGCAAGTAAATGGTAGAAACGCTATTAGTTGGGAAGAGAAATTTAGATTAGATATTTGGTATGTAAATAATATATCATTTTTTTTAGATATAAAAATAATTATAAAAACAGTATTAAAAGTATTAAAATCCGAAGACATTAATACCTTAGGAGAAGCAACAACATTACCATTTAAAGGCTCTAAAAATGAATAAAAATATATTTTTATATGGCGCCAGTGGACACAGTAAGGTTATTATTGATATCTTGGAACTTAATAATTTTAAAATCACTCATATTTTTGATGATGATGATTCTAAACAAACAATTTTAGATTATAAAGTTGAAAGATTAAATGGCATAGATAAAATAAACCAAGCTTGTATAATATCCATTGGAAATAATAAAATTAGACGGAAAATCGCAGAAAAACATACAACATTAAAATATGCAATTGCTATTCACCCCAAAGCAATAATAGCAAAATCTGTAGTAGTTAATAGTGGAAGTGTAATAATGGCTGGTGCAATTATAAATGCCAGTACAATAATTGGAAAACATTGCATAATAAACACCTCTTCATCAATAGATCACGATTGTGTAATAAATAATTACGCTCATATTTCTCCAAACGCAACATTATGTGGTAACGTTACTATTGGTTATGGTTCCCAAATTGGAGCTGGAAGTGTAATTATTCAAGGCGTAACAATTGGAGATAACGTAGTTGTTGGAGCTGGAAGCGTTGTTCTAAAAGATATACCATCTAACACCATTGTTGCAGGTAATCCAGCAAAATCAATTAAAAAAGAATTAGTTAGTATGAACTCAAAAATATGGTTATCATCGCCACATATGGGCGGAAACGAGTTGTCTTTTGTAAAAGAAGCGTTTGAGAGTAATTGGATTGCACCATTAGGACCAAATGTAAATGGCTTTGAAGTTGACATTGCTACATATCTAAAACAAGATTCTAATGTGGCGTGTTTAAGTTCTGGAACTTCTGCAATTCATTTAGCTTTAATTATGGCTGGCATTAGTTTAAACGATGAAGTTATTTGTCAGAGTATGACTTTTTCAGCATCAGCAAACCCAATTGTTTATCAAGGCGCAATACCCATATTTGTAGATAGTGAAGAAGATACTTGGAATATGTGTCCAAATCATCTTGAAATCGCTATTAAAGATCGTATTTCAAATGGAAAATCCCCAAAGGCTATAATTGTAGTTCATTTATACGGAATGCCTGCTAAAATGGATGAAATTAAAGCAATAGCATTAAAATATAATATTGTTTTAATAGAAGATTCTGCAGAAGCATTTGGCTCAACATATAAAGATCAAAAGTGCGGAACGTTTTCAAATTATGGAGTTTTATCATTTAATGGAAATAAAATAATAACTACTTCTGGTGGAGGCGCATTAGTTTGTAATACAGAGAAAGATAAGCAAAAAGCCGTTTTTTTAGCGACTCAAGCAAGAGATAATGCACCTCATTACCAGCATAGTCAAATAGGTTATAACTACAGAATGAGTAATATTACTGCTGGAATTGGTCGTGGACAAATGCAAGTATTAGATAAACATATTGATTTAAGACGAGCAAATAATGCATTTTACAAATCTATATTTAAAGATATTAAAGGGGTAACCGTTTTTACAGAACCAAATTCAGATTATTATTCTAATCATTGGTTAAGTTGTGTTTTATTTGATGAATCGTCTAAAGTTTCAGTAGAAACGTTAAGATTAGCTTTAGATAAAGAAAATATAGAATCTAGACCACTTTGGAAACCAATGCATTTACAACCTATTTTTAGCAAATATCCATATTATGGAACAACAATTTCAGAAAATTTATTTAAGAATGGATTGTGTTTACCTTCTGGCTCTAATTTAACAGACGAAGATAGAAATAGAATAAAAAAAGCCATATTTTTGGTGTTTAAATAAAAGCATAGAAAATTTATGTCTCAAAATCAAGAACAGACTTACGATTATTTAATAGTTGGAGGCGGAATAATAGGGTTAACAACTGCTTATGAGTTATTAAGTCAGAAACCAAAAGCTTCAATTTGTATTATTGATAAAGAGCATGATGTAGCACAACATTCAAGTGGTAGAAATAGCGGAATTTTACATGCGGGTTTTTATTACACATCAGATTCTCAAAAAGCAAAACATTGTTTACAAGGTAATTTGCTTATGAAACAGTTTTGTTCTGAAAACGGAATTGAAGTTAAATCAACTAAAAAATTAGTAGTTACTAATAACGAAGAAGAGTTAGTTCAACTTCATGAAATAAAACGTAGAGCAGATGCTAATGGTGTAGAAACCTATTTGATATCTCAAGAAGAAGCTGAGAAAATAGAACCTAATATTAGTACTTATAAAGAAGCATTGTATTCCCCATTAACTGCATCTGTTAACCCTATACAGGTTTCTAATAAGCTAAAAACTCTATTATTAGAAAAAGGTGTAGATTTTAAATTTAATACCGCTTTTAGTAAAAATTTAGCTATTGATTATAAGTATTTAATTAATACAGCTGGATTATATTCAGACAAGATTGCTCAAGATTACGGTTTAGCTAAAAAATACACATTATTACCTTTTAAAGGTATTTATATGAAAGTAAGTAATGGAAAAGTTCCAACTAAAATTAATATTTATCCAGTGCCAGATTTAAAATTCCCATTTTTAGGAGTTCATTACACTATTACATCGGATGATGATATTAAAATAGGTCCATCTGCTTCTCCAGCTTTTTGGAGAGAAAATTATTCAGGCTTTAAGAACTTCAACTTATCCGAGTTTATAGAGATTATTTCAATAAACGCTAAGCTTATTTTGACGAATTCTTTTAATTATAGAAATTTAGCACTAAGAGAAATTAAATATTATTTGCCAAAAAATTTAATCTCTGCAGCCGAAAAAATGGTAAAATCGCCATTAGATTCAAAATATAAAAAGAAAAAACCAGGAATTAGAGCACAGTTATATAATAAAGAAACTAATTTATTAGTTAATGATTTTGTTATAGAACATACGCCAGAAACGACACATGTGTTAAACATAATTAGTCCTGGATTTACATGTTCTTTCTCTTTAGCTAAAGAAATTGTTGATGAGGTTTTTACTAACCAAAACTAAGTACTGTTTTACAATGCATATTTTTTTAATTTTCAATCTTGTTTTTAATACATAACATAGGTTTGTCTAACAGAATGCTAACTATGTTTGTCTTTTTTCTAATTGAGTTGTATAAAGTTAAATATATAAACACTAAATAGTTTTTATTAAAAATAGAAATTATAAGCAGTTATATTTTTATATTGTAATTTAATCCATAATATTTGTTGTTAGTATTTTTAATATGCCGCTAGATAAACTCAAAAAAGCATTTGATCAAGTTATTAAATCCAGTAAAAAACGTGTTGATTTTAGAACAATAAGTTATTTACCGCGTTGGGCAATTTTGTGTTTTGATTCTTCAATAATATTTATTGCACTATTAATAACAAAAATAGTAGTTAATAGGTTGAGAGATGTAGGCCTTGTATCTTTAATACCTAGATCAGAAGAGTGGTCTTTACTACTTATTAATTTATTATTTTTTATATTATTTAGAACATATGCTGGATTAATTAGGCATTCTACTTTTATAGATGCAATTAAGTTTTTTTTAGCATCTCTATCTACTATAATATTCAGTTTAGTCATTTATTTAATAGCGGGGTTTTTTACAGAATCTCAATTATTTAGAATCCCAGAATTATTATTGTACGGTGTAATTTCATTTTGTGGATTGTTTTTATTTAGAGTACTAGTAAAACAAGTGTTTGATGTCTATTTAAGTTCTTTAAGTGTAGACAAAGCAGTAAATGTTTTGGTTTATGGCACAAATGAAAATGCCATAGCTATTGCAAATGCATTAAAATCAGAAAAACCTACAAGATTTAAAGTGCTAGGTTTTATTGATAAAAAAGGAAAAAACAAAAGCAAAGAAATTTTAGGTTTGCCAATTATCCATATTCAAAAAGATGTTGCTGTTATTCTTCGAATTTATAAAGCAAATGCAGTAATTTTAGCTGATAATTCTTTAACAAAAGACGAGAGCATTAGTATAATAGATAGTTGTATAAATTATAAGTTTAAGGTTTTTAGAGCGCCTTTAATATCCGACATTGAAGAAAATAGTAGTCTTTCTAATCAGATTCAAAAAATTCAGATTGAAGACATTCTAGACAGAGAGCCTATAAAATTAGATAATAAACTTGTCGCTAAAGAATTATATAATAAGTGTATAATAGTTACAGGAGGCGCAGGTTCTATAGGCTCAGAAATAGTAAGGCAAGTTTCTAATTATAAGCCTTTCAAGTTAATTATATTAGATCAAGCAGAATCGCCTTTGTATAGAATTCAATTAGAAATAGCTGGTAAATTTCCTAATCTAAATTTTGAAGCGGTAATTGCAGATGTGAGAGATTCAGAAGTTTTAGAAAGTATATTTGAAAAATATAGACCTCAAGTTATTTATCATGCAGCTGCTTATAAGCATGTGCCTTTAATGGAAAAGCACCCAAATCAAGCAGTTGCTACAAATATTATAGGGACGAAAAATGTAGCAGACTTAGCACTTAAATATAAAGCAGAAAAGTTTGTAATGGTATCCACAGACAAAGCAGTAAACCCTAGTAACGTTATGGGTGCTTCGAAACGAATTGCTGAAATTTACGTTCAAGCCTTACAAGAACAAGCGAAATTTGATTTAGCTAATAAAACACAATACGTTACTACTCGTTTTGGAAATGTTTTAGGTAGTAATGGTTCAGTTGTGCCTTTGTTTAAACGTCAGTTAGAAAAAGGTGGACCACTAACCATAACGCATCCAGATATTATAAGGTACTTTATGACTATTCCTGAGGCTTGTCAACTGGTTCTTGAAGCAGGAGCAATGGGAAATGGAGGAGAAGTTTTTATTTTTGATATGGGTAAAGCTGTAAAAATAATAGACTTAGCAAAAAAAATGATACTTCTAGCGGGCTATCAACCATATAAAGATATAGATATTAAGGTGATTGGATTAAGACCAGGAGAGAAGCTTTATGAGGAATTGTTAAACGATAAATCAGAGACACTTCCTACATATAATGAAAAAATAATGATTGCAACTGTAGAGTCGTATGGATACTCTCAAATAACAAATAATATAGAGGTTTTAGAAAAAAACATACAAGATAAAGATATAGACGCTTTAGTGCAGAAAATGAAAGATATTGTGCCAGAATTTAAAAGTATGAATTCTCAGTACGAAAAAATGGATTAATTTATTTAAAATGAAGATAGCAGTAATTGGTACAGGATACGTTGGTTTAGTTACAGGAACATGTCTAGCAGAAACAGGAAACGATGTGTTGTGTATAGATATAAATGAAGAAAAAGTAAAACAAATGCAATCAGGTGTTGTTCCAATTTATGAGCCACATTTAGAGAATCTATTTGAAAGAAATATTGAATCCAATCGATTAAGATTTTCAACAAATTTAAAAGAAGGTTTGGATCATGGAGATATTATATTTTTAGCACTACCAACACCAGAAGACGAAGATGGCTCAGCAGACCTAAAGTATATTTTAGGAGTAGCGGATGATATAGGAAAACTAATATCAGAATACAAAGTTATTGTAGATAAAAGTACAGTTCCTGTAGGTACATCAGATCGTGTAAAGGAAGCTATAGCCAAAAATGCCAAAGTAGATTTTGATGTAGTTTCTAATCCAGAATTTTTACGAGAAGGTTTTGCAGTAGACGATTTTTTAAAACCAGAGCGTATTGTAATTGGTTCAAGTAGCAATAAAGCAACAGCTTTAATGCAGAAACTATATAAGCCTTTTGTAAGGTCAGGCAATCCAATAATTATAATGGATGAGAAGTCTGCGGAACTTACTAAGTATGCTGCAAATGCATTTTTAGCCACTAAAATTACTTTTATGAACGAGATTGCTAACTTTTGTGAAAAGGTTGGTGCAGATGTAGATAAGGTTCGAATTGGTATGGGAACAGATTCTCGTATTGGTAAACGTTTCCTGTTTCCGGGTATTGGTTATGGTGGTTCTTGTTTTCCAAAAGATGTAAAAGCATTACATAAGTCAGGAAAAGACAACAATTATAATTTCGAAATTTTAGAAGCTGTAGTTAATGTTAATCAAGAGCAGAAATTAGCTTTAATACCAAAAATAAAAGGTTATTTCAATAATAATTTAAAAGATAAGAACATTGCGGTTTGGGGTTTAGCTTTTAAACCAGAAACGGATGATATTCGAGAAGCTCCAGCTTTATATACCATAGAATCTTTATTAGAATTAGGTGCTAATATTACAGTTTTTGATCCAGAAGCTATACCAAATGTAAAGCGTAAATTTGGAGATAAAATAAAATATGCTAATGATATGTATCAACCATTAGAGCAAGCAGATGCTTTAGTGATTTGTACAGAATGGAGCATATTTAGAACGCCAGATTTTAGTAAAATGAAATCTTTAATGGCAAATAATGTTATTTTTGACGGACGTAATTTATACGATGTTGAAGATGTTAAAAACGAAGGATTTAATTACTTATCCATAGGAAGATAATGGCAAAACGTATTTTAATTACAGGTGCAGCAGGTTTTTTAGGTTCTCATTTATGCGATCGTTTTATAGCCGAAGGTTATTACGTTATCGCAATGGATAATTATATTACTGGAGATGCTAAAAACTTAGAGCATTTAGAGTCAAATCAAAATTTTGAATTTATTGAACACGACATTACTGAGTACATAGATTTAAAAGGTGATTTAGATTACATATTACATTTTGCTTCACCAGCAAGTCCTATAGATTATTTAAAAATTCCTATTCAAACACTTAAAGTAGGTTCTTTAGGAACGCACAATTTATTAGGTGTTGCTAAAGCAAAAAAAGCAAGAATTTTAATTGCATCTACTTCCGAAATTTATGGAGATCCATTGGTTCATCCACAAACAGAAGAATATTACGGAAATGTAAATACTATTGGTCCAAGAGGTGTTTATGACGAAGCTAAACGTTTTCAAGAGTCAATTACAATGGCATATAATCGTTTTCATGGTTTAGAAACACGTATTGTAAGAATTTTTAATACGTATGGACCAAGAATGAGATTGAATGACGGAAGAGTTATTCCTGCTTTTATGGGACAAGCTTTACGAGGAGAAGATTTAACTGTTTTTGGTGATGGTTCTCAAACACGTTCATTTTGTTATGTAACAGATCAGGTTGAAGGAATTTATCGCTTATTATTAAGTGATTATGAGTTGCCAGTAAATATTGGTAATCCACACGAAATTACTATATCTGATTTTGCTGAAGAAATTATTAAACTTACCGGAACAACTCAAAAAGTAATCTATAAAGACTTACCTGTTAACGATCCAATGCAGCGTCAGCCAAATATTGATAAGGCTAAAGCTATTTTAAATTGGGAACCAAAAGTTGACAGAGAAGAAGGTATGAAAAAAACGTTTGCTTATTTTAAAAGCTTAACTAAAGAGCAACTTCATAAAAGCGAGCATAAAAATTTTAGAAACTATAACAAATAAGCTGTTATGGAATACACAAAAGGACGTTATTCATGGGTTATTAGACCTGTTCTAATTATTTTAGATCTTTTTGTGTTAAACGTATTAGCGCTTTATTTTTTCAATTTTAATACAGAAAGGCTTTATTTTTTTCCAACAGATCTTTTGAATAATAAGCATATCCTATACATTGGGTATTCATTTTTTTTCTGGTTAATTTCTACAGCATTTTTAAATTTTTATAAAGTCTATAGATATACATCTCTATTAAACATTATTGGTTTAATAGTAAAGCAATTTTTAGTTTACGTATTTATTTTTTATGCTTTTATTGGTGTTTTTAGAAGTTTAAATATTCAAGCATTTACAACATTTAAGTACTTAGTTTGTTCTTTTCTAGTTATTGGATTATTTAAGTTGTTAAGTTATTATTTGCTTAAATATTATCGTAATTATTTCCATGGTAATGTTAGAAGAGTTGTTATTATAGGAAAATCTCAAAGCGCAAAAGAGCTACATCAACTTTTTTCTATAAATAAGAATTTGGGATACCAAATAAAAGCATCGTTTGGAAACAAAGATTTTATTAATAATAAAGGTAGTTTAGAAGATAGTTTTGCATATGTCGAATCTACAAAAAGCATAGATGAGGTCTATTGCTCTATTGACGATTTTTCTGAAGTTGAACTAAATAGATTAGTCAAGTTAGCCGAAATTAATCATTGTAACATTAAATTCTTACAAGATCAAAAGGAGCAATTTACGAAACGATTAAAAACGGATTTTTATAATTATTTACCTGTTCTATCGATTCAGGAAGTTAGCGTTAATAATGATGTAAATAAGATGATTAAACGTGTGTTTGATATTGTTTTTTCAATTATTGTTATTGCTTTTATTATGTCTTGGTTAACTCCAATTATATTCATTTTAATTAAATTAGAATCTAAAGGACCTCTTTTTTATAAGCATAAACGTAATGGGATTAATTATAAAGAGTTTACATGTTTTAAGTTCAGATCTTTAAAACAAAATCAAGAAAAAAAAGGGACTTACATTACGGAAGAAGATAATAGAGTAACTAAAATTGGTAAGTTTTTAAGGCGTACAAGCCTAGACGAAATGCCTCAATTTTATAATGTACTTAAAGGCGATATGTCTGTTGTTGGTCCAAGACCACATATGCTTTCTTACACAGACGATTATTCTAAAAAAGTAGATAAATATAATTTTATGTTTCGCCACAATGTAAAACCAGGAATTACCGGATTAGCTCAGGTTAAGGGTTATAGAGGTGAAATTAAAATTAAAGAAGACATTATAAATAGAATTAAGTATGATAATTTCTACATAGAAAACTGGAGCCTAATCTTGGATTTTAAAATCATATTTCAAACCGTTGGTAATTTCTTCAAAGGACAAAAAGAAGCCTATTAATGAAACCACTTGTTTCTATAATTACGCCAATGTACAATTCGGAAGATTTTATTTCCGAGAGTATATGTAGTGTTCAAAATCAAACCTATACTAATTGGGAATTATGGCTTATTGACGATTGTTCTTCAGACAAAACTATTTCTCTAGTCAATCAATTTATAAAAGATGATTCTAGAATTCACTTACTTCAAAACAAAATAAATTCTGGAGCAGCCATTTCAAGGAATAAAGGAATTGAAGCTTCTAAAGGAGCTTATATTGCTTTTTTAGACGCAGACGATTTCTGGTTGCCTAATAAAATAGTGCAGCAAGTAGCTATTTTAAACTCTGGAAAAGCAGACGTCTGTTTTTCAAGTTATGAGCAAATTAATGAAGCAGGAAATCCTTTACATATTAAAGTAGAAGCTTTGTCAATATTGAGTTACAAAAAGCTTTTAAAGAGTAATTATGTTGGTAACTTAACAGGAATGTATAACGCATCAGTATTAGGTAAAATTACTTCGCCTAATCTACGTAAACGCCAAGATTGGCTTATATGGTTAAAAGCTATAGAAACATCTGGAAAACCTGCAATTGGAATTCCAGAAACGTTAGCAATGTATAGGGTTAGAGAAAACTCAATGTCGGCTAATAAGTTTAACTTAGTAAAACACAATTATTGGGTTTATAAAAAAGGTTTAGGTTATTCTACACTTCAGTCATTATTTAAAATGATTGTTTTTCTAAAAGAACATTTTTTTGTTAAATCTAAACAAAATAAGGCTTTAAATTAAAGAAGTAAATTGCTTTAGCTTTCCGCTTTTTTCACGTTTAAGTGTATTGACTTTATTGAAATTAAGAATTAGATTTGGCTCTAGATAATTTGAAACAGCATCATCAACTTTATTTATTTCAATTGATGTTAATTCCTTGTCACTTACATAATAAACTTCAAACGTATCAAGTTTAGTTTGTTTAATAATAAATTCCTTTACATTAGAACTTTTATCCATTACGCTTTTAGTGATATAATAAAATGTTAATCCTGCTGCTTTTTTTCCACTTGGTAAACTAATCAAATCACTAGTTCTTCCTAATAATTGTTTTAAAATAGGGTTTTTAGGCGTGCTATTTTTGTCTAAAACACCGATATCTCCAAGTTCATACCTAATTATAGGATGTGCTTTATTGTAAAAAGAGGTAATTACTATTTTCCCTTCTTCTCCATAAGGCAAAGGTTGGTTGTTGTGGTCTAGTATTTCAATAAGAAGGTTCTCACTATTAACTTGCCATTCGTTAGATGGGTTTTTAAAAGCGATTAAGCCAACTTCGGCTGCGCCATATTCATTTATAATAGGTATGTTAAATTGTTTTTTTAATAATGTTTTATCGGAATCGTAAAGCATTTCAGAAGTTACAATACAACATTTCAAGGTCGGACAAATATCTTTTAAAATAATATTTTCTTGCTCAAGATATTTAGCAAACTGGACAATTGCACTTGTATAACCATTAATGTATTCGAATTTTTGATGCTTAAATAAAGTTGTGTTTTTAGACATTTCATCTGCACTTAAATCAAATACAGAAAATCGATATCTATGTCCTAGCCAATCTTTAAAGCGTTCTTTATAATATCCGATTTTGTTTAGAGGAATCCCATAAAAACGAGCTTGGTAAGATTGATCTAAATCTATATTGTACCAACTGTATCGGTCTATAAATTCGATCCACGTTAAGGCATGACAATATTTGTCCTTAGCAAAAACAAATGGATTTCCAGAAGAACCAGAGGTTTTGTTAGTGTAACTATTTTTTTTAGAATAGCCATTAGATAAACGATTCTCTAAAGGTTGCTGAAAGTCTTTTTTAGTTAAAACAGGTAAGTCGTTCCAGTCAGAAATAGCTTTTGTACCAACTAAATTTTTATAAAATTGATTGTTCTTAAGGTGAAACTTAAGAATATCATCTTTTTTTGCTTTAATATAATCAGGAAAATTATTAGCATTAATAGCTTTTATACTATTAAAATGCGCTTTAGCTTTCTTCATTGGAAAACCATTAAAACGTAAAGACCAGCTAAATAATTTCACCTTTTAGATATTAGTAAAGTAAAAGTAAATAAATCTTTGCGATATAATTCTTATTTAAAGCTAAAACCCATTATTTTTGCGCTAAAGTTTAAGAATTATACTATGAATATTTTGATTTTAGGATCTGGTGGACGCGAGCATACTTTTGCTTGGAAATTAGCTCAAAGTAGTAAATGTGGGAATCTTTTTGTTGCACCAGGAAATTCTGGAACCGCAAAAATTGCGACTAATGTTCCTATTAGTGTAACTGATTTTAACGCTATAAAGGAAGTTGTTTTAAGTAACCAAATTTCTATGGTTGTTGTTGGTCCTGAAGATCCATTAGTACAAGGAATTCATGATTTTTTCTTAAATGATGCTGCGCTTAAAAACGTAATTGTTATTGGACCTCAAAAAGCAGCCGCTACTTTAGAAGGTAGTAAAGAGTTTGCTAAAGAATTTTTGTTTAGACATAACATTCCAACGGCAGCTTACCAAAGTTTTAGCGCTAGTAATGTTGAAGAAGGCTATACCTTTTTAGAAACTTTAAAAGCACCATATGTTTTAAAAGCCGATGGATTAGCTGCAGGAAAAGGTGTTTTAATTCTTAACGATTTAGATGAAGCGAAATCAGAATTAAAAGCAATGTTAGTAGATGCTAAATTTGGTGAAGCGAGTACTAAGGTTGTTATTGAAGAATTTTTAGATGGAATAGAATTAAGTTGCTTTGTTTTAACCGATGGAGAAAATTATAAAATCTTACCTACCGCTAAAGATTATAAGCGTATTGGCGAAGGTGATACAGGATTAAATACTGGTGGAATGGGAGCAGTTTCTCCAGTACCATTTGCAACACCAGAATTTTTAAGTAAAATTGAAGAACGCATTGTTAAACCAACTATTAATGGTTTTAAAAAAGATAATTTACCTTATGTAGGTTTTGTTTTTATTGGAATAATTAAAGTTGGAGATGATCCTTTGGTTATAGAATATAACGTTAGAATGGGAGATCCGGAAACCGAAGTTGTTTTACCAAGACTTAAAAACGACTTAGTTGAGGTGTTTACAGCTATGGGAAATAAAACTTTAGATCAAATAGATATAGAAGTAGATTCTAGAGCAGCAACAACTATTATGTTAGTATCTGGTGGTTATCCAGAAGCCTACGAAAAAGGAAAAGTAATTTCAGGAGTAGAAACAATTACAGATTCTATAGCTTTCCATGCTGGAGCTCAATTAAAAAACGATGCTATTGTTACATCTGGCGGACGCGTTATGGCTATAACAAGTTATGGTAATACGTACCAAGAAGCCATAAAAAAATCTTATCAAAGTATTAGCAAGCTAGACTTTGATAAGATGAATTATAGAACAGATATAGGCTTTGATTTATAATCAAAACCTATATTGATTTTATTAAAGAAAAGAGTGAGAAGTCACAGATTTGTCTTCTTCACCATTTGTATGATGACTTTTTAATTGTAGCATCCAATATACAAATGCAACCATTCCTACTGTAATAAATAAGAAAGACACTAAGTTAGCGCTCCACCAGCTTTCTAGTTCTAAAGCTCTTAAAGCATCTAAAGGTGCAAATAAAACGTTAACAAATAAATCCTGTATTGCTTCAAATAAATCTTTCATTGGGTTTTATTTTTATAAATTTACAAGACTAAATAATTAGTCCTAAAACACAAAAATACAAAAACAGCTAATGATTACAAGTTTTTTTAATAAATCTAAGCCAAATAATTATATAATTATTTTTTTTCTAGTGCTTTTAGGATTTATTATTGCAATTTTTAAATACAACACGTTACCATTTAACACGTTTAATAGCTTGAAATTAATATTTAATTTCGGACTAACATACCTGTCTATTTTTGTTCTAAATTTTGTTGTAAAGCGCAATAGCTTAACTAAAGAAAACACTTATGCAGTTTTAGTTTACTGTATTGCATTGCTTCTTTTTCCCCAAGTTTTTCTTAATGTTAAAATAATTATTAGTAATTTATTTATTATCCTCGCATTAAGACGTTTGTTAAGTCTGTCTTCTCAAAAAAACACAATTAAAAAATTATTTGATTTTGGTGTTTTAATTACTATTGCAGCGTTGTTTAATCATTGGGCAATTTGTGGTTTTGCATTTGTTTTTTTTACATTACTATATTATCCAGAAAAACGATTTAATTATTGGATAATTCCATTTTTAGGAGTTCTATCTGTTAGTACAATTGTATATACTTTTTATTTGTATTTTCCTGAGCGTTTTCCTGATTTAGATTTTATTTTATATTATAGTTGGTTATCTTTTACCACGTACAATTGGCAAATAAACTTAGCTGTAATTTTATTATTGTTATTTTCGTTATATGGATTGCTATTCTATATATCTGGTATTCAAAAGAAAAAACGAATTAAGCAACCCGCATTTTATTTAGTAGTATTTTCTTTTTTGATATTAATTTTTATAAGTGTTATTCAGCCATTAAAGACTGTATCTGAGCTCTTGTTTGTTTTTATGCCATTAGCTATAGTAGGAGCCAATGTTTTAGAGAGTAAAAGGTTAAAATTAATTAACGAGATATTTCTGTTTATTTGTTTTATTAGTGTAATTGTAATCACTCTTATATAAATCAAAAAGACAACCATACGGTTGTCTTTTCTTTTTTGATGTATTACAAAATATTAGTTATTAGAATAACCAACTTAAAACCTATACTAAAATTTGTAACTGAAACCAGTATATACACCAATTATGTATGGATTGAAATCTCCAGATGTATTTGAAAATCCATTAATTTGATACTTAAATGTAGGTTCAAAATTATAGACAAAAGATTTACTAAAACTATAATTTAAGCCTATACCTAAATTAGTACTAAAGCTTAAATTATTAATGTTGTTTGCTTTACCAAGTTCTGTATTGTTACCTTCAAATTCCGAAACAACTTGATTGTCACTTAAAATAAAACTACTAAATCCACCAATAATATTTACTCCAAATTTTTTATTACTTAATCTATATTCTAATTCCACAGGAACTTCAATATATTGTATTCTCTGACTTAAAGCGGCATTGAAATTATCATTTATTGTTGGACTTATTTGTTGTGCAGCCAAACTACTTGAACTAATTACAGAAATACCTTGCGTGTTTATTTGATTAGAAAACGTAATGTTTCTTAATGGATTTTCGTTTGGCGTATTACTTACACTTTCAAAAACAAAAACATCGTCAGTATCGTAACTTAAATTAAGCTGATGTATTCCTGTTCTAATTTTAAATTTTTTATTTAAAGCATAACCAACTGTAATCCCATAACTAGTATTGGTTTCTCCAGACTTATTATTGTTTACAAACTGATCGTGAAATTGAGAACCAGTTCCAAAAGAATTATAATATACTGGCGCTATGGTAGGCGAAATTGCCCAGCGATTTCCAATAGCTTCTTTTTCTAATAATTCTTCATTTTCCGCAATTGCTGCTTCAATAGGTTTCGTATTTTTTAAACCTAATAGATTTGTGAAAATAGAGTCAGTTTTAATTTCTACTAAAGGTTGAGTTATAGTGTTTAAAAATGAGTGTTCAGTAAATTTGTCAATTTTTGTAACATTGTATTCCGAAGTGTTAATGCCATTTTTGTTTGAATTTTTGTCTTTGTAAATAGAAGTAACACTAATGCTTTTGTCTGAATTAGATGTTTTTACTAGATTACTATTTGAATTGTTTTGAAGACTATTATTAGTTTTGTTTGAAGAATTTAAAGAACCGTTACTTTCTACGTTTTTAATTAGATTATTACTGTTTTTGTCTTTAGTAGAAGAAACTACAGCCGTGTTATCTTCTCCGTTATTTGAGCTAAGAATGTTATTTGTAGTACTTCTATTATTATTGATGCCTTTATTCGATTTGTCTCTATAATTATTAGCACTTGTTTTATTTACAGAACTATTAGAATTAACTAAATTGGTTGTCTCGTTTGTATTTTTACTATTAATTATTGAATTAGAATCCTTGTTAACTACTAATGATTTGTTTTTTGAATTTTGATTAGTATGTGTTATTAGATTAGTAGGTTTTAAGCTAATAGTTGTATTAGAATTTTTATTGTTTAAACTTGATTTACTACTCTTGTTTTCTGATGTTTGATTCGAATTGGTTACCAAATCACCAACCATATTAGATTTGTTATTTAAAGATTCATTCGATGATATTGAATTAGCTTCAGTAGTTAAATTGTTTTCAGAATTTAAATTAGTTTCAATATCACTATTTTTAATACTATTTTTTTCAGTTGAAGCGTTGGTCATCATTTCATCCTTAGAAGCTTTATTTTGCTCAATTTCTGATGAAACTATAGTTCTATTAGAATTGTTACTGTTATTAAAATAAACAAAACCTAAAGAGACAAATAGCACTAGAACTGCGGCAACAGAACCAAGTTTTGCCCACAAAGGAAATGAACTACTTGTTGTTTTATTACTAGCAAGTTGTTTCTCTATATTAGCCCAAACCTCTGGATTTGGTGTTTCGTTAAAATCTTTAAACTTTTCTTGAAAAAGTCTATCTATATGTTTTTTATCACTCATGTTAAATGCTATGAGATTTTAAGGTTGATTTATAATTTAATACTAAATCTTTTAACAAAGCTCTTGCTCTGGCTAAATTAGATTTAGAAGTACCATCGCTAATTTCTAGCAATTTTCCAATTTCTTTATGCGAATAGCCATCTAAAACATAAAGGTTAAACACTAAACGATAACGGTTTGGTAGTTTTTGTATACATTCTAATAAATATTGCAAAGGTATGTTTTCTTCATCTTCATCATCTATAGTAACATCTGTATCTTCTAAATGATCTTCGTTTACTATCTGAAACATTTTATCTTTACGGTAACGTTGTAAAGCTGTATTTACTGTTATTCTTTTTAACCAACCTTCAAAAGAGCCTTTGTCTTTGTATTGGTTTATTTTTCCAAAAATAGTAATAAAAGCGTCTTGTAAATTATCTTGAGCTTCTGCATAATTTCGTGAATACTTTAAACATATAGAAAACAATGTACTCGAAAAGAGTTTATAAAGTTCACTTTGTGCTTTAGTATCATTTTTCTTACAGCGTATTATGAGTTGCTCTAAACCCAAATTTTTAAGGTTTTAGTTATAAGTTAATCAATAGCTTCTACTTCGTAAATTAGGTATTCATCTTCACCTTCATCATTTTTTCCTTGCCAAAACTTAAAGGTATATGTACCAGCTTCAGTTGCATTAAATCTAAAAGAAGCTTCTGTTTCTGCTTCTAGAGCAGTACAATTATTATTACTTGCAAAATAAGTGCTTACAATTGCAACTGTACGTTCATGCTCATTTTTTACATAATAAATATCGTTGTAAGCATGGCAATTTGTAGGCCTCAAGTAGGTTAAAAACACATCTTCCGCAATACCAACAGTTACACTTTGTGGTATTTGAGCAGTATATACAGGTAATAATTCTTGGTAATCTTGTATAGAATCGTCGTTAAGACTGCAGGAAAGGGCAAAAAAGGCAAATATGTAGATTATTAATTTTTTCATACATCATATTAATTTATATATTATAGATGCATCAATTTATAAAAGGTTGCGTTAATTCCAAAATAAACCTGAAAGTATATTATAGTAAGTTATGTGTGTCTAGGTTTTAAGCAAAAAAAATCCCGATCAAGTCGGGATTTTAAATTTATTCTTTATCTTCTTTAAGTCTTGCTTTTATTTTCTGTTCAAGCTCGTCAAATAATTCTGGATTATCTTTTATTATAGCTTTTACAGCATCTCTACCTTGACCAAGTTTTGTGTCTTCATAACTAAACCAAGAACCGGCTTTTTTAACAATTTCCATTTCTACAGCAACATCTAAAATTTCTCCAACTTTAGAAATTCCTTGTCCATACATAATATCAAATTCAGCCATTTTAAATGGTGGCGCAACTTTGTTTTTAACCACTTTAACTCTAGTTTTATTACCTAAAACTTCGCCATCTGTACTTTTTATTTGTGTAGAACGTCTAATATCTAAACGAACTGAAGCATAAAACTTTAATGCATTTCCACCAGTTGTAGTTTCTGGGTTTCCAAACATAACACCAATTTTTTCACGTAATTGGTTAATAAATATAACCGTACAATTAGTTTTACTAATAGAAGCTGTTAATTTTCTAAGTGCTTGAGACATTAAACGTGCGTGAAGTCCCATTTTAGAATCTCCCATTTCACCTTCAATTTCACTTTTTGGTGTTAATGCAGCAACAGAATCTATTACAACAATATCTATAGCACCAGATCTAATTAAATTATCTGCAATTTCTAAAGCTTGCTCTCCATTATCTGGTTGAGAAATAATTAAGTTATCTATATCTACACCTAAATTTTCTGCATAAAAACGATCAAAAGCGTGTTCTGCATCAATAAAAGCAGCAATTCCACCAGCTTTTTGAGCTTCTGCAATAGCATGTATTGTTAAAGTGGTCTTACCAGAAGATTCCGGTCCGTAAATTTCAATAACTCTACCTCTTGGATATCCGCCAACGCCTAAAGCAATGTCTAAACCTAAAGATCCAGTTGGAATAGCTTCTACATCTACAATAGCTGCATCGCTCATTTTCATAACAGTTCCTTTACCGTATGCTTTATCTAGTTTATCTAAGGTTAATTGTAACGCTTTTAACTTTGCTTCTTTTTCTTTATCCTTGCTCATAATTCTCTTTGTCTAAAAAATGTGTTGCTAAAATACGACATATTTTATTTTTTTTAATATCAGCACGCAACCTTTTTAAAACTTCTGCATCTATTTAACAAATAGGGGAATTATTACTGTGAAAAAGAAAATTATACTACCTATTTAAAAATCGTTTATCACTAATTTATAAGTGTTAATTATGAGATATTTAAACAAAATAGTACACACAAAAACTTTAGGCGTTTCAGTCTCTATTTTATTAAATAGCAGCTGTAAAGCCGATGGAGGATAACTCGCATTATTTTTTAAAAGAAAATTTTAAAAAATTAATCGAGTTAGTCTATTAAAAGTCCCTTGCAATCGTTGTAAGGGACTTTTTTTGTTTAATTTCTATTGAAATTTTACATCTTGAAATTCATTTTTCATATGTCAGATTAAATTCTACCTTTACAAAAAATAATCTTTAACCTTAAAAACATTAGTATAGCATGCAACTGTACAATAAATTAAGTGCTTTAGAACGTGCTGCTTTAATTGAAGAAGCAGGAAAAGAACGATTAACTTTATCGTTTTACACGTATGCACACATTTTAAACCCACAACAATTACGCGACGATTTATTTATTAAATGGAATAGTTTAGACGTTTTAGGACGTATTTACATCGCCAAAGAAGGTATAAATGCGCAATTATCTCTACCAGCTGAAAATTTTGAAAATTTTAAAGCTCACTTGGATAGCATTGATTTTTTAAGTGGTATCCGGCTAAATATTGCGGTAGAACAAGATAATATGTCTTTTCTAAAACTGAAAGTTAAAGTGAGAGACAAAATTGTTGCCGATGGATTAAATGATGACACGTTTGACGTGACAAATAAAGGTGTACATCTTTCAGCTAAAGATTTTAACGCTATGTTAGCCAATCCAGATACAGTTTGTGTGGATATGCGTAACCATTACGAAAGTGAAATCGGTCATTTTGATGGTGCAGTTACCCCAGATGTAGATACGTTTAGAGAAAGTCTAGATATTATTGAAGCCGATTTACGCGAGCATAAAGAAGAGAAAAATCTTTTAATGTATTGTACTGGAGGAATACGTTGCGAGAAAGCAAGTGCTTATTATAAACACAAAGGTTTTAAAAATGTCTATCAGTTAGAAGGCGGAATTATAGAATATACTAGACAGGTAAATGCCGATGGTATTGAAAATAAATTTATTGGTAAGAATTTTGTTTTTGACGATCGTAGAGCTGAAAAAATTAGTGATGATGTAATAGCAAAATGCCACCAATGTGGAGATCCATTTGATGTACATACCAATTGTGCTAACGATGCTTGCCACTTATTATTTTTACAATGTGATACTTGTAAAGAAGACATGAATAATTGTTGTTCTACAAATTGTAAAGAAATACACGCATTACCTTTTGAGGAGCAAAAAGAACTTAGAAAAGGTCAATCTAACAGTAACGATATATTTAAAAAAGGTAGAGCAGACCATTTGCCAAACAAAAAAGACTTGCGTAACATTTTTGAAGTTTTAAAGACTGATAAAATAAAAGAATAAATGCAAGGCCAAAATAAACTTATAGTTTCAGAAAAGAAACGACCATTTTTTCAACTATTAATTGCCGCAGTGTTATTTACTGCTGCTTTTGGATTTTTAGTTTATAGTTTCTTTTATTTTGGTATAAGTAATTATACCTCTAAAGGTCTTATTAGAGTTTTTGAATTGTTTTTCTACATTATTATTGGGGCATTTGGATTTTGTTCATCTAAAAAAGTATATATAGATTTAGAGCATTCTAAATTTAGACCTGTTATAGAAGTTTTAGGTTTTAAGTTTGGGTCTTGGACAACCATTCATAATTACGAATATGTTTCAGTTTTTTACGGAAGTCATACTTATGAAGTTAATTTATGGTATAATAAAAATAAGCATTTAGAATTATATAGGAATAAAGACTTAGAAGAAGTTTTTATCTTTGGATATAATGTTTCACAAGACCTAAATATAGATTTACTAGATGCTACTAAACAAGAAAGTGTTTGGGTTGATAAAGAAGAATGGCAACAAAAAATGAATAACTAAGTAAAGTCCCAATTTTAAATTGGGACTTTTTTATTCTTCAGAAAATCCTAAAATATCGCCAGGTTGACACTCTAAAACTTTGCAAATAGCTTCTAAGGTAGAAAACCGTATAGCTTTTGCTTTTCCTGTTTTTAAAATGGAAAGATTAGCTGTTGTTATGCCAATTTTTTCAGCAAGTTCATAACTTTTCATACCGCGCTTTTCTAGAATAAGATCCAAGTTTATTTGAATTGGCATAGGTTATATAGTTAATTCGTTTTCTTCTTTAGCGTGTTTAGCAATTTTAAAGATTTCGCTTAGAACCATAAAAAATAACCCAAAACAAAACATTAATAAAAATGGACTTAACCCAAATTCTAATTCCATTTTACTTTTTGTAAGCAAAGGATATAAAAAAGATGCGAGACCTGTTAAAATCGCTGAAACTATTAACGAAATCCCCATTTTATGAAAACCTTTAAAAACTTGCTCGCTAAATATTTTAGTTTTTTGAAACTCTCTTAATATTTTTCTAAATTGGAATATTGTATAAACTATTATAGCAAAACTTATCATTGTTGAAACTAATAAAAATTTTGTTTTAAAATTATGCTCATCATATAAAACACCTTGTATTCTAATAGGTATACTGTTCGCAGAATTGTCTGTAAGAATAAAGCCTATCATAATAAGCATTATAGGTGTTGTCAATAAAGCAAAAACCCAAAAAATGTCTATTATTGTTTTTAAAATATTTAATTTTCTCATTGTTATAATAATTATATAGTTAATTCGTTTTCGGTTTGTAATTCAATACCTTGTTTGTAGATTAGGCTAATCACAAATAAAATACAGGCTATAAATAGAAATTCTTTACTTGACCACATTAAATTGGCATCGTAATTTTTGCCTACTAAGTAGTTGGTGTAAATATCTCCAATAACCGAGATTAGCCCAATACCAAGTGCTATGGCACTCATTTTAGAAATTAGTTGATTAATAGCTAAATTAAAAGGTTGTTTAAGATTTACTTTAGAAAAAATAGAAATCACCACATAAAATAAATAGGCTTTTAAAATAATAACAAACAGCATAATTAAAATTAATACTACAAAGTGAGTTTGGCTAAATTGATAAAGACCAAATAGATTTAAATCCACATATAAGTCTTTGGCAGCATTTTCGTTTATAAATAAGGTAACAAGGAATGATATAAGTAAAGCTCCAGCTTTTATACAAAGACCAATAAAGATGATCCAAGAAAAAGTTTTCATTAATTTTAATAGTTTATCTGTTTTCATAATAATTATATTATCGTTTATCGATAACAAATATACAAAAATTATTGAAAAACAATAATTTTTTAAATAATTTTATTTTTTGATGTAACAATTTGAAAAAATTAGTGTCCAATAATAACAATATAGATTTTACGCATTATATTTCGTACAACTAAAAAACTTCATTTATGTTAGAGTGGTATTCAGGCTTAGAGTTATTTCCAAAAATTTATTGGTCAATAGCTTTATTAGCGTCTTTATTTTTTGTTATTACAATGGTATTAACCTTTGTTGGTGGAGATACAGATGGATTAGAAGATATAGATTCAGAAATAGATGCAGATACAGGCATAGGATTTCAGTTTATCACTTTTAAAAATTTAGTCGGATTTTTCACCATTTTTGGTTGGTCTGGAATTGCGTGTTTAGATGCGGGTTTTTCTAATCCAATAACTATTTTAATCTCATTTATATGCGGATTAGCAATGATGGCTATAATGACAGCTATGTTTTACTTAATGGGTAAATTAAGTCATAGTGGAACATTAAATTATAAAAATGCGCTAGATCAAATTGGCGAAGTCTATTTAACCGTAGGAAAAAAACGCTCTAAAATTGGTAAAGTAAGCATTAGAATTCAAGGCTCATTAAGAGAATTGGATGCATTAACAGATTCAGAAACAGATTTAAAAACCGGAACCGTAATAAAAGTAGCAAGTGTTACTGCAAACGGCATATTAATAATAGAACAACTTAACAACTAAATATAAACTATGTTTTTACAAACCTCTCCAGATGCCTTAAATTTAGGCTTTCCAATTGCAATTGTTGCAGCTGTACTTTTTGTATTTGTCTTTCTTATTGTCCTAATAAAACGCTATAAGCGTTGTCCTTCAGATAGGATTTTAGTAGTTTATGGTAAAGTTGGTGGCGGACAATCTGCTAAATGTATTCATGGTGGAGCCGCTTTTATTATTCCTGTAATTCAGGATTACGAATTCTTAGATTTAACACCAATTTCTATTGAGGTTAATTTAGTAAATGCACTTTCTAAGCAAAACATTCGTGTAAATGTACCTTCTAGATTTACTATTGGTATTTCTACAGAGCCAGGAATTATGCAAAATGCTGCCGAACGTTTATTAGGTTTAGGTCAGAATGAAATTCAGGAATTAGCACAAGAAATTATCTTTGGACAATTGCGTTTAGTAGTTGCTTCTATGGATATTGAAGAAATTAATAACGATAGAGATAAGTTCTTAACAAACATTTCTCAAAGTGTTGAAACAGAATTAAAGAAAGTTGGTTTAAAACTAATTAACGTAAATATTACAGATATTGTAGACGAGTCTGGATATATCGAGGCTTTAGGAAAAGAAGCCGCAGCTCACGCTATAAATGCAGCACGTAAATCTGTTGCAGAAAAAACTAGAGATGGATCTATTGGTGAAGCAAATGCGGTACAAGATGAAAGAACACAAGTTGCAGCAGCAAATGCAAAAGCGGTAGAAGGAGAGAATACAGCAAAAATTGCCGTAGCAAATTCAGATTCTTTACGTCGTCAACGTGAAGCAGAAGCAGAACGTGTTGCAAATGCATCAGAAAAAGTGCAAAGTGCCAAAGCTTTACAAGAATCTTATGCTGCAGAACAAGAAGCAGAAGCTGCTAGAGCAGATAGAGAACGTTCTTCTCAAATGGCAGATGTTATTGTACCAGCAGAAATTGACAAGAAAAAGGTTGAGATAGACGCTGAAGCAAGAGCAGAAAATATTAGAAGAATTGCAAAAGGTGAAGCAGATGCTATTTTATTTAAAGCACAAGCCGAAGCACAAGGTTTATATGAAGTTTTAACAAAACAAGCCGCAGGTTTAGATCAAATTGTTAAAGCCGCAGGAAATAATTCTAAAGATGCAGTACTTTTATTAATTGCAGATAAATTACCAGAATTAGTTAAAACTCAAGCTGAAGCTATTAAGAATATTAAGATTGATAAAGTAACGGTTTGGGAAAATGGAGGTTCTGGAGAAGACGGAAAATCGTCTACTGCAAATTTCTTATCGGGAATGTATAAATCGGTTCCGCCTTTACAAGATATGTTTAATATGGCTGGTATGAATTTACCAAATTACTTAAAAGGTGATGCTATAGAAGAAGCTACAGAAGTAAAATCTGATTCTAAAGATAACGCATAATTAGCTATTCTAAAAAACAAGAAAAAGCCCAATTTCAATTATGAAATTGGGCTTTTATTATTTAAACACTTTAGGTTAGAATTACTTTTTTAAAGCATCTCTAATTTCCATAAGTAATTCTTCTTGAGTTGGTCCTGCTGGTGCAGCTGGAGCTTCTTCCTCTTTCTTTTTAGTTTTGTTGTAAGCCTTCACAATTATAAACATTACGAAACCAACAATAATTAAATTAATTATACTATCAATCCAAGCACCATATAAAATAGCATTTTCTGGAGTTGCAACTTTTCCTGTAGCATCTATAATAGCTTCAGATAAAACAAATTTTTGGTCAGCAACACTAACGCCACCAGTAAACATACCAACAACTGGCATAACAATATTACTTACAAATCCTTTAACTACAGCTCCAATTGCTCCAGCCATAATAACTGCTACTGCAAATTCGATAACGTTACCGCCAGTAATAAATTCTTTAAATTCTTTAAACATAATTTTGATTGATTTAATTTGTTAATTTATAGTTCGAATATACTATTTAAAATTAAAGTTAGATATAGTTACTAAACAAAAATCAAAGTGTTTATCGATGAAAAATTCTTTTTATGCGTTGAGAGACACTTGTAATCAATTCGTACGAGATAGAATTTACGTTTTTAGCTAAATTAGTAGCGCTGTGTTTTGCGTCAAAAATAATAACTTCATCGCCTTCTTGGCAATTTATATCTGTAACATCAATCATAATCATATCCATACAGACATTACCAATTATATAAGCCTTTTGCTTATTTACAAATACAAATCCTTTTTTATTACCAAAAGCTCTATTTATACCATCTGCATGACCAATAGGTAAGGTAGCTGTTTTAGTGTCTTTTTTTGCAATAAAAGCACGGTTATAACCTAAAGAATCGCCTTTTTTTAAATTGTGAATTTGAGAAATACATGTTTTTAAAGTAGAGATTGGTTTTAGATATTTGTCTATTTCAGAATTATTTCCAAAACCATATAAACCAATACCAGACCTAACCATATCAAAATGAGCTTCAGGATAATTTAATAAACCAGAAGTATTACATAAATGTAAAAACGGGCTGTAATCTAATTGATTTTTTAATTCGGTTGATGCTTTTTTAAAGGCTTCAATTTGTAGTAGTGTAAACGGTTTTTCATCTAGAGCTTCACTTGCCGCTAAATGAGAAAATATAGAAGCTACCTTAATGCTTTTTGTGAGTTGTAAAGTTGATGTAATCTGATTGACTTCATGCACATTAAACCCTAAACGATTTAATCCTGTATTAAATTTAATATGTACTGGATAATTGGTCTGCTTTTCTTGTTCTGAAACGGTTATAAATTCCTTTAAAACACGCATAGAATACATACTTGGTTCTAAACAATGCTCTATAAGTAATTTAAAATGTATGGGTTGACTATGAAGCACCAAAATAGATGTCGTAATTCCTGCTTTCCTAAGTGCAATGCCTTCTTGAGCATAAGCTACTGCAAAATAATCCCCATTTAAGGTTTCTAGATGTTTAGCAACTTCTTGAGCATCACTACCGTAAGCAAATGCCTTAACAACAGCTAATAATTTAGTGTTGGGTTTAAGTTTAGATTTTATAAAGTTGAAATTATGCGTAACTGCTTTTAAATCTATATCTAAAACCGTTTCGCGAAACTTACTCATTAGGGTTTTCTTTATTAAAAAGTGTTTCAGAATCTACAGGAATTGTTTTAATTCTTTCTTCTAAACTAGCTTTGTAATACGCAGCTCTACTTAAAGGTTCGTATTCATTAGTTTCGCCTAGCATAACAATTTTTTCATCGCTTGTTTTTCTGTAACTATATTGTGCTAAATTTCCAGTTCTGGTACAAACCGCATGAACTTTAGTTACGTATTCAGCAGTAGCCATTAAATTTGGCATTGGCCCAAAAGGATTGCCTTTAAAATCCATATCTAAACCAGCAACAATTACACGAATGCCTTTGTTGGCTAAATCATTACAAACGCGCACAATTTCATCATCAAAAAACTGAGCTTCGTCAATACCAACCACATCACAACCATCGGCTAAAATAGGAATGTTAGCAGCAGCAGGTACTGGTGTAGAACGAATTTGGTTAGCATCATGAGAAACTACCATTTCTTCATCGTAACGCGTATCTACAGCAGGTTTAAAAATTTCAACCTTTTGCTTTGCAAATTGGGCACGTTTTAACCTACGAATTAATTCTTCGGTTTTTCCAGAAAACATTGAGCCACATATTACCTCAATCCATCCAAATTGTTCTTTTTGATTTACGGTATTTTCAAGAAACATTTTGTAATTTTAGCATCAAACGAAATATTTTTTTCGTTTCTTTAAGTCATCCAAATTTATTAAAAATAGGTCGCTTAATCCCTAATAAATTAAATTTTATATAAAAATTCTGTTATGAAGAAGAAAGTAGAGTCGGAATTAATAAGTATAGCACACAGAATACTTAAACTTAAAGGCAAAGAAGATGTGTTAAAAATGCACGCTGAAGTTGCTGTTTTATATGAAAAACTAACCATTTTAAAATTTGCTAACGAGAATTTTGAAGATGATATACCAACTATTGGAAACGATTCTTCTTTTTTCGGAATGTTAGATTCTGCCTTCAATAATAAAATAAGCGATAATATTGAGGTCGATGATAAAACTTATGTCGATGTAGATGTAGATGAAAATGAAGCCATAACAGAGCCTTTAATGGAAACTATTAAAGATATGGTTGCGCAAATGCCAGCAGAAACAATTGCGGTAGATAATATGTTTGAAGAAGTTATAAAAGCCAAAGCTTACGACCAATCTAAAAACGATTTTGAAGACATCACATCCGATTATAGAGAAACCCCAATTTTTGAAGCAGTAAGCGATCAAAATAACGAGAAGAAATCTTTGAATGACAAACTAAAGTCAGGCGGATTAAAAATTGGATTAAACGATAAAATTGCCTTTATTAAAAACTTGTTTGAAGGTAATGCAGACGATTATAACCGTGTGTTATCTCAATTAAATACATCAACAAATTTTAAGGAAGCTTCGGAGTTAGTTCAGAATATGGTTAAACCAGATTATAACAATTGGACAGGAAAAGAAGACTACGAAACTCGTTTTATGGAGCTTTTAGAAGCTAGATTTGAGTAATATAAAATATTTTAAACCTTTTATTTAGTTGACTTTCTAGGGAATGTTTCTTCAAAAATTAGTAAATTTGCACTTCATTTTTAAGTGTTATGATAGACAAACTAAAAGAACTGATTACAGAAGCCGAAGGTTTTAAAGCACAAACTCAAGACGAGGTTGAAGCGTTTAGAATTAAATACTTAGGTAAAAAAGGACTACTTAACGATTACTTTAAGGAGTTTAAAAACGTTGCTAACGATCAGAAAAAAGAGTTTGGACAAGTTATAAACACACTTAAAAAAACAGCTGAAGAAAAAGTAAACACACTTAAAGCAGAGTTCGATAACGCACCAGATACTACAGATTCTAATTTTGATGCATCACGTCCTGGAGAACCAGTAACATTAGGCGCAAGACATCCAATTTCTATTGTTAAAAATCAAATTATAGATATATTTTCTCGAATTGGATTTAATGTTAGTGAAGGACCAGAAGTAGAAGACGACTGGCATAACTTTACAGCCTTAAACTTACCAGAACATCATCCAGCAAGAGATATGCAGGATACGTTCTTTATACAAACTAATCCAGATGTTTTGTTACGCACGCATACCAGTTCTGTACAAGTACGTTATATGGAAAACAACAAGCCGCCAATTCGTACTATTTCTCCAGGTAGAGTTTATAGAAACGAAGCTATTTCGGCAAGATCGCATTGTTTTTTCCATCAATTAGAAGGTTTATATATAGATAAAGATGTAAGTTTTGCAGATTTAAAGCAGACGTTACAATATTTTACAACAGAGCTTTTTGGAAAATCTAAAATTAGATTACGTCCTTCTTACTTTCCATTTACAGAGCCAAGTGCAGAGATTGATGTGTATTGGGGTTTAGAAACAGAAACAGATCATAAAATTACTAAAGGAACCGGTTGGCTAGAAATTGGTGGTTGCGGAATGGTAGATCCTAATGTTTTAATTAATTGTGGTATAGATCCAGAAGAATATTCAGGGTTTGCATTTGGAGTTGGAATAGATAGAATTGCTATGTTATTACACCAAATTGGAGATATTAGATTACTAAGTGAAAATGACACAAGATTTTTAGAGCAATTTAAATCTGCTTTGTAATAAGTTCATTCTGTTTTTTGTCATTCTGCGCTCCGACGTAGAATATATTTTTTAAAAAAATTCCCGTGAAAAAAGACATAATTATCCCAAAAGTTCAAGGTGTATACGTTGCTGTAGTTAACGAATACAACGATATTTATAAAACGCAAGATTGGAACGCATACATTATTAACGATAAAGAGGTAGATTTAGAAATGGTTCTTATAGTTACAGATGGTTATTCTAAGGATAAGAAAACGTCAATGTTTAGAAAAAAACTAGACGTTTTACCTAAAAAAAGCTATGCTAAAATTGAACTAATGCAAGAAGAATTATTTGCATTAAATAATCAGTTTAAAGTCACTTTTTTTGAAGGAAACACTATGTTTGATAAAACCTTTTTGTTTAGACAAAACACAGTTAATTTAAAAGCTTTACAGAATATTCCTTTAATGGAAGCTAAAGGTGTTTTGGTGAAGTAAAAATAAATTTCTATTCTACATTTCTCTATTTTTAATTTCTCTATTAAAATCAGAACGTTTATTTATCTGTATTAACTAGTTCAACATATTTTTTATTAAATAAATAAATAAAAACACCAATTAATAGAAATATAATTTTACTAATAAATTCATATAAATTAACTTTATCATCGAGTATTATTTTTATTGATTTCCCTAAAAAAGAAAGTCCATTCCCGAATATTATTTTCTTCATTCATTTTTGTTAAATATGTTAGAATTAAGAATATAAAAACTAATCCAACTTATCCGTCAGTTTTTTAAATACTTTTTTGGCGTCTTTGCCTTCGTATAAAACAGCGTAAACAGCTTCTATAATAGGAAGATTGGTCTTTTTCATATTTTTTTGGTTCAGCAAAAAAGCACTTTTAGAAGCGTAGTAACCTTCGGCAACCATACTCATTTCCATTTGTGCAGATTTTACGGTGTAACCTTTACCAATCATATTTCCAAACATTCTGTTTCTAGAAAATGTAGAATAACCAGTCACTAATAAATCGCCTAAATAAGCGGAGTTATTAATGTTTCGTTTCATTTTGTGCATTTTCTTAATAAAGCGTTTCATTTCTCTAATGGCATTACTCATTAAAACACTCTGAAAATTATCTCCGTAACCTAAACCGTGTGCTATTCCTGCAGCTACTGCGTATATGTTTTTAAGCATTACGGCATATTCTGTTCCAATAACATCATCGGAAACTTTAGTTTTTATATAATCGCTTGCTAAAACGCTTGCAATGGTTTCGGCTTTACTGGTGTCTGCACAAGAAATAGTTAAGTAACTTAAACGCTCTAAAGCGACTTCTTCTGCGTGGCAAGGACCAGCAATAACCCCAATATTATCAAAAGGGATTTTAAAATTTTGATGTAAATGCTCGCCTAATAACAAACCTGTTTCTGGTAAAATACCTTTTACCGCACTTACTACTATCTTGTTAGAAATATCTACAGTTAGTTTTTCTAATTCTGCGTGCATAAAAGCAGAAGGCACTACAAATATTAAAACATCGGCATAATTAGCCATTTCGTTAATATCGTTACTTAGTTTTAGTTGTTCCATATGAAACTCTACTGCACTTAAGTAATTGGGATTGTGTTGCTCTTTTAATAAATGTTCTTTAGTATAAACACTACGCATATACCAACCAACTTCGTCAAGGTTTTCGCATAGCATTTTTACTATTGCGGTTGCCCAACTTCCAGATCCAAAAACAGCATATTTTAATTGACTCATAGTCGATTTTTTCTTCTATTATAATATCAAAAATACGTAAAATATTATGGTTAATAAATACCTAAAGTCATCTAACTTTTAGGTTTTGGCACGTCTTTTGAATTTAACTTAGTAATAACTTTAAAATACATACTTATGAAAACTCTCAAATTACTTACTTTATTACTTGTAATGACTTTGTTTACATCTTGCTATACAGAAGTTATTGTGGACGATTACAATCCAGGACCAGTACAACAAAACATATCTTTAAATCAATTATTAAACTCTTACGAGGTTTGGTATATAGATTTAAACCAAACTCAAGGTTATGGTTCTACGCCATTTATGGAAATTGCTTTTACTATGAGTTTTAGAAATGGCGTTTTATATGCTAACAATAATTTAGTTGGCATTGGAAGCCAAGGAAATGGTTTTGGTGTAGATATAGGCGATTATGATGCGTATAATATGATATTAGATGTTAATCATATAATTGATGGGTACACAAGTTTTGATGTCTATCAAGTAGATTATAATACGATTGAATTATATAATATTTATACGGATACGTCTTACTTTTTACACGGGTCTCAAAGAAATGGATTTGATTATGATATGGTTTTTTACGATAATATTCATTATTTCTTACAAGAATACGAAGCTTGGGAAAAAACCTATACAAGTGTTTACGGAAACTTAAACGAGTTTGATAACGAAAATTACTTACAGTTTTTAACAGGTAATAACGATAGTGAATTTAGAAGTTCTCAGGATTTAGTGCCAACTAATCCAAACAATTTATATTGGGATTATACAGGTGTTTATGGTGTAAATAATGTGTCTGGAAATATGTATCAAAAGCATTTAATTTTAGATTACGATTATTTTTCTAACGAACATTTTGAATTAAGCGTAGTAAACGATCAAAGAATAGAGTTGTTTCATCCAGATTCTGGAACCTTATACGAGTTTATAGGTAGAGGCTATATTGCTTTTTATAAAGAAGGAAAAACAATAGATAAAACAAAAACATCTGCAGAAAAAAAGCGTAAACAATATACGCCAAAATTAGAGAATACTCGTGAGCCTAAATCACGTAAATAATTAGGAACTTAGTTAGTTAAGTAAAAACCCCAACACATTAGTTTGTGTTGGGGTTTTTGTTTTTATCTATAAAAATTCATTTCGTCTAAATAATTCCAAACATCTTGTTGCAGCAAAGGTTTAACGTTTTTATTAGCTTTAATACTATTTCTAATTAAAGTAGAAGATAACTCTATTATTGGCGCTTCAACTTTAGTTATTTTTGGATGATTTTTAAACTGAGTGTTTATTTTACCTTCCGATAGTCGCGGATAGACATAAATACTATAATCGTCTAAAATGGCTTGAAAATTTTTCCACTTATGAAAGCTTTTCAAATTATCTTCCCCCATAATAATAGAAAACTCGTGTTTTGGGTGTTTTTCCTTTAAATGAAATAACGTATTAACTGTATAATTTGGCTGAGGTAAGTTAAATTCTATATCGCAAGGTTGTAATTTATCGTAATCTTTAGTCGCTAAATGCACCATTTCTAAACGTTGGTGATTATCTAAAAGCGAACTTTTCTTTTTAAACGGATTATGTGGCGTAACCACAAACCAAACTTGATCTAAATCACTATTCTCCACCAACTGATTAGCAATAATTAAATGCCCAATATGTATGGGATTAAAAGAACCAAAATATAAACCTATTTTCATATTACAAAAGTACAAATTATTAAAAGGAATATTGCTAATGCTATTTTTATGGCGTTACCTAAAGGTCGCGTTTTACGTTATATCTTTTTTTGGCATATATGCCACCAAAAAAAGGATGCCACTTCAACCGCTAACGCAAGTTGGTTTTGTAAAGTCTACTAATTGATAATTGTTAAAAGGTAATTGTTCATTGTAATTAACCTCTAAACAAGAAGAAATCATCTTTCATATCTTCTATTTGTGCATCTTCGTTTGTAATAATATAATCAATAGCCTTACTTGTAAAGGCATCACCTTTTTCGGTTAAAGAGACAATGTTTTTTTCTATGGAAATCATATTGTTTTTTAAAGCCAATTCTAAAACCGATTTAGCTCTTACTTTTTGCCAATTAATATGTTCTCTTAAATGATTAACGTGGCGTTCTTCTAATTCATCGTGGTTTTTAAGATGCAGTAAAAATGTTAGTAAAGAGACTTCTGTTCGTTGTTGTTTTTCTCTATATAACACAGCAATTACACCTTTGCTTGGTGCAAATAAATAGACCAATAAAAATACTAAACCTAACATTGTAGTAATACTTCCAGCAATAGATGCGTCTAAGAAATGTGCTAACCAATAACCAGAAATGGCTGCAAACACACCAAATATTACAGCTAAAACTAACATTTTTTTAAGATTTGAGGTAAGTAAGTATGCGCCTGCGGCTGGAGCTATCATTAAAGCAACAACAAGAATTGCTCCAACAGCTTCAAAAGCACCAACAGTTGTAACCGATGAAACACTCATTAAACCATAATGAATAATAATAGGTGAAAACCCTAAAGAAGCCGATAAACCTTCGTCAAATGTGCTCACTTTTAATTCTTTAAAAAAGGCTAATAGCAAGACTATAGTTACTGTTAAAATACTTCCAATTAACCATAACGATTTTGGTCCAACATCTGTTCCAAACCAAATTAATCTATCAAATGGCGCAAAAGCTAATTCACCTAACAAAACAGCATCCACGTCCAAATGAACATCGTTGGCGTTTTTCGCAATCATAATTACACCAATACTAAAAAGAATAGGGAACACTAACCCAATTGCGGTGTCTTCTTTTACCAAGCCGGTTTTTTGAATGTATTCTACTAAAACAACTGTGATAATTCCTGTAAAAGCAGCTAAAAAAAGTAGCAAAGGCGAATTCAAATCTTGTGTAATAAAAAAACCAATTACAATTCCTGGTAAGATGGAATGACTTATCGCATCACTAATCATTGCCATTTTACGTAATACCAAAAACGTTCCTGGAATTGCACAAGCAATAGCAACCAAACTAGCAATAAGCTGAATTTCAATTTGAGCGTTATTCATCGTTTTTAGATTGTTGGTTATACAAATTACTGGCAGTTTCAAAACCTTCTTGGGTTAAACTCCATTCAGTACCAGTTATAGTAATGTAATTTTTCTCTTCTAAGGCTTTTAAGGTTTTCTTTGTGAATCCTTGAAAGTTATTTAATAGTTTTATAGTATGTGGATGCGAAATGTTTTCGTGTGTTTCTGCAATTCCATACATAAAAGCTAAAGTTTTATGAAGTTCTAGATCTCTTCTGTTTTTTAAAAAACGAATTTGCTTAAATAACAATCCTCGACCTGGCGAAAATATAAACGAGAAAATTACAAAAACTCCAGCAACAATAACAATTACTGGTCCAGTAGAAAGATTATTTTGACTAGCACTAATTATTGTTCCAAATACACCAGAAAATGCGCCAAAAACAGCAGCTAAAAACACCATTGTAGCTAAGCTGTTTGTCCATTGTCTTGCTGCTGCTGCTGGCGCTAATAACATAGCACTCATTAAAACAACACCAACGGTTTGTAAACCTAAAACAATGGCTAAAACAATAAAACTAGTTATTAGAATATCAATAAATTTCACATTAAAACCTAATGTTTTGGTGTAATCTGCATCAAATAATAAGAGTTTAAATTCTTTCCAAAATAGCAGTAAAACAATTAAGCATAATCCTGTTACTATGGCCATTAACCAAACATCTTCTATTAATAACGTTGCTGCTTGACCAAACAAATATTTGTCTAGTCCTGCTTGATTAGCATTGGGTTGTTTCTGAATAAAGGTTAATAATAACATTCCAAATCCAAAAAACAAAGATAGAATTAAGCCTAATGCTGTATCCGATTTTAAGTGTGTTTTGGTTATAATACCTCTAATCCAAAATGTACCAACTAAACCACTTACTAATGCACCAAGTAGTAAAACATTACTGTCTTTCGCACCTGTAATTAGAAATGCAATGGCAATTCCAGGTAAAGCTGCGTGCGAAATAGCATCGCCTAAAAGACTTTGCTTTCTTAGAACTGCAAAACTACCAAGCATACCACAAACAGCTCCTAAAATAGCAGTTCCTATGGCAATAACCTGAAATGTATAATCTGTAAAATCCATTTTTGTTTAGTTTTTAGACTTTAGTGGTTAAAGGTTTGTTTTTTTTAAGATTAAAATAGATTTTGCATCGGAGCGTAGAATGACAAAATAATTATACTGATAAGCTTTACTTGCCTGCGAATTACAGACTGAAAAACTGCTAACAGAAACTATTCCTGAACACTTACTTTAAAATTAATTCCATAGGTTTTAGTCAAATTGTCATCGTTAAAAATGTCTTTAACTGGTCCAGTTGCAATTTTTTTGACATTTAAAAATGTAACCCAATCAAAGTATTCTGGAACAGTTTGTAAATCGTGATGCACTACAATAACCGTTTTTCCTTCTTTTCGTAATTCTTTTAAAATATTAATAATAGCAATCTCCGTAGTTGCATCTACACCTTGAAATGGTTCATCCATAAAATAGATAGAAGCGTTTTGCACTAAAGCTCTTGCTAAGAAAATACGTTGCTGTTGTCCACCAGAAAGCTGACTAATTTGTCGGCTTTTAAAAGGTAACATTCCTACTTTCTCTAAAGCTTCTAAAGCCGCTTTTTTCTCTTTTTGTCCTGGACGTTTTATCCAACCTAAAGCACCATAAGTTCCCATCATAACCACATCTAAAGCTGTAGTTGGAAAATCCCAATCTACACTTCCTTTTTGCGGTACATAAGCCACTAAATGTCGTTGCTTACTATATGGTTTTCCGTAAATAGAAACGCTTCCAGCTATAGGTTTTAGAATCCCTAAAATAGATTTTATAAGTGTCGATTTTCCTGCACCATTTGGTCCAACTATAGCCATTAAAACACCTTCTGGGATTTCTAAGTCTATATCCCACAAAACAGGTTTGTAGTTATAAGCAACTGTTAAATCGTCTACTTTTATTGCGATATTTTTTGCCATAGGTTAATATACTTTTAATTCTATTTGATTATGGATTCTGCGTCACCCAGTCAAGCTGAGTATAAACTCCGCGCAGAATGACAAAACGATATTGTTTTAGTTCTTAAAATTATTTGACGATGAAACTAAAGACTAAAAATTACTAACTTATTTAAGCGCATTTACAATGGTATTCACATTATATTCAAGCATACCTGTATAAGTACCTTCTTTTGTTCCAGCAGTTCCTAAAGCATCAGAATATAAAGTTCCTCCAATTTCTACGTCGTGGTTTTTTGCTTTTACTGAAGCTTGTAAAGCCTCAATAGTGCGTTTTGGAACAGAACTTTCTATAAAAACAGCTTTTATATCTTTTTCAATAATAAAGTTTGCTAATTTCTGAACGTCTTTAACACCAGCTTCTGTTGCTGTACTTAAGCCTTGTAGGCCAACGACTTCAAAATCGTATTGTTTTCCGAAATAATTAAAGGCATCGTGAGCTGTTACTAGAATTCGCTTTTCTTTTGGCAATGTTGCTATTTTTGATGTCACTTTAATTTCTAAGGCTTCTAATTCAGCTAAAAATTTAGTTTCATTTGTTTTATAATATGATGCGTTTTTAGGATCCTTTTCTGCTAATATCGAAGCTGTTTTTTTTGCAAATTGTTTGAAATATTGAATATTAAACCAAACGTGTGGATCGTAATTAGAGGCAAAATATTCGCTACCAATTAAGCCTGATTCGTCTAAAGATTCTGCTAAAGGCACTTGCGTTTTATTCTGATGTTCCATTTTCTCGAAAACTTCTACCAATTTACCTTCTAAATGTAGTCCGTTATAGAAAATAATATCTGCGTTTACCAGTTTAGTAACATCACCTTCACTAGCTTTATATAAATGCGGATCTACTCCAGAACCCATTAATCCGTTTAGGTTTATATGTTCTCCACCAATATTTTTAACCAAATCGGTTATCATAGTTGTTGTAGTAACTACATTTAATTTAGTGTTATCTGTTTTTTCGTTTTTACAACTAAAAAGGGTGATTACAACTGCTAATGTGATTATTTTAAATTTCATTATTTACTCTTTTTAATATGAATTTATTTAGGAATTCTAAAGCTAATCCCTGCACTTAATAATAGGTCTTGACCTTTTGTAATGCTAGAGCCAACAGTTGCGTCTAGTTGCACATTCTTATTGATTAAATAAGTTAAACCTGCATCCCATAGATGATTTGCTTTATTGTCTTCTGGAAAGTCTCCGTAAACTTCTGCATAAGCGCCAATTTTGTCGGTAATACTATAGCCATATGCTACTGTGTAAATGTAGGCTGCTTCCGGCGAATCATTTCCCCAAGTTGCGCCAATATTATAAGCTATACTTGATTTTTCTGATAACGTATGTGCAAACGAAAATCTAAAATCTACGCCAGTTGTTTCTGGTCTGTAATCTGTAGATGCTGAAAAAGGTAAATAAATATGTCCTAAAAAGCCAATTTCTGGCATTGCGCCTTTTTCTTCAGAAATGGTGGTTTTAAATCCTAATAATAATGGGTCGAATCCAGAAGTTACATTATCTAATTTCTTTCCGTTTATGGAGGTTTGACCTTCAATAAAATTCCAGCCTAAGCGTAATTCTAAATTATCCAATAAACCGTATCGTACTAATGTGGTGTTGTAAGTAAAGTTTTCTGTTTTTACAGAATTCTCTTCAAAACTCTCGTAAAAACCACCAGTTTCTACTTGTAAAAATCCTTTTGGCACAGCAGTTGGTGATTCTGTTGCATCTGGTCTATCCGTTATTAAAGCTCCTAATTCTTCGGTTTTAGTTTCGGTTTGTGCAAAACTCAAGCTTGTAATTGATAAAGTAACTAAGGCTAAAGTGGTTTTAATTAATTTCATTAACATAAATAATTTTTGTAAAATCTTGGTTTAATAAAATCGTGTTATTGTTAATTCTAATCTGGGTCATTTTTGTATTAGAAAACTGCTTTACCACTTCTAAAGTGTTTCCGTACTTTAAGCCGTTCTGAGCACAAAAATCAAAGAAATCTTTATCGTCGCTCATTAATCGTGCAATAGTATACGTTTTGTTTTCTAAAGATTTTTCCAAAGAAATTGAAATATCTGTAGTGGTAATTTCGCCTTTACTATTAGGAATAGGATCGCCGTGAGGATCAAATTTTGGATGACCTAAATATGAGCTTATTTTTTCGGCTAAAAAATTGGAGGTTTCGTGTTCTAGGAGTTCAGCTTCTCGATGAATATCATGTAAAGACATATCAAAAGTTTTAAACAAAAACGCCTCCCATAACCTATGCTTTCTAATAACGTTTAATGCTATTTTTTCGCCCTTAGAAGTTAACTTTAAAGGTTTGTATTTTTCGTAATTAAGCAAATCTTTTTCTGCTAATTTCTTAGCCATATCTGTTGCAGCAGCATTAGAAATCTCTAAGTGCTTGGCTATACTACCTGGTTTTGTGTTATTAACACTATTTAAATTGTTCTTATAAATGGTTTTAATAAAATTTTCTACAGCTACAGACATTTCTGTTAAGTTAATTATTTTTTTAAGCTTACTTAAACATTTTACAAATGTAGCTAAAATATTTCAATTTTATTATGGTTCAATAATTATATTATCTTCGTCAAATAAATATAACAACTTATGAAATCTTATTTAATTCTAATTGCATTATTTTTTACGTTTACAATAAACGCACAAGATTCTATTAAAGTTAAAGCGCCTAGAGTTGTTATGCAACAACATTTAAATATTCCAATAGAAGTAAATAGTGTTGCTATAAAATTGGTGAAAGTTTTGAATGATTCTCGTTGTCCAAAAAATGTAAATTGTATTAGAGCTGGCGAAGCTAAGGTTTTAGTTGAGCTTATTGAAGCAGGAGAGATTATAAAACGCAAAGAAATTATAATTCAAGCTGCCAACCACCCAGATAATTATCCTTTAATTTTTGAAGATAGAACAACTAAAGTTTTTGCAGTAGATTTATTGCCTTATCCAATTTATAATCATAAAACGGAAGTAAAAGATTATATTTTTAAAGTTGAAGTAAGGTAGGTTTATTATTTGGTGAGTTAAGAATTAACAACCGCAACTACCATTTCCGCAGTCTTTATTAGTGTTTTTTTTGTTTTTAGGTAGAAAATACTTGGACACCAAATATCCTAACGCTAAAACTAGTGTTACAGCAACTAAGACTTTTTGAATAAAAGGGGTTTCCATAGTTGTTTATTTTAAAAGCTGATAACTTGCAAATGCAACAATATATGCCAATGCAGTCATAACTACTAATTGATAAGTAGGCCATTTCCAACTGTTAGTTTCACGTTTTACAATAGCCAAAGTACTCATACATTGCATAGCAAATGCATAAAAAAGGAGTAATGAAATTCCTGACGCAAAATTAAATAGTGGACCACCAAGGATTGGATTAACTTCGCCAGCCATTCTGTTTTTAATGGTTTCTTCATCGTCGCTTCCAACACTATATATAGTAGCTAGAGTTCCTACAAAAACTTCTCGAGCTGCAAAACTACTTACTATAGCAATTCCTATTTTCCAATCGTAACCTAATGGTCTTATAGCTGGTTCTATTGCATGACCTGCAATTCCAATAAATGAATGCTCTAATTTGTGAGAAGCTATTTTTTTGTTTAGTTCTTCTTCATTTAAATTACTTGAAGCAAATTGTTGAGTTACAATATCTTCAGCATTATTAAAATTTTCGCCAGGACCATAAGATGCTAAAACCCATAAAACTATAGAAATAGCTAAGATTATTTTTCCAGCACCAACTACAAAAGATTTTGTTTTTTCTAAAACTGTTAAAGCTATATTTTTTAATAACGGTAATTTATAATTTGGCATTTCTACCACAAAAAAGGTTTTGCTTTCAATTTTTAAAACTTTATTCAATAGGTAAGCAGAAAATACCGCGGATCCAAACCCAATTAAATATAATAACATTAGAGTTAAAGCTTGATAGCCCAATCCTAAAAAGGAACCTTCTGGAATAACTAAGGAGATAATAATTAAGTAAACAGGCAAACGTGCTGCGCAAGTTGTAAAAGGTGTTACTAAAATGGTAATTAAACGTTCTTTCCAGCTTTCTATATTTCTGGTTGCCATAATAGCAGGAATAGCACAAGCGGTTCCAGAAATTAGCGGAACAATACTTTTTCCGCTTAGTCCAAAACGACGCATAATTTTGTCCATTAAAAAGACCACACGACTCATATAACCGCTTTCTTCTAGAATAGCAATAAACAAGAATAGAAAAGCAATTTGAGGAATAAATATAACAATTCCACCAAGCCCAGGAATAATTCCTTCAGCTAATAAACTGGTAAAATCTCCTGCGGGTAATGTGTTTTTAGTCCACTCACTAAATTGTGCAAAAGTAGTGTCTATAAAGTCCATTGGTACGCTAGACCAATCGTAAATAGCTTGAAATATGGTAAGTAGAATAAAAAAGAAAATTAAGTATCCAAAAATTTTATGAGTTAATACTCTATCTAATCTGCTACGCAAATCTTTTGCTTGCGATGCATCTACGGTTTGTCCAACTTTTAAAACATTGTTTATAAATTGGTATCGTTTTATGGTTTCTTTTTGTTGAAGTCTTTTTAAATCGCTTTCAGATTTTGTCTTAAAACTAGCAATTGCATCAATTTCTTTTCGGTCTGTTTTTCCAAAGTTAACATCTTGAGTAATAACCAACCAAAGTTTGTATAATAATTGGTTTGGAAAAGCTTTACGAAGTCTGTCAAAATATTCTTTATCTATTTCAGATGCATGTAAACAAGGTTCTGAAGAGACTTCTTTGTAATTTTGAATTAGTGATTTAAGCTCATTAATTCCCGTTTTTTTACGCGTACTTATTAGAGCTATTTTTGTATTTAAATGTTTTTCTAAATGCGGAATATCTAAAGAAATTCCTTTATAATTCATTCTGTCTGCCATATTTATGGCTAAAATGGTTGGAATTTCTAAATCTTTAATTTGAGTAAAAAGTAATAAGTTTCTTTTTAGGTTTTCTACATCGCTTACAACAACGACAACATCTGGAAAATCTTTATCGTTCTTATTTAGAAGTAATTCTATAACTACATTTTCGTCTAAAGAAGATGCATTTAAAGAATAGGTTCCTGGTAAATCTATAACGTGAGCCTTAAGGTTCCTGTCTAATTTGCAAATCCCTTCTTTTTTTTCTACAGTAATTCCTGGATAGTTTCCTACTTGTTGATTTAATCCTGTTAATGCATTAAAAACAGATGTTTTTCCTGTGTTAGGATTTCCAATTAAGGCTATGTTAATCTGTTTACTCATTAATTTTTTCGATTAAAACGTGAATAGCAGTTTCTTTTCTAATAGCTAAATGACTTCCATTAACATTAAGGTATAATGGGTCAGAAAAAGGTGCTATTTGTACTAGTTGTACTGTATTTCCAGGTAAGCAACCCATTTCTAAGAGTTTTAATGGTATTTCTATAGAAGAGACATCAGTAATTACTGCTGTTTCTCCCTTTTTTAAGTCTGCTAGTGTTGTGCTCAAGCTTATTTAGATTGATTTTAAAGAAGTAAAAATAGTAGAAAATGTTCAGTCAAAAAAAAAATAGTCAATAAACTAATCTTTATAGCTGTTTTTTAACGTTTTTAAGTCTTCTAAAAGTGTTTTTATAGCTTCTGGATCTGTTCCGTCGTAAAATCCACGTATTTGTCGTTCTTTATCTATTAGCATAAAATTTTCAGTATGAATCATATCATACTTATCACCATTTCCAGTAGTTTTTACTGCTAAGTAACTTTTTCTTGCTAATTCGTATATCTGTTTTTTATCGCCAGTAACTAAGTGCCATTTTTTATCGTTTACGCCTTTTTCTATAGCGTAACGTTTTAATTGTGCTACACTATCTATTTTAGGAGTTACAGAATGAGATAGAAGCATAATGTCATCATCGTTTAAAATTTCTGCCTGAATTTCGTACATATGATCTGTCATTATAGGACAAATAGTTGGACACGTTGTAAAGAAGAAATCGGCTATGTAAATTTTATTCTTGAAATTCTCTTGAGTAGTTATTTCCCCATTTTGATTGATTAAAGAGAAATCGGCTATTTTATGATATTTCTTTTTGTGCTGAATTGTACTATCTACTAATTCAGCATTTACTAATGCAGGCTGATAAATAGGAAGCACTTTTTCTATTTTTAAAATAGAATAAATAATAGCCATAATTATAATGGATAACACTAAAAAAAACAATCCAAAATTTCTGTATTCTTTAAAAGATGATAGCATAACAAGGTTTCTTAAGGCAAAAATACGAGTTAGATTTTCAATAGATATAGAATATAGACTTAAATTACTGTTAATCTTAAAACTGAATGGGCTTTAATTTTTTTAAACTAAGCTTAAATATGTACTTTTGGTCGATTATTTACAGAATATCACCCAAATGGAATTTATTATAAAAATTGGACAGTTTCTATTAAGCTTGTCTTTACTTATTGTTTTACACGAATTAGGACATTTTATCCCTGCCAAATTATTTAAGACGCGTGTTGAGAAGTTTTACTTATTTTTTGATGTGAAGTTTTCACTATTTAAAAAGAAAATTGGAGGAACAGAATATGGAATTGGTTGGTTGCCTTTAGGCGGTTATGTAAAAATTGCCGGTATGATAGACGAAAGTATGGATACCGAAGCTATGAAAGAAGAACCAAAACCTTGGGAATTTAGATCTAAGCCAGCTTGGCAACGTTTAATTATTATGCTTGGTGGTGTATTTGTGAATTTTGTATTAGCGTTGATTATTTATACAGCAATGTCTTTTGCTTATGGAGATGCAGATTATGATGCAAAAAGTATGAAAGCTGGTTATGCTGTTGAGAATCCTTTAATGACTGACTTAGGATTCAAAACAGGAGATCAAGTGTTAAAAGTTGATGATAAACAAATTGAAAAATATTTAGAAATAAGAAACAGTATAATCGGAGCTAAATCTATAACATTTAACAGAAATGGTGAAGAAAAAACAATAGACTTACCAGAAGATTTTTTAGGACAGCTATCTACAAGTAAGGATAGAAGTATGTTTGAGCTTCGTATTCCTTTTGTAATTCATAAAATTCCTGACACATCACTTAATAAAAACACAGGTCTGTTGAAAGGTGATGTTATTCAAACCTTAAATGGTAAGGAAGCTAAGTTTTTGGATCAAGTTATTCAAATTGCAGAAAATTCTAAAAACCAAACAATTCTTGTTGAGGTTTTAAGAAAAGGAGAATTAGTGTCTGCAAATCTGAAAATTGATAATAATGGTAAATTAGGTATTGTTCAAGGAGTTTCTCCAAATAAAATGGCCGAATTAGGTTATTTTGACATTGTTAGAAACGAATATTCTTTCGGTGAAAGCTTTGGTGTTGGTTACGACAAGTTTACTTCTCAGATTACAGGTTATTTTGGTCAATTGAAACAAATATTTAGCCCAAGCACTGGAGCCTATAAAGGTGTTGGTGGTTTTAAAGCAATTTATGATGTTTTTCCAGACACTTGGGATTGGGGGCACTTTTGGAGTATTACAGCTTTTCTTTCTATTATGTTAGGTGTGCTTAACTTATTACCTATTCCTGCTTTAGATGGTGGACACGTTATGTTTTTATTATATGAAATAATTTCTGGACGTAAACCAAGCGATAAATTTATGGAGTACGCACAAACAGTTGGGTTCTTTATCTTAATAGCATTAGTGTTATTTGCTAATGGAAATGATATTTTTAAAGCTGTATTTAATTAATAGTTAGAAATAAATAAAAAAAAGTTTTGTGAATGTTTAAAAAGCTTATATATTTGCAAACTCAATAACAAAACACTCCTCTTTAGCTCAGTTGGTTAGAGCATCTGACTGTTAATCAGAGGGTCCTAAGTTCGAGTCTTAGAAGAGGAGCCAAATGGGAAAAGCCTTTACAGCAATGTAAGGGCTTTTGTTTTTTATAAAGGTTAAACATAGGTTAAACATTTCTCGTTTAGCTATATTTGTACTTCGTAAAAACCTCACTAAATGCTTTACTTAGTCCCAACACCAATAGGAAATTTAGAAGATATAACACTTCGTGCTTTAAGAGTTTTGAAAGAAGTAGATTTTATTTTAGCTGAAGACACACGTACTTCGGGGAAATTGCTAAAGCATTTTGAGATTACAACACAAATGCAAAGTCACCATATGCACAACGAGCATAAAACGGTAGGTCATTTAATAAAACGTTTGCAAGCTGGCGAAAAAATAGCTATAATTAGTGATGCTGGAACACCAGCAATTTCTGATCCAGGATTTCTTTTAACCAGAGCTTGTGTAGAAAATAATATAAAAGTGAATTGTTTACCAGGAGCAACTGCATTTGTTCCAGCATTAGTGAATAGTGGTTTGCCAAACGATAAATTTATTTTTGAAGGTTTTCTTCCAGTAAAAAAAGGAAGACAAACCCGATTTAAATTATTAGCAGAAGAAACTAGAACCATTATTTTTTATGAAAGTCCTCATAAATTAATTAAAACATTAGGTCATTTTTGTGAGTATTTTGGAGAAGAAAGACAAGTGTCCGTTTCTAGAGAAATAACAAAAATGTACGAAGAAACTATTCGTGGAACCGCCAAAGAGGTTTTAGAACATTACACTAATAAACCACCCAAAGGAGAAATAGTTATCGTGGTTGCAGGCGCATCTAAATAAGTAAAATCCAATTAAATTCCTCCCTAAAAAAATGGTAAAAACTTAATTATCCGAACTCAGAGTAATTTCTTACTTTTTATCTCGTTATAATAATAGTATATTTACACTTATTTATCATTTTAATCGTCTTCTAAAGCATTTGTTTTAGAATCTACATATATATCATATCACATATGGCTTGTCAAAGTTGTTCAACAAAAGATGGTCAACCAAAAGGTTGTAAAAGTAACGGAACTTGCGGTACAGATAGTTGTAATAAACTAACTGTTTTCGACTGGTTATCTAACATGTCGTTGCCAAATAACGAAAAACCGTTTGATTGGGTTGAGGTTCGTTTTAAAAATGGACGTAAAGAATTTTATAAAAACACAGAAAACTTATCGTTAAGTATTGGAGATGTTGTGGCAACACAAGCTCAATCTGGTCATGATATTGGAATGGTTACACTTTCGGGCGAGTTGGTTCGCGTTCAAATGAAACGTAAAAAAGTTAATCCAGAAAGAAATGAAGATATTCAAAAAGTATATAGAAAAGCCTCACAAAAAGATATAGATATTTGGTCTGAAGCACGCGATCGTGAAGAACCTATGAAGGTAAAAGCACGACAGTTTGCTATAGATTTAAAACTTAAAATGAAAATTTCTGACATCGAATTTCAAGGAGATGCCAGTAAAGTTACATTTTACTACACAGCAGAAGAACGCGTAGATTTTAGAGAATTAATTAAGCTTTTTGCTAAAGAATTTCGCACAAGAATAGAAATGAAACAAATTGGTTTCCGTCAAGAAGCCGCTCGTTTAGGTGGTATTGGTTCTTGCGGTAGAGAATTGTGTTGTTCTACGTGGTTAACAGATTTTAGATCTGTAAGTACCAGTGCAGCAAGATATCAGCAATTATCACTTAACCCTCAGAAATTAGCGGGACAATGTGGTAAATTAAAGTGTTGTTTAAATTACGAATTAGATTCGTATTTAGATGCTTTAAGAGGATTACCAAAGCCAGAAACTAAATTATATACAGAAAAAGGAACAGCTGTTTGTCAGAAAACAGACATATTTAAAGGTCATTTATGGTACGCCTACGAAGGTGAATGGATGAACTGGCATTTAATAACCAAAGAACAAGCTAACGAGATTATTGCATTAAATCGTAATAAAGAAAAAGTAGCAAATTTAGAAGATTATGCAGCAACATTAATAGTTGAAGCTAAAGTAGAGTTCGAAAACGTAGTCGGACAAGATAGCTTAACTCGTTTTGATCAGCCTAAATCTAAAAACAAGAATAATCGTAATAAAAAACGACCTAATAATCGTAATAAAAACGAATCTGAGAGTCGTGCAGATGTGGCAACAAGACCACAACGTAAACCAAGACCGAAAACGGCTAATAAACCAAATCCTAATTCTAAGCCAAACCCAAATCAAAAAACAGCAGGACCAAAGCCCGCTAATCCAAATGCTAAAAAAGCTGAAACTGGAGCAGAAAATGCAATAGATAAACCAAGGTCTAAAAAACCTAATAAGCGTAGAAAGCCTCAAATCAAACCAAATAATAATACAAATACTAATAACGCAACACCTAATAATGATAAAAAAGAATAGCTTTTATCTGTTTCTATTAATGCTTTTGTGTTTTTCATGTGATAGCCAAGCGGTTTTTGATGAATATAAAAGTTTTTCGAATACATGGAATAAAGATGATGTAGTAAGGTTTAATGTTAATCCAAACGATAGTATTAATCCTTATAATCTATTTGTTAATGTTAGAAACACAAACGCTTACAAATACAAGAATCTATTTTTAATTGTAGAAATGGGTTTTCCTAATGGAAAAGTAGTTACAGATACTTTAGAATATAATATGGCAGACAAAACAGGTGCTTTATTAGGTGAAGGTATTTCTACTACAAAAACCAGTAAGTTGTGGTATAAAGAAGCTGTTAGGTTTCTAGAAAAAGGAGATTACAAAGTTGAAATTCAACACGCTATGCGCAAAAATGGCGAAGTAAATGGTGTTGTAAATTTAGAAGGTATTACAGATATTGGGTTCAGGATTGAAAAAACAATAGAATAAGTTTCCTTCTTAAAAGAAATGCATTAAAATCTTTTAGCACGAAAAAAGAGTAACCCTATTAGTTTTCTTTAAATCAATAGGTTTTAAATACAAAGTTAAAGTTATGGCAACAGCAAAAAAACAAGAAGAATCAGATTACAGTAAATTTGTGCGTTGGTTTTGGATGCTTTTTATAGGTGGCGTTTTAGCAGCAGTATTAATGTTCTTTTTAGCATCTGTAGAAGTATTTGGAGAATTACCAGATCACAGACAGTTAGAAAATCCTAATACTAATTTAGCGTCAGAAATTATTTCTTCAGACGGAAAAACATTAGCAAAATTCTATTTTAACGATAATAGAACACCAGTATCTTTCGAAGAATTACCAAAACATTTAGTAGATGCTTTGGTAGCAACAGAAGATGTTCGCTTTTTTGATCACTCAGGAATTGATGCTCGAGGAACATTAAGAGCTTTTTTAACTTTAGGTAAAGGTGGAGGAGCAAGTACAATATCTCAACAATTAGCTAAGCAATTATTCACAAAACAAGTTTCAAGTAATAAATTAGGGAGAGCTTTTCAAAAAATTAAAGAATGGGTTATTGCAGTACGTTTAGAACGACAATACACTAAAGAAGAGATTATTACGCAATATTTTAATATTTACGATTTTGGTAATTTTGGTGATGGAATTCGTTCGGCTTCAAGAATTTATTTTGGAAAGGAACCTAAAGAATTAGATGTTAAGGAATCGGCTATGTTGGTTGGAATGTTTAAAAATTCATCTTTATATAATCCAAGACCAAATAGAAATCCAATTGGTACTAGAAATCGTAGAAATACAGTTTTAAGTCAAATGGTTAAATATGAAGTTTTAAGTGAAAAAGATAAAGATTCACTTTCAAAAAGGCAATTAGATTTAAAATATTCTCCAGAATCTCATAGTGATGGAACTGCTACTTATTTTAGAGCCTATTTAAAAAAATATATGAAAGATTGGATTGATAAAAATCCAAAACCAGATGGTACAAAATATAATTTATATAATGGTGGATTAAAAATATACACCACAATAGATTCTAGAATGCAAGCTTATGCAGAAAAGGCTGTAAGTAGTCATTTAAAAGCTCTACAAAAAGAGTTTTTTGTTCAAAACACACCTAAACGTAACCCAACAGCACCATTTTTAGATTTAGATAAGCAAGAAATTAGCGATTTAATGAAGCGTTCTATTAAACAATCAGAACGTTGGCGTAAAATGAAATACGACTTAAAAAAGTCAGAAAAAGAGATTTACACTTCATTCGAGAAACCAACTTCTATGAGTATTTTTACTTGGGATAGAGGTGAAGTGGATACGATTATGAAACCTATGGATTCTATGCGTTATTATAAACATTTTCTACGTGCGGGAATGATGAGTATGAATCCACAATCTGGACATGTAAAAGCTTGGGTTGGTGGTTTTAATTACCGTCATTTTCAATATGATATGGTTAAACAAGGAAAACGTCAGGTTGGCTCTACGTTTAAACCTTTTGTTTATGCTACTGCTATAGATCAATTGCATATGTCACCTTGTGAAAAATTACCACTTTCTCAAATTACTATTGAGGCTGGTAAAATGGGTAACACTCTAGATTGGACGCCTAAAAATGATAATGGAAAATATGGAGGAGAATTAACATTAAAAGATGCTTTAGCTAACTCTGTTAATACCATAACAGCACGTTTAATGGATAAAGTTGGTCCAGTACAAGTGAGTGATTTAGCAAAAAAATTAGGAATAACATCAGATATTCCTCCAGTACCTTCTATAGCTTTGGGAACACCAGATATAAGTGTTTACGAAATGGTTGGAGCTTATGGCGCTTTTGCAAATAAAGGTGTTTATATAGAACCTATAATGGTTACTGTTATTGCTGATAAAAACGATACCGTTTTAGAGCAATTTTTACCAAAAACAGCCGATGTTTTAAGTGAAGAATCTGCTTATGTTACAGTAAAACTTATGGAAGGCGTAACAAATTCAGGTTCTGGAAGACGATTAAGAACCGTAGGTGCAGATAAATGGAATTCTGTCTATAAAGAAGTTATAACAGGTTATCCATATGCTTTTACTAATCCAATTGCTGGAAAAACAGGAACTACTCAAAACCAAAGTGATGGTTGGTTTATGGGAATGGTTCCAAACCTTGTAACTGGTGTTTGGGTTGGAGGAGAAGATAGAGCAACTCATTTTAAAAGCATAACTTATGGTCAAGGAGCAACTATGGCATTACCAATTTGGGGAATGTATATGAAAGATTGCTATGCCGATAAAGATTTAGATATTTCTGACGGTAAATTTGACGAGCCAAAAGATTTATCTATAGAAGTAGATTGTGATAAATATGAAGAAACTACTAATAATACAGAAGTTTCAGATCCTTCAATAGACGATTTAGGTTTGTAATAAGAGGCTTCAGGTTTTAAAATAATTTTTTATTAAGCCATTTATTTACGAATGGCTTTTTATTTGTAAATTTATACTGAAAATAAAATAATAATATGATTTCAAAAAAAGTAAATAATGTTCAAGACGCCTTAAAAGGTGTTGGGGACGATATGACTTTTATGCTTGGTGGATTTGGATTATGTGGTATTCCAGAAAATGCTATAGCAGAATTAGTTAAAAAAAATATAAAAGGATTGACCTGTATTTCTAATAATGCTGGTGTAGACGATTTTGGTTTAGGGTTATTGCTACACGGAAAGCAGATTAAGAAAATGGTGTCTTCGTATGTTGGAGAAAATGATGAATTTGAACGTCAAATGTTATGTGGAGAGTTAGATGTAGAACTTATTCCTCAAGGAACTTTAGCTGAACGTTGTAGAGCTGCACAAGCAGGTTTTCCAGCAATTTACACGCCAGCTGGCTATGGTACTGAAGTAGCAGAAGGAAAAGAAACTAGAGAGTTTGACGGTAAAATGTATGTATTAGAACATGCATTTAAAGCAGATTTTGCATTCGTAAAAGCTTGGAAAGGCGATGCTGCAGGAAATTTAGTATTTAAAGGAACAGCTCGTAACTTTAATCCTGTAATGTGTGGAGCTGCTAAAATAACAGTTGCTGAGGTTGAAGAATTAGTTCCTGTAGGAGAATTAGACCCAAACCAAATTCATATACCAGGGATTTTTGTACAGCGTATTTTTCAAGGTGAAACATACGAAAAACGCATAGAACAAAGAACAGTTAGACAGAAGTCTTAATCATCAAATTAACATTATGTTAGACAAAATAGGAATAGCAAAACGTATAGCGCAAGAAGTACAAGATGGATACTATGTGAATTTAGGAATTGGAATTCCTACACTAGTAGCTAATTACGTAAGAGAAGATATAGAGGTGGAATTTCAAAGTGAAAATGGTGTTCTTGGAATGGGACCATTTCCTTTTGATGGCGAAGAAGATGCAGATATTATTAATGCAGGAAAGCAAACTATTACAACGTTGCCAGGTGCAAGTTTTTTTGATTCTGCAACCAGTTTTTCTATGATACGTGGACAACATGTAGATTTAACTATTTTAGGAGCTATGGAAGTTTCAGAAAATGGCGATATAGCCAATTGGAAAATTCCAGGTAAAATGGTAAAAGGAATGGGCGGAGCAATGGATTTAGTAGCCAGCGCTGAAAATATTATTGTTGCTATGATGCACACCAATAGAGCTGGCGCATCTAAATTACTAAAACGTTGCAGTTTACCATTAACAGGTGTTGGTTGTGTTAAAAAGGTGGTAACTAACCTTGCAGTTTTAGAAGTTACAGACTCTGGATTTAAGTTGTTAGAAAGAGCTCCAGGTGTTTCTGTAGAAGATATTCAAAATGCTACTGAAGGTGAACTAATGATTGATGGTGATATCCCAGAAATGACAATTTAATTTTATAGCTATTTATAAATAAAAAACACTGCTAATTATCTATTAGAAGTGTTTTTTTGTTTTCTCAAATTACACTTTTTTTAAAGTATTAAATACCTTTAGGTATGGAATTAATTAGTGCTTTAGTATATGCTTTTTGTGGGTTTTTGTAAATAGAATCAGCATCACCAATTTCTTCGATTTCCCCCTTATTCATTACTAAAAGTTGATCACTCATATATTTTACAACTGCTAAGTCGTGAGAAATAAATATATAAGTAAATCCAAAATTCTCTTTTAATTCGTTTAATAAATTAAGGACTTGAGCTTGTACAGAAATATCTAGAGCAGAAACAGACTCATCGCAAACAATAAGTTTTGGTTGTAAAGCAATAGTTCTAGCAATTCCAATGCGTTGGCGTTGTCCTCCAGAAAATTCGTGCGGATATCTATTAAAAGCAGTTTCGTCTAAACCAACGCGCTCTAGAAGTTCTAAGGTTTTTGCTTTACATTCGTCTTTAGTAGCGTATAATTTGTGAACCAACATTGGTTCCATAATGGTTTCTCCAACAGATCTACGTGGATTTAAAGACGAATACGGATCTTGAAATATAATCTGAATTTCTTTTCTAAAAACAACCATTTCAGAACTAGATAATTTAGTGATGTCTGTACCTTTATATAATATTTTCCCAGCTGTAGCTTTATTTAAATTTAGAATAGCATTTCCAAGTGTGCTTTTTCCACAACCAGATTCGCCAACCAAGCCTAAAGTTTCCCCTTTGTATACATTAAAACTTACATTATTAACAGCTTTAAAACTTCCGGTTTTTCCAAAGAAGCCAGTTTTAGATAAGAATTCTTTTTCTATATTTATTACTTGTAATAAAGGCGGACTATTGTATAGTTTTTCGTGATGTTTTTGTCGGTCTTGAACTGTAAATTCTTCAGATAATTCATCTTCGTTTAAAATAGAACTTACCGTTGGTAAACGTTTTAATCTAATTTTTAAACTAGGTCTTGAGGCAATCAAAGCTTTAGTATATTTATGTTGTGGTTGGTTAAAAATGGCTTCGGCAGAATTTTGCTCAACAATTTCACCCTTATACATAACTAAAACACGATCTGCAATTTGTGATATTAAAGATAAATCGTGAGTAATAAATAAGATACTCATTTTAGTTTGCTGTTGTAATTCTTTAAGCAAAGAAATAATATCTTCCTGAACCGTAACATCTAAAGCAGTTGTAGGTTCGTCTGCAATTAATAAATCTGGTTTGCAAGAGATAGCCATAGCAATCATAACACGTTGCTTTTGTCCGCCAGAAATTTCGTGTGGATAGGCTTTGAAAACACATTCTGTATCAGGTAATTTAACTTGCTCAAATAATTGTAAAACTTCAGCTTTTAAATCACTTTTAGATAAGTTGGTATGTTGTTTTAAAATTTCTTCAACTTGTTTTCCACAGCGCATACTAGGATTTAAAGAACTCATTGGTTCTTGAAAAATCATAGCAATCTTTTTTCCTCTTATGGCTTGAAATTCTTTAGATTCTAAATGCGTAATATTTTCAGTATTAAAATGAATAGTACCAGATGTAATTGTTGCTAATTTATTAGGTAATAATCCCATTAAAGCTAATGAAGAAACAGATTTTCCAGAGCCAGATTCTCCAACAATACCTAAAATTTCATTTTTATTTAAACTATAAGAAATGCCTTTGATCACTTCCTTTTCTCCAAACGAAATATGTAAATCTTTAACTTGTATAAGATGCTTATTCAAAATTACTTTTTATGCTAATTTAAAACAAAGAACAGAACGATTGTGTGACTGAATAAAATTTGATAAAATGTTAAAGTTTGATTATAAAAAATATTACATATGTAATAATTTGGTTTATATATTATATTATTTATATTTTTATACCGAACAAAAAATCAACCAAACCATTTTATCTTATGAAAAAACCAATTATCCTATCGTTTTTAGCAATTCTATGTTCTGGAATTTTATTTGCACAAGAAAGAAATTGTGCTTCAATGGAAAATTTAGAGTATAGAAAAAGTATTGATTCTACCTTGGAACAAAAAATGTTGCAAATTGAAGAGTTTACGTCACAAAAAATGGCGCAAATGAACCAATCATCTCAAAAAATATCAGGTGATATTATTACAATTCCTGTTGTAGTACACGTTTTATATAGGAATAGTACAGAGAATATAAGCGAAGCACAAATTCAATCTCAGTTAGACGTGCTAAATGAGGATTTTAGGCGTACAAATACAGATGCAGATAATACTTGGTCTCAAACAGCGGATACACAAATCGAATTTTGTCTTTCTAAAGTAGATCCAAATGGTAATGCAACTTCAGGAATTACTAGAAAATCTACAACTCGAAGAGATTGGGGCACTAGTGATGATATGAAACGTTCTACTAGTGGAGGAATAAATCCTTGGAACACAAGTGAATATTTAAATATGTGGATTGTTCCACAAATGTTAAACGCTCAAGGTGGAACTATTTTAGGTTATGCACAATTTCCAGGTGGCGCAGCTGCAACGGATGGTTGTGTAATGTCTTATAACTATTTTGGGAGAACTGGAGCTGTTTCTGCACCTTTTGATGGTGGTAGAACAACAACACATGAAATAGGTCACTTTTTAAACTTACGCCATATTTGGGGAGATTCAAACTGTGGAAACGATTTTGTTAGCGATACTCCAACGCATCAAACATCAAATGGTGGTTGTCCAACAGGAAGAACATCTTGTGGTTCTTTAGATATGTATCAAAACTATATGGATTATACAAACGACTCTTGTATGAATTTATTTACAACAGGGCAAAAAAATAGAATGCGTTCTGTTTTAGCTTCTGGTGGAGCAAGAAGAAGTTTGGCTTTATCAGATAAATGTGGAGCTGTTGTTACTCAACCAACTTGTTCGGATGGTATTCAAAATGGAACAGAAACAGGAGTTGATTGTGGTGGTTCATGTTCGCCTTGTCAAACAGGAAATCAATATTGCTCTTCTCAAGGAAATAGTGTTAATGATGAATATATTAGCAATGTAAAATTAGGAAGTATTAACAATAATTCTGGTGCTTTAACGTATTCGAATTTCACAAATATATCTACAGATTTAAATAAAGGTGATAGTTATACATTATCTGTTACTCCAACGTGGACAGGAACTAAATATAATGAAGGAATTTCAGCTTGGATTGATTTTAATCAAGATGGTGATTTTACAGATTCTGGAGAACAAATTTTTTCTAACGCAGCATCGCAAATTAGTCCTGTAACAGGAACTATTTCTATACCTAGTTCAGCTTTGACAGGAGAAACAAGATTGCGAGTTTCGATGAAATATAATGGAACACCAACATCTTGTGAAGCTTTTGATTATGGAGAAGTTGAAGATTATACAGTAAATATTGGCTCTGGAGGAACTACAGATCCAGATCCTACAACATGTACAGCTTCTGTGTCATCTTTTCCTTATTCTGAAAGTTTTGAAAGTGGTTTAGGTGCATGGTCTCAATCTACAAGTGACAACATTGATTGGACAAGAACAAATACAGCAACACCTTCTGGTTCTACTGGACCAACAAATGCCTCTCAAGGTTCTAACTATTTATTTGTCGAAGCTTCTGTAGAAGGAACAGGATATCCAAATGCTCAAGCTGTATTAATTTCTCCATGTTTTAATTTAGCTTCGGTTTCAAATGGAAACTTTACATTTAAGTATCATATGTATGGTGATGCAGATATGGGAACTTTTTCTGTAGATGTTACTACTAATGGAACAACTTGGATATCACTTTGGAGTCAAACTGGAAACAAAGGAAACAACTGGTTAGATGCAAGTATAAATCTATCAGATTACGATGGACAAACAATTAAGCTTCGTTTTAACAGAACAACAGGTAGTACTTGGAAGGCAGATATTGCTATTGATGCCTTAAGTTTAACATCTGGAACTATATCTTCAGATAAATGTGCTGGTGTAAGTGCTTACGTTAGTACAACAAGTTATAGTACTGGAGATCGTGTTACTTTTCAAGGTGATTTATATGAAAGAACAGCAACTGGATGGATAAATGTTGGAGCTTGTGGAACTGCTAGAATTGAAGCTTCTGGCTCTGTAAATAGTTTACAAGCATTAGAGCTGTCTGTTTATCCAAATCCATTAAAAGGGAATATTTTATATATAAAATCTAATACTATAAATATTGATTTTACTATAGTTAATATGCTTGGTCAGCAAGTTGCTAAAGGCAATACAACTAATAAAAGTTTAGATGTTAGAGACTTAGAATCTGGAATGTACTTAATCCAGTTTAACGTAAATAACACTATTGAAACTAGAAAATTTATCAAACAATAACCACAACAATTAACCAATCTAAAAAGACCTCGATAATTCGAGGTCTTTTTTATTTGAACAAATTATTAATTACAATTAAACGTGAAGAATCTCATCATCCTGTAATATCAAATCGCCTCTTAATCTTAAGAAAATTTGAGCTACTGCAATAGTGTCTTTCTCACAATAGGTAATAATTCGATCTATATCTTTTTCTTTATAATAAACATTACAAACCTCACTTCCATCAATATCGTCTTTAGGGGAAGGAATACCTAATACGTTTGTTAATAATTTAAGAGAAGTGTAAGTTTTATAATCGCCAAACTTCCATAATTCTAAGGTATCTAAATGTGGAACTTCCCAAGGTTTTTTGCCGAATAAATTTAGTTTATATGGTAACTCTATATTATGAATAATCATACGTCTTGCTATGTAAGGAAAATCAAATTCCTTACCATTGTGTGCGCATAACAAATGTTTAGTGCTATTAAAATGAGATAATAAGAGCGATTTAAAGTCTTTTAATATTTTTGTTTCTGTACCAAAAAAAGACCTTGTTCTAAACTTGCGTAAATCGCCTTGAATGGTAAAATAACCTACAGAAATACAAACTATTTTACCAAATTCTGCCCAAATCCCTGCACGATCGTAAAATTCTTCAGCTGTAAAATCTTCTTTGCGTTGGTATTGTGTTTTAGCTTCCCAAAGTTCCTTTTTAGCATCGGTTAACTCGTTATAGAATTCTGTTTCTGGAACAGTTTCTATATCTAAGAATAAGATGTGTTCTAAGTTGAGTTTGGTTATCATAAACTTGTATTTTACTTAAAAAGATTAAAAAACAATAAATGGTTTATATTTATAAAATTCTTTTTGGGTTAAAATCGGCTTGGTAAACTGAAGCTATTAGCCGTTTTTTAGGTTTATATTCTTTCCCGTTTTCATCTTCTAAAAAGGGAAAACAATAAATTGTATTTTTAAATTTTGGTGAATCGATTGGAATTTTAAAATTCATTATTGCTTTTTTAATAAAATTTTGTTCAAAATCGTTTTCTTCAAGTTTGGTTGAAATGATTAGATTCAGTTTTTTAAGACCATATATTAGAGGTTTTATTTCTGCGATTTCTGGTCTAACTTTCTGATTTAAAATATCAATTTCCACTTCTTTTAAATTATGTTTTCGTGCAACATAATTAATCCAATCAGACATATACCCGCAATGATAATATCCAAGTGCACTTAAGTAACTTAAAGCAAGATTTCCAGGTAATCCATTAAGATTTCTTGATTTTGCCATTTAATCTATTCTTCCATCATTTTATAAGCCTCTTCAATATATAAACCAATATCCTCTGTAAAAACTCCTACGCCTTGATCTGGAGATTTTTGATGACCTAAACGTATAATAATTATATTATCTGTTGGCTCTACAATAACATATTGACCTAAATGGCCACGCATCATAAAAAAGTTTTTATTACCTCTTTTTTGAAGCCACCAACCATAACCATATTGCGGACTAGATGGAAACTTAGGGACTATAGATTTAGCAACAAATGCAGAATCTAATATTTGTTTTCCATTCCATTTTCCGTGGTCTTTATATAATTTTCCAAAGCGAGCAAAATCTTTTGCGTTACTAGCAATACAACAATAAGCTTTTACTAAATCGTGATCTTTGCTATCTACTTGCCAAAGTGTTTCGTTTTCAGAACCTAAAGGTTTCCAAAAACTTTCTTCTAAATAGTTGTACAGTTTTTTACCTGTTGCTTTTTCTATAACCATTGCTAGCATTTGTGTATCTCCACTAGCGTATTTAAAAGTTTGTCCAGGCTCATTTACTACTTTTAAGCCATTCATCACTTTTGCTAAATCATCGTCAAAATAAGCTCTAGTCGTTATAGATAATGGCGAATAATATTCTTCAGTCCAATTGGTTCCAGAACTCATAGTAGATAAATCTCCTACAGTCATACTTGCAGTTTTCCCATCGCAAAAAGCAGGAAGAAAATCACAAACTGGTTGATCTATACTTTTTATATAACCATCCATAATGGCTTTTCCTAGAAGTCCAGATACGTAACTTTTGGCCATACTAAAGGAGTTGGATTTACTTTTTGGTCCAAAACCATCATAATATTCTTCAAACCAAATGCTATCATTTTTAATAATTACGTAAGCAATTGTTCCCCAATCTTTATTGGCTTTTGTTAAGCGTTCTGTAGGTTGTGTTTTATTGTAATTATTATGATTCTTCCAAGGTTCTGGTGTTCCTATGGTTATAGCTTGATTATCAAACTCTTTATAATCTTCTAAATATGCTGTGGTGTAACCATTCATGTAAATGGTTCTAACCGCTTTTATTAAATAATCTGTATCTGTAATGTAAAGTGCAACAACACCTAAACTGATTACAACAAGTAAGAATTTAATGGTTTTTTTTATAAATTTCATAAAATTAAATTAGTAATTTAAAGATATGAAATTTTAAAAGGTTCTTGATGTAATTTGTTATTAAAAATGAGAAGATGGGGCTAACTATTAGAATAAAGATTGCTGCTTATTAGGGTTTTCGTGTTCCAAAAGCCATTTTTTACGATGTAATCCACTAGAATAACCAGTTAAACTTCCATCTGTTCCAATAACACGATGACATGGAATTATAACAGGAATTGGGTTTTTACCATTTGCATTTGCAACAGCTCTTATAGCTTTTAAGTTTCCTAATTTTTTTGATAAATCTAAATAAGAACAGGTTTTATTATATGGAATTTTAGATAAACCATTCCAAACCATTTTTTGAAAATCTGTGCCTTGAGGATTTAATTTTAAACTAAACTCTTTACGTTCTCCATTAAAATATTCGTTGAGTTGATAAACACAATCTTCTAAACATTCTGGAATAATATCTGTTGTTTTTTCTTCTGAGTTTAATATAGAAACCGATTGAATCCCAACAATATCTCCACATATTTTAGTAAAACCTAAAGGTGTAGATATGATACATTCTTCCATTATAATGATGTGTTCTCAGAATCTAAAAGACCCAGTTTTTTAGCACGAGATTCCCAACTTTTTCTTGCTAATACTTGTAGATCCGAAATACTATCGCTTTCGTCCATAATTTCTAAACCCAAAAGCGTTTCTATAACGTCTTCCATAGTCACTAAACCACTTACACTTCCGTATTCATCTACCACTAAAGCCATATGATTCCTAGTTTGAATTAATTCTTCGAACAAAACAGGAATAGGTTTATTACGATCTACAATTATAATATGTCGTTTTAATTCTATTAATTTTTTAGAACCATTTCCAAGTGCCATTTCCTTAAAAATTTCATCTTTAAGAACTAAACCAATTATATTGTCTGGACTATTACTATAAATAGGAATTCTTGAAAAACGGAGATTCATATTCTTATTAAAAAAAGCTTCTACTGTTGCGTTTTCGTCTTCGGATTTTAACACAGTTCTTGGTGTCATTACATCTTTTGCAAAAACATCTTTAAAAGTTAAAAGGTTTTTAATAATCTTGCTTTCGTTCTCTTGAAAAACACCTTCTTCGTGAGCCAAATCTGTCATGACTAAAAAGCCTTCGCGACTTAAAACACTTCCGTGACCTTTTCCGCCAATAAGTTTAGTGGTTAGCTGTAAGAGCCACAAAATACCAGTCCATTTTAGTGGAAATATTAATACAAGTAAAGCTTTAGATGTGAAATTTGCTAAGCCTCTCCAATAGGTTGCTCCAATAGTTTTTGGGATAATTTCTGAAGCTATTAAAATTAAAAGCGTCATTATAGCAGAAACAACACCAACTGTATTTATACCAAAGAACTCTATTTTATATGGTAAATCCCCAGCAGCAATACCAACCATCATAGCACCTAAAGTATGAGCGATTGTATTTAAGGTAAGAATTGCAATTAATGGTTTGTCTACATCTTCTTTAAAGGTTTCTAAAGTAGAAGCATAAGCTTTACCTTCTTGTTTTTTTACTTTAAGAAATGTTGGGGTTATACTTAAAAGCACTGCTTCTAGAATAGAACATAAAAATGAAAAAAAGATAGATACGGTTGCCCAAAGTAAGAGTACTGTCATTTTATTATTTAGTTTTTTACTAAAGTAAATAATTGTAATGAATTGGTTGTTATGGATTTTATAAAATTACCCCAAAATCTTAACCACATCTTTAGCAAAGTAACTAGCAATTACATCTGCACCAGCACGTTTTATGGCTGTTATTTGCTCCATCATAACTGCATCATGATCTAACCAGCCTTTTTCTGCGGCTGCTTTTAGCATAGAATATTCCCCTGAAACTTGATACACAGCTATAGGAACATCGACTTCGTTTTTAATGTCTCTAACAATATCTAAGTAGCACAAACCTGGTTTAACCATAACAATATCTGCACCTTCGTCTATATCCATTTCAGTTTCTCTAATGGCTTCAAAACGATTGGCATAATCCATTTGATAGGTTTTTTTATCTTTTGGAATTTCTTGCATATCTACGGGAGCAGAATCTAATGCGTCTCTAAATGGTCCGTAAAAAGCAGAGGCATATTTAGCCGAATAACTCATAATTCCTGTATCCGTAAAACCTTCGTCTTCTAATGCTTCGCGAATGGTTAAAATTCGTCCATCCATCATATCGCTTGGCGCTACAAAATTTGCGCCTGCTTGCGCATGAGAAACACTCATTTCTGCTAAGAATTCGTTGGTTATATCATTAGCTATTTTTCCGTTTTCTATAATACCGTCGTGACCAAATTCAGAATATGGATCTAAAGCCACATCTGTCATAACTAACATATCTGGACACACGTTTTTTACCGTTTTAATGGCGCGTTGCATTAAACCATCTGGATTTAAAGCTTCTTTTCCTGCGTTATCTTTTAGGTTATCTGGCACTTTTACAAACAGTAAAACCGATTTTAACCCAAGACTCCAAAGTTCTTTTATTTCGTTTTCTAATAAATCTAAACTGTATCTAAAATAGTTAGGCATAGAAGCTATTTCTTCTTTTATACCTTTTCCTTCCACGATAAAAAGCGGTACTAAAAAGTCCGATGGTGCTATTATAGTCTCACGAACTAAACTTCTAACAGCTTCGTTGGTTCTTAATCTTCTATTTCGTCTTAATGGATACATATTTAAAGTCTTCAGTTTGCAGTATTTAATCTACAGTTGTTATTTTCTTATTCAGCTAAACCTAAGTAAAACCAAATATTGTCTTCTTTTACAAATTTAGAGTTTTCGTGGATAACATCCGGAACTCCATCTTCAGAAAAATGGGCATTAAATTTAACGGTATCTAAAGTAGTTTCTAAAATTTCTAATTTTACCCATACAACAGATTTTGCCCAGTTTACAATAGCTTTTTTCTCTTTTATTGGTCTTGTGCTTTCGTGATGCGTTTGCATTAAATAATTACCATTTGCTAATACAAAAGCAGAATATCTTGAACGCATTAACTGTTCTGCTGTTTCTGTTCTACCACCATTTTTATGGAATACTTCGCAACAGGTTTTATAGGGTTTGTTATTTCCGCAGAAGCAGTTTTTCATAATTGATATTTTAAATCCAATCAACCGGTTTTTTTAAAACCTCTATCAATTTAGCTTCTTCACTTTGTGGTTCTGGATTATGGTCGTAAACCCATTGCACGTGTGGTGGCAAACTCATTAAAATACTTTCTATTCTTCCGTTTGTTTTAAGTCCGAAAAGCGTGCCTTTATCATGTACTAAATTAAATTCTACATAGCGTCCACGTCTAATTTCTTGCCAATCGCGTTGTTCTTTTGTGTATTCTAGGTTTTTACGCTTCTCTACTATTGGGACATACGCTTCAAGGAAAGAATCTCCAACTTCAGTTTCAAAATCATACCAATCTTGCATAGACATTTCATTAGTTGCTTTGCAATAATCGTAAAATAATCCGCCAATTCCACGACCTTCGCTTCTGTGTTCATTATAAAAATACTTGTCACAACGTGCTTTATATTTTGGATAAAATTCAGGGTTATGTTTATCGCAAGCTGTTTTACAAACCTGATGAAAATGTATTGCATCTTCGTCAAATAAATAATAAGGTGTTAGATCTTGTCCGCCACCAAACCATTGGTCTACAATGTTTCCTTCTTTATTATACATTTCAAAATAACGCCAATTTGCATGAACTGTTGGAACCATTGGGTTTTTTGGATGAAGCACTAAGCTTAATCCGCAAGCAAAGAAATCTGCATCTTCTACGCCAAAATATTTTTGCATAGAATCTGGTAACTTTCCATGTACGCCAGAAATATTAACGCCACCTTTTTCAAATACATTACCATTTTCTATTACGCGTGTTCTTCCTCCGCCGCCTTCTGGTCTATCCCAAAGATCTTCTTGAAATTTAGCTTTTCCATCTACTGCTTCTAATTTAGCTGTAATACGATCTTGTAATTTTTGAATGTAATTAAAGAATTGATCCTTCATTGTGTCTGTTTTTATGTCTACAAGGTTTAAAACACCTTGTAGATTTATGTTTTAATTAATGGTTATATTTTTCATACAACTCCATATCTAATGGCGCTGAATTTAGTGGCGTAAATTCTTTAAGTAATGTTTTTTGCCACGTAAAATTATTATTTAAAGCAACATTTATACTTGCTTTATTTTCTTTGTAAGCTATAATTTGAAGAGTTTTAAGGCCTAATTCAGAGAAAGCGTAATCACTTAAATGTTTCACGACATTACTCATTATATTTTTACCTTTAAAATTGTAATCTATACAATAGGCAAATTCCCCTTGATTAATACTCCAATCTAATTCTTTAATATAAATTAAACCTATAGTTTTTTGTGTTTCCTTTTCTTTTAAAGTAAATAAATATTCTTCTTTATTTTGAAACTGTTTTACTTTTTTTTTTGCAAACAATTTAGATAATTCTGGTGTAGTATTTTCTGCTAAAGTTCCAGGGAAATAAGTTTTAAACCGATCTTCGTTAGCCAACATCAAATCGCAAATATTCCAAGCATCTTTTTCTTGAATTTTTTCAATATAATAGTTGTTAAATTCAATAATCATATTAACTGTTTTGTGTTGCTAAAAGGTTTTCTTTCTCAAGAAGTTTTACTGTTTTTAAAGATGCAGCAGTTACACTAAAAGGTAAAACTAAAATAACACCAACTACTGGAATTAGCAAAAACAGGATAAATACAATTCCATTTCCAATAGCGATTCCACGATGTTTTTTTACAAAATTAATACTTTCATGATATTTAAAATGACGTTCTAAAGTGTAGTCCATATTTCCAAAACCTGCATAATACGCTTGAGTTGTAAATAATAATAGTGTTGAAAAAATATTAACTATAGGAAGAAATTTTAGAAGTAATAAGGGAATAGTAATTAAGAGTTCTTTTCCTAAATTTCTAAGATTTATTCTAATACCTCGCCAAAGCTGTTCTTTAAAAGACGTTTTTCTATGTTGATAACTTTCTATTCCAGTTAAATGTGCTTCGATTTTTTCTGAAACAGGACTCATAAATGGCGCAGATAATGCCATTATAATGTGTTTGTAAAGTATTAATCCAATTGTAAATATAATTATGCCGCCTATAAAAGTTGAAGCAGTTGTAAAAGTTTCTTTGCCAAATTCCCAAATCCAAATCTTAGCAATAAATTCACCAATATTATCCGATAATCCGTAAGCTGTAAAACCAATAATAGCAGCGGTAACAAAACTTATAAGCATTGGAATAAAAAAATATTTCCAAAGTTTTAATTCTGAAATTAATTCAAAACTCTTAAAGTAGGCTAGAACACCTTGTAAGATGTTTTTTATCATTGGTAAGTATTAAAAAAGCGTTACTATTATTACAGTAACGCTTTTAGTTTTAAGCTTTATATTCTTTTACTGCATCTATAAATGCTTTCGCATTTTCTAATGGAATATTTGGTAGAATTCCGTGACCTAAATTAACGATGTATTTGTCTTTACCAAACTCGTTAATCATTTGTGTGACCATTTTTTTAATTTCCGCAGGTGGCGAAAACAAGCGAGTAGGATCAAAGTTTCCTTGTAACGTAATATTTCCACCTGTTAAGTAACGAGCATTTCTTGCAGAACACGTCCAATCTACACCTAAAGCCGCAGCTCCAGATTTAGCCATAGTGTCTAATGCAAACCAGCATCCTTTTCCAAATGCAATTACTGGAGTTTCGTCTTTTAAAGCATCAATTATTTGTTGGATATAGTTCCAAGAAAATTCTTGATAATCTACCGGAGATAGCATTCCTCCCCAAGAATCGAAAACTTGTACAGCATTTACGCCTGCTTTTACTTTTTCTTTTAAGTAAGCAATAGTTGTGTCTGTGATTTTTTGTAATAATTGATGTGCTGCCACAGGATTTGTAAAACAAAATTCTTTAGCTTTATCAAAGTTTTTAGAACCTTGACCTTGCACACAATAACATAAAATGGTCCAAGGAGAACCTGCGAAACCAATTAATGGAATATCGTCATTTAGTTTTTCCTTAGTCATTTTTATAGCCTCGTAAACATAGCTTAAACTTTCTTTTACGTCTGGCACAATTACATTATCTACGTCTCTTTGAGTACGAATAGGATTTGGTAAATAAGGTCCGAAATTTGGTTTCATTTGAACCTCAATATTCATTGCTTGTGGAATAACTAGAATGTCACAAAATAAAATAGCTGCATCCATTCCGTATCTACGAATTGGTTGCACTGTAATTTCGCTTGCTAATTCTGGAGTTTGACAACGTGTAAAGAAATCATATTTAGCCTTTATTTCCATAAATTCCGGCAAATATCTTCCTGCTTGACGCATCATCCAAACTGGTGGACGATCTACTGTTTCTCCTTTTAATGCTCTTAAAAATAAATCGTTTTTCAACATATCTTAATTCTGTGTTTCCTGACTAAATCAGGAATTTATTTAATTGCAGAGAGTAAGGGATTCGAACCCTTGGTACCTTTACAAGTACACTACCTTTCCAAGGTAGCACGATCGGCCGCTCTGTCAACTCTCTATTTAATTTAGTTTAACACTAAGTGTTTAAACATAAACTTCATTCACTAACTCAATAACACTTTCTACGGTTGGAACTTTAGCTACGCGTACATCATCAAAATAATTTCTTGCGTGTTTTGCTGTTGTTTCTCCTATACAGAATGCAATTGGCTTACTATTATTATGTTCTATAAAACTATCAATTGTACTTGGGCTAAAAAACATAACACCTTCAATTGCATTAGTGATTTCTAGACCTTCATATTTAGTAGAGTAAGCTTCTATTTCGTTTACGGTAATATTACTATCGTTTAAAATGGTTGGTAAAGCATCTAATCTAATATCGCTACAGAAATAAGAAACTTCAGTACCTTCTAAATAATCAACTATATAATTAGCTAGCGTTTCTGCGTTTTTAGCCTGATGCAATACAGGCCCTATTTTTTGTTCTATTAATTTTTTTGTTCGTCTACCTACACAATAAATGTTTGCAAATTTTAAATCTTCGGCAGGAACACTATTTACAATAGCTTCTACTGCATTCTGACTTGTAATAACTACATTTTTATGCTCTTGCTTTAATATTACTGGCGAAATACGATTAATATTCACCTTTACAAAATCGGCGTGATTTACTTTTATACCTTGATGAAATAATTTCTTTTGCTCGTCGGTTAATGCTTTAGTAGCAAATATTTTTTCGTCTCTTGATGTATAATCTCTTGCGTCTACTAATTTATTTCCACCTTTATCTAAGATGTAATTAGCACAGAAGGTTGCAATATTATGATGACTTCCTAAAGGTTCTATTTTTTCTACTTCTATTTTACGAGTTCCATCGCGACTTAACAAGACTCCTTTAAAACAAATATCATTTTGTTTATCTCTGTAAAAAGCGATGGCTCCAATTGGAGAAGAACATCCACCTTCTAGTATGCGTAAAAACTTACGTTCTATACCTGTACAGATTTCAGTAGTTTCGTCGTTAATTTCTTTACAAGCTTCAACTATTTCTGTGTTTTCTTTTAAAGCTGCAATCATAACTGCTCCTTGACCTGGTGCAGGAATCATCCAATCTAAATTAAAAGAATTTTCTGGTGTTAACTCTAAACGTCCTAATCCAGCAGCTGCAAAAATAGCACCATTCCAAGTTTCGCTATTTTCTAATTTTTCTAATCGTGAATTTACATTACCACGAATATCTTCAATTTTATGTGTTGGAAAACGATTTAGCCATTGCGCTCTTCTTCGTAAACTGCTAGTTGCAATTATAGCATTTTTCTGACTCATAAATTCTTCAGAATCATTAAAAACCAACATATCTCTGGTGTTTCCACGCTTTAATACTGCCGCTTGAATTATCCCTTCTGGCATTTGCGTTGGCACATCTTTTAAAGAGTGTACAGCTATGTCAATATCGCCATTAAGTAAGGCAATATCTAAGGTTTTTGTAAAAATACCGACAACACCAAGTTCATAAAGCGGCTTATCTAAAACGATATCTCCTGTAGATTTTACAGGAACCAAGATACACGTATGACCTAAGTGTTCTAATTGAGATTTTACGATTTTTGCTTGCCAAATGGCTAGTTGGCTATCGCGAGTACCAATACGGATGGTTTTAGACATTTTATTTTGTTTCTAACTGAAACACTTTTTTTATAAGTTCTAAACTTTCTGTTCCAGAACCTGCATCGTCTTTTAAATGATGCGCAAAGTGATTGGTTATTTTTTGAATAATATTATTACTAATTAGTTCGGCTTGAGCCTCGTTAAAATCGGTTAATTTTTTACGTTGTGTATCTAATTCTGCCGTTTTAAAATCTTGAAGCTTATGCTTTAAAGCTTTAATTGTAGGAGCAAATTTACGCGTTTCTAACCAAGCACTAAATTCGGTTTTAACTTCTTCTATAATTTGCTCTGCAACTGGGATTTGAGATTTTCTTTTCTCAAGAGTTTCATCTGTCATTTGAGACAATTGATCCAAATGTACTAAGGTAACTTGATCTAAATCGTTAACGTTTTCGTTAACATTTTTAGGAATTGATAGGTCTAAAATTAAAAGCGGCTTATTGTTTTTAATTATGAATTTATCTACCGTAGGATTTTGTGCTCCAGTTGACACGATAAGAATATCTGCTGTATGAATTTCTTCTTGTAAATTTGAGTAATCTTTAACTATTAAGTTAAATTTTCCTGCAATTTTTTCGGCCTTGTCTTTTGTTCTATTAATTAGTGTAATATGCTCGTTTTTGGTATGTTTTACCAAGTTTTCGCAAGTATTACGACCAATTTTTCCTGTTCCAAATAATAAAATATTTTTTTCTGGAACGTTTTCAACTTGATTTAAAATATAATGAACCGATGCAAAAGATACAGATGTAGCTCCAGAAGAAATTTCGGTTTCTGTTTTTATACGTTTACTTGCTTGAATTACTGAATTCAACAAACGTTCTAAAAATGGATTTAATAAGCCTACTTTTTTTGAGGCTTTAGCGCTAATCTTTAATTGACTAATAATTTCAAAATCGCCTAAAATCTGACTATCTAATCCGCAACCAACTCTAAATAAATGCGAAATAGCTTCACGACTTTTATAAATATATGCTACTTCTTGAAACTCTTCTACAGTTCCTTTTGTGTTTTCGCACAATAATTTTATAAGCTGATATGGATGTTCTGCAAAACCAAAAATTTCAGTTCTATTACACGTAGATGTTACTATTAAGCCTTCTATATTGTTACTCTTTGCTTGACTTAGTAGGTTTTGTTTTGCGTTTTCATCTAAACTAAAATGACCTCTTACCTCTGCATCAGCTTTTTTATAGCTAAGACCTAAGGCGTAAAAATGAGTTCCTTTAGAGATGTTATACTGTTCCATTAATTTAAAACAAATTGCTTTGCAAATTTATAAGGCTTGCATTGTTTAAAACAACGCTACAAGAACTATAAATATCGATTGTGGTTTTTTAAAGTTAATTTTTGTATTTTTGTTGTGTCATACCAACAAAAACAATCCTTTTAAGCTGTTAAGTAAATGTTAGTTTAGAACGAATCTAAATAAAATAATTTTAAAAATGAAAGAAAATTTTATAGAAAATAACGCTAAAAGGTTTTTTAACGAAACCCGTATTGAAGACGGTTTTTTTGTATTAACATATAGAAACGATGAATCCGAAGTAGCTGTTATTAAACGAGATATAGATAGTAGTTTTATTCAATTTCATTTTTGTTTAAAAGGGAAAAGCGCTTTTTTATTTAACAACGGCTCTTATGTTTTGGATGTTACTGAAGAATCTTCGTTACTGCTGTATAATCCAGAGCGCGACTTGCCTATTGATTTAAAAGTAAATCCTAATAGTTGGATGGTTTCTGTAATTGTTTCTATTAAAAAATTTCACGGACTATTTTCTCAAGAAGCCGATTATATTTCTTTTTTAAACAAGGAAAACAAAGAGAATAAGTATTATAAAGATGGGAAAATATCGCCATCTATGAGTATATCTTTAAACCAAGTGATAAATTATAATTTAAACGAAATTATAAAACCGCTTTACTTTAAAGCTAAAGCATACGAGTTATTAAGTTTGTATTTTAATAGAAGCGAAGATGCAGATATTGAACAATGCCCATTTTTAGCAGACGAAAGTAACGTAACAAAAATAAAACGTGCCAAAGATATTATGATTTCTAAAATGGCCGAGCCACCAACTTTACAAGAATTGTCTGAAGAAATTAATCTAAGTCTTAAAAAACTTAAAGAAGGTTTTAAACAAATTTATGGCGATACTGTTTATGGTTTTCTATTTGATTATAAAATGGAAGTAGCTAGAAAATTATTAGAATCTGGCGCACATAATGTAAACGAAGTTGGTTTAAAAGTAGGCTACAGTACTGGTAGCCATTTTATTGCTGCGTTTAAGAAAAAATATGGAACTACGCCTAAAAAGTACGTGCAGAGTAGTTGATTGCTTTGTTTTTAGGTAGTGTTAATTTTGATAATAGTGTGCTATTATTTGTATATCGTCATTACCTGTTCCAATATACATTTTAACAGCTCCAGTTCCTCCTGTATCTCCAACAGCTAATTGTGCTGCAAACATTGCTGTATAAGTACCTGGTCCTAATTTAACGTAATCTGAGCCTGTATTATGGAAATTCTCATATTCTCCGTTTCTAGAGTCACCATTATTGTAAAATTGTCCATTAATAGCTAGCATTCCTCCAACTTCATTACATACAGTTCCTCCAGAATTTACATCTATACACCAAGGACCATCATTTATAGGAATGCCATCTACATCATTAATAACGGCTGGACCTAAATAATTATTTTGTCTAAAATAAATGCCAGTTTGAACTATTCTAGCATGCTCATCTGCTATTCTACCAGATGCATTAGCTGTCTTATAAACAGACCATGATACAGAATAATTAATTTCAACAATAGCATTAGCAGTTAGAGTAAAGCTTGTAGCTGTTCCACCAACAGGTATTCCAGCTGTTGTATATCCAAAACCACCACCGGTTTGATTAATTAAAGTAGTTGGACTTATTCCGTCAATCAAGTAGTTTTCAGAATCAAATAATATTTCAATATTATTTTCTTGTGTACCTAGTACTAGATCTCCATTATCATCTATATGAACTGGAGTTGTACTATCTGTACCCAAGTTATTTGGGTTGTTCGCAGCACTTAATCCATCAATTCTAATAGTTTCTATTGGACCAGCAACATGAACTGCTTGTTGTGGGTTATTCGTATTAATACCAACTTGTGAAAATGCTAAATTAACAACAAAAAGTAGTCCTATATTTAAGTATATTTTTTTCATAATTAATTATATATTCTAATTTTTAAATAATCTTTATCTCCTCCATATCCAACACTTGTAAGATCTAAAGCGTCACTGGTAGTTACTCCGAAAAAATATAATGTATGACTTCCAGCAGGTACAGTTAAATAACCTTGGCTATTCATATAAGGATAACCAATAGATCCTCCATAATTAGTTTCGTAAGACTGCCCTTTGTATCCATGTCTAATTGCTTTTTCTGCAGTTGAGAGACCATTACTATCTATGTCTACACAAAAATAAGTGACCATAGTTACAGCTTTTTCATAGGTAACGTATGAGGTTGGGACACTAGTACTTAAATCGTTTCCAGCTACTAATAAAGTAATTCCGTATTTTACCTCTACCGTAGCGTCTTGTGGTGTGTTAAATAGTATGGTTTTAATTGGTGCTTCAACCTCAGTACTTCCAATTGGGCTATTTACTACTGTTCCAGAGCCATAACCTAATGTATAGGGGTCATCCTCTATAAAATTTGGAATATCAATTAAGAAATTTAATGGTTCAGCAGCAGAGGTGCCAAAGCCACTACCAAAAGTAATATCTCCATTACCATCAACGTATGCCTTTACTACTTTTCCAACTGGATTTTTAGTAGGATTATTAGTTGTGTTTAAGGCATCTACTCTAATTGTAGATTTAGAACCAGCTAAATGTAGCTCTTCTTGCGGCGATGTTGTTCCTATCCCTACTTGTGAAGTAGCAATACAAAAGCAAAGATTTAAGGTTAATAATATAATGTATTTTTTCATCATAATTTTTTTTAATTGATTAATGTAACCTAAGGAATATGGCGTCGTAACCTGTAGCAAATTCTACATAAGCAGCTTGCGACGTTGTTCCTCCTCCGCCACCTTTAACGTTTGAAGATACTTCGCCGTAAAATTGTATTTGGTATTTACCTGCGGCAGGCAATTGGATATAGGCAGTAGAAGCGTTGTACATTGGCCCTGTTATACTAAGTGTAGAACCACTAGAATAACATTTAGATACTGGACCATATTTTCTGGTTCCAACACCACTTACAACAAAATAAGTACTTATTCTTCTTGCATAATTGTCCGAAATAACAGTTTTTGCTGGGTTTAAATACACATCAAAACTTAAATTATATTTTACTTCTAAAATTGCAGGTCTAGCAACCGTTACTTCAAAAAGTGTGATCTGTACATCTGCTTTTCCATCAGGATCGGAAGCTGCAAGAGTAACAAAATTTACAGGAATAGAAGCGTCATCAACAGCATCAGAACCATTACTATTGTATAGTGGTCTGAATTCAGTTGTTAAATTACCTAAATCATCGACATAGAGGTTGTAAGTGTTATTTGTTAAGTCTAAATCGCCGTCTACATCACCTGCATTATACGGGCTATTTACGCCGTTAAGACTTTCTACTCTAACGGTTCCAGTGTTAGAACCTAAATGCAATGTTTGTTGAGGATCTGTTGTGTCAACACCAACTTGTGCAGACATATGTACTGTAAATAATAAAAATAAAACTAAAGCCTTCATACATCTTCCATTTAATTAAAAGAAAGATATGCTTTATTATTAAATATTTAATGTTTTATTTACTTTATTAGATATAATATACTAAATAAATATAAAGTGTATGTTATTTGTATTTTAAATGTTAACAAAGTGTTTTTATTGCAAAAAAACAAAATAAATTGGTTTTTGACTTTTTAATACTAGGTATCCTCAAATGATTAAATATTATTTTCAATAAAATTTTTAATCATCATCATCCGAAACTCGCTTTCTGGTTTTGTGAATAGCTTGTTTTAGTATTTCATCATAAATCCCTTCTTCATCTTTGTTTTCATCAAAAGCATCGCCGTAAGCATCAGATTCTATATACGGATTTATTGCTATTGGTTGGTTGTTTTCTGTGTTTAAATAACCAAAGTAATGTAGTTTAGTTGTGGTTTTATTAGTTGTAGTTTTAATTACTTTGTAAAAATGAATGTGGCCTTCTTTATTTAAATCTGTTGTAAATGGTTTTGTTCCAATAAATACGATAGAATCTCTTTCTTTTTCTATATCTACATCAGAAAATATATAAGATTTTATATAACTTTTTTGACTAATCTTAGTTGTTTCCATTGCTTTAAATAAGTCTTTAGCGGCTAATTTTCTATAAACTAAGTATTTTACATCTTTATTATTGATTGTTTTATTTTTTAAGGCTTGTGGAATAGTCTCTTTAGTTTGAGCTAAAAGCATATAATAAGATGCTTGTGCATGTCCATTTTTACTTCCTATTAATTTATTAAAAAATGTTTTAGCTTCTGCATCTTCTCTAAAAGGAAAAATTAAATAGACGTAATCTATTAATGTATAACTACCTTTAAAAGAGCCAGAATTATTGCTTAGACTTCGCTTAATTTCAATTTTAGCATCGTTAATTATTTGTTTTTTATATTTCTTATAAACTTTAGGTTTAATTAGGTTTTTAATTCTAAGTCTTGATAAAAGTTCATAAATGTTTTCTTTGTATTCAGTAACAGACGTATAATCTAACAGATCTGGAAATAACGATTTTCTTGTAGCTAAACTATCGTTGTAATTATTAAAAACATAGCCAATTTCTCTTTCATCAAGCGGTAAATCTTCCTGTAGTAATTGTAGTAATAGTTGATTTGAATTTTCGGTGTTTTTATCGAAAACACTATTTAAAATTTTTAATTGAACATCTGGATCTGAATAAGATGCTTTATATAGCTTCTTAAAATAAGGAATAACATCTGGATGATTTAATTCTCCTAGACTTTGCAAAATAAAATATTTTAAATCTACTTTATTTTCTGGAAATTCGAATTCCTCAAGAAAAGAAATCATTTTTGGAACATGTTTGTCACTAAATAAAATATTGTTATTGGCTTTAAAAACAATACTATCGTTGTTTTTTAAAGCCTCAAAAAACAAATTAGTTTTATCTTTAAATACTGAGACACCAAGTAATGAGTCTATTGGAGAAAAAGAAGTATAGAATTCAGTAATAAATTTACTTGGAGAAGTAATAGAATCTATAAGCGTTCTTAATTCAAATAATGCGCCTTTAGTTAGAATTTGTTTGATTTTAATTTGTTTACTACTTAAGCTATCTTGTAAATCAAAAGAATAGGTAAAAATGTTATTCTTTTTCGATTTTACTTTATTTGTGATTTTAAAATCTTTGTAACCATCTGAGTCACCATAGTTTTCATATAACTTATCAGTATCATTCCATAAGCTATCTATATTAGCATACATTTTAAGATCGTGATATTTGTATTTTTCAACGTAGACCTGTTCATTAGAATTAGAGTAAAAATTGGTTTTACTTGTAAAATCTAAATATGGTTTCTTTTTGTCATAATCGTTATTAGTTCTTGGTGGTTTAGTGTTTGTGGATACACTAAAGTGTAAAGACGTATCTATTATAGTTTTAAAGGTTTCTGGATAACTTGTTTTGTTGAATTTTAATGAGTTAAAAAATAATTTAGCCTCTTCTTTTTTATTACCAACATAACCTAGTATGTAATAACTACCATCTTTAACTATGGTTTTTAAATGAAGTTTTTTAGATGTTGTACTGTCTAAAACAGCTTCAGCCTCAAAACTTGTATAGGTTTTGGATGTGTAATTGCCTTTAAAATCTTCTATTTCTAGGTTCTCAAGAAGGTTAGTTGCTAAATATTTAGCTTCAAAACTATCTTCTTCAATGTAGTAAGTGTCAAAGTAAACAGCTTCCTTTAAAAAATAAGTGGCGTTATTATATTCCGCTTGGAGTAATTTGTTTCCTGCATTTTCAAAATTATCGCTTGAATACGTTTCAGGAAAACTGAAACTATATTTATTATTAGGTTCTTTAATTAAAACCATTTGAGACGCTTTATCTTTAAATTCAATAGAGCTGAAAATATTTTTCTGAAAATCTAAAACATAATTTTTTCTGCCAGAAAGTTTAATAATTATAAATTCTAAAGGCGTTTGGTAGATATGATACTTTTCATAATCGCCTTTTTTTGTTTTATTTAAAATGCTAATTCCTGGATATGTTCCAGAGAGTATTTCTTTTGTAATAATTTCTCCTGGAATATCTTCAAAAAGATAATTATCTATAGTTTTAAGCGTTAAGTTTTTGTCGTTTGGTAAGTAATTATAGGTGTTAATTCTACTAACAGATAAATGTGCACCATTAGATAGATCTGGAGAGATGTAATATTTCATTCCACGATGTGCAAATTCTCGTAATACCCCAAAAGTATTTAATTTCAAAAAACCATCAGGTGTACTATTTTTAGAAAAAACAGGTGTTTTAATCTTGTTTTCTAAGAGTTCTTTTTCTGTTTTAGCAATGTCCGTTTTTTCCGAAACCAAAGGTTTTAAATTATATCCTTTGCAGCGTAACATTTCTATCATTCCTTTTTCTCCACCTAAATGTGCTGCGCCAATACCAGAAAAAACAGATTTATTTTTCATTAACGTATCTAAAACCGTTACCATATTATCATTTCTTATGGTTAACATATTCTCTCTAAAAAAATCGGTATTAGAAGCTTTACTAATAGAATCTAAAAGCTCTATGTTTCTATCTCTATAGGTTTTTTCTCTTAAAATGTAGGCACTTTCCTTCTCGTAAAGCTTAGATAACCAAGGGTCGATTTTATCTTTTGTGCTATTTTTTTGAGCTTTAGAAACTAAATAACGAGATTCTTCAATACTCTCAAGACTTATAATTGGTTTGTTCGTTTTTTTTCCAGCTTGATAAATAAACATATCAAGATAGGTTTCCTCTTCAAAATTATCGCTAGAGGAGCTTTTACGGTATAAAATACCATTTACCAATTGGTTATTAAATCGTATTGCAGAGCGGATTAAAATATCTTTAGGAGTTTCTATGCCAACAATATTATCGTAAAAACCTTCATCAAAAGAAGTGTTATAATTTTGAGGAGATAGAACAGAATTTTCAAAATTAAAACCAAGCCAATCGCTAGGATCAGATTCTAGAGCTATGTAATCACTATTATTTAAAGCTTCAAAAAATACATCGTCTAACCTAAAAGCCACCTTACTACTTACGTGCATTGTTCCGTATAAATAAGACGGTCTTTCTAAACCATTTCCTGTAATTTCCCACAATAAGCTATTTTGATTGTTTTGTGAAAATGATATAAAAAAGCTAAGAAAGCCTATTACCGAAAAAAAATATTTCATAAAGTAGGTTGCGTTGAAGAGTAAATATAGTTAAGTTACAACATATAATCAACGTTTAAAATGTTAAGTATATTACAAAATAGAGTTGTATTTTTGTAACTGCTAAAAAAAGGAAAATGAAAAAAGGAGTTTTATTAGTTAACTTGGGTTCTCCAGATAGTCCAGAACCAAAAGATGTTAAACGTTATTTAGGTGAGTTCTTAATGGATGAACGTGTTATAGATGTGCCGCTTTGGGCAAGAACATTATTAGTTAAAGGAATTATATTAAATACACGACCAAAACAAAGTGCAAAAGCGTACAAGAAAATTTGGTGGGAAAATGGGTCGCCTTTAATTGTTTTAAGTGAAGAATTAAAAGTTAAAGTTCAAGAAGAGGTAGATTATCCAGTTGCTTTGGCCATGCGATATGGTTCAATGACTATTAAAAAAGGCTTACAAGAATTAGTAGATAAAGGCGTAGAAGAAGTGTTTTTAATTCCACTTTATCCACAGTTTGCTATGGCAACCACTGAAACTATTTTAGTTTTAGCTGAAGAAATTCGTAAAGCAGATTTTCCTAATTTAAAGATAACCGATTTACCTTCTTTTTACAATAACGACGATTACATAACTGTTTTAGCTAACTCTATAAAAGAAGATTTAAAAGATAAGAATTACGATCATTTACTTTTTTCATATCATGGTGTTCCAGAACGTCATATTAGAAAAAGCGATATAACAAAATCGCATTGTAAAATAGATGGTTCTTGCTGCGAAACTCCAAGTAAAGCTCACGAATTTTGTTACAGACATCAATGTAAAGAAGTAACTCGTTTAGTTGCTGAAAAATTAAACTTTGAGCCAGAAACGTACTCAACATCATTTCAATCTCGTTTAGGATTTGATCCCTGGTTACAACCATATACAGACAGAACTATAGAGCGCTTAGGTAAAAAAGGAGTTGAAAACATGGCAATTGTAACACCAGCATTTGTAAGTGATTGTTTAGAAACCCTAGAAGAAATTGCAATGGAAGGCGCAGAGTTATTTCACGAAGTTGGAGGAAAAGACTTTACTACTGTTCCCTGCTTAAATACTAACCAAGATTGGGTAGAATTGTTAGCAAAATGGATTAAAGAATGGGCTAAAACTCCAGTTAAAGTTTAATGGAAATCACTAAAGCATCACTTTTAGGAACTCAAGCTATACCAAAACTTTTGATAAAACAAGCAGTTCCTGCCTCAATAGGTATTTTAGTGATGTCTTTAAATATTTTAGTCGACACTATTTTTGTTGGTCAATGGATTGGTTCAACAGCAATTGCAGCTATAAACGTGGTTTTACCAGTGTCATTTTTTATTGCAGCGGTCGGAATGAGTATTGGTGTTGGTGGATCTTCTATAGTTTCGCGCGCTTTAGGATCTCAAAATAAAGAAAAAGCGTTATCTGTTTTTGGAAATCAGATTATATTAACCTTATTAATTACGATTAGTTTTGTAGCAGCAGGATTATACTTTGTAGATAGTTTAATTCCATCTTTTGGAGGAAAAGGCGCCATTTTTGAGCCTGCAAAAATATATTATACTATTGTGCTTTATGGAGTGCCTTTCTTGGCACTTTCTATGATGGGAAATACCGTGATTAGAGCAGAAGGTAAGCCGAAGTTTGCTATGTATGCTATGTTAATTCCATCGGTTGGAAACTTAATATTAGATTATCTTTTTATAAACGTTTTAGATTACGGTATGCAAGGTGCAGCTTGGGCAACTACCATTTCTTATGGATTATGTGTTAGTTTTATAATCTGGTTTTTTATTTCTAAAAATTCAGAATTAAAATTAAAACTCAAGCATTTAAAACTACAATTAATTATTGTAAAAGAAATTGCAAGTTTAGGTTTTGTAACTCTAGCAAGACAAGCTGTAGTAAGTATTACTTATTTGTATTTAAACAATATCTTATATCGTTTTGGTGGCGAAACCTTAGTTACTGCTTATGCTATTTCGGCAAGAATGTTAATGTTTGCTTTATTTCCTGTCTTTGGAATTACACAAGGATTTTTACCAATTGCAGGTTATAATTATGGAGCAAAAAAATATGCAAGAGTAAAAGAGTCTGTTTTTGTTGGTGTAAAATCTGCGGTGTTTTTTGGATTAATAGTGTTTAGTATATTAATGATTTTTCCAGAATCTATTTCTAAGTTATTTACTAACGATAAAGCTGTTTTAGAATTAGCACCAAACGCTATGCGATGGGTTTTTGCAGTTACACCAATTGCAGCTATACAGATTATTGGTGCAGCTTATTTTCAAGCTATTGGAAAAGCAATTCCTGCGTTATTATTAACATTAACCAGACAAGGATTTATTTTTATACCTTTATTATTTATTTTACCCCAGTTTTATGGCGAATTAGGCATTTGGATGGCATTTCCAATTTCCGATGTGCTTGCCACAATAATTACCGCTTTGTTTCTAAATAAAGAATTAAAGAAATTACCAAAAACCAATAAAATAGTAAGCTAATGGAACCATATTATAATTACATAAAAGCATTTCATTTAATATTTGTAATTACTTGGTTTGCAGGTTTGTTTTATATTCCAAGACTGTTTGTCTATCAAATTGAAGCATTTCACAAACCATCGCCAGGAAAGGAGATTCTAGGAAAACAACTTAAGCTAATGGCAAAACGTCTATGGTTTATTATTACCTGGCCTAGTGCCATTTTAGCGGTATTTTTTGCGATAATATTATTGTATTTACGTCCGTTTTTAGTAGAAGAACCTTGGATGCAAGTTAAACTAGGATTTGTAGTTTTATTGATTATTTATCATTTAACAACACACGTTTATTTTAAACAGTTACAAATAGACAACGTAACAAAAACATCTGGTTTTATGCGTTTATGGAATGAAGGTGCAACTTTTATTCTTTTTGCAGTGATCTTTTTGGTACTAGTTAAAAGTGCCATAAACTGGATTTTTGGAGTTATAGGAATCTTTGTTCTAGGCATTTTATTAATGATAGGCTTTAAAGTGTATAAACGTATTAGAGATAGGAATCCTGATGCATAAAATAATTACTGATTCTGTCTCTTGTTCTTGTTAAAGCTATTTTGAGGCATATAATTATTACTAATTGGCTTCATTTTTGTTATATTTAAAGAATGAAAAAAAAGAAGTTATCTCTTAGGGTTCGTATATTTATTTCGATGGTGTTTTTGGTGCTTTTAGCGTCTGTATTAATTGCCTTAGTGGCAATATTTCAGTACAGCGAAGAAACACAAGACTACCATACACAACGTTTAGATCGTAAAGAAAAAAGCATTAAACGCCACATAGATTTTGTAATAAGAGAAACTACTTATGAAGTTACTACAGATAAAATACCTTTAATATTTAAAGAAGAAATTCATAAAGTTGCAGATGTTCATAACATTCAAATTAATTTATACGATTTAGAAGGTTCTATTTTAAAATCGTCTAAAGCAGCTTTACCTCAAGACACAGTACTAACTTGTATTTCTGCAGAGGTTTTAAATAAGCTGTTAAATACTGTAAATCATAGAGTAGTAGTTGAACGAGAAGAAGCTGGTGAAAATTTTCAATCCTCTTACAGCTATATTACAGATCAAAATTTTAAACCATTAGCTATAATAAATTTACCATATTTAGAAAATGATGATTTTTTAGCAAAAGAATTATATGAGTTTTTTGAGCGCTTAGGTTATGCTTATGTTTTTATGCTTTTTATAGCTGTTGTTTTGGCATATTTTTTATCTAAATATATTACTAAAACCTTAAAGACTATAAGTGATAAAATTAATCAAACGAGATTAGAAAAGCGTAACCAGAAAATTGATATTGGTTCTACAACAGAAGAAATAGCCACTTTGGTAGATTCTTATAATTCTATGATTGACGAGCTGGAAGAAAGTGCTGTGAAATTAGCAACTTCCGAACGTGAACAGGCTTGGCGAGAAATGGCAAAACAAGTAGCGCACGAAATTAAAAATCCTTTAACACCAATGCGTTTAACGGTTCAGAGTTTTCAGCGAAAATTTAATCCAGAAGATCCAGAAATCCATACAAAACTAGACGAATATTCAAAAACCCTAATTCAGCAAATAGATACTATGAGTTCTATTGCAAGTGCTTTTTCTAATTTTGCTAAAATGCCAGCACAGAAAAAAGAGGAAATTAATATGGTTGAAGTTGTAGATTTAGCGTTAGATATTTTTAGCGAAGACAATATTACTTTTAATTGTGAAAAGGAAACCATAATTGCTAAGTTTGATAGAACACAACTAATACGTGTAGTTACCAATCTAGTAAAAAATGCTATACAAGCTATACCTATAGATAAAACAGCAGAAATTATAGTCGATTTAATAGAAAAACAAGAAAGTATAACGATTTCCGTTTCCGATAATGGTACTGGAATATCAAAAGAAAATATTATTAAAATATTTGAGCCTAAATTCACTACAAAATCTAGTGGAATGGGATTAGGTTTGCCAATGATTAAAAAAATTATTGAAACATACAACGGAACACTTACTTTTACAACTAAAGAACAGATAGGAACCACATTTTTAGTCACTTTTCCAAAAGAATAAATTATGAATTACGAGAATATTTTATCAGAATCAAATAATGGAATAACAACAATTACCATTAACAGACCAACAAAATTAAACGCTCTAAACAAAGCTACAATAGAGGAATTACATAATGCTTTTAAAGTAGCTAATGTAGATGCTACAACAAAGGTAATTATCTTAACAGGAAGCGGAACAAAAGCATTTGTTGCTGGAGCAGATATTAGTGAGTTTGCTAATTTTAGTGTAGAAAATGGCGGAAAATTAGCAGCAAAAGGACAAGAATTGTTATTCGATTTTGTAGAGAATTTACAAACACCAGTTATTGCAGCTGTTAACGGATTCGCGCTTGGTGGCGGATTAGAATTAGCTATGAGTGCACATTTTAGAATAGCAAGCGATAATGCTAAAATGGGCTTACCAGAAACATCATTAGGCGTTATTCCTGGTTATGGAGGAACACAACGTTTACCACAATTAATAGGAAAAGGTCGTGCTATGGAGTTAGTTATGACTGCTGGTATGTTAGATTCAACAACAGCTTTAAATTATGGTTTGGTAAATTATGTGGTTACACAAGAAGAATTACTTCCATTAGCAGAGAAAATAGCGAGTAAAATTATGCGTAATTCTTCTGTAGCTATAGGTAAAGCTATTAGAGCTGTAAATGCTAATTATAAAGATGGCGTAAACGGTTTTAACATAGAAATTGAAGAATTTGGTGCTTGTTTTGGTACTGCAGACTTTAAAGAAGGTACTACTGCATTTTTAGAAAAGCGTAAAGCAGATTTTAAGGGTGAATAAAATAACACTTATTTATAATACCAAAAACGCTCGATATATATCGAGCGTTTTTTTATGAAATGTAATCACTTTCTAAAAAGTAATTTACAATAGCTTCTTTCATTAAAACACTTTGTTCTCCCGCTTTTAAATGTGGTAACTCTGCAATGGTTTTGTAATGTGGCCAACCATCTTTATCCACAAAATCTAATTCGTAATAACCATAAGGCATAAGTAGTTTGCAAATTGCAATATGCATTAAATCTAATTTATGATCTTTTTTAAAGCTTTTATCAAATTGACCTAATTCTTGAACGCCAATTAAATATATAATTGCGTCTAGGTCTAAAGTATCGCCATCAGCAAACTGTTTTGATAGTTTATCCACAACGGTTTCCCAACGTTCTTTTAATTTTTCATCTCTTGCCATAGCATTTTTAAAGTCGCAAAGTTAGGTTATATTTACCAAAAATTATAGATTATGACAGTTTTAGATATTATTCTAATAGCTTTATTAGGTTTTGGTTTAGTACGTGGGTTTTTTAAAGGATTATTTGTAGAGGTTGCTTCTTTAGTAGCTTTAGTTGCTGGAGTTTATGGCGCAATTCATTTTAGTTATTTTATTGCTGATTTATTGCAATCTAAAACAGAATGGAACGAAAAAACTATTAATGTAACCGCATTTGCAATTACGTTTGTTCTTATAATTGTTGTAATTAGTCTTGCAGGAAAAGCTCTAACTAAATTAGCAGATTTTGCAGCACTAGGAATTATAAATAAATTATTAGGTGGCGTTTTTGGAGCACTTAAAATTGGATTAATTGTAAGTGTATTGCTAATTGTTTTTAGCAAAATGAATAATACGATTCCTTTTGTTGAAAAAGAAGATTTAGAAGAATCGATGCTTTATAAACCAGTAAAAGCATTGGCACCATTAATATTTCCAAATATTATAAAAGCTGATGAAGATGAATTAAATCCAGAAGAAGAATTATAGTTCTAGTGTCTCAAATAAATATAAAAATAAAAAAGCCAAACTATATATAGTTTGGCTTTTTTAAAATGTGTTTTTCGTCTAAAAAAAAGTAACGCTTCCAGAGTTAATATCATACATTGCTCCTACAATTTTAATTTCACCATTGTCTTCCATTTCTTTTAAAATAGTACTTTCATTATGAATTCTTTCAATAGTCAATAATACATTTTTTCTAGAAACTTCATCAACAAATTCGAGATTTGCAGATGTTCTTAAATTTTCCTCTTTAGGTTCTTTAACAGCATTTACAGCTGGTGTAATTTTCTGAATTAATTTTGTTAAATTACCCATTTCAGCTTTATCACAAGCACCTTTTATTGCACCACAGCTTGTGTGTCCTAAAACTACAATTAGTTTTGTTCCTGCTAACTTACACCCAAATTCCATACTACCTAAAATGTCTTCATTTACAAAGTTACCTGCAATTCTAACACTAAAAATATCTCCTAAACCTTGATCAAAAACCAATTCTGCAGAAACTCTGGAATCTATACAACTTAAAATAGTTGCAAAAGGAAACTGACCATCACTTGTGTCGTTAACTTGTTCTAATAAATTTCTATTTGCTTTTAAATTATTTTGAAATCTAGTATTGCCTTCTTTTAAAAAATCTAAAGCTTTTTTAGGGGTTAATGTAGATTGTGTTTCTTTAGTATGTGCTTTCATAATAATATGTCTTAATTTTCATTTTTAGGTTAATTGTTTTTTATTCTTAATTTAAAAAACTCAATAAAACTATCTGGATTTTCAACTGTACCACGTTCAGATATTAATTTAATATCAATATCTCGTTGTTTTGCCTTTTGTGCAAAATCCTCAAGAATTTCTATAACATCATAATCTAGATAGTTTGTTTTTCTTACATCTAACTCTAAATAGGTGTTATTTGGTAAAGCGTCTAGTTCTTTTAAAATGGTTGCTTTGTTAAAAAAAGTAACTTCTTCAGCTAAAGTCATTTTTACGTGATGTTCACTATTTGTGTCTTCTTCAACTTTGTGTAAGAAATGGCTGTTTTTAAAACTTTGAAATAAAGTAATTAAAATACCTACAGCTAAACCAATTCCTACACCTAATAATAAGTTATACTGTAGTATTACCACTGTAATTATAAATGGCACAAATTGCCTCCAACCTGCATTCCACATAGTTTTAAATACTGATGGTTTTGCTAGTTTATAACCAACAACTAATAATACAGCTGCTAAAACGGATAATGGGATTTTATTAAGTAAATTAGGAATTATAAGTACAGATAATAATAATAATAATCCATGTAGTATAGCTGATAATTTAGTTTTTCCTCCAGATTGGATATTAGCAGAACTTCTAACAATTACCTGTGTTATTGGTAATCCACCAATTAATCCAGAAATTAGGTTTCCAGTTCCTTGTGCTAACAATTCTCTATTGGTTGGAGTTACGTTTTTATCTGGATCTAACTTATCTGTCGCTTCTACACATAACAAAGTTTCTAAACTTGCAACTAAAGCCATTGTAAATCCAACTATCCAAACAGCGCTATTGGTTATGGCACTAAAATCTGGAAAACTAAATTGACCAATAAATGAGTCGATACTATCTGGAACTGGTACACTAACTAAATGTGAAGATTCTATTCCTATAGCCGAATTGCCTTTTGTTAAAATATAAAAAATAATACCAACAGCAACTGCTACTAAGGGACCTTGAATAACAGTAAATATTTTGCCTTTTTTTGATAATACTTTATCCCAAAGTAATAAAATACCAAGTCCAATTAGTCCAACAATTAAAGAACCTGTTTGAAGATATTCTCCAATGTTAAGAATTTCAGAAAAAGTATTTTGCCCATCACTTTGAAAGAAATCCCATCCGCCTTCTGGATTTTTATCTAATCCAAAAAAGTGAGGAATTTGCTTTAAAATAATAATAATTCCAATACCTGTAAGCATTCCTTTAATTACAGAAGAAGGAAAATAATACGCTATAATTCCTAATTTAAGAATACTGAACAATATTTGAATAATTCCAGCTAATACAACTGCAACTAAAAACACTTCAAAACTACCTAAGTCTGTTATTGCAGACAATACAATAGCAGCTAGTCCAGCTGCTGGACCACTAACCCCAATTTTAGAACCACTAAGTGCTCCAACAACAACTCCTCCAATAATTCCTGCTATTAATCCTGAAAAAAGTGGTGCGCCACTTGCTAATGCAATACCTAAACATAATGGTAATGCAACAAAAAATACTACAATACTTGCTGGCAAGTCTTGTTTTAACGTTTTAAACATATTATAAATGATTTGTGTTTATGCCCTATAAGCATATAAAAATAATAAAATGGCTGGAAATTTTCAGCGTAAAAACCAAAATTACAACACGTAATCTGGAGGTGCAGATATTAAATTTAAGTGAGGTATAGTGTATGTTTTAAACAAATAACCTATTTCGTTTAACTCTACGGAATTAAAATAAGCAATTTTACTATTTTCACTATTTAATTGAAAAACCTCTAACTCTTTATTTTTTTCGTTTCCTTTTTCTTCCTCTTCTTCAGAAACATCTATAAGCATAGAAATATCAGTGGAATCATCAATAAGTAATACCACAGATGGCAACGAAATGGTTGCCATAAATAGGAATATAAAACTTATTGAGATTAATTGCTTCATTTTAGAAATTGTAATCAACCAAATATAAGATTCTAAAATGTAATTGATATCAATTAAGTTCTAAAAAATAGTTATAAGTTTTATATCATCTTTTAGAATCCAGCCTATTTTTCCATTGGTTAATTTAATTTTATTCCAATTACCTTCAGTATCCAAAACATTTACTTTTGTGCCTTCGTGCAGTATAAAAGCATCTTGACTTTTAAAATTTGGTTCTGTTTTAACTTTGCTTTCTTTGGCAAATATAATAGCAGGCTTTGTGACTGTTTCTTGGTTATTTTTATAATATGTAAAACTCAAAGTTATTAATGCTAATAATAAAAAACCAAAACTAGATGAAAAGAAAATACGTTTGAATTTAGTACTTAATGTGAAATAATAACTAATTAATAATACCGCAAATAGCACAACGAAAATTACAGATAAAATAGCCCATGTGTCAGTATTTAAAACACTTGTAAATTTATTAAAATACTTGGTGTAACCAATTTCTGGTAAAACCTCAAGAGCATCTACTTTCATAGTATTTGCAAATACTAGATTCTGTTTTATTTCTTTATCTGTAGGGTTTAGTATTAATGCTTTTTCGTAATTATAAATACTGTGCGCAATATGATTTAATTTGTAATGGCTATTTCCTAAGTTAAAATAAAGTTCCGCAGAATGTTCTTGGGTTTTTAAAATTGAATTGTAAGTATTTATAGCATCATTATATTTACCGTTTTTATAAAAATCATTAGCTTTTTCAAAAAGTGATTTATTTTGAGCAATAGAAATAATGCTAAAGCAGAAAACCAATATATATATAATACGTTTCATAAAGTTTCTTTTTAACTTAAACAATCTCTTTGTCTATAGCTGTTATACTTTTTTCGGCTCTACTAAAATCTTGTTGCATTGTTACTTCTGTAAATGGCGAATATCTTGCTTGTTCACAATTTTCTAAAATCGAAACAAAATCAGATATAGATGCATTGCTCACTTTTCTGTTTTCTAAGAGCTTTGAAATTTTTTCTTTACTCATTTCGCTAGTTTCAATTCTAAGCTTGGCTTTTAAATAATTGTGTAAAGCTTTTTCTAAGGCAATATAAAAAGGTTCTTTTTTTCCTAAAGATTTTTTAGCTGAACTTAAATATTTCTTAGATAATCTATTTGCCTTTCTAGTTCTACTACCAACAACATCTAATGCATAATCTTCTTTTTTACGTCTAATAAATAATGCTATTGGAATAGTTGAAAGTGAAACAAATATAGAAGTCCAAAAACTAGTAGATTTAAAGAATTTTTTAGAAGTTTTATTTACAAAGTCAGTTTCTGTTTTAATATCTGCAAATGTATAATCACTTCCAATTTCTTTTATGTTGTTACTTAATAATGTTGGTTTTTCTTCAAGATTAGGTCCATTTATAACATTAATAGTTAAGTCTTTAGAAGTAATAGTTTTATAAGTTTCTGTAATTGGATCAAAGTAAGAAAAGTTAATAGTTGGTATAGGGTATTTTCCTTTGTATTGTGGGACTATAGTGTAACTATCTGTTATACTACCTTGCATACCATTATAATTAGTGCTTATTTTTTCGGTATACTCTGGTTCGTAAACTTCTAAAGTGCTTGCTAATTTTGTTTTAGGAATATTAAATAATTTTAAGTTTCCTTTTCCTGAAACTTCTAATGCTAAGGTTAAAGATTCTGTAGCATTAAGTTCTGTTTTAGATAAGGTCGTTTTAAAGTTAAAATCTCCTACTGCACCAGTAAAACCATCAGGTTTGTTTTCTATTGGTAGTGGTTTTACATCTAAAGTTCTAGTTTTTGCACTAATAGTTTTATGTACTTGCTGCATTAATACGTTTCCAAAAAAATCACGTCTATTAGTTGGTACATCTATGGTAATATCTAAACTTAAAGGCTCTATTTTTAGTTCGCCTGTTTTTTGCGGATATAAAACTGTTCGTCTTAAAACCACATATCTGTATTCTTCTCCGTTATATTCTCCACGTTGTATGTTTTGTGTTTTAGAATCGGTGCTTTGACTCCAGAATCCATTATATTTTGGACTGTTTGTTTCTCTCCAATTACTTACACCTGTGTTTGGTGCTACATAAAGTCTATATTCTATGGTAACTGCTTCGTTTAAGTATGGTTTTGTTTTAGATATTTGTGCAACTAAATGAATATTATTATCAGCAATATAGTCAGCGCTATTACTGTCTTTGGGTTTGGTTACTGCTTTTGTTATAGTAATGTTTATTGGTGATGTTTTGTAAATTTCTCCATCAACCTCTATACTTGCTTGCTTAATAATAAAGCGTCCTTGCTTTTTAGGTGCTAAAAAATAGCTGTAGGTTTTACTAAAACTTCTTTGACCGTTTACCCAAGAATGACTTACAGATTGATTTGGCCCAGCAACAATATTAAAATCAGCAAAACTTGGCGGACTAAAATTATCGCCATCTTGATTCATTTTAAAATCTACTCTTAAGCGCTCGTTAACGCCAAGTTTTTTTTTACTTACAAGTGCCTCAAAACTAACCTGTGCTTTTAATAAAGTAGCACCAAGTATAAAGCAAATAAATAATATGTTTTTTAATACTTTCAATGTTTAAACAATTAATTTATTACCAATCTTTTTCGGTTTGTACTTTTGCACCTTTTGCTTTTTGAGCATTGACTTTTTCTTGTACCTTTTGCTCTTCGTTTTCCATTGCTTCTAACAAATTCTTAATTTGCTGTGGAGATAATTTACCTTTTTGTTGTTGTGGTTGCTCTTGTTCTTGATCTCCTTTATCGCCTTCATTTTTCTTATCGTCTTTAGGATCTCCATTTTCGTCTTTATCTTTATTTTCTTCATCTTTCTTATCGCCATCATCACTTTTATCTTCCTCTTTTTTATCGTTATTCTCTTTGTTGTCTTTATCTTCATTTTCTTCTTTATCCTTATTATCATCGCCGTCTTTATCTTCTTCTTGTGGCTCATCTTGCTGTCCTTTAGCACATTCTTGAGCTAATGCTAAATTATAGCGTGTTTCATTATCTTTAGGATTGTTTCTAAGTGCATTTTTAAATGCTTCTACAGCTTCTTTACACTTTTTATTTTTCATTAATATGTTTCCAATATTATGAAAAGCTTTATGTTTTTCTAATTTATCTGATGAATTTGTAGCTGCTTGTTGATTACGAAATAACGCCTCTTCGAATTTTCCGTTTTTATAATAACTATGCGCTAAATTATATGTTCCAGCAACGCTTGATGGTTTTGTAGAAATGGCCTTTCTATAAATAGCTTCAGCTTCAATATAACTTGAATCTGGTAACTTATTTGCTTCAGCGATATAAGAAATAGCTTTATTGTTTAACTTTTTTTTAGTATCGTCTCCATCTTGAGAGAAACTTACTAGGCTAATTAAAAGTAAAATATATGTAAAAAAGTATTTCATTATTAAGGATTTGGAACATCTAAATTAAGAAACTAACATAGAGTATTTAGTTAAAAGACTTATAAATTCTCGTTAAACAAGTTTAATTTTTTTAACCAAGCAGTTTTACGTTCTAAAAGAAAAACATCTATTAGTAAAAATATAAAACCAAGACCTAAAAACCACTGAAACTGATCTTCAAAATCTGCATATTGACTTGCTTCTAATTCTGTTCTGTCTAATTTGTCTAATTGAGATTTTATGCTATCCACAACTGCTTTTGTGTTTAAACCATTTATATAAATCCCATTAGCTGCCTTAGCAATACTTTTCAATGTTTCTTCGTTTAGTTTAGTAATTACGGTTTCGCCTTGTCTGTCTTTTTTGTAGTTTAAAACAATTCCATTTCTTTTAATTGGAATTGGGCCACCTTTTATATCTCCAACACCAATGGTAAAAATTTGTATGCCTTCATCATGTGCTTCTTCTGCAATATCTTCAGAAGCTGTACTGTGATCTTCTCCATCTGAAATTATAATTAGTACATGATTTGATTCTTGCTCTTTATCGTAATACGTTTTAGCTAATTCTATAGCTTCATTAATTGCAGTTCCTTGAGAAGACATCATGTCTGTATTCATATTCTGAAGAAACATTTTTGCAGCAGCATAATCTGTAGTTATTGGTAGTTGAGGAAATGCTTTACCTGCGTAAGCTATAATTCCAACACGATCACTAGCTAAACTGTTTATAATTTGCGTAACTAATTGTTTACATTTTTCTAAACGATTTGGTGCTATATCTTCTGCTAACATACTTTTAGATACATCTACAGCAAATACAATATCTAAACCTTCCCGTTTAACATCTTTAAATTTAGTTCCCATTTTTGGGTTTACTAACGCAATAGTGAAGCATCCAAATGCTAAACTTAAAACTAATACTTTTAGAACAGATTTAAAAGTTGACTTATTAGGACTTAGTTTTTTTAATAATTCTGGGTTAGCAAATTGTTGCTGAGTTCTTTTTTTCCAATATTGAAGTGCTAAAAAGCCCAACCATAAAAAAGGAATAATTAGTAAAGCCCAAAACCATATTTTTTCTTCAAATTGAATCATTTGTAATAATATCTATTAAATTTTCTGATGCTATTTCACGCTTAAATAAAACTTCTAAACACAGTAAAGCGTAAAGTTATTTCCAATAAAATCAGAAATAAAGCAATGTAAACGAACGGACGAAACAATTCTTGGTAAGACGTAAATTTTATTTCTTCAACATCTGTTTTTTCAAGTTTGTTTATTTCTTTGTATATCTGTTCTAACTTTTTATTATTAGTTGCTCTAAAGTATTTTCCACCAGTTGTAGCAGCAATGTCTTTAAGTAATTCTTCGTCTATTTCCACTTTTGTTCTTCCATATTGGAAACTTCCATTTGGCCTTATAGATACTGGAGATAAAGCCATTCCATTTGTTCCTAATCCAATTGTGTAGGTTTTTATACCATATTCTTTAGCTAATTCGCTTGCTATTTCTGGATTTATAGATCCGGAATTATTTACACCATCTGTAAGTAAAATAATAACTTTACTTTTTGCTTTACTATCTTTTAATCTGTTTACGGACGTTGCTAATCCCATTCCAATAGCAGTTCCACCTTCGATTAATGTATTAAAATTAATGTCGTTTAATGAACGTAGAATAATACTTTTATCCGTTGTAATTGGTGTCTTGGTATAGCTTTCTCCTGCGTATTCTACTAAACCAATTCTGTCGTTTGGTCGTCCTTTTATAAACTCTGAAGCTACATTTTTTAAAGCCTCTAAGCGGTTAGGCTTTAAATCTTTGGCTAACATACTTGCCGAAACATCTATTGCCATAACAATATCTATTCCTTTTGTTGTTTTAGTTTTTGATGTGGTTTGAGATGTTTGTGGTCTTGCTAATGCTGTAATTAACAGTCCTAAAGCTAATAAACGTAAACCAAAAAGCAAATGCTTGATGTTTGGTAAAATAGAATTGGTTATTTTAAAACCATTTAAACTTGATATGTTTAATTCTGCAGTTTGCTGCTTATTTTTTAAAATATACCAACCTATGGTTAATGGTAAAACCAATAATAACCAGAAAAATAATGGACTTGCAAATGTAATTCCTTCCAGCATTAGTTATCTTTTTTATCTTCTTTAGGTTTTAATTCTAAAGAGTTTATAATACGCTCATGAACATCATTTAAATAAACGTCATTCTTTAAATAGGTCATAAAGACTTGTTGTAGAACTTGGTCTTTTTCTGCAGCAAAAGTTAAAATAGTAAAGTTCCCATAAACATAAATATCAGAGCCTTCTTTAATTGGTAATTCTAAAGTTCCAGCTGTTTTTAAACCTTCGGCACCATTTGGAGTTACAAATTTTTCGTTTGTAGAAAGAATATTTCTTCCACCTTTTGCTTCAATTTGTTTTAAACTTCCTTCAACCGCTTGTACAACATCAATTTTTGGAGCATTTTCTTTTGCACTTGGATTTTGTGGATTTTCTTGTTTTGGTGGGCTAAATTGTGTTGTAGATGCTACTATGGTAAACTTTTCTTTTAACTCGTAATTAAATACAGCTGTTTTCACTTTGTCTTTAAATTCTTCTGGCAATTCAACTATAGTTCGTTTTAAAACTATTGGTGTTTCTAAATGAATTGGAGGAAACCCATAATCGCTAGTAATCCATTCGCCTTCAAGTAAGTTTTTAGTGTCTTTTTGTATAATAGTATCTACCGTATAATTAAATCCGTATTTAATTCCAAAACCAATAAATGTTGCTGTAATTAAAGCTAAAATAATAGCTATAGTTAATATGATTTTATTCCGTTTTTGTTTGCGTTCTTGTTCTTTTTTATACTTTTCGTCTAATAGTTTTTCTTCTTCTGTTGCTTCTGGTAACGCTTCTTTTACGTGATCTATTTCTTCTGCAACAACTTTACGGTCTAATTTAGCTAACTCAATATCTGGAGCAGATTTAGCGAATTTTACTAAATCGGCACGTTTTAAAATAGATTCTAAATTTTTTAAAGTCTCTAAGCTTAAATCGATTTGATTGCCTTCTTTAAGTAAGTTTAATTTTGAAATTAACTCGTCTGTAGTACTCTCTAAAGCACGATCATAAACTTTTTCGTCTAAGTATTTTCTTATGGCTAAAGTTAATTCTGAATAATAATCTTTTATAGCTTCTTTTTCTAAGTAACCAGACTCGTCAAGTTTTTTTAATGCTAATTGTGCTCTATCATATGGTGGTAATAAAGCTATTTTTTCTTCTTCGGTTAAAGGTTTTGTACGCCAAATAAACCAGTATAGTAAAAACCCAAGTATACTTGCAATTAGAAATCCTATTAAAATGTATTTCCACCAATTGCTACTTGGTGTTTTAACTCCAATAATTGGTTTTATATCGTATAATTTTTGCTTTGTAGTATCTATTTTAACTGAGTTAATTTCTACTAAAAGTGAATCTAAAAGATGTGTTTTATCTCCAATAATTATTTTTTGCTTTGGAATAAAATAGCGTCCTGAATCAAATTGTGTTAATCCGTATTTTTTAATCAGTTGAAATTTAGCGTCTTTTTTAACGGTATCCGTTTTGTACGACTCTATCATTTCTAATGGCAAAAATGTTTGCCCTTCTGGAAATATAACACGATTGGTTGAATCTGTTTCAACTTCAATTTTATAAATAATTTCTTGTCCTATTTTTACAGAAGTAGAATCTATTGAGGATTTAACTTGGCTAAATGCTAACAAAGAAAAAAGTGCAAAGAAAAATGACAGTACTAAGTTTTTAGTCTGCTTTTTTTCAAGATTCAAAATTCGAAATTCGTAACTCATAACTCGTTTTATCTTCTTTTAAAATAGCCTAATAATTTTTTAACATAACTCTCGTCTGTTCTGCAATTAATAGCGCCAGCACCAGATTTTGCAAAGGTGTCTTTGTAAAAGTCTACTTTGTTACTATAATATGTGGCGTAATCTTGACGTATTTTTTTTGAGTTGGTATTAACTAACATTAACTCTCCCGTTTCTTGGTCTTGCATTTGCACCATTCCAAGGTTTGGAATACTTTCTTCGTGCTTATCAAAAACTCTAATTCCTGTAATATCGTGCTTGTTAGCTGCTATTTTAAGCGTTTGTTTATAATCGTCCGCAATAAAATCACTTAAAAGAAAGACTATAGCTTTTCTTTTTAATACGTTAGATAAAAACTTAAGCGCATCAGATATATTGGTTTGCTTACTATGTGGCTTGAACTCTATAAGTTCTCTAATAATCCTAAGTACGTGAGACCTTCCTTTTTTAGGAGGAATAAACAATTCAATCTGATCTGTAAATAAAATCAATCCAATTTTATCGTTATTCTGTGTTGCCGAAAAAGCTAAAGTTGCACCTATTTCAGTTATAATATCTTTCTTAATTTGTTGGTCTGTACCAAATAATTCCGAAGCCGAAATATCCACCATTAACATCATTGTTAATTCGCGTTCTTCTTCAAATACTTTTATATAAGGTTCGTTATAACGTGCCGTTACATTCCAATCTATATTTCTAACATCATCTCCAAATTGATATTGTCTTACTTCAGAAAAAGTCATACCGCGACCTTTAAACGTCGAGTGGTATTCGCCTCCAAAAACGTGATCAGACAAACGTCTTGTCTTAATCTCTATTTTTCGAACTTTTTTAAGTAATTCTTTAGTATCCATTTTTGTTTAGTCTTCAGTTGGCAGTATTTAGTCAACAGTATTCGTTATGGTACTTCAATTTCGTTTACAATCTTAGTAATAATATCTTCTGAAGTTATATTTTCAGCTTCAGCTTCGTAAGTAATACCAATTCTATGTCTTAAAACATCGTAAACAACCGCTCTAACATCTTCTGGTATTACATAACCTCTTCGTTTAATAAAGGCATAACATTTTGCTGCTGTAGCTAAGTTAATACTTCCACGAGGCGATGCTCCAAAAGAAATTAATGGTTTTAAATCGTCTAATCTATAACGTTCTGGGTAACGTGTTGCAAAGATGATATCAAGAATATATTTCTCGATTTTTTCATCCATATAAACTTCACGAACAGCATTTTGAGCCGACTTAATTTGAGCTATAGAAACCACAGGATTTATTTTCTCGTAAGAACCTTTTAAATTGGCTCTCATAATAAGTTGTTCTTCGTCCTGTTTTGGGTAATCTATTACTGTTTTCAGCATAAATCTATCCACTTGAGCTTCTGGTAAAGGATACGTTCCTTCTTGCTCAACAGGATTCATTGTTGCCATTACTAAAAATGGTTTATCTAAAATAAACGTTTCATCTCCAATAGTAACTTGCTTCTCTTGCATTGCTTCTAATAAAGCAGATTGCACTTTAGCTGGCGCACGGTTAATCTCATCTGCTAATACAAAGTTTGCAAAAATTGGACCTTTCTTTATTTTAAAGTCATTCTCTTTCATATTATAGATTAGAGTACCAACAACATCTGCAGGTAATAAATCTGGTGTAAATTGTATTCTACTAAAACTTGCGTCTATAGCTTTGGATAATGTGTTTATGGCTAATGTTTTTGCTAATCCAGGAACTCCTTCAAGTAAGATATGTCCTTGACCTAAAAGACCAATTAGTAAACGTTCAATCATATCTTTCTGACCAACAATTACTTTGTTCATCTCAAAAGTTAATAGGTCTACAAAAGCACTTTCTTTTTCAATTTTCTCGTTAATAGATTTAATGTCTATTGTTGCATTTTCTTCCATATCCTTTATAATTTGTGGGCGAAATAAAATAAAAAATTTCGTAGGTGCAAATAATTAAAAAAAATGGCACGAAGCTGTTAACAATTGGTTAAAAATATTTTAACATATTCAATTTGGTCTATTTTGCTTTTAATAACTTAGTAAAAAGATTTAAAAAATGACTAAAATAGCTTTAATTACTGGAGCAACAAGCGGAATTGGTAGAGCAACTGCTTTCGAATTTGCTAAAAACGGGATTCATTTAGTAATTTGTGGTAGGCGAGAAGAACGTTTACAAACTATAAAAACGGCTTTATCTAAATTAACACAAGTACATACCTTATGTTTTGATGTTAGAAATAATGATGATGTGTTAAATGCCATAGCAACTTTGCCCGAAAAATTCAGTCAAATAGATATTCTAATTAATAATGCTGGAAATGCACATGGATTAGATCCTATACAAACTGGAAATACAGACGATTGGGATGCAATGATGGATATAAACGTGAAAGGTTTGCTATACGTTAGCAAAGCCATTATTCCGCAAATGACCGAAAGAAAAAGCGGACATATTATAAATATAGGCTCTAGTGCTGGTAAAGAAGTATATCCAAATGGAAATGTGTATTGTGCCACTAAACACGCAGTTTTAGCAATTACCGAAGGTATGCGCATTGACTTAAATCCATACGGAATTAAAGTTGGTGCTGTTAATCCTGGAATGGTAGAAACCGAGTTTTCTCAAGTGCGTTTTAAAGGTAATGAAGCTGCTAATAATGTATATACTGGTTTTGAAGCGTTGCAACCAGAAGATATTGCTGAGATTATACAGTTTGTTATTTCTAGACCAAGCCACGTAAATATTGCCGATTTATTAGTGTTTTGTACAGCGCAAGCAAGTTCTACAATTGTAAAAAAGGATTAGGTGATTGATTGGTTGAAACATGAATGGTATAATTTAGCTTCTAAATATTCTTTAGATAAGGATTTAGTCGATGAATTTTGGAATGAATTGTACAGAAGTTATACTTCAAAATCTCGTTTTTATCATAACTTCTCTCACATTTATAATATGCTTCGTCAAGTTGATGCTTTTGAGTCTGAATTAAATAATTTGGATGCTTTTAAATTTTCAATTTGGTATCACGATATAATTTATAAATCTTCAAAAAAAGATAATGAAGAAAAGAGTGCTTTGGTTTCGGGAGAACGTTTACTAAAATTAGGAGTCGATAAAGCAACTATATTTCTAGTGAATAAAATGATTATCTCAACTAAAAAGCATCAACTAGTATTAACCGATAATATTGATAACGCTTATTTATTAGATATTGATTTATCTATTTTAGGTTCGAATTGGGAAACATATCAAATCTACCTAAAAAACATTCGAAAAGAATATAAAATATATCCAGATTTTCTATATAATCCAGGTCGGAAAAAAGTATTAAAGCATTTTTTAGAACGTGAAATATTATACTTTACAGATTCATATAAATTAAAATATGAAAAACAAGCAAGACAAAATTTAGAAGGAGAAATCAAGTTGTTATAAAGAAATCCGTTTTATTTTCATAAAACGGATTTCTGAGTTGGTTTAGTTTAATATAAGTGGTTGGTTATTTTCCGCCATCTAATTGGTCTTGCCAATCTTTAAGTTCTTGCCATTTACCTTGTGCTGCCATTTCTGCTTGTTTAGGCCAAGAGTCTGGTTTGTGTATTTTATATCTATTTCCACCAGATTCTAAAACCTCTTTGCATTTTTCTAAAGAACATTGAGATAAGGCTTGCCATGTGTTTACGTTATGATTATGAAATAAGTCTTTAATTTTTGGGCCAATACCTTCAACTAAAGTTAAATCGTTTTCTTTAATTTTTTTTCCAAAAACAGCTTTGGCGGCATCGCTATTAAAAGCAATTACAGAAACTTGTGACATAGAAGAAGCTATGTTTGTTGAAGTAGTAGTCTTTGTTGACTTCAGTTTTACCTTACTTGCTTTACACAATTCTAAATCGGTTTCTAGTTTTGAGATTTTACTTTTATAAATTGAATCATCAAATTGATTGTTTTTATTTAGCATTTTACCTAATAAGTAGCCAAGAATACCACAAATTAAACCTGTTAGTAATGGAATTAGTACACACCAAATCATAATTAAATATTTAAGTTAGTTAATAGTTACGGTTACTCGTCTGTTTTCTGCCCTACCTTCTTTAGTTGTATTATCTGCAATAGGCTCGTCTGGACCTTTAGAATCTGTGGTCATATAAGTTTCTGAAATACCATTTTCATTAAGAATATTTTTAACAAAATCTGCCCTTTCAAATGATAATGCAATATTATTATCCCTTAGACCTGTATTATCTGAATGACCAGTTACAATAAGTTTACCATCGTCAGATTTTTCTACATAAGTTACCAAATCAGCTATCTTTTGTCTTTGTACATTAGAAAGTGTCAACTTATTTGATCCTGTTTTAAAATGAAGTATTAATGGTTTAGCGATTAAACTATCTTTAAGTTTTTTTAGATATTCTTTATTGTTATCAATATCTTTTAAAGCACTTATAGTAAAATTAACTGGTCCGTGGAATACATTTAAGGAATCTGATATAAAGTTGTCATCTAATCGTCCAGAAAGATTCATCTGTTTTGAAGACATACCTTTTGAGACAAAGTAGTTTTTAATATTGTTTGCACGAGCATAGCCTAAATTAGGAAACACAGAATTATTTATTTCGTTTGAATTATATAAACCTTCTATATTTAATCTTTTATTTGAATTATCGTTAAAGTAAACAGCTAGTTTATCTATTTGATTATTCATATTAGAAGACATAGAATCTTTAATATTGAAATTATCTCTAAGAAAATTGAAATTATTGTCTGCTTTAAATGCTAAGCCACTACTATTATCTGAAATATTAAAACCGTTTTTAGATACTGGTTTTATTACAGGTTTTTCAACAATTACATTAGTGGTTGTTTTTGACTCCTTTTTAGCTTGACAAGTATCTTTGCAGTTTTTACAGCATAAGAAAAACTGTAAAACACAACCAATTATGATGGTTGAAATGATACCTAATAGATAAGATGATTTTTTATTCATTTTAGTGTAGCTATTGGTTTAATTCTATTAAAGCTACAATTTTTGTGTCTATTTAACTGTTTATCTGATATAAATTCGGTAAAACCATTTAAAGAACCGACAAAAAACAAAAAACCCACCTAAATTTAGGTGGGTTTTTTGTTTTTATAAAATAATTTCGACTATAAGTCGAACTTAATTCCTTGAGCAAGAGGTAATTCGTCAGAGTAGTTAACTGTATTAGTTTGTCTTCTCATATAAATTTTCCAAGCATCAGATCCAGATTCGCGTCCGCCACCAGTTTCTTTTTCTCCTCCAAAAGCACCACCAATTTCAGCACCAGAAGTTCCAATATTTACGTTAGCAATACCACAATCAGATCCAGCAAAAGATAAGAACTTTTCAGCTTCTTTTAATTCGTTAGTCATAATTGCAGAAGATAATCCTTGAGCAACACCATTTTGCTTTTCAATAGCATTTTCTACCTCACCAGAATACTTCATTAAGTATAAGATTGGAGCAAATGTTTCGTGTTGTACAATTTTGAAATGGTTTTCAGCTTCAATAATAGCTGGTTTAACGTAGCATCCAGATTCGTATCCTTCACCTTCTAAAACGCCACCTTCAACTAATACGTTTCCACCTTCAGCTTTAGCACTTTCAATAGCCGCTAAATACGTATTAACAGAATCTTTATCTATTAATGGTCCAATATGATTTTTTTCGTCTAAAGGATTACCAATTGTTAATTGCCCGTAAGCACCAACAATAGCATCTCTTACTTTATCGTAAACCGATTCGTGTATAATTAAACGACGCGTAGAAGTACAACGTTGTCCACAAGTTCCAACAGCACCAAATACAGCACCAGGAACAACTACTTTTAAGTCAGCAGTTGGTGTAATAATAATAGCGTTGTTTCCACCTAATTCTAATAAAGAAGTTCCAAAACGTTCTGCGACTGTTGCACCAACTATTCGTCCCATTCTTGTAGAACCTGTAGCAGATACTAATGGAATTCTAGCATCTGTAGACATAAATTCACCTACTTTGTAATCTCCGTTAATAATACAAGAGATTCCTTCTGGTAAATTATTTTCTTTTAATATTTCAGCTATAATATTTTGACATGCAATAGAACACAAAGGTGCTTTTTCAGAACCTTTCCAAACACAAACATCTCCACAAATCCAAGCTAAAGCTGTATTCCAAGCCCAAACTGCAACAGGAAAATTAAATGCAGAAATAATACCAACAACACCAATTGGATGCCATTGCTCTCTCATTACGTGTCCTGGTCTTTCTGAAGGTATAGTTTGTCCGTTTAATTGTCTTGATAAACCAACAGCAAAATCACAGATGTCAATCATTTCTTGAACTTCTCCGTAACCTTCTTGTAAAGATTTCCCCATTTCATAAGAAACTAATTTACCTAATGGTTCTTTTAAATCTCTTAATTTGTTTCCAAATTGGCGTACAATTTCACCTCTTAATGGTGCAGGCATTGTTCTAAAAGATTTGAAAGCTGTAGTTGCAGCGTCCATAACTTTATCGTAATCTGCTCTTGTAGTTGTAGTAACTTTTCCAATTAAAGATCCGTCTGTTGGAGAATAAGAAGCTATTGCTTCTCCGCTACCAAAGTTATTAGAACCTGTTGAAGTTCCATGATTTAGATCTTTAATTCCAAGCTGTTGTAAAGCTTCTTTAATTCCGAATTTAGCCGAAACGTCTGCCATAATATCTTGATTTTTAAGGTTTATTAAAATTTTATGCAAATATACTAATAATTATACTTTTTGTAGGAAGCATCTTTGTTTAATAATATTTTGAGTTATATTATATGATTCTGACATAAAATTGATAAAAATGATTTAATTTTAATGCATTACATACATCTATAATTTAATTTTGAACGTAACTATTGTTATAATCATTAATTAAAAAACCATCTTCTTCTATGAAATTCCAATCTGTTTTAGCACTAGTAGTAATTTGTATATTTAGTTTTTCTTGTAAAAAAGAGAATCAAGAGCCACAAAATAATATTTTCAAATACAGAGAATATGTAAGTTATACCTCAACAGGATTACAATCTGTAGTTAATCCAATTCAAGTTAATCTAGCAAAATCTGTAAAAGACTGGAATACAGATAAACCTTTAGATGTGGATTTAATTTCTATTTCGCCTAAAGTGGAAGGAACTATAACTGCTAAAAATGACAACTCATTTTTATTTACTCCAAACGCAACCTTTAAGCCAGATACAGAATATACAGTAACATTACTATTAGATAAAATATTTCCAAAAATAGAAAGTGAGTTGTCTAAGTATGTATTTAAGTTCAAAACCAAAAAACCTAATTTTACTGTAAACACTAACAACTTACAATCATATTCTCGAGAATGGCAATATCTATTAGGTGAATTAAAATCTGTAGATGTTATATCGCCAAATCAAGCCAAAGAACTTATCTCTGCATCTCAAAATAATAATGATTTAAAAATTGAATGGAATGAATCAACTGACTTAGCAACTCATTTTGAATTTAAAATAGATAGTATTAAAAGAGAAGTTAACGATTCTGAAATTTTAGTAAAATGGAATGGGAATGCTATAAATGCAGATAATAAAGGTGAAAATACAATTGCTATTCCAGGTAAAAATAATTTTAAAATTATAAATATTGAGGTTTTACAGCAACCAGAACAATATCTAAGTATTAATTTTTCTGATCCTTTAAAAAAGGAACAAAATTTTGATGGTTTAGTTAACATTCAAAATAATAAATCGGCTAAATATGTAGTAGACGGAAATGTTCTAAAAGTTTACCCAAACAAAAAGTTGTCAGGTAATTTACTAGTAGATGTTTTTCAAGGAATTAAAAATACAGATGACTATAAATTAAAAATAGATTTTTCCGAAACCATTGCATTCCAGGATATGAAACCGGAAGTTAGATTAGTAACTTCAGGTGTTTTTCTTCCAAATTCAGAAAAACTGAACTTTAATTTTGAAGCCGTAAATTTAAAAAAGGTAGATATTAGAGTAATTAAGGTGTATCAAAATAATGTGTTACAATTTTTACAAACTAATAGTTTAAACTCAAACAATAGTAATAGTATTCGTCAAGTTGGAAGACGTGTCGCAAAGCAAACTATTACGTTAATTGAGAATGATTTTGATAATACGGGGAAGTTTAAAAACTACAGCATAGATTTAGCTAACTTTTTTCGAGCTGAAAAAGGCGCTATATATCGTGTAGAATTAGAATACAAAAAAGAATACGCGTTGTTTAATTGTGATGTAGCTTCAACAAATAGCGATTCTAATGATGATGACTATTACGAAGACGAGTATTACTATGACGATTACCAAGAGAATGACATTGACTTACAAAATGCCAACGATGAAGAGCGAGAAGAAGCCTATTGGGATAATTTAACTTACAGTTATAAAGATTATCCTTACAATTGGAGAGAAAGAGATAATCCTTGTCACGAAGCTTATTATAACAGAAACCGTATTGTTTCTCAAAATTTAATTGCATCAAATCTTGGTGTTATTGTAAAACGTGGATCAGATAATACGTATCATTTTGCAGTATCTAATATTTTAAATACGCAACCAGAAGCAGATGCAAAAGTCACTTTATATAATTATCAAAAGCAAGAATTAATTTCGACAACAACAAATACCGATGGTTTTGTAGTCGTTAATTCACCTAAATATGTCTCTTTCGCAATAATTTCAAAAGGAAACAATATCACATATCTTAAACTTAACGACGGAAATAGTTTATCCCTAAGTAAGTTTGATGTCTCTGGAGCAACACTTCAAAAAGGGTTAAAAGGGTTTTTATATACAGAACGTGGCGTTTGGCGTCCAGGAGATAACGTGTTTTTAACATTTATGCTAAATGATATTGCAAACCCATTACCAGACAATCATCCTGTAAAACTAGAGGTTACAGATGCTACAGGAAAGTTAGTAAACAAACAGGTTACAACTAATCACTTAAATCACGTTTATGCATTTACAATTCCTACCAATCCAGATGACAAAACAGGAAATTGGTCGGCTAAAGTAAGTGTTGGTGGCGCTAAATTTTATAAAAATTTAAAAGTTGAAACCGTAAAACCAAACCGATTAAAACTTAAAATTAATTTTGAAGATGATGTTTTAAGTACTTCAAAATCAGCAAAAGGAACATTACAAGTTAATTGGCTACACGGCGCACCAGCTAAAAATTTAAGAGCAGAAATTAAGGCGAAATTTAGCGTAAATAATTCAGGATTTAAGAACTATAAAGACTATGTTTTTAACGATCCAACAAAACGTTTTAATACCGAAGAATTAACGCTTTTAGACGCTATAGTTAATGAAGAAGGAAATATTGCAATAAATCATCCACTAAAGGTTGGTAAGAATGCACCTGGACTATTAAATGCTCAGTTTTTAGTGAGAGCTTTTGAAAATGGAGGCGACTTTTCTATAGATGCTTTTACAATGCCTTATGCGCCTTATGAGACTTTTGTAGGATTAAAATCACCTAAAGAAAAAATGTATGGCTCTTTTGATACAGACCAAACTCATACGTTTGATATTGCTACGGTAGATAAAGATGGAAAACCAGTAAAACGTAACAATTTAGAGGTTAAAGTGTACAAAATTGAATGGCGATGGTGGTGGAATTCGTCGCGAGATAATTTATCAAAATACACGTCAAGCACATTTCATAAACCTTATATGGATGCTAAGGTTTCTACAAATTCTAACGGAAAAGCATCGTTTAAAATTAATGTTCCGGATAATGAAGGCGGACGTTATTTAATTCGTGTTAGAGATCCTAAAAGTGGACACGCAACCGGAAAAACAACGTATTTCTATAAAAATTGGTGGAAACGTCAATCTGGCGATAAAGAAGCGGCTAAAATGTTAGTATTTTCTGCGGATAAAGACAATTATAATGTTGGCGAAACAGCTACGATTACATTTCCATCTGGAACAAAAGGTCGTGCTTTAGTAAGCGTAGAAAATGGTAGCGAGGTTTTAGATTACCAATGGGTTGAAACCAATAAAGGTGAAACTCAAGTTAAAATACCTGTAACTAAAGAAATGGCACCAAACGTGTTTGTTAATATTTCATTATTACAGCCACATGCATCTACTGCAAACGATTTGCCATTACGTATGTACGGACTTATTCCATTAATGGTTCAAGATAAAAACACCATTTTGGAACCTGTTTTAGAAATGCCAAAAAGCTTAGAGCCAGAACAAGAATTTACGGTTAAGGTTTCAGAAAAAAACAACAAAGCTATGACGTACACCATTGCTTTAGTTGAAGAAGGTTTATTAGATTTAACACGATTTAAAACACCAAATCCTTGGGATGCCTTTTATACTCGTGAAGCTTTAGGTGTAAAAACTTGGGATATGTTCGATGAGGTTATTGGAGCTTATTCAGGAAGTATAGAGCAAGTATTTGCTATTGGTGGAGACGGCAATTTAGAAAAAGGAAAGAACAAAAAAGCAAACCGATTTAAGCCTGTAGTACGCTTTTTAGGGCCTTTTACTATTGATAAAGGTGATACAAAATCACATAAAATTAAATTACCGAATTATGTAGGCTCAGTAAGAACTATGGTTATTGCTGGAGACGAAACTACAGAAGCTTATGGTAAAGTAGATAAAACTACACCTGTAAAAAAACCTTTAATGGTTTTAGCCAGTTTACCGCGTAAGTTAAGTCCTGGCGAGAAAGTAACATTACCTGTTACAATTTTTGCAATGGAAAAACATGTTAAAGATGTAACAGTAAGTTTAAAGTTAAGCAACGGAATTAAAGTTGTTAGCGAAATCCCACAACGTACTTATTTCTCTGAACCAGACGAGAAAATGGTTTATTTCAATTTAGATGTAAGTAAAGCAAAAGGTTTTAATACTATTGAGGTTATTGCTAAAGGAAATGGAGAAAAAGCATCATATAAAGTAGAAATAGATGTTATAAATGCAAATCCAATCACTTCTAAACCTATAGATGTAGAGTTGGAAGCAAATGCAAATCAAACGTCTAATTTTAATACGTTTGGTGTTGACGGAACAAATTCTGCAACGGTTGAGTTTTCTACTTTGCCACCAATGAATTTTAGTAAGCGTATGGAATACTTAATTCAGTATCCACATGGTTGTGTAGAACAAACAACATCTTCTGTGTTTCCACAATTATATTTAACCGATATTTTTGATATTGATTATAATAAAAAACAAGAAATTACAGAAAATATTAAAAAAGGAATCAAACGTTTAGGGAACTTTCAACAACCAAATGGCGGATTAAGTTATTGGATTGATCAAAACACAGCCAACGATTGGGGAACAAGTTATGCGGGTCATTTTTTAATTGAAGCAGAGAAAAAAGGATATGTTTTACCATTAACTTTTAAGAGTAATTGGTTGCGTTACCAAAAAGATGCAGCTCGTAATTGGAGACCAAGTTATAACCAATATAGAAGTGATGTTGCTCAAGCTTACCGATTATACACTTTAGCTTTAGCTGGAGAACCAGAATTAGCAGCAATGAACCGTTTGAGAGAATTTAAAGAAATTTCTAACACCGCAAAATGGCGATTAGCAGCAGCTTATGCTTTGGCAAGTCAGAAAGAAGCAAGTCAAGCTATTCTAAATACAGCTTCAATTAATTTTGAGACACCAAAGTATAATTATTACACTTATGGTTCTCGCGATAGAAATAAAGCAATGGCTTTAGAAACTATGGTAATTACTAAAGATAGTAGAACTAGAGAATTAGCCAAAGAACTGGCTAAAGATTTATCTAGTAATAGATGGATGAGTACACAAACCACAGCTTATTGCTTAATGTCTATGGCAAAAATGGTTAATGCTAATGGCGGAAAAGCTTTAGATGTATCGTTTACAATTAACGGAAAGTCTGAAACCATTTCTACTAAAAATGCTATTGCACAACGTGTTTTAAAAGTGAATGATGGCGAGAATTCACTTCAACTTAAAAACAATAAAGACAATATAGTTTTTGTTCGTGTATTAAATTCTGGAAAATTACCATTAGGTGAAGAATTAGCCGAACAACGCGGTTTATCGGCTTATGTAATTTATAAGGATCTAAAGGGAAATAGAATTGATGTTTCTAAGTTAATGCAAGGACAGGACTTTGTAGCAAGCGTAACGATAACTAATCAGAAAAATTATGATGTGAATGATGTTGCATTAACGCAATTGTTTCCATCTGGTTGGGATATTGTAAACACACGATTTACTGCTTTTGGAAGTACAACTAAAAGTCAGGCAGATTATACAGATATTAGAGATGATCGTGTTAATTTCTATTTTGATTTAGGAACAGGAAATAGCAGGACAAAAACCTTTAATGTCATGCTTAATGCATCGTATTTAGGAACGTATTACTTACCTGGACTACAAGCTGAAGCAATGTACGATAACGATTTTTTAGTTAGAAATAAAGGACAATGGATTGAAGTTGTGAAATGATTACATTAAAAATCAATTAAAATTAAGTCGCTTCGAATAAATTCAATATAGATAAAATTTGTGTCGAGAAGTTTAAATGTGTTTTCTCGATGTAGTCTCTTTTATTTTAAAATTTTAACGATTGAACAATTTGATAACATACCTTAAACAACATAAAATTAAAGCTATAATCTTCGTTGTGACTTTAATTTGGTATGCGTTCTGTTTGCCTAAAGAATTATTTAATAATCCAACATCCACAGTAATTACAAGCTCTAATAATATGCTATTAGGCGCCAAAATTGCAAAAGATGGACAATGGCGATTTCCAGTAACAGACACAATTCCTGAGAAATTTAAAATTTGTTTGCTTCAGTTTGAAGATGAATATTTTTATAAGCATCCAGGCTTTAATCCTATTTCTATTTTTAAAGCGATTCAACAAAATTTAAAATCTAATTCGGTAAAAAGAGGTGGAAGTACATTAACGCAGCAAGTCGTGCGACTATCTCGAAAAAACAAGTCGAGAACCTATTTTGAAAAACTTAAAGAACTTGTTTTATCAACTCGTGTTGAGGTTAAATATTCTAAAGAATCTATTTTAAGTTTTTACACTAATAATGCGCCTTTTGGTGGAAACGTAGTAGGCTTAGAAGCTGCTTCTTGGCGTTATTTTAATCGTGATTCTAAAAGTTTATCTTGGGCAGAAAGTGCAACACTTGCCGTTTTACCCAATGCACCAAGTTTAATTTTCCCAGGTAAAAATCAGGAACGATTATTAAAAAAGCGTAATAGATTATTAAAAAAGCTAATGGAAGCAGAACTTATAGATAGCTTAATTTATAAATTAGCTATTCAAGAAACCTTGCCTCAAAAACCGTATGCGTTACCTCAAATTGCACCACATTTATTACAACGATTAAGTCAGAGTCATAACGGCGAGCAAATTCAAACAACTTTAGATGTAAGATTACAAAACCAAGTAAATAATTTGGTTAAAACACATTATAATAATTTAAAACAAAACGAAATTTATAATGCTGCGGTTATTGTTTTAGATGTGAAAACACGAAATGTTTTAGCCTATGTTGGAAACACGCCTACTACAAAACAACATCAAAAAGATGTGGATATTATTACAAAAGGTAGAAGTACAGGAAGTGTTTTAAAACCATTTTTATACGCTGCACAATTAGATGCTGGCGAGTTATTACCAAATATGTTAATACCAGATGTACCAGCGCAATTTGGAAATTATACACCTCAAAATTATAACAAAACTTTTGATGGCGCAGTTCCAGCAAAACAAGCTTTGTCTCGTTCTTTAAATATTCCGAGTGTAAAAATGCTTCAGGATTTTGGGCTAGATCGATTTTATCATTATTTAAAAGCTTTAAAATTGAAGGATATAGATAGAAATGCAAATCATTATGGACTAACCTTAATTCTTGGTGGCGCAGAAAGCAATTTATGGGATTTAACAAAAAGTTATGCGGGTTTAGCAGGAACTATAAATCATTATAATGAACTGTCTAGTCAGTATTATACCAAAGAGTTTTCTGAACCTAATTTGTTTGCAAATCATGAAGTCAATTTTGGCGATTTAACGCATAGTAAAACCATTTTTGGAGCTGCGGCAACGTATTTAACGTTTGATAGCTTAAAAGAAGTAAACAGACCAGAAGAAGACGAAAATTGGTCGTTTTTCGATGACTCTAAACAAATTGCCTGGAAAACAGGAACCAGTTATGGTTTTAAAGATGCTTGGGCAATTGGAAGCACTAAAGATTATGTTGTTGGCGTTTGGGTTGGAAATGCAGATGGCGAAGGAAGACCAGGATTAGTTGGTGTCCAAGCTGCAGCACCATTGCTTTTTGATGTGTTTGATGTGTTGCCCAAAAGCACTTGGTTTAGTAAACCATTTGATGACATGACCGAAGTTTCTATTTGCAAACAAAGTGGCTCTAGAGCAACTAATTTATGTATAGAAACAGTAAAAGAATATATTCCAACTACTGGATTAAAATTAGCACCTTGTAAATACCATAAACAAATTCATTTAGATCTATCTGGTTTGTATCAAGTCAATTCTTCTTGTGAAAATTTAGAGAATATAAGTTCTAGCTCTTGGTTTGAATTGCCAGCGTTAATGGCGTATTATTATAAGTCTAAAAACCCGTTTTATAAAGATATGCCACCTTTTAGATTCGATTGTAATTCTGAAAGTCAGCCAAATATGCAATTTATATATCCAAAGAAAAATAGTGTGGTGTATTTACCTAAAGGTTTGGATGAAGTGGTTAACGATTTAGTTTTAAAAGTAGCTTATAACACGCCAGAAAAAACATTGTTTTGGTATATTGATAATCAGTTTATAAAAACCACAACGTCTATACATGAATTAGCCATTCAGCCAAAAAAAGGAACTCATTTAGTAACAGTTATAGATGAAAAAGGAAATGAGATTTCAAGAGCATTTGAAGTTAGTGAGTAGATTTTGAGTTTTACCTCATTAACAAAGTGTAGATTTATAAAAGCAGATCTTATTAGGAATTGAAGTGTTTTTTATTACTTATATCCGGTTGTTGTAAACAGGCTTTTTTCATTCTATAATTCCGCTAAATGTTTTTGATTCGCTATAAACAGTAATTCCAAAAAGATTCCATTTCAAAATTCCATTAGCAATAAATTTCGCTTTTCCATTCATATTCAGATTGTTTGTGTCTATTGACTTAAATTCCCACATATAACCGCTTATAAGTCCAGTCAAATAACTGTTACTTTCAATTGGGATATATTCATTCTGTTCAATAGAATATTTTACAAGCATATTTATATCAAAAGTCCAATTATCTTCCAATTTTACTTGTTTAATTTCCGAGTTGTTTTTTCTCTCATAGTTTTCTGTTATTGATATTCGGTTTGAGTTTTTTTCTGAATTAGATGCGGAAATTATTTGTACAATTCCGATTACCATTATAAAGATTGAGACAACTTTAAATTGTGGTTTAAATATTCTTTTTCCTTTAGCGATAAATCCAACAATCAGAAATAGAAAGTAAAGAACAATCATTCCGTTTATTATAGACCAAATTAAATGTATCATAGTTTTCGTTTTTCAGCTTGTTTACAACTCGTTATATAGTAACTATTATTAACGATATCCAGTAAATATAACATGTTATAGTAAGTTTTTAGTTACTGTTATCTTGTAAATATTAATCTATTACATCAAAGATGATGCTCTTTTAACGTTTTAAGAACTTAATAAAAGCAATTTTATTATAAACTTACCAATTCTTAAAAGGGTTTTTACTTAGCTTAGAATTATAATACGTAACGTTTCCAGTAACCTCTTCTCCTAACCAATCTGGTTTTAAAAAGGCTTCGTTTTCTGTAGATAATTCTACTTCTGCAACAATTAAACCTTGGTTGTCGCCATAAAACTCATCAACTTCAAAAATATGAAGTCCACTTTTTACTTCGTAACGTGTTTTATCTATAACACCAGTTTCGCAAAGCTGTAGTAGTTCTTCAGCCTCATTTAAATGAATCTCTTTTTCCCATTCAAAACGAGACGTTCCACTTTGGTTAGATTTTCCTTTTACAGTTATAAAACCAGTATTACCTTTAATTCTAACTCTAACCGTTCGTTCTGGATGCGTGTTTAAAAATCCTTGAGTAATTCTGGTTTTTTTAAAAGCTTCGGATTTGTAATCTGAGTTTTTGACTAAAAATTTACGTTCTATTTCTTGCATTTTGTGGAGTAAAATATAGTGTAGATATAGCTATTAATGTAATAGCAGTCCAATAGGTAATTCCAATTAATTCGTTGGCAAAAGGTAATACCATTTTAAATTTATTGATGGCTAAAATAGTATCAGACAAAACAAATAAGCAAACGGCAATTAAAATTAATTTAGAAAAATAATCTGATTTAGATAAAAATAAGTTTATGCCTTGCCAAGCCATAAGTAGGATGCAAGTCATATAAAAAATAACAGGAATTAGTAAGTCGCCTAAATCGTTTTTAACAAACCAAAAGAAGCCACAAGCATATAAAATTAATAGTGCTAATGATTTGTAATTAGCTAAGAATCCTTCTCTTAAAATAAAGGCTTTAATAAAAATTAAATGTCCTATTAGAAATGCAATTAACCCAAATATAAACATAGAATTAAATAGCAGTAAAACATCTCCAATTAAACAGAAAATCAAACCAAATATAATGTGTGTTTTATATTTGGTTTGAGGTTTTGCAAATACTAACGGAATTAAAATAACCAATAGTGTAGCTAAAGGTTTTAGAATAATTGCTAAAGTTGTAATTGCATTGTTTGAAGCATAAATATAACTTCCAACCGCTATTATAATTAATCCAATAAGATGTTTTAGTTTTAGCATAGATGTTCTGACCTTATTAGTAATTTATTGTGCAATTTGCTAAAAATTAATAAACCTAGAGAAGCTCCAATGGTTGCAAATAACATATCAGATTGTGTGTCCCAAACGTAGCCTTGAGTACCTAAAAAGGCATCGCCACCATTTCCTGTGTAAATAGATACAAACCATTCTATAAACTCGTAGGTTACGCTAATTGCCATAACAATACAAACCACAATAAACGACAACCATTTTTTACCATTCACTACATTTTTTCTAATTAGAAGTTCTCGCGTAATAAATGCCGGTACAAAACCTTGTGCAAAATGACCTAATTTGTCGTAATTGTTTCTAGATTGATTAAAAATCTCTTGAAAATAATTGAATAAAGGTACTTCTGCATAGGTGTATTTTCCACCAAAAATTAATATAACACAATGAATAAAAATTAAGTTGTACACAAAATTAGTGAATTTAAATCTCTTAAAAGTTAACGCTAAAACCACAACACCTACAACAGCTGGTAAAACTTCTAAAAACCAAGTGAATTGTTCTTTCGGGTTTATGCCAGACCAAATTAGTAGTAGCGTTAATAAAGCTAAATAGGTGTAGAGGAGTTTCATTTATTTGATAAAAATTTATGCTAAATTTACACTATGTCAGACACATTTCCAATTCGAAAAATTATTCACGTAGATATGGATGCCTTTTATGCGTCTGTAGAGCAAATGGATAATCCAGATCTTATTGGAAAACCATTAGCGGTTGGGGGAAGCGAAACTAGAGGTGTTGTTAGTGCAGCAAGTTATGAAGCTCGAAAGTTTGGAGTTAGAAGCGCTATTTCTGGTGCTTTAGCAAAGCGATTATGTCCTGAGCTTATTTTTGTGAAACCACGATTTGATAGATACAAGGAAATTTCTAAACAGATTAGACGCATTTTTAACGATTATACAGATTTGGTAGAATCTTTGTTTTTAGACGAAGCTTATTTAGATGTTACAGAAAACAAGAAAGGAAATCCAAGTGCATCTCTTTTAGCCGAAGAAATTAGAACTCGTATTTTAAATGAAGTAGGTATTTCTGCATCGGCAGGAATTAGTATTAATAAATTTATAGCCAAAGTGGCTAGTGATTACAATAAACCTAACGGACAGAAAACAGTTAATCCAGAAGAGGTTTTAGATTTTTTAGAAGTTTTAGATATCAGAAAATTTTATGGTATTGGTAAAGTCACCGCCGAAAAAATGTATCAAAAAGGAATTTATACAGGCTTGGATTTAAAGGGTAAAACTTTAGAGTATTTACAGGATAATTTTGGAAAATCGGGTAATTACTATTATCACGTTGTAAGAGGAATTCATAATAGTGACGTAAAGCCGAATCGCATTAGAAAGTCCTTGGCAGCAGAACGAACGTTTAATGAAAATTTATCTTCTGAAATATTTATGTTGGAACGTTTAAAGCAAATTGCTGCAGAAGTTTCTAAACGTTTAAAAAGGAGTAATGTAGCTGGTAAAACAATAACACTTAAAATTAAGTATAGCGATTTTACACTCCAAACTAGAAGTAAAACAATACCCTATTTTATAAGCGATGATGCTATTATTCTTGAAACTGCAAAAGACTTATTGTATCAAGAAAAAATGAGTAATTCTGTACGTCTATTAGGGATTTCTATATCCAACCTAAATACCGAAAAGAAAAAAACACCTAAGATTGAAAAACCTATAAGTGTTCAGTTAGAGTTTAAGTTTTAATTGTTATTTTTCAGAAACCATCAAGATTCTATTTAAAGGAATCACAGTAGATTCTTTTAAAATTACGCCAGTTGTAGTTAAACCCCAAATGGTAGTTTCTACACTTTTACGGCCAATACTATCTTGGAATACTATTTTAACTTTTACCTGCTCTAAATTACCTAAAGACAAGGCGCGTTTTAAAATAACAGCTCTATCTTCTTGTTCTGATTTTGTTTTTAAAACCTCTTCTTTAGGAAAACTTAAGTTTTTAATTTCTTCTTTTTCTATATGGAGGGCTGTTGTAGACATTTGGGTTTATATTTAAATTCAACTTATTTAAGTAGTAGTTAAATAAACAAAATAATTACAAATTTTACTACTGTTTATCTGAAAAAGTTGATTTTAAACTACAAAACGCTTCAATTAACTAAATAATTGAAGCGTTTTGTATTGCAATGAGTTTCCTGAATTAAGTTCAAGACCAGAATAATACTATACTAAATTATATTTCTGAAACTCTTAATGTGTTTACCATTCCTTTTTCTTGTATTGGCATTGCTGCTAGGCTTACTAGCATATCGCCTTTCTTTAAATAGCCTAATTCTGTGGCCATTTTATTCACATCTTCTATCGTTTCATCTGTACTTACAAACTTGTCGTAAAAGAATGCTTTTACGCCCCAAAGTAAGCTTAATTGTGTTAAAATACGTTTGTTAGATGTAAATACTAATATATGAGATTTTGGTCTCCAAGCCGAAATTTGGAATGCAGTATAACCTGAATTTGTTAGTGTTGAAATTCCTGCTGCATCAATTTCGTTTGCCATTAAAGCGGCGTGATAACAAATAGATTTTGTGATGTAACGCTTTGTTCTAATAGTTGGAGGATCATGAGGTACGTTAATTAAGTCCGAATCTTCTACACTACGAATAATATTTGCCATTTGTCGGATTACTTGTACTGGATATTTTCCAACACTAGTTTCTCCAGAAAGCATTACCGCATCTGCACCATCCATTACAGAGTTTGCAACGTCATTTACCTCTGCACGCGTTGGCGTTAAGCTGGTAATCATTGTTTCCATCATTTGTGTCGCAATAATTACAGGAATACGAGCTTGTTTTGCTTTAAGTACTAATTGTTTTTGTACTAAAGGTACTTCTTCTGCTGGAATTTCTACACCAAGATCTCCACGAGCTACCATTAAACCATCGCAATAAGCTACAATTTTATCTATGTTTGTAACAGCTTCTGGTTTTTCTATTTTAGCAATAATTGGAATTTTATGTTCGCTATGTTTTTTAATTAATTCTTGTAATTGAATTAGGTCTTCTGCATGACGTACAAACGATAATGCCATCCAATCTACACCAATTTCACAAGCAAATATAGCATCGTCAATATCTTTTTCTGTTAATGCAGGCTGAGATATGTTAGTATTAGGTAAGTTTACTCCTTTTTTAGATTTTAATGGTCCACCTTGAATAACGCGAGCTACAACCTCATTTTTTTTGTTAGATGAAACCACTTCGAAATGTAATTTCCCATCGTCTAATAAGATTTTCTCTCCTTTTTTAGCGTCTTGAGGAAATTTATCATAAGTCATATAGACACGTTCTTTTGTGCCTTCAAAACGTTTCCCAGTAGCAAAAATAATTTCGTCACCTTCGTTAACTATAACTTCGTTTTTCATTACGCCAACACGTAATTTAGGACCTTGTAAATCGCCTAGAATAGACACGTTATAACCAAATTCATCGTTTAATTCACGAATCATTTTCACACGTTCTTTTACATCTTTGTAATCTGCATGAGAAAAGTTTATTCTAAAGACGTTAACGCCTTCATCACACATTGCTTTTAGTACGTTTTTTTCGCTTGTTGCAGGTCCTAAAGTTGCAACTATTTTAGTTTTTTTACTTTTTAACATTAGTGAAATATTAAATTATTTTTTGATTTTAAGTTTTCTGCATTTAAATAGTATGCGGTAATAACTTGTGGGATTTCTAATATTTTATTTAAAATCACCTGAGTTTTTGTACTTGTAAGTAGCGTGTTTATTTTTAAAAAATACGTTACTTTTTTTTGTTCAGGAATTAAATAATAGGTTGTTTCGTTATTGTTTTTCTCTTCCGAAAATAAATTGGTTGAATTGATTGGTTTTTCTGTTGAAACCTTGCAATGATTGGATACTAAATTATAAGTGACGTCAGCATTTATATCAAGATATTCAAACAACGCATAATTTGTGTTCTCTTTTGTATCTATTACATCTATATGTTCTCTTTTAAGTACTATTCTTAGATGCTTATTAATTAAATACGCTATTCGGTATTGTTCTAAAACACAATGAATAGCAATCAGTGTAAATTCTTCATCTTCAAATAAATCATCTAAACTTAATTTAAGAATCGCCATATTATTCTAATTAATTGTAAATATATGATTTAAAACGATTTTATTACAGATGAGACGTATTTCTTAACTTTAATTTATTATGAAATACTTAATGTTGAAAAAACTATTAAGCTTCTATTTCTTTTTGAAGTACAAAAAAAGCACGCTTTGAAGCCTTTTCTTCAGCCTTTTTTTTGGATGTAGCTCTTGCTTTGGCAACAACTTTTTCGCTTATTAATAATTTTACAGCAAAATGTCTTAATTCATCAATGCCAGTGTCATCATAAACATTATATGTAAATGTTTTTTTCTCTTTTTGACACCATTCTATAAGTAAACTCTTATAGCTAATAACTTTACCTTCTAATTTTGGAATGTCTACGTGTGGAATAATTATTGTTTTGTAGATGAATTTTTCGCAAGATTTGTAGCCTCTATCTAAAAAGATAGCGCCAACTAAAGCTTCAAATAAGTTTCCGTGTATATTACGTCCAAACTGTGCTTTTGGTATTTTGCTATTAATTAAGTTTATTAAATTTAGTGCTTCTCCTAGCTCATTTAAATGTTCCCTACTTACAATTTTAGAGCGCATTTTAGTTAAATAACCTTCGTCTCCGCTAGGAACTTCTATATATAAATGATCTGCAATAACAGCACTTAACATAGCATCTCCTAAAAATTCTAAACGTTCGTAATTAACAGAATGACCTTTTTCGTTCTTTAAATTTAAAGAGCGATGTGTAAAGGCAGTTATGTAGGGTTTTATTTTTTTAGGTTTAAATCCTATAAGTTTGGTTATAGATGCAACGAATTGCCTGTCTTTTTTAGATGACTGGGATTTAAATATGTTTCGAATGATAGACATTCGAAATTAATCTAGTTTCTTGAAAACAACACAAGCATTATGACCACCAAAACCAAAGGTGTTACTCATAGCTACTTTAATGTCTCTTTTTTGTGGTGTGTTTAACGTTAAATTTAAACTAGAATCAATATTCTCGTCTTGAGTTTTATGATTTATTGTTGCCGGTATAATACCATTTTGTATTGCTAAAATAGCAGCAATAGACTCAATAGCTCCTGCAGCACCTAATAAGTGACCTGTCATTGACTTAGTTGAGTTAATATTGATATTTTTGGCATGATCTCCAAAAACTTCGGTAATTGCTTTTAATTCAGCAACATCTCCTAAAGGTGTAGAGGTTCCATGAGTATTTATATGGTCTACATCTTCTGGTTTTAATCCAGCATTTTCTAAACAATTACGCATTACAGCCATAACACCAATTCCTTCTGGATGTGGTGCTGTCATATGGTAAGCATCAGAAGATAATCCGCCACCAACTAATTCTGCATAAATTTTAGCGCCTCTTGCCTTAGCATGTTCATAGCTTTCTAATACAATAGCTCCAGCTCCTTCACCTAACACAAAACCATCTCGGTTAGCATCAAAAGGTTTAGAAGCACCAGTAGGATCTTCATTGTTAGTAGATAGAGCATGCATGGCGTTAAATCCGCCCATACCAGCTATAGTTACAGCAGCTTCACTTCCGCCAGTAACAATAACATCACAATGTCCTAATCTAATATAGTTTAAAGCATCAATCATAGCGTTAGCTGAAGATGCACAAGCAGAAACTGTAGTGTAGTTTGGTCCCATAAAACCATTCTTAATAGAAATGTTTCCAGGAGCAATATCTGCTATCATTTTAGGGATAAAGAATGGATTGAATCTAGGTGTACCATTTCCTTCACAGTAGTTTATCATTTCATTTTGAAATGTTTCTAAACCACCAATTCCAGCACCCCAAATAACACCAACTCTTAATTTGTTTACTTTGTCTAAATCCAGTTTAGAGTCCGCAATAGCCTCATCGGATGCGACCATTGCGTACTGTGTAAACCTGTCCATTTTACGCGCTTCTTTTCTATCTAGAAAATCGGTAGCGTTAAAGTTCTTAAGTTCGCAAGCAAATTTTGTCTTAAAATGTTCAGTGTCAAAATATGTAATAGGTGCGGCGCCGCTTTTACCTTCAAGTAATGCATTCCAATACTCGTCTTTGGTGTTCCCAATAGGTGTTAGAGCTCCTAATCCTGTTACTACTACGCGCTTAAGTTCCATAAATGTGTTTAATTATTTTGCAGCTTCAATATAAGAAACAGCTTGACCAACTGTAGAAATGTTCTCAGCTTGGTCGTCTGGAATTTGGATATCGAATTCTTTTTCGAATTCCATAATTAATTCCACAGTATCTAATGAGTCTGCTCCTAAGTCGTTAGTGAAGCTTGCTTCAGTTACTACTTCGTTTTCGTCTACGCCTAATTTGTCTACGATTATCGCTTTAACTCTTGATGCAATGTCTGACATAATTTTTAATTTTAAGTTTTAATTAAGTCGCAAAAATATAAAACTTTCATTTAAAACACACATTTAGTTTGAAAATGTGCAATTAAATTTAATTCTTTTTATTTAAATAATTGGATTTTTGCGTCGAAATTGTAATTATTATTCTTTTTTTTGTTGTGTAAACCTAACCTATTGGCTGTATATGAAACGAATTGTGATTTTTGCATCCGGAAGTGGATCTAACGCTGAAAATTTAATAAAGTTTTTTCAAAACAGTGAAAATGCTAATGTTACTCTTGTAGTTACTAACAATCCTTATGCCAAAGTCTTAGATCGTTGTAAAGTATTTAAAACACCAGCGTTGTCGTTTAATAAATCTGCTTTTTTAGAATCAGATGTTATACTTAATGTGCTAAAGTCCGAAAAACCAGACCTTATTATATTAGCTGGGTTTTTATGGAAATTTCCAGAATCTATATTAAAAGAGTTTCCTCAAAGCGTAATTAATCTGCATCCTGCATTATTACCAAAGTTTGGCGGCAAAGGCATGTATGGAATGAATGTCCACAAAGCTGTTATAGATCAAAAAGAAATTGAAACAGGAATTACAATACATTATGTAAATGAACATTATGATGAAGGTGCTATTGTTTTTCAAGCGACTTGTAAAGTTGAAAATACGGATACTCCAGATGATGTTGCTGCAAAAATTCATAAATTAGAGATGAAACATTTTCCAAAAGTGGTAGAAAAGTTATTAAAATAATCTAAATTATACTTAGTTTTATTAGATTTCGATTTTCAAGTATAAATAAATGAGTAAGAGTAAAAAGAAGTATTACGTAATTTGGCAAGGACACAAAACAGGTGTTTTTGAATCTTGGAACGTGTGTAAAAAACTCATTAAAGATTTTAGTGGAGCGCAATACAAATCATTTGCATCTAAAGAAATTGCAGAAGAAGCTTTTAAAGGTAATTACTTTGATTATGTAGGGAAAAAAGAAAATTTTAAAACCAATTTAACTCCAGAAGAATTAAAAAAAATAGGATTGCCTAACTATAATTCTATCTCGGTAGATGCTGCTTCTAGTGGAAATCCAGGAATTATGGAATATAGAGGCGTAGATACTAAAAGTAAACAGCAGCTTTTTATTCAAGGTCCTTTTGCTCAAGGCACAAATAATATAGGTGAGTTTTTAGCTTTAGTTCATGGGTTAAGTTTTCTTAAAAAACACAAGAGTGAACGCTTAATTTATACAGATTCTAGAACAGCTATGAGTTGGGTTAGAAAAAAGAAATGTAATACGAAGTTAGAACGAAGCGAAAAAAACAAACCTGTTTTTGATTTAGTAGATCGCGCAGAAGCTTGGCTTAAAACTAATACATACACTACTATTATTGTAAAGTGGGAAACCAAAGCTTGGGGAGAAATTCCTGCAGATTTTGGAAGAAAGTAAATTTGAAGTTTATTCTTGTTGGATATGTACATACAAATCTTTCAAACCTAAAAAATTTATGTAAATTTGCAATTCATTTCAAAACAGAATTATGAGTAAAATAGTTATTGTTGGAACTGTGGCTTTTGACGCAATTGAAACGCCTTTTGGGAAAACAGATAAAATTCTTGGAGGAGCAGCAACCTATATTGGTTTATCTGCTTCGCAATTTAATGTAGATTCAGCAGCGGTTTCTGTAGTTGGAGGAGATTTTCCACAAGAATATTTAGATTTACTTACTGATAGAAACGTAAATATAGATGGCGTAGAAATTGTAAAAGATGGAAAAACATTTTTCTGGTCTGGAAAATATCATAACGATATGAATTCTCGCGATACTTTAGTTACAGAATTAAATGTTCTTGAAACTTTTAATCCAGTAGTTCCTGAAGCTTATAAAGATGCTGAAATTGTAATGCTTGGAAATTTACATCCATTAGTACAATTAGGTGTTTTAGAGCAAATGACAAACAAACCTAAGTTGACTATTTTAGATACTATGGATTTCTGGATGAATATTGCTTTAGACGATTTAAAGAACGTAATTTCTAAAATAGATGTTATTACAATTAACGACGAAGAAGCAAGACAATTATCTGGCGAGTATTCTTTAGTTAATGCCGCAAAGAAAATCCACGAAATGGGACCAAAGTATGTGGTTATTAAAAAAGGAGAACATGGCGCATTACTGTTTCATAATAATGAAATGTTTTATGCACCAGCTTTACCTTTAGCAGAGGTTTTTGATCCAACAGGAGCAGGAGATACTTTTGCAGGAGGATTTGCAGGTTATTTAGCCAAGTCCGGAAATATATCTTTTGAGAATATGAAAAATGCCGTAATCTATGGATCTACGTTAGCATCTTTCTGTGTAGAGAAATTCGGAACAGAACGTATGGTTAATTTAAAACCTGAAGAAGTCAAGGTTAGGCTTCAGCAATTTAAAGACTTAACACAATTTGATATAGAATTGAAATAACAAAAAGCGCTCAAAATTTTGAGCGCTTTTTTATTATATAAAATTTAAATAATACCAGAACTTTTACAATTAGAACAACATGAGTGATGCTTTAAAACACGAATGCGGAATTGCACAAATTAGACTACTTAAACCTTTAGAGTTTTATAAAGAAAAGTATGGAAGTGCCTTTTATGGAGTAAATAAAATGTATTTGTTAATGGAGAAACAGCACAATCGTGGTCAAGATGGTGCTGGATTTGCAAGTATTAAGTTAGATACAAAACCAGGAGAAAGATATATTAGCCGTGTTAGATCTATAGCACAGCAACCTATTCAAGATATTTTTGCTCAAATTAACGAACGTATTAATGAGGAGTTAACCAATCATCCAGAATATGCAGATGATGTTGCAGCTCAAAAAAAGAACATTCCTTATATAGGCGAGGTGTTTTTAGGTCACGTGCGTTACGGTACTTTCGGAAAAAACAGCGTAGAAAGTGTACATCCATTTTTGCGTCAGAATAATTGGATGCATCGTAATTTAATATTAGCAGGTAACTTTAACATGACTAATGTTAAAGATTTATTTGGAAATTTAGTTGATTTAGGTCAACATCCAAAAGAATATACGGATACCATTACTATAATGGAAAAAATTGGTCATTTTTTAGATGCTTCTGTAACTAAGATTTATAAGAAATTAAAAAAAGAAGGTTATAATAAAATTGAATCATCACCATTAATTGCAGAGCGTATAAATTTAGTAAAAATACTTAAAAAAGCAGCAAAAAATTGGGATGGTGGTTATGCTATGGCTGGGCTTTTAGGTCACGGAGATTCTTTTGTTTTAAGAGATCCAGCAGGAATTAGACCAACATACTATTATAAAGATGATGAAGTTGTAGTTGTAGCATCAGAAAGACCTGTAATCCAAACGGTTTTTAACTTAGATTTTGATCAAGTAAAAGAATTAGAGCCTGGTTGTGCAATTATTACAAAGAAATCTGGAGAAGTCTCTATAGAAAGAATTTTAGAGCCACTAGAGCGTAAATCTTGTTCTTTTGAACGTATTTATTTTTCTAGAGGAAGTGATGCTGAAATTTATCAAGAGCGTAAAATGTTAGGAAAACTATTAATGCCTGAAGTTTTAGACGCTATTGATTATGACACTAAAAATTCGGTGTTTTCTTACATACCAAATACTGCGGAGACGTCTTTCTTTGGAATGATAGAATCTGTAGAAGAATATCTAAACGAGCGAAAAACACAAGAGATTATTGCAGGAAATGGTAAGTTGTCTAAGCAAGAAGTTACAGATATTTTAAGTGAAAGGTCTAGAGTTGAGAAGATAGCAATTAAAGATGTTAAATTAAGAACTTTTATTACAGAAGACAGTAGTAGAGATGACTTAGTTGCACACGTTTACGATGTTACTTATGGTGTTATAAAGCCAACAGATAACTTAGTTATTATAGACGATAGTATTGTACGTGGAACTACGCTTAAAATGAGTATTATAAAAATGATGGATCGTTTACATCCCAAAAGTATAGTTGTTGTGTCTTCTGCTCCACAAATTAGATATCCCGATTGTTATGGTATAGATATGGCAAACTTAGAAAGTTTAGTCGCTTTTCAGGCAGCTTTAGCTTTATTAAAAGATACAGGTAAATTTGGTTTAGTTGAAGAAGTTTACAAAAAATGTTTAACACAAGTAGATTTAAAAGATTCCGAAGTCGTTAATTATGTGCAAGAAATTTATGCACCATTTACAGACAAACAAATATCTGCTAAAATCGCAGAATTATTAACACACGAAAGTGTTAAGGCAGAGGTTAAAATTATTTTTCAACCAGTTAGCAATCTACATATAGCTTGTCCAAACGATTTAGGAGATTGGTATTTTACAGGTAATTATCCAACAAATGGAGGGAACAGAGTAGTAAATAGAGCTTTTATTAATTTCTTTGAAGGAAATAAAGAACGTGCATATTAATAATGACAAGTTAACGTTATAAACTACGCATAAAAAAAAGGGAATCAGATTTAAATCTGATTTCCTTTTTTTTATGCGTAGTTAGTTTTAATGGTGTTTGAAATGTAATGAATTAGTTATGGTTTTAAGCTATATCTTTTTATAGATAGAAGCGTTGTGGCTAAAATTTATTGATGAAATTGACTAAAATAAATGAAAAACTAAGTCATAAAAAAAGTACCGTATTGCGGTACTTTTAAATATATTAATAGTTGTGTTTTTTTAATCTAAATAGTAAATGTAACCAAAGTTTAACCAAACCAACCAATCATTGTTTTTGTTAGATTCTAATTGATGGTTTAACCCATCTACATCATCACTAAAATAATATTGCCATCTTAGATCAATCATTATGTCCGCTAATACATTTATTTTATAACGAGTTCCAACACTTGCTACAACAGACCAAGTAGATCCTGATTCCGCAGAAACAGAACCTGGTTCCCAATGTTTATAAAAGTTATTTGGATCCTCTACGTTTCCAACATCATTAGGAAGAAATGGGTTAGTGCTCACATAGCTAGTGCTTACTTCAGGGTTATAAGATACATAATGCGCACCAAGACTTACAAAAGGGGCAAATTTTGGAGAAAAAGATTGAAATGCCCTAATACTTAAAGGGAAATATTCTAATTGCATACCAATATCTAAATTAGTAGCTTCACCTGCGTGTCCTCTCAGTTTCTGTGCTTCAATAGAGTTACGTGATTCTTTTACCCATTCGCCAAAATGATTTAATTTGGTTTTATTCCAAGAAATTTCTGATCGTAATTTAAAGTGATCATTAAAATAATTATCTGCAGTATAACAATTACAATCTGCTCTGTAAGCAAAGTTTATGTAATGTACCAAACCTATCCCAAAACCTGTGTTACCACTATTAGTTTCAAAATCTCTACGTTCACCAAAATCAGATTGAAAAGCAACTGGACCAGTAATAACACCAATTTCATGCGAGAATCCAAGTTGAGAAAACCCTAGCTGAAAAGCTAAAAAGGTTAGTAAAACAGTAATTAAATATTTAGATTTAAGCATAATTAGTTATTTAGAGGCTACTTATAAGTTAACAAATATATAAAAACCCACCAAGCAAACAAACAAAACTTAATATATCTGCTCATTTTTAGCTTTAAAAAAAAATCTAATTCAAAAAATCTAAAATAAGAGGTGTAATTTTGTAGATAATGTATATTTGTATTATTAAATTTTAATCAAAACAGTAATAACATAAATAGTTTTTTTATGGAACATAAAATTGAAGCTTTTATCAATAGCGTAAAAGAAAGAAACGCGAATGAACCAGAATTCATGCAAGCGGTTCATGAGGTTGCAGAAACAGTAATTCCTTTTATAGAAGAAAATCCTCAATATAAAGGTAAAATGTTATTAGAACGTATGGTTGAGCCAGAGCGTACTATTATTTTTAGAGTGCCATGGATTGATGATGCTGGTAATACTCAAGTTAATAGAGCGTTTAGAGTAGAATTTAACTCTGCTATTGGACCATATAAAGGTGGTTTACGTTTTCATCCATCTGTAAATTTAAGTATTCTTAAGTTTTTAGGATTTGAACAAGTATTTAAAAATTCTTTGACAACTTTACCTATGGGTGGAGGAAAAGGTGGAAGCGATTTTAATCCTAAAGGGAAAAGTGATAACGAAGTAATGCGCTTCTGTCAATCTTTTATGAGTGAATTATCTAGACATATTGGTGCTAATACAGATGTTCCTGCGGGAGATATTGGTGTTGGTGGAAGAGAAATAGGGTATATGTTTGGTCAATATAAGCGTTTAAGAAATGAGTTTACTGGAGTTTTAACTGGTAAAGGATTGTCTTATGGAGGTTCTTTAATTAGACCAGAAGCTACAGGATATGGTTCTGTATATTTTGCAAAAAATATGTTAGCAACTAAAAATGATTCTTTTGAAGGGAAAACAGTTGTGATTTCTGGATCTGGTAATGTTGCACAGTATGCTTGTGAAAAGGCGACTGAATTAGGAGCTAAAGTAATTACTTTATCAGATTCTGGCGGGTATATTTTAGACGAATCTGGTATTGATGCTGAAAAATTAGCATTTGTAATGGAACTAAAAAATGTAAAAAGAGGAAGAATTAGCGAGTATATAAAAAAGTATAGTTCTGCTAAATATTTTGAAGGAAAGCGTCCATGGAATGAAGCTTGTGATATAGCATTACCATGTGCAACTCAGAATGAGCTGAATGGTGAAGAAGCTAAAGCTTTAGTTAAAAATGGTGTAAAAGTTGTTGCCGAAGGTGCAAATATGCCAACAACTCCAGAAGCAATTGAGGTTTTACAAGATGCAAAAGTATTGTTTGCTCCTGGGAAAGCGTCTAATGCTGGTGGTGTTGCTACATCTGGTTTAGAAATGAGTCAGAATAGTTTGCGTTTTAACTGGACTAGAGAAGAAGTAGATGCTAAGTTGAAGCAAATTATGAGCGATATTCATACATCATGTGTTGAGTATGGTAAAGCTAAAGATGGTTCTGTAGACTACGTAAAAGGTGCAAATATTGCAGGTTTTGTTAAGGTTGCAGACGCTATGTTAGCGCAAGGAGTTGTTTAGTACTTAGATATTTAAATTTAATAAAAATCGCCTTTAGACTTTTAGTTTAAAGGCGATTTTATTTGCGATAAGTTTATAATGTTACGTTCAATTTTTTCTAATATTATCATATCAGGTTTAAACGATTCAATTAATTTTGTATTTAAATTAATATCTCTAACATACATTACTTCGTTAAAAGTGTTGTTTAAAAAAGGCGTTAATGCATTTGTAAATGAATCTTTGTAGATCATTAGTTTACCTTTTCCTTTTGAATTTTTATAATGTTTTATAGGAACACTATAATTTATTACTTCAATATCTAATTCTTTTTTTCTTTTAAAGGTTATTTGATCTACTTTTTTATCAGATAGCAGCATTCTTGATAAATCTCCATTAAAATTCGCCATTTTGGTAATAATGTAATCGTCTATGCTTTCTATTTTGAAAGTGTTATTTCTATTTATTTCTTTCATTATTTCAGTATAACCAACATATGCACCATAAGAATTCCAATGAGAATCTGTTTTGTAATATAACTCTGAATTCTGTTTATTTGCCATTAAACTGTTATGTAAACTAAAACAGTTAATGGTTGTTTGATCTTTAATTTGTTTAATAAGCTTAGTGGCTTTAGTTTCTTTTTTGTCTAGTTGAAATGGTAAATATTCTGGGTAGATTTGGTTTTTGTCTGGAGCAATTATAAAATAAAACGGTATATCTTTAGTGTCTAAATATGTTTTTATATTTTTTAAGTTATTAATTATAGTTTTATTTTCTTGAGCTGTAAAAGCATCATTTCCAAAAGCATTATTAAGACTGTTGTTATAATTATTCCCAAGGTAAAGCCATCCATTTTTTCCTTTTATAACCTGATTTAGTAGAGTGTGTTCTTCAAGTGTTTTAGTTTTAAAATGAACATAATTTTTTAAAAGTATATTTTTAAGGCCATAATTCTTATGGTAATATTTTTTTACTTCTTTAAGAGTTGATTTAGGATTATTTAAACTGATGTTAAATTGAGGTTTTTCTGAAGTAATAAAAATGAAAATATTTGGGATAATTAATAATAGAATAATAATTATTGTTGCTGCGTTCTTATATGTTTTCATAATTAAAATCTAAAATAAATAAATGGATTATAGCTTTCTGAGGCTATGTAATAACTACAAAGAATAAAAAGTAAAACAATGATTAATGGTTTTGCTTTTTCTAAAGCATAATTCTGTCTAAATATTGGAATAGAAAAGCAGACGCCTAAACTAATAGCTATAGTTGTTTCTGTATTTAAATAGTAAAGTAAGAATGCGTAATTTGTTGTTTGTGTAAAATCAAATAGATTAATGGAATAATTATAGGCATCTGTTATAGAGTCACTTCTAAAAATTATCCAACCAATTAAAACTACAAAAAGGCAATAAAAATGTGCAATACTATTATGTGCTTTTTCTAATTCTTTAATTAAAAACAATCGTTCTAGTATTAAAAAAAAACCATGCCATAAGCCCCAGATTATAAACGTCCAATTTGCGCCATGCCATAGACCTGTTGCTAAAAAAACAATTACCAAATTAAAATAAATTCTATAGTTAGATTTTCTGTTTCCTCCAAGAGGTATATATAGATAATCTTTAAACCAAAGCGATAAAGTTATGTGCCAACGTTGCCAAAACTCTTTAATGGATTTTGAAATATATGGGTAATTAAAATTTTCTGGAAAATTGAAACCAAATAATTTTCCAAGTCCAATAGCCATATCTGAATAGCCAGAAAAATCAAAATATATTTGAAGTGAATATGCTATAATCCCAACCCAAGCAATTAATGCAGAACTTTCGTTTTGTGGTAAATTGAAAATACTGTCTGCTATTAAAGCACAATTATTTGCTATTAATAATTTTTTAGATAGCCCAAAAATAAACCGCTCTAAACCTAAGTAGAACATACTACTATTAACAGATCTATTTTTTAATTGATTTTCAATCTCTGAATACCTAACAATTGGTCCAGCAATTAATTGTGGGAAAAAAGAAACGTATGTTAGGAAGTTAAGGAAGTTTCTAGTGGCTTTTACTTTTCCAAAGTAAACATCTATTGTATAAGACATTGTTTGAAAGGTAAAGAAACTAATACCAAGTGGTAAAATTATAGACGAGTAAGCGTTTGGGTTTAGGTTTAAAAAATTTAGTGTATTACTTATATTACTGTATACAAAGTCTGAATATTTAAAATAACATAGTAGCGTTAAATTAAAACAGATGGAAAAGTATAAACCTGTTTTTTTGAAACCATTAGTTATTATAAGTCCGCAACTAAAATCTATAATAGCAGAAATTAACAATAAAATTACAAGTTCTTTTTCACCAAACGTATAAAAAGCTAAACTAAAAAATAATATAATGAGATTTTTAGCCTTTTTTGGTACTATAAAGTAGCAGAAAAAAACCGCTGGTAAGAATAAATATAAAAATATAGGATCTGTAAATAACATATTCTATTTAAAGCAAGTTGCATTTATTAATATTAAGGGGTTTTTATTTTTTCAAAAAGAGATAGATTTCTTTCAATTATTTCAAATAAAACAATGTCTGGCTTAAAGCTAGTAATTAAATTTTTATCTAGATTGTGTTTTTTAATTAAAATAACTTCATTAAAAGTAGCATTAAAAAATGGAATTAGAGCATTGGAAAAAGAGTCTCTGTAAATCATTATTTTTCCGTTTCCTTTGCTGTTTTTATAATGTTGGTAATATGAACTGTATGCTATAACCTCAATGTTAAGATTATTTTTAAATTTTAATTTGGTATCAGTCTCTTTAATGGGTGATTTGATCATTTTAGATAAATCACCTTGAAAATTTGAATTGCTTTCTCTGTCAAAATCTAATAAATCAAAAGAATTATAACTGTTGTTTTTATCAATTTTTTTTAAAATTTCTTTATATCCATAAAATGCACCATAACTATTCCAGTGTGTATCAGTTTTTAGATAAAGCTGATTATTTTTTTTATGTTGTAAAAGACTTTTCTTTAAATCAATTATTTTAAAATTCTCAGGCATTAATTTGTTTAATAAATCAATATTGCTAGGGTTCGATTTTAATTGAAAAGGCAGAAATTCCTGGTATATTTTATTTTTATCTGGAGCTACTAAAGTATAAAAATCAATATTTTTTGTTTTTAAATAGGTATTACACGCAATTAAATTATTTTTGATTGCATTAAAATTTTTAGTTGTTAACTTATTATTCCCAAAAGAATTGTTAAAAACATTATTGTAATAGTTTCCTAAAAAAAGCCAACCATTTTTTCCGTTAATTACTCTGTATGGAATTGGATCTTCTTTAGTAATGTTAGTTTTAAATTTAATATAACTATTAACTAATTCAGATTTTGTTCCATAATTTTCTAAATAGAAATTTTTCAATTTACCAATAGAAATTAAAGGTTGATTTAAGTTTATATTTAAATCAGCCTTTAATAATTTTTCATCCAAAAGCATTAATGCATTGGGTAATACTAATGCAATTATAAAAACTAAAATAATGAAAAGGTTAGCGTTTTTTTTCATAATTAAAATCTAAAATATATAAATGGATTGTAAGATCCTGAAGCTATATAGATATAACAAATAAATAATAAGCATACTATTTTGATGAGTTTAAAATAGGTGTTAGTTATTTTAAGTTTATACGGAATACATAAGAATAAAGCTATAATAAGTGCTAAGACAACTTCTTTTGTCATATAAAAACTTAAGAATTCGGTATTTGTGGTTAACTCGAAATTTACTAATGTTTTAAAATAATTTATAGAGTCTGTAATAGTATTACTTCTAAATAAAATCCAAGATAGCGTAACAATAAGTAATGTGTAAATATGACTTATTATTAAGTTTTTTTCTAACCATTTTCCGATGTATATTTTTTCAAATAAAATAAAAAAACCATGAAATAATCCCCATGATATAAAAGTCCATTCAGCACCATGCCATAATCCTGTAATAAAGAACACAATTAATAAATTTAAATATGTTCTATGTTTACTTGCCTTATTTCCACCTAAAGGAATGTATAAATAGTCTTTAAACCAACTCGATAATGTTATATGCCATCTTTGCCAAAACTCCCGAATAGATCTGGAAGAAAAAGGATGGTTAAAGTTTTCCGGAAATTGAAATCCAAACATATATCCTAAACCAATTGCCATATCTGAATAGCCTGAAAAATCAAAATATATTTGAAAACCGTAGGCTATTATACCAATTGTTGCTATTAATATTGAGCTTTCTTGATGCGGTAAGCTAAAAACACCATCTGCTAAATATGCACAGTTGTTAGCGATAACTAACTTTTTCGCTAAACCAATTACAAAACGTTCTATTCCATAGCTAAATTGTTTAATAGTGGTTTTTCTTTTTTTTAATGCTGAAGCAATTTCAGAATATCTAACAATTGGTCCAGCAATTAATTGCGGAAATAATGTAACGTAAGTTAAAAAGTCAATAAAATTTCTTGAGGCTTTAATTTTTCCAAAATAAACATCTAATGTGTAGGACATTGTTTGAAAAGTAAAGAAACTTATTCCAATTGGTAAAAGTACAGAAGCAAACTTATTAGAGTCTAAATTAAGAAATGAAATGTTTTCTCCAATATTACTGTAAATAAAATTAGAATATTTAAAATACCCAAGTAAGCATAAATTAAAAGTTAAAGATAAGTAAAGTCCAGTTTTTCTGTAATTCTTAGAAATTAGAAAGCCACTAAAAAAATCAATTAAAGCAGAAAGTGGTATTAAAACAACTAGTTTTTGTTCTCCAAAAGCATAAAAACCAATGCTGAAAAGCATTAAAACTAAGTTTTTTAGTTTTTTTGGAGCTAAATAGTAGCAAAGCAAAACCGCAGGAAGGAATATAAATAGAAAAATAGGGTCTGTAAAAAGCATGTTTCAACCTAAAATATAGCCAAAAGTACAATAAATAATAGTATTTTTGGTTAATATAAAAGAACAATAAATATCCGTTTAAATGGCTGTACAAAAGCAATTTATAGTAATTTTAGTTTTATTGCTAAGTGTTTCTTTAAATGCTCAAAATTTTGAGGATAGTTGGAATCAGCATTTTTCTTATTTAGACATAAAAGCATTTTCTCAATCTGAAACAAAGGTTTATGCAGCTGCAGAGAATGCTATCTTTTCGTATGATAAGTTCTCTAATCAAATAGCAACAATATCTACCATTCAAGGGTTATCTGGGGATAATATAACAACAATTAAATATGTTTCTTCAAAGAACAAGCTTTATATTGGTTACGATACAGGCTTAATTCAGATTTATGATGAAATAAATAATTCAACATTTTCGGTTGTAGATATTTTAGATAAGCCAACTATTTCTGCTGATAGAAAACAAATTAATGACTTTAATTTACTGGAAGATCGTATTTATATATCTGCAGATTTTGGCGTTTCTGTTTTTTTTATTGAATCAGAAGAGTTCGGTGATACCTATTACTTAGGAACTGGAAACACTCAAATTGCTGTAAATCAAACTGCAATTTTTGACGAATATATATATGCGGCAACAGAAAATAATATTAAACGTGCAGAACTTATTAATCCTAATTTAATTGATGAAACTCAATGGCAAAATGGAGTGGCAGGAAATTGGACTAATATAATTACTGTTGGACAAAATCTTTATGCGTCTTCAGTGAGTAGTGTTTATAGAGTAAACGATTTATCAGTAATTATTCAGGAAGTTTATTCAGAAGCTGTTAACGAGTTGTCTACTTTGAACAATAAATTATCGGTTGCAACAAATCAAAGAGTTAAGGTTTATACAGAAGACTTTCTTTTAACTGCAGAGTTTTTGTCGTCAAACTATAACTCTACTGTTTTTTCTGTGTCCATTACTTCTCAAGATAATGATGTTTATATTGGAACTTCACCAATTTCTAGTTCTGGAAAAGAAAGTTATGGCGTTTTAAAAAGTAACATAATGGATGTTCAATTTTTTGAAAAAATACATCCAGAATCTCCACTATTAAATCGTTTTTTTAAAATTGAAACACAAGCTGGACATATTTGGGGAACTCATGGTGGTCATTCTTTGTCTTATAGTTTTGGTGGCGGAAAGAGAAGAGCAGGAATTAGTCATTTAATAAACGAGGAATGGAAAAATATTGTTTATGATTCTTTAAACGCACAAGTTTCTCAGCCAAATTTTTTAAGCTATATTAGTATAAATCCTTTTAATTCTAATAGGATTATGTTAAGCTCCTATTGGTTTGGTGTATTAGAAATTGAAGGAGTAGAAGTTGTTGAAAAGTATAATAATCAAAACAGTACTTTGTCACCTCTTTTTTCTACGGTTCATTTAGCCTTAGCATCAGCTTATGATAGTGATGGTGCTTATTGGGTTATGGATGGTAGAGTAGATGAAAGCTTAAATAGATTTCAGAATAATGAATGGACTGGTATTTCTTTAGCCAATATTATTAGCCCACCAAATAGTAATTTAGGTTTTGGAGAAATTGCTTTTGATAATTCTGGTAATTTATTTATTGGGTCTCATGGGTATGGTTTGATAAGTTATAAAGAAGGTAATGAAGAAAATACATTTAACAACATTGTTGGTACAGAAAACAATATGCCATCAAATTCTGTTAGAACAGTTAAAGTCGATCAAAGTAATCAGGTTTGGTTTGGTACATCAAAAGGACTTCGGGTTGTATATAATCCAGAAGAATTTATAAATGGAAACACCATAGCAGAAGAAATTATAATTCTAGATAATGGAGAAGCTAGCGAGTTGTTATTTGATCAATACATTTCAGATATAGAGGTTGATGGGTCTAATAATAAGTGGATCTCGTCTCTTGATAATGGAGTCTTTTACTTATCTTCAGATGGTCAACGTACAATTTATCATTTTACTAAAGATAATTCTCCTTTACCAAGTAACGATGTTTTAGATGTAGCAATTGATGATGCTAATGGAAGGGTTTATATTGCAACAGAAAAGGGATTAGTTTCTTTTGCTTCTCAAACATCTAAGCCTCAAGAAACATTAGAAGAAGCTTATATATATCCTAATCCAGTTAGACCAGGTTTTAATATTGTAGACGAAAAAGTTAAGATTGTTGGATTAACGGATAATATGAATATCAAAATTACCGATATTGAAGGTAATTTGGTAACTGAGGCAGAAACTAAAAGAAACGGAAGATTTAAGAATTTTAATCTAGAAGTAGATGGCGGAACAGCATTGTGGAATGGTAAAAATTTAGCAGGTAAAGTCGTAGCGTCAGGAGTCTATGTTGTTTTGTTAAATGATTTAACAACGTTTGAAACTAAAGTACTTAAAATAATGCTAATTCGTTGATGGTTTTAAGCTTAAACGCAATAGTTCTATCCAAAATAAAATTTAAGGATAACGATTTAATTGTTAAAACTTATACTAAGCAAAAAGGTGTTGTTAGCTATATATTAAAAGGTATTCTAAGTTCTAAAAAAAATAAAAAAATTGCGTATTTTCAATTATTGTCTCAGCTTGAGATAGAAACAGACTTCAAGCCAAACAGAAACCTTCATTATTTAAAAGATTGTAAAAATCATCATTTATATACCTCTTTACAGACAAACATTTATAAAAGCGCAATAGCTCTATTTGTAGCTGAAATTTTAGCATTAGTACTAAATGAAGAGGAACAAAATGATACCTTATTTAGCTATATAGAGTCATCTTTGTTGTGGTTAGATTTAAATACTGATTTAGCAAATTTTCATTTATTGTTTTTAATGAATTTAACGAAGTATTTAGGTTTCTATCCAGATAATACTAATCAAGAATTAAACTACTTTAATTTAAATGATGGCGAGTTTCAATTACATAACACATCAAGTTCTATTTCATTAGAGAATTTAAGTTTATTTAAGGAGTTCTTAGGCATAAATTTTGATGAGTTAGATAAGATAAAAATCAATGCACAACAGCGCACAGTTTTTTTAAATACTATTTTAAAATATTACGAATTTCAATTGTTAGATTTTAGAAAACCTAAATCATTAAAGGTTTTAAATGATGTTTTTAATTAATTATGATATATAGATTTATTTTTTTCTTATTCCTGCTAATTTCAAAAGCTTCCTTTGCCCAGAATGTAACTGTTTTGGATAGCGAATTCGAAACCCCAATATCTGGGGTTGCTTTTTTTACAGAAGATAAAAGTGTGAGTAAAATAACCAATATTGATGGTGTAGTAGATTTATCTAATTTTTCAACTTCAGATGTTATTGTAATAAAACACATTTCATATTTAGAGAAAATTATTACTAAAAGTAGCATTGTAAATAATAAGGTTTTTTTAATATCAAACCTTCAAGATTTAGATGAAATTATTTTGTCTGCTTCAAAATTTTCTGAAAATAAAATCGACATTCCTAGAAGTATTATTAGAATAGATGCCAAAACTATTGGGTTTTCAAATCCACAAACTAGTGCAGATGCTTTAGAAGGAACAGGAAAAGTTTATGTTCAAAAAAGTCAACTTGGTGGCGGAAGTCCTATAATTAGAGGTTTTTCTACTAATAGATTATTGTTAACAGTAGATGGTGTAAGAATGAATAACGCGATATTTAGGAGTGGTAATATTCAGAATGTAATTTCTGTAGATCCATTCACTATAGAAAACACGGAAGTAACTTTAGGAGCAGGAACTGTTATTTATGGTAGTGATGCTATTGGTGGTGTTGTTAGTTTCAATACAATTAAACCAAGACTATCTCATCAAGATAGTTTGCATTTAAACTCTAGTTCTACAGTTAGGTATGCAACAGCAAGTCAAGAACAAACTATTCATACCAATTTGAATTTAGGTGCAAAAAAATGGGCTTTTTTAAGTTCTTTTACATTAAATAAATTTGATGATTTACGAATGGGTAAATTTGGACCAGATAATTATTTAAGCCCTGAATTTATTACAACATCTAATAATACAGACTTAATCATTAAGAATCAGAATCCACTTGTTCAAAAAGAATCAGGATACAGTCAGGTTAATTTTATGCAAAAAGTTCTGTATCAGCCTATAAATGATTTAGACTTTAATTTAGGTTTATTTTACACAAAAACTTCAGATGTTCCAAGGTACGATAGATTAATTAGATACAATAATGAAGATTTACTAAGATCTGCAGAATGGTTTTATGGACCACAAAAATGGTTTATGGCTAATTTTCAACTAGATTATAAAAGATCGAGTTCTCTTTTTTATGATAATTTGAAGTTGAATATTGCTTATCAAAATTTTAACGAAAGTAGAACCGATAGAGATTATCAAAGTATAGTTAGATCAACAAGGGAAGAAATTGTAAATGCATATTCTTTTAATTTTGATTTAGAAAAGATATTTAATAAGAAATCAACCTTATATTATGGTTTAGAATATGTTTATAATAAGGTTGGTTCTTTAGCTTTTCAAAAAGATATTGAAACCGGAGTAGCGGAATCCATAGTAACACGTTACCCAAATAATTCATCTTGGCAGTCTATGGCAGCTTACTTTAATTATAAATATAAGCCTTCAAAAAATATAACGCTTCAATCTGGATTACGTTACAATAACATTATTTCTAAAGCAAATTTTGATGAAAACAATGTGTTTTTAAATTTACCTTTTAATAGTGCAAATAATTCACATAATGCTTTAACAGGATCTTTAGGTATCAGTTGGGTTACAAGTCGTTTTTTAGAATGGAAAGCTAATTTCACAACTGCATTTAGAGCTCCAAATATTGATGATGTGGGTAAGGTTTTTGATTCTGAGCCAGGTTCTGTTGTGGTTCCAAATAACAATTTAAAGCCTGAATATGCTTATAATGGAGAACTTGGTATGAATTTAAATTTTAGCAAATCTTTTAAATTAGATATAGCTACATATTACACTTTACTGGATAATGCCTTGATAAGAAGAGATGGTAGTTTAAATGGTAATACACAAATTATATATAATGGAGATTTAAGTCAAGTTCAGTCTATTCAAAATGCCTCGAAATCTAAAATATATGGATTTGAATTTGGTGCGTTTTTGAAATTTTCTAAATCTTTAAAATTTAATACACAGTATAATGTAGTTGGTGGATTTGATGAAATAAATAACACAAAATCACCTTCAAGACATGTTGTGCCTAGTTTTGGAAATTCTCATTTAACTTGGGAAAACAAGAAGTTGAAATTAGATGCGTTTGTAAATTTTAATGGAGAGTTGTCTAATAATCAATTAGCCGATTCTGAATTAGATAAAGATTATATCTATGCTTTAGACACTAATAACAATCCTTATGCGCCTTCTTGGTACACGTTTAATATTACAACTCAATATCAAATAAACCCTAATACAACTTTAACTACTAGTTTAGAAAACATCTCAGATCAACGTTATAAGACTTATTCTTCTGGAATTGCTGCTCCAGGACGAAACTTAATTGTCGCATTAAAATATACATTGTAAGAATAAATTCCTTCTAAATTTACTGCTAGATTTTTTAAGTTTTATCAAACAAAATTTATTAAAAAAGTAGTTGTACTCATAAAAAAAGACACCTGTATTTAGGTGTCTTTTTTTATAAGTGTAAATGTTTAAAGGAATACTTTACATTATTTTTTAATTATCTTTTTAGTTATTACTTCATTGTTACTTAATCTTAGCTGTACTAAGTACATTGCGCTACTAAAATTGCTAATATTTATGTTGAAACTTGTTGAATTAATACTGTCTTTATTAAATAGTAATTTCCCTAGAGTATCATAAATAGTAATAGATTTTATGTTTAAATCACTATTAGTATTCGCAGATAAGGTATTGTTTTCAGTTTCGAACACAGTTAGGTTTCCTACTGGAGTTTCAATAATTGTATCAATAGTATCGTCTAGTGGGGATTTAAAAACAATTTCAAATCTATCGGTAAATTCCCCAGTTTCAGATGTAAACGCATAATCTTCATCTTTTAAATTTATTAACTGATTAGTATATTTATCTTTTATGTAGATGTTTGTTGTGTTTAAAAAATCACCTTGAAATTTATCTAAAGAAAATTTATAAATAGTTGGAGCATCTATTGTGCTTCTATATCCAAGATTAATAACTTCGTCTATGTTTAATGTTTCTGGATTTCTACCTTGAATTACGAATTTATCAGCTAATTCATTCTCGTTAGACGTAGAATACAAAGCCATACTTGCCATTACAATACTGTGTCTTTTAGCATCGTAATAACTTCCATCGTTTTCATTAGTAGCGCCATCAACATAACTAACCAAAATCTGATTATATAAACCAAAATCATTAGATAGATTTAACCAGAACTTATTTGGAATACTTTCTGAACTATTTTTAAAGAATTGATTATTATCCCCAGTTTCTCTCATGCTGTTTCTAAAAGTTACAGCTCCACTTGTACTTGCTGGAGTATTAGAGTAAGTAACTAAGAAACTTTGACAAGAAGGAATAAAACGATTTGGTGTATCTAATGCATCAACAACATTATCTCCATTATTATCTCCACCAGCAGTAGCTCCAGAGCCATTAATAGTTGCGTAATCGTTAACATCAAAATTTAAAGCATAATTCCCATTAACTATGGCAGATGGTGGTAGAGAATGCGACCAAATATAGATGGCACCTTCAATTCTTCCTGAAGCGTTTAAATCAAATCTGTTTTCAGTAAAAAAGGCATCTACATTTATAGCACTTGGGTAAGGATTTCCTACTAAATTCCAGTTGTTGTCAGCTAATTCAGTATCATTTCTGTAAACTGGCGTTGTTATGGTTCCGGTATTTAGGCCGCTTTTAAATTCATGAGGATAAGTTCCTGGTGATCCAAAAGATGCAGGTGATAGAGTTGCTATAAATCCCATTCCTGGAGCCATAACCATTCCGTTTGCTCCAGTTTGCCATGCATTTGCATTGTCATCTACATTATCAACTCCTGCACCAGCTGTTTGTGTGTTGTCGTTATTAGTTTCGTAATAAGAATCTTGAAAATTTTGTGCATTTAACCAAAAACGTCTATAGATACTAGAAAAAGGCAAAGCTTCGGATAAAGTCACTGAATTTACTGGCGAACTCCAAAAAGTGTACTCATACCAAGCTGATATTGGTGCTGTACTTTTTTGTACAATAGTTGGGTCAGGAGTACTACTTCCTGCATCTGTATATGTTCCAGCATCGTCAATTTGTACAACACTACCAAAATCATTTACAATAAGTTGTCCATTGTTTACAATATCATTAGTAATTTGAATATAATAATTGTTGGCAACTGTTAGTATATTGCCTGCATTAATTACTAAGCTACAAGCAATTATATTTCCATTGGTCATCGTATTGTAATTTGCATCTAAAATGGCAAGAATACTATTTGTTGGAGCTCCATTGTTCCAAACAGAGCCATCCCAAGTTGTGCTATCACTTTTTAATTGACTAGCATCTGAAGCAGAAGAACACGTTCCATCTTCGGTTACTAAACAATAGAACTGATCTCCTGAATAAGCAGAAACTGAACCAGTTAATAGCAAGTTGTTAGATGTTTCTCCAGTTACAGTTACTAATGGTAAATTAGTAGAGTTTGCAATTGTCCAAGTAGAAGATGAACCATCATTGTAATACCATTGGTATGATAATGTTCCAGAATTACCTGCTGTAGCTGTTATAGAAAAATTTGCAGAGGTAGAACATGTATTCACATCTGCTGGCTGTAGAGTAACACTTGGAAATGTTGAGGAGCCATCGTAAGTTTCTATGTCTGTATAATTATCATCACAAGAATCGTAGTCTATAATTGTCCAGTCAGAAGAATTAAATGTCGTGTTTGGTGCTGTAGCAGTAGATTTTCTTTGAAAATCATATCCTTCTCCTCCTAAGCCTAAAGCATTAATCCATGCGCTACCATCACAGATTCCCCAAACATCAATAATTATTGTGTTTTTTAATAAACTTATACAATCATTATTGTTGACACCTGAAAACACTTCTGTTTGGTCAGCATAAGACCCATCTGCACCTGGTACAGCAGCACATCCAGCTCCAACACTAGTTGCAAAAATAAAGGAGTCACCACTATTTAAAACTCCTGTAAGTGCTAAATCGGTTTCTAAACCACCATTGTTTTTAAATCTTAAGGCATAATTGTTTGCTGCTAAATCAATTGAAGCTCCAGTTCCATTATATATTTCAATATAACTTAGAGATCCAGAAGAAGCATCAGTTACTTCGGAAATAAATATATCGGTAAAACTTGGTCCACTTGTACATGAGCCACTTTCTGTTAAAACGGTAAATGTGCTAGAACTGTTTAAGGCACATCCGCTTTCTGTTAAAGTAATAACATTTGTTGATGCACCTGAAGGGATTTCAGCAATAATAGTGGTCGCTGTTTGAGATATTATTGTTGCGGATTCTGAACCAATATCGACAGTAGTTCCTGTGGTAAAACCAGTTCCATTTATAGTTATTTCAGTTCCACTTGGCCCAGAAATTGGAGCAAAACTAGAAATGGTTTGAGTTGAAATACAAGCTGTACCACAATTAACCTCAATATCGTCTAGCCTCCATGGAGAAGTGGTTGAGGATACTTTTTCAAACTGAATCCAAACATTAGCATTTGTTGTATAAGCAGATAAGTCTACAGTGTATTGATTGTATGATCCAGAAGGAATATTACTATGATTGAAAACTTCAACGGTTGTAAAAGGTCCTGTTTGGCTTGTAGTGGATATATTTATGTTTAATGTTTTTACGCTTGCATTTCCTGTTCTTCCTAGATTTAAAGTTAGATTCGTAGGATAAGCAACTTCTGATGTAGTTAAAATTCCATTGTTGGAATCAAAAACAGAAGCTGCGGGTGCAGAGTTATAGTCTGTGACAGCAGTACTTCTTGAGACACCAGTAACTAACCAACCTGTAGGTTGAAATGTTGTGCCGGTAAAACTTTCTGCTAAACAAGGACCAGTTAAAGTAGTTTCGTTATTTGTAAGCGGATTAGTCGTATTATACGTATCTCCACCTACACAATTTGTGTTGTTATAAGTAAATACAAAATAATAATAAGTAGTTGTAGAACTTAATCCTGTGGCGTTAAAACTAGTTGTTGTACCGCTTTGTATTACTGTTCCTCCTCCTAAGCTATCACCTGGATTGTAAGTTGTTCCATTAATTGGTGTAGAACTTAAAGTTGATGATGTACTTTGTACTACTAAATAATTATCTGCTGTTGTAGCAGTAAAACTTCCACTTATAGTAGAACCAGTAATAGTATTAAAAACCAGGTTAGAAGCTTGATTTATTGGAGCAACGCAAAGCGTTGTTCCTTCTCCAGTAATATTAAATAGGTAAGGAGATTCATCAGAATCTGTATTGTCTATACTTACTGTTGCGTTTCTTGTTCCAATAGCTAAAGGATTAAAGGTAATATCGAAAGATGTACTTAATCCAATTCCAACAGTTGTAATAATTGGTTGCGTTACTGTAAAATCTCCAGGGTTAGCGCCAATTATATCAATAATAGGTGAGCCATTTAAAAGTAAAGGCGCTGTTCCATTGTTTTCAATTACAAAAGAATAAACCTGAGATCCAGAAGTGACATCTTGTTGTCCGAAATCTGTAAAATCTCCTGTTTGAGGTGTAATGTCATTATTTTCTATATCTAACGTGTTACCAGTAATGTTAATTTCTGGTTCTGGTGTAATTGCACCACAAGTTACGGTTACATCATCTAAATAATATGATCCTCCAGATCTTTGTGTCATTGCTAATCTTAAATAATAATCTCCAGTAAGATTCAATGTTGCTGTAAATTCTTGATGCGTTGTCGTAACTTCTGAGTTTAGAATATCCCTAGCAGAAGTCCAAGGTCCGGTTGCTGTTAAGCTATATTGAATACTAAATGTTTTGTTGGATCCTGTAGAAGAACTAGCTAGCCAAATTGAAACACTTTGTGGGTTGGTAACTACTGCATTTGTAATTATTTCATCACCATTTGTATTAAATCCAGTTCCATTGCCAGTAACTCCTGCAGTTGTGTTTTGATAGGTTCCTGAATCATTCCAATTCCCGTAGCCAGAATTAAAATCATCAGTAAGACATTGTGCATTGGTTAATTGAAACGCTATAATTGAGATTATTATTAATGTAATTTTTAATTTCATATTTGTTTTACTTAAAAAGTAGCTTGTAAATATAAGGATAATATATTGCTTAGTAGCAACTTTAAGTTTGCTTCAAGTTGTTCATAATTAAATAGTTATTAACAATGTCTTTTAGTCGATTATTATTACTTTTGATAGATATGCAAATTAAGGATTATAAATCTTTTACTTTAGAAGAGGCTAAACGCAAGTTGGAGCATTATTGTGCTTATCAAGAACGTTGTCATAAAGAAGTTGTTTCTAAATTACGCGAATTAAATATGATTCCAGCCGCAATAGATGTTATTGTGGTGCATTTAATTGATTATGAATTTTTAGACGAAACCCGTTTTGCAGAGTCATTTGCTAGAGGTAAATTTAGAATTAAGAAATGGGGAAAACAACGTATTACACGGGAATTAAAATTTAAACAAATTTCTGCTTACAATATTAAAAAAGGTCTAGCTCAAATTTCAGATGAAGATTATTATAACACATTTGATGAGTTGGCATCTAAAAAATCAGAAACAATAACCGAATCAAATATCTACAAAAAGCGCAAAAAATTAGCAGATTATCTTCTGTATAGAGGTTGGGAATCATCTATGGTTTATAGTAAAGTAAAAGAATTATTTCCATAGTTTACAAAACAAAAAACATTAGTTTGTTAATGCTTTTTTGTTTTTCCAATCTATCCATTTCTGGCCTATTAGTTTTCGCATTAAGTTGTCAAAATTACGCATAATAAACAGATTAGAAATAGCTTTTGTAAAATTTATGGGACTTCTATATAAAGCTCTTAAACTCATAGAAAAACCAGGTGTAATATATTTCATGTAATGCCAATAACCTTCTGGCATATATAATGTCTCTCCGTGATTTAATTCTGTTTTATAACCTTTTGCTTTTGCTAAATTTGGCCATTTATTTAAATCTGGATTGGAAAAGTCAATATCTTCCCTTGTAATTAAAGAAAAAGGGATTTTGTATAAATGTTTGTTTTGTTTTTGATCAAATAAAATAACCTCTTTTTTTCCTTCAAAATGAAAATGAAAGATATTCGCATAATCAATATCAAAGTGCATAAACGTATGCGATTCTTTTCCTCCAAAAAAAAGCATTGGTAAGTTCTTCATTAAACGTAAACCAAAATCAGGAATTTTATAGTCTTTTTGAAGAATAGGAACTTCTTTCAAAACATTCCAAAGGAAAATTCTAAATTTTGTAGGCTCTTTTTTAAGTAAATCGATATAATCCGCCATTTTCATTTCTGCGTGTGGTTGATTAAATCCATCTTTATGATGTACAGGTCTATCGTCGTAGAGCGGAACTGTTTTATCTCCCGCAACTTTTTTTATATAATCTAAATTCCATTTGGCATATGCAGGCCAGTCTTCAATAAAACGTTCTATTACCACTGGTTTTTGGGGTTTAAAATAGGTTTTAATAAAGTCTTGCTTTGTTATCGTTTTTACACGAGGAATATGTTCAAGATTTAGGCTCAAAAAAATAGTTATTTCAATTACAAATGTACTAAAATGCAAAAAAGCAGCTATTAATTTATTTGTAAATTAATAGCTGCTTTTGATATGTGTTTAAAAGCTTATTTTAAAACTTTACCTTTTTGTTTTGCTTCTTCGTTACGTTCAATTTTGTGATCTGGTCTAGTCCATTTAGGTTTTTCACCTAAGGCTTCAAATTTAGAATCTGCAGCATCAACACTTTGTGGTTGTACCTTTTTAGTAAATGGTTTTTGAGGAATCATTCCTAATTTTTCAAACATTTTCATATCCTCATTTACATCAGGATTTGGAGTCGTTAATAATTTATCTCCTGCAAAAATAGAATTTGCTCCAGCAAAGAAACACATAGCTTGTCCTTCACGACTCATTTGTGTTCTTCCCGCACTTAAACGTACTTGAGTTTCGGGTAATACTATACGTGTTGTAGCAACCATTCTAATCATATCCCATATTTCTACAGGTTTTTGATCCTCTAAAGGTGTTCCTTCTACTGCTACTAATGCGTTAATTGGTGTAGATTCCGGTTGTGGATTTAACGTAGATAATGCTACTAACATTCCAGCGCGATCAGCTATATTTTCTCCCATTCCAATAATTCCACCAGAACAAACAGTTACGTTGGTTTTACGAACATTATCTATAGTATCTAAACGATCTTGATAACCTCTTGTAGAAATAACTTCTTTATAATATTCTTCAGATGAATCTAAATTATGATTGTAAGCGTATAAACCAGCTTCTGCTAAACGTTGTGCTTGGTTTTCTGTTACCATACCTAAAGTACAGCATACTTCCATATCTAGTTTATTTATGGTTCTTACCATATCTAAAACTTGGTCAAATTCTGGTCCATCTTTTACGTTTCTCCAAGCTGCTCCCATACAAACACGAGAACTTCCGCCAGATTTTGCACGTAAAGCTTGTGCTTTTACCTGTTGTACAGTCATTAAATCGTTACCTTCTACATCTGTATGGTAACGAGCTGCTTGTGGGCAATAGCCACAATCTTCAGAGCAACCACCAGTTTTTATAGATAGTAAAGTAGACACTTGTACCACATTTGGGTCGTGTTGTTGTCTATGAATTGTTGCTGCTTCATATAATAACTCCATCATAGGTTTATTATATATAGCAAGAATTTCTTCTTTGGTCCAATTATGTCTTACTTCACTCATTGTGCTAAATTATTTTCAACAAAAATAGTAATATAGATTTGTTTTTATGTTGAAATATAGCCAAAATATGGCTTTTGTTAAGTTGAAAAATTTATTTTTTTATAATGACACTTACTGCATTTCCTCCAAATCCAACTGCGTTAACCATAATTGAGTTAATACTTTTTGGTTGATTTTGATTGAAAAAAGGTAAATTAAAAACTGTTTGTTCCTGAAGCATTAAAATGGCCATTTCTAAACTCAACACACCTGAAGCACCTAAACTATGTCCAATTTTCCATTTATTATTGGTTAAAAAAGGAAGTGTCTTAAACGTGTTTTTTATAGCATTATATTCTGCTTTGTCGCCTTTTATGGTTCCTGGTGTATGTGCAACAATTACATCTACAGTTTCTAAGTTAGCTTGATCTAAAGCCATTTGCATAGATTTCTTGAAACAATCTCCAGTGCTTGATAACGATACGTGATGTTGTAAAATTTCTGTAGCGTAACCAATTCCAACTATTTGTGCTAATCTGTTTTTTAGTATTCCAGATTCTAAGCATAAACTTGCAGAAGCCTCGCTTAAAATCATACTGTTTTTGGTCTTATTTAAATCTAAGGCTTTACACGGATATTTTGTGTCTGTATCTTGCGTATAAATTTTTAAAGCTTGCATTTGTGCTATGGTAAATGGTGTAAGTGGTGCTTCTGTTCCGCCAATTAAAAACTGATGAGCTAAACCCGACTTTAACCAAACCACACCATTTAATAACGCATGTAATGCGGTAGAACAGGTTATGGAATGCGATATTTCTGGTCCAGATGTTTGTAAATCGTGTGCAACCCAAGAAGATATATTTCCTAAAGTTGTGGTTGGAGATGTTAAGGTTTCGGCTTTATTGTTTTTTAAAAAAGCTTCGTGATGATTCTCGAATAATGCTGTTGCACCTCGCGACGATCCAATGTTTACACCAAAGTTTGAATTTACTGGCCAATTAGCTTCTTTAATAGCGTTTCTTGAACTTAAAATGGAGAATAAAACCGAATTATCTAATGGCTTGTATTTAGTGTTTTCGGATTTTAAAGATTCAATTTTCTCTAAACTTTCTTTGTTTAATTGTGCAACCCAAGTGTTCTTTTTTTTAGTAAAATAATGATTGTTGTCTAAATAGGCTTCCAATATAGTATCTCGATTATCACCTAATGGTGAAATCGAAGCTAATCCTGTTATTGAAATTGGGGTTTGTTGCATAACTTTTCTAAGTTGCAAAATTAAAGAATCTCTAGCGACTCTTCAATAGTTCTGTATACTTTTTCTAGTTCTTTTTTAGAAATAGTATATGGTGCTAAAATGTAAATGGTTGCGCCAAGCGGACGTAAAAACACACCTTTACTCATAAAAAACTGAAATAACTTATCGCGTAGATTTCCGTAGCGTTCCATTTTTATATTTAGGTCTAAAGCAAAAATAATTCCTGTTTGTCTAACAGAAGCTACTTTACTATGCGATTTTATATGTTCGCCAAATGTTTTGTGAGATGCTATTATGGTTGAAATGTTTGTCTGAATTTCTTTTGAAGTCAACAACTCTATACCTGCTAAAGCTGCTGTGCAAGCCAACGGATTTCCAGAATATGTATGTCCGTGAAATAAGCCTTTTTCAATATCGTCGCTATAAAAGGCATCGTAAATATGTTGCGAACAACTTGTAATTGCCATTGGTAATAAGCCTGCAGTTAGGGCTTTACTTAGGCACATTATGTCTGGTTTTGTTTCTAATTGGTCGGATGCAAAATAAGTTCCTGTTTTTCCAAAACCAGTCATAACTTCGTCTGCAACCGTAATTATATTGTTTTTTTTACAGAATTGTAATATTAATTCTAAACCTGCTTTATTGTGCATTTTCATTGCTGCAGCACCTTGAACTAGAGGTTCGTAAACAAAACCAGCGACTTTATTGTGCGCAACAATAGTTTGTAGTTGTGCTAAAATAGTATCGTGATTTTCGCCATTTGGTGTTGGAATACGTTTTACGTCTAACAATAAATCTTCGAATGGTCCATTGTAAACAGACAATCCAGAAACACTCATAGCTCCAAAAGTATCGCCATGAAAACCATCTTCGAAACCGATTAATGTATTGCGTTTTTCGCCTTTATTAAAATGATATTGTAGTGCCATTTTAATTCCAATTTCTACAGATGAAGATCCATTATCGTTAAAAAATAATTTCTCTTGATTTTCTGGTAAAATAGCAATTAATGCTTCGGATAATTTTACGGCAGGTTCGTGTGTAAATCCACTAAAAACAACTTGATCTAACTGCTGCATTTGCTGATAAACACGACTGGTAATAAAATCGTTGCAATGTCCGTACATACAAGTATACCAAGATGCAATTGCATCTATGTATGTGTTACCATCTTCGTCTGTTAAAATACAATTTTCAGCTTTGGTTATAGCAATAGCTTCTGGATGTAATTTGTGCTGCGTTAATGGATGCCAAATATGTTTTTTGTCGCGTTCTTTTAGTGTCATTACAATTTATCTTTAAATATTTCCGCGTATTCTTTTATGACATTCTTATCGAAATAAGGTTCTTCGTTTATGCGACCAATATATTCCGTTTTACTCATTTTTAAAATAATATCTTCTGTGGTTTTATGTTCGTTTCCACTAAATATAAGTTTTGTTTTAATACCTTTTTGCTCTAATAAATTAAGCGTTAAAAGTGTGTGATTTATACTTCCTAAATAATGTCGCGACACTACAATAACGTCAGCTTTTTTAGGAATAATATCTAAAATGGTTTCTGTGTTATTTAACGGAACTAATAATCCGCCTGCGCCTTCAATAACTAAATTGTTTTTGGTTTTAGGTGGTTTTATTTTTGAGGCCTCAATTTTAACGCCATCAATTTCTGCAGATGCGTGCGGACTCATTGACGTCTTTAAAGCATAACTGTTTTCGTGAAAAACAGAAGTTGTATTAGAGATTAATTGTTTTACTTTTTTAGTATCGCAATGATCTAATTCTCCAGATTGTATGGGTTTCCAATAGTCTGCTTCTAATGCTTCTACAATAATTGCAGAGGCAACAGTTTTACCAACTTCGGTAGAAATTCCTGTTATAAAATAAGTTTTCATTCTAAATTAAAGTTTGTGTTACAAGCTTCGCACTTGTATTCGTATTTTGTGTAAAATGGTAATAGTCCAAAAAGGATACTTGTTAAAAAGGCTAAAAGCGATTTAATACTATTTATGGTTGAAAATAACTGTACGTTTTCGCTATTACAATTAGGACAGTTTATAGTTTTTCCTTCATTTGTTAAAGAATATTTAGAAATACTTTTTAAAATAGACTTTGCTTTTTCGGCTTGTTCTTGTGGTACTTTTATTTTTACGCCACCAATAGCTTGACTAACTAATGGATCTGTATCTATAGTAAATTCATCGGATAAATAAACCGTAATACCATCTACTTCTAAACGACCTTTTATAATTTGAGCTTCGCTTGAATAATTAAAACGAGCAATTGTTGTAAAGGTATTACTCATAATTATAATAGATTTTTTAAAAGTTGAAATAGACCCGTAATATCTTCATTTGTATTATAACAATGCAGACAGAAACGAAGTCTTTCTTGGTCTTTTGGAACTGTAGGACTTAAAATTGCTTTGACATTAAAACCATTGTCTTGAAGTTTTTGTGCCGCTTTTTTAACATTATCATTTCCTTTTATAATAAGGCATTGAATTGCAGAATCACTTTCTATAAATAGCTTTTGAAGTTGGAAACGTTCTTTTTCAGAATTAAAAAAGGAAATATTATTTTTAAGCTGATTAATAGCTTTTGTGATTTCTAATTCCTGATAAGCTACGTAAACTGTAGCTATAGAATGTGGTGGCAATGCGGTAGTGTAAATTAAAGATTTTGAAAAATTTACTAAGTAATTAATTAAATCGGTACTACCTAAAATTGCTGCGCCGTGACAACCTAATGCTTTTCCAAAAGTTATAATTCTTGCAAAAATATGTTCTGAATTTTTACTATTTATTAATCCACAACCTTTAGTTCCAAATACGCCAAAAGCGTGAGCTTCGTCTATTATTAATCGAGTGTTATGTTGTTTAGATACTTGAATTAGTTTTTCAATATTTGGCGAATCGCCATCCATTGAGAAAACAGATTCGGTTATAATATATATAGTTGAATTTTTATCTGATTTCGATAGTTTTTCCTTTAAATCATCTATTGAGTTATGCTTAAATTTAAACGCTTTTGCGTTAGATAATAAAATAGCTTCTCTAATAGATGCGTGGCAAAATTCATCATAATAAATAAGATCATTTCGCTGACAAATTGAAGCAATTAATCCAATATTAGCACTGTATCCAGAATTATAAATTAAAGTTTTTTCTACATAATGAAATTTGGCAATATAATCTTCGGTTAAATTATATAATTCGTGATTACCAGAAATTAATCTAGAACCTGTAGCACCATTAATTTTAAAATTTTTAGCTTCTAATAATTTTAAGGTGTTATTATAGATGGTTGTGTTTTGGGAGAAACCAATATAATCGTTAGAAGAAAAATCTATTAAATGTGACGTTTGTCCAAGGCTTCTCAAACTGTGGTCTGAAATCCGTTGGTTTAATTTGTCTAAAGATTTTTTATCTAAGTGTTGCATAATTGTATTGTAATACAAATATATTAAACACTAATTTGAAACAATGCTAAAATAAAAAAAGACTATCATTTAAATGATAGTCTTTTTATATATAAATTGGTGTAAAATATTATTCTACTTCTTTTATTAAATGTACATAGACAGGAAAGTGATCTGAGAATCCGTCTGTAAATCCACCATCAGCAAAGCTACGAAAAGGATAACCTTTATAACGTCCTTTTTTATTAACTAAGTAGTTTTTGTTGAAAATTCCAGCTTTATAAAATTGAAAAGATTTGTAATCTTTTTCTATAAAAGGTTGTGTTAACATAATTTGATCAAATAAACTCCAGCTATCTCTATATGCATTTGAACCAAGACCTTTTTTAAAGAAATCTATCATTGGGTTGTAAATACCTTTAAATTTTACATCTTTAATTTTACGTTGAGCTTTTAAAACATCTTTAACACTAGCATTATTAGGGTTGTCGTTTAAATCTCCCATAGTAATAATTTTAGCATAAGGATTTATAGCTTGTAAAGAATCTATTAAATGTTTATTTAGTTTTGCTGCCGCAACTCTTTTTGACCTACTTCTTGCTTCTCCTCCACGTCTAGAAGGCCAGTGATTAACAATAAAATGCATTTCTTCTCCATCTAATTTACCTGTAACTAATAATTGATCACGAGTGTAAATGCGTTCTCTTGTTTGGTCATCAAATAGCATTAAGGTATGTGTGCTATGAGATGTTGGCTGAAATAATCGTTTTTGGTATAATAAACCTACATCAATTCCTCTTCGGTCTGGAGAATCATAATGAATAATACCATAATCATTGTTCAAAAGTAAAGAATCATTAACAACATCTTCAAGTACTTCTACATTTTCAATTTCTACTACACCAATTACTGCCGGTGTATTATTAGACTTGTCTCTACCAATATCTGATAAAACACGAGCCATATTGTGTACTTTTTTCTTATAAATCTCTGAACGATTTGTATTTAACTCCATCATCGGGCTAGCTTCATCATTTTTTTCAGGATCATTTATCGTGTCAAATAAGTTTTCAAGATTATAAAACGCAATTGTATGCAATTTGAATTTCTTTTTTTCCTGTGCGTGCATAGTAAAGACCGCAGCAATACTAAGGATTAAGGAAATTTTTAATAAGTATTTCATATAAAAAAAGTGTTATGTTAAAGTTATGTTATTTACAAATTCTTTGCCAAAAGTAGTTATTTATTATAAATAATGTAAATTTGCAGTGCTTTAGTATCGATTTATTTCTGAATTGAAACTTAAAGCCGAATTAATTAATTTATTAAAATTTAATTCTTTTAAAAAAAATGAAAAAAATTCTAACAACGTTTTTGTTTGGAATATTCTCAATGTCTGTAGCGTTAGCTCAACAAACTATTGTAAAAGGTAGTGTTGTAGATGCAGTTACAGGAGAACCACTTCAAGACGTAACCGTAAAAATTGAAGAAACTCAACAAGAAACTAAAACAAATGGTTTAGGTGAGTTTATTTTTACTCCAGCACCAGAATTAGGTGAGCAAATGTTATCTATTTCTAAAAACGGGTATCTTTCTAAGCGTTATCCAATTATTGTTAACGAAGGTAAAACCTTAGACATTACAGATATGTCTTTAGATGTTGATGTAAGTTCTCAACAAGATTTATTTACTGTAACTCTTTCTGAGGAAGAGTTAAATGATGATGACAACGGATCAGACAATATCTCTGGTTTATTATCTTCTTCAATGGATGTATTTCAAAGAACTGCCGCTTTTGAATTTAGTTCTTCTTTCTTTAGAGTAAGAGGATTAGATTCTGACAATGCAACTGTTATGATTAACGGTATAGAAATGAATAAGTTTGACACAGGAAGACCGCAATGGGGAAATTGGGGAGGATTAAATGATGTGGTTCGTAATCAAGAATTAGCAACAAACCTTCATCCTTCAGCTTATACTTTTGGTGGTGTTTTAGGATCTACAAATATTTCAACAAGGGCTTCAAAATATAGAGAAGGTGGACAAGTAACATATTCTTCTTCTAATAGAAGTTATTCAAATAGGTTAATGGCTAAGTATTCTTCTGGATTAATGGACGATGGTTGGGCATATACTATTATGGCAGGAAGACGTTGGGGAGACGAAGGTTTTCAAGACGCTACTTTATATGATGCGAATTCATTTTTTGCTGCTATAGAGAAAAAAATTAACGATAAGCATAGTCTTAATTTCACATCAATCTACGCGCCTAATAGAAGAGGTAGAACTTCATCAAATACTCAAGAAGTTGTAGATTTAAAAGGTATTAAGTATAACGAGTTTTGGGGTTATTTAAATGGCGAAAAGAAAAACTCAAGAATTAATGAAGTTGAAGAACCTATTTTGCAATTAAGTCATTATTGGGATATTAATTCTAAAACGAGTTTAAATACTACAGTTGGTTATCAATTTGGTAAGCGTGGAAGTAGTCGTTTAGATTTTCCAGGAGGAGCTAATGCAAGTCCAGCATATTACCAAAATTTACCAAGTTATCATTTATCACAAATTGATGATGATGGACCAAATTATGCTGCTGCTTATTTAGCAGAACAAGAGTTTATTAATAACGGTCAGATTAATTGGAACGATATTTTTCAAGCAAACATTAATGATAATAACGATCCTAATGGAAATGCATCTGCCGCATATTTATTATATGAAGATAGAGTAGATGACAAAACATTATCTTTTAACTCAGTTTTTTCAACAGAAATTAATGAAAACATACTTTTAAATGCTGGACTTAATTATAGAAAATTAAAATCTGAGAATTTTGCAGAGGTTATAGACTTATTAGGTAGCAATGTTGGTGTATCTAATGTGGATGCATTTAGTCAAGTAGATTTTGATTTACTTAATCCAGGTCAAATAGCAAATGAAGGCGATAAGTTTAGATATAACTTTAATTTATACGCTGAAGAGATTGGTGGTTTTGCACAAGCACAATTTAAGTATAATAAATTCGACTTTTTTGTTGCGGGTAATATAACTAAAACGCAATACCAAAGAGAAGGTTTATATAAAAATGGAAATCAGCAATTTGATATTGTTGATGACGTAACTGGTTCAGTAACTGGAACTTTGGATAACTCATCTGGAAAAGGAAAAAAATTAGATTTTACTGGATTTGGTGCTAAAGCAGGATTTACTTACAAAATATCTGGAAAACATTTGTTTGATGTTAATGGAGGTTATGTGGCACAAGCACCAAACCTTAGAAATACATACACAAACTCTAGAGAGAGCCAAGATTATGTTGGCGTAACTAGAGGTGAGAATTTTGAAGGTGTGGGGTTAACAGAAGAAAAAATTAAATCTTTTGATGCTAGTTACATTTTCAGATCTTCAATTGTTAAAGCGCGTTTAACAGGTTTTTATACAAAAATAGAAGATGCTAACGAAGTATCGTTTTTCTTTACACAAAGTTCTTCTGCAGCAGGTTTTATTCAAGAAACACTTGCAGGAGTAGATAAAAGACATATTGGTGCAGAATTAGGTATAGAAGCACAAGTTACTCCAACTATTAAATTAAAAGGAGCGGCTTCTGTTGGACAATATACTTATGATAATAATCCATTTGTTTACTTAACATCAACTTCAGAAGATTTTAATGATAGAGCAAATGCAGCAGGTGCTGTAAATGAAATTTACAAAACTTCTATTAAGGATTATAAAGTCGCTGGTGGACCACAAAGAGCTTATTCTGTAGGTTTCGAATATAGAGATCCTAAATATTGGTGGTTTGGAGCAACGGCAAACTTTTTTGCTAATACTTATGTAGACATTAGTCCTTTAGCGCGTTCAGAGTATTTTACTCAAGACCCAATAGATGGTGTTACATATAGCGATTATGATGCTGATATTGCTAGAGAATTGTTACGTCAAGAACAAATTGAAGATTATATGGTAATCAATTTAGTTGGTGGTAAATCTTGGAAAGTTGGAGATAAATACATTGGCTTTTTTGCAAGTGTTGGGAATGTATTAGATCAGCAATATAAAACTGGTGGTTTTGAACAAGGTAGAAAGTCAACATATACTGATTTACTAGAAGATAATTCTACGCCATCAAGAGTATTTGCTCCAAAGTATTTCTTTGGTAGAGGAGCGAATTATTTTTTAAATTGCTACGTAAGATTTTAAATAACAAAAAAGAAAAACTATATTTATAAACGGTTTTTTAAAGAGGTTTACCCTTTTAGGAAATTTTAAAAAAAAGCATTATGATTAAAACAAACAAAATTTTAGCACTTGGATTCGGAATTGTTTCTATGCTATTCATAAACTCATGTGTTGAGGACGACGATTACACAACACCAAACTTAACTATTGCACCCGTAGATGTATCTTCTCTAGGTTTAGAAACATCATTCTCTAATATAATTGCGCGTTACAATACAGCGGTTGTAAATGGAGAACAAGTAGGTGTGTTTTCTGTTGAAAACGATGGGCCACTTTATGCTGTAGGTTATGTAGTTTCAGATGATGGATCTGGTAACTTTTACGAAGAAATTGTGATTCAAAATTCTGTAGATGGAACTGATCCTTCAGGTGATGTGAGAAGAGGTTTGAAAATAGAAATAAACGCTAGCGATTTAGGTGGTGTTTATAATTTTGGTCGTAAGGTTTATATTAAATTAAACGGTTTAGCTATATCTGAAGATAATGGTGTTTATGTTTTAGGTAAATCAGAAGGAAATAGTTTGGTTCAAATTGAAGAGTCATTAGTTTCTAGTTTTATAGTAAGAGACCCAGAAACAGCTGTTATGGAACCTAAAATGGTTGCAATTGAGGATTTAACGGATTTAGACGAAAGTACATACATCCAATTAAGTAATTCTCAAATAGTGAAAGCACAAAAAGACTTAACTTATGCTGGAGAAGCTACAGATGAGTTTGATGGGTTTAGAACAATAACTAATTGTGATACTAATGCATCATTATTGTTACAAACAAGTACGTTTGCAGATTTTAATGGCGCACAATTGCCGTCTGGAAAAGGAACTATTTCTGGAGTATATACAAGAGATTTTGGTGATGATTTTAGTGTGTTAGTAATAAATACTGTTGCTGATATTGATTTTAGCGATCCAAATAGATGTGATCCAGTTGTATTAGAATGTACTGGAGTAAGTGGTGGTGGATCAACTCTTTATTCTGAAAACTTTGAAGGATTTGGTGGTTATACAGCTGAAGGTTGGACAATGACAAATGTAGATGGTGGAAGTGTAGATTGGTTTATAAGTTCTTTTAGTGGTAACAACTACTCTAGGATTTCAGCTTTCAGTTCAGGTCAAAGTGCTGCGGAAGTTTGGTTAGTAACTCCAGATGTTGATATGGATACTACAACAGGAGAAGAATTAAGTTTTGATTTAGAAGCTGCCTTTGCTAATGGAATTATACTTTCTGTCTATGCATCAACTGATTTTTCAGGAGATGTTACTACTGCAACATGGACGCAATTAGATGCAAATATTCAAGCTGGTCCTTCAAGTGGTTTTGGAGGTTTTGAAACTATTGATCCAATAAACATATCTTGTTTGGATGGTTCTGTAAACTTTGCATTTGTTTATGCTGGTTCAGACCCTAGTGCTACAACTAGATATCATTTAGATAATGTAGTTATAACAGGTAACTAAAAAATAAAATAATTTTAAAAACCCGCTAGTTTATTCTAGCGGGTTTTTTATTTTTAGCCTATGACAATTTTCAATCAATTATATCTTTTTGTATTTAATAAATACAAACCAAAATATAAACTCAAGGCTAATAGCATTGCTCTAATTTATATTTCTATATTACAAATAAGTTTAGTGTTTTTAGCAGGTTCATTTATTGCAGCCTTTTCAAATCAAATGAATTTAGATATTATGTCTAAGTCTAAAGTAATAACTTTTTTTGTTATTATAGCTGCGGTTATTCATTTTTCAAATTGGATGGGTTATAGCGGCCAATCCAGGAAAGTGATGAATGCTAAATACAACAAAAGCAAAAAAATAGAACAAAACAATATATTGGTTTTTTGTTTGCCAATAATAGCGCTTCTCTTGGGTTTTTTGTTTCTTAAAAGCATCTAGTTTGTTGAGTGATATCATTAATTTCGCTTTTAATCGTTTAAAAAAGACATTTTATCTATTATGATATTAAAACATTAGCTTAAACTTTAAATAATATTATTTTAGTTAAATTAAATTTAACACAATTATAAAAAAATGAAAAATTTCACATTTTTGTGCGTACTCTTTTTAGGAATAATTAGTGGTTTTTCGCAAACAAATTTTAATGTTGATTGTAGTGCTGGCACACAAGTTTTTAATTATTGTTACACAAGTAATAGTACTGAAACTGTAACTTTTACTTCTGATACAGGATTTCCACTTCAATTAGTCTTTAATGCTGGTTCAGTAGAGGCTGGATGGGATACCATAATTATTAATGATTCTGATGGAGCAGATTTGTCAGGTCTATTAGATGGAGATTTATCAGGACTATCATTTACTTCTTCAGGAGACTCAATTTCTTTTACTTTTGATTCTGATGGTTCAGTTTCTTGTGATTCAGGTAGTGAAACAGAAATAGAAGTTTCTGTCAATTGTTTAACATGTCAGCCACCAATTGCTATATTTACATCTGTCGATGATTGTTCAAACCCAGACGCACCAGTTTTTTATGTCGAAGTTGATTTAACAGATATAGGTACTGCTTCTTTTATACAAATCGTAGATAATCAAGGAAATCCAGGACAATTACCTACTGCTCCAGGATTCTTCAATTTTGGGCCATATGCTTTTGATTTGGATGTAGTAATAGAGATAAGTACAGACGATATTAACTGTATAGTAACAAGTGACGTGCTGAAATCCACTTGCCCTATACCTCCAAATGAATGCTCTATGATATTTGCTGGTCCAGATGCAACTTTCGATTGTAATAATAATTCAGTTGATTTGACTGCTTCTTTTCAAGTAACGGGTCAAGATTTTAATGTTTATGAAATTAATGCTTTATCAAGCTGTCCAACACCTCCAACTACAGGAGGAACACCAACTAGTTTAGATATTGATGATACTTGGTCTGATGTAGTTGATTTAGAATTCGATTTTTGTTTTTTTGGCGGCGTATATAACCAAATAGTAATTGGTTCTAATGGTGTTGCATCATTTGATGTAAGTTTAGCTGGAGATTCTAATGATTGGGGTTTCTCTGATCCTTTACCTAATAATACCGATAATGCCTTGTCAGAACCAAATATTTTTGCAGGCCTTCATGATATTGATCCTTCTGTTTGTGGAGATGTTAATTATTCTGTACTTGGATCTGCTCCTAGCAGACAATTTTTAATTAATTTTTCTGAGGTGTGTCAATTTAGCTGTAATGATTTAAAATCGACAATGCAGATTATCTTATATGAAAGCTCAAATAATATAGATATAAATGTTTTTGAAAAACCTTCATGCCCAGGATGGAATGGCGGTAGAGCAGTAATTGGTGTTCAAAACCCAGCATCTGATATAGCATTTACACCTCCAGGTAGAAACACTGGTGTTTGGGACGTAGATCCCAGTTCTCCAGAGTCTTACCGTTTTTCACCAGGTGTAAGTACGACTCCAGATTATGTTTTTGAGTGGTATGATAATGGAATTTTTATTGGTAATACAGAAACTATAACTGTTAACCCAACGGAAGCTACAACTTATACAGCCTCTATTACATATTCTCAATGTACTGGAGGAGATGTTACAATTACAGATACTGTAAATGTAGTGCCAGACCCATTAATTAGTGATGATTCTAGTTTTACTATTACACCAAATTGTGATGGAGCAACAGCTGTTATAGATGGAGATACTGGTGGCTCTTTTGCTTTTAATCCTGTGCCAACAGATGGAGCTGTAATAGACTCTTTAACTGGTGAAGTAACAAATGCAGTTCCTGGAACATCTTATACTATAGAATACGCAGTTAACCCAACAGATATTTGTGGTTCAACTACAGCTCAGACATTTACTGTTTTTGGAGCAGTTAATTTACAGACACCAATAAATGGACTACAAGTTTGTAGTGTAGGTAATATCTTAGATTTTGATTTAACTATATTAGAAGTAGAAATTTTAGGATCTTTAACAGGTATTACATTAACGTATTATAATTCATTATCAAATGCAGAGACTGAAACTTCTCCAATTGCATTACCTACAAATTACCAAACAACTACCGCGGAAACAATTTACGTTAGAGGTGAAGATAATATTACTGGATGTTTTTCAATAACACAATTTGATGTTTCTAGTTTTATAACTCCTACAAGTTCATTTAACTTATCTCAATCTTATGAAGTTTGTCCAAATGCTACCAATCCAATTACAATTACTGCAATTGCTGACAATTATAATTTGTCTGAAGTAGATATAAAATGGTATTTTGAAGGTTCAGAGGTTATTGGTCAATCAGGTTTAGATTTATCAACAGTTTTAGAAGCAGGTAATTATGAAATTGAAGTTACTAATTTAACAACTAGTTGTTCTTCAATAGAAGCAATTACAGTTGTAGAATTAGTTAATTGTGTTTTTCCACAAGGTATTTCTCCTAATAACGATGGTTTAAATGATAATTTTGACCTATCTAGTTTTGATGTCCAGTCAATAGAGATTTTTAATAGAAATGGAGCTCAAGTTTATATTAAAAATGATGGTTATACTAATCAATGGTATGGACAATCTAAAAATGGAGATGATTTACCTGTTGGTACTTATTACTTTATAGTTAAGTATAAAGATGGGAACAATAAAGCTTCATGGGTTTATATCAATAGATAGGATAAATAAAACAAAAGAATAAATACAACTAACACAGATGAAAAAACTACAATTAGTTATCATTTTATTATTGGCAGGATTGGCAGTACAAGCGCAACAAGATCCCCAATACACACAATATATGTACAATATGAATATTGTGAATCCTGCCTATGCTGGATCTACAGGAACAACTTCTATTGGTGCATTGTATAGAAGCCAATGGGTTGGACTAGAAGGTGCGCCAAGCACAGGAACTTTGTCTATACATTCTCCAGTTGGAGAACGTGTAGGTTTAGGATTATCATTTATTAGCGATGAAATAGGGCCAGTAGAAGAAACAAATGCTTATGTAGATTTTTCATATACAATACCTACAAGCGAGTCAACAAAATTAGCATTTGGATTAAAAGCAGGAGCAACATTTCATAAAATAGGTTTACAAGGTTTAGATGTTGTAGATTCAGGTGATATTTTTTTCTCTCAAAATGTAGATGAAGTTACACCAAACATTGGAGCAGGAGTTTATTTTTATAAACCAAACAAATATTACATTTCAGCTTCTATGCCAAATATTTTAAGCTCTGTGCATTTAGATGTTAATGGAACTAAAATAGGGAGTGAAACTAAACATTTATTTGGAGCAGCAGGATACGTTTTTGATTTGTCAGAAAATTTTAAGTTGAAACCACATACTATGGCAAAATTTGCGTTTGATGCGCCATTAAGTTTTGATGTTAATTTGAATTTATTTATGTATGATTTAGTAGAAATTGGAGCAGGATATAGGTTAGATGATTCTTTTAGTGGAATGATTAATTTTATGGTATCACCAAGTTTAAGAATAGGATATGCTTACGATGCGATTAAATCAGATTTAAACATTGTAACGAGTTCATCTCACGAGATATTTATCAATTTTGATATTAATATCCCAAGTAAAGTATCACGTTCACCACGTTATTTTTAATCAACAAAAGTAACAGAGTATAAATCTAAAGAAAACATCAGATGAAGAATATAAAAATCACCATCATAGCTTTATTATTAGTTGGTTTTAGCGGAATAGCACAAAACAAAAACACAGAAAAAGCAGATAATTTATTTAAGAAGTTACAATATGTAGATGCAATAAACGCCTACAATAAGCTAGTTGAAAAAGGAGAAGCAGACACTTATGTATACGGAAGGTTGGCAGAAGCTAATTTTAATGTTTATAATACGGAAGAAGCAGAACGTTGGTATTCAAAAGCATTAACAGATAGTAATGATTCAGAGATGATTTATAATTATGCTCAAATGTTAAAAGCAAACGGAAAACAAGACGCTTCTAACACACAAATGCAAAAGTTTGCAGATATAAGTCCAAAAGACGATAGAGCAGTTGCGTTTAAGGCAAATAACGATTATTTACCTAAGTTATTAAAAGCAAAGCCACAATACGATTTAGAAAGCGCATCTTTTAATTCTGAATTTTCAGATTTTGGAGGAACAGTAAATAACGAGATGTTATACTTTGCATCAGCAAGAAATACATCTAGAAAAACTTACAAAAGAACAGAAGAATCTTTTTTAGATGTATACCAAGTTTCAACAACTGGTGAAGGCGAAGCTGGAACAGTAAATGGAGCTGTAAATACAAAACACCATGAAGGATTAGTAACATTTAGTCCAGATGGAGAAACAATGTATTTTTCAAGAGAAAGCTTTTATGAAGGTGAATCAGAGAAATTAGAAGGTGATAAAACAAAGTTTAGTGTTCACTATTTATATAAAGTCACAAAAAACGGAGATAGCTGGAATAAAGCCGAAGAATTACCATTTAATAATAACACATACTCTTTAAGAGATCCAAGTTTAAGTTCAGATGGTACAACCTTATATTTTGCGTCTAATATGCCAAACGGATTTGGAATGTATGATTTATATAAAGTAAGTGTAAATACAGACGGAACTTTTGGAGAACCAGAAAATTTAGGAGAAAAAGTAAATACAGCAGGAAATGAAGGTTTCCCATTTATGAGTTCTAATAATACACTATATTTTTCATCTACAGGTCATTTAGGACTAGGTGGATTAGATGTATTCGAATTTAAAGATGGAGCAATTAAAAATTTAGGTCAACCTATAAATTCTGTAGCAGATGATTTAGCATTTACTATAAATGAAGAATCTGAGGAAGGTTTTGTATCATCTAATCGTGAAGGAGGAAAAGGAAACGACGATATTTATAAAATAGCACGTATTAAACCTTGTTATACAGAGGTATTTGCAACTGTTTTAGATACAGAAACTAATAATCCTATATCAGGAGCAGATATTGTAATAACAGATGCAGAAGGAAATGTAGTATTAAAAGAAACTACTAAAGAAGATGGAACAGTTACTTACAAAACATTCTGTGAAACTGATTTAACTTTGTCAGCAGCAAAAACAGATTACGAAAGTAATACTATGTCTTATGTAACAACAAAAGAGTCTGAAGATAAAGTACAAATTACATTACAACCAATAGAGAAGTTAATTGTTGAAGACGAAGTGGTTTTAAATCCTATTCTATTCGATTTTGATAAATCTAACATACATGCACAAGCTGCATTTGAATTAGATAAATTAGTTGCAATTATGACTAAATATCCTGATATGGTTATTTTTGCAAAATCTCATACGGATTACAAAGGTAAAGATGCTTACAATATGAAGTTATCTGAGCGAAGAGCACAAAGCACAGTTCAGTATATAATATCTAAAGGAATAGCAAAAGAGCGTATTACAGGACAAGGATTTGGAGAAACAGAACCTAAAGTTGATTGTGGTAGAAAATGTACAGGTGAAGAACGACAAACTAATCGTCGTTCAGAATTTAAGATAGTAAGTGGCGTACCTCAATAGAAATCACTTCTTACATAAAACAAAAAGCCCAAAACATATATTTTGGGCTTTTTTGTGTTATAGCTTTTCATTAATCAAGTTGAGCATTACTGAAGTGAAAATGTGGTTTTCACTGAAAGCAGCTAAGCTTAACGAAACCTATTTATTTTACTGTTAAATTATATTGTGGCGTTTTATTTAAGGAACAGAAATAAACATATTCTCCTTTGGCTAGATTAGTAGCATTAGAATTTTCTGTTTTGCCTTCTTTAACTACAGAAGTTACATAAGCTGTTTTAATGTGATTTTCTGGATTGGTAGCATCTTTTCCTTTCTGTACAAACACAAAACCCACATCAGTTCCTACAGACTTGTTAGAAACTGAAAAAACGTAAGTTCCAGCCGAAACCGTTAATGCCTTTTGTGTAAATTCGCCTTTAGTTTGTTCTAAAGAAATAGTTTTTATTTCATTTGATTTCTTCATTTTATTTTGAGCGTTTACAGATAAAATAGTAATTAATGCTAATGCAATTGTTGCGATAAATTTTTTCATAATAAGTATTGTTTAAATGTTTAGTTATTTGTATTTATATTAAATGCTTACAGATTCAAAAGAAGTTACTTCTGGGAAATCTACTGGTACTTTTGTAGTAGAATGTAAATAGTTAGAAATTGTTTTATCTCCAACTAATACAATTGTATCTACTAAGTTTGCTTTAGTGTAACCAGCGTTTAAGAAATTACCTAAAACTGTTTGGTCTGTATTACCTCTGTTTTCTGTAATGTTTTTTGCTAAAGCAGCTAATGCATTAAGTTTTGTGTCAAAAGATGCTTTTCCTACTCTAAATTCTAAGATTTCACCTTCTTTAAAGCCATTCATTTTTGCAATTGCAGTATGTGCAGATAAGCAATAATTACACTTGTTAACTTCGCTTACTGCTAAGTTTACAACTTCTTTTTCTTTGTTGTTTAAAGATGTTTTTGCGTTAGATAACGTTAAGTAGTTTTCTAATGCTGTTTCGCTATGCGCATACGTTGCGTATAGATTTGGTACAAAACCTAAAGCGCCTTCTAATTTGTTAAAAATAGCCTGATTAGTTTCGTTTACTTCGTTTTTTGTTGGTACATTAAATGTTGTCATAATCTTGTTTTTTAGTAGCTGTTAATTTTTTTTAATTGTCAATTAGCCCTTTGTTTCACAATAAAAATCGTGAAACTGTTCGCGCTCACAATGTTCTTTTGGACTAACCATTTTATTAATACTGCGTTTAGCTTTTGTAAATATTTCTATTAAGTTGAATACTGATGTTTGTGTTCTCATAATTGTGTTGTTTAATTTGTACACTGCAAAGATGCGATGAGAAACAAGGTTTTAAAATGACGATTTTACCTAAGTGATTGTCAATTTTTCCCTTTAGAGAATAATTAGCATAATTATTGAGATTTTGAGTTTTGTTATAAGATGAAATATAATCTGTATCTGACTAAAATTATATCAGATTGAAGAGAATTGACTGTTATTCTAAACTTATGGAGTGCCTTGTCTTGTAAGGCACAAAGTGTTGTTATGAAATGTGTATTCTTAAATTAGCTTAATAAAAAAGGTGATATTAAATGCAAACCTGAAACAGTACTTCTATAACTGCTTCTTAAATTCTGAAGGTGTTAAATTTGTTTGTTTCTTAAAGAGTCTACTTAAATGGGAAGCGTCATCAAAACCAATATCGTACGCAATGGCTTTTGCAGATTTGTCTGTGTACATTAATTGTCTTTTAGCTTCAAGAATTAAACGCTCGTGAATAATGCGTAACGGACTTTGGCCTAACTTCGAAAAACTATTAGATAACGTTTTTGGAGATTTATTTAATTTGTCTGCATAAAAACTCACGTTGTGCGCTTCTTTAAAATAGGTTTCAACTAAGATGTTGTACTGTCTTAATGTGTCGTCCGATGTTTTTAATGTTGAAGTCGTAGCAGATTTACTATTGTTAAGTAATCTTGTCGTTTTAATAATGAATCGTGATAAAAGCATTCTTAACATTTCTGCTTGAATGGTGTCTTTTGTTTCCAATTCATCTAAAAAAATATCGTGGAGCGATGCGAATTTCTGTTGTTCTATTTTATCTAAATAAATAACAGGTGTAAAATCATTTCCAAAAAATAAAGTTCCAGCGCAACCAACTTCTTTATCGTGATCTTGAATACAATAAAATTCTCGATTAAATTGATAAACAATAGCATCTTCACCTTCAATAAATTGAAAATACTGAATTGGTGTTAAAGATAATATTTGATGTGGTTTTATAGTTAGGGGTACACTATCTACAATTACATTTAGAGGATTAGACTTGGTAATAATAAAGGTATAAAGTCCAATTGTTTTAGCAGTATTGTAGTTTTTTAAAACAACTTCGTTAGAAATTTGTAAAGACCCATTTGTAGCGAATTCCGTAAACTGTTTTATCATAACGTTATAGTCTGCAAAACGACTTAATCATTACATTTTAAGAGAAGAAAATGTCCTGTGCTAATCTAAATGTATTTGCGTGAGCTTCAATAATGGTTTTTAATTCTGGACTATATCCTCCGCCCATACTGCACATTATTGGAATGTTTAAGTCTTTACAGCTTTGCAAAACAAACCTGTCGCGTTCTTTACAACCATTAATAGTTAAACCTAACTTGCCTAATTTATCTGTAGATAAAACATCTACACCACTTAAATAATAAATAAAATCTGGTTTTTGTGATGCTATAAGTTTGGGTAATGTTTCCTTTAAAAGTGATAAATAGTCAGAATCAGAGGTGTTGTTTTCTAACTCAATATCTAAATCCGAAATTTCTTTTTTAAACGGATAATTGTGTTTTCCGTGCATAGAAAAGGTAAAAACAGAAGTGTCGTCTTTAAAAATTTCTGCTGTTCCGTTGCCTTGATGTACATCTAAATCTACAATTAGAATTTTCTGAGCTAAATTATTCTGTTGAAGATATTTTGCGCCAATTGCTTGATCGTTCAACATACAAAAAGCTTCACCTTTATTAGAGTAAGCGTGATGTGTTCCTCCTGCTATATTCATAGCAATTCCATTTTTCAAAGCAAATTCACTAGCTTTTATGGTACCATCCGCAATTATAATTTCGCGTTCAATTAAAAGTTCACTTAAAGGAAATCCTATTTTACGAGCAGCTCTTTGGTCTAAAGTTAGGTTTAATAAATCGTAAAAATAGTTTGCATCGTGAATTCTTAAAAAAACGGAATGGTCAATACGTTTTTCAGGTTCAAAAAAATTAGCATCTGTACACGTATTTTCTCTAATAAGTTGTTGCGGAAGTAATTCATATTTAGCCATAGGAAATCGATGTCCATCAGGTAATGAATGCGCATAAATTGGATGAAACGCTATTTTTAGCATAATTTATTTTTCAAGTTTTAATTGAATACGTTTACGAGTAACATCTACATCTAAAACTTTAACTATAATTTGTTGATGCAAGCTAACGTGAGCATTGACATCTTTTACAAAACTATCCGATAAATTTGACACGTGAATTAAACCGCTTTCTTTAATTCCAATATCTACAAAACAACCAAAAGCTGTTATATTATTGACTATTCCAGGTAATAATTGACCAAAAGACACATCTTCTATGCTTTTAATATTCTGATTAAAAGCGAACACTTTTGCTTGTTCTCTAATATCTAATCCTGGTTTTTTTAATTCCGAAATTATATCTTCCAACGTTAAAATTCCAACTTCTTCTGAAATATAATTTTTTAAAGAAATTTTATTTAAAGCTTCCGTGTTTCCAATTAATTCTTCTACAGATATTTTAACATCTTTTGCCATTTGCTTTACTAAAGCATAACGTTCTGGATGAACCGATGAATCGTCTAATGGGTTTTTAGCTTTTTTAATACGTAAAAAACCAGCACTTTGTTCGAATGCTTTTTCACCTAAACGTGGTACTTTCTTTATGTCTATTCTACTTTTAAACCCACCTATTTCTGTTCTATAATCGCAAATGTTTTCTGCTAATTTTGGACCAATTCCAGAAACATAACTTAATAAACTTTTACTTGCGGTGTTAATATTTACACCAACAGAATTTACACAATTTTCTACAACCAAGTCCAATTGCTTTTGAAGTTTGTTTTGGTCTACATCATGTTGGTATTGTCCAACACCAATAGATTTAGCATCTATTTTAACCAATTCGGCTAACGGATCTTGTAAACGTCTTCCAATAGAAACAGATCCACGTACCGTAACATCGTAATCTGGAAATTCTTCACGAGCAATTTTACTTGCAGAATAAATACTTGCTCCAGCTTCGCTAACTACAAATACTTGAATATCATTTTTAAAATGTATTTTTCTTACTAAAGCTTCAGTTTCTCTTGATGCAGTTCCGTTTCCAATAGCAATAGCATCTATTTTATAAGCTTCGGCAAGATTACCTATTTTTTTTATAGCACCAATACTATCATTTTGTGGTGCGTGCGGATAAATGGTTTCATTGTGTTTTAAATCGCCTTTTTCGTCTAAACAAACCAATTTACAACCACTTCTAAATCCAGGATCTAAAGCCAATACGCGTTTTTCTCCTAAAGGTGAACCTAGTAATAATTGTTTTAAATTTTTAGCAAAAATGGTAATAGCAGCTTCATCTGCCTTGTCTTTAGAGCTCTGTAAAGCTTCATTACTTAAAGATGGAAACAATAAACGCTTAAAAGCATCTTTAATAGCCAATTCAATCTGTTTTGTACATGTATTGTTAGATTTTATAATACGCGGTTCAATCTTGCTTAGAGCGAAATCAGTATCAACATCAATTTTAAATTTTATAAAACCTTCGTTTTCGGCTCTTAAAATGGCTAATAATCTGTGCGATGGAATGCGTTGTAAAGATTCTGACCAATCGAAATAATCTCTAAATTTTTGAGCAGATTCATTATCCTTTTTAGACTTAACCACTTTAGTAACAATTTGCGCGTGTCTTTCTATTTGTGTACGCAAACCATTTCTAATATCTGTACGCTCGTTAACCCATTCTGCAATTATATGTCTTGCGCCTTCTAAAGCATCTTCTAAGGATTCTACATTGCCTTTAATGTATTTGTAAGCTAAACTTTCTATATCGTTAGCGTTTTGGCGCATAATAATTTTAGCCAAAGGTTCTAATCCGTTTTTTCGAGCAGTTTCTGCTTTCGTTTTTCTGCTTTTTTTGTACGGTAAATATAAATCTTCAAGTGTTGTAATATCTTTACAAGCTTCAACTTTATTAGTTAGTTCTACTGTTAAAACATCTTGTTCTTGTAAAGCTTTTAGTATGGCTTTTTTTCGTTTTTGTAAGGCTTCAAAGATGTCTTTGTACTTAACAATTGCTTCAATCTGTAATTCATCTAAATTACCCGTAGCCTCTTTTCTATATCTAGATATAAACGGAATAGTGCAATCTTCGTTTAATAAATCTATTGTGTTTTTTACTGAAGATTCTGAAATCTGCGTTTGAGCTATAATGTATTGTAATTCTTGTTGCATCCTATTTATTTTAGAAAACGAATAATTTTATAATCTTTTTTAGCGTTATAGTTATCCCGAATCCATTAATTTAAACTTCCGACTTATGAAAATGACTTGCTTTATTTTTCTGCCTTTAATAGTTTGTAATATATCATTTTCTCAAGATATATTTGATCAAAACAGTTCGGAAAATGATAGTTTAAATAGTAGAAATTTAAAAGATAAACCTGCTGTATTTAAAAGTTATCCAAATCCTGTAGAAACCTATTTATATGTCATTGGAAACTTACGTTTACAATCTGTAGAATTTATAAATGTCTCTGGAAAAACACAACTTTTTTATAAAGTGAATAAAGCCATAAACAGACTAGATACCTCTGAATTAAAAAAAGGAATGTACCTAATAAAAGTCACTAATGAAAATTATGCAATAGAAGTAAAGCGGATTGTAAAGTTATAATGCTGACGTGATAGAATATCCTGTTTCTAAAAATAATAAGTTGTATTCATTAATTACGCTTTTTTCAGAGCTACTACCAATTATAATAACATTATTTTCTTTTTTTTCGAATATCATTAAACCACTAATGTTGATATTCTGTTTTAAAACAGAATATTTTAATACATATAGATTTTTATGCATTACTTTTTTGTTCTCAAAAGATAAAACTTTAAAATTTTCAATATGAGTTTCTAATTCTGTTTTATTCTTTTCAGCATATTCCTTAAGACTCAATGTATTTAAGGAGTCAATGTTAACCATTATATTTGGACAGTAATCGAATTCATCTGTACAACTCTTTACTGAAGTAAGAATCATTTTTGGGTTTTCAAATTTTGTATTTGTTTCCCATCTTTTTGGAATAGGTATATATGAGTTAATTTTACTTAAATATACTTCTTTATACATATAATCTTCATGGTCAAGTGTAAATTTAAAATCACCATTTGAGTACTTTTCAACTTTATTTAATGTATTATTTTTGTAGTATTTCCATAATCCAGTTTTAAGGCCTTTACTCATATAACCATCAATTAATTTAATTGAATCTTTGTTATATTCTATATATTTCCCGTGTAATTTTCCATTAATAATGTTTTTGTTTTGAGCGATGCTACTATTACAGACAACAAGATTAATTAAAATAAATCCGATTATAATTATATGTTTTATCATTTAATAAAAGTTTTATTTTTTGAATTACTAATGCTTCAAAATTAAGGCTTAAGTCTAAAGGATTACTTCAAACTCTAACTAATAGGTAAACCATTCATAATACCAGATTTATCTGGGTTTACAAAAACTAAATCGCCTTCTGCATTTTCGGTCATTAAAATCATTCCTTCACTTTCTACGCCGCGTAAAGCTCTTGGCGCTAAGTTGACTAAAACAGTAACTTGTTTTCCAATAATGTCTTCTGGTTTAAAACTTTCTGCTATTCCAGAAACTATAGTTCTAATATCTATGCCTGTATCTACTTTTAAAACTAATAATTTTTTAGCTTTAGGCATTTTTTCGGCTTCAATAATAGTTCCAACGCGTAAGTCTAATTTTGTAAAATCATCAAAAGCAATCGTGTCTTTTTGAGGTTCTACTTTTTTGTTAGCTGCTTCGTTAGCTTTTTTACTAGCTTCTAACTTATCTAATTGTAGTTGAATTTGTTCGTTTTCAATTTTAGAAAATAACAATTCGCCTTTTCCAATAGTATGATTTGCTGGTAATAAAATGTCTTGAGTTGAAACTTCGTTCCAAGTTGTTTCTTTATCAAGTGTTGAGTGACAAAGAATGTTTTTCAACTTAGTAGAAGTAAAAGGTAAAAATGGCTCGCAAAGCGTAGCTAAACCAGATGCTATTTGTAAGGCAACAAACATAATGGTTTTGGTTCTGGCTTCGTCTGTTTTAATTAATTTCCAAGGTTCTTCGTCTGCTAAATACTTGTTTCCAAGTCTGGCAACATTCATTAATTCTTGACTTGCTTCTCTAAAACGGTAACGTTCTAAAGAGCTTTCTATAACAGAAGGATAAGCTTTTAAAGTCTTTAATGTTTCAGTATCAATGTCAGAAAACTCACTTGGTTCTGGAACAACGCCATTATAATATTTGTTAGTTAAAACAACCACACGATTAATGAAGTTTCCAAAAATGGCGACTAATTCGTTATTGTTTCTTGCCTGAAAATCTTTCCAAGTAAAATCGTTATCCTTACTTTCTGGTGCATTAGCGGTTAACGTATATCTTAAAACATCTTGTTGATTTGGGAAATCTTGTAAATAGTCTGGTAACCAAACGGCCCAATTTTTAGAAGTCGATAATTTCTGACCTTCAAGATTTAAAAATTCGTTTGCTGGAACATTATCTGGTAAGATATAAGAACCTTCTGCTTTTAACATAGCAGGGAAAATAATACAGTGAAACACAATATTGTCTTTTCCAATAAAGTGAACCAATTTAGTATCGTCTTTTTTCCAGTAGTCTTCCCAGTTTTTACCTTCGCGTTCTGCCCATTCTTTGGTTGCAGAGATGTAGCCAATTGGCGCATCAAACCAAACATAAAGTACTTTTCCTTTTCCGCCAGGAACAGGAACAGGAATTCCCCAATCTAAATCTCTGGTTACAGCTCTAGGACGTAATCCGTCGTCTATCCAAGATTTACATTGTCCATAAACATTGGGTTTCCAGTCTTTTTTATGATCTTTTAGAATCCATTCTTTTAAAAAGGTTTCGTGCTTGTCTAAAGGTAAAAACCAGTGTTTTGTTTCTTTTAAACTTGGTACATTTCCAGTTATAGCCGATTTAGGATTAATTAAATCGGTAGCATTATGACTTGTTCCACATTTTTCACATTGGTCGCCATAACTTTCTTCATTACCACATTTAGGACAAGTACCAACAACAAAACGATCTGCTAGAAATTGATTTGCTTCAGCATCGTATAATTGCTCTGTAGTTTCTTCAATAAATCCATCTTTGTCGTAAAGAGTATTAAAAAATTCCGTAGCAGTTTCGTGATGTATTTTAGATGTTGTACGAGAGTAATTGTCTAAAGAAATTCCAAAATCTACAAAAGAATCTTTTATAATCTTATGGTATTTATCCACAATATCTTGTGGCGTTACACCTTCGTTTTTTGCTTTAATTGTAATTGGTACACCATGTTCATCACTTCCACAAATAAAAGCAACATCGTTTCCAGTTAAGCGTTTGTAACGTGCATAAATATCTGCGGGAACGTAAACACCAGCTAAATGTCCAATATGAATTGGTCCATTAGTGTAAGGTAATGCTGCAGTAATAGTATATCTTTTTGGTGTACTCATAATTAATTGTAACTGTCAGGTCGAGCGCGGTCGAGACCTATTTTAAACCTCTAAAAAGCTGCGCTAATTTCTAAAATAATAAATAAATAATTATTTTAAATAATGCTTAAAGAGACTAAACTTGAATAAGTTTAAGCCACAAAAGTAAGCATTTTACTACCGATTTAGAAAAAAAATGTACATTTACATTATGAGTAAAAAAGCCTTAATTATAAGTTGTTTGTGCGTGTTTTTTTTCTTCGGAAGTTTTTCCGTTACAGCACAACAATCAACTAAAAATTTAAATTCTAAAGCATTGATACAACCACCATTTTTAAAAGCAGGCGATACCGTTGCTATTGTTGCTCCAGCAGGAATTCTAAAAAACAGGACCCAAGAACTTAGAGATGCAGTTAGCTTATTAAAAAAATGGGAACTTAATGCTGTGGTTGGAAAAAACGTATTTAATAATGGCGGACATTTTGCAGGAACAGATCAAGAACGTTGCGAAGATTTTCAATCTGCTTTAGATAATCCTAATATTAAAGCAATTTGGTCTGCTCGCGGCGGTTATGGTTCTGTTAGGGTTTTAGATTTGTTAGATTATACAAAATTTAAAAATAGTCCAAAATGGATTATTGGTTATTCTGATATTACGGCTTTTCATAATCAAATGAATGTGTTAGGATTTCAATCGCTTCACGCAATTATGTGTACAAGTGTTACGGACGAATTAAAAGAGAATCCAGAATCGGTTATAACATTTAAAAAAGCCTTATTTGGCGAAAATTTAAGTTACACTTTGGAAGCTTCTAATTATAATAAATTAGGCCAAACCAAAGGACAATTAGTTGGTGGGAATTTAGCTATTTTAACTAGTATGTTAGGTTCTAAAACTAGTTTAGAGACTAAAGATAAAATTATTTTTATTGAAGAAATTGGCGAATATGCTTACAGTATAGATCGTATGTTACAAAGTTTAAAACGCGCTGGTTATTTTAAAAATTGCGCAGGTTTAATTATTGGCGATATGAGTAAGGTGAAGAAAAACACGACTAAATTTGGAAAACCAGTTCAACAAATTATTTTAGATGTGGTTTCTGAGTATAATTTTCCGGTAGCTTTTAATATGAAATCAGGACACGAATCAGATAATCGTGCTTTGATTTTTGGGGCAGAAGTTAAGTTATTAGTGAGTAGATCTCAATCTATAGTTACTTTTGAATAATAATATCAAACTTGAAGGATGAGATTCCTGCCTACGCAGGAATTATGGCGCAACACAACGAATTAGGTAAAGAAGGCGAACAATTAGCAATCGATTTTTTAATTAAAAACGGTTACAGTATTAGAGAACGCAATTACCGATTTAATAAAGCTGAGGTTGATATAATTGCCAGTAAAAAAGATGTTTTAGCTATTGTAGAAGTTAAAACACGATCTACAAATGTGTTTGGGAATCCTGAAGACTTTGTAAAACCAAAACAGATTCAGAATTTGGTAAAAGTTGTAAACGAATATGTTATTGAAAACGATTTAGATGTAGAAGTAAGATTTGATATTATTGCGATAACCAAATCTAATGTAGGTTTTGATATTGAGCATTTAGAGAATGCTTTTTATCACTTTTAATAATAATAGATACCTTACCTTATTAGTTTCTTCGCTAAGAGAAGTTGTAGAAGTAGTTGAATAGAACTAATTGTTTAAATACAGATACTGCGTCGTGGCGCAGTATGACAAACTAGAAAGCACTTCAAAACAAAAAAAGCCTCAATTAATATAATTGAGGCTTTTAAGTTGAGTTTGTTTTTCTTAATCTAACATTACTGTTTGATCGGAATTTTTAAAATCTAATCCTTCTTCTGGATTAGATGACTTACGTTTTAACCACATTTTTAATCTTACCGATAGGTAGAATAATGCTGGTACTACAATTAAGGTTAAAAAGGTTGCTACAAATAATCCGTAGATTACGGTCCAAGCTAATGGACCCCAAAAAATGACGTTATCTCCACCAAAATAAATTTTTGGATCAAATGAACTAAACAACGAGAAGAAATCTATATTTAGACCAATGGCTAAAGGAATTAAACCTAAAATGGTTGTAATTGCGGTTAGTAAAACAGGACGTAAACGTGCTTTTCCTGATTGAATAATTTGCGCTAATAATTCCTCTTTTGGCAAAAAAGTATTCTCAGACAAACCTAATGCGTTTTTCCTTCTATCGATTAATAACTGTGCATAATCTAAAAGTACCACTCCATTGTTTACTACAATTCCGGCGAGTGATATAATTCCCATCATAGTCATCATAATAACAAATGGTGCTCCTGAAATTACAATACCACCAAATACACCTATTAAACTCAAGAAAATGGCAATCATAATAATTGTTGGTTTTGAAACAGAATTAAATTGAAAAATTAGTATCAAGAAAATCAATCCTAAACCAGTAAAAAATGCGCCCATTAAGAATTCCATTTGTTTGTTTTGTTCTTCTATCTGACCTGTATAATTAAACTTTACACCTTTAGGCAATTCTCCAAATTCAGCCATTTCTTTTTCAATTTGCGCTACTGCAGCTGCTGCATCCGTATATCCTGGAGCTAAAGCAGAATAAACAGCAACCACACGTTTTCCTTCTTTATGCTTAATAGCACTAAATCCAGAATTATTTTTTTGAGAAGCAACAGAAGATACTGGGATTTCTTTTGTTTGACCAGAAGCCATATCTCTAAACGTTATTTTTTGATTAAAAATAGCACTTTTATTATAGCGATTTTCTTCATTAAAGCGAACATAGATGTCAAAATCATCGCCATTTTCTTTATAGATTCCTGCTTTTGCTCCAAAAATAGAATTACGCAATTGTTGTCCTACTTGACCAGTACTTACGCCTAACTCTCCTGCTTTTTTTCTATCTACAACAACTTGCATTGATGGTTTGTCTTTATTAACATCAATCTTAAGTTCGTCTATTGCAGCAATGTTTTTGCTGTTAATAAACTCGCGCATTTTTTCAGCAAGATTAATTAACTCATTATAATCTTCACCTTGAATTTCAATGTTAATTGGCGCTCCTGCTGGCGGTCCATTTGCATCTTTTTCTACTGAAATTAAAACACCAGGATAAATACCCGTTAAAGCGGTTTGAATTTTTTGTCTTAAAACTTCAGAATCTTTTCCGTTTCTATATTTATAGTCTCGCATAGAGGCTGTAATTTTTCCTTTATGAGGCATTTCTGCTGCAGATCCACCATCGGTTTGTGGGTTTCCTGCACCTTCACCAACTTGAGAAACGGCACTTTCTACTAAGAAATTTTCGCCATCTTTAATATATTCTGAACTATTAATTACACTGTAAACTTTTGCTTCAATTTTTTTTGTAATTGCATTTGTTTTTTCAATATCTGTTCCTTGTGGATACTCGATATAAACAATAATTTGATTTGGTTTGTTATCTGGGAAAAATTCAATTTTAGTTCTTTGTGATGCTACAGAACCACCAAAACTCATAAAAGCTACAACTAATAACACAAACGAAGAAATAATTATAATTTGCGGTTTGTAACCTTTAAAAGCACCTTTTAAAATGCGTTCATAAAAATTCTCTAGGCTGACTAATGTTTTTGTTTGAAAACGATTAGCCATCTTACGAATAACCAATCTGTAAATCCATAGCATAATAGCGGTAAAAATCATTACAGATCCTAAACCTCTATATGCGCCACCAAATACCATAATTAGTAATCCAATTCCTCCAACAATTCCAGAAATAGTAATAATTTGTTTTAGTGGCATATCTTTATCTTCAATAGTCATAAATTGAGAGACTAAAACAGAATTAAAGAATATGGCAACAAATAATGATGATCCTAAAACGACAGATAATGTAATTGGAAAATAAACCATAAATTCTCCCATTACACCAGGCCACATACCTAAAGGAATAAAAGCAGCTACTGTTGTTGCTGTAGAAATAATAATAGGAAATGCAATTTCTCCAATTCCTTTTTTGGCTGCATCAATTCGATTTAAGCCTTCTTCCTCCATTAAGCGATAGACGTTTTCTACTACAACAATTCCGTTATCGACTAACATTCCTAATCCCATAATTAATCCAAATAGAATCATTGTGTTCATCGTATAGCCCAAGTAATTTAAAATCATTAAGGACATAAACATTGACATAGGAATTGCAAACCCTACAAATAACGCGTTTTTGAATCCTAAAAAGAACATTAAGACAGTTACAACTAATATGATTCCGAAGATGATATTATTAACCAAATCGTCAACTTGTCCAATAGTTTTTGAAGATTGATCGTTTGCAATGGTTACTTTTAAGTTAGTTGGAAAGACATTTGCTTTAGCATCTGCCACAATTTTCTGTACTTTTTCTGCAGCAGTAACCATATTTTTTCCTGCTCGTTTTTTTACATCAAGCATTACTACGGTTTCACCAAATTCTCTTGCAAATGTTGTTTTATCTTTTTCGGTAAATATAACTTCAGCAACATCTTTTAAGTAAATAGAATTTCCTTTTTCGGATTTAACAACAAAGTTATTAAGCTCATTTGGTGTATTAATTTCACCAACAATTCTAATGGTTCTTCTTTGTCCACTTGATATAAAATTACCTGCAGACATTGTCATATTTCCACGACTTATAGTGTTAATAATATCGTCAAAACTAACTTGAGAAGCCATCATTTTATAGATGTCGACAGCAACTTCAACTTCTTTTTCTTGAGCACCACGAATGTCTACTTTCTTAATTTCGTATAAATCTTCAATGCCATCTTCTAAATATTCTCCAAACTCTTTTAATTTAGATATTGGATAATCTCCAGAAATATTAATATTAAGAATTGGCATTTCTTCAGACATACTCAATTCAAAAACATTAGGTTCTACTTTTGCGCCATTAAAAGTTGGCCAATCTTCACTAGAAGTTTCACTATCAATTTCGTCTTTTACTTTTGTTTTAGCTTGATCTATACTTAAACTTTCATCAAACTCAACGACAATCATAGAGTAGTCTTCTTGAGATGTAGATGTTATTTTAACCTTACCTGTAATTGTTTTTAACTTGTCTTCTAAAGGTTTAGTTATTAGCTTTTCAATGTCTTCTGCAGTGTTTCCAGGAAACAAAGAACTAATGTAAATTTTAGTTTCTTTAATTTCTGGAAAACTTTCTCTTGGCATACTAAAGTAGGCAGATGTTCCTAAAATTAATATTAAAGAAATCATCATATATATAGTGGTCTTGTTGCGAATTGCCCAAGATGATAAGATGAAATCTTTGTCGGTGTTTTTTTGTTTTTTATTAGTCATTTTCTTTAAATGTTTATTGGTCTATGTGCTGATTTGTTCGTTTGATATTTTCAATTAAACATATCATCAGATAAACATTTTAACTTATTTCATCACTTTAACTACTTGCCCGTCTTTTACACTACGAGCACCTTCATTTATAATTTCGTCATTATTATTTAAACCTGAAAGCACTTCAATAACATCGCCTTGAGTTTCTCCGGTAGTTATAATAATCTGTTTGGCAGTTGCTTTACCATTAGTTTTGTTTTTTAAAATATAAATGTATTGTTCTCCAGAAGCATTTTCTGAAATAATACTTTGCGGAATTAACAAGGCTGAATTATTAGAATAATCGTTTATTTTAAGTTTAGCTGTTAAGTTTGGTTTGATTGCGCTTTTAGTTTTAGGTAGTCCAATTTCAACTTTAAAAGTTCTATTTGCTGGATTTATAAAACTTCCGGTTTGTCTTACTTTAGATTCTACTTTTTCGCCTAAAACAGGAAATTCTACTTCTACCTTTGAGTCTTTAGATACTTGAGCTAAATAGCGTTCTGGAACATCTACTTCAATATACATATCGCTTAAATTTACTAATCTAATAATTGGAGATTGTCCCGCTGCAACTACATTTCCTTGTTCTGTAATGACATCATCTACAACACCAGAAAAAGGTGCTGTAATTCTTGTTTTGGATAATTGACGGTTGATTTGGTTTAACAATTCTTGTTGAGATTGGTAATTAGATTTAGTTTGAAGAAACTGAATTTCACTACCAATTTTTTGATCCCATAAACGTTTTTGACGTTCGTAAGTTGTTTTGGCTAAATCTGTTTGTATTTGTAATTGTGCGCGTTGTTGTGCTAATCCGCCATCATCAATAGTAGCTAATAATTGCCCTTTAGACACTTTTTGCCCTTCCAAAACTAAAACTTGCGTTAAAATCCCTGGCATTTCTGGCGTTAACACTAAATTCTGTTTAGTGGTAACGTTTCCTTGTAATTCTAAAAAATGATTAAATGCTTCTTTTTTAGTAACGAAAGACGTAATTAATGGTACATTTTTATCAGGATTTAACTCTGAAAGTTTTGTGTCAATTTGTTTAATTTTTTGAACTAATATTTGTTGTTGCGCAACTAAATCTACTCTTTTGGCGTTAATTTTTTCTGTTTCACCAGAACTTAAAATACTTTCTAAAGTCGCAGAATTTTCTTTGTTCCCACAAGATAAAAGCATTAAGCTTAAAAATGTTATAGATAATATAGATTTCATAAGTGTAGTATTAAAAAGTTGTGGTTTGGTTTGTAATTGTATCTAGTTTTGCTTTTGCATTTAATACATTAAGCATAGCTTGTAAATATTCTTGTTGAATGCTGTAAAGTTGAATTTGAGCTTGTCTTAAATCAAAACTTGTAGAAACACCTTCAAAAAACTTAGTCTGATTTTTAGTTTCTATACGTTTTGCTAATGTTAGATTTTCGGTTTTGTTTTTGAAATCTTCTATAGCAAATTCATAATCAGATTTAGCTGCTGCTAATTGTAATTTTATGCGCTGCTCTGTTTCTGTTAAATTAAGTTCTGCTTTTTCAAGATTTATTTTTGCACGTTGTGTTCTTGCGCCGTGTTGTCCAGAGCTAAAAAGCGGTATTTTTATACTTGCTCCAAAAGAAGACGTTCCAATCCATTTTTTATCTGAATTTGTAAAATCGAATGATTCTCTGTTTGCTAAGTAACCACCATTTAGAAAAGCTCCAATGGTTGGTAAGTTTCGGCTACGTTCTAATTTAACCAATAATTCTTTTGATACTTTGTCGTTTTCAGCAATTTTAAAATCTATAGTATTCTTAACATCACTTAAGTCAGACAATTTAGTAAACACATTTTTTTCTGTTAATGATTTTAGATTGTCTTTTAGTATTATTTTTCGGTCAAGATCAATTCCTAAATTCACATTAAGCATTTGATATGCAATTTTTTGAAGACGCTTAGTTTTATTCAAGCTATTTTTAACTCCAGATAGCGTTATTTTTAATTGCTCTACACTTTCTTCTTCTTCAAAACCATTTTCGAAAATTTTAGTTATATCAAATAAGTTCTTTTCTAAAACTTGAATATTACTATTTAAAATTTTCACACTTTCTTCTGCTAAAAGTACATTTCCATAAGCATTAATAACAGCTTCTCTTATTTGTAGGTCGGTTTTAGCTTTAGCATTTTCGCTAATCTGTAAAAATACTTTTGCAGATTGAAGGCCAACTATATAAGAACCATCAAAAATCATTTGATTTAATGAAGCTGATGCATTCATTTGATGTTGCGCACCAAATTCTGGAATACCATCACCATTAAAATCTACTGGGTCAAACTGTTGCTCTATGTTATTAATATAATCTACTTGTCCGGAAATTTGAGGAAATCCACCACGAATAGTTTCTTTTTTTTGCTGTATAGCAGCATCAACATCGTGGGCTGCGTTAATAGCGGTTCGGTTAGATTTAAGTGCGTAATCAATAGCTTCTTGTAAACTTAAAGATTCTGGAGTATTAGTTTGTCCAACTACAGACACACTAATAAATAGAGCACATAAAATGAGATATTTAGTCATTGTTTTCGGATTGGTTTTTAATAAATTTATTTAATGTTTTCATTCCTTTTTCTGTTACAATAGCTCTTAAATGATATTCTAAGTAATCTTCCATTAAATCTGAAACTGAATATTTATGAGCTGGAAAAATAGTTTGATCTTTTATTCCTGTCATTCCATTAAAATACATTCGAGATATAAAATCGACATTTATATTAGCTCTAAAAACGCCCGTTTTTTTTCCATGACTTAAACTTTTACTTATAGAATCGTGCATTTTCTCAAATTGCTTTTCGCGAAGCATTTCGTGGATTTCGAAATAATATTTTTTAAGCTGGTACTGTGGAGATGTTTTTTCGTTTTTTAAATGCTGCATTACAAACATTTTTATGTCGTATAATTCTTCGATAGGATTAGAAGATTTATCAAAAATGCAATCAATTCCGTCGCAAATCACATCAAAAAGATGAAATGTTGCTGCTTCTACTAACTTCGTTTTGTTTTTAAAATACACATAAATGGTTTTTTTAGATATGCCCATTTCGTTAGCAATATCGTCCATTGTAACACTTTTAAATCCGAGATTTAAAAATAGTTCTGTAGATTTTATTATAATTTTTTCCTTCATATACTTTGCAAATATACAAAGGAAACTTTTAATGTTTCTAAAGTTTTCTTTTGTTTTAATCAATTTTTAACATTGTCAACATAGCTTTATTAAACGTAGTTTTAGTTATTTTTGCTAAATGCAAAGCACACCATATTATCAAGAAGAATTTATTAGCTACCTAAATACATTCACTGTAAAAAGAGAGCCAGCTAATCTTTATGAGCCCGTAAATTATATTTTACAATTAGGCGGAAAACGTCTAAGACCAGTATTAACTTTAATGTCTGCCGATATTTTTGACGGAGATTATAAACAAGCACTTGCTGCGGCATTAAGCATAGAAGTATTTCATAATTTCTCTTTAGTGCACGACGATATTATGGATGCTGCGCCTTTAAGAAGAGGACAAGAAACGGTTCATATTAAATGGGATATTAATACGGGAATTCTATCTGGAGACGCAATGTTGATTTTGGCTTATCAGTTATTTGAGAAATACGAGCCTAAAACATTCCAAGCTTTAGCAAAATTATTTAGTAAAACAGCTTTACAAGTATGCGAAGGACAACAATACGATGTTGATTTTGAAGTTAGAAACGATGTGACTATTGCTGAGTATTTAAAAATGATTGAATATAAAACTGCTGTTTTAGTTGGTGCAGCAATGCAAATGGGTGCAATTGTGGCAAAAGCTAACCAAGAAAATCAAGATGCTATTTATAACTTTGGTCGTTTATTAGGTATTGCATTTCAATTACAAGACGATTATTTAGATGCTTTTGGTGACCCTAAAACGTTTGGAAAACAAGTTGGTGGCGATATTATTGAAAATAAGAAGACTTATTTATACTTAAAAGCATTAGAATTTTTAAATGATGCTGAAGCAAAAGAACTTAATGTTTTATTTAATCAAGAATTATCTGAGAATGCTGATAAAATTGAACGCGTAAAAACGTTGTTTATAAATAGTGGATCTGCTAAAGCAACAAAGCAAGCCATAAAAGATTATACTGATAAAGCTTATAAGGTATTAGAAAATTTAACGATTTCAAACAATAAAAAAGATCAATTAAAAGCTTTTGGAAATGCTTTAATGACAAGAACGGTTTAAGTTTCAATCTTAAAAATTTTCATGAAATTACCTGAAACATACTCTAACTTAATTGACGAAGCAGAAAGCTTAGACTTATATAAAAAATTGATTATTCAATTAAATAAAGATTTTTTATATGCTAATATAGATTTGGATTTTGAAGAAGATATATTACCAACCTCTTTAAAAATAATGCTTCACGAAACGATATATCGATTAATTCAAGAAAAATTCGCAGATTACTTAAATCTACTTTATATTATAGATGTTTCAGAAGAAAAAATAAAACAACTTAATGGAGACGATACGTTAAAACTATCTGAAGAAGTGTCTTTTTTAATATTGCAACGTGAATGGCAAAAGGTTTGGTTTAAGAATAAATACTCGTCTTAATATTTTCCTTTTGGGAAGACTTAAAGATGGGATTAAAAAAAGACCCTAACAAAAGGCACAATAGCATCTGCATAAACGCTATTTCTCTCATTAAATAATAAATTATATCGCAAACCAATAGTTACATTATTGGTTCTGTATCCAGCTCCAATAAACAGAGCTGGAGAGCAATAATTATCGCTTGGCAAGCCTTGATTTAACCCTTCGTAATTTCTATTTACACGAAGTTGTTCGAATTCTGTAGAAATCTGAATAGCATTAATAGGATTGTATAAACCTATAATACTTCCGCCATAAATATTAGACTTAAATCTATTTCTAAATCGGTTATATGTATAATTTAAAGAAGTTCCAAAAGAAAACTGATTATTAAAATCATATATAGCACTTGGTGATACGCCTAAAGTAAAAAAATCTGTTCCTGAACTTAATCCCAAACCGCCACCAAATCGCACTTGTTTCCAAAAATCACTTTTTGGTGATTCTATTTCTGTTTGTGTAAAACTAAAGTTAAAACTTAGGTAAATTATCACTATAATAAATTTTAAAGTTATATTTTTAAGGTTACAATAAATCATGTTCAATACTTTTTTGAAAATTTCTACGATAAATATACTAAAATAGATGGTGTTTTTGGTAATTGTTGTATTTTTGATAAAATTTGTTGAAGCGAACACGCCTATTAAATTATAATGGATAAATATTCCTTTTTAAACGCAGCACACACAGCATACTTTGCTGATTTATACGACCAATATCTTAAAAATCCAGATTCTGTTGAGCCTAGTTGGAGAGCCTTTTTTCAAGGTTACGACTTTGGAAGTGAGAGTTTTGGCGAGTTAGATAGCCTTGCAGAAGGTGTTTCTGCTCAAATTCCAGAACAGGTTCAAAAAGAATTTCAAGTTATTAAATTAATTGATGGCTATAGAAATAGAGGTCACTTATTTACAAGAACAAATCCAGTTAGAGAAAGACGCAAATATGCGCCAACTTTAGAGATTGAAAATTTTGGGTTATCAAAATCGGATTTAGGAACTGTTTTTAATGCTGGAGATATCTTGAGTATAGGAAAGCAAACGTTACAAGAAATAATCGATCATTTAGAGCGAATTTATTGTCAGTCTATTGGTGTTGAATATATGTATATCAGAAAACCTGAAGAAATTGCATATATTCAAGCAAAGCTGAATGAAAATGATAATCATCCAAAATTCTCACCAGAACAAAAAAAGCACATCCTTAAAAAATTAAACGAAGCTGTATCGTTTGAAAGCTTTTTACATACAAAATATGTAGGACAAAAACGTTTTTCGCTTGAAGGTGGAGAATCTCTAATTCCAGGACTAGATGCTTTAATAGAAAAAGCAGCAGAAGTTGGTGTTAAGGAATTTGTTATGGGAATGGCACATAGAGGTCGTTTAAGTACATTAACAAATATTTTCGGAAAACCAGCTAAAGATATTTTTAGTGAATTTGACGGAAAAGATTATGAAGAGAAAGTTTTTGATGGTGATGTAAAGTACCATTTAGGCTGGACAAGCACTAGAAAAACAGATACAGGTAAAGAAATAAAACTTAGTATAGCTCCTAATCCATCGCATCTAGAAACTGTTGGTGCAGTTGTTCAAGGTATAGTTAGATCTAAGCAAGATAAATATTATAGTGATGATTTTAGTCAAGTTCTGCCTATAGTAGTTCACGGAGATGCGGCAATTGCTGGCCAAGGGTTGGTTTACGAAATTGTGCAGATGGTTCAATTAGATGGCTATAAAACTAATGGAACTATCCATATAGTTGTAAATAACCAAGTTGGATTTACTACCAATTATTTAGATGCACGTTCTAGTACTTATTGTACAGATATTGCAAAAGTAACATTATCTCCAGTATTACATGTTAACGCAGACGATGCTGAAGCTGTTGTACATGCTATGACATTTGCTTTAGATTTTAGAATGAAATTTAAGCGCGATGTATTTATAGATTTATTAGGTTATCGTAAATATGGACACAATGAAGGTGATGAACCTCGTTTTACACAGCCTAAACTATATAAGGCAATCTCTAAACATGCTAACCCAAGAGATATTTATGCTGAAAAACTATTAGCTTCTAATATAATTGATAAAGGTTATGTTAAAGAACTAGAAGTTGCTTACAAAGAAAAATTAGAAGAAAAATTAGAAGATTCTCGTAAAGAAGATAAAACCATTATTACACCATTTATGCAAGATGAATGGGTAGACTATACTCGTGTAGACGAAAAAATAATGATGGAGGCAATTGATACTAAAGTAGATTCAAAAACTTTAGCATCTATAACTAAAGTAATATCTAACTTACCAAAAGAGAAAAAATTTATACGTAAAATAGAACGTCTAATACAGTCACGTCAAACCATGTTTGATGATAACAAATTAGACTGGTCTATGGCAGAACACTTAGCTTATGGGTCTTTATTAAAGGACGGATTTGATGTAAGAATTTCTGGTCAAGATGTAGAAAGAGGAACATTTTCTCACAGACATGCTGTAGTTAAAGTTGAAGATAGCGAAGAAGAAATAGTTCTTTTAAATAATTTAGAAGGCAAACAAGGTAGATTTGATATTTACAACTCGTTACTTTCAGAATATGGTGTAGTAGGTTTTGACTACGGTTATGCTATGGCAAACCCAAAAGCATTAACCATTTGGGAAGCACAATTTGGAGACTTTAGTAATGGAGCTCAAATTATGTTAGATCAATACATCTCATGTGGTGAAGATAAATGGAAAACACAGAATGGCTTAGTTATGTTCCTGCCTCATGGGTACGAAGGTCAAGGAGCAGAGCATTCATCTGGTAGAATGGAACGTTATTTACAGTTATGCGCAAAAAGCAATATGTTTGTTGCTAACTGCACAAATCCAGCTAATATGTTTCATTTATTAAGAAGACAAATGTTAGCTAATTTCAGAAAACCACTAATTATATTTACTCCAAAGAGTTTGTTGCGTCACCCAAAATGTGTTTCGACTGTGCAGGATTTTTCAGAAGGAGAATTCCAAATGTTAATTAACGAAGAAACCATAAAACCTAAAGAGGCTAAAACATTAGTGTTTGTTTCTGGTAAGTTTTATTACGATTTATTAGAGCGCAGAGAAGAAACTAATAGAAGTGATGTTGCTCTAGTAAGAGTTGAACAATTATTTCCATTACCTTTAAAAGAAATTAAAGCTGTATTAAAACAATATAGTAATGTAAAAGATGTTGTTTGGGCACAAGAAGAACCAAGAAACATGGGAGCATATTCACATATATTAATGAATTTAGATGAAGCTAAAACATTTAGAGCTGCATCTAGAAGAGCATATAGCGCTCCTGCTGCAGGAAGCTCTACGCGTTCAAAAAAACGTCATCAAGAAGTTATTGATTATGTTTTTGATGTGTCAAAAAACAACCAAAGATAAAAATTAGGAGTTATGAAAAAACTAGTTTTAATTATAGCCATATTAACCTTTAGTTTAGGTTTTTCTCAAACAGAAAAACAGTCTAAAATAGGTATTGCAAATGGTTTAATAAAAAGTTATAATACATCAGATTTTGAAGAGCTTTATAGCTTGTTTTCTAAACACTATCAAGAAGGTAAATCTTTAGATGATGTAATATCCTATTTTAAAAGATACCAAAACGCATTTGGAAATATTATAAAGCTAAACGCTGCATATAATGATAAAGGTTTTGTGAAATTCCCTTTTCAATTTGAAAAAGAAAACAAAACACTTGTTTTAAAATTTAATGCTGATAATAAATTAGATTACATCAGTATAAACAAATAAGATTAAACTAATACAACATAAAATTATAGTACAATGATTTTAGAAATGAAAGTGCCTTCTCCAGGCGAATCTATAACAGAAGTTGAAATAGCTGAATGGTTAGTTCAAGATGGTGATTACGTAGAAAAAGACCAAGCTATTGCAGAAGTAGATAGCGATAAAGCTACTTTAGAATTACCTGCAGAAGCAAGTGGAATAATAACACTTAAAGCTGAAGAAGGTGATGCTGTTGAGGTTGGACAAGTAGTTTGTCTAATAGACACAAGCGCTGCTAAACCTGAAGGTTCTGCAGAAGCACCTAAGTCTGAAGCAAAAACTGAAGTGCCTAAAGCAGTCGTAGAAGCTCCAAAAGCAACTGAAACTAAAACATATGCTACAGGTACCGCAAGTCCTGCTGCTAAAAAAATATTAGGAGAAAAAGGAATTCAAGCGAATGCTGTTTCAGGAACAGGAAAAGATGGTCGTGTTACTAAAGATGATGCTGTAAATGCAGTACCAAGTATGGGAACTCCAACAGGAGGAAGCCGCGGATCTTCTCATCATAAAATGTCAATGCTTCGTCGTAAAGTTGCAGAACGTTTAGTTGAGGCTAAAAATACAACTGCAATGTTAACTACGTTTAACGAAGTTAATATGACACCAATATTTGAATTACGTAAATTATATAAAGAAGAGTTTAAAGCTAAACATGGCGTTGGACTTGGATTTATGTCGTTCTTTTCATTAGCTGTTGTTAGAGCCTTAAAAATGTATCCTGCTGTCAATTCTATGATAGACGGAAAAGAAATGTTGTCTTACGATTTTGTAGATATTAGTATTGCTGTATCTGGACCAAAAGGTTTAATGGTACCCGTAATTAGAAATGCTGAAAACTTAAGCTTTAGAGGTGTAGAAGCTGAAGTTAAGCGTCTAGCTATACGTGCAAGAGATGGACAAATTACAGTAGATGAAATGACTGGAGGAACATTTACCATTTCTAATGGTGGTGTTTTTGGTTCTATGTTATCTACTCCAATTATTAATCCACCACAGAGTGGAATATTAGGAATGCATAACATTATAGAAAGACCAATTGCTGTAAATGGTAATGTGGAAATTCACCCAATGATGTATGTGGCTTTATCTTACGACCATAGAATTATTGATGGAAAAGAATCTGTTGGTTTCTTAGTGGCTGTAAAAGAAGCTTTAGAAAGTCCTGAAGAATTATTAATGGATGGAAATCTTAAAAAGGCATTAGAATTATAGTTCTAACGCTTAATAAACGTAAAAGAGCTTCATTAAAATGAAGCTCTTTTTTTATATCTTAAAATTGAAATAATTAACGATTCATCGTTTTAATTCCTTCAGAAAAATCATCTACATCTACACCTTGTTTTACAAGCTCAATAGATTTGTCTGCAATGTATTTAGCGTTATCAGATTCAAAGCCTAAACCAATACATAAACGCTCTAAAATCACCATTTTCTCATCATGATTAATGTGATCAACCCAAACCATACGAGCTAAATCAAACAAACGTTCTAAACGTCTATCGTAAGTACTTGGCGGATTAATTGGATGAGATTTATAATCTTTCAATATTAAAGCATAATCAGCTTCACTAATATCTAAATTACGTGCCAAACGATCTAGGAACGTTTTCTCCACATCACTAATCATTCCATCACTCATAGCAACTCTTACAATTGCTGCAAAATGATCTTCATTACGTTTCTTAAAACCACTATCAAATAAATCTGAAAACGACATACTTTATATTTTTTATTTAAGCAACAAATATATAAATAATCAAAAACACTTATTGTAAAAATATTACTAATTATTAAATGAATGTCAACTATTTTTTGGCGTTGCGTTTTTTTATTAAAAAAGGTGTGCTTTATTCGTTTCTATATTTTTAGTATAAGGTTTCGAGAACGAAGCTTTTACCCGTCGTTTTTTTGTTTCAAAAGTACAACAACCAAAAAAGCGCTTAAACAATGTGTCAATCGTTAATGCAAATTCTATGTTAAATCAAAATAGGTTTATTAATTAATAAATCTAACTCGTATATTTGTAAAAAAGAAACCTAAATCTTGAGTAAAACAAATCTCTCGCAAGCTTTTTTACAGATTTCGCAAATGCAAAATCTGAAAACTGTTATTGCCAAACCTCAAAATAAATCACATTTAAAAGGATTAGTCGGCTCATCATTATCATTTATAATAACTGAAGCCTTTAAGCAGCAAGATCAACCTTTTTTATTAATCTTTAACGATAAAGAAGAAGCCGCGTTTTACCTAAACGATTTAGAGCAATTAGTTAACACTAAGGACGTTTTTTTCTATCCAGGAAGCTACAGAAGACCATATCAAATAGAAGAAACAGATAATGCGAATATACTTTTGCGCGCCGAGGTTTTAAACCGAATTAATTCACGTAAAAAACCTGCCATAATAGTTACATATCCAGATGCGTTATTCGAGAAAGTAGTTACAAGAAAAGAATTAAATAGCCATACTTTAAAAGTTGCTGTTAACGATAAAATATCTATAGACTTTATAAACGAAGTCTTATTTGAGTATAAATTTAAACGTGTGGATTTTGTAACAGAACCAGGAGAATTCTCGGTTCGTGGTGGAATAGTTGATGTGTTTTCTTTCTCTAATGATGAACCTTACAGAATAGAATTTTTTGGAGACGAAATAGACTCTATTAGAACCTTTGATGTGGAAACGCAGTTATCTAATCAGGTTGTAAAAAAGATTAGTATTATTCCTAATGTAGCAACTAAAGTTTTTGAAGAAACTAGACAGAGTTTTCTTAAGTATATTTCAGCTAACACAGTTGTTTTTACAAAAAATGCTGAAATAATTTTTAGTAGGATAGAAGATTTTTATGCTAAAGCAGAAACTACATTTAAAAGTTTAAGTATAGACATAAAACACGCAGAACCAGAAGCATTGTTTTGTAATTCACAATTACTGAGATTACAATTAAATGATTATACGTTAGTTGAATTTGGCTCGACCAATCATTTTGAGTTAACCGAGAATCCAATTACGTTTACATCATCGCCTCAACCAGCTTTTAATAAACAATTCAATTTACTAATAGATAACTTAAATAGTAATCATAATAAAGGCTACACCAACTATATTACTTGTGTTAGCGATCAACAAGCAAAGCGTTTCCGTGATATTTTTGAAGAATCAGAACACCAAGTACACTATAAAACCATACAATTATCGCTACATCAGGGTTTTGTAAATGAAGACACTAAGATTGCTGTTTATACAGATCATCAAATTTTTGAGCGTTACCATAAGTTTAAAATAAAAAATGGTTACGCAAAAAAACAAGCCATTACGTTAACCGAATTAACTAATTTAGATATTGGCGATTATGTAACGCATATAGATCATGGAATTGGTCGTTTTGGTGGACTTCAAAAAATAGATGTAGAAGGTAATAAGCAAGAGGCTATAAAACTTATCTATGGAGAACGCGATGTTTTGTATTTAAGCATTCATTCATTACATAAAATAACCAAATTTAACGGTAAAGACGGAAAACCACCAAAGGTTTATAAATTAGGAAGTAAAGCTTGGAAAACACTTAAAGAGAAAACAAAATCTCGTGTTAAACATGTCGCTTTTAACTTAATAAAATTATATGCCAAACGTAAATTAGAGAAAGGTTATCAGTACAATGAAGATAGTCATTACCAACACGAATTAGAAGCATCTTTTATTTACGAAGACACACCAGATCAAATCACCGCTACGGCAGATATTAAAGCAGATATGGAAAGTGAGAAGCCAATGGATCGTTTAATTTGTGGCGATGTTGGTTTTGGTAAAACCGAAGTCGCTATTCGTGCAGCTTTTAAAGCTGTAGATAACGGAAAGCAAGTGGCTGTTTTAGTACCTACAACTATTTTAGCATTTCAACATCACAAAACATTTACAGAACGACTTAAAGATTTTCCTGTAACAGTAGATTATGTCAATCGTTTTAGAACAGCTAAACAAAAACGTGAAACTTTGGAACGTTTAGAAAAAGGTCACGTAGATATTATTATAGGAACACATCAATTAGTCAACAAAAACGTAAAATTTAAAGATTTAGGTCTTTTAATTGTAGATGAAGAACAAAAATTTGGAGTTTCTGTAAAGGAAAAATTAAAAACGATAAAAGATAATGTAGATGTCTTAACATTAACCGCAACACCAATTCCAAGAACGCTGCAGTTTAGCTTAATGGCAGCCAGAGATATGTCGGTTATTACAACGCCACCACCAAATCGTTATCCAATAGAAAGTAATGTCATTCGTTTTTCTGAAGACACTATTCGTGATGCAGTGAGTTACGAGATAGAACGTGGCGGACAAATATTTTTTATTCATAACAGAATTGAGAATATTAAAGAAGTTGCAGGTTTAATCCAACGTTTAGTTCCAGGTGCCAAAATTGGTATTGGTCACGGACAAATGGAAGGAAAAAAACTGGAAGAATTAATGCTTAAATTTATGGATGGTGCTTTTGATGTTTTGGTAAGTACCACTATTATTGAAAGTGGTTTAGATGTCCCAAACGCCAATACTATTTTTATAAATAACGCTAATAATTTTGGTTTGAGTGATTTACATCAGATGCGTGGTCGTGTTGGTAGATCTAATAAAAAAGCGTTCTGTTATTTTATTACACCAGAATATTCTGCAATGACAGATGATGCCCGTAAACGTATATCAGCATTAGAGCAATTCACAGAACTTGGTAGCGGATTTAATATAGCTATGAAAGATTTGGAAATTCGTGGTGCTGGAGATTTACTTGGTGGAGAACAAAGTGGATTTATTAATGAAATAGGTTTTGATACGTATCAGAAAATTTTAGCTGAAGCGATTGAAGAACTTAAAGAAAATGAATTTAAAGATCTTTACGACACTAATTTAGAAGACAAAGTGTACGTAAAAGAAGTAACAATAGATAGTGATTTTGAATTGCTTTTTCCTGACGATTATGTTAATAATATAGCAGAGCGATTAAAGCTTTACACCAAATTAAACGACTTTAAAACCGAAGAAGAATTACTTCAATTTGAAAAAGAATTAATAGACAGATTTGGAGAATTACCAGTACAAGCAGACGATTTATTAAATTCAGTCCGATTAAAATGGATTGCAACTAAAATGGGAATTGAAAAAGTAATTATGAAGCAAAATAAGCTTATTGGTTATTTCTTAAACGACCAGCAAAGTCACTTCTACCAAAGTACTAACTTTACCAAAGTATTGCATTATGTGCAAAAAAATCCAATGGCGTGTAAAATGAAAGAGAAGCAAACAAGAAATGGATTACGCTTACTTTTAACTTTCGAGAACATTAAATCGGTAAAACAAGCTTTGGCTGTTTTACACCCGCTAAAAAACTAAGTTTGGCGCAATAATTGAAACTTGTATTAAAAAATTATATTATGTTAAAAAAGTTATTTTTAAGCTTATTTTTCCTGCCGCTTTTAGTTTGGTCTCAACACACTATTTCTGGAGATTTTAAACCAGCTTCAGATTTTAAAATGGCAATCTTATACAAGGTAATGCCAATGGAATTAGTTTATGCTAACCATTCTAATGTAGATAGCTTAGGACATTTTTCTATTCAACTTAAAAAAGAAACCGAAAAAGGCTTATATAAAATAGTATATGCATCACCACAAGAAGAGTATAATTTTGATGTGTTTTATACAGGTCAAGATGTAGAATTAACCTTTAATTTAGAACAAGGCGTACATTTTATAAAATCTGAAGACAATAAATTATGGCAATCTTACACAAAAAGTATGGGAATGATAACCGATGCTATTGCTAAGTTTTATGTAAATCCATTAGCTAAACAAGATGATTTTTTAACTTTAACAAGACTACAAGAAAAAAGTCAAGAGCAATTTGAAACAGCAACAAATGCTAAATTTATTAATCAATTTATAAAAGCAAGTAGAACTTATTATCCATCGATTTTTGAAGATGAAACGACTTATAAAAACAATATAAAAACGCATTATTTTGATGCTTTAGATTTTAATAATATCAATTTATTAAATTCAGATATACTAATTAAAAAATCTTTAAGTTATGTCTTTACCTATGTCAATTTTGAAGCTGCTAATAAATCGTATATAGAAAATATTGACACTTTAATTTCAAAAATTGAAAATCAAAAAGCATTTAAAACTGTTATTCTAAAATTATTGTGGAATGAGTTTTTAAGAGAAAACGAAACAGTTGCAAATTACATAACAGATACGTACTTATTGGATCTAGCTAAAGCCGAAAAAAATACAGAATTAGTAGAACAATTACTCTTAGTAAAAACTACTTCTATTGGTGCTAAGGCACCTAACTTCAATATTAGCGAATCTTCTAAATTTTACGACTTAGACACAAATAATAATTATTTAGTTGTGTTTTGGAGTAGTACTTGTGGTCATTGTTTAAAAGAATTACCTCAATTGCATAAAATTATTGATAATACTACAAAAGTGATTGCAATAGGTTTAGAAGATGAACCAGAATTCTGGGCTGAAACCATAAAGCAATTTCCAAAGTTTACACACGTTTACGGTAAAGGAAAGTGGGAAAACCCTATTGGGAATGCGTATAATGTAAACTCTACACCAAGTTATTATCTATTAGGCAAAAACAAAACTATTATAGCAAAACCGTATGATGTTGAAGCTTTAAAAACCTTGTCGGTTAAAACGGTAGAGAAATAGTTTGCTTGAGTTTGGTAAACTATTTCAGAGATTATTCTATCAAACAATCCGCAGTCAAAATATAAATATTAAATTTGCGTTTTAAAATTACAACTATGTACAGAAGTCACAACTGTGGTGAGTTAAGAGCATCGCATATAAATACAGAAGTTACCCTTTCAGGTTGGGTTCAGAAATCAAGAGATAAAGGTTTTATTATTTGGGTAGATTTACGCGATCGTTATGGTGTGACTCAACTTATTTTTGATGAAGAACGTACGCCAAAAACTATTATGGAGCAAGCGCAGAAGTTAGGTCGCGAGTTTGTAATTCAAGTTAAAGGAACTGTAATAGAACGTGAGTCTAAAAATAAAAATATTCCTACAGGAGAAGTCGAACTTTTAGTAAATGAGTTAACTGTTTTAAACGAATCTAAAACACCACCATTTACAATAGAAGATGAAACCGATGGAGGAGAAGAGTTGCGTATGAAATATCGTTACTTAGATATAAGACGTAATCCAGTAAAAAACAACTTAATATTTAGATCTAAAGTAACTCAAGAAGTGAGGAATTTTTTATCTAATGGCGGATTTATAGAGGTAGAAACACCTTATTTAATTAAATCCACTCCAGAAGGTGCTCGTGATTTTGTAGTGCCAAGTAGAATGAACGAAGGTGAATTTTACGCTTTACCACAATCTCCACAAACATTTAAGCAATTGCTTATGGTTGGAGGAATGGATAAATATTTTCAGATTGTAAAATGTTTTAGAGACGAAGATCTACGTGCAGATAGACAACCAGAATTTACACAAATTGACTGTGAAATGGCGTTTGTTGAGCAAGAAGATATTTTAAACGTATTCGAAAATTTAACTCGTCATTTATTAAAAGAAGTGAATGGTGTAGAGATTGAGAAATTCCCACGTATGTTGTACGACGATGCTATGCGTTTATACGGAAACGATAAGCCAGATATTCGTTTTGGAATGGAGTTTGGAGAATTAAATTCGGTAACACAACATAAAGAATTTAAAGTATTTAACGATGCAGAATTAGTTGTTGGTATTGCAATTCCTGCAGGAAACGCTTACACACGTAAAGAAATAGATAAATTAATTGATTGGGTAAAACGTCCACAAGTTGGTGCTTTAGGAATGATTTATTCGCGTTGTAACGACGATGGAACATTCAAATCATCAGTAGATAAATTTTACGACCAAGACGATTTAGAAAAATGGGCTGAGGTTACAGGAGCAAAAGCTGGCGATTTAGTTGTTGTGCTTTCTGGAGACACTAATAAAGTTAGAGCGCAATTAAGTGCTTTACGTATGGAAATTGCAGAACGTTTAGGATTAAGAGATCCAAAAGTATTTGCACCATTATGGGTAATCGATTTTCCATTATTAGAGTTAGATGAAGAAACTGGACATTATCACGCTATGCATCATCCATTTACATCGCCAAAACCAGGACAAATAGAATTGTTAGATACCAATCCAGGAGATGTTAAGGCTAATGCTTACGATTTAGTTTTAAACGGAAACGAAATTGGTGGTGGATCTATTCGTATTCACGATAAAGAAACGCAAGCCATCATGTTAAAGCATTTAGGTTTTTCTGAAGAAGATGCAAAAGCACAATTTGGATTCTTAATGGACGCGTTTGAATATGGTGCGCCACCACATGGAGGTTTAGCATTCGGATTAGATCGTTTAGTGTCTATTTTAGGCGGACAAGAAACCATTAGAGATTTTATTGCATTTCCAAAAAACAACTCTGGTAGAGATGTTATGATAGATGCACCAGCAAAATTAGATGCTGCACAAATGAAAGAGCTAAGCCTTAAATTAGATTTACAAAAAAAGTAAATAAGTAAGATTTAGCGCAGTTTAAATCGAACTACAAATTTATAAAAATCCTGCGTAAGCAGGATTTTTTAGCATAAAACTAAAAATATATTGAAACGAATTTTAAAAATTAGTGGTATCATTTTGTTAATAGCCTTAAGCGTCTTTTTAGCTTATGGTTACTACGCGTATAGTGCTTATAAAGAAGCATTTGATACAGAAAATAAACCTTACAAGCGCATAATTGGTTACATAGACCAAGATAAAGCGCTATTGAACACAGAATATAAGTTGTGCGATAAAGGTTTTATTCAAAGAACTTATAACGGTGCAGGTTTAGATGCTTATGCTATTAATAAAAAAGAGTTTAGAGATCAATTAAATACGACTTTTAAAACTACAGATTACAATGATTCTGGTTATTTGAATTATCGTTTTTTAGTGAATTGTGAAGGTAATGCTGGTTGGTTCGAGATTATAGAAATGAATTTAGATTTAGAAGAACAAAAATTAAATCCTAAATTAGTAAATCAACTTTTAGAATTTACGTCTAATTCTAAGCATTGGAATATTTTAACTTACACTCAAGATAATACACCATACAATTATTATATGTATGTTTCTTATAGAATAGAAAATGGAAAAATTACAGAAATTATCCCTTAGTCTGTTTTTAATTTTAATGTTGTTTTCGTGTGGTTCAGAAACATCAAAATCATTAAAAGAAAAACAAGATTTAGCTAGAGTTACTTATAAAGCAGCAATTCAGTTTAGGCAAGGTTCTACGCCTTTTCAAAATGGAATAGCAGAAGCTGTAAGTCTTGATTCAACATATCAGGAAGCTGTTTACGAGTTGTCTGTTGCCGATTTAAAACGAGGATTGCCACATAGATGGTTACCACAATATAATAAAGCTGTGAAATTAGATTCTGCTCAAAGAATTCCTTGGCGTGGTTATTTATATTTATGGTTTTATAGAGATTACAAAAAAGCGATTACAGATTTTGACGCATCCGATATATTAACACCATATGTAGATTACCCACAAGGTCATAGTGTAGATTATTGGCGTGGTGTTGCTTATCTTGGGCTAAAGGATTATAAAATGTCAAATTTTTATCTTGAAAAAGATATTCAAAGAGAAATAGAAGCGTCAGGTGAAGATTATGTGGAAAGCACAGCTTTTCTATATAATGGAATTTCGTATTTTGAAAATGAACAATTCGATAAAGCTCTAATTAATTTTGATAAGGTTTTAAAGTATTCTAATAATTCAAGTTCAGATGCTAAATATTATAAAGCTTCAATTTCTTTTAAACAAAATAAAATAGAGAAAGCAAGAAAAGAAATTGAGGCTGCTATTTTAGATTTTGAAAACGGTTATTACAACCAAAGAGGTTATGTAGAAACGCTAAGACAGCTCTATAGCCAAGATTTTAATCTATTAAAAACGACGATTAACTAAAATGCCAAAACCAACGCTATTAAAACGTTTCTTGATTTGGAAATATAAACATATTTCCGAAAAGAATTTTACGTTTATTTTAGCTGGATTAGTAGGTTTTTTAGCTGGATTGGCAGCTGTAACACTTAGAAATGTTACTTTTTATATTGAATCGCTTTTAGAGTTGTTAAGGATTCTAACGACAAATCAATGGTATTTTGTTTTACCAACAATTGGCTTGTTACTTGTGTATTGGTTTGTGAAATATGTAACTAAAAAACCTATTTCTCACGCAATACCTTCAATTTTACATAAGCTGTCAAGACGTAGCGGTATTATTGAGCGTTCTAAAATTTATATTCCATTAATTGCAGCGCCTTTAACCGTTGGTTTTGGTGGTTCGGTTGGATTACTTGGCCCAGCAATAGCTTCTGGTTCTGCAATAAGTTCTAATTTAGGACGCTTATTTCATGTTAACCAAAAAACAAGAACTTTACTTATTGGTTGTGCTGCTGCAGGTGCTATTTCGTCTATATTTAAATCGCCCGTTGCAGCTATTATTTTTGCGATAGAAGTATTTAGTTTGGACTTAACATTTGCCTCATTATTACCTTTGTTAATAGCATCTGTTTCATCGGTTTTAACATCGTATTTCTTTTTAGGGGATGATTTATTATTCGATTTCAAATCATCAGATAAATTTCAAATAAACGACACCTTGTTTTATGTGGTTTTAGGTGTAGGAACCGGAATAGCATCGATCTATTTTACTAAGATGTATTTTTTCATTTTAAAACAATTTGAAGTTTTTAAAACCGCTTTTCAGAAACTGCTAGTTGGTGGATTAGCCATTGGTGTTATGCTTTATTTTATTCCACCTTTATATGGTGAAGGATTTGGTTTTATAAATAATCTCTTAGCAGGAAATCATTTAAAAGCATTAGGAGCAACGCCTTTTGATGCCTATACAGACCAAATATGGATTGTAATTGCACTATTAATTGGAATAACTGTTTTTAAAGCCATTGCGATGACGACTACGTTTGCGGCTGGTGGCGTTGGAGGGATTTTTATTCCAACTATGGTTATGGGTAGTGCTTTAGGGAATGTTATGGCTAAAATCATTAATCAGTTAGGCTTTAATGTTTCTGAAACCAATTTTACTCTAATTGGTATGGCAGGATTAATTGCAGGCGTTTTACATGCGCCATTAACTGCAATGTTTTTAATTGCTGAAATTTCTGGAGGTTATGAATTGTTTATTCCGCTTATGATAGCCGTTAGTGTGTCTTTCATTATAAAAAAGAATGCTATAGATTTTACTATTTACACCAAGGAATTAGCACAAAAAGGTCAGTTGTTAACACATGATAAAGATCAAAGTGTTTTAACCTTAATGAATTTAGGTAATATTGTTGAAACCAATTTTGTAATCCTTAAACCAGAAATGAGTTTAGGCGATATGTTACATAATGGTGTATCTAAATCGGCAAGAAATATATTCCCCGTAACTAATAAAGACAATGCTTTGGTTGGAATTATTATGTTAGATGATGTAAGAAGTATTATGTTTGATCAGAAATTATATGATACTATTACGGTTTCCGATTTAATGCATAATCCACCAGAAGTAATTGATTTTAATAAAGACGACATGAAAGTGGTTATGGATAAATTTCAGGATTCAAGCGCATGGAATTTACCTGTAGTAAAAGATGATGTTTATATGGGATTTGTATCTAAATCTAAATTATTAACCGCTTATAGAAGGCAATTAATTAATTTTACAAAAAACTAACACTAAAAAAGATTAAAGATGAAATATATTTTATGGCTTGTTTTTTTAGCCGCGTTAGTAAGTATTGTTTTAGGATTTGTATTAAATGTAAGTTATACCGAAAAATTAATAGGTTTTGGGACTTGTGGATTATTCTTATTATGGATTCCTTTATTTATTTATCATAATTGGAAAGGTAAAGATCCAAGAGATTATATGTTAACTCATAAGAATTTGGAGGCTATGAAAAATAGCCAAAAGAGGAAGTAGATTTTTTGTCATACTGCGCTCCGACGCAGTATCTATAACACTATTGTTTTAAGGTCAGTTAATAGCACGTCTGTTAGTTTGATTATAGTAAAGTACTGCTCTAATTCAAATTACGCTTCTCAATAAAAAAGCGTTTCATTAAATCTGCAGCTTCCGTTTCTAAAACGCCACCAACTATTTCGGTTTTAGGATGTAGTTTTGTGCCTAAAGTACCACAACCACGCTCAAAATCTGTGGCGCCAAAAACAATTTTAGAAATCTGACTCCAATACAAAGCGCCAGCACACATTTGGCAAGGTTCTAAAGTAACATAAAGTGTGCAATTATGTAAATATTTACCACCAATATAAGAAGACGCTGAGGTTATGGCTTGCATTTCTGCATGCGCCGTAACATCTGTTAACTGTTCGGTTAAATTATGACCTCTAGCTATAATTTGATTGTTTGCAACTATAATTGCGCCAACAGGAATTTCGCCTTTATCGAAAGCATCTTGTGCTTCTTGTAAGGCTTTTTTCATAAAATAAGTATCGTCGTAGGGATTAATCATAGCGCTATTTTTTCAACTTTAAATATAAATACTTTTTGTTGTAATCTATAATAGCTTTTCCTTTTTTTAGGATATCTGCACCAATAATTCCGTTTACAGGTTCGGAATTATGATTTATTAAAGCTGTGTTTACGTGAGTTAGATCAAACAAAACCAAATTAAGTTTATCGAATTGCCACTTTCCTATTTTAATATAATTTTTTGTTGAACTTTGCGTAATCATATCTGTGGCTCCAGCTCCTGCAGCTTTAACTTTAGAGTCTTTTGCTTTTAGTTTAAATGTGTTGATGTCTGAAAAACCAACACAAGAATTTGAGGCACCAGTATCCAAGATAAACAAGCCTTTTATTCCATTTAATATGGCTTTAATCTCAAAATGATTGGTTTTAGTTAGCTTTAGTTTAATGCTTACATAACCTTGGCTTTCTAAAAGTGTTTTAAGTGTTTGATCCATTAACTTATAAAAATCTATCTATACAAAGTTACAGTTCTAATTTACGTTAAAGTGTTAAGAAACCATATTCTTTTTTTATTTTTACCAGATGATTATTACCGATACACATACACATTTATATAGCGAATCTTTTGACGAAGATCGCACAGAAATGATGCAACGCGCCTTAGATTCTGGCGTAACACGTTTGTTTGTTCCTGCAATAGACTCTACATACACCAACGAAATGTTGGAGTTAGGGAAAGATTATCCTGAAAACGTTTTTTTAATGATGGGCTTGCATCCAACACACGTGAAAGAGAATTATTTAGTCGAGTTAAGTCACGTAAAAGAACAACTTGCAGCACATAAATTTTATGCAATTGGCGAAATAGGTATTGATTTATATTGGGATAAAACGACTTTAGGTATTCAGCAAGATGCGTTTAGACAGCAAATTCAATTAGCAAAAAAATATAAGTTGCCTATTGTAATTCATTGTAGAGATGCTTTTGATGAGGTTTTTGAAGTTTTAGAAGAAGAAAAATCAGAGGATTTGTTTGGGATATTTCATTGTTTTACAGGAAGTATTGAGCAAGCACATCAAGCTATTTCTTATAATATGAAACTCGGAATTGGCGGTGTAGTGACTTTTAAAAATGGTAAAATTGATCAGTTTTTAAATCAAATAGACTTAAAACATATTGTTTTGGAAACCGACGCACCATATTTAGCACCAAAACCATTTAGAGGAAAGCGAAACGAAAGCAGTTATATATTAAAAGTGATTGAAAAGTTAGCTGAAGTATATCGTGTTTCGGAAGAAAAAATTGCGAATATTACTACAGAGAATTCTAAAGCAATTTTTGGAATTTAGTAAGAGTAAAAAAGGTTAGCCTAAAATTTAAGTAAGAATTCTATAGTAGAATACTAGAAACCAAAAATAAATTATAAATGATGAAACCAAAAATACTTTTAATATATACTGGTGGAACTATTGGAATGATTAAAAATACTGAAACAGGAGCTCTACGAGCTTTTGATTTTGATAATTTATTACTTAGAATTCCTGAATTAAAATTATTAGAATGTGATATTGAAACAATTTCTTTTAAAGAACCTATAGATTCTAGCAATATGAATCCACAGTTTTGGATTGAAATGGCAGAAGTTGTAGAGTCTAACTATACTGAATTTGATGGATTTGTAATTCTTCACGGTAGCGATACAATGAGTTACACAGCATCAGCTTTAAGTTTTATGTTAGAAAATTTAGCTAAGCCGGTTATTTTAACAGGTTCTCAGTTGCCAATTGGGGATTTACGAACAGATGCAAAAGAGAATTTAATTACATCTATTCAAGTTGCAGCACTTCAACATAAAGGTTTGCCGGTTATAAAAGAAGTTGGTTTATATTTTGAATACAAATTATATAGAGGAAATAGAACTACAAAAATTAATGCAGAACATTTTGAAGCATTTGCAAGTTTAAATTATCCAGAGCTTGCAGAATCTGGGGTTTATTTAAAAATTAACAAAGAATATTTGTTGAAAAAACCTAAAGCTAATAAAGCCTTTACAGTACATAAATCCTTAGAATCTAATATTGCGTTAATAAAGTTGTTCCCTGGAATATCTAAAACTATTTTAGAAAGTATGTTTAATGCTTCTGGGCTAAAAGGTGTTATTATTGAAACTTATGGAGCGGGAAACTGTACAACAGAACCTTGGTTTTTAGAGCTTTTAATAAAAACAGCAAGACAAGATATTCCTATAGTAAATGTTACTCAATGCTCAGGCGGAAGTGTTTCTATGGGGCAATACGAAACGAGTCAGAAACTAAAAAAAATAGGTTTAATATCTGGAAAAGACTTAACTACAGAAGCAGCACTCTGTAAATTAATGTATTTGTTGCCAAAACAATTATCTCCAAAGAAATTTAAAAATGCTTTCGAAAAAGATTTAAGAGGTGAAATGACTTCATAATTAAATAGTTATGACGTTTTAAAAAAGGTTTTGGTATAGTTTATGTGGCTTTGTTAGAAACTTTTAAACCAAAAAAAATAGTTTTTAACATCAAAAAAATAGGTAATTTCACTTTTAAAGACATTTTTTTTATATATTTATCACTTTAAAAAACAAAATTTAAGAACAATTTAATATCAAAACAATGAAAAGATTTTTTTCAATTTTAGCTATTACATTAATGATGGCATTAGGATCAACAGTTAATGCAACTGCTTCTACAACTGTAACTACTACTGTTGCAACAATTCAACAAGCTGAAGAACCAGCTGCAGAAGAATTGACATTTCACCAAGAACTTAAAAAACGTTTTATTGAAGGTGGACCAGGATTTATGGGGATTGTATTGTTATGTTTAATTCTAGGTTTAGCAATTGCTATTGAGAGAATTATCTTTTTAAATTTATCTACTACAAATTCAAAGAAATTAGTACAAGATGTAGAAGATGCTTTACAATCTGGAGGATTAGAAGCTGCTAAAACTGTTTGTAGAGATACAAAAGGTCCAGTTGCATCTATATTCTACCAAGGATTAGATAGAGCAGATGGAGACTTAGAGTCTGCTGAAAAAGCTGTTGTGGCTTATGGAGGTGTACAAATGGGACAATTAGAGAAGAATATTTCTTGGATTTCTTTATTTATTTCATTAGCACCAATGTTAGGGTTTATGGGAACTGTAATAGGTATGATTCAAGCATTCGATAAAATTGAAGCTGCCGGAGATATGAATCCATCGTTAGTTGCTGGAGGTATTAAAGTAGCCTTATTAACAACTGTATTTGGATTAGTTGTAGCAATTATATTACAAGTTTTTTACAACTATATTATTGCTAAGATAGATAGCATCGTTAACGATATGGAAGATTCTTCTATTACGTTAATTGATATGTTATCTAAGCACAAAAAATAATAAATACTCACTCATAAATATATATTATGAACACACAAAAAATAACAACCTTGATTGCAGCCTTAGTAGGAGTGATAGCTATCATTTTCTTAGGTTTGATTATGAGTGCTGGAGACGAAGCTGTGAAAGCAGGTGAAGCTAACGGTTCTGTAGAGGCATTCATGTATATAGCTTATATAGTATTAGCTTTAATTTTGGCTTTTGTTCTTGTTTTTACATTTAAAAACTTATTTACAAATGCTTCAGGTTTAAAAAATACTTTAATAGGAATTGGCGCATTTGTAGCTGTTTTAGTTATTGCTTATGCAGTATCTACAGGAGATGCAACGGAATATAAGTACAACGGGGAACTTGCTACTTCAGGAGAGTCTACAATGGCTGGAGCTGGATTAGTTGCTTTTTATCTTTTGATGATAGCTTCTATTGGTGCTTTAATATTTGGTAGCGTTAAAAAAATGATTAAATAATTATGGCAAAAAGATCAGCACCAGAAGTTAATGCAGGCTCTATGGCTGACATTGCTTTCTTATTACTAATTTTCTTTTTAGTTACAACAACTATAGCGGTAGATTCTGGTATTAATACTAAGTTGCCTCCTATAACTGAAGAAACGCCACCAATTAAAAAGCAGAAAAACATTTTCACTGTACAGATGAGTGCTGATGGACAGCTTTTAGTTGAGGAAAAATTAATGGATATTAAAGATTTGCGTCAAGCTGCTCTAGAGTTTATTGATAATGGCGGTGGACAAGGAGATGATAAATGTACTTATTGTTCTGGTAAAAAAGATCCAAAATCATCTGACAATCCAAAAGCAGCAGTTATTTCTATAACGCATGTTAGAGGTACAGAATATGGTCCTTTTATTACTGCTTACGATCAGTTAGCTGGAGCATATACTATTTTAAGAAATAAGTATGCGCAGAAAAAGTATAATAGATCTTTTACAGAAATGGAAGTTGCTATTAAAAAACCTGGTTCGGAATACCTAAGTAAAAAATTGAAAGCTAAGATAGATGAGGTTAAGGAAGCTTACCCTAGAATTATATCTAAAGCAGAACCTAAATAATTTTAACTATGTCTAAATTTAAAAAGAAAGGTGGTAATGAGTTGCCAGCAATTTCTACAGCATCTTTACCAGATATTGTTTTTATGCTTTTATTTTTCTTTATGGTAGCAACTGTAATGAGAGACAATAGTCTTAAAATTAAAAACAATTTACCATCTGCTTCAGAAGTTGAAAAACTTGAGAAAAAAAACTTAGTGATGTTTATTTATGCAGGTGCTCCTAGTGAAGCTTACAAAGGCGCAGGTACTGAGTCTAGAATACAATTAAACGATAAGTTTGCAGAACCTAAAGATATTGCATCTTTTATTGCTTCTGAAAGAGCAACAAAAAGAGAGGAAGAACTTGATTATTTAATTACTGCACTTAAAGTAGATAAAGAAACTAATATGGGTCTTGTGTCAGATATTGAACAAGAACTTCGTAAAGTAAATGCTCTTAAAATAAACTATACTACCAAAAAAGGTAGTGATATGAAATAATTTATTTTAAATCTTAATCTTATAGAAAGACGTTTTGATATATTCAAAACGTCTTTTCTTTTTAGCTTATTTGAGTTAATAATGTATCTTAGTCTTATGAAAAAACTCTTATTTATTTTTTGTGCTTTTTTTGTATTTGGATTAGCTTCTGCGCAATCGGAATTACCAGAAAATACAGTTGTAGATTCTTTATTTAGAGAAGATCAATTTTATGTTGGTTTAACTTATAATATTTTATTAGAAAAACCTTCAGATTTATCTCAAAATGGATTTTCTACAGGATTGCAAGTTGGTTTTATAAGAGATTTTCCAATATCTAAAGATAGAAAATTTGCAATTGGTTTAGGTTTGGGGCTTTCAACAAATTCATATAATCAGAATTTATTAATTAATAAGGAAAATAGTGCGTATACGTTTAATGTAATTACTGATGATGAATTAGCATTCACTAAAAATAAATTTTACACACATACTATTGATGTGCCATTAGAATTGAGATGGCGAAATGCAACACCAGATAATTATAAGTTTTGGCGAATTTACACAGGTATAAAGTTTAGTTATTTGTTTGCAAATGCTAGTAAATTCCAAGGCGATATAGGTAAGCTAAGATTTACTAATATAGATGTCTTTAATAAATTCCAATATGGAGCTACATTAAGTGCTGGTTATAATACATGGAATTTTTATGTGTATTATGGATTAAATTCAATATTTGATAATCAGAAGTTAGATGACGGTTCTAATCTAGAAGTTTCTACAGTAAAGGTTGGATTTATTTTTTATATGTTTTAATTCATCGCTAAAACCAATAATTTATCATTATAATTTGAGGAAAAATTCCTAAAACACTTCCAACAAATAATTCTAAAACTGTATGTGCTTTTAAATACAATCTTGAAGTTGAAATGGCACCTATTAAAACACACATAAATGCAAGTGTTCCATTTATGTTAATACTATAATTTATAGATAGAAGTACAAAAAAACTAAATACACCAGTTACTGCAATTAAATGAATACTTGCTTTAAAACTTAGTATGGCTAAAATTAAACAGCTTAATGTTGACATTAAAACGGCTATGAAAAAAAAGTGTAATTCTATAAGTTGAGATGCTGGAAAAACCCTAAAAATTATAACAATTAGAATAAAACTATTTATTATTAATGGCAGTATGCGCTCTTTAGAGCTCTGTAAATAAATAGTTTTAGCCTTTCCTAACGTCTTTAGTAAGTAGAATGCTAAAACCGGTAAAATAACACTTAAAATACCTAAAGAGATTAATTTAGAATATATAAGTTCTTTAGGTAGAAAGCGTGGCGATTTAGAAAAGTAAAATACCACCCCTATTAGTGGCATAAAAATAGGGTGAAATATAAACGATATACTTTTTAGAATAAAATGCACTAAATTTTCTTTCTTAATCTTGCAACAGGTAAATCTAATTGCTCTCTGTATTTAGCCACAGTTCTTCTTGCTATTGGATAGCCTTTTTCTTTGAGGATTTTCGCTAAACCTTCATCTGTATGTGGTTTCTTTTTGTCTTCTTCCTCAATAACTGTTTCTAATATTTTTTTAATTTCACGAGTAGAAACTTCTTCACCTTTATCGTTAGTCATAGATTCACTAAAGAATTCTTTAATTAATTTAGTTCCATAAGGTGTGTCTACATATTTACTATTTGCTACACGAGAAACAGTAGAAACATCCATTTCTATCTCGTCTGCAATGTCTTTAAGAATCATTGGTTTTAAATTTCGCTCATCACCAGTTAAGAAGAACTTTTTCTGATAATGCATAATTGCACTCATAGTAACAAATAAAGTCTGCTGACGTTGCTTAATAGCTTCAATAAACCATTTTGCAGCATCTAATTTCTGTTTTATAAATTGTACGGCATCTTTTTGAGATTTAGATTTCTTGTTACCTTCTTTGTAACCTTTCATCATGTTGCTATATTCTCTAGAAACGTGTAATTCTGGAGCATTTCTTCCGTTAAGCGTTAGCTCTAATTGGCCTTCTACAATTTTAATTGCAAAATCTGGAACTACGTGTTCTGCTCTGCGGTTATTTCCGGCATAAGATCCTCCAGGCTTAGGGTTTAAGCGTTCTACTTCGTGAATAGCATCTTTCAATTGTAATTCAGAAATATCAAATTTATGCATTAACTTTTTGTAATGTTTTTTTGTGAATTTCTCAAATCCATCATCAATAAGTTTAATCGCTAATTCTATATCCGGTGTTTTTGGTTTTCTATGTAGTTGAATACTTAAACATTCTTGCAAAGAACGCGCGCCAACTCCAGCAGGATCTAACTGATGAACTATTTTTAGTACTTTTTCTACTTTTTCTTCTTCTGTATAAATACTTTGGGTGAAAGCTAAATCGTCTACTATATCTATTAATTCTCTTCTTATATAGCCACTTTCGTCTACGCTACCAACTAGGAATTCAGCAATTGTATATTCTGTATCGTCTAATCGGTATGTGTTTAACTGATTGATTAAAGATTGTGTAAACGAAGTTCCTGCAGCATAAGGCATTGTTTTTTCTTCATCGTCTGCACTGTAATTATTTGCACTTGTTCTGTAATCTGGGATTTCATCATCACTTAAATAATCATCTACATTTATCTCATCGTTTCCAATACTTTCGCTATCATCAAATTCGTCGTTCGAGTTATCAAAATCATCAAACTCATCTGTGTTGTCTTCTTTTCCGCTATCTAAAGCTGGATTTTCTTCTAACTCTTGTTTTAAACGTTGTTCAAAAGCTTGTGTAGGCAACTGAATCAGTTTCATTAACTGAATTTGTTGCGGAGACAATTTTTGTGATAATTTGAAGTTTAGAAACTGTTTAAGCATAGGTTTTCTGATAAAAGACTAAAGTAAAAAAAACTATTCAGATATTTGATTTTAATGTTATGTTTTAAGATGAATTTTAATTTTTAGAAGTATTTTTTTAATGCATAAAAAAGCCCAATCAAATTTTAATTATGATTGGGCTTTTGAATATGAAAACTATTGCTTGTTTTAAAACTCTGCGTTTTGTGGTGTTCTTGGGTAAGGTATTACGTCTCTAATGTTTGTCATTCCTGTTACAAACATTACTAAGCGCTCAAAACCTAAACCAAAACCAGAATGCACAGCTGTTCCGTATTTACGTAAATCTAAATACCACCATAATTCTTCTTCAGAAATATCTAAAGCAGCCATTTTTTCTTTTAAAACGTCTAAACGTTCTTCACGTTGAGATCCACCAACAATTTCTCCAATTCCAGGGAATAAGATGTCCATTGCTCTTACGGTTTTTCCATCTTCATTTAAACGCATATAGAATGCTTTAATATCTGCTGGATAATCAAATAAAATTACAGGACATTTAAAGTGTTTTTCAACTAAAAAACGTTCGTGTTCAGATTGTAAATCTGCGCCCCATTCTTCAATGATATAGTTAAATTTCTTCTTTTTATTAGGCTTAGAGTTTCTTAGAATATCTATAGCTTCTGTATAACTTACACGTTTAAAGTTGTTTTCTGTGACAAAAGTTAATTTCTCTGTTAAACTTAACTCGCTACGTTCTGCTTGTGGTTTTGTTTTTTCTTCGTCTAATAAACGGTCATTTAAAAAAGCAATATCTTCTTTGTTATGCTCTAAAACATAAGCAATAACCGATTTCATAAAGTCTTCTGCTAAATCCATATTTCCTGCTAAATCCATAAAAGCAACTTCTGGTTCAATCATCCAAAATTCGGATAAATGACGAGATGTATTAGAGTTTTCAGCTCTAAAGGTTGGTCCAAACGTATATACTTTACCTAAAGACATTGCAAACGTTTCTGCTTCTAATTGTCCAGAAACAGTAAGGTTTGTTTCTTTTCCAAAAAAGTCTTCTTTGTGGTTTACAGAACCATCATCGTTTAATGGCGGATTCTTTTGATCTAAAGTACTTACTCTAAAAGTTTCTCCTGCACCTTCAGCATCACTTGCCGTAATAATTGGCGTATGCATGTAGTTAAATCCATTCTCGTTAAAATACTTATGGATAGCAAAAGATAAAGACGAACGCAAACGCATTACAGCACTAAATGTATTTGTTCTTGTACGTAAATGTGCATTTTCTCTTAAAAATTCAAACGAGTGTTTTTTAGGCTGAATTGGATATGTTTCAGGATCAGAATCACCTAAAATTTCCAATTTAGAAACTACTATTTCTACGCTTTGCTCTTTACCTTGGCTTTCTATAAGTTCTCCTTTGATACAAACCGCAGCACCAGTGGTAATACGCTTTAAAGTATCTTCGTCTGTGTTTTCAAAATCTACAACACATTGAATGTTGTTTAGAGTAGAACCATCGTTAAGTGCTACAAAACGATTAGCTCTGAAGGTTCTAACCCAACCTTTAATTTCAACCTCTTGTAAAGGCTGACTTTTTAATAATTGTGCGACAGTTATATTGGTCATATTTTTATGTTTTACTAGTAAATTAGTTACGATACTTGATCTTCTGTATCGTCTTCATCTTCACTTGGAATAATATTAATTGATGGTTTTTTTAAGACTTCTTTGTTAGCAATACTTCGTTCTAAAGACAGTAATAATGAAGGTAATAATAATAAATTTGAAAGCATTGCAAACAATAATGTTACAGAAACTAAAGCTCCTAAAGCAACAGTTCCACCAAAGTTTGAAATGGTAAATACCGAGAAACCAAAGAATAAAACAATAGACGTATAGAACATACTTACACCAGTTTCACGTAAGGCTGCATATACAGATTTTTTAATCTTCCAATTATTGGCTTGTAATTCTTGTCGGTATTTAGCTAAAAAATGTATGGTATCATCTACCGAAATTCCAAAAGCAATACTAAAAACTAATATAGTTGATGGTTTTATTGGAACACCTAAATAGCCCATTAATCCTGCAGTAACTACTAATGGCAATAAATTTGGTATTAAAGACACAATTATCATTCTAAACGAACGAAACATAAATGCCATAAATAACGATATTAGAAAAATAGCTAGAGTTAGTGACAATGCTAAATTTTTGACTAAATAAGTGGTTCCTTTTTGAAAAACTAAAGCTTTTCCTGTTAAGATAACTTCAAAACGTTCTTCTGGAAATAATTTATCTATTTTCTTTTGAATTTCTGATTCAATACTAACCATTTTGTCGGTTCCAACATCTTTCATAAATGTTGTTATTCTTGCATATTGACCTGTGCTATCTACAAAATTACCTAACAGATTAACATCTGTATTTCCAGAGTTTTTTACATAAGATAAAATAAAACTATTCTCTTGGCTAGTTGGTAATTGGTAATACTTAGGGTTTCCATTATAATAGGCTTGCTTAGCATATTTTACTAAGCTAACAACAGAAATAGGTTTAGAGAGTTCTGGAATATCGTTAATAGTTTCTTCAAGCTCATTCATTCGTTTTAAGTTGGCTAATTTTAAAACGCCTTTTTTACGCTTGGTATCTATCATTATTTCTAATGGCATAATACCATTAAACTCTTCTTCAAAAAAACGGATATCTTCAAAAAACTCTGTTTTTTTAGGCATATCTTCTATTAAGCTTCCAGAAACTTTTATTTGATAGATTCCAATAATAGAAATTATAATTAAAGCTAAGGATACGCAGTAAATTGTAATACGATTATGGCGTACCATTTTCTCCATCCAATCTACAAATCCTTCAATCCATTTTTTATTTAAATGCTCTAAATGGCGTTCTTTAGGATAAGGTAAATAGGTGTAAAGAATAGGTATAATAAGTAAGCACAATATAAAAATAGAAATAATACTTAAAGAAGCAACAACACCAAATTCCTTTAATAATTTGCTTTCTGTAATAATAAACGTTGCAAAACCAGATGCTGTTGTAACGTTTGTCATTAATGTTGCATTACCAACTTTAGTAATAACACGTTGTAAAGATTTTACTTTGTTTCCGTGAAGCTTAACTTCGTGTTGGTATTTATTAATTAGGAAAATACAATTTGGAATTCCAATAACAATAATTAATGGCGGAATTAATGCCGTAAGAACAGTAATTTCATAGTTAAGAAATCCTAGGATTCCTACAGTCCACATAACACCAATACAAACAACGATTAAAGATATAAATGTTGCACGAAATGATCTAAAAAAGATAAAGAATATTAGTGAAGTAACAAATAATGCTGCTAAAACAAATAAACCAATCTCATCAACAATATTTTTAGCGTTTAAAGTTCTAATGTATGGCATTCCAGACACGCGAACATTAACGCTGTATTGATCTTCAAAAGCTTTTATTTTTGGAATAACAACATCCAAAACAAAGTTTTTTCGTGCTGGTGTATTAACAATATCTTTTTTTAAGTAGATAGCAGATCGAATGGTTTTAACTTCAGCATTATTGAATAAGAAGTTATCGTAAAATGGATATTTTTCAAATAAATCAGATTTTAAAACCTTCAACTCTTCTTTAGTAGAAACACTATCTGTAATAAAAGGTTCTAATTTAAATTGTTGATTTTCAGTATCCTTTATAAGTTTTTTTAGGTCTTTTATAGAAACTACAGATTCTACATTAGGGTCTTTTTTAAAATCGTCCGCAAGTTTGTTCCAGGCGTTTAAAGTTTCTACGGTAAATAGTTTATCGTCTTTAACTCCAAGAATTATAAGGTTTCCTTCTTCACCAAAAACCTTAAGGAAGTTTTTGTAAGTTAGATTTACTTCATGATCGTCTGGAAGTAAATTTGCTTCTGTATGCGTAAATTTTAAATATTTCCATTGCGTACTTAGTAGGATCGTTATAGCTATAACACCTAGTAAGATAATAATTTTGTTTCTTAGAATGAGTCTTGCTAACACATCCCAAAAATTTTTAGAAAATAATTTTAACATATCGCTTATAAAACAGCGCAAAGGTAGGGAAAATGACGTTATAATTTCCTTAAAAGAGTGAGATTATAATGTAATATTAAAAGTGAATTTAATAGCAATATTGTCTTCTTCGTCTGGTAAGTGGTATGCGCCATATCTGTAAGTTGTGCTAAGTCCAAAACCAAACAATAATTTATTTAATTCTAACCCAGCTTCAGTGTATCCTTTTTCTAAAGATCCAAAGGTTACACCATCGTGTCTTTCAAGATTGCCTACACTACCAAAAGCTATTCTATTTATTAAGACCAATTGTGGATTAAACAATCTTGCAATATGAAAAGGTTTAAAGTAATGTTTTGCGATAATTGTTGTGAATTTATCTGAGAAAAACTCATTGAAATACATTGTTTCGAAACTATTAATGCCAGCTACTGTAAAACGTTGCAATACAGTTTCTTTTCTAATGTTATTAGGATAAGCGTGATACAAATCGGTTAAAGGCGTATCTCCATTTGTAAATCCTGCGGTAAGTGTAATTATAGAAAAAGCGTCTTTACTTTTATAATTAACTTTGTGAACTGTTCTAAAATCTAGTTTTGAAAAATTAAAATCAGCATTTAAAATATTTTTAAAACTTTTAGTGTATTGAAACGTAAATTGAGGATAACCATTTTTAGTTACTTTATTTTTTTCTAAATCTATTTCAGAAAACGGATTCCATTGTAAAGCTATTTTAGCAGTCGTAGTTTCAAAAAATTCATAAGCGCTATTATCTAACCTGAAAGTATATCCATAAGTTGGATCAATATTACTAATAGCAAACTCAACTTCAGTAATTATCTTTTTATCAATTTCATGCTCTATAGATATGCGGTTTGTTTGGTGCTTATGAAATAAGTCTATATTTAATAATCGGGGTTCAAAAAAGGTGAATAAGCGCTTGTCCAAAATAAACTTAGTACTTCCCGTTTCTGTTAAATCATCTGTAAAAGAATAGTTAATCCAAGTATTGTGTACTTTATTTACTCTAAATCCACCGCCAATACTATACTTAATTTCTTTATCTACAAAGCCGTAAACCGTATAGCCGTTTACTCTATATTTTTCTGATAACGTATTGTTTGTTTCTCCGCCTAGCCCAGTTCTGAATCCTTCGTATTGGTTGTATTTAACCAAGTATTTTAGGTCTAAATTAAATAATTTTGAAGGTAAGAATCCTTGGCCTAATTGTTTAATAAACATAGTGCGCTTAATAGAATCATTTTTTAACCTATCATTTTCTTGAGCTATAGTTGTAGCACATATTAAAAAAATAAAGATATAGATGATTTTAAGACGCATTAGTTTGAATAATGATAAATAATTTTAGTAAGTTTAAACCTAGTTCTTTTACAAAAAAAAGCGACTAGATTGTCGCTTTATAAATTAAACAGTCATAATTTCTTTTTCCTTGAGAGCTAGAATTTCTTCTGTTTTTTTAACAGATTTGTCTGTTAGAATTTGAACTTCAGCTTCAGCGCTTTTCTGCTCATCTTCAGATACATCATCTGCTTTTTTAATATCGTTATTAGCGTCTTTTCTCGCATTCCTAATACCAACTTTAGCATCTTCTGCTGCTGCTTTAGCTTGCTTTGCTAGATCACGTCTGCGTTCTTCTGTTAATGGTGGTACACTAATAATAATTAGGTCACCATTATTCATTGGGTTAAAACCAAGATTAGCTATCATAATGGCCTTTTCTATAGGCTGCATCATGTTTTTTTCCCAAGGTTGAACAGTAATTGTTCTTCCATCTGGAGTGTTAACATTGGCAATTTGTGCTAGTGGTGTTAGTGAGCCATAGTAATCTACCATAACACTTCCTAACATAGCTGGACTTGCTTTTCCTGCTCTAATGTTAACAAATTCTTTTTCTAAATGCTTTACTGCGTTAGACATTGCTTCTTCAGTACTCTCTAATATAAATGTAATATCCTCGTTCATCTTAAATGCTTTAGTATTTTAGTTGAAGTTTCAAAAATTGAGCCAATCTTTTTTTTAAAAATTAACTTCTGTTCCAATAGTTTCTCCAGAAACTACTTTTAATAAGTTTCCAGGTTTGTTCATATCAAAAACAATAATAGGTAATTTGTTTTCTTGACTTAAAGTAAATGCTGTTGTATCCATTACTTTTAAGCCTTTACGTAGTACATCATCAAATGTAATCTGATCAAATTTAATTGCTGTATCATCTTTTTCTGGATCTACGTTGTAAATACCATCTACACGAGTTCCTTTTAAAATAACATCAGCTTCAATTTCTATTGCTCTTAATACTGCAGCAGAATCTGTTGTAAAATATGGGTTACCTGTTCCACCACCAAAAATAACGACACGGCCTTTTTTTAGATGATTCATTGCTTTTCTTCTAATAAACGGTTCAGCCACTTCATTGATTTTAATTGCGCTTTGTAGTCGTGTTTGAATTCCAGCGTCTTCCAAAGCACTTTGTAATGCTAATCCGTTTATAACTGTTGCTAGCATTCCCATATGGTCTCCTTGTACGCGATCCATACCGTTACTTGCACCTGCAACACCTCTAAATATATTCCCTCCACCAATTACAATGGCTACTTCCACGCCTTCATCAGTAATGGTTTTTATATCGTTAGCATATTCTGCCAAACGTTCTGGGTCAATTCCGTATTGGCGATTACCCATTAAAGCTTCACCAGATAATTTTAGAAGTATTCTTTTGTATTTCATCTTTGAGGTTTGTTGTTCTGCAAAATTACATAATTTTTTAATAATTGAATTTATTATAACTACTATCTTTTTTTAATGAAAAAACCACTACGCCAAAATGGGTAGTGGTTTTTTGATAAATTAGTTTTTGTTATAATCATTTTACTCTAGAGTAAAATGATTATAACAGATAATTAACCTAAAGAAACACGTTTAAAAGCTGTTACTTCTACTTTTTGAGAAGCTACATAGCTAGCAACAGTTTGTTTTTCGTCTTTAATAAATTTTTGATCTAATAGACATTGTTCTTGGTCTAAAGTTGTATTGTCAGAAACAAAACGATCCATTTTACCAGGTAAGATGTTACCCCAGATTTTTTCTGGTTTACCTTCTGCAGCTAATTGTGCTTTTGCAGCTTCTTCAGCTTTAGCCATAACTTCAGGAGTTAATTGTGCCATAGAGATAAATTCAGGTACATTTTTTAATGTTTTACCTAAACGACCTAATTCAATGTTATCTTTTTCTATAACAGCAATTCTTGCTTCAGTTTCTGATGCTACGAATGCAGGATCAAAACCTTTATAAGATAAAGAACTTGCTCCCATAGAAGCTACTTGCATAGCTACATCTTTAGCAACAGTTTCTGCTTTTTCGTTTAATCCAACTAAAGCACCAATTTTGTTTATGTGTACGTAAGTACCAACATAAGGAGCGCTTAATTTTTCGAAAGCTGTTATTTCTAACTTCTCTCCAACAACTCCAGTTTGCTCAACTAATTTTTCAGCAACTGTCATTTCCCCAAACTTAGCAGCTAAGAAATCTTCTTTGTTATCAAAGTTGATTGCTATATCTGCAAATTGATTAGCTAAAGCTAAGAAAGATTCGTTTTTTCCAACAAAATCAGTTTCACAACCTAAAACAATTGCTACACCAACAGTATTGTCTGCGTTTATTTTTGTTACAGCAGCACCTTCAGAAGAATCTCTGTCAGCTCTTTTTTCTGCTACTTTTTGACCTTTTTTACGTAAAACATCAATTGCTTTATCGAAATCACCTTCAGCTTCAACTAAAGCTTTCTTGCAATCCATCATACCTGCACCAGTAGCTTTTCTAAGGTTATTTACCTCTGCTGCTGAAATTTTAACTGTACTCATAATCTATATAATTTAAAAAAAAGTCGTTTAAAATGTTTCTGTAAAGAAAAAGATTAAACGACTTATTTGTATTTTGAAATAATGATTTATTCTTCTTCGTTAGAAGCTTCAACTTTAGCTTCAGCTTTTGGTGCTGCTGGTTTAGCGTCTGCTTTCGCTTTTGCTGCATCTTTAGCATCTTTATCGGCTTTACGCTCGTTTAAACCGTTTGTTACTGCATCAGTAACGTGTGTTAATACAATATCAATAGATTTAGAAGCATCATCATTTGCTGGTATAACGTAATCTACCTGACGTGGATCAGAATTAGTATCAACCATTGCAAATATTGGAATGTTTAATTTTTGAGCTTCTTTAATCGCGATATGTTCACGTTTAATATCTACAACAAAAACAGCTGCTGGTAAACGTGTCATGTCTGTAATAGAACCTAAATTCTTTTCTAACTTAGCTCTTAAACGATCAACTTGTAAACGTTCTTTTTTAGATAAAGTTAAAAATGTTCCATCTTTCTTCATTCTATCAATAGTAGCCATCTTTTTGATTGCTTTTCTAATAGTAATAAAGTTAGTTAACATTCCACCAGGCCATCTTTCAGTAATGAAAGGCATATTAATGCTTGCAGCTTTTTCAGCTACAATGTCCTTTGCTTGTTTTTTTGTAGCAACAAATAAGATTTTACGACCAGATGCAGCGATTTTTGCTAACGCTTCACCAGCTTCTTCCATCTTAGCTGCTGTTTTATATAAATTTATAATATGGATTCCGTTACGTTCCATATATACGTAAGGCGCCATATTTGGATCCCACTTACGTGTAAGGTGACCGAAATGTACACCTGCTTCAAGTAATTTTTTTACTTCTACTGCCATTTTGTAATAGTTTACGTTCTGTTGAATTAGCAATGTTCCTTTGGCTTTAGCTTTTGGCTTTGGCTCTTGGCTTCATTTAGATGCTAGACTAAATCCTGTGTTTTTAATTTTAAAGGCACTAGGACAACAATAACTGTGTTAAATATTGAATTAAATCAATATCTGTTTAATTTTAATTTGAATAAGAACAATGCTCTGATAAATAGAAATTGAACCATATTCTGGATATTAACGTTTCGAGAATTGAAATTTCTTTCTTGCTTTCTTCTGACCGAATTTCTTACGTTCAACCATTCTTGGGTCTCTTGTTAATAAACCTTCTGGTTTTAAAACTAATCTGTGTTCTGCATCTAATTCGCACATTGCACGAGAGATTGCTAAACGAATAGCTTCTGCTTGACCAGTGATTCCTCCTCCAAAAACATTTACTTTAATATCAAAGTTTCCTTCGTTATTAGTCAATGCTAAAGGTTGATTTACTTTGTACTGTAAAGTTGCAGTATCAAAATAATCTTTAATGTCTTTTTTGTTTACTGTGATGTTACCTTTTCCTTCTGCAACATAAACACGAGCAACTGCCGTTTTACGACGACCAATTTTGTGAATTACTTCCATTATCTGAATTCGTTTATGTTAATTGTTTTAGGCTTTTGAGCATCATGAGTATGCTTTGAACCAACAACAACGTTTAAATTACGGAATAATGCGGCACCTAATTTGTTTTTAGGTAGCATTCCTTTTACTGATTTTTCCACTAGTCTTGCTGGATCTTTTCCAAACAATTCTGTAGCGGTAAGGCTTTTTTGTCCTCCTGGGTAACCTGTGTGACGTATGTACGTCTTTTCGGTCCATTTTTTTCCAGTCAAGTTGATTTTTTCTGAGTTGATAACAATTACGTTATCTCCACAATCAACATGAGGTGTAAAGCTAGGTTTGTGTTTACCTCTTAAAAGTATTGCTACTTTAGAAGCTAAACGACCTAATGTTTGACCTTCAGCGTCAACCAAAACCCACTGCTTATCTACAGTAGCTTTGTTTGCTGAAATCGTTTTGTAGCTTAATGTGTCCACGTTTTTAATTTTTATTATTAAACATTCCTTCTCTTAAAAAGAGTTTGCAAATTTACGATTATATATTTGATTACCAAATACTACAGTCTCTTATTTTTAATAACTATGTTAATATGTTTCACCAAGTTGTTTACAAGTATAGAATTTTACATTTCAAGAGGTTAATATCAAGTGTTATTTGTTAATTTCGTGCTTTTAATTCAATATTTATGATTTCAGTTGATGCTTTAGCGGTAGAATTTAGTGGAGAAACTTTATTTAAAGATGTCTCTTTTACTATTAATGAGAACGATAAAATTGCCTTAATGGGTAAGAATGGTGCCGGAAAATCTACTATGATGAAAATTATAGCTGGTGTTCAAAAGGCTACTCGTGGAGGAGTTAGCACGCCTAAAGAAACTATTATTGCGTATTTACCACAACATTTATTAACGGAAGATAATGCCACTGTTTTTGAGGAAGCGTCTAAGGCTTTTTCTCATGTATTTTGTATGAAAGCAGAAATGGATGATGTAAACAAGCAATTAGAGACACGAACAGATTATGAGTCTGATGAGTATATGAAACTTATTGAGCGTGTATCAGATTTAGGTGAAAAATATTATGCGCTTGAAGATGTAAATTATGATGCTGAAGTAGAAAAAGCACTTAAAGGGCTTGGGTTTAAACAAGCCGATTTTACAAGGCCTACCGGAGAATTTTCTGGTGGTTGGCGAATGCGAATAGAATTGGCTAAAATTTTATTACAAAAGCCAGACCTTATATTGTTAGATGAGCCAACCAATCATATAGATATAGAATCTGTAATTTGGTTAGAAGATTTTTTAGTTAATAAAGCTAATGCAGTTGTTGTGATTTCTCATGATCGCGCATTTATTGACAATATTACCAATAGAACTATAGAAGTTACTATGGGACGTATTTACGATTATAAAGCAAATTATACACATTATTTGCAGTTGCGTGAAGATAGACGTGTACATCAAATTAAGGCTTATGAAGAACAACAGAAAATGATAGCCGATAATATGATTTTTATAGAACGCTTTAAAGGAACGTATTCTAAAACAAATCAGGTGAGTTCTCGAGAGCGAATGTTAGAGAAATTAGAGATTATTGAAATAGATGAAGTGGATACATCTGCACTTAAGTTAAAGTTTCCTTCAGCAGTTAGATCTGGAGATTATCCAGTATCTGTCAAAGATGTGTCTAAATCTTATGGCGAACATGTTGTTTTTAATAATGCAAATATGTCTATTGCTAGAGGAGAAAAGGTTTGTTTTGTTGGTAGAAATGGTGAAGGTAAATCTACAATGATTAAAGCTATTCTTGGTCAGATAGATGTAGAAGGCGAATGTGTTTTAGGACATAATGTACAAGTTGGTTATTTTGCGCAAAATCAAGCTGCTTTATTAGATAACGATTTAACCGTTTTTCAAACCATAGACGATGTTGCAAAAGGCGATGTTAGAACTCAGGTTAAAAATGTATTAGGTCGTTTTATGTTTAAAGGCGACGATATAGAAAAAAAGGTCAGCGTACTTTCTGGTGGAGAGAAAACCCGTTTAGCAATGGTGAAATTATTATTAGAACCCGTAAATGTTTTGATTTTAGATGAACCTACAAATCACTTAGATTTAAAATCTAAAGATGTTTTAAAAGAAGCGCTTTTAGATTTTGATGGTACATTAATATTAGTATCTCACGATAGAGATTTTTTACAAGGCTTAGCAAATAAAGTATTCGAATTTAAAGACCAACGTGTTATAGAGCATTTCGAAACGGTTGATGCGTTTTTAGAACGTAACAAGATTGAAACCATTAAGGATTTGGATCTTTAATAAAGTTTAAAGGTTACTGGTTTAGAAGTTTAATCGTTGAACTGTCTGTTTGATGATTCATGCTGTTTTGTCATACTGCGCCACAACGCAGTATCCATTATTATAGTTAAAGGTAAAATATTAAGACAGCACATCATCTTGAAAACCTAATCTCGCGTTAGTGATTGAACGGTTTGTTTGAGCTCTTTTAATGTGGTGGCATATAAGCCACGTTGTAAAGCGAGTAGTGAAAGCACGACCTTTAGGTAACGCCCAAAAAATGACTAAGTATTAAGGGTTTACGTTAAATGTCTTATTTAAGACTCAATTTTTGACTAAATTTGCAAAGATATGCAAGAATTACAACTTTCAGATTGGTTACCTACCACAAACAAAGAGGTTAAAATACGCGGTTGGGAAGAACTAGACGTTATACTTTTTAGTGGCGATGCCTACGTGGATCATCCGTCTTTTGGACCTGCGGTAATTGGTCGTATTTTAGAAAGTTATGGCTTGCGTGTAGCTGTTGTTCCGCAACCAAATGTGAACGATAATCTTCAGGATTTTGTAAAAATGGGACGTCCAAAATTATTTTTTGGAATTACCGGAGGTTGTATGGATCCTATGATTAGCAATTATAATGCTAATAAGAAAAAACGAGATAAAGATGCGTACACGCCAAATGGCGAAACTGGTTTTAGACCCGATTATGCAACATCAGTTTATTCAAAAATTTTAAAAGAAAAATTTCCAGATGTTCCTGTTTTAATTGGAGGAATAGAAGCGTCTTTAAGACGTGTAACTCATTACGATTATTGGAGCGATAAACTATTGCCTACTATTTTAGAAACATCCAAAGCAGATATGTTGGTTTATGGAATGGGCGAGCAACCTATGCGAGAAATTGTGCGTTTATTACAAAAAGGAGTTCCTTTTTCTAGTATTACTACGATTAAGCAAACAGCTGTTCTTTTAAATAAAGATGCTAGAATTCCTAAAAATGCCAATTGGGAAGATGTAGAAATTGAATCTCATAAGGTTTGTTTAAACGATAAAAAAGCCTATGCCAGTAATTTTAAAATTATTGAGCAGGAAAGTAATAAATTGGCTGCAAGACGAATTTTTCAGAAAGTAGGCGATAAGATGCTTATGATTAATCCGCCGTATCCTACTATGACAGAAGCGGAAATAGATGCTTCTTTTGACTTGCCTTATACGCGTTTACCTCATCCAAAGTACAATAAAAGAGGTGATATTCCGGCGTTTGAAATGATTAAAACGTCTATCAATATTCATCGTGGTTGTTTTGGTGGTTGTAGTTTCTGTACTATTTCTGCACACCAAGGAAAATTTATTGCAAGTCGAAGCAAAGAATCTGTTTTAAGAGAAGTTGATAAAGTTGCAAATATGCCTGACTTTAAAGGCTATTTATCTGATATTGGTGGGCCAAGTGCCAATATGTATCAAATGAAAGGTAAAGTACAGTCTATATGCGATAAGTGTGTAGCGCCAAGTTGTATCTCGCCTGTAATTTGTAGTAATTTAGATACATCACACAAACCACTTACGGAATTATACCAAGCGGTAGATAAGCATCCAAAAATTAAGAAGTCATTTATTGGTTCTGGAATTAGACACGATATGTTAGTGCCTGAGTTTAATAAAAATGCCGATCCTAAAGAACTTGATGCTTATACGGAAGAAGTAATGACTAATCATATTTCTGGACGTTTAAAAGTAGCACCAGAACATACCAGTGATCCGGTTTTAAAATTAATGCGTAAACCATCTTTTTCTTATTTTCATAAGTTTAAAGAACGTTTCGATAAAATAAATATTAAGAAAAAACTGAATTTACAGTTAATTCCATACTTTATATCTAATCATCCAGCTTGCGAGCAAGAAGATATGGCTAACCTAGCTGCCGAAACTAAAGATTTAGGATTTCAGTTAGAACAGGTACAAGGTTTTACACCAACACCTATGACAGTTGCTACAGTAATCTATTATAGTGGTTATCATCCATATACTTTAAAGAAGGTAAACACACCAAAAACTAGAAAAGAAAAAGACGATCAACACAAGTTTTTCTTTTGGTATAAAGATGAAAATAAAGCGTGGATTAAAAATACGTTAAATAAATTAGGGCGAGAAGATTTACTTAAACGTTTGTTGCCAGATAAGCCTGATACTTGGCGTAAAAATAAGCCAGGTAAAACGAAGCACACATTTGATGATGCTATCCCTTTTAATCAGCGTAAAAAGAAAGCTAAGTTTGCTTCTAAAGGTAAAGATGATACTAAAGAAGATTATAAAAAAGAAAGTGTGTCTAAATTTAAGTATAAGAAGAAACGTAGAAAATAATTCTATAAAAAACCTAAAATTAATTTTTTAGGTTTTTTTATGCTCAAAAAATAGTATAAATTCGTGAGAGTACAAATCACAATATTATGAAAAAGAGATTACAAATTGCTAACGGAATTGGTTTTGTATGCGTTATTGTTATGAATTATTTATCCAATACAGGATTAATGAATAACACAACTATTGGAACGGTTTCTAATCATTTAACAACGCTTTTTACACCTGCAGGTTATGCATTTTCAATTTGGGGTTTAATATACTTATTACTTACAGGATTCATTACTTATCAAGGAAAAAGTTTATTTACTAAAACAGAAAACAACGATTTTGTAACTAAAACAGGTTGGTGGTTTTTTATATCGTGTATTGCTAATTGTTCTTGGATTTTAGCGTGGATTTATGGATATACTTTGTTATCGTGTTTCTTTATCTTTTTAATATTAATAGCACTACTTAAAATTATAATTAATAATAATATAGGGTTAGAAAAACCATCTAAACAAACGCTTTTATTTTTGTGGTTGCCTTTTGCTATTTATAGTGGTTGGATTACCGTAGCAAGCATTGTTAATGTTGGTGTAGTTTTGGTAAAATATAATTGGGATGGTTTTGGAATTCAACCAGAAGTATGGGCAATTATTATGATTGTAATTGCAACACTTGTAAATTTAATAGTTACTTGGAAACGTAATTTAAAAGCGTTTGCTTTTGTTGGCGCTTGGGCTTTATTAGCTATTTATGTTGCTAATAAAGAAACGTTTGGTTTAGTTGCTTATGCAGCATTGTTTTCTGCTGCGTTATTAGTTATTAGTAACTTGCTAAAAGTATTTGCAAATAGTAGAAAGTAAATTAAATGCCTAGTTTGTCGCTAATTTTAGTCACTGCACGTTCTAAAAATGCAGGTGGATCTATTCTGTAAGCAAAATATAGATTAGCGTAGTTTTTATCGTTAGTTAGTTCTCTAGTAGTTGAACCATTAATACTATTAGAGTTGAAATTAAATGTTGCGCCTGCGCTAATCTTGTTAGAGGTATATCCAAATTGTAAACCAACACTTAAAGCTTTAGTAAAATAAGTACTGCTTACTTCTGTAGTAGCAGTTTTGTCTTTGGAAAAACGAATTCCTAAAGCTGGGGAAACATTAGGCGAAACAAACCAGTTTTCTTGTAAACACCACGTGTAATAATACGCAGGAGCTAAAGTAATGTCAAAGTTGTTTTGGATGTATTTTTCGTTATCTACCGTATCCGAAATTCTATTTAAGCCATATTTTAAACTCGGAACAAAACTTCCAGAACTGTATTGTTGCCATTCATTTTGATGCGATAAATGTTTTAAAGAGTAGTTTTTATTATAAACATAAGCCGTTTGACCGGTCCAACTTGTGCTTTTTAAATTTGGGAATTGTGCCTCGATATCTAAGGTTTGTACATTTTCAAAATAAAAGCCTTCTACTTTACTATAGTTAAACGTCTGAATCCATTGTTTTTTTATAAAAAATTGTAGCTGAGACTCAAAGAACTTAGATTTATAATCTGAGTTTTTACTTTTAGGAGAAAACCCAATACTAAATCCTACAAACTTATAGTTGGCAGATAATTGTAGCCTAAACGAGTTTAGTGCTTCTATAGTATAATTTTCTTCGTTGTCTATAATAGAAAACGATTCACTTTGCGTATTAATATTTGCTCTTAATAACAGTTTATCTGCAAACGAAACTATATCAGAACCACCTGTGCTTTGCGCTTGTAAAAGACTACAGAATAAAAGAAGTATTAGCGTTGTGGTTTTATTCATTACAAGATTTTAATAAATTCTCCGATTATTCTCATTTCATTACCATTCTCTTCATCAATAATAATGTTTTTAAAACTACTATCATAGGAATTAGGTTTCAATATGATTGAATTATGTTTCCATCCTTCTTCTGATACTGTTTTTTCACTTGAATATGTTTTAACAGTAAAAGCTGAATTAAAATCTGGGTCAAATGAATCTCTGTTTTCTAAAAGAAGAATTTTACCACTTCTTGAACCAGTAAAATACTTTTTGAATAGGCAAATAGAGTCATTTGGAATTATTCTATTCATAGATTCACCAGTTACTCTACAAGCAAAATAATCTTCGGTTGCATATTTTTTAGGAACAGATTTTAATGTGTATTCTTTCTCATCTTGCATTTCGCTGAAAGTTCCAGCTGCTGCATAGAAATCATATAACGGAATTGTGTGATTAGATTCTATTAATGTTTCTGGAATATCAATTTTAAGTTGAATTGCAGATTTTTCTGTTGGTTTTTGAATAACTATTTTTTTGGTTTTTGAATCTAGATTTTCCTCTAAATATTGATACATTGAGTCAGATACTGGATTTTCTAAATCAAAGCGAATTTTAACTACGGAAACTTGTTTCCCACTATCACTATTCATTTTTGTTTGTTCAACGTTATTTTTTTGAGGATTAATGTCTCCCATATAATAGAAGTCAGTTCCTTCATCGTTGTTTTTTTTAATAAATAGAGGAAGACGAATCTCTCCATTATTACCTAGAATAGATTGAACATCTTTACTTTCTATTTTCCTATTTGATTTTGACATCCAATCGAATTCTTTTTGATTTACGAATTCGTCTTCATATTTCGTAGATTCAGAAATATCTTCTTCTTTGTGATAATTTACAAATATTGGACAATATTTATTATCAGGACTAACCAGATAGCCACCAACATTTTGAGCAACTGGATTTTTAGAAAAATTCAAAATCCTAAAAACATCTTTTCTTGAGTACTTTCTATACAAATGAAATCCATTATTCCATTTATTTGAATCAAAGTTTTTATTGAAGTTATAAAGTGAATATTCAATAGTGTCAAGTAAAAAATCTTTAAAATAAGAATTGTTTATTAGTAGTTTAAAATCATTTTCTAATGAAAAATTATTGTTTTCTAATTTTAGAATATTCAAATTATAAATATCTCTCACAGATACTAGTTTCCCTTCTTTTTTCTCTCTTATAAACTTAAAATTAATATTTGCTACACAAGAATATATAGTGTCTTTTGAGATACTATAGTTATATTTTTCTTTGGTTATAGTTTTTAATTTTTCGACATTGAAACTTCCAGAGACAATCGTTTCTTTAAGTATGACTGACTCTTCTATTCGTTTAGAATTATTTATTTCTTTTGAAAATAATTCCAATAATTTTATTTGGGTTAAGCTTAATCCTGAGTCAAAATTCTTTTCAATTTTATTTAAAAAGTTAAAGTAGGATTTTGAGTGATTAATATATAAATAAGGATCTCTAGTGTCATTTTTAACAAAATCCATCATCATTGGAATACGACCTAATCTACTTTTTAGATTATTATAGTCTTTTTTTAAATCTGCAAGTAATTCCATATTTTTAGAATCTATTGAAGCGTATATTTTTTCCTTTGTTATTTCATCAAAATTAATAGTAGATTCTCCTGAAATCATTCTACTACCTTCTGATATTAGTTTTCTGATTTTATCCTTGTTATATGATGTGTCTCCATATAAAGCTATTGGAATTAGGTAATTGTTTTTATAATTACCAATAAAGTCAATTACTGTTAAATAATATTTTTCATCAGTTTTTCTTAAACCTCTTCCTAATTGCTGAATAAATACTATGGCAGATTGAGTTGGACGAATCATTACTACTTGATTAATTTTAGGAATATCTATTCCTTCATTAAATATGTCAACAGTAAATATGTAGTCTAGCTTCTCTTCTATATTGTCACTTTCTAATCGTTCAATCGCTTTTGTTCTTTCTTCATCAGAACTATCTCCTGTAAGTGCTACAGTTCTATATCCTTTTTGATTAAATTTTTGGGATAATTCTTTTGCTTCAATTTTTTTTGAACAAAAAATTAAACCTCTAATTATACCATTATCACTGCCATAAAATTCAATTTGTTCAATGATTCGGTTAACTCTTTCATCTGTTGTTAAAAGTTTAAAGTCAGAATCATTTTCAAGTGTTTCACCATTAACTGATAAATCGGTTACACCATAATAATGAAAAGGAATAAGCATTTCTTCTTCCATTGCTCTATTCAATCTTATTTCATAAGCGATATTATAATCAAATAGGCTGTAAATATCATTACCATCAGTTCTATCAGGAGTTGCAGTCATTCCTAAAAGGAATTTCGGTTTAAAGAAATCTATTAATCTAATGTATGAATCAGCTCCTGAACGATGAGATTCATCTATAATAATATAATCAAAATAGTCTTTTGGGAATTTTTCTAAATGATTTGCTTTAGAAATTGTTTGTACAGTTGAAAAAATGAATTCTTTGTCTAATTCTTTACTGCTTCCAGAATATAATCCCATGGTTTTTGAGTTTCCAAAAATCGTTTGGAAAGTCTCCATTGCTTTTTTTGCAATTGTTAATCTATGAACAACAAACAAAAGCTTTTTAGGATTATAGGCTTTTGCGTCAAATGCTGCTAAATATGTTTTTCCAGTTCCAGTTGCAGAGATTATTAATGCTTTGTAGTCTTCTTTTCTAAGCTTCTCTAAGTTGTCTAAAGCTTCAATTTGCATTGAATTTGGAGTGATTTCTAAATTAGATTCTTTAGATAATTCTTCTTTACTTTTTTTATAGGCTAGAAATTGCTTTTTGTAAATAGCTTCATAAGTTTCAATGTAATTTTTAGTTACATTTTCTCCAATTTTAAAATCAGTTTCAAATTCATTTATAACTTTGTCTACTATAGAACTTGAGTTTCTTGCAGAAACTTTCATATTCCATTCTTTGTTTGTAGATAATGCTGATGAGGTTAAATTACTACTTCCAATAACTAAATTGTAATAGTCATGATATTTAAAAATATAGCCTTTAGAATGCGAGTTTTCTTTTGTTATTATTTTCAATTCAATATTCTTGAATTGAGAAAGTCTTTTTAAAGCTTCAGGTTGTGTGAAATTAAGGTATTGAGACACAAGGATTTTCCCTTTAATTCCTTTTTCTTCAAGTGATTTGAAAGTATTGATTAAAGTTGCAACTCCACCAGTCGTTACAAATGCAACAGATATTAAAAAGCTTTCACAATTTTCTAATTCTTTTATAATTGTTGTTAATACTTTCTTTATTGGTATTTTTCTATTGACAAGTAATTCAGGTTGATATAATACATCAGATTCCATTGATTTGTCGATGAATCCTGTTAGTATACTATCTTTAAAATCTTGATTAAATGATTTATTCATTATCTAATAATCTGTTAACTATTGGAATATCTGCTTCTGCCCAATCTAGTTTGTCTATATTTTTTACTGTTAACCATCTAGAAGAAATATGTTCGTTTAATTGAATATTTTTTGTTTCTGAATAACATTTAAAACTATGCATCGTTAATTCAAAGTCTGGATACTGGTGAACGACAGTCAAAAATAAATCATCGATTTTGTTTGGAACAAAATTTAATTCTTCGATTAATTCTCTCTCTAAAGCTTCTAATTTAGATTCTCTTTTTTCAATTTTCCCTCCAGGAAATTCAAATTTTTTAGAGATATAATTTAGCTTATTTTTTGGTCTTTGTACACAGAATATTTCTTTTCCAAAATATATAATAGCTGCTACTACTTCAACTTTTTTCATTTATAACCAAATTAATGCGCTTCCAACCAATTTAAACCAGTATCTACTTCAACATCTAATGGCACATCCATAATAAAGGCGTTTTCCATTTCCGTTTTAATTAAAGTTTGTATTTCTTCTAGTTCAGGTTTGTAAACATCAAATACCAATTCATCATGCACTTGTAATAGCATTTTTGACTTGTAATTACCTGTTTTTAATTTGTTATGAATATTAATCATAGCAATTTTAATAATATCTGCTGCGCTACCTTGTATTGGTGCATTTACGGCATTACGTTCTGCTGCGCCACGAACTACTGCATTACGTGAGTTAATGTCTTTTAAATATCTGCGTCTATCTAAAACAGTAGTTACATAACCATTATCTCTAGCAAAATCTACTTGCTCGCTCATATAAGCTTTTAGCTTTGGATAAGTTTGGTAATAGGTATCTATTAATTCTTTGGCTTCGCTACGCGATAAGTTGGTTTGGTTGCTTAATCCAAATGCCGAAACTCCATATACTATTCCAAAATTCACGGTTTTTGCATTGCTTCGTTGTTCACGGGTCACTTCGCTTAAAGGCACGTTAAACACTTTTGCAGCAGTAGACGCGTGAATATCTTCACCGTTTTTAAAGGCTTCAATCATATTGTCTTCTTTACTTAGCGCCGCAATAATACGCAGTTCTATTTGTGAATAATCTGCAGCCAGTAGCACGTAATCTTCGTTTTTTGGTACAAACGCTTTACGGACTTGTCTTCCGCGTTCTGTACGAATTGGAATATTCTGTAAATTTGGATTATTACTACTTAAACGTCCAGTAGCTGCAACGGTTTGCATGTAATCTGTATGTACACGTTTTGTGCTTGGTTCTATTTGTGTAGGTAAGGCATCTACATAAGTAGATTTTAATTTTGCTAATCCACGATAATCTAATATGCTCTGCACAAATTCGTGATCTTTTGCTAAATAGCTTAATACATCTTCTGCAGTAGAATATTGTCCTGTTTTTGTCTTTTTAGGCTTGTCTACTAATTTTAGTTTTTCGAATAAAATAACACCTAATTGTTTAGGAGAAGCAATATTAAATTCTTCTTCGGCTACCTCGTAAATTTTAGTTTCTAAGGTTTTTATGTCTTTATTTAAATCTTCAGCTAAGCTGTTTAGAAATTTTTCGTCTAAATTAATACCTTCTAGTTCCATATCTGCTAAAACGCGGACTAATGGAATTTCTATGTCTTTAAATAATTTTTGTGTGTTGGCATCGCCTAATTCCTTAGAAAAATGCTCTTTTAATTGATACGTAATATCTGCATCTTCAACCGCATATTCCGTTTGTTGTTCCAATGGAACTTGACGCATAGTTAATTGATTCTTTCCTTTTTTACCAATTAATTCTGTGATTGAAACTGGAGTATAGTTTAAATAGGTTTCGGCTAAAATATCCATATTATGTCGCATATCTGGATTAATTAGATAATGCGCTAGCATCGTATCAAACAACGGACCTTTTACGTCTAAGTTATATTTAGCTAAAACTTTAATATCGTATTTTAAATTCTGACCAATTTTTTCAATATTTTCATCCTCAAAGAAAGGTCTTACCACTTCTATAAGTGCTTGTGCTTCGGTTTGATCTTCTGGAAATGGGATGTAAAAGCCTTTACCAGCTTCCCAAGAAAAAGCAATACCAACTAATTCTGCGGTTAACGGATTTAATCCTGTAGTTTCTGTATCAAAACATACAGACGTTTGTTGCATTAAATTTTTAAGGAATAATTTTGTTGCCATTCCAGGTGCAATACTTTGATATAAGTGTGATGTGTTTTTTATATCCTTACGTTCAAAAGTAGTGCTAGCTTCTTCTGTAGATTCTGTAGAAATATCTCCACCAAATAATGAAAATTGCCCTTCGCCAGCAGCTGCTTTTTCTTTTGGAGTAGCTTTGTTTTCTGTTGAAGTGTTTTCTGTTGAAGTGTTTTTTGTTGAATTATCTGCTTTAGCTTCCGTAGAAAATATTTTTGTTAAATTATCTATTAAGCGTCTAAATTCTAATTCTTGAAAAATCTCTGTTACTTTTGGAAGATCTGGTTGTTCTAACACAAAATCTTTGGCATTAAATGTTACGGGAACATCTAACATAATAGTAGCTAATTTTTTAGATAAAAGCCCTAATTCTTTATTAGCTTCAATTTTTTCTTTCATTTTTCCTTTTAGCTCGTGTGTATTAGCTAAAAGATTTTCCATACTTCCGTATTTGGCTAAGAATTTCTTGGCTGTTTTTTCTCCAACGCCAGGTAAACCCGGAATATTATCCGATGCATCTCCCATCATTCCAAGAAAATCTATAACTTGTAAAGGTTCTACCACTTCAAATTTTTTCTGAACCTCTGGAATTCCCCAAGTTTCGTATCCGCCACCAAACATTGGTCGGTACATAAATATGTTTTCGCTTACTAATTGCGCAAAATCCTTATCTGGAGTTACCATGTAGGTTTGATAACCTTCTTTTTCGGCTTGTTTAGCTAAGGTTCCAATTACATCATCAGCTTCATAACCAGTTTTCACCATAATTGGAATATGCATAGCTTTTAAAATATCCTGAATTATGGGCACGGCAATTTTAATAGCTTCTGGTGTTTCGTCTCTATTGGCTTTATAAGCTTCAAATAGTTCTACACGATCTGCGCTTCCGCCTCTATCGAAACAAACTGCTAAAAGATCTGGGTTTTCTCGTTTAATAACGTCTAATAGAGAATTCATAAAACCCATAATTGCTGAGGTGTCTAAACCTTTAGAATTAATTCTTGGATTTTTTATGAAAGCGTAATAACCTCTAAATATTAATGCGAAAGCATCTACTAAGAAAACACGTTTTTGATCTGCCATTTTTATGATGTAAGATGATTTGTTTAGGAAATCATTATTAATTTATGAGTCGTTCTCGACTTTAGTTTATACTGAGCGCAGTATAAGTATTTGTACCGACAAAATATACATCGCGTTCTTGACCAATTTTGAATCAAGAAAATTGAAACGACATATAAAATGCAAATTACAAAACTTATAGATTTTAAACTATTTTAATTGTTAACAGATTTCTAAGCTTTTACATAGTAATCTGCTTCAATTCTGATGTTTTCTCCGTTTTGATATTTCATATAAGCAAAGCCTTTATGAATGCAGAAAGCGCCGGTTTCTCCAGCTTTATTTAAGGCAATAAAAGCCGCTTGAAAATCTTTATAATTATTGTTTTTGGAAACAATTCTTTTTATAGCTTCTTCGCAAGCTTGTTGCGGTGTTTTTCCTTGTCTCATTAATTCTACAATTAGAAAGCAACCAACAGATTTTAATATGGCTTCGCCCATTCCTGTGGCAACTGCAGCACCAATTTGATTGTCTACAAATAATCCAGAACCAATTACAGGCGAATCGCCAACGCGACCATTCATTTTATAAGCCAAACCAGATGTTGTACACGTTCCTGCAATATCGCCATTACTATCTAAGGTTAGCATTCCAATAGTATCGTGATTTTCTATATTGATTATAGGTTGGTATTTAGACGTTTTTTTCCATTCTTGCCACGCTTTTTTGCGATCTTCGGTTAAAAGGTTCTCTTTTTTTAAGCCTTGTTGATATGCAAATTCTTCGGCACCTTTTCCTGCCAAAATAACGTGTGGTGTTTCCGTCATTACCAGTTTTGCTAAAGTTGAAACGTGTACAATGTTTTCTACACACATTACAGAACCGCAATTGCCATTAGAATCCATAACACAAGCATCTAAAGTCACTTTTCCATTTCGGTTTGGTGTGGCGCCAATTCCAACAGTTGTGTTTTTTATATCTTTTTCTTCAATAGAAACACCTTTTATTGCAGCATCTAAAGCCGTTATATTTTGATCTAAAGCTTTTCCTGCTTCAGCATTTGCATCTACAAAACCCCAAGTACAAATTGCTATTGGCGATGGTTTTATAGTTGAACTGATTTTGAGTTTATCGGATTCAGTGTCAGGGCAAGCTAAAAGTGTAGTAGCACTGCTTAAAGCAACGGTTGTTAATGTGGCGTTTTTGAGAAATTTGCGACGTTCCATAAAATATTTTTTGTAATTGTATCTTTTGTAAACTTAGTTGTAATTTTAAATATTAAGCTAAAACTTCTTTTTTAGTGTTTTTAATGCCGTAAAAGAAAATATAAGCATAACATATTGCAACAAAAACAAAAGCAATTTTAAATCCTGTAGTGTCTATTAGCGAGCCTACAATTAATGGAATTATTGCGCCACCAACAATAGCTGTACACAATAATCCGGAAGCTTTAGGTTTTAAAGTGCCAATACCATCTAGTGCTAAAGTAAAAATAGTTGGAAACATAATTGAGTTAAATAACCCAACAGCTAAAATTGCCCACATAGATATTAAACCAGAAGTACTAATTGAAATTAATATTAACACTATTGCTGTTGTTGCAAAAATGCCTAAAACTTTTCCTGGTCTCATTATTTTTGTTAAATACGAACCTACAAAACGTCCAATCATTGCTCCAAACCAATAGAAAGTAACAAAAAGTCCTAATATTGCTTTGTTATCTGCATATTCTAGAGATTTATTAAATAGACTTGAAATGGAGTTTGCAATTCCCATCATAGTTTCATTTTGGATAATTAAAGGTGCTAAGTCCATACTTTGAAAATAATTCACCAAAAAGCTTCCAATAGCAACTTCGGCACCTACATAACAGAAAATTCCAAAGACTCCAAGCATTAAATTTGTATTTTTAAATGCCTCAGCATAAGTTCTTGTGTTTTTTTCGCTGATTAAAGTTGGGAGATTTATAAACAAAAACACTATGGCAATTATTGAAATAAAGACAGCTAAACCCAAGAATGGTGTTTGTACAGCTGCTGCTTCTGAGGCTAAATAAATTTCTTTTGCTGTTTCAGAAAGTGAAGTGATTTCAATTTTAGTTTTTACTTTATCGCTCAATAAAAATAAAGCACCTATAATTGGGGCTATAGTTGCTCCTAGAGAATTAAAGGCTTGAGATAAATTTAATCTGCTTGAAGCTTCTTTTTCGTTTCCTAATGCCGCAACAAAAGGATTTGCAGCAACTTGTAATAATGTAATTCCGCCAGCTAAAATAAAATAGGCCAATAAAAATATGCCAAACTCCCTAAACGAAGCTGCAGGATAAAATAATAAACAACCTAAAGCCATTGTTAATAAGCCTGCAACAATTCCTTTTTTGTAACCAATTTTAGAGATAATTATACTCGCAGGAATTGACAAACAAAAATAAGCACAAAAAAAAGCAAATTGAACCAAAATGGCTTGTGAATATGATAAGGTAAAAAGTTCTCTAATTCTTGGAACCAAACTATCTACTAAGACCGTAATAAATCCCCATAAAAAGAACAATGTGGTTAATAAGATAAAGGATGAGCGATATGATTTTTGTTCTGACATTATATCTTGTTGTTTTATTTAATAGTAATTTCATCTGTGAATATCCAACTTTTTCCTTTATGCTGAAAGCCTAAGTGCCATTCAGGAAGACCACCTAAGTTTGCAGCTTTTATTTTGATAAATCGGTATTCTTCCTTAATGTTTTCGCTTTTAGCAGAAGCAATGTTAACGTTTTCGTTTGGTGTCGCCACTCCAAAATTAGTTTTACTCATTAATTGGAATTCTTTTCCATCTTTAGAACCATAAAACAGAACTTCTTTTGGTAAAAATATCCAAGAACGTTGGTCTTCTAGAAAGTTAATATTTATGGAGTTTATGTTTTTTAGCGTTCCAAAATCTAATACAGCTTCTAGGTTTTCGTTAAAATAACCTTGCCAAGTTCCAGTTCTAAAATCGGCAGTTCCAAAAATGCCATCGATAAGTGCGTTATTTCCGCCGCCACTATATCTATTAGCAAATTCTGTGTTTAGTTTTATGCTTAGATTAGGATCTATTTTGTAAAAATCAGTTGAAATACTTGTGCTTTTTATGTCCCCTTTTTTAGAATAGACACTTAATGTACAAGCTTCGTTTATAGTAAAGCTTTTTTCGTAGATTTTAAAAATAGTGTTATTGAGACTATAGTAAATAGTAGCTTCTTTGTCTGCTGAATTAAGACTGACTTCCGTTTTATATTTAAAAGCAATATCTCCTTTTTCTATATATGGTGAAGGCAAAAAAGGATAAAAATCCTGAGAAATTGATGTTGAAGGAATTTCCGTATCTAAAGTTCCCCATTTAGAAGGTTTGTTAGTCATTACAAATTCTAAACTACCACCATTTATGATGTCTTGATGTTTTATGAATGATGTGCTTAAAATTTTATTATTCAATTTAACCGATTCTATATAGATGTTTTCTTCTGAAAGATTATCTGCAACTATTGTAAATGTTTTTCCGTTTTCTAAATTAAAAGTTGCCTTATTTAATAATGGCGAACCAATTATATAATTGTTGCTTCCAGGAGTTACGGGATAAAATCCTAAGCTAGAAAACACATACCAAGCACTCATTTGTCCGCAATCTTCGTTTCCAGAAATACCATCTGGCTCGTTTTTGTAAAGTGTGGTTAAAATTTGGTGGATCTTTTCTTGTGTTTTGTGTGGTTTATTTACAAAATTATATAAGTAAGCCATATGATGACTAGGTTCGTTTCCGTGAGCATATTGTCCTATTAAACCTGTAATATCGACTTGGTGTGCTCCAGATGTTTGATCTTCAGCTGTAAATAACTCGTCTAACTTTTTTTCTAATTGATGTTTTCCTCCTAATAAGTTTGTGAAACCAGTAATATCTTGCGGTACATAAAAACTGTATTGCCAAGAATTAGCTTCGGTATAATTAAAATTAACTTCATAAGGATCAAAAGGGGAAAACCAAGTGTTTCTAAATCGTCCACGCATAAATTGTGTGTTTGGATCAAAAACGTTTTTATAATATTGCGCGCGCAAACTAAAAATGGTTTCTTCTTTTCTCCAATTCATTGCTCCGGCCATTTTTGCAATCGTCCAATCATCATAGGCATATTCTAATGTTTTAGAGACTGATTCACTTTCATTTTCAACAGGAATAAAGCCTATATTCTTGTAATCTTTTAAACCTAATTTATCTTGATTTGCAGAATGAATCATTGCTTTTAGCGCTTTGTTTTCATCGTAATTTTTTATTCCTTTTAAATAAGCATCAGCTATTACTGGAACAGCGTGGTAACCAATCATGCAGCCTGTGTAATTACCCGCTAAATCCCAAATTGGCATAATACCACCTTCATCATGTTTTGCTAAAAAAGTGTTTATAAAATCATTAGTTTTTTCTTGTTCTATAATGGTATATAATGGATGTGCTGCGCGATACGTATCCCAAAGTGAAAAAACTGTATAATAATCGAAATCTTTAGTTTTGTGAATTTCCAAATCCATTCCGCGGTAACGTCCATCGACATCTTGATACAGATTAGGCGCTAACATAGTATGGTAAAGCGCAGTATAAAAATTGGTTTTATAATCGAAATTATCCGACTCTACTACGATTTTCTCTAATTGCTTTTCCCAATTTTTTTGTGCTTCTTTTTTAACTTCTTTAAATGATTTATTACCAATTTCTTCTTCTAGATTTTTTTTAGCACCTTCAATATCTACGGCAGAGATTCCTATTTTAATAATAATAGGCTCATTTTTAGGATTATGAAATGTTAAAGCCGATTTTAATCCGCCTTTCATTCCTGTTTTTGGTAGCGATTGTAACATATCCAAAAACGGATGGGATGTTTTTATAGAAAAATATAAACGTTGGTCTTTTGCCCAAGCATTAGAAAAACGATAACCTACAATTTCTGTATCAGAAATTTTATCAATTTTAGCATCTAATACTTTATCGCGATGTAATAAGTCTAAAATTACTACCTGATTTTCTTCCGAAGGGAAACTGTATTTGTGTATACCACTTCTTTTAGAAACGGTTAGTTCTACGTCTATACTTGTACTATCTAAATGAACTTTGTAATATCCAGGTTCTGCAATTTCATTACTATGAGAAAAGTGAGCTCTATAGCCTTTTTTTCCATCTGCGCCATTATTAAATTTTATACTATTGGTTGGCATTAATAAAATGTCTCCATAATCTGAAACACCAGTTCCGCTTAAATGTGTATGCGAAAAACCATAAATATAATCGTCAGAAAAATGGTAGCCAGAACATCCATCCCAACCATCTAAACGCGTATCTGGACTTAATTGCATCATTCCAAAAGGCATTGTTGCACCAGGATACGTGTGTCCATGTCCTCCAGTTCCTATAAATGGGTTGACATAAGAAATTAAAGTTTGATCTTTTTTTGCTGTGTTGATTTGATTTTCTGTATCAGTTTTACAACTTATAAATAGGCAAAGAAACATAATACTTAACGCTAAACGCATTGATGTGATTTTAAAATTAAAGCTCTAAGGTACTAAAAGTTAATTGGAACAAATGTTTAACAATTTACTAAGAAAAAACTCCTTTAAAACCTTTAGTTTTACATTTTTAAATATAGCTATGTTTCGTTTTTTAATTCCATTTATACTTTTAATCCTTTTAGAGTTCTATACTTTTTTTGCATTAAAAACTTTAACAAAAAATAAGTTTGTTTTAATTACTTATTGGGTTGCTTTTGTTGTTGTTATTATTGTTGCCTATTATCAATTTAATATGGTGCAAAATCAGAACAGATTTAGCTTAAATACAGGTTATGCTATTGCGTTATTGTTAACTTATTTTGTGCCTAAGGCAATTGTTTTTGTATTCCTTTTTGGTGAAGATATCTTTCGGTTTTTTGCAACAATAGCTAATTACTTTTCTTTAGATATATCTATTAAAGAAGCTGTTCCCTCTAGAAGAAAGTTTGTTAGTCAGATAGCTTTAGGTATTGCTTCAATTCCATTTGCAGGCTTTTTATATGGCGTTTTTAAAGGAAAATATGATTTTAGAGTAATTACTCAGCAAATTGAATTTGATGATTTACCTAACGAATTTGATGGCTATAGAATTACTCAAATTAGCGATATACACTCTGGAAGTTTCGATAATATTGAAAAAATAGAATATGCTATAAAATTAATTAATGAACAGCAAAGTGATGCTATTTTATTTACTGGCGATATTGTAAATGCAAGAGCAGAAGAAATGCATCCTTATGTAGATGTGTTTAGTAAGTTAAAGGCTAAAGATGGTAAGTTTTCTGTTTTAGGAAATCACGATTATGGTTATTATGCTTACGATTCTGTCGATGATTTTAACGAAAATCACAAGAAAATTGAAGAGGTACATAAATCCATTGGCTTCGATTTACTTCAAAATGAAAATAGAACTATTAATAGAGGTCAAGCTAAGATTAATATTCTAGGTGTAGAGAATTGGGGAGCTTCTAGACATTTTCCTAAGCGAGGCAGTTTAGAAAAAGTGACACATAATTTACCAAACGATGCTTTTAATGTACTAATGTCTCACGATCCTTCTCATTTTGATTATAAAGAAAAAGAGTTTAATAATCGAAGAGATCGTTTTAATCTAGATATGGTTAAAGACGAAACTAATATTATTAACTTTAATAAAAAGATACAGTTAACTCTTGCTGGACATACACACGGAATGCAGTTTGGTATAGAAATTCCATTTCTTAATTTCAAATGGAGTCCTGTAAAATACCGTTATCCAAAATGGGCTGGTTTGTACCAAGAAGCTGGGAAATATCTGTACGTAAATAGAGGGTTTGGGTTTTTAGCTTTTCCTGGCCGTGTTGGTATTTGGCCAGAAATAACGGTTTTAGAGCTTAAAAAACGTGTAAAAACATCATAAAAGGTCTAAAAGCGTTAATTTTTCATCAACTTTTAATGGTCTTTTAAAAAAAAGCTTATTATTGTAGAACAAAAATTATCTTAAAAGTTTTGTATTATGTCAAAATTTGGAGAATTAATAGATGTTAACATTCCTGTATTATTAGATTTTTATACAGAATGGAATGAACAATCTACAGCAATGCATCCTATACTTAGAGATGTGGCTGCGGCTTTAGGTGATAAAGCTAAAGTGATAAAGATAGATGTTGATAAAAATCAAGAATTATCTGAAGCACTTAGAGTTAAAGATTTGCCTACATTTATTATTTACAAAGACGGCGAAATGAAGTGGAGACAAAACGGCGAATTAGATATGAATACTTTGATTGATAAACTGAAAGAGTTTGTTTAAAGTGCTTTAAAAATGTATTTTTTGCTTTTGTAATATTCCAATAGTCTTGGTAACATATATTTTAAATGCTCCGATGCTTTTACGCTATCGTGCATTACAATAATATCTCCTTCTTTTGCTTTTAAAGCAAAACTTAAGCATTCCTTATTTGTGTAATTTTTATCCCAATCAAAAGTTAGAATAGACCACATAATAATTTTATAGCCTAATTTTATTAATTGTTTTCCTTGTCTAGAGTTGATTTGCCCAAATGGTGGACGAAATAGCTTTGTTTCTTCTTTTAAAGCAGAATGTTTTTCAATAGTAAATTTGCAGGATTTAACGTCTTCTAAATAGTTTTTAGTTGATGTTTTCCAACCTTTAATATGATTTTTGGTATGGTTTCCAATAGTGTGACCTTCGGAAATTATGGTTTTAAATAATTCAGGATGGTTTTCAATATTACTTCCAATACAAAAGAACGTTGCTTTGGCATTATAAGATTTTAGTTGATCTAAAACCCAAGTTGTTATTTCAGGCGTTGGACCATCATCAAAAGTAAGATAAAGTATTTTTTTAGTCGTTGGTTTTTTCCAGGTATATTTAGAAAAAAACCAACGAACCAAATAAGGTGTTTTTACGGGAATAAATTTCAAGTATTTATGGTTTTATACCTGAAAAAGTATCGTTTGTAGTTTCAATGTCACGTTCGTCTCTGGCGTTAGATTCTGGCGCTTCATCATTTTGATAGAAATGTTTAAATAACCCTAAATAGTTATTAAATATTAATGATTCTTTTTGGGCAAAATCCTCATCATATTCAATTAAAACTTCAATTAAAGCTTTGTAACGTTCAATATCTGTTAAGATTTCGGTAAAGTTTTTTTCTTGATTTTCAATGGTTAGCTCACTGTAATATTTCAAGCTTTCTTGGTACTTTACAGAAACATCTTTAAATAGTTGTTGTGCTTTGTCTTTAGCTTCAACTTCGTAATAAGCATTAATGTAAGGTTCTAGTAAGGTGTAATATCCAAATTGATCTACAGGCATATTTGCCATTGCAATATCTGCAACTTCTTCAGCTTTTTTAGGTTGGTCTTCGTTTATAAGAGCTTCAATTAGTCGGGCTAAATTACCTCTGTAAGTTATAGAATTTCGTCTGGTTTCAATATCGTGGTAAATGTCTTTACTACCGCTATTTCCCCAATCCCAAGACTTTACCATATTGTACATAAGTTCGCTATCTACACGACCCATATCAAAAGGATTAGCTTTGTCTACTGGGCTTTTAATTGGAACTAATTTGTAAACCATTCCATCTAACTGTAAATAATCCTTCATCCAAATATAATCTTCGTCGCTAAATGCGCCACCAGTAAAGTATATTGGTCGTTCCCAATTATTGTTAGCTACAATATCTAACATTAATAAACGGTTCTTGTAGATAGCATTGTCCTTTATTCTAACATCTAAAAAGGGTAGAATTTTATATGCATCTTTAGGCTTAACAACACCACTTTTAAGTACTGCCGATTTATTAACCGGAACTCTAATGTTTTCTGTTGGGAAATAATTAGATTTTAAATAATTAGAAGGATAACCAGAAGGATCATCGCCTTCTTGTATTAATGCAAATTCTAATTTCGTCTTAGGATTATCGCTAGTGATGAAGTTCATAAAATCACTTATCATTAAAGTGTCTTTAGAACGTTCACGTTTCATAATATAATCTCTAGTTCCGTGTTTATATTTATCATGAGTTAAGCTTGACGGAATTGGATCACTATCGTAAGCTTTGCGTTTCATTTGATCTATATACCAGTCTGTTTGAAATAAGCTGGTGTTTACAACGCGAACATCTGTACGATAGCCTTCGATTTCTTGTGCATACCAAAGCGCAAACGTATCGTTATCTCCAATTGAGAATAAAATGGCATTTTTTTCGCAAGAGCCTAAATATTTTTTAGCCATAGCTAAAGCGGTATATTTTCCAGATCTATCATGATCGTTCCAGTTGTTTGATATTAAGATGGTAGGAACTAATAGAAAGCAAACTACAGGAACTAAAGGTGCTAGTATTTGTTTAGAAACGTACTTTTTTAAGAAATCGTAGATGGCATAAACGCCAATTCCAATCCATAGTGCAAATACGTAGAATGAGCCAACTACGGAGTAGTCTCGTTCTCTTGGTTCAAAAGGTCTTACATTGGTGTAAACCTGAATTGCTATTCCTGTAAATAAGAAGAATACAAGCATGACCCAAAATAATTTTTTATCTTTATTTAAAACAAAAAAGAATCCAATTAACCCTAAAATAAAAGGTAAGAAATAATACGTGTTTCTAGCTTTATTATTTTTAACGTCTGAAGGTAAATTATCTTGAGATTGTCCTAAATGGAACGCGTCTATAAAGTTGATTCCACTTATCCAGTTTCCGTGATTATCATATCTACCTTGAATATCGTCTTGTCTTCCTGTGAAATTCCACATAAAATAACGCCAATACATATAGCCTAATTGGTATTCAAACATATATGCTATGTTTTGTGCTAGTGATGGTTTTTCAACATCTACAAATTGGCTGAATTGTTTTAAGGTATTTATATAGTCTTCATAATCTATATTTCCTTTTACAATATCATTTTTAAAAGCAGCTACAGATTTTCGGAGCTCGTTTTCCATTTGATATTCCGGCTTCAATTTAAAGTCTAAATAACCCGTAAATAACATATAGTTTTCTGCGTTTTCTCCACTCCACATTCGTGGTAGGATAGAGGCATGGTCTGAATTGTAGTTTTGCTTAGAGTTTTTCCACTCGTTTACAATAATATATGTTCCAGTTTTTTTGTCTTTTTCGTATTTAGGTTTGTCATCTACATAAGGTTGATTTTCATCTAAACCAGAAAATTGATCTGTAAATAGTGGGCCATAAAACAAGTGTGTTTCGGGATATTGTTCTAGATTATAATAGGCTAATAATTCTCTAGCACTAGATGGGTTGTTTTCGTTAATAACTACGTTTGCATTTGCTCTAATTGGAAGCATTAGCCATGTTGAAGATCCTAGTATTATAAAAAGTAGGCAAAGAATTCCGGTATTATAATGGATTAACCCTTTTTCTTTAGTGTATTTTAATCCGTAGTAAAAACCAGCAATTAATAATATTCCAGCAATAATGCTTCCTGAATTAAAAGGTAATCCAATCTGATTCACAAAAAATAATTCTAGCATACTAAAATATCTTAGTACGTTTGGAAACATTAATTTGAAAATGAATAATAATATAGCAACAGAAGCTATGTTAGCCACTATAAAATTCTTTACAGTTATAGTTTTGTAGTTTTTAAAATAGTAAATTAAACCAATAGCAGGAATGGTTAATAGGCCCATAAAGTGAATTCCAAATGATAATCCAATTACAAAAGCAATTAAGATTAACCATTTGTTTCCTCGGTCTTTGTCCATGTCTTTATCCCAGCGTAGTCCCAAATAAAACATTAAAGCCATTACAAAAGCAGCCATTGCATAAACCTCTGTTTCTGAGGCGTTAAACCAAAAGGTATCTGTAAAACCAAATCCTAAAGCGCCAACAAAAGCAGCTCCTAAAGTAATTATGGTTTGGTTTTTAGAAATAGTATCTTCTTTAAGTTTTTTTATTTTGAAAATTAATAAGACAATAGACCAAAACATAAATAAAACAACAAATGCACTAGAAATAGCACTCATCATATTCATAATAAACCCAATTTGATTCGCTTTTAAAGCAAAAATCGAAAAAACTGCGCCCAACATTTGGTATAATGGTGCTCCAGGTGGATGACCAACTTGAAGCTTAGAAGACGTTAAAATATATTCTCCTGCATCCCAAAAACTAACAGTAGGCTCTACTGTTAATCCAAATACTATTGCAGCAATAAGAAAGGCTAACCAACCAATAATTTGATTGAATTTGTTAAAAGTTTTAGAACTCATAAAAGGTTTTTTTCTGAACAGCGAATTTAATAATAAATATCACAAATAGATTGATTTTATGATAACGTTAAATTTTTTTTATTATTTTATTAAAAAAAAGTTTGTGTAAATAAAACTTTGTGTTAGATTTGCATTCTCAATATCAGAATGGCCTATGGTGTAACTGGTAACACGTCAGTTTTTGGTACTGAAGAGTCTAGGTTCGAGACCTAGTGGGCCAACAAAAATTAATCCTAATACATTTATGTATTAGGATTTTTTGATTTCAGCTATTAATTTTAATAAATCTCTATATTTTAAAAGTTATAACTGGTCTTTTAGCGTGGTTAACTAAATCTTCACTGATACTTCCATTAAAAAAGTGTGCAATACCTTGTCTTCCGTGTGTGCTAATTCCAATTAAATCTGTGTTGTTTATGTGGGAAAAGTTAAGAATACCTTCTTCAATACTATTGTCGTTGTAGATGTTTGTAGTATAATTTTTAAAACTATTAATTGAAGTAAAATCTAAAATTCTTGCTTTTGCTTTTGCTGTTGTAATAAAATTATTACCTGTTATTATCATTAATAAATGAAGTTTTGCATCAAAAATCTGAGCTAGTTTAACAGCTTGATTGTAAGTTTCTTTATTGTCATTGTTAAAGTCTGAAGCAAAAACAAAATCATTTATCTCAAAGTCTGTATGTTCGTTTTTAACGACCATAACTGGAACGTTGGAAATCCTAACAACCTTTTCTGCGTTAGATCCAATAAACATTTCTTTTAGTCCATCGGCACCATGAGATCCCATAATTATTAAATCGATATTTTCGGATTTACAGACACTCATTATGCCTTGAGACATTTCTTGAAAATCTACCATTTCTTTTACGTTTATACCTTTTAGGAAATCCATTTCTAATAGGTCCTCGAATTTTTTATGTGCTAACTTCATAAAAAATAATGCTTCTGGCATTGGAGAATCTGGTCTTTTAGTGAGCGCATTGTTAGTGGGTAAATCCAACATATGAACTATTACAAGTTCACAATCGTAATTTTTAGCAAGTTGAGCAGCTACTCTTGTAGCTTGTTCTGCTTCTTTGGAAAAATCGGTTGGTACAAGTATTTTTCTCATAATTGTTTGTGGTTTTAAATGTAATTAAAGTTACTTAAAATTAATGAGAATTAAAAGTTTATGATTTTCAATAAAATATCGTATATTTGCAAAGTTGTAAGGAAAATATAGCGAGGGGACACTAAAAAAGTCCCCTCTTTTTATACTAAAAAATGTTTATAAACACAGTAAAAGAGCTGCTTCAGGCTGGATTAGATGAAAGACAAGATTTATTCTTGATAGATTTTACTATTGTAGATGGTAATGCTATTTCTATAATAATAGATGGAGATGAAGGAGTGAAGGTAGAAGATTGTGTTTTTATTAGTCGTGCAATAGAATCTAATATCGATAGGGAAGAATATGATTTCTCTTTGGATGTTGCTTCGGCTGGAGCTACGTCATCTTTAACGTTGCCAAGGCAATTTTATAAAAGCGTTGGTCGAGTTCTAGAAGTTAAGACAGCTGATAATAAACATGAAGGTCTTTTAGTTGATGCTACAGACAAAACTATAGATCTAGAATGGAAAATTAGAGAGCCTAAGCCAATAGGTAAAGGTAAAGTGACAGTACAGAAAAAAGTAACTTTAAACTATAGCGATATTAAAGACGCTAAAGTTGTGATAAAATTTTAAATTAGAAGTAGAGATATGGAAAATCTTGCATTAATTGATTCATTTTCAGAATTCAAAGATAATAAATTAATAGATCGTGTTACTTTAATGTCTATTTTAGAGGACGTTTTTAGAAACGCATTAAAGAAGAAATTCGGAGATGATGATAATTTTGATATTATTATTAATCCAGATAAGGGAGATTTAGAGATTTGGAGAAATAGAATTGTAGTTGCTGATGGTGAAGTAGAAGAAGATAATCAAGAAATATCATTGTCTGAAGCTCGAAAAATTGAACCTGATTTTGAGGTTGGAGAAGATGTGTCTGAGGAAGTGAAGTTAATAGATCTTGGTCGTCGTGCTATTTTAGCATTACGTCAAAATTTAATCTCTAAGATCCATGAACATGATAATACAAATCTTTATAAACAATTTAAAGACTTAATAGGCGATTTGTATACAGCTGAAGTGCATCATATTCGTCATAAAGCTGTTATTTTGTTAGATGACGAAGGAAATGAAATTATCTTACCAAAGGATAAGCAAATACCTTCAGATTTTTTCAGAAAAGGAGATAATGTAAGAGGAGTAATCGATAGTGTTGATTTAAAAGGGAATAAACCTACAATAATCATGTCTCGTACGTCTCCTAAGTTTTTAGAAAAACTATTTGAAGCTGAAATTCCAGAAGTTTTCGATGGCCTAATTACTATTAAAAATGTAGTTAGAATTCCAGGAGAAAAAGCAAAAGTAGCCGTAGATTCTTATGATGACAGAATAGATCCTGTAGGAGCTTGTGTTGGAATGAAAGGATCACGTATTCATGGTATTGTTCGTGAATTAGGAAACGAAAATATAGACGTTATTAATTATACTAGTAACTTAAATTTATATATTACACGTGCTTTAAGCCCAGCAAGAGTCACATCGGTTAAAATTGATGAAGAAAATAATCGTGCTGAAGCTATTTTAAAGCCAGAAGAAGTAAGTAAAGCAATTGGTCGTGGTGGACATAATATACGTTTAGCAGGTCAATTAACAGGTTACGAAATAGATGTGTTTAGAGAAGGTGCTGAAGAAGACGTAGAATTACGCGAATTCAAAGACGAAATCGAAGCATGGGTAATTGCAGAATTTAGTAAAGCAGGTTTAGATACTGCTAAAAGTGTGTTAGAGCAAGATGTTAAAGATCTTGTTAAGCGTACAGATTTAGAAGAAGAAACAATTATGGATGTGATTAGGGTTCTTAAAGAAGAATTTGAAGACTAACACAAAACATTTTTGATTCATAATAAAAGAGTAAAGGCAATTTATGGCTGAAACAATTAGATTAAATAAGGTATTACGTGAGCTTAACATCTCTCTAGATCGTGCTGTTGAATTTTTAGATTCAAAAGGTGTCGAAATAGAGAAGCGTCCTACTACAAAAATTTCTGAAGAAACCTATAAAGTTCTTTCAGACCAGTTTGAAACTGATGCTAGTAAAAAGGTAAAGTCGAAAGAAGTAGGTGAAGCTAAGCTTAAGGAAAAAGAAGATTTGCGTGTTAGACGTGAAAAAGAACTTGAAGCTAAGCAAAAAATAGAAGAGGCTAAACAGAAGGCGCAACAAGAAGTGGTTAAAGCTTCTAAAACACTCTCTGGACCAAAAAAAATTGGTCAAATAGACTTAGGTGCTAAAAAAGCTACAGAGAAAACAGAAGAAACTGCTAAGCCAGTTCCAGTTAAAAAAGTGCCAAAGGTAGCTGTATCTCAAAAAATTGAGACTGCTAAAGTGGAGTTGAAGATTAAGCAAGTAGATAAAGTGGTATTGCCAGAGACTAAAAAGTCTAAGGCTAAACCTAAAGTTGCTAAAACAATATCAGAAAAGCCAAGCTCAGCACCAGTAAAGCAATCGCTTAAAGCAGGTTCTAAAACCGCGGAAGTTGAGCCTGAGAAGGAAGAAACTAAAGAAGTAGGTTTAGGAGATGAGAAGGTAGCAACTCAATATCAAAAGCTTTCTGGGCCTAAAATAGCGGGTACTAAAATTGATTTATCTCAATTTAATAAACCTAAAAAGAAGAAAGAAGAAAGTAAGCCAGGTACAGCAAATAGCGCAAATAAGCGTAAGCGTCGTCGTATTTCTAAACCAGGAGATGCTGGTAATACAAGTAGTTCTCCAGCTAGAACTAATGATAGGTTTAAAGGTAAAAGAGGTCCTGGACAAAAGCGTGCTCCAATTGTAAAATCAGAGCCAACTGAAGCAGATGTTCAAAGACAAGTACGTGAAACTTTAGAAAAGCTGCAAGGTAAATCTAGTAAAGGTAAAGGTGCTAAATATAGAAGAGATAAAAGAGATCTTCGTAGAGAGCAAACTGAAATCGATGAGCAAATTGAAGCAGCAGAAAGCAAAATCCTTAAAGTAACAGAATTTGTTACAGCAAGTGAAATGGCTACTATGATGGATGTTCAAGTTACTCAGATTATTTCTGCTTGTATGTCTTTAGGTATGATGGTTACAATGAATCAACGTTTAGATGCTGAAACATTAACTATTGTAGCAGAAGAGTTTGGTTATCAATTAGAATTTGTTACTGCAGATATTGAAGAATCAATTGTTGAAGTAATAGATAAACCAGAAGATTTAGTAGAACGTGCACCTATTGTTACTGTAATGGGACATGTAGATCATGGTAAAACATCGCTATTAGATTATATCCGTCAGGAAAATGTAATAGCAGGAGAATCTGGAGGAATTACACAACATATTGGTGCTTATGGAGTTCAACTAGAAAACGGACAAAAAATAGCATTTCTTGATACACCAGGTCACGAAGCCTTTACGGCAATGCGTGCTCGTGGAGCTCAAGTAACAGATATTGCAATTATTGTTGCAGCTGCAGATGATGATATAATGCCTCAAACTAAAGAAGCTATATCACACGCACAAGCTGCTGGAGTTCCTATAGTATTTGCAATTAATAAAATAGATAAGCCAGATTCTAATCCTGAGAAAATTAAGGAAGGTTTAGCACAAATGAATCTTTTAGTTGAAGATTGGGGTGGGAAAATTCAATCTCATGACATTTCAGCTAAAGTAGGAACAGGTGTAAAAGAATTGTTAGAAAAGGTGTTATTAGAAGCTGAGTTATTAGAACTTAAAGCTAATCCTAACAAACCAGCTCAAGGAACTGTAGTTGAAGCATTTTTAGATAAAGGTCGTGGATATGTATCTACAATCTTGGTTCAAGCCGGTACATTACGTGTTGGAGATTATGTTTTAGCAGGTAAGAATAGTGGTAAGGTTAAAGCTATGCAAGATGAACGTGGAAACGATGTTCAAGAAGCAGGTCCTTCTACACCAGTATCTATATTAGGTTTAGATGGTGCGCCACAAGCTGGTGATAAGTTTAACGTCTTTGCAGACGAGCGTGAAGCTAAGCAAATTGCAACTAAGCGTATGCAATTACAACGTGAGCAAGATGTAAGAACAACTAAAACATTAACGTTAGCCGAAATTGGTCGTCGTATTGCTTTAGGAACATTTAAAGAACTTAATATTATCCTTAAAGGAGATGTGGATGGTTCCGTTGAAGCTTTAACAGATTCATTCCAAAAATTATCTACTGAAGAAATTCAAGTTAATATTTTACATAAAGGTGTTGGAGCCATTACAGAAAGTGATGTCTTATTAGCAACAGCTTCAGATGCAATTATTATTGGATTTAATGTACGTCCAGTTGGAAATGCAAGAACTATTGCAGATCAAGAAGAAGTAGATATCCGTACCTACTCAATTATATATGATGCTATTAATGATCTTAAAGACGCTATGGAAGGTATGTTATCTCCAGAGCTTAAAGAAGAGATTACTGGTACTGCAGAAATTAGAGAAATCTTTAAAGTTTCTAAAATTGGATCTATTGCAGGTTGTATGGTAATGAATGGTAAGATCTTTAGAAGTTCTCAAATTAGAATTATTCGTGAAGGTGTTGTTGCTCACACAGGTGAGTTAACGTCTCTTAAACGATTTAAAGATGATGCTAAAGAGGTGTCTAAAGGATACGATTGTGGTATGCAAATTAAAAACTATAACGACATTCAAGAAGGTGATGTTATAGAAGCGTTCCATGAGGTTGAAGTTAAAAAGAAATTAAAATAAGTTTTAATTTTATATATATAAATAGCGACCATTTGGTCGCTATTTTTTTTGATTTATATTCTTACACTATTTTTAAATGTAGCTTAGGATTAGTCCTTTTTTTGCTTTTTAGGTTTAAAAATAAAGGCGTGCTCAAAAGATTTTTTAATTTCTGTTAGAGCTCTATCTGCTTCTAACTTAGTTCTAAAGTTTCCAACCCAAATTTTATAGTTTGGTGTTTCAAACTCTAAGGTAGATTTCCATTTTAAATATTTTAATTTATAGTTGCTGTTACTTTTTCTAGCTTCGATTAAAGAACCAGAGAAAATCTGAATTTTATATTTTTTAGATGACGTTTCATCTAAATTAGCCTCTTTTTTAAGCTCTAAAAGTGCGTCAATTTTTTTATTTTTTGAAATAGTTAAATCTCCATTTTGAGCTTTAACTTCTGTTAGAAATAGAATGGATAATAAGGCAAATGCTTTTAAAATATAATGTTTCATTGAAGTGTGTTTGTTCTTGGTTTTAAACAAAAGTAACTTTTATAACTTGAAAAGTTTAAAAATCTTATTTAGAATTTTTCTAAATTATAAATTAAGAGTTCTCTAACATTTCAAAAATCGACTTTAAGTGTTACTTTTGTATGAGTATAAAATCGCGAGATTTCTATTTTATAATACGAAATAATCGTGCCAAAGTTTAGAAGTAAATTCAATATATAATATGAAACAGGTATTTTACCGTAAATTGAGTCTTAACTTTTTTCGTTTAAGCTTAGTTTTTTTACTGGCCTTTTCTACATCATTATCTGCTCAAGATGGTGATTCAGCTGCTGGGAAATCTTTATTTAATGCTAATTGCGCATCTTGTCATAAGTTAGATAAGAAGATGACCGGTCCTGCATTAAGAAATGTTGAGGCTCGTTTAGCTGAGTCTGAAGGGTTAGATAGAGAGTGGTTGTATAAGTGGATCAAGAATAGTGCTGGAATGGTTAAGGCTGGCGATGATTACGCAAATAAAATCTATAATGAATATAACGGAACTGCTATGACGGCTTTTCCTCAATTATCTAATACGGATATTGATAATATTTTAGCTTATACTGCTGAGATTAAAGCTCCAACTCCTGAAGTTTCAACTCCTAGTGCTGCCTCTGGTTCTGGTGGTGAAAACTCTAACAATACATTAATTCTAGGAGCTTTAGCGTTATTGTTTGCTTTGTTAGCTGCGGCTTTGGTTATTGTAAATAAAACCTTACGTCGTTTTGCTTCGGAAAAAGGATTAGAAGTTCCTGAAGAAGAAAAAAGACTTTCGTTATGGAAAGCTTTTGTTCAAAATCAATTCTTAGTGATTGTTGCGGTTATTTTCTTATTATTGTCTAGTGCTTATTTTGTTTATGGTTACTTATCTCAAGTTGGTATAAATCAAGGTTACGAGCCAGTGCAACCAATTCATTATTCTCACAAAATACATGCTGGAGATAATGGTATCGATTGTAAGTATTGTCATTCTTCTGCAAGAGTAAGTAAGCATTCTGGAATTCCTGCTTTAAATATTTGTATGAACTGTCATAAGTCAATTTCTGAAGTTGCAGATGCTACAGCAACTGAAGAGTATTCTAAAGAATTTTATGACGGCGAAATCAAGAAGCTTTATGATGCTGTTGGTTGGGATGATGCAGAGCAGAAATATACTGGAGAAACAAAACCTGTTAAATGGGTTAGAATTCATAATTTACCTGATTTTGCTTATTTTAATCACTCTCAACATGTTGTTGTTGGAGGAATTGAATGTCAGACCTGTCATGGTCCTGTAGAGGAAATGGAAATTATGTCTCAGCATGCTCCATTAACAATGGGATGGTGTATTAACTGTCACAGAGAGACTAATGTTAAAGTAAAAGACAATAATTATTATACTAAAATTCACGAGCAGTTAAAGAAAAAGTATGGAGTAGAAAACTTTACGGCTGCAGAAATGGGTGGATTAGAATGTGGTAAGTGTCATTACTAAATTAATAAATTATAATATTCAGTTGATAGGATTGTAGTATTCTATAACCTACTAACTAACAACAATATAACTAGATAAATATGTCATCAAACAAGAAATACTGGACAAGTGTTGAGGAGCTAAAAGAAGATAGCTCTATTGTTGAGGCGCTAAAACAAAACGAATTTGTAAACGAAATTCCTACTGATGAATTTTTAGGTGATAAAGATACATTAGAAGAGTCATCAACGACTCGTAGAGATTTCTTGAAATACGTTGGTTTTAGTACAGCAGCTGCTTCTTTGGCAGCTTGTGAAGGACCTGTCATTAAATCTATTCCTTATGTAGTGCAGCCAGATTCTATTATTCCTGGTGTAGCTAACTACTATGCAACTACAATTGCAAATGGTTTTGATTTTGCTAGTGTTTTAGTTAAAACACGTGAAGGTCGTCCAATCAAGATCGAAAACAACACTTTGGCATCTGCTTTTGGCGGTGCTAATGCAAGAGTTAATGCTTCTGTTTTAGACTTGTACGATTCAACTCGTGTTCAAGGTCCTAAAAAAGAAGGGAAAGATATCTCTTGGTCTTTACTTGATGCTGATGTTATTAAAACATTAAATGAAGTTCAAGCAGAAGGAAAGCAAATTATTTTATTTACACAAACTTTTGCAAGTCCATCTACATCTAAATTAGTTGCTGAATTTAAAGCAAAATATGTTAATGTATCTCACGTTGCTTATGATGCGGTTTCGGAATCTAAAGCTTTAGATGCTTTTCAAGCTAAATATAACCAAAGAGCTCTTGCTAACTACGATTTTTCTAAAGCTGAAACTATTGTTTCTGTCGGAGCAGATTTCTTAGGTGATTGGCAAGGTGGAGGATTTGATTCTGGATATTCAAAAGGACGTATACCAACTAATGGTAAAATGTCTCGCCATATTCAATTTGAATCTAATATGTCTTTATCTGGAGCAAATGCAGATAAACGTATTCCTTTAACGCCTTCACAACAAAAAATAGCTTTAGCTAAATTACATAGTGCTATAGTTGGTGGATCTGTCTCAGGTAAATTACCTGCTAATGTTGAGAAAGCAATTAGCGCTACAGCTTCAGAATTAAATAAAGCTGGAAGTAATGGTGTTGTTGTAACAGGATTACAAGATGTTAATGCTCAGATGGTTGTTCTAGAGATTAACGAGAAATTAAATAGTAAAGCTTTCGATACTGATAACGTAATTAAAACACGTCAAGGTAACGATGCTACAGTTCAATCGTTTATTAACGATATGAAAGCTGGAAAAGTTGGTGCTGTAATTATGAGTGGTGTAAACCCAATGTATACATTGCCTAATGCTTCAGATTTTGCTGCTGGACTTAAAAAAGTAAAATTATCAGTAAATTTCACTTCTAAAGAAGATGAAACTGCTGCTGTATCACAATATATTGCTGCTGCACCTCATTATTTAGAATCTTGGGGAGATGTAGAGATTAAAAAAGGACATTTTGCATTAATGCAGCCAACTATTCGTCCTTTATTTGATACAAAACAATTTCAAGAATCATTATTAAAGTGGACATCAAATGATGTGACTTTAAACGATTATATTAAAACAACTTGGAAAGAAACTATTTTAAATGGTGAATCTTTCAATCAAGCATTACACGATGGTATTTTTGTTGCTAAATCTGAGGTTGTAATTGAAGAAACTACTATCGTAGAAGACGAAGGTGTTGAATCGCCTTCATCTAATGCTGCTAGTGCTTTAGCAAATACATCTAATTCTAAAGGTATTGAGTTAACACTTTACACTAAAACAGGAATGGGTGATGGACAACAGGCAAATAACCCTTGGTTACAAGAATTTCCTGATCCAATTTCAAGAGCTTCATGGGATAACTATGTAACGATCTCTAAAGCTGATGCTTCTGAATGGAGTTTGGTTAATGATCATGATGCAACTGGAGCTTTAAATGGTAGTTATGTTAATTTAAAAGTTGGTAACAAGACTTTAAAAAACGTACCTGTTATTATTCAGCCTGGTCAAGCTAAAGGAACTGTTGGTTTATCATTAGGTTATGGTAGAACTGCAGGTCTTAAAGACGAAATGAAAACTGGAGTTAACGCGTATGAATTATATGCAGATTTTAACACAGTTCAAACTGTAACAGTAGAAAAGGCATCTGGTATGCACGAGTTTGCTTGTTTACAGTTACAAAATACCTTAATGGGTCGTGGAGATATTATTAAAGAAACGACTTTAGAAGTATTTAATACAAAAGATAAGAAACACTGGAATGCTGTTCCTGTAGTATCTTTAAATCATCAAGAGGTTGAAGTTACTTCTCCTGAAGTTGATTTATGGGATGAGTTTGATAGAAGTATAGGTCATCATTTTAACCTTTCTATAGACTTAAATGCTTGTACAGGTTGTGGTGCTTGTGTTATTGCTTGTCATGCTGAAAATAATGTACCAGTAGTTGGTAAAGAGGAAATACGTAGAAGTCGTGATATGCATTGGTTACGTATTGACCGTTATTATTCTTCCGAAGAAACATTTGCTGAAGATGATGCTAAGAAAGAAGGATTTACAGGTTTATTTGGAGAGAAAGGATCTTTAGGTGGATTTGGTGAGTTGGAAGACCCATCGGTTAATCCTCAAGTATCATTTCAACCAGTAATGTGTCAGCATTGTAATCATGCACCTTGTGAAACGGTTTGTCCAGTTGCAGCAACTGCTCACGGAAAACAAGGTCAGAATCATATGGCTTATAACCGTTGTGTAGGTACAAGGTATTGTGCTAACAACTGTCCTTATAAAGTGCGTCGTTTTAACTGGTTCTTATATGCTGGTAATGATGAGTTTGATTATCATTTAAACGATGATTTAGGTCGTATGGTAGTTAATCCAGATGTAACAGTTCGTTCTCGTGGTGTTATGGAAAAGTGTTCTATGTGTATTCAAAAAACACAAAAAACTATTCTTGATGCTAAGCGTGATGGACGTGAAATTAAAGATGGTGAATTCCAAACGGCTTGTTCTGCTGCATGTAGCAATGGTGCAATGTTATTTGGGGATATCAATGACAAAGAAAGTAAGGTTGCCAAATTAACTGAAGATGATCGTATGTATCATTTATTAGAAAGTGTTGGAACAAAACCAAACGTAATGTATCATACGAAAGTAAGAAACATTAAATAAGAGAATAATTAACAAAGTAATAATTTAAAAAAGGATTATGGCGTCTCATTACGAAGCACCTATTAGAACACCTTTAGTTACCGGCGGTAAATCTTACCACGATGTAACACTGGACATTGCTGCACCTGTAGAAGGTAAAGCAAACAAGCAATGGTGGATTGTTTTTTCAATTGCACTTATAGCTTTCCTTTGGGGAGTAGGTTGTATGATTTATACAATATCAACAGGTATTGGTACTTGGGGATTAAACAGAACAGTTAACTGGGCTTGGGATATTACTAACTTCGTTTGGTGGGTTGGTATTGGACATGCAGGTACATTAATTTCTGCAGTACTATTATTATTCCGTCAAAAATGGCGTATGGCTATTAACCGTTCTGCGGAAGCTATGACTATTTTCTCGGTAGTACAAGCTGGATTATTTCCAGTAATACACATGGGTAGACCTTGGTTGGCATATTGGGTATTACCAATTCCAAATCAATTCGGTTCATTATGGGTAAACTTTAACTCACCACTACTTTGGGATGTATTTGCAATTTCTACATATCTATCGGTATCATTAGTTTTCTGGTGGACTGGTTTATTGCCAGATTTTGCTATGCTAAGAGATAGAGCAGTAAGACCTTTTCAAAAGAAAATTTATAGTTTGTTAAGTTTTGGTTGGACAGGTAGAGCAAAAGATTGGCAGCGTTTTGAAGAAGTTTCTTTAGTGTTAGCTGGTTTAGCAACACCTTTAGTACTTTCTGTGCATACCATTGTATCTTTTGATTTTGCAACATCGGTTATACCTGGTTGGCATACTACTATTTTTCCTCCATACTTTGTTGCTGGTGCGATTTTCTCTGGTTTTGCTATGGTAAATACACTTCTTATTATTATGCGTAAAGTATGTAATATGGAAGATTATATTACAGTACAACACATTGAATTAATGAACATTGTTATTATGTTAACAGGTTCTATAGTTGGTGTAGCTTATATAACTGAGTTGTTTGTAGCTTGGTATTCTGGTGTGGAATTTGAGCAATATGCATTCTTAAACAGAGCAACGGGTCCTTATGCTTGGGCTTATTGGGCAATGATGTCTTGTAATGTGTTTTCACCTCAATTTATGTGGTTCAAAAAATTACGTACAAGTATTATGTTCTCTTTTGCAATTTCAATTGTAGTAAATATTGGAATGTGGTTTGAGCGTTTTGTAATTATTGTAACATCATTACATAGAGATTATTTACCATCATCTTGGACAATGTTCTCTCCAACTTTTGTTGATATTGGAATATTTATTGGGACTATAGGATTCTTCTTTGTATTATTTTTATTATACTCAAGAACTTTTCCAGTAATCGCACAAGCAGAGGTTAAGACGATATTAAAATCTTCTGGAGATAAGTATAAAAACTTAAGAGATTCAGGACAAAGTTTAGTTGGAACAGGTGCAGACCCAAGAACATCTAACATAACTACGGGTAACAATTCAAACACAATACAATAGTCTATGGAAGCTACAAAAGTAATTCACGCTATTTATAATGATGATGATATCTTAATGTCTGCCGTTAAAAAGGTTAAAGCTGCTAGATATCACATAGAAGAAATATATACACCTTTTCCAGTTCACGGACTAGATAAAGCAATGGGCTTAGCTCCTACAAGATTAGCTATTTGTGCATTTATGTATGGATGTGTTGGTTTAGCTGTTGCTACTTTAATGATGAATTTTATCATGATTGAAGACTGGCCTCAAGACATTGGTGGTAAACCTAGTTTTAGCTATTTAGAAAATATGCCAGCTTTTGTACCAATTATGTTTGAGCTTACTATATTTTTTGCAGCTCACTTAATGGTAATCACTTTTTATTTAAGAAGTAGAATGTGGCCTTTTAAAGATGCTGAAAATCCTGATCCAAGAACAACTGATGATCATTTTTTAATGGAAATTCCAGTTTCGGGAGATGCTAAAGCTTTAGAAGAGCTTATTGCTTCTACTGGAGCAGTTGAAATTAATTTAATTGATAAAGCACATTAATTAGATACAATGAAGAACTTAAAACAAATAACAATCGTCCTACTAGTTTTAGTGTCATTTACTTCTTGTCAAAAGAACTCAAGACCTAATTATGAATTTATGCCAAACATGTATAAATCTGTAGGATATGAGGCATATCAAGAATCGGATGCTTTTGCTAATGGTGTTGAATCTCAATTACCAGTTAACGGAACTATTCCAAGAGGTTATACGCCTTTTGATATTGATAATTCAAATGAAGGTTACGAGTTGGCCAAAACATCTGTGGTATCTAAATTAGATTCTTTATCTATAGATACTGCAAGAGGTAAAGAACTTTATGATATTTACTGTGGGATATGTCATGGTACTAAAGGTAAAGGTCAAGGTAAACTTGTAAAACGCGAAAAAATATTAGGTATTCCTAATTATGCAGATAGAGATATTACTATTGGTTCAACATATCATACTATATATTATGGTAAGAATGCAATGGGATCTTATGCAAATCAACTTAATGAAGAAGAACGTTGGCAAGTAGCAGAATACGTTATGTCATTAAGAGCAGAATTAAAAAAATAATACTTAGATAAAGTTTATATTATAGATATGTATACATTTTCAAAAAGACTTAAGATATTTGCGGCCTTACTTATTATTGTAGGGGCAATTCTTACAAGTATTGGCTTTGCAAACTCTCACGAATATAATACGGTAGAGGAAGTTAAAGAAATGTTAGCTCACGAAGGTGCTCATCATGATGGAGGACATGAAGTGGCTGCACACGATACTGACAAACATGAAGTTGCTCATCATTCAGTTGAGACAAATAGCGAAGAATCGCATGCTGTTTCTCATGAAGATGAACATGCAGAACACGTAATGCATCAATTACATAATAGACCTTATGCTGCAATTTATGTGGCGGCCTTTTTCTTTATGATGATTTCTTTAGGTGTTTTAGCTTTTTACGCTATACAATTTGCTGCTCAAGCAGGTTGGTCTCCATTATTATTTAGAGTAATGGAAGCAATTACGTATTACTTATTACCAGGAGCTTTAATTGTTGTTGCAATTGCTTATTTTGGTGGAGATCATATCTTTATTTGGATGAGAGAAGGAATGACTATTGAAGGTCACGAAAACTACGATAAATTAGTAGCTGGTAAAGCAGATTGGTTAAACAGACCTTGGTTTGTAATTAGAGCTTTAATATTTATTGCAGGTTGGTCTTTATATAGATACTTTTCTCGTAAATTTTCTTTAGCACAAGACAAATCGGAAAAAGGTGATATTAGAAATTATAAAAAAACATTTCGTATTTCTGCAGCATTTTTAGTATTCTTTATTTATACTGAATCTATGATGTCTTGGGATTGGATAATGTCTGTAGATCCTCACTGGTTCTCTACATTATTTGGATGGTATGTGTTTGCAAGTATGTTTGTAAGTGGTATTACTGTAATAGCATTAATTACTATTTACTTGAAGTCTAAAGGATTGTTACCAATGGTTAATGATAGTCATATTCATGATTTAGCTAAATTTATGTTTGGTATATCTGTATTCTGGACTTATTTATGGTTCTCTCAGTTTATGTTAATTTGGTACTCAAATATTCCAGAAGAAGTAACTTATTTTATTACAAGAATTGAAGATTATAACTTACCATTTTTTGGAATGATTGTAATGAATTTCTTATTTCCTTTATTACTATTAATGAATAGCGATTATAAGCGTTTATCTTGGTTTGTAATTATGGCTGGAGTAGTTATTTTAGCAGGACATTATATTGATATTTTCAATATGATTATGCCAGCAACTGTAGGAGATAGATGGTTTATAGGTTATCCTGAAATTGGTTCTGTATTATTGTTTGCAGGTTTATTTATATTCATTGTATTTTATGCATTATCAAAACAACCATTAATAGCTAAAGGAAACCCTTTAGTTAAAGAAAGTGAACATTTCCATTATTAATAATAAATAAAGAGAAAGACAACAATGACTGCTTTATTATCAATTTTAGTTTTAGTATTTATACTTGTTGCCATATGGCAAATGGTTAAGATTTACGATTTAACACAAATCGGAAATTCAGAATCAGCATCTCAAGTAGCAACAGATTCAGACAATAAGATTAATGGTTACTTAATGTTAGGCTTTTTAGTTTTCATTTATGTAATTACAATTATTTGTTTTGTTAAGTTTGGAGATTTACCATTAATGTCTAATTCTGCTTCAGAACATGGACCTGGTTTAGATCGATTAATGATTATTTCTATGATCATTATATTCTTCGTGCAAACCATAACACAATTTTTATTACATTATTTCGCTTTTAAATATAGAGGTGAAAAAGGTAAAAAAGCAGTGTTCTTTGCAGATAATAATATGTTAGAAGCAGTTTGGACTGTTATTCCTGTTATTGTTTTAGCAGGATTAGTAATCTCAGGTTTGTTTACTTGGACAAGTATTATGAATCCAGATAAAGGAAATGATCCTATAGTTGTAGAGCTTTATGCACAACAATTTAATTGGAAAGCTAGGTACGCTGGTGAAGACAATACTTTAGGAAAAGCTAATGTAAGACTAATCGATATTGATCGTGCTAATATCCTAGGTATAGATGAATCAGATCCTAATGCAGAAGATGATATTATTACAACAGAATTACACTTGCCTGTAGGTAAGCCAATCTTATTTAAAATGCGTTCTCAAGATGTATTGCACTCAGCTTATATGCCTCACTTTAGAGCCCAAATGAACTGTGTTCCTGGTATGATTACTCAATTCAGTTTTACGCCTACAAAAACTACTATTGAAATGCGTGAAACTCCTGAAATGTTAGATAAAGTTGCTAATATTAATGAGATTAGAGTTGAAAAAAGTAAAGTACTTACTGCTAAAGGTGAAGATGCTTTAGAGCGTTACGAGTTTGATTACTTATTATTATGTAATAAAATTTGTGGAAAATCTCACTACAATATGCAAATGAAAATTATAGTTGAAACACAAGAAGAATACGACGCATGGTTAAAGACTCAAAAAGTATTTAAGGGCTCTTTAATTACAGCAAACTAATTTAGATAAATAAAAGTATATATAATATAAAATTATGGCAGCACACGTAGAAGATACACACGCTCACGACGACGATCATGGTCATCACCATAAAGAAACATTCATGACTAAATATATTTTTAGTCAAGATCACAAAATGATTGCTAAGCAGTACCTTATTACAGGTACTATTATGGGAGTTGTTGGTGTAATTATGTCTTTAATGATGCGTATGCAAATTGCATGGCCAGAAGAGCCAAATGTAATTTTTCAAGCATTATTAGGAAAATGGGCTCCAGATGGAGTTATGGATGCTGATATTTACTTAGCATTAGTAACTATTCATGGTACTATAATGGTTTTCTTTGTACTTACCGCAGGTTTAAGTGGTACGTTTAGTAATTTATTAATTCCATTGCAAATTGGTGCAAGAGATATGGCTTCAGGATTCCTAAATATGGTTTCTTATTGGTTATTCTTTATTTCTTCTGTAATTATGGTATCTTCTTTCTTTGTTGAAGCTGGACCAGCTGCAGCAGGATGGACAATTTATCCTCCTTTAAGTGCATTACCAATGGCTCAAGGTGGTTCTGGAATGGGAATGACTTTATGGTTAGTTTCTATGGCTATCTTTATTGCATCTTCTTTATTAGGATCATTAAATTACGTGGTAACAGTAATTAATTTAAGAACTAAAGGTATGTCTATGACACGTTTACCTTTAACTATTTGGGCGTTTTTTGTAACAGCTATTATTGGTGTTGTTTCTTTCCCTGTATTATTATCAGCAGCGTTATTATTAATAATGGATAGAAGTTTTGGAACATCATTCTTCTTGTCAGATATATTTATTCAAGGTGAAGTTTTACATTATCAAGGTGGATCTCCAGTTCTATTCGAACACTTATTTTGGTTCTTAGGTCACCCAGAAGTATATATTGTATTATTACCTGCATTAGGTATAACATCAGAAATTATTGCAACAAACTCTCGTAAACCAATTTTTGGTTATAGAGCAATGGTCGCTTCTATTATTGCAATTGCATTTTTATCGACAATTGTTTGGGGTCACCACATGTTTATTTCGGGAATGAATCCTTTCTTAGGATCTGTTTTCACATTTACAACTTTATTAATAGCAATACCATCAGCAGTAAAATCTTTTAATTATATAACCACGTTATGGAAAGGTAATTTACAGATGAATCCTGCAATGTTATTTTCTATAGGATTAGTTTCTACATTTATTACAGGTGGATTAACAGGAATCATTTTAGGAGATTCTGCTTTAGATATTAATGTACATGACACTTACTTTGTTGTAGCACATTTCCATTTAGTAATGGGTATATCTGCACTTTATGGAATGTTTGCTGGTATTTACCACTGGTTCCCAAAAATGTTTGGACGTATGTTAAACAAAAAATTAGGATATATTCACTTCTGGGTAACGGCAGTTTGTGCTTACGGTGTATTCTTTCCAATGCATTTTATTGGAATGGCAGGTTTACCAAGACGATACTATACAAATTCTAATTTCCCATTATTTGATGACTTAGCTAATGTAAATGTTGTAATTACAATTTTTGCTTTAATTGGTGGAGTTTTTCAATTAGTATTCTTATATAATATGTTTTCAAGTATTTTCTTCGGAAAGAAAGCAGTGCAAAATCCATGGAAATCAAATACTTTGGATTGGACTACACCGGTAGAACATATTCATGGTAACTGGCCAGGAGAAATTCCAGAAGTTCATCGTTGGGCTTACGATTACTCTAAACCAGGTCACGATACAGACTTCGTACCACAAAACGTACGAATGTATGATGGAGAAGAAGAGTTACAACACTAATCTTTTTCAATACATAACAATATTAAAAGCCTTTCTATTTTAGAGAGGCTTTTTTAGTATATTTGATAAAGTCATTCTCTATAAGCTATGAACGGAAATCTAGATCCTACTAACGATAATTTTACTCCTGAAGAAGTCGATGTTGAAAAACAGTTAAGACCACTATCATTTAGCGATTTTACAGGTCAAGAACAAGTTTTGGAGAATCTTCAAATATTTGTTCAAGCCGCTAATCAAAGAGACGAAGCGTTAGATCATACTTTATTTCATGGTCCTCCAGGATTAGGAAAAACTACTTTAGCTAATATTTTGGCTAACGAGTTAGAGGTTGGTATAAAAATAACATCAGGTCCAGTTTTAGATAAACCAGGAGATTTAGCTGGATTATTAACTAATTTAGATGAAAGAGATGTTCTTTTTATAGATGAAATACACAGATTAAGTCCAATAGTAGAAGAGTATTTGTATTCTGCAATGGAGGATTTTAAAATCGATATAATGATTGAATCAGGTCCAAATGCAAGATCTGTTCAAATAAATTTAAATCCATTTACTTTAGTTGGTGCAACAACACGTTCTGGATTACTTACAGCACCAATGCGAGCTCGTTTTGGAATTCAAAGCCGACTTCAATATTATAACACAGAACTATTAACGACTATAGTTCAGCGAAGTTCTTATATTTTAGATATGCCAATTTCAATGGAAGCGGCAATAGAAATTGCAGGAAGAAGTCGTGGAACACCTAGAATAGCAAATGCGTTATTACGCCGTGTTAGAGATTTTGCACAGATAAAAGGAGATGGAACAATAGACATCAAAATTGCAAAATTTGCCTTAAAAGCACTACATGTGGATGCTTATGGTCTAGACGAAATGGATAACAAAATTCTTAATACTATAATCGATAAATTTAAAGGTGGACCAGTAGGTGTTTCTACCATTGCAACCGCAGTAAGCGAAAGTTCTGAAACTATAGAAGAAGTTTACGAACCTTTTCTTATACAACAAGGATTCATTATTCGTACACCAAGAGGTAGAGAAGTTACAGAATTAGCTTATAAACATTTAGGTAAAGTAAAAGGACCAGTTCAAGGAGGTTTATTTTAATAGTATGACATTACCAAATCCTGTAAAAAAAAAACAGGATTTCGTCACGCTTTCCGTTATATCTTTTTTTGCCATATATGGCAGCAAAAAAAGGATGCCACTTTAATCGTTAATGCAAAATGACTAATGCTTCAACATATTCGCAATTAATAAAGAAAGAAGCCAAACGGTTAGGTTTTTTGTCTTGCGGAATAAGTAAAGCAGACTTCTTAGAAACCGAAGCACCAAGATTAGAAAAATGGTTAAAAAATAATAGCCACGGAGAAATGGCTTATATGGAAAATCATTTCGATAAGCGTTTGGATCCTACCAAATTAGTTCCCGATTCTAAATCGGTTATATCATTACTACTAAATTATTATCCCAAAGAAACTCAAGTAGAAGATTCTTATAAAATATCTAAATACGCTTATGGTAAGGATTATCACGACGTTATTAAATCTAAATTAAAAGAACTTCATCATTTTATCGAAACCGAAATAGGCGAAGTGTCGGGAAGAGCTTTTGTAGATTCTGCTCCAGTTTTAGATAAAGCATGGGCTGCAAAATCAGGTCTGGGTTGGATTGGTAAAAACTCAAACTTAATTACTCAAAAGGTTGGTTCTTTTTATTTTATAGCAGAACTAATAATAGATTTAGATTTAGAATATGATTATGTAGCAACAGATCATTGTGGAACCTGCACGGCTTGTATAGATGCTTGCCCTACACAAGCAATTACAGAACCATATGTTGTAGATGGCAGTAAATGCATTTCTTACTTCACCATAGAGTTGAAAGATCAATTACCTGAAACTATGAAAGGCAAGTTTGATGATTGGATGTTTGGTTGCGACATCTGTCAAGATGTTTGTCCTTGGAATAAATTCTCAAAACCACATTCCGAGCCACTTTTTAATCCAAACCCAGAGCTATTAAGTTTAACAAAAAAAGATTGGGATGAGATAACTGAAGATGTTTTTACAAAAGTATTTCAAAAATCTGCAGTAAAGCGGACTAAATTTTCAGGGTTGAATAGAAATATAAAATTTCTTAAATAGTGTTTTCTGTTCAGCTATAAATAACATTTTTCTATGTACTAAAATTTGAATCACTTACATTTGTAGGTCAAAATTAGAAATTAAAAAGGTAATTCACCTTTTAAAAATATAGTGTTATGAGCAAGTCAAGTAGAAGAAGAGAAGCCTTAGTTTATCACGCAAAACCAACTCCAGGAAAAATTAAAGTTGTTCCTACAAAAAAATATGCAACACAACGTGATTTAGCATTAGCGTATTCACCAGGAGTTGCAGAGCCATGTTTAGAAATAGCAAAAGATGTTAATAATGTCTATAAATATACAGCTAAAGGTAATTTAGTTGCCGTAATAACAAATGGTACCGCAGTTTTAGGACTTGGTAATATAGGTCCAGAAGCCTCAAAACCGGTTATGGAAGGTAAAGGTTTGTTGTTTAAGATTTTTGCAGATATAGATGTATTCGATATAGAAATTGGAACAGAAAATATAGAAGAATTTATTGCTACAGTAAAAAATATAGCACCAACTTTTGGAGGAATAAATCTAGAAGATATCAAAGCACCAGAGGCTTTTGAAATTGAGCGTAGACTAAAAGAAGAGTTAGATATTCCAGTAATGCATGACGATCAGCATGGAACAGCAATTATTTCATCAGCAGCATTATTAAATGCTTTAGAGATAGCAGAAAAAGATATCTCAAAAGTAAAGGTCGTTGTTTCTGGAGCAGGTTCTGCAGCTATGGCTTGTATATCGCTTTACGAAAAATTAGGTGTTAAACCAGGTAATATCATAATGTTCGATGTTAATGGTGTACTTCATAAAGGAAGAACGGATTTAACTGAAAGACAAATGTATTTTGCAACCAAAAAACATTACAAAAACTTAGCAGAAGCAATGTTTGAAGCGGATGTTTTTCTAGGTTTATCTGTCGGTAATATTGTAAATGCTAAGATGTTACAATCTATGGCTAATAATCCTATCGTTTTTGCTTTGGCAAACCCAACACCAGAAGTTGATTACGAAATTGCAATTGGTGCTCGAGAAGATATTATTATGGCAACTGGACGAAGTGATAATCCTAATCAAGTTAATAATGTTTTAGGGTTTCCTTTTATTTTTCGTGGTGCATTAGATGTAAGAGCAACAAAAATTAATGAAGAAATGAAAATGGCAGCAGTAAAAGCTTTAGCACAATTGGCTAAAGAACCTGTGCCAGAACAAGTAAATATAGCATATGGCGAGACCAGATTAACTTTTGGTAAAGATTATATAATTCCAAAACCCTTTGATCCAAGATTAATTGCAGAATTGCCACCAGCAGTAGCAAAAGCAGCATATGAAAGTGGTGTAGCGAAAGAGCCAATTGAAGATTACGATAAGTATAAAGAGGAATTATTAAAACGTTTAGGTTCAGATAATAAATTAGTTCGTTTATTATTAAATAGAGCAAAAATAGACCCAAAACGTGTGATTTTTACAGAAGCAGATCATTTAGATGTTTTAAAAGCAGCACAAGTTGCATATGAAGAAGGTATTGCAATTCCAATTTTGTTAGGACGAAGAGATGTTATTGAGAAGTTAAAAGAAGAAATTGAATTTGATGCAGACGTTTTAATTATTGATCCAAAATCCGATGAAGAATCAGAACGTTTAGAGCGTTACGCAAAAGAATATTGGAAACAGCGCGAACGTAAAGGGATTAGTTTATTTGCGGCGCAAAAGCGAATGAGAGAAAGAAATTATTTTGCTGCAATGATGGTGAATGAAGGTGATGCAGATGCGTTAATTTCAGGATACTCTCAAAGTTATCCAATGGTTGTTAAACCAATGTTAGAGGTTATTGGTATGGCTCCAGGAGCTTCTAGAATAGCTACAGCTAATGTTATGATGACAGAGCGAGGACCTTTGTTTTTAAGTGATACATCTATAAATATTGATCCAAATTCTAGAGATTTATCTCGTATTGCTTTAATGACTTCAAAAATTGTTAAAATGTTTGGAGTGGAGCCAGTAATGGCTATGATTTCATATTCTAATTTTGGATCATCTAAACATGCACAAGCATCTAAAGTAACAGAAGCAGTTGGTTTCCTTCATAAAAATTATCCAGATTTAATTGTGGATGGAGAGTTACAAACCGATTTTGCCTTAAATAGCGAAATGCTTCAAGATATATTTCCATTTTCAAAATTAGCAGGTAAAAAAGTAAATACGTTGGTGTTTCCAAATTTAGATTCAGCTAACATTACTTATAAGTTATTAAAGGAATTAAATAAAGCAGAATCTATTGGTCCAATTATGATGGGAATGAAAAAACCAGTACATGTTTTACAGTTAGATGCAAGTGTAGATGAAATGGTAAATATGACTGCAATTGCGGTTGTAGATTCTCAACAAAAAGAAAAATGGAGTAACGAACAAGAGATTAAAATGAATCAAATTTAATTATTTATAATCCATTTTAGAGTCCACTTTCAAAGTCAAAAAAAAAATGTAGTTTTATAACTTCTTAAAACAACAATATGATTACGCATTTACAAGGCAAATTAGCAGAAAAAAACCCAACACATGTTGTTATAGATTGCAATGGTGTGGGCTATTTTGTAAATGTGTCTTTGCATACATTTTCAAATATACCAGAACAAGAAACAATAAAATTATTCACTTATTTACAGGTAAGAGAAGACTCACATACGTTATATGGTTTTTCTTCAATTGCGGAAAGAGAAATTTTTAAATTATTAATTTCTGTTTCGGGTATTGGAGCTAACACAGCTAGAACAATGTTATCATCTTTAACTCCAAAACAGGTTAGAGAAGGCATTGCTTCAGAAGATGTGGCACTAATTCAATCCATTAAAGGTATTGGAATAAAAACAGCGCAACGTGTTATAATAGATTTAAAAGATAAAGTTCTTAAAATTTACGATTTAGACGAAGTTTCTGTTAAAGCACGCAATACGAACAAAGATGAAGCGTTATCTGCTTTAGAAGTATTAGGTTTTAATAAAAAACAAGCAGATAAAGTACTTGATAAGATTGTAGTATCTGAGCCAGAAGCTACTGTAGAAATGCTAATTAAGTTAGCTTTAAAAAAATTATAATTATTTTGAGGTCAATAAAAGGTCATTTAAATAGACGTATAAAATTAGGTTGTGTATTAATTTTAGCATTATTAAGTATTTCTACTTTACATGCGCAGGAGCCTACAGAAACAGAACAGGATTCCACTAAAACTACTTATAGTTTTAGTGAGCTAAGTTTGCCTAACCCACAAAGTATTGTTACAAAATACACATACGATCCTACAACGGATCGTTACATCTATTCTGAAACATTAGGTGATTTTAATATTAATTATCCAATAATATTAACACCAAAAGAGTTTCAAGCACTTGTAGATAAGGAAAATCAAAAAAGTTACTACAAAGAGAAAATTGAAACTTTTGAAGGTAAAACAGAAGAAGCTAAAGAAAAACAAAAAAATCTATTACCAGAGTTTTATGTTAAGTCTGGACTTTTTGAAACAATTTTTGGAGGAGACACTATAGAATTTATACCTCAAGGTTCTGTAGAAATAGATTTAGGTGTTTTATTTACAAAACAAGACAACCCTTCATTTTCACCAGAAAATAGAAGTAATTTCACGTTTGATTTTGATCAACGTATTAGTTTGAGTTTATTAGGAAAGGTTGGTACGCGTTTACAAGTGAATGCAAATTATGATACACAATCAACTTTCGATTTTCAAAATTTAATAAAACTAGAATATAATCCAACACTTGGAGGAGGAGAAGATTCTATACTTCAAAAATTAGAAGTTGGTAATGTAAGTATGCCTTTAAACACGTCTTTAATTACAGGCGCACAGAGTTTGTTTGGAGTAAAAGCAGAATTGCAATTTGGAAAAACAAGAATTACTGGTGTGTTTTCAGAGCAACGATCAGATACAAGATCTGTAACAGCTCAAGGTGGAGGAACTGTGGATGAATTTGAGTTTTTTGCAAGAGATTACGACGAAAACAGACACTTTTTCTTAGCGCAATACTTTAGAGATAATTATGATAAGGCATTAGAGAATTACCCATTTATTAATTCAAATGTTCAAATTACAAGAGCAGAGGTTTGGGTAACTAATAGAACAAATCAGATTGATAATGTTAGAAATCTTGTTGCATTACAGGATTTAGGAGAAACAGATAAAACCGAAAATGTTAACGTTATACCTAATACTGGTCCAGGAGCTTATCCAAATAACGCAAATAATCAGTTAAACCCAGAAAATATTGGAGGAGCTGGTTCTCAATTAAACAATAGTATTAGAGAAATTGCAACGGCAGATAATGGATTTAATTATACAGCAAACGAAGGAACAGATTATTCAAAATTAGAGAATGCAAGGCAATTAACGCTTAATCAAGATTATATTTTAGATACACAATTAGGTTATATATCTTTAAATCAACGCTTAAATAACGATGAGATTTTAGCTGTAGCATTTCAATATACAGTTGGCGGAACAGTTTATCAAGTTGGAGAGTTTGCTAATGATGGCGTTGCTGCTACCGATGTAGAAACAAATACGAATGGTGATGTTACAAATGTAACAAATAATGCTTTAGTAGTTAAAATGTTAAAAAGTAGTATTACAAATGCAAATCAACGTATTTGGGACCTAATGATGAAAAATATCTATGATACAGGAGCTTATCAATTATCTCAAGAAGATTTTAGATTAAATATTTTTTATAACGAAGGTTCTCCTTTAAACTATATAAAACCAGTTTCAGGAACTACTTTTCCTTTATTCGATATAAATAATACATCAGGAGATGTTTCTGATGATGTTCTTATAGAAGAATTAACGCTTTTAAAATTATTTAATTTTGATAGATTGAATTTTAATAACGATCCTCAAACTAATGGAGATGGTTTTTTTGATTTTGTTCCAGGTGTAACAATCATAACCCAAAATGGAAAAATTGTATTTACAAAAGCAGAACCATTTGGTCGTTATTTATTTGATGTTTTAGATGATGATGGTGAGTTTAATAACGAATCAGATTATAATAATCCAATTAATTACAACCCTAATCAGTCTAAGTATGTTTATGATGTTCTATACTCAAGTACAAAAACCGAAGCATTAGATCAAGCAGAAAAGAATAAGTTTTTATTAAAAGGTAAATATAAGGCTGAAGCAGGTGATGGAATTCCTATAGGTGGATTTAATATTCCACAAGGTTCTGTAAGAGTAACAGCTGGTGGACGTGTTTTAGTTGAAGGTGTAGATTATACTGTAAATTATCAATTAGGTCGTGTAAATATTATAGATCCAGCCTTAAAAGCCTCAAATACTCCAATAGAGGTTTCAACAGAAAACAGTTCTGTTTTTGGGCAACAAACTAAGCGCTTTACAGGTCTTAATATTGAACACCAATTCAATAAAGATTTTTTATTAGGAGCAACTTATGTAAATCTAAATGAAAGACCAATAACACAAAAAGCAAATTATAACACAGAACCTATAAATAATACTATTATTGGTTTTAATGGTAATTACTCAACAGAGGTTCCATTTTTTACGCGTTTAGCTAATAAATTGCCTAACGTAGATACAGATGCACCATCTAATTTATCCGTAAGAGGAGAGTTTGCATACTTATTACCTGGAGCACCAAAAGGAACAGATTTTCAAGGTGAAATAACCACTTATATTGATGATTTTGAAGGTTCACAATCTGGAATAGATTTGAAAGCGCCATTATCGTGGAGTTTAGCGAGTAGACCTTTAAATCTAAATGGAACAACGGTTTTCGACGATAGTGGTATTGAAAATGGTTACGGTAGAGCATTGTTAAATTGGTATTCTATTGATCAGGTTTTTTATTCAGGAAATAGACCAAGTGGAATTTCCGATGAAGACGTTTCGGGTTATTTTACAAGTCGTGCTTTTCTAAATGAAATAACAACACAACAAGTTGCACAAGGTCAAACAGCCGTAATTAATACTCTAGATTTAACATATTACCCAGAAAAACGTGGTCCTTATAATTTTGAACCTGGTGCGGAAGACGGAATTTTAAATAACCCTAATAACAGCTGGGCTGGAATTACTAGACAAATAACATCATCAGATTTTGAGCAATCTAATGTAGAATACATAGAATTTTGGTTACAAGATCCTTTTCAGGAAGGAAATACAAATGGTGGAGAATTGTTAATTCATTTAGGTAATATTTCTGAAGATGTTTTAAAGGATGGACGTAAATTGTTCGAAAATGGACTGCCAGATGATGGTAATGTTTCTTTATTGCCACTAACTGATTTTGGAACTGTAGTTCCGCAAAATCAATCTTTAATATATGCATTTGATTCCACAGGTGACCAAAGAATAAATCAAGATGTTGGTTTTGATGGTTATGATGATAAAGAAGAACAAGTTGTTTTTCCATCAGGTTTTCCAAGTGAAGATCCATCTGCAGATAATTATACATACTTTTTAAATACAGAAGGAAATGTTTTAGAGCGCTACCAAAAATATAATGGAGTAGATGGAAACTCTCCAGATACTTTTAGTGATACCAATAGAGGATCTACAGCAGAACCGGATGTGGAAGATGTGAATAGAGATAATACAATGAATACTATTGATAGTTATTTTGAGTATACATTAGATATTACGCCATTAACTTTAGATGAAGATTTACCTTCATATAATCAATTTATAGTTAGCAAAAAAACATCGCAAAGAACAACTCCAAATGGAACAACTTTAAGTGTAGATTGGTATCAATTTAGAATACCTGTTGAAGGAACACATGTAGAATCTGTTAATGGAATATCAGACTTAAGATCTATTCGATTTGCTAGATTAGCTATGACGAATTTCACAGAACAAACCACTATGCGTTTTGGTACATTTGACTTAGTAAGAAGTGATTGGAGACGATTTGATTTATCGTTACAAGATGGAGATACTGATGCTACAGATGATGGAACAGATTTTAGTATAGGAGTTGTAAGTAATCAAATAAATGGTGGAGATTATATATCACCTCCTGGAGTAGTGCCAGAACAATTAAACAATAATAATACTATTATTGATCAAGACGAACAAGCGCTTGTGGTTAATGTCTGTGGATTAGAAGCCGAAGATTCTAGAGGTGTTTATAAGAATTTGGATGTGGATATGCGTCAATACAAAAAGGTACGTATGTTTATGCATGCCAACTCTGTTGAAGCTAATACGCCTTTAAATAATGGTGAAATGATAGGTTTTATTCGTTTAGGAAACGATTTAACAGAGAATTATTACCAGATAGAACTGCCTTTAGTTGTAAGTCAAGGAATTACTACTGCTGAGGGATATTGGCCATTAGATAACGAGATAAACTTGTCATTAAGTGTTTTAGAGCAAATTAAAGCATTGAGTATAGGTAACACTAGTTTAGATGCAACATTTTATGATATTATAAATGAAGTTCCAGTTCCAATTACAGGTACAGAATTTCAAAATTATGCAATAGGTCAACATCGTGTAGCTATAAAAGGGAATCCTAACTTTGGAGCTGTTAGAAATTTAATGGTTGGTGTTAAAAATGGAACTACTGGAGATATTTGTGGTGAAGCCTGGTTTAATGAGTTGCGCTTAGCAGATATGGATAATAAAGGCGGTTGGGCTGCTATTTTGAGTATGGATACTAATTTTGCTGATTTTGCAAATATAAGTGCTTCAGGTAGAATGAGCACGGCTGGTTTTGGAGCTATTGACCAAGGACCAAATGAGCGTAGTAGAGAAGATATTAAGCAGTATGATGTAGTTACAAATATTAATTTAGGTCAATTATTACCAAAAAAATGGGGAATACAAGTGCCTTTTAATTATGGGCAAGGTGTAGAATTAATTACACCAGAATACGATCAACAATATCAAGATATACCATTACAAACGCGTATTGATAACGCAGAAACCTCCGAAGAAGCAGATATAATTAGAGAGCAATCAGAAGATTTTACTAAAAGACAAAGTATTAATTTTATTGGTGTTAAAAAGAATAGGACAGGAGATTCTAAACCTCGTTTTTATGATGTAGAAAATTTAACGTTTAATTATTCATATAATAAAGAAATTCATCGAGACTTTGAGGTTGAAAACGCAGAAAATAAGCAGTTAAGAACAGGTGTTAATTATGCCTATAATTTTCAGCCAATTTCTATAGAACCTTTCAAGAAAAATGATTCGTTATTCACTGGAAAATATTGGAAACTTCTTAAGGAGTTTAATATTAATCCTATACCAGCTACTGTTTCGTTTAATACAGATTTTAATAGACAGTTTAATCGACAAAAATTTAGAGATTTAGAATTAGGAGCGGGAAACATACAGTTAGAAGAGCTGTTTAGAAGAAATTACACTTTTGATTATCAATACAATATAAACTGGAATCTTACCAAGGCTTTAAGTTTAAACTTTACGTCGTCTAATAATAATATTGTTAGAAATTATTTTAAAGAAGGTTTAATTAGTGGAGAGCAAGATCCAGAATTAGGGGTTTGGGATGGTTTGTTAGATATTGGAGATCCTAATTTTAAATCACAGACACTTGGGGTTAATTATGAAATTCCAATACATAAAATACCTACTTTCGATTTCTTGAAGTCAACCTATAGTTACCAAGGAACGTTTCAATGGCAAAAGGGATCTGATTTATTTGGAGATATTACAGCTTCAGATGGATTAAGTTACGACCTAGGAAATTCAATTTCTAACGGAAGTACACACAATCTTAATTCATCCCTAGATATGAATAAGTTGTATAAGTACCTTGGAATTAAAAAAACTAGAATTTCGAATAAAAAAAGCTCACCAACACCAACACCAAAAGCAATGACGATTCCTGGTCCAGGTGAAAAAGTTAATTCACCTATTGCTAAAGTTAAGAAAAAGGGATCTAAGTTGGGTAATTTTGGAATAGGAATACTAACAAGTATAAAAAAAATACAGGTAAACTATTCTCAAAATAACGGGACCTATCTGCCAGGATATTTAAATACTCCCGGATTTTTAGGAACTTTAAAACCAACTATTGGTTATACGTTTGGTAGTCAAAGAGATGTTAGGAATTTAGCCGCTAGAAATGGTTGGTTAACTCAATTTCCAGAATTTAATCAGCAATATACTGTAAATCAAACTAGACAACTAGATGTTTCAGCAAGTTTAGAACCGTTTAACGATTTTAAAATAGATATTATTGGTAATAGAACTTCTGCTAAGAGTTTTTCTGAAAACTATGTAGTTAAAGATTTAGAGAACGACGGTTCATTAGAGTATCAATCTTTGACACCCAATGTTTCAGGTAATTATTCTATTTCTGTGTTTACACTACCAACCGCATTTGGAGCAAGTGATGAAATTGGCTCACAAGCATTTAATGATTTTAGATCTAATCGATTAATAATTGCAAATCGTTTGGCTACAGAAAAAGGAATAGACATTTCAGATCCTAATAATTTAGATGCAGAAGGTTTTCCTAAAGGATTTGGTAAAAACAGTCAAGCCGTGCTATTGCCGGCATTTACAAGTGCTTATTCTGGTACTAATGCAGAAAAAACATCTCTTAATGCTTTTAGAGATGTGCCATTACCAAATTGGGATATTAAATATTCTGGTTTGATGAAATTAAAATGGTTTAAAAAACGTTTTAAAAGATTTTCTTTAACCCATGGATATAGATCTACTTATACTATTAGTCAGTTTAGAAACAACTTAAATTATGATGGTGTAGATTATGCTATAGATTACAATTCTCAACCAACTGAAGATTTAGATCAATCAGGGAATTTTACAAACGAAACACTTTTTGGAAATGTTACTATTGCGGAATTATTTACGCCACTAGTTCGTATAGATTTTGAAATGAAAAATTCTATAAAGATTCTTGCTGAGTTAAAAAAAGATAGATTATTATCTTTAAGTTTTGATAATAATTTATTGACAGAGATTACAGGAAACGAGTATACGTTAGGTCTTGGTTATAGAATTAAGGATGTTACAATACGATCAAAAATGGCAGGCTCAAAAAAGAAAATTGTAAGCGATTTAAATCTAAAGGCAGATGTTTCTGTTAGAAATAATAAAACCATAGTGCGTTATTTAGATTTTGATAATAATCAAATTACAAATGGGCAAACTATTTGGGGAGCAAGGTTTAATGCAGATTATTCTTTTAGTAAAAACCTTACTGGAATCTTTTACTTTGATTATACGTTCTCAGAATATGCTATATCAACAGCATTTCCTCAAACAACAATTAGGTCAGGAATTACAATTAGATATAATTTTGGAAATTAAATCATCAATCTTATAATAATACAAATTGATTAAATACATTTGTACTATAATACTATTATAAATAAAACAAACATGAATATACCATCAGAATTAAAGTATACTAAAGATCACGAGTGGATTAGGGTAGAAGGCGATATCTTAACTGTAGGAATTACAGATTTTGCGCAAAGTGAATTAGGAGATATTGTATATGTAGAAGTAGAAACCGTTGACGAAACTTTAGAAATTGAAGAAGTTTTTGGAACAGTAGAAGCTGTTAAAACGGTATCTGATTTATTTTTACCAGTCTCTGGAGAGATTATTGAGTTTAATGAATCTTTAGAAGACGAGCCAGAAAAAGTTAACACAGATCCTTATGGTGACGGTTGGATGGTTAAAGTTAGATTATCAGATGAATCACAATTAGATCAACTTTTGTCAGCAGATGATTACAAAGCACTTATTGGCGCATAAAAAGAAAATAGTATTTGTTAGTATTATTTATACTGTTGTATTAACTTATTTTTCTTTAAAATCAGAGCCGATTTCAATAAAATTACCAAGCCAAAGCGATAAGATTTTACACGCTTTGGCTTATTTTATTTTTACAATATTCTGGTTCTTATCTTTTAAATACACATTTAGTTTACAGAAAAAGAAGAGTTTTTTAAACACCTTTATTCTATCGTTAGTTTTTGGTGCTTTTATTGAAATTTTACAGCAGCAATTAACAAATTATAGACAAGCTGATGTTTTGGACGTATTGGCAAATACTTTTGGTACAATTTTAGCTATAGTTATGTTAAATTTAATGTTTAAAGATCGATAAATGTTTCATTAACCTTGTTTTTTTGATAAAATAATGGTTATTTTAGCATTCGGTTATAAAAATAAATTACAATTATGGAACCTAAAAAAAATCCAAATGCAAACATAGGACGTAACAGTTCTTTATACTTAGCAGTAGGTTTAGCATTAATGTTAGCGATATCTTATCTTAGTATTAACTACAAGACTTTTGATAAAGATGCAATAGATATTGGACTTCTTGATCTTGGAGATTTAGATGATGAGGAAATTCCAATTACAGAAATTTTAAATACGCCGCCGCCGCCGCCGCCGCCGCCAGCTGCTCCAGATGTTATTGAAGTTGTAGAAGATGAAGAGGAAGTAGAGGAAACTGTAATTGAATCAACAGAAACAACTCAAGATGAAGTGATTGCTGAGGTAGAAGATGTTGAGGTTGAGGAAGTAGATGAAGATATTTCTGTTCCTTTTGCAATTATTGAAAATGTACCAGTTTTCCCTGGTTGCGAAAGAGAGAAAAATAACGATGCACGAAGAAAGTGTATGTCTGATAAGATTCAACAATTTGTTTCTAAAAAATTTAATACTGATATTGCCGCAGACAATAGTTTAGAAGGTGTAATGAAAATTTCTATTGGTTTTGTTGTCGATAAAACTGGTAATGTTATTAATGTTCGAGCTAGAGCACCGCATCCAGCTTTGGAGAAAGAAGCTCAGCGTGTTGTTGGTTTACTACCTAAAATGCAACCAGGAAAACAAAGAGGTAAAGCTGTAAAAGTTCCTTTTGGATTTCCAATTAGATTCCAAGTAGAGTAAAAAAAACACTCACATTATAAAATATGAAATCCCGTTACAACTTGTAACGGGATTTTTTTTTGGTATGCTTCTTGATATTTCTTCATCACATTAACCTTTTAAGTAGTAAAAATTATGAGATCTAGCAAAATGCCAATTAATGTTTAATTCCTAAGCCAAACGCTTAATTGTAAATTGCTCTTTTAATTTTTAGTGTTTAAATAAAACTATAAACACATGGAAAATCAAAAACATGATCAAAACAGTCAACAAACTGTTTTAGGGAAATCAAGTAAGCATGATACTAATTTACAACAAAACTCAACGTTGTACTTTCAAATAGGTTTAATTCTTTGTTTACTTAGTGCTTATATTGCCTTAGAGTATAATTTTGAGCAATATAGTATAGTTAATCAAGTTGCAACGGTAGAAAATAATCTAGATGAAACATTTGTTGCTAAGTATTACGAAATAGAAAAAGTGGTTGAAGTGAAAGAACCTAATAAGGTTAAGTCAACAATTCTAACCGAACCTAAAATTGTTCCAGATACTACGCCAGATGAAATTGAGACAAAAAACATTGTCAAATCATTAGTAACTCAAATAGAACAAGGCAAAAAGGCTGTTCAATTAGATCCAAATGATTTAGTTATAACTGAAATTCCTTTAGATATTCCTCTTCCTTTAAATAAAGTTGAAAAAGTGCCAGTTTATCCTGGATGTGAGAAAGCAACTAATAATAATCAGCGAATTAAATGTATGTCGGATAAATTATCAAAATTAATTCAAAGTAAATTTAATACAGATATTGCTGTAAATGAAGGCTTAGAAGGTGTACAAAGAATTCGTGTGCAATTTAAAATATTAAAGAATGGAGAAATCCAATTAGTTAATTTAAGAGCACCACATATTGCATTAGAAAATGAAGCTGCTAGAATTACATCTAAAATACCAAATATGAAGCCGGGAATTCAAAATGGTAATGCTGTAGATGTTATATATGATTTGCCTATTTTTTTTGATGTTCAATAGATAGTCTTAAAGCTTAGGAAAATTAAAGCTGTTACATTTTGTAGCAGCTTTTTTAGTTTTATATTTGGTGTTCGTAAAAAACCTTATATTTCGACTATAATTAAAAACGCTATGAAAAAGCACTTATATATATTCCTTTTATTGTTTTCAACTGTTTTGTTAAGTCAAAACGACTCTTACTATGAAATCTACCCGAAGTTTGAAGAATGTAAAAATGAAACAGATCAAGCTTTAAAAGTATGTTTCAATAATAAAGTTTATAATACGTTATTTACAACATTCAAAATACCTCAAGAGATTATAGACTTAAATTATAAAGGTTCTGTTCATATTATGTTTGAGGTAGATGTAGAAGGAGTTTTTAACGTAGTTTATGTAGATGCAGCATATATAAGTTTAAAAGAAGAGGCAAAACGTGTGTTTTCAGAGTTTCCAAAAATTGAAGCAGCAACTTACAATGGAAATGCATCATACAAACAATTCTCAATAAAACTATTAATTCCACTTCAGGATCAATCACAACCCATAAATGTAATTGATAATCTTTCTAAAGAACAACAGAAAGAACAAAACTTAAACAAATTAACAGTTTTAGAACAGAAAGCAAAACAAGAGTTTGATAGCGTTAAAAAGGCAACTAAGCCATATAAAGGAAATGCTTACAAAAGTCAAGTTAATATTCCGTTTAGTCATGAAAATTATTCAAGATTTGATAGGTCTTTAAATTTAATAGGAACAAATAGTCACACTGCGGCAAAACCATATAGATATGAAATGGTTGGAGATTATTATGATTTTAATATTTTAAACGACTCGCTTAAAAAACAAACAAGCACTTGGAGTGGTAAAAAACTATGGAACGAACATTTGGTTCAGTTGCAAGGTTCAGATTATTGGTTCACATTAGATCCAGTCCTAGATTTACAAGTAGGAAAAGATACCGATGCAGATTTTTCTTATACTTATAATAACACTAGAGGTGTTTATATTCAAGGTGGTTTAGGAAAGAAATTTAGCTTTTCTGCTTCTGTTTTTGAAAGTCAAGGTCGTTTTGCACAATACTTTAATCAATATGCGGAAAGTTTGAAAGCTTTTGGTCCAGATCCAGCTATAATTCCTGGTCGCGGAATTGCCAAGCGTTTTGGAGATGATGCATACGATTATCCAGTAGCAGAAGGTTATTTATCGTATTCTCCTGCAAAATTCTTAAATGTGCAATTTGGACATGGAAAGAATTTTATTGGTGATGGTTATAGAAGCTTATTTCAAAGTGATGTAGCTAGTCCGCATCCATATTTGAAATTGAATACAAAATTTTGGAATATTCAATACACTAATACATGGACTTGGTTAAGAGATGTTAGGCCGGAAGTTACTGAAGATGGTGCATTTTTGACAAAATATATTGCAAATCATTATTTAAGTTGGAATGTCAATAAGCGATTAAACCTTGGTTTGTTTGAATCTGTTATTTGGACAAATACTAACGATAGAGGTTTTGATGTTAATTATTTGAATCCAGTAATTTTTTATAGAGCTATAGAGTTTCAAACTGGACAAGATGCTGGAAATGCTATTGTTGGAGCATCTGCTAAGTATAAGGTAAATGATAATATTAACATTTATTCTCAATTTGTTTTAGATGAATTTTCTTTAGAAGATATTAAAGCAGGAAATAAAAGTTGGAAAAATAAATTTGGTTACCAGTTAGGCGTAAAGTATTATAATGCATTTAAGGTAAAAGATTTAATGCTTCAGTTTGAATATAATCAAGTAAGACCATATACATATTCTCATAATACAGTTGTTTTAAATTACGCACATAACAATCAGCCAATGGCGCATTTATGGGGAGCAAATTTTAGAGAAGCTATACTAATTGCGCGTTATAATTATAAACGCTGGTTAGGTGAAGCAAAGTTAGTTGGAGGAATTAGAGGATTAGATTATAATAACGGAACAGATAACTTTAGCTATGGAGGAAATGTGTATCAAGATTATGACGATAGACCTTTTGATTCTGGAGTCGAAATAGGCCAAGGAATAAAAACAACCACAATTAATGCAAGTGCTCAAGTTGGTTATTTAGTAAATCCTGCGTCTAATTTAAAAGCATTTGTAAATGTAAATTACAGAAATTTCAATCCAGAATCAGAAACAGTATCAACATTTAAAAACAGTACGGTTTGGTTTAATTTTGGAATTAGAACCGACTTGTTTAATTGGTATTCTGATTTTTAGAAAAATTAATATATGTTAAGATTTATACTTGTTTTTTGTTTTGTATCATTAGCTTCAGCTCAAACAAAAAATGAAAGAACGGTTTATAAGTTTGGAAATGAATACTTGAAAAAAGTTGAATTTGAAAAACTAAACCCTTACAGGTTTTATGTTATTGAAACTAAAAATGATACAATCATAATTAAAGAGGCTTTTTCAAGAGTATTTGAAACGACATTAGACTCTGTTAAGTTTTTACAACTTAAAAATCATATTTCAAAATTAACGAAACAAAAATACGACCCAGAAAAAAAAGCTCTATTTCATCTGTATAGAGGTGAATCAAAAAAGGCGAATCAAATTTTTATTAATAAAAAATATTGGAATTATTTAAAAGATGGAAGTCAATCATTTATTGTTTCTAGCACAGAAATTAAATTAAAACGTAATTTAAAATATCATTTTCATATAGATAAAAATGATATTCTCAATAAACTTTTTTTTAAAAAGTCTGTTTTTAAAATTAATCATTTAATTATTTCACCTAGTGGAGATGTAAAGTTAATATATGGTGTTGAAGATATTCTATGCCTACTAGATTTTATTTATAGTTAATTTTTATGTCAAATTCCTATTAAGACGTATCTTTGCACCAGCAAAAAAACAAACCTATATTTTGAGTACTAACGTTTTAAAAGAAGTAAAGCCTTCAGTTATTTCAGATTTTAAAGAAATCACTAAAATGCGTTTAGCATTAAGTGTGGTGTTTTCATCTGTAGCAGGATATTTTTTAGGTGTAGAAACTATTAATTGGACTACAGTTTTATTATTAAGTTTAGGTGGTTACTTTATGGTTGGTGCTAGTAATGCATTTAATCAAATTATAGAAAAAGATTTAGATGCTTTAATGAATCGCACAAAAAATCGTCCGGTTCCTTCAGGTAGAATGTCGGTTACAACAGCTTTTATAATTGCTACGATTTTTACCGTTTTAGGTTTAACAATTCTTTACAACATAAATAAGCAAACCGCTTTATTTGGAGCAATTTCTATTTTCTTATACACTTGTGCTTACACACCTTTAAAGACAAAAACACCTTTAGCGGTTTTTGTAGGAGCTATTCCAGGAGCAATACCATTTATGTTAGGTTGGGTTGCGGCTACAGATAATTTTGGCGTAGAACCAGGAACCTTATTTGCCTTACAATTCTTTTGGCAGTTTCCTCATTTTTGGGCAATAGGTTGGTTTTTATTTGAAGACTATAAACGTGGTGGATTTTTTATGTTGCCCACAGGAAAACAAGATAAAGGAACAGCTGTACAAGTTATAATGTATACTATTTGGACTATTTTAATATCTATAGTGCCTGTTTTTGGTGTTACAGGAGAACTAAAATTATCCATATTAGCCGCAATTATTGTCTTTTTGTTAGGGCTAGTTATGTTGTATTACGCTTTAAGATTATTTAAAGAACGAACTGTAAAGGCAGCAAGACAATTAATGTTGGCAAGTGTTATTTATATTTCATTAATACAAATTGTTTACGTTTTAGATAAATTTATACGATAATCATGGATTTAACCGAAGGAACATTAGAAGAGAAAACAAATAGATCAAAAAAAATGATGATGTACTTTGGTATAGCATCTTTAATTATGTCTTTTGGAGGATTAACAAGTGCATTTATAGTAAGCAGTTCTAGACCAGATTGGTTAGCCGACTTTAAAATGCCAACAGCTTTTGTAATAAGCGTATTTGTGATTTTAGCAAGTAGTATTACACTATTTGCAGCAAGACAAGGATTAAAACAAGGTAATAAAAGATTGACAACTAGTATGTTGTTACTTACTTTTGCTTTAGGAATTTACTTTATAATAAATCAATTTAACGGTTTTTCTGAAATTATTGAGATGGGTTATAATTTTACTGGCCCCACCAGTAATGTTACAATGTCTTACATCTATTTAATAGCTATGGTGCATATTGCACACGTAGTTGCGGGATTAATTTGCTTGTTAGTTGTAATTTATAATCATTTTAAACAAAAGTATACAGCAGATGAAATGACTGGTTTTGAAGTCGCTGCTATTTTTTGGCATTTTGTTGATATACTTTGGATTTACCTATTTTTGTTTTTATATTTTATGGCTTAATAGCTGTCGCATAAAAATTGAGATATAGCTTTAATTACGCGTAGTTTTTAACACAATTTTAAAAATTACGATTCTATGTTTCTTTTGAAAAATAAAATGATTATTTTTGTTAAATATTCACGAACCAATTAACGATATATGAGTACTACAGTTGCAACTGCTGGAACAGAAGGAAAGACTTGGTCTGGAGGAAATGAGCCTCTAAGAGCTAGTTATGGTAAAATGATGATGTGGTTTTTCATTCTTTCTGATGCTTTAACGTTTTCAGGCTTTTTAGCCGCTTACGGATTTTCAAGATTTAAATTTATTAAAGAGTGGCCAATAGCCGATGAGGTGTTTACTCACATACCATTCTTTCATGGGAATTTTCCAATGATTTATGTGGCGTTTATGACGTTTGTGTTAATTATGTCTTCTGTAACTATGGTATTAGCTGTAGATGCAGGTCATCATTTAAAACAACAAAAAGTTGCTGTTTATATGTTCTTAACCATTATTGGAGGAATCATATTTGTAGGTTCTCAAGGTTGGGAATGGGCAACATTTATAAAAGGAGAATATGGAGCTGTACAAACTAAAGGTGGAAATATTCTGCAATTTGGTGAAAAAGTAATGTTAGATGGAAAAGAAACATTTAAACGTGTAGCTATTTCAGACTTTACAAAGGCAGCCCACACAGAACGTGTACAGCACGAAAATAAAAACGGGCTTTGGTTTGTTAGTGAAGGATCTTTGCCAGAATTTCAAATGTCTGATGTTGTAGCTGGAATAAAATCTCATCCAAACGTTCTAGTTCGTACTCAAGAAATAGTAGACGGTAAAAAATTGATTTTATCTCGTGAAGCTTCAGTAGAAACTATAACTAAAAACGGAGTTCGTACAATACATGGAGCTAATTTAGAGGCTAACGAATACGGATCGCCTTTATTCGGAGATTTCTTTTTCTTTATCACTGGTTTTCACGGATTCCACGTATTTTCTGGAATTATAATTAACATTATTATTTTCTTTAATGTAGTTATAGGAACCTATGAAAGACGAAAGAGTTACGAAATGGTTGAAAAAGTAGGTCTTTACTGGCACTTTGTAGATTTAGTTTGGGTATTTGTATTTACCTTTTTCTATTTGGTTTAATTATAAAAGAGATTCTGCTTTAGCAGATAAACAAAAGTATATATAATGGCACACGATACAGGACATAACGAATCAGCTACCAAGAGAATCTGGTCAGTATTTGGGATTTTATCAATTGTAACAATTGCAGAGGTTATTTTAGGTATTATAAGACCAGAATTTCTTATAGAAACGATGTTTCTTAGAATGCGTTTATTAAACTGGATATTTATAATTCTTACACTTTATAAGGCTTATTTGATTACTTGGGCATTTATGCACATGGAGCACGAGGCTAAGGGGTTAAGAAGAGCAGTTGTTTGGACAGGGATATTTCTTGTTTGTTATCTAATTTTTATTCTACTTACCGAAGGTGATTATATCTTTGGTGTATATCATAACGAATATCAAAGCTGGGATTTCTAAATTCTAAGCATAACGATTAAAAAAGACGGTTTGTACCGTCTTTTTTTATGCCTTATTTTTAAGGTGAACATTCTGTGGCTTAACTTTACCGAAGTAAATAATTTGTCTTAAAAGCAGTTGTATAATGAAGAAGTTTTTAGTGCTAGGAGTGCTTTTTATATTACCTATTGTTGCCTATTTATTCTTTGCTTCAGGTATTCATAATTTTGCAAAACTGCCGATAATAGAAAAGGAAATTCCGGAGCTAGACTTCACTGAAGAAGTTAAGTTTAAAGATAGAATTACAGTTCTTGGATTCTTAGGTACAACTATAGAACGCGACGGAGGTGATTTATTCAATTTGAACCAAAAAATATTCAAAACCTTTAGAGAGTTTGATGATTTTCAGTTTGTCTATCTTGTTCCTGAAACAATTGATGAAGCCGAATTAAAAAGTGTTGTTGATGAAATGAGTCTTCTGGTTGATATGTCAAACTGGTTTTTTATTCGTACTACACAGCAAAATATAGACGACACTTTTCAGAGTTTAAAATCTCCATATTCACTGCTTAATGATGGAGGTTCTCCATACATATTTATTATTGATAAATCCAGAAGTTTAAGAGGTCGTGATGATGATGAAGATTATGGTATTTTGTATGGCTATGACAGTTCAGACATTGCAGAGCTAGCAAACAAAATGAAAGATGATGTTAAAATCATTCTTGCCGAATATAGACTTGCGCTCAAAAAAAATAATTCAGATAGAAAGATTTAATAATGAATAGAAAAAAGACCTATATAGGGATTGCCGTGATAGTTTTGGTGTTTGGGATATTAGTTATCCCTAAAATAATAGATCGCGTTATGAAAGGAGAGGTTGTAAAAAATGATCGCCTTAATGTTGATGATGCTGATACGGTTGAGAACACCG
>JAWUZD010000010.1:0-328803 GCA_034110465.1 Mesoflavibacter sp.
CTGTAACTAATTATGATAACACTGCAACTTATACATTTAATCCTGTAGGCCCAACTGTAGGTCCAGCGGGTGTAATAAGTGGAATGACTTTAGGAACTAGTTATACGCTAACTTCAGGAAATGCAAGTTGTACTTCAATAGTATCTCCTTCCTTTTCAAATCTAGCTATACTAGATGCACCTGGTACCCTATTAGCAAACATAATTCAACAACCATCGTGCAATAATCAATTCGGTACAATTAAAGTTAACTCTCCAACATTGAATCCTAATGAAATTTATGTTTTAAGTGGTCCAGATATATCTGGTACAATTTTAACAAATTCTTCAGACGGTGTTTTCTCCAATTTAAGCTCTGGTGATTACATAGTTTATATTTCTAATAATAATACTGGTTGTGTTTCAAACTCAATTATTTTAACAATAGATAGTATACCATTAATTTCAAACATAAATTTAAAAGACGGATGTAATGGTGTAGATTATGTTATTAGTATTGAAAATCCTAACATTAACTATAGTTATAATTGGTATAATTCGTCAGGGGATTTAATTGGTTTAAGTGATCAAATCATAGTAACTGAATACGATACTTATGAAGTTCAAGTGTCGTCTGGTAGTTGTCTTATTTCAGAATTTATTACAATTAATAATACTTTATGTTCTATTCCAAATGGTCTTTCTCCTAATGGAGATGGGCTAAATGACACTTGGGAACTATCAAATTTAGATATTAAACAAGTAAAAATCTATAATAGATATGGTACAGAAATATATTCTAAAAGAAATTACAAGAACGAATGGGATGGAACATCAAAAGGAAATAAGCTTCCTTCAGGCACTTATTACTACGTAATTTGGTTTAATAATAATTCTTCAAAGACTGGTTGGTTATATTTAAATAGGTAAGATATTATGAAGCAAATCAAAACAATAGCAATAATTATTTTCATCACTCAAATTGGGTTAGCACAACAAGACCCTCATTACACTCAATATATGTATAATATGAGTTTAATGAACCCAGCATATGCAGGAAGTAAAGATGACTTATCTACAGGTGTTTTATATAGAAAACAGTGGGTGCAAATAGAAGATGCTCCAACAACAACAACCTTTTTTGGACATATGCCTGTTAATGAAAATATAGGTGCCGGATTATCTTTAATTTCTGACAGAATAGGACCTGTAAATGAAACAAATATCTTTGGTGATATATCTTATACAATAAAACTGAAAGGAGAACACAAACTTTCTTTTGGAATAAAGACAGGTTTAACTTTTCATAGCGTAGGATTATTCAGTGATGTATATAATACTCTACCTGATGAATCTGACCCAGCTTTCTCTGAAAACTCAAGTAATACATATTTTAATTTCGGGTCAGGGTTATTTTATCATACTAAAAAATACTATGTCGCTTTTTCTGTACCAAATATTTTAAATTCAAAACACTTGGACTATAACGGAAGACAATATGGTTCTGAATTCTCTCACTATTTTTTAACCGGTGGTTATGTTTTTAATATAAATGATATACTAAAATTAAAACCTTTTTTTATGATTAAATCTGCATTCAAAGCTCCAACTTCTTTTGATTTCTCTACAAATCTACTTTACAAAGAAAAAATTGAATTTGGTTTAACTTACAGATCACATGACAGTGTTGGAGCTATGACCAATTTTTCTATCACTTCAGAGTTGAGAATTGGTTATGCTTATGATCATATTATATCTGATTTAAACGTAACAACTAATGGATCACATGAATTCATTTTATTATACGATTTAAAATTTGCTCAAAAAACATCTGAATCACCAAGATTTTTCTAAACATAAAAGAATGAAATATATTTATATAATATTGATATGTATGGTACAAAGCAAATTACTTTGTGCACAGCAAAAAAGCTCTATTACTAACGAAGGTTTATTTACTTTAGAGAAAACTACATTAAGTTCTGAAAACACAGAATTTGGTGCATTTTTAACAAATAACAACGATGTGTATTTTACACGCGCTAATAGTAACTTAACAATTAACAACAAAAATGAATCAGATTTAAATATTTACCAAGGCGTTTTAAGTGATAGGAAGTCAATAATAGATGTTAAACTTTTAAATGAAATTAACACAAAATGGCATGATGGGCCTACATCAATAACTTCAGATGGAAATACAATGTATTTTTCTAGTGAAAGTTTCAATGTAAATAAAGGGTTTAAGAAAGAGAAAACTTATGGAGAAATAAAAAAAAGAGGTAAGATATATTTATTTAAGGCTTCTAGAATTAATAACAAATGGAGTAACAAAACCCCACTACCCTTTAATAATATAGAATACTCTATTAGAAACCCAAGTATAAGTTCAGATGGTAAAACATTATATTTTTCATCGAACATGCCTGGTGGTTTCGGTGGAGAAGACTTATGGAAAGTTAAAGTTAACCAAAATTCATATGGTGAACCTAAAAACCTTGGGGCAACTATAAACTCAATCAATGATGAAAGTTTTCCATTTATTTCAAATAATAATATTTTATATTTTTCATCAAATAGAACTTCTGAATTAGGAGGTCCAGAAGGATTAGGAGGGTTAGATGTATATATGATTAATTTGAACAAAAATCATAAAATCATAAATTTAGGAACACCAATAAATTCTGAAAAAGATGACTTTTATTTTACAATAAATGAAAATAAAAAAATAGGTTTTCTTTCTAGTAATAGAGATGGGAATGATAATATTTATTTAATTACTCCTTATTGCAATTTGATAGCTAACATTAGTGTTACTGACAAAGAAACAGGTTTATTTATTAATAATGCAAAGCTTAATATTCTAAATGATAATAAAATAGTTAAAAATATAATAACAAAAAAAGGCTCAATCAAATCAAAATTAGAATGTAAAAAAAACTATAACTTATTAGTTTCTAAAGAAGGATACGAAGAAGCAAAATATAAAATAGATACAACTGAAGAAGATGGAGTAATAAATATTATTATAAAAATGCTTCCTAATAAAAAACCTATAATTACTAAAAAAGAAGTTATTTTACAGTCAATATATTTTAAATATAATGAAGCAAGTATAACAAAACAAGGCTCAATTGAATTAGACAAACTAGTTAAAGTTATGAATGATAATCCAAATATGATAATATTTGTTAAATCTCATACAGATAGTGTTGGAAATGAATTATATAACAATGAATTATCGAATCGCAGAGCAGAAAGTACCGTTGAATATGTAATATCAAAAGGTATAGCAAAACAACGTATTACGGGTAAAGGATTTGGGGAGTCTGAATTAAAGATAAACTGTAAAAATTGCACTGATTTACAAAATAGTAAAAATAGACGCTCTGAATTTGTTATAATAAATTGATTAAAGCTCTTTAAAATAAAACTAACGTTTAAGTAATTATTTATCGTCATTTAATATGTAATTTTATAGTTTGATAACAAACTACTGTTATGGGTGCAAATAATAGAATCTTCAATATCATAAAGTCATTGACAATGAATGAGAAGAGGGCTTTTAAAATATATTGTAAAAAACATACTCTAAAAGATAAGAATAAGTATATCCTATTATTTGAGGCAATTGATCATTGTAATGATTTTAATGATTTTAATGAAAAAAAAATAAAGGAGTCTTTAGAGATTAATGGCTATTCCAATAAGTATTTTTCATCAGACAAAAACTACCTTAATGAAATAATTTTAAAGTCTTTAAATGAATTTCACGCTAAAAAAACTTGTGATTTAAAAATAAAACAAAACTTAATTTCTATCGAAATTATGTTTTATAAGGGCTTATACAAGGAATGCATAGACCTAATAAATAAAACAAAACGAATTAAACTTATAAATGAAAGTCAATATTTAATTCTTGAAGTTTTAAAGTGGGAAAAAAAATGCCTGGGTTATTCTAAAGGTTTATCTGAAGCTATTAAAACAAATAATTCACTAGATAAATATTTTAAAAATATTATAGAAGAAAAAAAAATAACTGATTTTTACTACAAAAGTTATTTTTATAAAAATAGCATTGGAAAATCATCAAGAGAAGAATTAAAAGAAAAATTTAACAAAATGTTTCTTGATCCAGTTTTTAAATATAAAGATGATAAAAGAAGTGTGCATACAAATATTTATTTTAATTTAATTTTTGCAAATTATTATAACATATCTAAAGAAAACGAAAAGGAACTTGACTACCTGAGAAAAGTAATTGTTTTTTTTGATAATAATAAAATATACAAGTATGAAAACCCACTTGACTTTATATCGATATACATCAGAATAATTGACATAAACAAACAAAAACAAAAGTCAACATTTTATGAAGATTTAAAAAAACTGAGAGAGTTTGATAATTTTATTAACATTCAAGATAAAGTTTCAAAAGAGCGTATTTTCCTTCATTCGTATCAAGCAGAAATTGAGTATTTATTAAACTTTAATAATTCAAACAAAGCTTTTGAAATAATGAATGAAATGCAAATAGAATTTAAAAAACACAACTTTACCATTGAACCATATTATACAATATCAACATATTATTTATTTGCGTCAATACATTGCTCATTAGGTGATTTTTCAGAAGGTTTAAAGTATGTAAATTCTATTTTAAATGAATATAAATTTAATCAGCGACCAAATACCTTTCTTAAGACAGAGTTCTTAAATATTGTTATCCATTATGAACTAAAAAATTATGAGCTAATTCAAAAAAATATTTTTTCTTTAAAGAAAAAATATAAAACAAATTTTAAACTAAGTTTTTTAGAAAAAAACATCCTCAAAACGATATTAAAAATAATTAACAACCCTAATATAATTAAAGAAAGATCTGCTTTTTCAAAATTAAAAATTAAAATAGAGAGTAGTAAAAAATTAAAATCATCAATTGAAAAAAACTACTTCAATTATATTGTTTTAAAAGCAAATAATAAAATATAATATTCATAATATAAAAGAAGGTTTTAATAAGTTAACAATTGATTATTAAAATTTTTCTTAAAAAAAGTAGAATAAGATTTCAAAAAGTCTCACTAATCTAAAAATTGTATTAATCTTTATTAACGGTTCTGTCGCATTAATAAAATAGAGTTGTAATTTTTTAAGAGTATATTTTTTGCCTTTTCATCTAATTCAGTAATTGCAGCTCTTCTTCCTTCCTTTAACCATTCTTCAATTTCATTTTTATAGAAATAAAGTTTCGTACCTCTTTTCATATACGGAATAACACTTCTATTTGTATAACCGTAAATTGTTGGTTTAGTAACATTTAATAATTTTGCAACCTCTTCAACACTTAAAACAAGATTTTCTTATTTTTTATTTTATTTAAGCTCTTTTACTGAAACTTCAATTGCATCAAGTCTTTGTATTATTAATTCAAAAGGATTCTCCATATTCTATTTTATAATTTTACCTAATTTTAAATAAAAAATAATACATTAGCAACAGAAAATAATTAATAATCAGAGTACACAATACGGTACACGATTTTACTATAAATAAGACATTATAAGGGTAGATATTGGCATTTTGTCAAGTTCATAACTCGGAGATCATGGGATCGTGCCCCATTCTCGCTACAAGTAAAAATCATTACAATTAAACGACTTAGCCTTACTAAACCGTTTTTTTTATGCTTCATTTTAAACAGATTGTTACATTTGCATACCAAAGTGAATACGAAAGTGCATACGATTTGACAATTAAGAAGAATTTTTCATCTCCAAAAATCTATAACGCCAAGGGTGATTTATCTTCAAATAAGGTTACATAATTTAAATAATTAAATATGACTAATTCTAATTCAAAAATAACTTTCCAATGTGGTGCTGTAATGAAGAATCGCTATATGTTAGCTCCTTTAACTAATCAGCAAAGCTATGAAGATGGACAATTGTCAAATGATGAATTAAATTGGTTAAATATGAGAGCTAAAGGCAAATTTGGTTTAGTAATGACTTGCGCATCTCATGTACAAGAAATTGGAAAAGGATTCCCTGGTCAACTTGGAATTTTTAGTGATGATTTAAATGATGGTCATAAAAAATTAACTACAAAAATTAAAAAATCTGGAAGTTTAATAGTTATTCAGTTGCATCATGCTGGTATGCGTACTCCTAATGATTTAATAAAAGAAACCTCTGTTTGTCCATCTGAAAATCAAGAAAATAAAGCGCGAAGCCTTTCGTTAATAGAAGTTAAACAGCTTAGAAATGATTTTATTAGTGCAGCAATTCGTGCAAAAAAATGTGGTTATGATGGTGTTGAAATCCATGGAGCTCATGGATATATCTTAACTCAATTTTTAAGTACTGAAATAAACAAAAGAACAGATGAATATGGTGGATCTTTATTTAACAGATCTAGACTACTATTTGAAATAGTAGAAAAAGTTAGAGAAAAATGTGGTAAAGATTTTTTATTAGGTGTTAGATTATCGCCTGAACGATTTGGAATGGACTTAGAAGAAGTTAAAATTGTTTGTCAGAGATTAATTGATTCTGGAAATATTGATTTTTTGGATATCTCTCTATGGGATAGTTTTAAAATGCCTTATGAGGAGAAATATCAAACCAAAACTCTTTTAGAACATTTTAATGAATTAGACTTTAAAAATGTAAAATGGACTGTTGCTGGAAAAATAAGTAATGGTAATGATGTTCAAAAAATATTAGATTCAGACGTAGATTTTGTATCAATAGGAACATCTTCCATATTACATCACAACTTTCCTGAACTAGTTATAGAAAACCCCAATTTCATTCCTATCAAAACACCTGTTTCTGAAGAACACCTAAAAAGAGAAGGACTTGGTGAAAAATTTATAGAATATCTAAAAAAATGGCCGGAATTTATTGCGAATTAATTAAGTTGGCTTAATTAATCATATTCAAAATTAATGTAATATTGTAATTACATTTACTATTTTTTTTTATAAAATATACGTTAATAATGGAACTAGACTTTATAGATAATATAAATGAATATGGCGATAATGTTGTTAGATTATACAATTTTGATAAATCTGAAGCAATTAAATTTAGAGATTTAATCATAACTCAAATTATGACTAAAAACCTCAGATTAAATCTTTCGGAAGTTGATTTTATTGAAGCGCGTAATTGTAATTTAATTCTTGGGTTATTTAAGACAGATGAAGGCATACTTAGTGAAGACAATAAAACATTTTATTGCGCATTAACTATAGAAGGCTACACTACTATGCTAAAATTATTAGAGCCTTATTGCGAGAAGGAAACTAAAGGTTACAAGTATTTATATGACATTGATAATCCAACAGATTTCCTATTCTCTCCTGCTGGTTCTTGGTAAATAGTTTATTCTTTTATAATCCCATCATCTAAAAACAATAAGATTCTAAGTAAATTTGTATTTTATAATTCATCATTAAGAAACAACACATCATCATCATGCCTAAAGAGAAAAAGAAAGCTATTAAAAATAAAATTCATTCTCGAAATAAAAACAAAGAAAGATATGATTTAGGTGCGTTGCTAAAACTAAATCCTAAATTAAGCGATTATTTAAAACCTAATCATAAATGTGAAGATGCTGTAGATTTGTCTAATCCTATAGCTATTAAAATACTTAATCAAACTCTATTACATTATTATTACGGTATAGAAAACTGGAATTTTTCTGATAAAAACTTATGCCCTACAATACCAAATAAAGCAGATTACATACATTATATGGCCGATGTTTTAATGGGAAGTAATTTTGGAAATTTACCCGAAGGCGAAAAAATTACTTGTTTAAATATTGGTGCTGGAGCAACCTGCATCTACCCTATTATTGGTGTCACAGAATATAATTGGAATTTTATAGCATCAGATATAGATTCAGAGTCTATTAAATCCGCACAAACTATTGTAACAGAAAATAAAGTTTTAACAAATAAAATAGAATTACGATTACAAGAAAAACCAAAAGATGTTATTTACGGTGCGTTAAGAAGAGAAGAAACCATTGATTTAGCTATTTGTAATCCGCCTTTTTACAATTCTATTGAAGATGCTAAAGAAGATACACAGAAAAAAACTGCACCATATAAAGCTTCAGAAATTACTCCTGAAATTATTTATAGTGGCGGAGAAATTAAATTCTTAAAACAATACATTAAAGAAAGTAAAGCTTTTGGAAGTACTTGTTTCTGGTTTTCGGCTTTAGTTACAAAAAAAGCAAACCAAAAATCATTGCCCGAATTTTTAAAATTAATTGGAGCTACAGAAATAAAAGTTATTCCTTTTGGCTTAGGTAATAAATCTACTCAAATTATAGTTTGGACATTTCTTTCTCCAACAAAACAAAAAGAATGGAGAGAAACCAAATGGAGAAGTAAAAAATAGGGTTTCTCACAAATAATAGACATAACTTTGCAGGCAACTTAATTGAAGAAAAAAAACACCAATTTCTACAAGCAAAAAACAAATGAATATTTACAAGCAAATTGAAGTAGAGATTAAAGCAGCTTCACATATCGTTATTACAGCACATAAATCTGCAGATGGAGATTCTATTGGATCATCTTTAGGATTACTATATTTTATAGAAAAACTAGGCAAGAAAGCCGTTATTTGTCATCCAGACAAAGCACCAGAATTTTTATATTGGTTAGATACAGATTCTATTGTTTTAATGGAAGAAACTCCAGAACTTGTTACAGAACACATGCAAAAAGCAGATTTAATTTTCTGTTTAGATTACAATGCTACAAATCGTGTTGGACCAGAAATGCAAGTCTTGTTAGAGGAATCTACAAGTAAAAAGATTATGATTGATCATCATTTAAATCCTGAAGTTTTTCCTTCTATAACTGTTTCTGAAACTTCTGTATGTTCTACCGCTCAATTAATTGTTGAACTAATTGAACAATCTGGTCATTTAGACTTATTAGACGAAAAAATTGGCACACCACTTTACTTAGGTATTCTAACAGATACTGGAAGTTTTAGGTTTAACTCTGTACAGCCAAGAACACACGAAATTCTAGCCAAAATTTTAGCCTCAGGTGTAAAGCATCATTTAATTCATGAAAAATTAAGTGATAATAATACTGAAAGTCGTTTGCGATTACAAGGTTACGCTATGAGCAAAAAACTTGAGATTTTGTACGACTATAATGTAGCAATTATCTCTTTATCTAAAGAAGAACTTGCCAAATACAATTACAAAAAAGGAGATACAGATAGTTTAGCAAACATAGTTTTGTCTATAAAAGGAATGAAAGCTGCCATTGTATTTACAGAACGTGATGGTATTATGAAAATTTCTTTCCGCTCTAAAGGTGAAGAAAACCCGGTAAATGTTTTAGCAAAAGAACATTTTAATGGTGGCGGACATGCAAATGCATCTGGAGGAATGAGCGACTTAACTGTAACTGAAACTTTAGACAAATTAAAAGGATTAATTCCACAGTATTTTAATAACTAACAACACATAATTGTCTTTTAATAAGACCTTAAAATAGAGTAAAATGACACAAGACGAATTTTTAGAACAAAAAGTATTTACAGGATTAACTATAGAAGATCAAGACAAAACAGGTGTTTATTTTTCTGAAGAAGAATTTCCAGAAGTTTTAAAGCAAGCAGAATACCTTGGTATTGCTGTTTATGATATTAAAACAACTTTAGAAGGAAAAGAGTTTAAAACAGTACATCATGAGTCTTTTAGAAAAAAAGCGACTGATGCTAACTGGTACAATAAAGAATTCAAAAACTTAAAACGTTTGCAAGAAGGTTTGCTTTATAGCGGAACTTATAAAGTATCTAAAAAATTATTAGATAAATAATTATTTCTAATCAATAAAAAAGCCTTAAACATTATGTTTAAGGCTTTTTTATATCTAAGATTAATGCTGGAAATTATTCATTTGCATCTTAGAAGCAATACATTCAAACTTAGTTATAAATTCTGTAAATTATCTAAACTTGACTTTGTATTTTTTTAAACTAAATTCGTATAACTGCTGATATAAAATATTGAAACGTATTCATATCATCTAACTGTTATAAGAACACTTCAAAAGTGTCAAAATAAAAATCAAAAAATGCCTTACATTTCTGTAAGGCATTTTTTATTTTACATACTAACTTATAAAATCATTACTCACTTTTTAATTCATTAACAAAACGTTCAAATTCTGTTTTAAATTCGGTGTATTTCTCTCCAGTTGCAGGACCATTAAAACCTGTGTGTATTTTTCTAACTTTACCTTTTTTATCTATAAATATAGTTGTTGGATAACTTAACACATGATTTAACATTGGCAATTTATCGTTTGCCTTAGCTTTACTTGAAGAGCCAACTTGCGCTAGTAAAATGGGGTACGTAATTTCTAATCTATCTTTTAAACGTTTAATGTTTTTGAATGCTTTCTCTTCGGTTTTAACATACTCAAAAGCTAAAGCTACAATTTCAAAATCATCAGATTTATTTTTTTTGTAATAATCAGAGAAATAAGTACTTTCATCTAAACAATTTGGACACCAAGTTCCCATAATTTGAACTAAAACAACTTTATCTTTAAAACGTTCGTCATCTAAAGATATTTGTTTTCCATTCTCATCAGGAAAAGTAAATGCGATCTTATCGTAGCCTTCTTTTAAATAAGTTAAACTATCTGCGCTTGGTAGTTCATAATCAGTATTTCTTTTTGCTGTAAATGGCTCCTTCCATTGTGCACCAGAATAAAAATAGCCATTTATTAAACTGTCAGAAACATTTCCCGTAAACAAAAAAGCATGTGCACCATCAAAAGTTGAAAGGTTCAATTGGTTTCCGTCTATTATTCCTTCTAAATATCTATAATCTCCTGTAGTTGTTCTAAAAGTACCTGTTACTTTATTTCCGTTTTGTTTAAAAACACCTTTTGCTATATAGCTGTTTTCTTTAGAATCTGGACTAAATATTGTTTCCCAAATACCTTCTATATTCGATTTAGCATTTTCTTTTATATCAAAACGATTAGAATTAAGACTTGCTACAAAATCCATTTGTCTACCTTTTTCGGGCATTACAAATTCCCCTTTTAATTTGTCTTTATAAATCTTAGCTTTAATAACACCTTCAAAAACTGGTAGTTTTATATAGACAGAATCTTTATTATAAGTAATTTCATCTACCATAATTTCTTCATCTGAATTAAAAATAGTTAGATGTGTTTCGTCTTTAACTTGAAAAGAAAATGGAATAGTTAAATTTTCATCAATTTTTAAATCAGCTCTATATAGACCGTTTTCAAGTTTTGTTTCTAAGAGTTTTTCTGTTTTTTTATCTTCAGTTTTACAACCAAAAAATATTAGAATTAACAAAAGGTAACTTATGTTTTTCATTGTAATTTATTTTAATAGGTTAATCGAGTAAAAAGTAAAATACTTACAAATAAAAAAATGCTGCAAAAAGCAGCATTTTCTATTATAATTTAAAATAGGATTATTCTATATTTTTGAATTAAGCAACTGCTCTCCTTTAGCAATAGAAGCTTCTAATGCTTTTACTTTCTCTTCTACTGTAGCAATTTTATTTTGCTTACTTAATAATTCAGTTTCAGAAAGCATATTAGAAAGTTGTTGCTCTTTTAATGAAGCTTTTGCTTTTTCTAATTTAGACTTAGCCATAACAACTTCTGCACGATTCTTATCTAAAGTAGTGTTTAGAGCTTTAAGGTTAGCTGGTATTTGTACGCTGTTACCTTTTGATACAAGCTTGTTTTCTGTTTCTTTTATAAGTTTATCAATTTTTAATTTATCACTAGCAGAAGCAAATTTACGTTCAGCTTTTAACTCAGCAACTTTATCAACCACAATCTGCTTAACTTCAGAAGTTTTAGTTTCAATAGATATTTCATTTGATTTCTCTACCGTATTTTCAATTGGAGCTAACGCTTTTTGTTGAACACGTCTTGCTTTATCATTATTTTGAGCTTCAGCTGTTTGATTTACACCAATTAATAATAAAGCTATAACTGTTAATTTAAATACTTTCATAAATATAGTTTTAAAAATTATCTAATTCTTTTAATTCTTTTTCTAAAGCTTTTGCATCTGTTTCTAATGTTTCAGAAATTTCTTCAATTTCTTTATCTAAGACCTCATCTGTCTCATTATTAGTAGAATTACTTTCTGCTTTTTCTTGTTTACAAGATAAGAAAAAAATTGATACTAAAAATGCACTAATAAAAATAGTTGTTTTAAAATTCATTTTTTTTAATTAATTAGGTTTGAAGCTTTGCTACTGCTATCAAATTAATATATTTGCAAGCAATAAATTTACATTATTTTTATGAAGATTTCATACAATTGGTTAAAACAATTTTTACAAACAGATTGGACAACAGACCAAACTAGCGAACTTTTAACAGATTTAGGCCTTGAAGTTGAAGGTGTAAATACATACCAAAGCGTAAAAGGCGGCTTAAAAGGTGTCATTGTTGGAGAAGTTTTAACTTGTGTACCACATGAAAATGCGGATAAATTAAAAGTAACAACGGTTAATATAGGTCTAGAAAACCCTGTACAAATTGTATGTGGTGCGCCAAATGTTGCTGCAGGACAAAAAGTACCTGTTGCTACTATTGGAACGACTTTATATACGCCAGAAGGCGAAGCTTGGAGTATTAAAAAAGGTAAAATTAGAGGCGAAGAAAGTCATGGAATGATTTGTGCCGAAGATGAATTAGGCTTAGGAAAATCTCATGATGGTATTATGGTTTTACCAGAAGATACAATGGTTGGTTTAGATTGTGCTGATTTATTTAAAATTGAAAACGATGAAATTTTTGAAATTGGCTTAACTCCAAATCGCTCAGATGCTATGAGTCATTTTGGTACTGCGCGCGATTTAAAAGCGGGTTTATTACAAAAAGGAATTAATATTGAATTAATTACGCCATCTGTAAGTGCTTTTCATGTTAACGATCGTTCTTTAAAAATAGATATTGATGTTCATAATATCGAAAAAGCACCAAGATATTGCGGTGTTTCAATTTCTAATATAAAAGTTGCAGATTCTCCAGAATGGTTACAAAATCGTTTAAAAGCTATTGGCTTAGCTCCTATTAATAATGTTGTAGATGCAACAAATTATGTTTTACACGACTTAGGTCAGCCATTACATGCATTTGATGCGGCTAAAATATCTGGAAATAAAATTGAAGTTAAAACAGTTGCTTCTGGAACAAAATTCACGACTTTAGATGGTGTTGAACGTGAATTACACGAAGATGATTTAATGATCTGTGATACTAAAAAACCACTTTGTATTGCTGGTGTTTTTGGTGGGTTAGATTCTGGTGTAAGCAATCAAACTACAAGTATATTTTTAGAAAGCGCCTATTTTAATCCTGTTAGTGTTAGAAAAACAGCAAAAAGACATGCTTTAAATACAGATGCATCTTTTAGATTTGAAAGAGGTATTGATCCAAATATTACAGAATACGCCTTAAAAAGAGCTGCCATTTTAATTACTGAAATTGCTGGTGGAGAAATTACTAGTGACATAATAGATGTTTATTCTAATAAAATTGAAGATTTTCAAGTTAGAATTAGTTTTGATAAAGTAACAAAATTAATTGGTCAAGAAATTCCTAAAGAAACCATTAAATCTATTTTAACATCTTTAGAAATTAAAGTTAATAATGTAACCGAAACTGGCTTAGGTCTTACGGTTCCAGCTTACAGAAACGATGTAACTCGTGAAGCTGATGTTATTGAAGATATTCTTCGTGTTTACGGATATAATAATATTGAAACCACTTCAAAATTAAATGCTTCAATGGCTAACTCATCTCGTTTTGATGATCATAAACTACAAAACGTTACCGGAAATCAATTAGCAAGTATTGGTTTTTACGAGATTATGGCAAACTCTTTAACCACACCAAATTATATTGGTTTAAGCGAGCAATTAAAAGAAGAACATAATATTACAATGCTTAATCCTTTAAGTAACGATTTATCTGTTTTAAGACAGTCGTTATTATTTTCTGGATTAGAAGCAATTTCTCATAATATAAACCGAAGAAATACCGATTTAAAATTCTTTGAATTTGGTAAAACGTATCACGATTTTAATGGAACACGCGAAGAATTCAAGCGTTTGTCTATATTAATAACTGGTCAGAAAACTGCAGAAATTTGGAATTCTCCTAAGAGTGAAACTAATTTCTTTTACTTAAAAGGTTTGGTAAATTCAGTTTTAGAGCGCTTAGGAATTAATCGTTTTAACGAAAAAGCAGTAAGTAATGATGTTTTTAGCGATGGATTAGGTTTATATCAAGGTAAAATGGAATTGGTTCAATTTGGAAACGTACAAACTAAAGTGTTAAAACATTTTGGAATTTCTAAAGCTGTTTTTTATGCCGAATTTAATTGGGACAACATTATTGAAGTAGCTAAACGAAATAAAATTAAGTTTACACCAATACCTAAGTTTCCAGAATCTAGACGTGATTTTGCTTTGTTATTAGACAATACAGTAACTTTTAACGACATTAATACCATTGCTAAACAAACAGAAAAACAGTTATTAAAATCGGTTAATTTATTTGATGTTTACGAAGGTAAAAACCTTCCTGATGGTAAAAAGAGTTATGCGGTAAGCTTTACATTTAGAGACGAAAACAAAACACTTACTGATAAGCGAGTAGATAAAGTAATGAGTAAATTACAACAAAATTTCGAGAACAAATTAAACGCTGAATTAAGATAATTATGGAAAATAACTTACCAGATACTCAGAAAAAACCAAAACGTAAATTAGATTTATATATTGGTATTGTAATACTAATTTTAGGTTTTTACAGATTTTATGAGCATTATTTTAATGGCGTAGAATTTTCAACTTTTAAAATAGTTTTAACGTATGTAATGGTTGGTCTTGGTTTTTATAACCTTTATAAATATTTTGTTTTAAGTCAGAAGAACTAAGCTTAAAATACTTATTTCTGCTTTAAATGTTGTATATTAATATTATTTAGTATAACCCTAAACCTTAAAGTTATGTCAGAATCAAATTATACAAAAGTATTTACGGGAAGTTTTATCATTGTCCAACAAATGGTAAATGAGTTAGATAATATAGGCATTACTCCTATTGTTAAAGACGAATCTGAATCCGGACGTTTAGCTGGTTTTGGAAGTACACCAATGGGACAGCAAGTGCTATTTGTTCATAATGATGAATTAAACAAAGCACTTCCAATTATAGAGCAAATTAAAAGCACTTTGACTTCTTAATAAAGACTTCAACATTATTATAAAAAGAGTTTCACTTAACTTTGTGAAGCTCTTTTTGGGTTTTAAAAGCTTACTATGAAAAATTCAGTTTTGTCATTCTGCACTACGACGCCGAATCTATCTTCAAAACGTGAAAATTTAAAACAAAAAAAAACGCCATCAAATAAATGATGGCGTTTAATATATTCTTTTTCGATTAATTTTTAATTTTACCGATTTAGTAATTAATCTATGACATTAGTTTCGTTTTTCTTAACTGCTAAAGCATAAATTACTAAACCAAATCCAATTTTATTAATTGCATCAGCTATGTTATATACAACATCTATTCCTCCTTGTGGAAAAATTGAGTTGTACCAACCTTCTGTACCCATCATATAACCTAAAGGATAAATTGCCCAACCTACTAATACAAACCAGCATAAAATTTTGTGAGCTTTTAAAACTTCTCCTCCAGCAGCTAATGCTAATTTTTTAGCACTACCTAACCAAATTTCATAAACGATGTAGAAATAAGCTGCTCCAGAAATTGCACCCCAAATTGCTGGACCATTTCCTGTGTTGTAAACTGCTTCTCCAAAATATCCTGTTACTAACATTATTACTGAAAACAAAATCATTTTCCACATTAAAGATGATTTTGCTCCTGCTACTTTAAGTATCAAATAAAATTCAACACACATTAATGGCACTGTTAAAATCCAGTCAACATATCTAAAGAATGTTGGTGACTCCATATTTACAGCCCAATAATCTCTCATATAAAAATAATGTACTGCGGCAATAAATGTAATTAATCCAGATACAAGAACAGAAGTTCTCCATTTCTTGTCAAATTGACTTAATGATAAAAAGAAAAATGCAGATGCAGCCATCATTGCCATACAACCTACAAAAAAAGTAAATCCTACATAATCTGTTGGATCCATTTTAGTCACAACACTCGATAAAAATAATAAAGTTTTCATAGTTAATTGTTTAATTAATATTAATTTTGTTTAATTAAATTTACAAATTGATAAACAAAATTAACCTCACTTTAACATAATATTAGCATTTTAAGTGTTTATATTGCAACTTCATATGGATATAAATAAGAATATACTAATTATACTAAGCTTTGTTGGTTTGTGGATAAGCTCCAACGTTCCGGATATTTATGAAGTTTTTTTAGGTCTTTTTTTAATTGTTTCTTTTGGTATTCTGCACGGATCTAACGATATATTACTTTTAAAGAATATTAACAAAAAAGAGAAGAATCATTCATTTTTTAAAGTTCTAACAACATATATTATAACAATAATTACTGCTATTTTTATTTTTTATTTCATTCCAATAATTGGATTATTGCTTTTTATTTTTTTTAGCGCATTCCATTTTGGTGAGCAACATTGGGAACATAAAATTAAAGGCAGTACTATTTTATATAGCTCTATTTATTATATATTTTACGGCTTATTTATTTTACAACTTTTATTCATTTTTAATACTCAAGATGTTAGTAATGTTATAGAATCTATATCTAGTTATACCGTAAGCTCAAACTTTATATATATCAGTTTTTATAGTAATGCATTTTTACTTTTTATTCAAACACTAATTTTTGTTTATAAGAAAAAAATATCTCAGGAAATTATATTAAGTGATACTTTACTTATTATAGTATTTGGCATTATTTTTAAGGTTTCTACACTTATTTGGGGATTTGCAATCTATTTTATTTTATGGCATAGTATTCCTTCGCTAGTAGAGCAAGTCACTTTTATTTATGGAAAAACAAATAAAAAAAACATATTTAATTATACTAAAAAAGCATTTCCTTATTGGCTTATTTCTATAATAGGTTTAGCATTTGTTTACTTTCTTTTTAAAGATGAAAAACTATTATATGCTATACTTTTTTCATTCATTGCTGCTGTAACTTTTCCGCACGCTTTTGTGATTACTAAATTATTTAAGCACAAAAAAACGCCATCAAATTAATGATGGCGTTTTAGGTTATTTAGATTCTGTATTAAAATTACTTAATAATCAGTTTTTTAATAGCTTCTCCACTATTGGTTTTTATTTTTATAAGATACATTCCTTTAGAAATATTTCTAGTGTCTAGAAACTCTACATTTTCATTAATAGACATTAATTCTTTACCTTGAATATTATAAAGCTGAATTGCCTTCACAATAACTCCACTTTTTGTTTTAATATAAACACCATGCTCTGTTGGGTTTGGATAAATAGTTATAAGGTTTTCTTTACTAAAGTCCGTTACACTTAAATTATTTATAATTGTTGTAGACGCTATATTTGTTATAATTGGTAAATTATAATCAAAATAGATATTGGCATCTCCGCTCATAACATCTCCTAATTGAACCGTTGTTTTTGGTTTAATTTTATAAGCTATATAACCATTACTTCCTGCATCATCTATTGCTTGATATGGTAAATTAATATTATCAAACAAATACTCTACTTCGTTTCCATTATCAATTTTCACACTGTAATCGTGACTTGAACTAATAATTTTTAAAGTAGACCAGTCTAATTCTTCATCTAAATTTTCTATTATTCTTACAAATGTTGCATTAGCAGATCCTGTGTTTTGGAATCTAATAATATAATCTAAATATTCATCTGCTTCGTTTAAAGTAATTTCATCACCTTGTAAAACACGTTTATCGTTAGGATCGTAGGCATTTACAACTATTTGATTATAATTAAAGGTGTTATCTTCTACTGTGTAATCTGCTGTATTTGGTAAAACTGTAGCTGTAAAGTTTAAAATATCATCCGCATTTACGGTTGGTGGCGTAAAGGCTAGCATTTCTATTTGTACTTCTGCACTTCCAAATGGAACAATAGTTCCTAAATTAAATTCTAAACTGTTTGCTGTGGTATTAGTTGCAATTGGTAAAGCCGAAGTAAACGATTGCATTGTATCATCAAAATTTAAAGTAGCTATAACATTATCTATAGATTCTGTTCCTACGTTAGATACTACTAATTTATAAAAAGAACTAAAACCTGGTCTAGCACCATTTAACGGTAATAGTGTAATGTTTAAATCGTTAACCGTTTGGTTTGCTGTTAAACAAAAATCGACTTGTTCTGTAGATGTTGTTGAGAAATCTACTGTTTGACTTAGTGGTGATGCTGTGAAATATGGTGGTAAGTTTATTAATGAAATATTATGAGAACCTTCATATAAAGAAATAAAGTAATTATTATTTTGTATAATTGTTGATATTGAATAGTTATTATCATCTACAGCTTGAATTATTAAATCAAGCGCCTCTAAGTCTGTATTAGTACATCCATTACTGTTAAAATCATAATAAATATTACCTAAAATTTGATTACAATTTTGAGATTGTTGGTCTCCACTAATCGACCATCCCATATTATTAACTAAATAATCCCTTACATTAAAATTACAGTACTTCATATTCCCTGAAGTACCTGTAATCAATGTCTGATTTTGTAAATTTGAATTCGCAAAACCTAATAATATATTATCGTAATTTAAAGTACTTAACCCTGAATTATATATAATTGAACTAGGTGATGATTGAAGATTTGAAAAATCCCACTGAGATAAGTCTTGATCAAATGAAGGAGCTTCTATAAACATACCAGAAATGTAATTCACATTTGAAATATTCCAATTATCTAATGGTTGATTAAATAAATCACAAGAACCAAACATCTGATACATTGAAGTTACATTGGATACATCCCAACCATTTAATGGTTGATTAAATAAATCACAAAAAGCAAACATTGGATACATCCCAATCATTTAATGGTTGATTGAATAAGTTACAACTGTTAAACATCCCAATCATAGTTTCTACATTTGATACATCCCAATCATTTAAAGGCTGATTAAATAAATTACAATAAGCAAACATCCCATTCATGTTTTCTACATTTGACACATCCCAATTATTTATAGGTTGGTTAAATAAATCACAATCAGCAAACATATTCTCCATACTTGTAACCTGCGATAAGTCTGGAGTATCTGTGGCATTTATTATCATATTTGAACAACTTGCAAACATAATAGACATTGATAACCACTGATTATCTCCCCATTGATCAACACTTTTTAGTTGTGATGAAGAAAATCTAAAATAAGGGTAGGTTCCTGTAACTTTAACTATATATGTTCCTGAATTTGCATAAGTATACACATAATCACCTGTTATATTATTTAAAATATTACCATCTCCAAAATCTATAGTGTAATTATAAGTGTAATCATCAGTGTTTGTATAAATTGCTATATCTAAATCCCCAGAAGTAACTTCCCAAGTCGTAATAAACTCATTTTGAGAAAAAGAGATAGTTGTCGTTAAAACTAGGACTAATAATAAGTAGATTTTTTTCATATGTATTGGTTTTGCTTTTTATGCTAAAACACTAAAATAAGTGAAATAAGTGAAATAAGTGAAATAAGTGAAATAAGTGAGCTTACATTAAAAAATAGCAGAAATTTAAAATGTATCGAAAACTAGTTATTACTAAAAAGAACTTCTCGATACAAATTTTCATAAAATCGAATTCACTCGAAGAGACGTTTGTTTTTTGAATTATGAGATTCCTGCTTACGCAGGAATGACGTATGTTAATACCACAAAAAAAACGCCATCAAATTAATGATGGCGTTTTGAATATTTATTTTAAAGATACTCACTTTCGTGAGCATAAGTGATTCACTAAATTTTGCTAAGCAAAATTGGTTCTCTACTTACTTAACTTCTTCGAAGTCTACATCTTCAACATCGCTAGTTTCTTCTGCTCCTGCGTTAGCATTTGCATCAGCTGGTGCACCTTGTCCTTCAGCTTGCGCTTTGTACATTTCTTCAGATGCCACTTTCCAAGCTTCGTTTATTTTTTCTAAAACTGGTGCTATAACAGCAACATCTTTAGTTTCGTAAGCGGCTTTTAATTCAGTTAAAGCTGCTTCAATTGGTGCTTTTTTATCGTCAGATAATTTCTCACCAAATTCTTTTAATTGATTTTCTGTTTGGAAAATCATAGAATCTGCTTCGTTTAAAGTCTTCGCATTTTCTGCAGCAATTGCATCAGATTCAGCATTTGCTACAGCATCAGCTTTCATCTTTTCAATTTCTTCTTCAGTTAAACCAGAAGATGCTTCAATACGAATATCTTGAGTCTTGTTAGTGGCTTTATCTGTAGCAGAAACTTTAATGATTCCGTTAGCATCAATATCGAAAGTTACTTCAATTTGAGGAACTCCTCTTTGTGCTGGTGGTAAACCATCTAAATGAAAACGACCTATTGTCTTATTGTCTCCTGCCATAGCTCTTTCACCTTGTAAAACGTGAATTTCTACAGATGGTTGATTATCTGCTGCTGTAGAGAATACTTGAGATTTTTTAGTTGGAATAGTTGTGTTAGACTCAATTAATTTAGTCATTACGTTACCCATAGTTTCAATTCCTAAAGATAAAGGTGTAACATCTAATAATAATACATCTTTAACATCTCCAGATAAAACTCCACCTTGAATTCCTGCTCCTAAAGACACAACTTCGTCAGGATTAACACCTTTACTTGGTGTTTTCTTGAAGAAAGACTCCACAGCTTTTTGTACTGCTGGAATACGTGTAGATCCACCTACTAAAATAACTTCGTCAATATCTGAAATAGATAATCCTGCTGCTTTTAACGCAGTTTGACAAGGCTCAATTGTTCTTTTTACTAAATCGTCTATTAATTGCTCAAATTTAGAACGTGTTAATGTACGCACTAAGTGTTTTGGTCCGCTTGCAGTTGCTGTAATATATGGCAAGTTGATTTCTGTTTGCTCTGAAGCAGATAATTCAATCTTAGCTTTTTCTGCAGCTTCTTTTAAACTTTGTAAAGACATTGGATCTTTACGTAAGTCCATATCTTCTTCAGCTTTAAATTCTTCAGCTAACCAGTTAATAATTTTATCATCAACATCATCTCCACCTAAGTGTGTATCTCCATCTGTAGATAAAACTTCAAAAACGCCATCTCCTAATTCTAAGATAGAAACATCATGTGTTCCACCACCAAAATCAAAAACAACTATTTTTTGGTCAATACCTTTTTTGTCCATTCCGTAAGCTAAAGCAGCTGCTGTTGGCTCGTTTATGATACGTCTAACTTTTAAACCTGCAATTTCACCAGCTTCTTTAGTTGCTTGACGTTGTGCATCGTTAAAATATGCTGGTACAGTAATTACTGCTTCAGTTACTTCTTGACCTAAATAATCTTCAGCTGTTTTCTTCATTTTTTGAAGAATCATAGCAGATAATTCTTGTGGCGTATATAAACGACCATCAATATCTACACGTGGTGTATCGTTATCTCCTTTTACTACTGAATATGGTACACGTTCTGCTTCTTTTTTAGATTCAGAATATTTGTTACCCATAAAACGTTTAATAGAATAAACTGTTTTTGTAGGATTGGTAACTGCTTGTCTTTTTGCAGGATCTCCAACTTTAATTTCTCCGCCTTCTACGAAAGCTATTACTGAAGGTGTTGTACGTTTGCCTTCTGCATTTGGGATTACAACTGGCTCGTTACCTTCCATTACAGAAACGCAAGAGTTAGTTGTCCCTAAATCGATTCCAATAATCTTACTCATAATATGTATGTTTTAATTTATACTAATAATTTACAAATACCTTAAGTCAATCTTTATGCCACGACAAAAAATATGACACGTTGTCAGAATCTATTTAATTTCATTTCTATAAATTGATTTTTGTTATGTCCAATACTTTATATTTGTCGCAATAAATATTTTAATTATGGAATGTATTTCGGTTTTTGATATGCTTAAAATTGGCGTTGGTCCTTCAAGTTCTCACACTTTAGGTCCTTGGCGCGCAGCTGAACGCTGGTTAGAAGAACTAAAATCTGATAATGTATTTACAAAAATTACTCATATTAAAATAGATTTATTTGGCTCTTTATCTTTAACTGGTAAAGGTCACGCCACAGATATAGCCATAATGTTAGGTTTAAGCGGAGAAAATCCTGAAACTATTCCAACAGAAAATATTGAATCTATAATTAATAAAATTAATGCCAATTCTGAAATAACATTAGATAACGAGCATCTAGTTATATTTAATTCTAAAACAGATATTGTTTTTAATAAAACTTTTTTAGATTTTCACTCTAACGGATTAGCTTTTACAGCTTTTAATAATGATAAACAAATACACGAATCTACCTTCTACTCTATTGGTGGCGGATTTGTAGTAAAAGAAGAACGTGTAATACACAAGGAAAATGTAGAACTAAAAAAGGAGTTTCCTTTTCCTGTAGATAAAGCGACTGAGTTACTAAATTATTGTACTTCTGAAAACAAAACGATTTCTGAAATTGTCTTAGAAAATGAATTGTCTCTTAGAGATATTGACACTATAGATTTTGAATTAAATAGAATTTGGGATACTATGTTAGAATGTATGTATTTAGGTTGCCATACTGAAGGACATTTACCTGGCGGATTAAATGTTAGAAGACGTGCTTTTGACATGCATAAAAAATTAATTGGAGATCAAACCTATAATTCGCACAAAGATTGGCTAAATACAATTAGAAACACCGAAGTTAAGTTTAGACAAATTTTAAAATGGGTAAGTTGTTTTGCTTTAGGCGTAAACGAAGTTAATGCTTCTTTAGGTCGTGTGGTTACAGCTCCAACTAATGGAAGTGCTGGTGTAATTCCAGCTGTTTTAATGTATTATTTAGTGATTGAAAATCATAATGCAAATTTTAAAGAGATTAAACAATTCTTACTAGTAGCAGGAGAAATTGGTGCTGTATTTAAAAAAGGCGCAACAATAAGTGCTGCTATGGGCGGATGCCAGGCCGAAATTGGAGTATCTTCTGCTATGGCAGCTGGAGCTTTATGTGAGTTGCTTGGTGGAACTCCAGAACAAGTTATGATTGCAGCAGAAATTGCAATGGAACATCATTTAGGTTTAACCTGTGATCCAATTGGTGGTTTAGTTCAAATTCCATGTATAGAACGTAATTCTATGGGAGCAATTAAGGCTATTAATGCTGCCGAATTAGCTTTAGAAACAGATCCAAACAACGTAAAAGTACCTTTAGATAAAGTAGTTTCTACAATGTGGGAAACAGCTAAAGATATGAGTAATAAATATAAAGAAACCAGTACTGGTGGATTAGCTGTTGGCGTGTTTATGGCAGATTGTTAGAGTCTGAAATATCAACTTTAAATAATGAAAATTTTAGAACAATTAACATCTATATTATTTGTTGGTATTATAATATACTTTTGGAATAAATATGCAGTTAGCAACTTGGTCAAAAAAGTTGTTAGAAAAAACTCACAAAATTATTGGTAATCTAAGAATAAAGAATTTATTATAACAGCATTTCAAAGCTTCTACTGGACTGTTTTTATAATGTTTATAATAACAATTCTATTCTCAAACTGACACTAAAATAATATATAAGTAACTAACAAAATCATTCTTCAAATTTTATTCAACACTACTCCAATATTTATTACTTTTACAATTCTAAATTAAAAGGATTAAAATGTCTGTAGCAAAAAAAGATTACAAACGAATTACTGTTAAAACATTAGTTGATATGAAAGCTAACAACGAAAAAATTTCGATGTTAACTGCTTACGATTATACTATGGCAAAAATTGTAGATAGCGCTGGAACAGATGTTATTTTAGTAGGAGATTCTGCTAGTAACGTAATGGCTGGTCATGAAACAACCTTACCTATTACATTGGATCAAATGATTTACCATGCGCAATCTGTAGTTAGAGCTGTAGAACGTGCTTTAGTTGTTGTAGATTTACCTTTTGGAAGTTACCAAAGTGATCCTAAAGAAGCGTTGCGTAGTGCCATTAGAATTATGAAAGAATCTGGTGGACATGCAGTAAAAATGGAAGGTGGAAAAGAAATTAAAGAATCTATAAAACGAATCCTTAATGCAGGTATTCCGGTTATGGGACATTTAGGTTTAACACCTCAATCCATCTATAAATTTGGAACTTATACGGTAAGAGCAAAAGAAGACGAAGAAGCGCAACAACTTAAAGTAGATGCTTTAATGCTAGAAAAAGCAGGCTGTTTTGCAATTGTTTTAGAAAAAATTCCAGCAAAATTAGCCGAAGAAGTTGCTAAAAGTGTTTCTATTCCTGTTATTGGAATTGGTGCTGGTGCTGGTGTAGATGGCCAGGTTTTAGTGCTACATGATATGATTGGAATGACGCACGAATTTAATCCTCGTTTTTTAAGACGTTATATGAATTTATATGAAGATATGACTAACGCTATTGGACAATACGTTAGCGATGTAAAATCTGTAGATTTCCCTAACGATTCTGAGCAATATTAATTAAGTGACTCAAAAAAATAATATTGTTTCTCACAAAGATAATCTTCAAGTTATATATGAAGATAATCATATTATTGCCATAAACAAACGTTCTGGAGATATTGTACAGGGCGATAAAACTGGCGATAAACCTCTGAGTGATGTTGTAAAGGAATATATTAAAGACAAATACAAGAAACCCGGAAATGTTTATTTAGGAACCGTACATAGATTAGATAGACCAACAACGGGTTTGGTACTTTTTGCAAAAACCAGTAAGGTTTTACCAAGACTAAATAAATTATTCTTAACAAAAGACATTTCTAAAACATATTGGGCTCTAGTAAAAAAGGCGCCATCAAAATCTAACGACTCATTAATTAATTGGCTTAAAAAGAATCCTAAAAATAACAAGTCAACGGCATATCTTAAAGAAATACCTGAAAGTAAAAAAGCGATTCTACACTACTCTACTTTAAAAAAATTAGATAATTATACACTTTTAGAAATTAAATTAGAAACCGGAAGACATCATCAAATTAGAGTGCAATTATCTACTATTGGTAGTCCGATTAAAGGCGATTTAAAATATGGGTTTGATAGGAGTAATAAAGATGGAAGTATTAGCTTACATGCTAGGTTTATAGAATTTATTCATCCTGTAACAAAAGAGCCTATTAAAATTACTGCAAATTTACCAAATGATGTTATTTGGAATGCTTGTATATAAATAAAACCTATGGAATTAGTAAAAGCAACTAAAACCGACTTAAATGTTATTATGCTTATAATTAAAGATGCTCAAAACTATTTAGCGTCATTAAATATAGATCAGTGGCAAAATGGTTATCCAGATACTACAAGAATATTATCAGATATAAAACAAAACGAGAGTTATTTAGTACAAAATAGTAGCAACCAAATTATGGCAACTACTATGTTTACAACTAATTCAGAACCTACATATTCAAATATTGAGGGCGATTGGTTGACAACACAAAACGCTATTTATGGTGTAATACACAGAATGGCAGTTGGTAATTCTTTTAGAAATTTAGGTGTTGCAAAATACATCTTTAAGCATTTTGAAGAGTTTCTAAAATCAAATCATATTGCTTCTATGCGAATTGATACACACAAAGATAATATTGGTATGCAAACCTTACTTAAAGTTTTAGGCTATAACTATTGTGGTATTATTTACTTAGATAATAACGATAAACGTTTGGCTTTCGAAAAGTTAATTAACTAAATACTTCTCAAAGTAAAACGATTCATATTACATTGTTTCTTTTTTTAGTATCTTGTTTTTCTAACTAAACCGAATAATTATTATGAATCCTATTATTAAAAACATTTTAGCCATAGTATTAGGGTTCTTTATTGGAAGCTCCGTAAATATGCTATTAATAAATATAGGTCATAACATATTTCCAATTAAAGACATAGATATTAATAATATGGAAGCCTTATCTGAGGTCTATTTAACTTTAGAATATAAATATTTTATTTTTCCATTTTTAGCACACGCATTAGGAACTTTAGTTGGTGCTTTTGTAGCCTTTATAATTGCTGCTTCACATAAAATGAAATTTGCAGTTACTATTGGGGTTTTATTTCTAATTGGTGGAATAGCGGCTAATTATATGATTTCTGGACCAACTTGGTTTACTATTACAGATATTCTTTTAGCATACATTCCTATGGCTTGGATTGGCGGAAAAACTGCAAAAGCTATAACTTCTAAAAAATAACATTAATTATTTTTATAAATGAAAGAGCAACTACGTGTTTTAAAGATTATTCATTTTGCACTTTGTGCTGGACTTATAATTGGATATTATATATTATCAAGTTTAAAATCAATTTCAGATTTACTTGTTTCTCCTGAAGTAACATCAGAAAATATAATTTATGTGTTTATTCCTATTGTAGGGTTTATAATTAGTAATCTTATTTTTAAGTATAAATTAAAAGTAATTTCTCCAAATTCTACAGAACAACAGAAAATAATAGAATATCAAACTGCTTCTATTATACGTTGGGCAATTTTAGAAGGTTCAGCATTTGTATTATTAATTCTTCAAAAAGAATTTATGCTTTTTGGAGTCTTAATTATTATCTATTTAATTATGATTAGACCTACGGAAGACAAGGTTAAGACCGAATTAAAACTTCATTAATTTGAAAAAAGTCTATTTATTTAGAAAACAATAGCCACTACAAAAATGAACTTGACATTCTAAGAACACTTCTATTATCTACAGAATTAGAAGAGTCTATAAAATGGAATGCACCTACTTATAATTTAAATAATAAGAATGTAATAAGTATTGGTGCTTTTAAAAAGCATTTTTGCTTATGGTGTTTTTCTAAAAGATGAGCAAAATATTCTATTTATTTCCGAAACCAGTAAAGCTTTAAAACAATTACGATTTACTTCAATTAAAGAATTAAATCAGCCTATAATAATCTTAAGTTACATAAAAGAAGCAATAGAAAATCAAAAATTAAGTAAAGAATTAAAACCTATAAAAACAACTACAAAATCTTTTAGTGTTCCAAAAGCATTAGAATTCTTACTGAATCAAAATTCTGAATTAGAAGTATCTTATAAAAATTTATCGCTAAGCAAGCAAAAAGAATATTGTCTCTATATTGAAACTGCAAAAAGAGAAGTAACAAAAAACTACACGATTAGAAAAGATAATACCTCTAATACTAAAAGGTTCTGGGTTAAATGATAAATATAAAAACTGTTAGTTTTATAGCATAAAAAAACGCTTCAAGGTAAACTTGAAGCGTTTTTTAATAAATTTAAAAAAGTAATTTACTTTTTAAGTTCTGTAGGTTTATTTAAAACTTTTGTGCGTTCCATAGAAATGGCAGCACGATCAAATTTTAATTTACCAGAAAGAGTTTCAATAACACAAGAATTATCTTTATCATTTAACTCTAATATTTTAGCGTGTAAGCCACTAAGAGTTACAATACGGTCGCCTCTTTTTAATTCAGATGCGAATTTTTTTTCGTTTTTAGCTTTTTTCATTTGTGGTGCAATCATAAAGAAATACACTACAGCAAACATGGCTAAAATTGGTAATATGCTAGATAACTGCTCCATTACTTAATTACTGGAGAAGCTCCATTTGGTGCTGCTACTTTTGCTGGTGCATTAGGATCTGGCTTTACAAAAGCTTTAATTCTAACTACTTCGCTACCTTTTTCTGTATTAGCAGTAACGGTAACAGCTTTAGAAGTGTTTCCGTTTCCTTTACCATTAAATTTAACTGTAAAAGTTCCTTCTGCTCCAGGAGCTAAAGGCTCTTTAGACCAGTCCTGAGGAATTGTACATCCACAAGTACTTTTAATATTAGTAATTACTAATGGTGCAGCTCCTGTATTTTTATATGTAAATACGTTTTCTACTGGAGTTCCATTAATAATTTCTCCAAAATCATGTTCTGTTTCTGTAAAAGTTAAGACTGGAAATTTAGAAGATTGTGCATCTCTAACTGCAGCTGCTTCTACATTTGTATCATCAATCTTTGTTGTTGCATCTTCTTTACAAGATGTAAATCCTACTAAGCACACTGCGCTTAACATTAAAAATACTCTTTTCATTTCGTTTTATTTTAATTTATTAATTGAATTGTAAAAATAAGATTATTTTTTATTACATCAAACCTCTTCCTATTTTATTTAAGGTTCCTGCTGCTTGATGTTCTTTTACTATTTTATCTAAAATACCATTTATAAAGATACTACTCTTTGGTGTAGAATATTCTTTAGCAATTTCTAAATATTCGTTAATAGTTACTTTTGTAGGAATAGATGGAAATTTTTCTATTTCGCATAATGCCATCGTTAATAATACTGTATCTAATGATGCTATACGATCTGCATCCCAATTTTTGGTTTTAGATCCAATAACTGCTTTTAACTCACTTTGATTTAATAAAGATTTCTTAAATAAGTTAATTGCGTATTCTTTATCTTCTGTATCCTTATACAATTTAGGAGTCAAATGTACATCTGGAGAATCTTGCTTTATTTTCTTTAAAATCTTTAGAATTGTAGTGTTTACAATTGGCAAATCATCTAACCAAGTTAAGTTTTTATCCTCTAAGTAATCGTAAAGCTTATCGTTTGGTGCTACAATTTCTTTAAAAAAGTCTGATACAAAATCTCTATCTTCTTTAAAAGTAGATGTTTTTGTAGACATATAATCTTTATAAAGATTACTTGAAATAAGTTCTTTATATATGATATCTACATATTCGCCATCTAATTTCCAATTATTAACATTTAAAACATCTTGTTTTAAAAGAAATGCAGGATTATTAGCAATAGCTAATAAGATATCGTTATTAATAAATTTTGTATTGGGACTTTTTTCTTCATCAGATGCAAAATGCTTTTTTTGGTCTTTATCCATTTGCAATTCTGCTTTTTCTCTAACTTCAACCAGTAAAGACAGAAGTAATACGTATAAAGAATACATGTTATCTATACTATTTAGTAAGAATTTTTGATCTTTAGTAAAATCATCACTTTCACTTCCACTAAAAGCGTAAAGTACTTGCATTACTTTGATTCTGATATGCCTTCTGTTTAACATTGTCTAAAAGAACTTGTAGTTTAAAAAAAGCGATAGAAGTTTTTTCTATCGCTTTGCAAAAATAATACTTTAATTAAAAGTAAAAACTATTAACTGTTTTTATTTTTTCTTTCTTCAATTCTATTTTTTGCTATTGTTAATGCAGCATCTAAAGTCGTCATGCTATTTTTCTCTGCATTATTTAAAATTTCTAATGTTGTATTGTAGATATTTTCTGTTTTACGCATAATCTCTGCTTTACCATATTTTTCTAATTCAGCATAAACATTAATAATTCCACCTGCATTAATTAAGAAATCTGGCGCATAAACAATACCTTTTTGTTGTAATAATTTACCATGAACAACCTCATTAGCTAACTGATTATTTGCAGCACCTGCAATAATTTTAGCTTGAATTTTGTTTATAGTATCATCGTTTATTGTTGCTCCTAAAGCACAAGGTGCATAAATATCCACAGCTTCACTATAAAGATCGTTTCCTCTATATATAGTTGCTCCGTATTTTGAACTTACTTCTTCTAAACGAGATTCGTTAATGTCTGAGATAATAACTTTTGCACCATCGTTAGTTAAATGTTCTACTAAAGATTCTCCAACGTGACCAATTCCTTGAACTAAAACACTTTTATTTTCTAAATCGTCCGATCCAAATTTATATTTAGCAGCAGCTTTCATTCCCATAAAAACACCATAAGCTGTAATCGGAGAAGGATTTCCTGATCCGCCTAAACTTTCTGAAATTCCAGTAACATAAGGCGTAACTTCTCTAACTGTATCCATATCAGATGTTTCCATCCCAACATCTTCTGCTGTAATATATTTCCCGCTTAATCCGTGAACAAATTCACCAAAACGGCGCATTAATTCAGGTGTTTTTTGCGTTTTAGCATCACCTATAATAACCGCTTTTCCTCCACCAAGATTTAATCCTGTAATGGCAGATTTATAAGTCATTCCACGAGATAATCTTAAAACATCGTTTAAAGCTTCCCATTCGTTGGCGTATTGCCACATTCTTGTTCCACCTAAAGCTGGTCCTAAAACTGTATTATGTATTCCAATAATAGCTTTTAATCCTGTATCTTTGTCGTTACAAAAAACAATTTGCTCATGATTATCGAAAGATAATTGTCCAAAAACTGGATCTACTTTTTTTAATTGATCTGGTGTTAATATGTCTGAAACCATTATGTAATTGGGTATTTATTGATAAAAACTAAAATTGCATTATATTTAATAATGCAAGCAAAAATAATTATATATTAACATTTATGCAATAAATATCATCAATAATTAAGAAATTATTAATTTGAAACGATTTGATTTAATTAAATGAAAGAATTACAACACCTTAACAAATACTTTAAGAAATATAAAACAAAACTACTAATAGGTATTATAATAACTATTGTTTCTAAATTATTTACTGTATTTGTTCCTAGTCTAATTGGTGAAACTATAGATATTATAGATGAATACTTAAAAACAGAGACTAAAGATTTAGCTAATTTTAAATCGGCTTTACTAGTAAATATATCTTTAATTATTGGTACAGCTATTGCTACTGGTGTCTTTACTTTTTTTATGCGCCAAACTATAATTAATATTTCTAGATATATTGAGTTTGATTTAAAAAATGAAATCTATCAACAATACCAAAATCTTTCTTTAAACTTCTACAAAAAAAATAGAACTGGAGATTTAATGAATCGTATTACTGAAGATGTATCTAAAGTTAGAATGTATTCTGGTCCAGCAATAATGTATAGTATAAATACACTAATGCTTTTTGTAGTTGTGTTGGTTTTTATGTATCAATCTTCACCTAGTTTAACACTTTACACAGTGATTCCGCTACCTATTTTATCTGTTTTTATTTATAAAATAAGTAAAGAAATTAATAAACGTAGTACGGTTGTACAAGAGTATTTGTCAAAACTATCCACGTTTACACAAGAAACATTTAGTGGTGTTTCTGTTATTAAAGCTTATGGTATAGAAACTAAAACTATTGCAGATTTTAATCAATTATCTAAAGAAAACAAAGACAAACAGTTAAAATTGGTAAAAATTAGAGCCTTCTTTTTTCCTATGATGCTTTTATTAATTGGTATTAGTAACATTATTGTAATTTACATTGGAGGAACACAATACATGAATGGTGAAATTACTCTTGGAACTATTACAGAATTTATAATTTATGTTAATTTATTAACTTGGCCAGTTGCTACAGTTGGTTGGGTTACTTCTATTGTACAAGAAGCAGAAGCTTCTCAGAAACGAATTAACGAATTCTTAAAAATTGATCCTGAAATTAAAAATACCAAAAAAGAAAATACACCTATTCAAGGAGATATTGAATTTAAAAATGTAACATTTACTTACGACGACACCAATATTACGGCACTTAAAAACATTAGTTTTAAAGTTAAAAAAGGTGATACTTTAGCTATAATTGGTAAAACAGGTTCTGGAAAATCTACACTATTAGACTTAGTAAGTAGACTTTACGATACAAATAGTGGCGAGGTTTTAGTAGATCAAACTAATATTAAAAACTTAAATTTAAAAGATTTAAGAACTTCTATAGGTTATGTACCACAAGATGCCTTTTTATTTAGCGATACTATTAAAAATAATATAAAATTTGGAAACGAGAATGCTACTGAAGATCAAGTTATAGATGCTGCAAAAAATGCATATGTTCATAAAAATATTGTGAAATTCAATAAAAAATATGAAACCATTTTAGGCGAAAGAGGCATAACACTTTCTGGTGGACAAAAACAACGTGTTTCTATTGCAAGAGCTATTATAAAAAATCCTAATATATTATTGTTTGATGACTGCTTATCTGCTGTAGATACAGAAACCGAAGAAAAGATTTTAAGTAATTTAAAGCAACTTACACAGCAAACAACTACCTTAATTGTAAGTCATAGAATTTCATCGGCTAAAAATGCAGATCAAATTATAGTTTTAGATAATGGTGAAATTTTAGAGCAAGGAACTCATAAAGAGTTAATTAGTTATAATGGCTATTATGCCGAATTATACAAAAAACAATTAAGTCAAAAAGAATTATAAAATTTGTTGCCTACTCTACTTTTTTTTTGGAGATTTGAGTAATTAAAAAAACAAGGCTATTATGAGTAACCACGAAATGATGGAGAAAGAAGAGATTTTCTCGAAAGTATTACGAGCAGGAAGACGTACATATTTTTTTGATGTTAGAGCTACTAAAGCTGGAGATTACTACATAACAATTACTGAAAGCAAGAAATTTACAAACGATGATGGTTCGTTTCATTACAAAAAACATAAAATCTATTTATATAAAGAAGATTTTAATGAATTTAATATCATTTTAAAAGAAATGACAGATTATGTTGTTTCTGAAAAAGGTAATGAAGTCATTAGTGAAAGACATCAAAAAGATTTTAAACGTGATTTTGAAGTTGCTGCTAATGCACCTGAAAATACTACAACAGAATCATCTTCTGAAAGTAGATTTACAGATGTCGATTTTGACGATATTTAATTAAATATTTAAAATATATTCCAAAAGCTTCATATTCTATATGAGGCTTTTTTTATGCAATACTACTTCCATTTAAAACTTTTGTTTCTGGATGTAATAGCATAACATCTTTTTCTTTTACAGCACCTAAAACCAAACATTCACTCATAAAATTAGCTATTTGTTTAACTGGAAAATTAACTACTGCTACAATTTGCTTATGTAACAATTCATTTTTGGTGTATAACGTAGTAATTTGTGCCGATGTTTTTTTTATACCTAAGTGACCAAAATCTATAGTTAATTTGTAAGCTGGCTTTTTAACTTCTGGAAAATCTTCTACAGAAATTATAGTACCAACTCTTAGATCTGGCTTTTTAAAGACTTCAAAATCTATAGGTAATTTCATATCAAAAAATTAATTATTTAAGGCCTGTTTTATATGCGCTAAATGATGTAAACTATGCCAAGCATAAATGCCTATGTTTTCCTTTAAAGTCACTTTAGCATTAGTTTCAGGATGTATAAAATAACGATTCAAATCCGCTTCCGTTAATGTTTTAATAAAAGCAACCAATTTAGCGTGTATAATTTTTAGATGTTGTAGAGACAAATCTATTGGCAACTTATAATCTTCTAAATTTGCCCAAGCGACTTCATTATACGCTTTTATAATTGGCTCATTTTCCGTTATTGCCCATTTAAATCTAATATAACTATGATGATGACTATCAGAAATATGATGCACCACTTGTTTTACTGTCCAACTTCCAGGTCTATATTCACGTTGTAAATCTTGTTTAGATAAATTTTCGGTCAATGCTATTATTTTTTTAGGAAAATTTTCTAAAATAGCAATCCATTCCTCAATATGTTGTTGCGTTATTTCTTCTGGTTTTTTAAATTCTCCAATAGGAAATTTTAACAGATATAATTTATCTTTAGTCATAAATTTAAAGATATAAAAATCGACATATTTATCTCTATTATTTCATAATTTTTAATTGATTTAATAAGCACAAATAGTAGCTAAAACATAAAATTCTATTAAATTTAACAGCCATTTAAGTCAATTACGTAACTTTCCATAAAAAAAATATGTTTTCTAAAATTCTTCAAGATCAAAAAACGTTTTTTACATCTCAAGAAACTAAATCAATAGCATATAGAGTTTCATTGTTAAAAAATTTGAAATTTGAAATTCTAAACAGAGAACAAGCTATAATTGATGCTATTTATAAAGATTTTAATAAACCAGCTTTTGAAACTTATGTTACAGAAATATCTGTGGTTTTATCAGAAATCGATTTATTTATAAAAAACATAAAAACGTGGTCTAAACCAAAACGTATTAAGCCAGCATTATTAAATTTCCCGTCAACTGAGTTTATATACAAAGACCCTTATGGAACTGTTTTAATAATTTCGCCTTGGAATTATCCGTTTCAATTAGCTATAGCACCTTTAATAGCAGCAATAGCTTGTGGAAATACAGTTGTTTTAAAACCAAGTGAATTAACGCCTAACACCTCTAATTTATTAAGATCTATAATAAGTAAGGTTTTTAAACCAGAACACGCATTGGTTATAGAAGGAAATGCGGAAGTCGCTTCTAATCTATTGAAATTAAACTGGGATTATATCTTTTTTACTGGAAGTGTAAATGTGGGGAAAATTGTAGCTAAAGCTGCGGCAGAAGATTTAACACCAGTAACTTTAGAGTTAGGTGGAAAAAACCCTTGTATAATTGACGAAACTGCTAATTTAGAACTAACCGCTAAACGACTAGTTTGGGGTAAATTTTTAAATGCAGGACAAACGTGTATTGCGCCAGATTATATTTTAATTAAAGAGAGTATTAAAAATGAATTTTATAATGCTATAAAAAAAGAAATTATAGCTGCATACGGAACTAATCCCGAAAATTCCAAAGATTTTACAAGAATTGTTAATGAAAAGAATTTTGAGCGCTTAAAAAGTTTTTTAGAAAATGAAACTATTATCTGTGGTGGAGAAACTAATTCTGAAACAAACTACATTGCTCCTACTATTTTAGATGAACCAAAACTGTCTAATAAAGTTATGATAGATGAAATATTTGGACCTATTTTACCTGTAATTTCATATTCAAGTTTTGAAGATATTTCTAAAATAATTAATAATTATGAAAAACCATTAGCTCTATATATTTTTAGTAATAATTCAGATTTTAAAACTAAGATTTTGAGTTGTTTTTCTTTTGGTGGTGGCGTAATTAACGATACTATTATACAATTCACCAATCACAGATTGCCTTTTGGTGGTGTTGGAAATAGCGGTATTGGTGCTTATCACGGCGAATATTCTTATAAAACATTTACCCATCAAAAAAGTGTTGTAATAAAAGGGAATTGGTTGGATTTACCTTTTAGATATGCACCTTATAGTGGTAAATTAAAAACGATAAAAAAACTCTTTAAATGGCTTTAAATAATAAATTTGATAGTTAATTATCATCTAATTCAACTTTATTTATTAAATCAATGTAGTACTCTTTTTTATCTTCCTTTAAATCAGAGTAAATTAAAGATGACGAATCTGTAATTGCAGATAAATACGTCATAACATCTTTCTTTTGTTCTTTTGTTAGTTTTTCAAGAAAAACATCGTTACAAAACTGTTCTTCTTTATCTAAAAAAACACACGTCTTTTTCCCTTTTGGGGTTAAATACAGTTTAACATTCCTTTTATCTGTTTGGTCAACTTTCTTATCTATGTAACCTTTTGTTACTAATTTATTAACCGCTTTTGTAGTAGTTGTTTTATCTACAAGAAGCAACGATGATACATTTTTTTGATTAATGCCTGGATTTTCTTTTATTCGAACTAAAAATTGATATTGGCCTTTCTCTAAATTAATAGATTTCATAACATAGTCACAAAACGTATTTACAGCTCTATAGATTAATCCAATTTCTCTTAATATATCTTTATCCATATTACTTTAAGAATCAAAATTATTATAATGACTAAAGTATAAAAAGTTAATTAAACTAGTAGTTATATAATAAATAAAAAAGACACTCAAATATTTGAATGCCTTTTATTACTGAATATTAATTTCCTTATTTTTTATTTAATAATTGAATTAATAATATATTTTGAGCTCTTAACTCTTCAACTGCCGTTTTTAATTCCTCTATTTGTTCTTGCTGCTCTTGAATTGCTTTAACTGTAACAGGAATTATTTGATTATACTTTATGCCGTTAGGGTTTTCGATATCCATTTTAACCATATCTTCACCTTCTTTTACGGTATACCAATCAGATGTTTTAACAGCTTCTGGAATAACCTCTAATAACTCTTTTGCATTAAAACCTATAGAAATATCATCTTCTTCAGTTGTTGACATTCTGCTTCCAATTTTCACAGGTGCTTCTTTATATACAAATGGATTCAACTTCATAATTTCAGACAAGCCTTTCATTTTATATTCAGATTTTCCACTTGTTTTATTATATATAGTTCCTCCTCCACCAACTGCAACAAAATTAGTTGAATAAACATCTTGCCAATACCTATCGTTAGTATTAATAACTGCATCTGCACCTAAATCTAATAAATTGCTTGTAAATGGACTTACAGTATTACTAAAAAAGAACTCAGCATTACCATCTAAAATATACTCTATAGAACCAACCTCTATTGCAGATCCACCACTATCTCCAGCATAAAATCCTGCAACAAAATCTACTGTAAATAAATTATTTCCAGTATCTCTAAAAGTTGTATTATCATTTCCTAAAAGGATTGTAGAACCTGCACCAAAGTTGACATAATCATCTATAGGATTAGTTCTCATTATTCTTCTATTATTTCCTTGTAATTCAAAATAACCTGTAGAATTTCCATCAATAGTTAAATCAGAACTACTCAAATCTATAGTTGTGTCCTCAATAAGTGCTCCTCCTAATTTAGCTGTTCCTGCTGCTTCATTTAAACCATTTGTAAAAGAATATGTTCCACTTCCTCCGCCGCCGCCAGAAGCAACTTTCCATGTTGCATTTCCATTAGCATCTGATGTTAAAACATAACCATCTTGTTGTTGTCCATCTTCTAACCTAAAGATATAATTTTCTGCTCCTACTGCTGTTTCTGTAACTAAAACATCATCGAAAGCTGCTCCAATATCATCATTTCCTATATATGTAAATTTCAAAGAATAATTATTACCCACAATAACAGTATGTGTTCCAGAATAAGATGTATTAATAGAATCTGAGGTTAATGATAAAACAGCTGGTAAAACAGTTGTTGAAGTTGTTTCGTTATAAAGTGTTACTTCAAAACTATCTCCTGCACCAAAATCATTATATCCGTAATTAAAAGAAACTTCAACTGAAGTTGATGTTGGAGTAAATGTACCTTCTGTTACGGTTTGATTTTGCGCACAACTATTATATGCTATGTAAGCTCTTTCATCTGTACATGTATTACAAGAACCTTGAAATGTATCTACATTGTTTACATGCCATATATTAGGAGCTGTAGTACAACCATTACCCGGGTTTAAAGTATTATTTAAAGTGCCAGAAGAAAAATCGTTTGAATATAATGTAGTTACAGATCCACCTCCTAAAACAGTAGTACCTGTTATATGAAATTTAGCACTAGGTGCTGTATTACCAACTCCTACATTTCCTGTATTTGCATTATACATTTCTGTCCCTGAAACAGTCCAATCATTATCTACTCCAAAACCTCCAAAAGTGGTCCAAATAGTGCCATCAAAATACCAAAACCCAGAAACACCATCTGTTTGGTAAACTAAAAGTCCTGTTGCAGGTCCAGCTATTGCTGTTTTTTGAGCTAATGTCATTCTAGGGATTAATATTCCAGAATCTATAGATTCAATATCTAACATTGATGAACTGTGAGGTGCTGTATTATTAATACCAACCTGAGCATAACTAGTTGCAAAAGAAAATAGTAGAACTATTAAAAGACCTTTTAAATTTTTCATTTTAAATATAATTTTTTATCAAAATATTTTATTTAGATTAATAAATAAAATTTGAAATGCGAATCTAAAAATAATAGTTGAAAGTTCAACTATTATTTTTAGATTAATTTTAATAAAAAAAGAAATTGATTAGTTATTAGCCCAACCAGCCTTCTCTATCTAAACTTCTATATTGTATAGCTTCTGTTAAATGTCCTCCTGTAATGAATTCACTATTTTCTAAATCGGCAATAGTTCTAGATACTTTTAAAATCCTATCGTAAGCTCTGGCAGATAAATTTAAGCGTTCCATTGCTGTTTTTAATAAGGTTTTAGAAGCATCTTCTAAATCGCAATATTTTCTTATCTGTTTAGTAGTCATTTGTGCATTATAATGTACTTTTTCTGAGCTTTTAAATCGTTTTGTTTGAATATCTCTAGCAGCAGTAACACGTTTTCTTATATCTACAGAAGATTCAGCTTTTTGATCACTTGACAATTTTTCAAAAGGTACTGGAGTAACTTCAATATGAATATCTATTCTATCTAATAATGGTCCAGAAACCTTACTTAAATAACGTTGCATTTCTGCAGGGCTAGAAGTTACTGGCGCATCTGGATCGTTAAAATAACCACTTGGACTAGGATTCATACTTGCAACCAACATAAAACTACTTGGGTAAGTTACTGTAAATTTAGCTCGACTAATAGTTACTTCTCTATCTTCCAAAGGTTGACGCATAACCTCTAAAACATCGCGTTTAAATTCTGGTAATTCATCTAAAAACAAAACACCATTATGAGATAATGAAATTTCGCCTGGTTGCGGATAACTTCCGCCACCTACAAGTGCGACGTTTGAAATGGTATGATGTGGACTCCTAAATGGCCTTTGAGACAGTAATCCTGAACTTTTTACACGACCCACAACAGAATGTATTTTTGTGGTTTCTAATGCTTCATGTAATGTCATTGGTGGCATAATACTAGGCAAACGTTTTGCTAACATTGTTTTTCCTGCTCCTGGAGGACCAATTAAAATTATATTATGTCCGCCAGCTGCTGCAATTTCAATACAGCGTTTTATACTTTCTTGTCCTTTAACATCTGAAAAATCGAATTCAGGAAAATCTAAGTTCTTGTAGAATTCTTCTCTTGTATTTACTGTGGTTTCTTCTAATGGTTCGTTTTTATCGAAAAAATTAATGACTTGTTCAATATTATCTACGCCATAAACTTTTAATCCATCTACAATTGCTGCTTCTTTAGCATTCTGATTGGGCAAAATAAATCCTTCAAAACCTTCTTCTTTAGCTTTAATAGCAATTGGCAAAGCTCCTTTTATGGGTTGAAGAGATCCGTCTAAAGATAATTCGCCCATAATAACATACTTGTCTAGTTTATCTGCCTGAATTTGATTTGAAGCAGCAAGAATTCCAATAGCTAAAGTCATATCGTAAGCAGAACCTTCTTTACGTAAATCTGCTGGACTCATATTAATTATTAGCTTTTTACCAGGAATTTTAAACCCATTATTTTGTAATGCTGCCGCAATACGATAATTACTTTCTTTAATAGCATTATCTGGTAAACCAACCAAATGATAACCTATTCCTTTATCTACGTTAACTTCAACCGTAATAGTTGTTGCGTCAACTCCAAAAACGGCACTTCCAAAAACTTTTTTTAGCATAAGACATTGGTTTTCTTAAATGTACTAAAATTTAAGCAAAAAAAACAAGAACTAAAATTCTCGCTTTTTTAATCTAAAATGTATTTATGATTTTTTAAATAGTATCTAAAATTACTTCTTGAAATTTTCTAAGCCTTTTTGCAACCAGTTATAGTATTCTTCTGCATTTGGAGTATTTGCAGTAGTATGATTTAATAATTGTAAATCACAATTCATTAACACATAAAAAGGTTGTGAATTATTATTAAAATTTATAGTTTGAAAGGTTGACCACTTATCTCCAATTGTTTCTATACGTTTTTTTGAACCATTAGCTCTTAAAAAATCAAACTGCTCATTTTCTGGTAATTCTTTTCTATCATCTACATAAAGTGAAATAATTACATAATCTTGAAGTGTATTATAAATTTTATCTTGACTCCAAACTTGTTCTTCCATTTTTCTGCAATTCACACAAGCCCAACCCGTAAAATCTAACATTATAGGTTTGTTTTGCTCTTTTGCAGCTGCAACGCCTTGTGTAAAATCTTTATAACATTCTAAACCCAACGGACATTCAGACTCTTTCTCGTACAAACTATAAGTTAATGGTGGCGGAAAACCACTTAATAACTTAAGGTTAGCATGTTCTGTATTAGTTAAACCAGGAATTAGATAAATTACAAAAGCGACAACTAAAATAGCAAAACTGACTCTAGGAATTCCTAATTTCTTTAATGGACTATCGTGTGGGAATTTAATTTTACCAAATAAATAAAGTGCTAAACCTATAAAAATAATAATCCAAATTCCAATAAATACTTCACGTTTTAATAAACCCCAATGTTTAACTAAATCGGCATTAGAAAGGAATTTAAAAGCCATAGCTAATTCTAAAAAACCTAAAACAACTTTAGTTGAATTTAACCAACCACCAGATTTAGGTAAAGAGTTTAACCATTTTGGAAACATAGCAAATAAAGTAAATGGTAAAGCTAACGCTAAACCAAATCCACTCATTCCCATAGTTAATTGCATTGCTCCTCCATCGCTAGTTAAAGAACCTGCTAATAAAGAACCTAGAATTGGACCTGTACAAGAAAAAGATACAATAGCTAAAGTTAAAGCCATAAAGAATATTCCAATAAAACCACCTATTTTAGAAGAAGTTTCATCCATTTTATTTCCCCAAGACGTTGGTAATGTGATTTCATAAAAACCAAAAAACGAAAATGAGAAAAAAGCTAATATTCCAAAGAAGATAATGTTTAACCAAACGTTAGTTGAAATTGTATTTAGTATTTCTGGGTTTAATGAGTCTAAAAAGTGAAAAGGCAAACTTAATAACACGTAAATAATTAAAATAAACAAACCATAAAGCATTGCATTTGCAATTCCTTTTTGAGTGTTTTCAGCACTTTTAGTAAAAAAGGAAACTGTTAATGGTATCATTGGAAACACACAAGGTGTTAGTAACGCTATTAAACCTCCTAAAAAACCAAGAATAAAGATTCCAATGTTTGTCTTCTCTTTTACTTCTTCTTTTTGAAATTCTCCAGCACCTTTTATATCTATTTTTAATTTTTCAGATAGTAATTTAGAATTTTCATCGATAGTTATATTCTTTTCAAGAACATTAGTACCATCTAAAGATAAAATGAAATTTTTAGTTTCATTAATACATACTGTTTTACATACTTGATAGAAAAACTCAACTTCAATCTGTTTATTTTCAGGATTTAAAATTTTAATTTTTTGATTAAGAATTGCCTTTTTTGAAAAGAAAATTTCGTTAACACCAAATATTTCATTAAACTCTTTGTAAGTTTTCCCTTCTTTTAAAACACCTATTAATTCATAGTTCCCATTAATGTTTAAGAAATCAACTTCAAAATTTAAAGGTCCGCCTTCAGGTGTATATTGAGAGTAAATATGCCAATCATCATCTATATCAGCTTCAAAAACTAAATTATATTCAGTATCAGAATTTTTTTCTACTTTAGTTTGCCATTTTACAGGTTCTAAAACTTGAGCAACACTACTTCCTAAAGAAAACAATGTTATAAATAATGCTAATATATATTTCATATTAATGATATTTTAATAATTGATTGGGTTGATTTAGTTACTTTAAACCGATTGTCTAATCTGTGATTTATAACCCAAACTACTTGGTTTGAGCTACGCAATATTAAAGCTTTTTCCTTTGCTATCAAAGAGAGTTTTATATCCTTAAAATATTTACTTAATTTCTTTTTCCCCTTCATCCCTGATGGGTAAAAATAGTCGCCTTCTTTTTTAGAACTTACAGATAAAGGAAAGTTTAACATTTTAGCATCTACAAAAATCGAATTATTATCAGTAACATCAACATTAGAAACTTTTTCGAAAATTATTTTGCCTAAAGGTGTATTTAAGGTTTCTAAAGCATTTACAGTAGTTTCAAAATTATTCTGAACAACTTTTCTAGTTAAGATAAGTGTTTCTCTATCTTTTAAAAGCTGATGTGTTTTAGATGTTATTATTTTTCCAGATTGCGCCTCTAATAAACCTACAATATCGTTAAAAGCCGTAAAACCATAGATTTTAAACATTTCGTGGAGATAAGCTTTTGGAACATCTATTTTTTTAAATTCAGAAATTTTGTAAACTGTTTCTCCTTCTGTTTTAGAAATAACTGCACGTTTTAAAACAGCCTTTAAACTTTCGGCTACAATAGATTTGGTGTCATTTAAATTAGAAATTGTAGTGTTTAAATTCTGAAGTATGTTTGGGTTTATATCTTTTAAAACAGGAATTACATCGTGTCTTAATTTATTTCTTAAATATTTAGTAGATGCATTGCTACTATCTTCTCGCCAATTAATCTGTTGCTCTAAAGCATACGTTTTAATAGTTTCTCTAGAAAATGGCAATAAAGGTCTTACTATATTATTATTTTGTGGCGGAATTCCAGTTAATCCTTCTATTCCTGTTCCACGAGATAAGTTAATAAGTAAAGTTTCTAAATTATCGTCTGCGTGATGTGCTGTTAAAACATAATCTAAAGTTTCTGTCTCAAGAATTTCTTCAAACCAATTATATCTTAATTTTCGTGCTGCCAATTGAATCGATAATTTTTCTTTTTTGGCAAATTCTTCAGTTTGAAACGTTTTAGTAAAAATCTCTACTTCTAAATCTTTAGCTAATTGAATTACAAAAGCTTGATCTGTATTACTTTCTTCTCCTCTTAAAGAAAAATTACAATGTGCTAAGCTGAAATCTAATTTTAAGAACTTGCATAAATGTGCTAAAACAACACTATCTAAACCGCCCGAAATAGCAATAAGTAGCTTGCTTTCATTTAAAAATGAAAAATTATTATTAATATGTATTTTAAATTCTTGAAGCATAATTTAACTTTCTAATGCTTGACGCATTGCCTTTGCTTTTAGCAAACATTCTTCATATTCTTTAATAGGATCACTTTTTGCTGTAATTGCGCCACCAACAGAATAAGAGACATATTTTTTTGTTTTATTATATAAAATAGAACGAATTACTACATTAAAATCGAAATCGTTTTCTGGTTTAAAATAACCAATGGCACCACTATACAAACCACGTTTAGAGACTTCTAAATCTTCAATAATTTGCATTGCAGAAATTTTTGGTGCTCCAGTCATACTTCCCATAGGAAACGTTGTTTTTAATATATCTACAGGATGAATTTCTGGTTTTACGTTAGAAACTACTGTAGATATCATTTGATGCACTTGATCAAAACTATAAATTTTGCATAATTCCTCTACGTTTACACTTCCTTTTTGTGCGGTTTGAGATAAATCATTCCTAACCAAATCAACTATCATGATATTTTCGCTACGTTCTTTAGTGTCGTTTTCTAAGGTCTCTTTTAATAATTTATCTTCTATTTTGTTTGTTGATCTTTTTGCAGTACCTTTTATTGGTTGAGATATTAGCTTATCGGCTTCTTTTTTTAAATAGCGCTCTGGCGAAGCACACATAACATAATTATCTAAGTGTTTAAAGTAAGATGCAAATGGTGGATTAGATATATTATTTAACTTGTTGTAAACTAGATATGGATTTATATCTACATCTTCAGCAAAAAATTCCTGACAAAAATTAGCTTCGTAAATATTACCTCTTTGAATATGAAGCAATACTTTTTTAACACGTTCTATGTAATTATCTTTAGTTAAAGTGATTTTAATTTTAATCTTTTCGACATCATTCTCAGTACTTAATTCGTTTTCCATTTTAAAATTAGAAATAATATTAAAATCACTTTCAATGTCATCATCTACCATTTTCAAATACTGAACTTCTAAAGAATCTCCTTTTAATAAAAATAATTTTTGAGGTTGAAAAAAGTATAATTCAGGAAAATCTAAAACTGATGTATTTTTAGATTCTAAAGCTTCTACATCATTTTTTAAATCGTAAGTTAAATAGCCAAAAATCCAATCTTTTGTTAATGTTTGGTATTCTTTTAATTGATTAAAAGCATCTAAACAATCGGTTTTAATACTGGTAAATTCCTCTACAGCTAAAACCGCATCGTAATTTGAATACTGCTGACTGTAATTGTTAGAATCCAACCAAAGTACAGTATCAAATTGCTGAGCCCAAGCCAATAATTGTGTCTTAAATTGGTTTGTTTTGGTAAGTTGATATGTTTTTTTGGTTCTCAATACTAAAAATTATGTTCAAAGTTAATGAGATTTCATAAAAAATAATACCTTTTACCCATTAGTTTAAATCAAAAATAATGCACACACTAAAAAATAGCCTTTTAGAGGTTTCTGTAAAAACAATTGGTGCAGAATTGTGCCAAATAAAATCCACTAAAAACAATACCGATTTTATGTGGAATGCAAATCCAGATATATGGGCAAATTCCTCACCTAACCTCTTCCCTATTGTTGGCGCTTTAAAACAAGATACATATATATTTAATGAAAAAAAATATAGCTTACCAAAACACGGATTTATTCGTTATAACCAAGACATAAAATGTATTGAACAAACCGATACTAGATTAACCTATTTATTAGAAAGTAATACAGAAACATTAGCCATTTTTCCGTTTAAATTCAATTATTATATAATTTACACTTTAAAAAACAACGAATTAACGATTACTTACAAAGTAGAAAACACAGATGAGAATACTATATATTTCTCTCTTGGCGGTCATCCAGCTTTTAAATGTCCTGTTTTTAAAGATGAAGACTATTCTGATTACAATCTAATTTTTAACAAAAATGAAACTTCAGAAACACATTTATTAGATACAAAAAGCGGATTATTATCTTCTAAAACTAATCCTATGTTTTCAACTAAAAACAGTATAAATTTAACTCCAAATTTATTTAACACAGATGCATTAATTTTTAAAGATTTAAAATCTAGAGAAATCACTTTAAATAGTTATAAAAGTGGACCTATTTTAACAATACATTTTCAAGATTATAATTACTTTGGAATTTGGGCAAAACCAAAATCGAATTTTGTCTGTTTAGAGCCTTGGCTTGGTATTTCGGATTACAAAAACACCAATCAAGAGCTTAAAAATAAAGATGGAATTATAAAATTATCAGCTAATAAAACTTTTTCTGCATCCTATAAAATCGAAATTCACCAAGCGCATTTAGTGTAAACCAATTAATAATGGTAATTTTGCAGTTAAATTAATGCATTGTGACTTTTCAAGAACTAAATTTAAACACTCCATTATATAATGGTTTAGACGACTTAGGCTTTACTACACCAACGCCAATACAATCGGAATCTTTTGCGGTTATTTCTGGTGGTAAAGATATGGTTGGTATTGCACAAACTGGTACAGGTAAAACTTTTGCCTATATGCTACCAATTCTTAGAAACTTAAAATATTCTAAGCAAGAAGCGCCACGCGTTTTAATTTTAGTTCCAACTCGTGAGCTTGTAGTTCAAGTAGTAAACGAAATTGACAAGTTAGCAAAATACGTTAATGTGAGAACTCTTGGTGTTTATGGAGGAACTAACATAAATACACAAAAACAAGCAGTTGCTCAAGGTCAAGATATTATTGTTGCTACACCAGGTAGGTTATACGATTTAGCAGTAAGTAGAGTTTTACAACTTAAATCTATTCAGAAATTAGTTATAGATGAAGTAGATGTTATGCTAGATTTAGGGTTTAGACATCAATTACTTAATATTTTTGATATTCTTCCAGAACGCAGACAAAATATTATGTTTTCTGCAACTATGACGGATGATGTGGACGAACTAATTACCGACTTCTTTGTTAATCCAGCTAAAGTTTCTATTGCTATTTCGGGTACACCACTAGAAAATATTTCGCAAACAAAATATAGTGTTCCAAATTATTACACTAAGTTTAATTTAATTAAACACTTGTTTCAAGATAAAGAAACTTACAATAAAGTCTTAGTTTTTGTATCTCATAAAAGAATGGCAGATCGTTTATTCGAACATCTTGCCGAAACTCTAAACGATGAGATTTGTGTAATTCACTCTAACAAAACACAAAATTACCGTTTACGTAGTATAGAGCAATTTCGTGCTGGTGAAAACCGTATTTTAATTGCTACAGATGTAATGGCTCGTGGATTGGATATAGATAATGTAAGTCACGTTATTAACTTTGATACGCCAGATTACCCAGAAAACTATATGCATAGAATTGGTAGAACAGGTAGAGCTGAACGTAAAGGTGAAGCTATTGTACTTTCTACTGTTAAAGAATTAGACGGTTTAGAAAAAATTGAAGCACTAATGCAAATGGAGATTCCTGTATTGGAACTTCCAGAAGTTGTTGAAATTTCTACAGAACTTATAGAAGAAGAACGTACCGTAATAAAAGAACATTATAATCCTACAAAACGTAGAGACGAAGATGCTCCTGGACCAGCATTTCATGAAAAGAGTGCAAAAAACTCTAAAGAAAACCTTGGTGGATCTTATAAATTTAAAATTGCAGCAAAATACAAAAAGCCAAAAACGCGTGGAGACAAAAATTACCACAAGCATAATAAAACTTTTAAGAAGTAATTAACTACATTTTTTACGATTACTTACCAAATGAAAAAACTAATTTTTGTCTTTTTAACTTTACTTACATTTAATATATCCAACGCACAATTTATAAAAGAAAAAGCTATAAATGTTTCTTTAGGAATTGGATATGCTTTTCCATTTGAAGATTCTGATGTTATGGGAAGTGGATTTTACGCAAGTGGAGAATATATTTTAAAAGTAGCATCATGGGTAGATTTTAAACCTTATGCTGGATTGGTTTTAACAAAATCTAGATTAATAGAAGATTACAATCCTGAAGATGATTTAAATTTAAATCCAAACGAACTAAAAAAAAGTGACTTACGATCCACTACAAATGCATTGTTACTTGGAGGGAAAATTAGAGTAAAAGCTCCAATTCCATACTTTGCTCCATATTTTGAAATTGGAATTGGTACATCAATCGGCTCTTTTGAAACTATTACTTATGGTAATAATATAAATAAAAACGGCCCTATTTTACACATACCATTTTCTATTGGAGTTGAATTAGGACGAAAACATAACTTCGATATAGTTTTTTTATATTATGTCCAACCAAGTGTAAAACAAATGTCTGGAGCTGCTGAAATTGGTTATAAAATTCCGATTAAATCATAGCATCAATTCTATTACTTAAAACTTCACATTTAAATCTATTAAAAAGTTTACTTTTCTTTATCGTGTGTCTTTATCTTTTTTTATCATTTAATTTATTGGGTTGGTCTACAACAAAATGACTCGATATATTTTAGTTTAATATTTAAGATATTTAGATGAAATAACTTAAATTAACAGTTATTATATAAATTAACGTTACAATGAACAAATTTTCCTTTTTTTACATTTCAATCATTTTATTTATTTTTTTTAATTCCTGTACAAATTCTGATAAGGAATATGCTACAATGATAATTTATGGTGGAACTATTTATACCGTAGACTCAGAAAATACGACCGTTGAAGCTGTTGCTACTAAAGATAATATCATCCTTTTTTCAGGAAGTTTAAAAGGAGTTGAAACTTATAAGAATGAAAAAACAAAACTTATTGACTTAAAAGGAAAAACAATGACTCCTGGACTAATAGAAGGTCATGGTCATTTTATGGGATTAGGATATAATGAGTTACGTCTTGATTTAATGAAAACTACAAGTTACCAAGATATTATTGATGCAGTTGCAGAACGAGTTAAAACTGCAAAACCAGGAGAATGGATTATTGGTAGAGGTTGGCACCAAAGCAAATGGGATAGCTTACCACCTGACTTAGTTAAAGGTTTTCAAACTCACCATAGGCTTAGTGAGATTTCTCCTAACAACCCAGTTTATTTAAGTCACGCAAGTGGACATGCTAGTTTTGCTAATGCTAAAGCTATGAAAATAGCAGGATTAGATGTCTTAAAATTAGAAGGTATTAATGCGTTTGAAATTAAAGGCGGCGAGGTATTTTTAGATGAATTTAAAAGGCCAACTGGAATTTTCAATGAGAGAGCTCAAACGTTAATAAGTAAACATATTCCAAAAAACACTTCAGAATCAGATACAAAAGCTTTTAACTTAGCCGTAAAAGCCTGCTATAAAAATGGAATTACTAGTTTCCATGATGCTGGAATTGACAGAGGAACAATTTCACTTTACAATAAGATGAAATCTGAAAATAAATTAGGAGTTAGAATTTATGCAATGTTAACCGGTTGGGACAAAGATTTACTTAATGAATGGTATTTAAAAGGACCACATATAGATTCAGATCATCTTTTTACTATTCGGTCTGTTAAATTAAATTGCGATGGTGCTTTAGGCTCTAGGGGTGCTTGGTTATTAGAATCTTATTCTGATCAACCAGGACATTTTGGGCACGAAACATTGCCTATGGATTTTGTCAAAGAAACAGCATCCAGCGGACTGAAAAATGGTTTTCAAGTTTGTGCTCATGCAATAGGAGACCGAGCTAATAGAGAAATTTTAGACCGTTATGAAATCGCTTTAAAAGAAAATTTTAAATTAAAAATAGACCATAGATTTCGTATAGAACATGCTCAACATCTACATCCAGATGATATACCAAGATTTGCTGAATTAAATGTTATTCCTGCAATGCAAGCTGTGCATATGTCTTCCGATAGACCTTGGGCAATAGATCGTTTAGGTGAAAAACGAATTAAAGAAGGCGCTTATATGTGGCAAGATTTATTACAAAGTGGCGTACCTATTGTAAATGGTACAGATGTTCCTGTAGAACCTATTAATCCAATAGCAAGTTTTTATGCTAGTGTTAGTAGGAAAACTCTGAAAGGTCTTCCTGAAGGCGGTTTTGAGCCAGAACAAAAAATGACTAGGACGCAAGCTTTAAAATCTTATACTTTAGATGCTGCTTATGGTGCGTTTGAAGAAAAAATTAAAGGTTCTATTACTAAAGGTAAGTTAGCTGATTTTACTATTTACAATCAAGATCTGATGACTGTAAACGAAGAAGAAATATTAAAAACGACTATAGTTATGACTATTTTTAATGGTGAAATTGTTTATAAAACAGTTTTATAAACTTAGTTTCAAAATCGTAAAATCTTTATAATTTGACTTTTCAATTTATTTTGGGTTAAATTTATTTTTATTAATTTAATAACATATTATAATTAAATAGTACCACTTTTACAGTTGTGTCATTTAAAACTGTTCTAACATCTTGGAACTTACTTATGCTATATGGTCCAATTAATGCCCATATATATTTAGATCTGTTTGGGAAGTATTTAGATAAAATAGCATAATCTAAATGAGCTGAAGAAATTGCTAAATAAGGTTGGTTTTTTAGTTTAGAGTTAATTAAAGTTATCTGTTCACTTAATTGCTCTTTAGATTTCGCATATAATTTTGTAGGTAGATAATAGCTAGTTTTATAGCCTAAAGTATTAAATATTTCTAGGGCTTCAGGATATTTTGATTCAACTATAATTTTAGGTCTTTTAAAATTATTTTTAGAGAAGAGCATTTCTAATCGCTTTAAAATTAGGGTTGAATTATCTGTTTTTAGATTTTTGATATCTAGCCACATAAAAGGCTGTTCCTCTACCTCTATTTTATTTAAATACGTTTCAAAAGTTAAACCCTTACTTTTTGTTGATGTATGATTAACATCAAACGTATTATACGTATCGTTATAAATTAAGTCTAATTCAAATCCGTTAAAATAATTAGCCGCAGAATTTGCCTTATCTACAGAATTAGCTCTATGTGCCCAAATTTTATTATAACAGCCTAAACCTTCAATTTTATATGGACTATATCTATAGAAGTATCCTAGAATAACAATACTAAAAAGGAGCCAAACTAATCGCTTTTTATTATTTCCAAGTATCATAATTAATGGTTTTAGTTAATTGTCTCTTTTTAGGTTTAAAAGCATAATTAAAGATACTTTTTTCTGGATTAAATCCATCAAATCGGGTTTGTATTAAATCGGAAAAACTATGCGGGAAATCGTCTAACAAATAAGGTTGATTTAATTGTGACTTAGTAAAAGAGTTTTCCTTTTTAGATGTCCATAATACAAAAGGTACATCAAACATTGGTTTAGATGCTTTTCCGCCATAATGACCAACAAAGTCTTGTGTGTCAAAAACATCATCGCCGTGATCTGAAAAATATACGACAAAACTGTTTTTTTGAGTTGCTCTAACTTGTTCTATAACAGACCTTACTATAAAATCATTATATAAAACTGCATTGTCATAATGGTTAACAAATTTTGATGCACGAGTAGAAAAAGTATTTTCTACGTTTTCATTAAACACGTTGAATTTTTCTGGGTAACGTTTATTGTAAGTTCTATGTGTTCCAATTAAATGAATAAATATAAGATGTTTTCCTTCTGCGTTTTTTAAAGTTGATGCTAATTCCGGCAATAAAGCTTCATCATAAATAGTGTAAACATAACTATCTGTGGCTCTAAATTTTTTATAATTTGATGCTTGTGCGATTAAAGTTGGAACACTTTCTGTAAAACCAACCGGTTTTTGATTAGAAATCCAATGTGTGCTGTACCCAGATGCATTTGCTAGTTGTACTATGGAAAAATTATCTTTTATAGTTTCATTTTCTAAAGTTTTCATTGTTAAAACCTTTTCTAAAGATTTTATTGTCATTACACTTGGCGAAATTACATTAGTAAAAACACTTAACTCCTCTTTAATTTCAGATAATAACGGACTAGTTTTTCTACTATAATCATACAAACCCATATGCCATCTTGTTGTAGATTCTCCAATTATTACAACTCCAATTTCTGTTGAGTTATTAGATTGGATATTTTTTATAGCTTTAGAGTTTGATTGTGCTAAATCTTTTTTCATATCAGATTTTACTGCTTGATATTCAGTTAAAGAATTGGAGATATTAAAAATTAAACTCTGTTCATTAAATTTTCTTTTTAGAGTATAAAAACTAACAAAAATCAAGATTATACAAACGATTTTTTTTAAAATTGACAACTTATTTGGTCCAACTGCTATAAATCTAATTTTAAAGACATAGACAACTAATAAAATAAAATGTAAGACAAAAACTAGTATGACTTTCGTGTTCAAATAAGAGAATAAAAACTCTGAAGCTTCATTAAAATTAGTTTCAAATAAAACAAATAATGAAGATGACGATATTTTTGCACTAAAAATACTGTAAAAAGATAATTTCAATACAGAAACTAAGGTTAAAACTAAAAAAAAAATAGTCCCCACAATAGTATTCCATTTTGATTTATTCACTAAAAGCAATACTAAAAAACATATAAAAGTTAAAATAGAAAAAGAAATAGCTTCTCGTATAAACGAATACCAATATGGCACTAAAAAAAGACATAAAACCACAAACAGGATTAAAGGTAAAACTAACTTTAATCCTGCTGTATAATAGGGTTGATATTCTTTTATTTTAAATTGCATTTACTAATCTTCCTTATTCATATATTTACCCTTCTTACTTCCTGGATAAATATCGTATTTAGCTAAACGCGATTCTAATTTTGCGTTAAACAGCTTAATTTTACGAGTTGGACGTAAACCTACATGTTTTAAAGCTTCTAAATTAGACGTAATAAACCAAGCCGTTGTATCTGGATAATTTTGTTTTAAAGTATCTCCTATGTTCTTGTAGAACGCTTCCATATCAATATCTAAACGTTCCCCATAAGGTGGGTTAAAAACCATATGTAAGTGGTTCTCGCCTCCTTTTTGTGTTTTAAAGAAGTCTTCATGCTTAATAGTCATAAACTCATCTAAATGCGCATTTTTAGCATTTTCTTTTGCTTTTTCTACTGCGCTTGGTGATTTATCGAAACCAAGAATTCTATGATGGAAATCTCTTGTTCTTCCTAATAAAGAGGCTTCAATTTTTTCGAATAATTCGACATCCCAATCTTCCCAACGCTCAAACGCAAATTCTTTACGCATAAGATTTGGTGGAATATTACAAGCAATCATTGCAGCTTCTATCATCATAGTTCCAGAACCACACATAGGGTCCATAAAATCAGATTGTCCATCCCATCCAGAAAGCATAATTAATCCTGCGGCTAGAACTTCGTTTATTGGTGCAATATTGGTTGCGGTTTTATAACCACGTTTATGTAAAGACTCGCCAGATGTATCTAAACTTACATTACAAAAATCGCGATCTATGTGTATATTAATTTTTAAATCTGGAAAACGCAAATCTACATTTGGTCTTTCGCCAGTTTGATTTCTAAATCGGTCTACAATAGCATCTTTTGTTTTAAGTGATATGTATTGCGAATGATTAAACAACTCAGAATTAACTGTAGAACTTACAGCTAAAGTACCAGAAGACTTCATAAAATCTTCCCATTTGATCTTATATATTTTATCGTATAAATCCTGTTCGTTTTTTACTCTAAAACTAGTTATAGGTTTTAGTATTTTTATAGCGGTACGCAAGCCTAAATTGGCTTTGTACATAAAACCTTTATCACCTTCAAAAGTGACACTTCTAATACCAACCTTTACGCGTTGTGCACCAAGCTGAATTAATTCTTTTTCTAATAATTCTTCAAAACCAAATAAGGTTTTGGCAACCATTTTGAAATTATTCTCCATTGTTTTCGTCTAAATCCTTGCAAAAATACGCTATTTTTACGCAAAATTAGAGCAGAATTAACATTTAGGTTAAGGATTGAAGTGGCATCCTTTTTTTGCTGCCATATATGGCAAAAAAAGATATAACGGAAAGCCTGACTTATTAAGCGATTTTATGAGCTTAATAAGTAACCTCCAAAATAAAAAAATGACGACAGATAAAACAGCTTGGTATGCAGATTGGTTTAATACACCATTTTATCATATTTTATATAAGGATAGAGATTACAGTGAAGCGGAGGATTTTATGATTAATCTTACCGAGTATTTGAATATGCCAGAGCATGGGAAAATTATGGATTTGGCGTGTGGAAAAGGCAGACATTCTGTTTATTTAAATACGTTGGGCTATAATGTTTTGGGTGCAGATTTGTCTGAAAACAGTATTAATTACGCAAAACAGTTTGAAAATGACACGTTAAAATTTGAGGTTCATAACATGTGTAAACCTTACGGCGCAAAATTTGATGCGGTTTTTAATTTATTTACAAGTTTTGGTTATTTTGATGATGAAGCGGATAATCTAAACACCATAAAAGCTATTAAGGAGAATTTAAACGATTATGGTTTTGGTGTTATAGACTTTATGAATACTGAATTTATTATTGAAAACTTAGTTCCAGAAGATGTAAAAACCGTTGAAGGAATTGATTTTCACCAAAAGCGCTATGTAAAAGATGGCTATATAATAAAAGATATTAATTTTACTTTTGAAGGCGAAGATTTTAGTTTTCAGGAACGGGTAAGAGCTTTTAGTTTAGCTGATTTTGAACAGCTTTTTGAAGATGCAGGTGTTTATTTATTGGATGTTTTTGGCGATTATAAGCTGAGTAAATTTTACAAAAAGAGTTCTGAACGTTTAATTATGATTTTTAAATAAGTTGAGATGATTAGTATTTTATCGCCTATTCTTGCCGTTATTCTTGGTTATATTGTGGTTTTAGTTTTAAAACCTAATCAGCCAAAGCATTTAAAATTGCTTTTAGCATTTTCTGGTGCATTTTTATTATCTGTAACCGTTTTTGACTTTTTACCTGAGGTTTTTTCTAATCAAAACAAACGCATTGGTTTGTTTATTATGGTTGGAATTCTTCTGCAAATTATATTAGAATTTTTCTCTAAAGGTGCAGAACATGGACACGTACACATTAGTAAAACATCTACTAATTTTCCGTGGCTACTTTTTATAAGCCTTAGTATTCATAGTGTTTTAGAAGGTTTACCTATTGAAGGGCACAGCCATTTATTATATGGTATTATTATTCATAAATTACCTATTGCCATTATTTTAAGCACCTTTTTCTTAAAATCTAATTTAAGTCGTCTTAGAAGTTTTGCATTTTTAATGCTATTTGCTTTAATGACACCAATTGGTGTGGTTCTATCTCAGCAGTTTGAGTTTTTCAAAACGTATTACTATGAAATTTCGGCTTTAGTCATTGGAATATTTTTACATATTTCTACTACTATTTTATTTGAAAGTAACGAAGGGCACACGTTTAACTTTACTAAGTTAATGACTATTATTGCTGCAACTTTATTGGCTTGGTTTATTTAAAAAATCTTGTTTTTTAGTAACAAACCATAAAAACAAACCATAAAAACAAACGTTTAACAACTACATAACAATTAAAAACTATGTTTAGCAAAGAAGAATCGCGCTTAATGCGTCAGGAATTTTGGACAAGTTTTGGTAAATCGTTTCCAAGAAAATGGTTGTTATATAATACAAAATTAAAAGGCTTAAGTTTTAAGTTTCATTTTGACAACACGTCTGCTCTTGTGGCTTTAGATTTAGAGGACGATTTAGAGCACAGAATTAATCATTGGGAGAAATTAGAGTCTTTAAAATCTATTTTAAAAGATGACTTTTTACCTGATTCGATTTATACAGAACAATATATCTTAAATAACGAAAAGGAAATTTCTCGTGTTCACGTTCAAATTCCTTATAAAGTATCTATTCACAATAAAAACAATTGGCAAGAGGTTATGGTGTTTTTTAATGAAAATATGCCAAAATTCGAAGCCTTTTTTGAAGAATATAAAGATGTTATTGAAGGTGAGGTATGAAACAACTAAACATTATTCTAACTTACATGGCTATTATAATAGCTGTTCTATTATTAGCTGATTTCACTGTTAGTAAAACAGAAATTACAGAACGTGTTATAACTAAGAAAACTCAACACCAAAGTTATAACAATGCTGGAGGAAATTCTCATGTATCTTTTAGATTAATTACTGAAAGTAAACAGTTTAATTGTAGCGCATCTTTTTTTGAAAATTTAGAAAAAAAATCTGTTATAAAAATTAAAGAATCTTTACTTTTTAATAAAGTAAATAGCGTTCTAAATGTAACTACTAACCAAAAGGAAACCTATTCTTTACGTTATACTACTGGTTTAGGAATTCCGTTAATTGTTTTACTTCTTTTAATTTTAAGTCTTGTTAAGACTAAAATTCCAAACATATTAATCTTTGTGACTAAAGTGGTTATTATAGCTGATTTAGTTTATGTTGCTCTTTTTTAACTTCAATACTGTAAAACAAAAAAGCTCCAAATTACAATTGTAATTTGGAGCTTTTTTTATAATTATAATTAATTTGATGTTTTATTTTACATCCATTAATTCTACATCGAAAATTAAAGTAGCATCTGGTGGAATTGCTCCGCCAGCACCACGAGAACCATATCCTAAATCGCTAGGAATTACAAAACGTGCTTTATCTCCAACGTTTAATAACTGAATTCCTTCGTCCCAACCTGCAATAACCTGTCCAACACCAACTTGAAAGTCTAATGGTTGGTTACGTTTGTAAGAAGAATCGAAAACTGTTCCGTCTGTTAATTGTCCTTTATAATGAACAGAAACCATATCTGCTTTGTTTGCTTTTTTACCAGTACCCTTTTGGATAATTTGGTAACGTAAACCAGAATCTGTTTTATCAAAACCTGCAGCAACTTTATCTAAATCAGCATCTGCTTTTGCTTTTGCATCTGCTAACATTTTAGCTCTTGTACCATCAAACGTTCTAAACGCTTCAATAGCATTAAAAGCTTCTGCTTCTGCTCCAACTCTTACAATTTCTAATGTATCAATTTTATCGCCTTGTGCAATTTCATCTACAATATCTTGACCTGTTGTTACTTTTCCAAAAACAGTATGATTACCATCTAACCAATCTGTAGCTATATGCGTAATAAAAAACTGACTTCCGTTAGTTCCTGGTCCTGAGTTTGCCATACTTAAAACCCCTGGTCCATCATGTTTTAAATCTGGATGAAATTCGTCTGCAAATTTATATCCTGGACTTCCAGTTCCTGCACCTTGAGGGCAACCACCTTGAACCATGAAATCTGCTATTACTCTATGAAACTTTAAACCATCGTAATATGGTGTTCCTTGAGGTTTAGCACTGTTTTCCATGTTACCTTCGGCTAAAGCCACAAAGTTACCTACAGTTCCTGGTGTTTTTTGAAATTCTAAAGCGACTAATATTTCGCCTTTTGTTGTATTAAATTTTGCGTATAATCCGTCTTGCATGACTTATTTTTTTTATGAGCTGCAAAGATACAGAATGATTTATGAATTTAATATTGGATTAGTTCGATTTATTTGATTTACTAGAAAGAAAAGAGAACAAATTTAAATCTGCAAACCACAACTCTTTAAATATGTAAGTTTCGCGTTTTCAATAAAATCAATCCAAGTTGAAGAAATTGTTGCGTTATTATTAACTAATTCAAAAACATAAAGTTCTGGATTTGCAAAATTAATATATGACACCATCAAACTAAACCTTTTAACTTTATATGATTTAGACAAACATATTAACTCATTAATTGAAATAATATTTTTATCATTTCTTTTAGTAATAATATCTGGAAATATTAAACCTTTGGTAAAAACAAGATTGTATTTTAAATTTTTAGATTGAATATTCAAAAAGTCATCTTCAAAATTAATTTTACTTGTATAAAATGAAACAATACTGTCTTCCTTAAATGTATAATCTTCAACATAAGAAACAGTTATTTCACCTTCAAAAAGTTTATAATTTTGTTTTTCATAATTCAAAAATCTTGATGACCAATAATTATCTAATTCACATTCACTTTTCAATATTGGCTTTGAAAAAAATAAATCATCCTTTTCTAAAGATTTACAATTATAAAGTGAAAGAACTACAGAAAATATTATAATAAATTTTATTTCAAAACTATAATTAAAATAATTAACTGAGTACATAAACATTAAAAAAACTTAATTAGCAACTTCACTAATAAATTTAATACGATACAAACGTAATTCTTCGTCTTCGTAATCGCCATCAAATTCTTCAATAGCATCGTTTATTTTATCGGTTTCAGCTTCCATAAAATAATCATGAATTTCTTCTTGTTGATCTTCATCTAACAAGTCATCAATCCAATAATCAATATTTATTTTAGTTCCTGAAAACACAATAGCTTCCATTTCTTTAATAAAATTAGCCATTTCCATACCTTTTGCAGATGCAATATCAGTCAATGGAAGTTTTCTATCTACACTTTGAATAATGTATAATTTTAAAGCTGAATTTGTTCCTGTAGATTTTACAACTAAATCGTCTGGTCTAGTTATATCGTTTTCTTCAACATAATTAGCAATTAGCGTCACAAAATCTTTAGCATATTTTTTAGCTTTCCCTTCTCCAACGCCATGAACATTGTACATTTCTGCTAATGTTATTGGGTATTTTAAAGACATATCTTCTAAAGATGGATCCTGGAATATTACAAATGGAGGAATGCCTAATTTCTTAGCGTTACGCTTACGTAAATCTTTTAACATAGCCATTAATTTCTCATCGGCTACTGCACCACTACCAGATTTTTCGGTTATAATACTGTCATCTTTAGTTTCATCGAAAACATGATCTTCCGTCATCATAAAAGATGTTGGATTATCTATATAATCTTGTGCTATTGATGCTAATTTAATAACACCATAAGTTTCTATATCTTTTTTCAGAAAACGCGCCACTAAAACTTGGCGCAATAAAGCCATCCAATAGTTTTTAGATTTAGTTTTCCCAATTCCAAAAAATGGTTGCTCGTTACTTTTATGGGAATTAATTAAGGCGTTTTCTTTTCCAATTATAACAGATACTAAATCTTTAGACTTATATTTTTCATGAGAACCTTTTATTACTTTTAATAGCGTAACGACATCATCTTTGGCTTCATTTTTCTTTTTTGGAAAACGCATATTGTCATCCATATCTCCACCATCACCTGTCTCTGTGCTAAATTCTTCACCAAAATAATGTAGAATAAACTGTCTTCTAGACATAGACGTCTCTGCATAAGCCACAACTTCTTGTAATAATGCTTGACCAATTTCTTGTTCTGCAACTGGCTTACCGGACATAAATTTCTCTAACTTCTCTACATCTTTATAGGCGTAAAAAGCTAAACAATGTCCTTCGCCGCCATCTCTACCAGCACGACCAGTTTCTTGGTAATAACTTTCTATACTTTTAGGAATATCATGATGAATTACAAACCTAACATCTGGTTTGTCTATTCCCATACCAAATGCAATAGTTGCGACTACCACATCTACATCTTCCATTAAAAACATATCTTGATGAGACGCACGTCTTTTAGCTTCCAATCCAGCATGATAAGGGATAGCTTTTATGCCATTAACTTGTAAAACCTGTGCTAATTCTTCAACTTTTTTACGACTTAAGCAATAAACAATTCCAGATTTACCTTCGTTTTGTTTAATAAACTTAATAATATCTACATCTACTGTTTTTGTTTTTGGACGAATTTCGTAATATAGATTTGGTCTATTAAATGATGCTTTAAACGTTTTAGCATCACTCATTCCTAAATTCTTTAAAATATCTTCTTGAACCTTTGGTGTTGCAGTTGCTGTTAATCCAATAATTGGAATATTATCGCCTATTCTGCCAATAATACTTTTTAGATTTCTATATTCTGGTCTAAAATCATGTCCCCATTCACTAATACAATGAGCTTCGTCTATAGCTACAAATGAAACAGTTACACTACGTAAAAACTCAATATTCTCTTCTTTAGTTAAAGATTCTGGAGCTACATAAAGTAGTTTAGTTATTCCGCTAGTTATATCTGCTTTAACCTGTTTTACTTCTGTCTTATTTAAAGATGAATTTAAAACATGGGCAATACCATGATCATCGGAAATACCGCGAATAGCATCTACTTGGTTTTTCATTAAAGCAATTAAAGGCGATACTACTATTGCAGTTCCTTCTTGCATTAATGCTGGTAATTGATAACACAAAGATTTTCCGCCACCAGTAGGCATAATTACAAAAGTGTTCTTTTTGTCTAAAATACTTTTAATAACAGGTTCTTGTAAGCCTTTAAACTCACTAAATCCAAAAAACTTCTTTAAATCAGAATAAATACGATCTCTCAAAATAAGGGTATACTTAATTATTGGTTTACTACTTTTTAAAGGTAAAATATAATTACGTTTAAAATATAAAAATAGCGTTTATTTTTTAATTAAATTTGCAAGAATTAAATTATCTCGCAGACTTTAATATTTAATAAAGATAATAAAATCTTTGTTATACTAAAAGAATAATTAATGACTCATAACAAGGAATCTATTACCCAATTAGCAAAAGAGACCGTTTTATTAGAAAGTCAATCTATATCTAACCTAATTAGTCTAATTGATGACGACTTTTATAATGCTGTAGAACTTATACATAACTCTAAAGGTCGTGTTATTATTACAGGAATTGGAAAAAGTGCCATTATAGCTACTAAAATAGTAGCAACTATGAATAGTACAGGAACTCCAGCTGTATTTATGCATGCTGCAGATGCTATTCATGGCGATTTAGGTTTAATTCTTAAAGATGATGTTGTAATTTGTATTTCTAAAAGTGGAAATACACCAGAAATTAAAGTACTAGTTCCTTTTATAAAAAAAGCAGGAAATAAAATGATTGCTATTACAGGCAATAAAACTTCTTTTTTAGGAACCGAAGCAAATTTTGTTTTGAACGCTTATGTAGAAAAAGAAGCTTGTCCAAATAATTTAGCACCAACAACGAGTACAACTGCACAACTAGTTTTAGGTGATGCCTTAGCGGTTTGTTTATTAAAAATTCAAAACTTTACAAGTAATGATTTTGCTAAATATCATCCAGGTGGCGCTTTAGGTAAAAAATTATATTTACGTGTTAACGATATTTCTCAAGTTAACCAAAAGCCACAAGTTACACCTAACACATCAATTAAAGACGTGATTATTGAGATTTCAGAAAAGCGCCTTGGAGTAACTGCTGTTGTTGAAAATGGAACTGTAGTTGGAATTATTACCGATGGTGATTTAAGACGTATGTTGACTAAAACTGATAATTTTTCGAGTTTATCAGCAAAAGATATTATGAGTGCTAATCCAAAAACAATAACATCTAATGCTATGGCTGTAGATGCAAAAGAAATTTTTGAAAAAAACGGCATATCTCAATTGGTTGTTGTGAAAGACAACAAATATGATGGAATTGTTCACATTCATGATCTAATTAAAGAAGGCATTTTATAATGGCTAAAAAACAAGTAAACGAAATGTCTTTCTTAGACCATTTAGAAGACTTAAGGTGGCATTTAATACGAATTTGTATTGCCGTTTTTATTGCTGCAGGTATTGCTTTTGTCTTTAAATCTTTTATTTTTGATATCATTATTTTCGGTCCAAAAAGTATGGATTTCCCTACTTATAAATTACTTTGCGATATTGCAACGTATTTTAATATGGACACCACACTCTGTGCAGACAAATTCCCTTTTAAAATTCAAGCTCGAACAATGGCAGCACAATTCTCTGCCCATATATGGACCTCAATTTTAGCTGGATTTATTATTGCATTTCCTTATGTTATTTATCAGCTTTGGAAATTTATTAGTCCAGGAATGAAATCTAACGAGCGTAAAAACTCAAGAGGTTTTATTATTGTGTCTTCACTCCTATTCTTTTTAGGTGTGCTATTTGGTTACTATATTATTACACCTTTATCAATTAACTTTTTAGGAACTTATACGGTGAGTAACGAAATTAGTAATGAGTTTGATTTAGACTCTTATATAGGTTTATTACGTGCTTCAGTTTTAGCTAGTGGTATTATTTTTGAATTACCTATAATTATCTATTTCTTAGCTAAAATAGGTTTAGTTACTCCTGAGTTTTTAAGACGAAACAGAAAAATAGCTTTAGTATTAGTTTTAATCTTATCGGCAATAATAACGCCACCAGATGTTGCTAGCCAAATTATAGTCGCAATACCAGTTTTAATATTATATGAAATAAGCATCTTTATAGCAAAATTTGTTGTTAAAAAAGAAACAAAAAAAGATTTAAAAAATGTCTGAAGTAGTTAAAGAATTTAATGATTACCGTACTAAAATGAACACTAAAATTTTAGCGGATAACAATAAAGTAATTAAACGAATTTTTAATCTAGACACCAATGCTTTTGCTGCCGGAACTTTAGATGTAAAAACAAAAGAACTTTTAGGCTTAGTTGCTTCTTTAGTATTGCGTTGCGACGATTGTGTTAAGTACCATCTTGAAGCTTGTTATAACGAAGGTTTATCTAAAGAACAAGTTATAGAAACTTTAAGTATTGGTAATTTAATTGGAGGAACTATTGTTATTCCTCATCTTAGAAAGGCTTACGAATATTGGGATGCGTTAGAAGCGCAAAGTTAAACTTAGTATAAAACTGGTTTAAATTATTTTACCTTTCAATTAAATACCTATTTTAGAACTTTAATTTAGTATCTATGAAATTACGCGCTGAAAATTTAATGAAGTCCTATAACGGACGAAAAGTAGTTAAAGATGTTTCTCTTGAAGTGAATCAAGGTGAAATTGTAGGTCTTTTAGGTCCAAATGGTGCTGGAAAAACCACGTCGTTCTATATGACTGTTGGTCTAGTGAAACCTAATGCTGGAAAAATTTATTTAGACAATACCGATATTACAGATTATCCAATGTACAAACGTGCACAACACGGTATTGGCTATTTAGCACAAGAAGCGTCGGTTTTTAGAAAACTAAGTATTGAAGATAATATTTTAAGTGTTTTACAATTAACCAAGTTGTCTAAAAAGCAGCAATTGGATAAGATGGAAGAACTTATAGATGAATTTAGCTTAGGACATATTAGAAAAAGTCGTGGCGATTTATTATCTGGTGGAGAAAGACGTAGAACAGAGATTGCTAGAGCTTTAGCAACAGATCCTAACTTTATTTTATTAGACGAACCTTTTGCTGGTGTAGATCCAGTTGCTGTAGAAGATATACAACGTATTGTAGCGCAGTTAACCAAAAAGAACATTGGTATACTTATTACAGACCATAACGTGCAAGAAACCTTAGCTATTACCGACAGAACGTATTTAATGTTTGAAGGAAGTATTCTAAAAGCTGGAGTTCCTGAAGATTTAGCAAGCGACGAAATGGTTAGAAAAGTTTATTTAGGACAAAATTTTGAGTTACGTAGGAAGAAGATTAGAGAATAATCTATTTTAAACACAAAAAAAACATTCATTTTTAAAAACGGATGCTTTTTTTATTTCTATTTTATAAAACTTGACTTTCTAGCTTATTTAAACTAACTTATTTTAAATGCCGATATAAAACATTCAAACGCATTCATATCATCTTGTTAAACAAATTTATCTTCTCGTTTATATCTTGAAAATTAAAGCGTCCCTATTTTAAATAAATAACAAAACTCTAACATAATCGTATTTCAAATTCATCATTTAAAAATGTACCTTTACTGCTTTGCTTTGATATGACAAATTTTGAAGAAAACATAGAAGTTAAAGGCGCAAGAGTCCATAACTTAAAAAACATAGATGTTACCATTCCTAGAGAAAAACTAGTGGTAATAACTGGACTTTCGGGTTCTGGAAAATCATCTTTAGCATTCGATACCATTTATGCGGAAGGACAAAGACGTTATATAGAAACGTTTTCTGCCTATGCTAGACAATTTTTAGGCGGATTAGAACGACCAGATGTTGATAAAATTGATGGTTTGTCTCCAGTAATTGCTATAGAACAAAAAACGACTAGTAAATCGCCAAGATCTACGGTTGGAACTATTACAGAAATTTACGATTTCCTACGTTTACTTTTTGCACGCGCAAGCGATGCTTACAGTTATAATAGTGGTGAAAAAATGGTAAGCTATAACGATGAGCAGATTAAAACATTAATTACCGAAAGTTATCAAGGCAAACGTATAAATATTTTAGCTCCAGTTGTTCGTTCTCGAAAAGGTCATTACCGTGAATTATTTGAGCAAATTGCTAAACAAGGCTTTGTAAAAGTCCGTACAGATGGCGAAATAAAAGATTTAGTTAAAGGAATGAAACTAGATCGCTATAAAATGCACGACATTGAAATTGTTATAGATCGTTTAAAAATTGACGATTCTCAAGATAACAACAAACGGTTAGACGAAAGTATAAATACAGCAATGTATCATGGCGAAGATGTCTTATTAGTTATAGATCAAGATACTCAAGAAGCACGTTATTTTAGTAGAAATTTAATGTGCCCAAGTTCTGGGATTTCATATCCTAATCCAGAACCTAATAACTTCTCTTTTAACTCGCCAAAAGGCGCTTGTCAAAATTGTAATGGAATTGGAGAGTTATATCAGGTAAACACAGATAAAATTATTCCAGATGATAAGTTATCAATTCAAAATGGAGCTATTGCTCCTTTGGGTGAAGCTAAACAAACTTGGATTTTTAAGCAACTAGAGACTATAGCAACTAAATATAACTTTAAATTAACTGATGCTTTTAAGACAATTCCAAAAGAAGCTCAGCAAATTATTATGTATGGTGGGAACGAAAAATTCACTATTAATTCTAAAGCACTTGGTGTTGCTAGAGATTACAATATAGATTTTGAAGGTGTTGCTAATTTTATAGAAAGTCAGTACGAAAATGCAGAATCCACTTCTTTAAAACGTTGGGCAAAAGATTATATGGACAAAGTTAACTGTCCTGTTTGCAATGGTTCACGATTACGTAAAGAATCGTTATATTTTAAAGTTAATGGTAAAAACATATCGGAATTAGCCAATTTAGATATTGTTGATATAGCAGATTGGTTTAAAAAACTACCAAAATACCTATCTACATCTCAAACTATAATTACCGAAGAAGTAATAAAAGAAATTAACTCAAGACTTCAATTCTTATTAGATGTTGGTCTAAATTATTTATCACTTAACCGAAGCTCTAAATCACTTTCTGGTGGAGAAGCGCAACGTATTAGATTAGCAACACAAATTGGATCACAATTAGTTGGTGTTTTATATATTCTAGATGAACCAAGCATTGGATTACACCAACGAGATAATGAAAAGTTAATTAATTCTTTAGAATCTTTACGCGATATTGGAAACTCTGTAATTGTTGTAGAACATGATAAAGATATGATAGAACGTGCAGATCACGTTATAGATATTGGACCATTTGCAGGGAAATATGGAGGCGAAATTATTAGTCAAGGAAAACCTAAAGATTTAATAAAGGAAAATACACTTACAGCAGATTATATTACAGGTAAAAAGAAAATAGAAATTCCTAAAAAACGACGTGAAGGCAATGGGAACTTTTTAGAACTAAAAGGTTGTACCGGAAATAATTTAAAAAATGTTTCTATAAAGTTACCACTTGGTCAAATGATTGGTGTAACTGGTGTTTCTGGAAGTGGAAAAAGCACCTTAATTAACGAAACGCTTTACCCTATTTTAAATGCATATTATTTTAATGGCGTTAAAAAACCAATGCCATACAAAAGCATTAAAGGATTAGAACATATAGATAAAGTGATTGATATTAATCAGTCGCCAATTGGAAGAACACCAAGAAGTAACCCAGCAACATATACTAAAACATTTGATGAAGTAAGAAGTCTTTTTGCTAAAGTTCCAGAAGCTATGATTCGTGGTTATAAACCTGGAAGATTCAGTTTTAATGTAAAAGGCGGAAGATGCGAAACGTGTCAAGGTGGCGGATTACGAGTTATTGAAATGAATTTCTTGCCAGATGTTTATGTAGAATGCGAAACTTGCCAAGGAAAACGTTTTAATCGTGAAACTTTAGAAATCAGGTATAAAGGAAAAAGTATTAGTGATGTTTTAAATATGACTATAGATGATGGTGTAGATTTCTTTGAGAATATTCCTAAAATTTACAGAAAACTTAAAACCATACAAGATGTTGGTTTAGGCTATATTACATTAGGACAACAAAGCACAACGCTTTCTGGTGGCGAAGCACAACGCATAAAATTAGCCACAGAATTAAGTAAACGAGATACAGGAAACACATTCTATATTTTAGACGAACCTACAACAGGTTTACACTTTGAAGATATTCGTGTTTTAATGATTGTTTTAAATAAATTAGCAGATAAAGGAAATACAGTTGTAATTATTGAACATAATTTAGATGTGATTAAAACCGTTGATTACATAATAGATGTTGGTCCTGAAGGCGGAAAAGGTGGCGGAGAGATTTTAACAAAAGGAACACCAGAAGAAGTTGCTAAACACAAAACCAGTCATACCGCACGATTTTTAAAATTAGAATTAGAATAAATTACTCCTTTTTAAAAAATTGCTAAAACTTAAAAAAAACCTATTTTAGCAAGTCGTATTTTGTTGATTCGTTAAGAATGAATAAAAAAGGATTTAATATTATAAAAAACATATATAATGAGATCAGAAAAACATCATAAAGGTTGGAACGAAATAAAAACAAACGATTCTTGGGCATTGTTTAAAATAATGGGAGAGTTTGTTAACGGGTTTGAAAAAATGAGTTCAATTGGTCCTTGTGTTTCTATTTTCGGTTCTGCAAGAACTAAACCAGATCATAAATATTACAAATTAGCAGAAAGTATGGCCAAAAGCATTGTAGATGCAGGATTTGGTGTAATTACTGGTGGAGGACCAGGAATTATGGAAGCTGGTAATAAAGGAGCACATTTAGCAGGAGGAACATCAGTTGGATTAAACATTGAGTTACCTTTTGAGCAACATGACAATCCTTATATAGATAAAGGAAAAAGTTTAGATTTCGATTACTTTTTTGTTCGTAAAGTCATGTTTGTAAAATATTCTCAAGGATTTGTTGTTATGCCTGGTGGATTTGGAACTTTAGATGAACTTTTTGAAGCTATTACACTAATTCAAACACATAAAATTGAAAAATTCCCAATTATTTTAGTTGGAACAGATTTCTGGTCTGGTTTAATGGATTGGATTAAATCTACATTGTTAGAACAATTTGAAAATATTAGCGCTAAAGATTTAGATTTAATACATTTGGTAGATACTGAAGAAGAAGTTGTCGCAATTCTTAATACATTCTACGATTCTGCAGTCTTAAGCCCTAATTTCTAAATTTTAACGCAACGTTTTAAAATTATATCATCTTATTTAAGGAATACTTGTAATGTCCGCATATTAGTTCAAAATAATATGCGGCATTTTAAGTAACAAGTCTTATAAAAATCTCTTTATCTTTTGAACAAAAAACACGTTTTATTTCTAGTTTTAGGGCTTCTTTTAAATTTAGGAATAAGTCAGAATAGTATTAAAATATCTGCGGAATTACATCCCGAAAATAAAACAATTACAATTGCTCAAGATTTGGTATTTAATAATTCGACTTCAGATACTTTAAACGAAATTTATCTTCAAGATTGGACTCATAGTTATTCCGCTAAAAACACACCTTTAGCAAATAGATTTGCAGAAGAATTTAAAAATACGTTTCATTTTGCTAAAGATGATGATAGAGGAGAAACTTCCATTTCAAAAGTAACTATCAATAAACAAAATATAGATTTTCAACGTTTAGAAAATCAAATTGATGTTATTAAAATTAATTTAAAAAAGCCATTAGAGGCTAACTCAAATGTTTCAATTCATTTAGAATATACCTTACAAATTCAAAATGATAAATTTACCCGCTATGGAGTTTCTTCTAATAACGATTATCACTTAAGGTATTGGCTTATAGTTCCTGCTTTTTATGACGGTAATTGGCAGTATTATAGTAATAAAGATTTGAATGATCAATTTACATCACCTTATACTATTAATTTAAATTTCAAATATCCAAAATCTTATCGTTTAATTTCAGCTCTAGATATTGAAAGTGAAAATAATTCAGAAGCCATAAATACGACGATACTATCTGGTAAAAACATTTTAAGTGACAAACTATCTTTAGTAAAGGAAGAAAAATACAATACTGTTGAGACCGATTTTTATACTATTGTTAGCAACGTAGATGTTGAAAAACTAAGCGATTTTGAAACTGCAGTTATTAATGATAAAGTAGCAAAATATATAACGAACTTATTTGGAGATTATCCAAATAAAAAAATGTTATTATCCTACATAGATTATAAAAATGAACCTATTTATGGTTTAAACTTATTACCAGATTTTATTAGACCTTTTCAGAATACATTTCAATATGAATTTAAAATTTTGAAATTATCTCTTAGAAATTATTTAGAAAACACATTATTAATAAACCCAAGAAAAAATCAATGGATTATAGATGGTATTCAGACTTATGTTTTAATGAAATATGCTGAAACTTACTATCCAAACACTAAAATATTAGGCGATTTAGCTAATGTTTGGGGAGTTCGTAGTTTTCATGCAGCAGACTTAAAATTTAATGACCAGTATAACTTTTTGTACTTACATATGGCGCGTTCTGCAATAGATCAACCAGTTGGAATGGCTAAAGATTCTTTAATAAAATTCAATAAAAATATTTCTAATAAATATAAAGCTGGTACAGGACTAAACTATTTAAATGATTTTGTTGGAGAAAATATTATTGACTCAACGCTTTTTAATTTTGTTAAAACATCAAAACTAAAACCGATAACTTCTAGTTCTATCAAAACAATTTTAGCTAAGTCTACTACTAAAAATATTAATTGGTTTTTTGATGAATATATTGCTACAAATAATAAAATAGATTACAAGATTAAACGTGTAAAAACTAAAGATGACTCTATACATATTACACTTAAAAATTTACGCAATTCTAAAATGCCATTATCTTTTTATGGCTTAGAAAAAGATAGTGTTCTAAATAAAAAATGGCTTACAGGATTTAAAGGAGACACCACTATTGTAGTTGGAAACAACGGTCAAACAAGATTTGCTATAAACCATGAAAATACATTTCCAGATTTTAATATGCGTAATAACTTTAAGAATGTAAAAGGATTATTTAATAAACCTTTACAACTTAAACTATTCAAAGACATAGAAAATCCAAATTATAATCAAATATATTTTATGCCAGAAGTAGAATATAATTTTTATGATGGAGTAACTATTGGTCCTAAATTATATAACAAAACCATTTTAAGTAAACGTTTTTTGTATAGAATTAGTCCATTATACGCTACAAAAAGTAAACAATTTGTTGGAAGTGGTTCATTAGTTTATAATTTTTTAAAGGAAAACGAAGCTAACTTTAAAACTAAAATTGGTTTTTCTGGAGAGTATTTTAATTACGCTCCTAACCTATCTTATTATACTTACAATCCATATTTGATTTTTAGTTTTAGAAATCAAGAAGATTTAAGAGATAATTATTCTAGACGATTAATATTTAGATATGTAACTGTTTCTAGAGATGTTGATCCAACTGGAGAATTTGAAACTATAGGCGAACCCAAATACAGCGTATTTAATGCCAGTTATGGTGAATCTGATCTCAATTTGAAAAATACATTTTCTTGGGGAACTGGTTTACAAATTGCAAAAGACTTTGGTAAAGTAACGGCTAGTATTCAGTATAGAAAATTAACAGAAAGCAATAGACAGTTTAATGTACGCTTATATTCTGGTGCATTCTTATACAATAAAACAGCAAATGATTCAGACTTTTTTAGTTTTGCTCTTGACAGACCATCAGATTACTTATTTGATTACGATTATATAGGAAGAAGCGAAACCGAAGGTTTATTAAGTCAGCAATTAATAACTTCAGAAGGTGGATTTAAGTCTAGATTAAGCACTCCTTTTGCAAATCAATGGATTACAACAGTTAACACCAGTACAACTATTTGGCGCTATGTAATGGCTTATGGAGATGTTGGAATGGTTAATAACAAAGGTTTTAAACCAACATTTGTATACGATTCTGGTATTCGTTTAAATTTAGTAGAAGATTATTTTGAGCTTTACTTTCCCGTACATTCTAGTTTAGGTTGGGAAATTGGCGAAAAAAACTATGGAGATCGCATCCGTTTTAAAGTGACTTTATCTCCAAAAACTTTATTAGGTCTATTTACTAGACGTTGGTATTAATTTATTAGTACACTAACAAAACCGCCTAAATTAGTATTACTAATTGTGTTTTCACCAATGTATTGGACATTTATTGCAGCTCCAAAACGAAACATATTATATTGTGCTCCTAATCTCCAATAATGATAACTAAAAACATGCTTATTATTACGTCCAAACAAAGCTTGAACTCTAAAATAAGGACTAAGTTTATTTTGACTAACTGGATGCCATTCAAATAAAGAGAATAATTCTGCAACGCCATTTTTACTTAATTCAATACTTGGTTGTAAAATAAATCCAATTTTATCATTAAAAACTGAATATGAACTCCATACAATTGGATTAAAACTTTCAAATGATTTTAAATTTGCTCCAGCACCAACATTAAAATTATTATTAATATTATAGGTAAAAACAGATTGTATAAAATAAATATCAGGAGTTGACTCTACGTAATCTATTTCATATGATAGTAAATTAAAAAATCCAAACTTATTACCTGGAGTTAATTGTTTAGAAACAGTCATTTGGTAAAGACTATAATTATTTCCAACCATTAGCTCTAATGGAATTGGAGCTTGAAAAGATTCATTAGACTTTTCTAATTCTTGACTACTACAAAATAAAGTAAATAGTAAAATCAATAAAACAACTATATTTTTCATAAATAGATTCTAAAAAATTCAAATCTAATTAAAATAATAGAAAAATCGTTGCTATTCCTTCACCATAAACCACTCTGATTTTTTGATTAAAAAAACAAACTTTTAAATATCTAATCTTCAAACAGAAAGATAAAATTCAAATTAAATAATTCATATCAAAAAGCACATTTTTTCAATTTTTAATCAAAATTGTTATAAAAACCGTTCTTTAATTAACATATTAATAATTATTTAAGATTTTTCAACGTTGTAAAAACAACTTTAATTCACTAAATTTGTGTACTAAACTTTAAGTCTATGCAAACCAAAACAACTTCAAAAGAAGAATTATCTTTTAACGACTTTAAAACCGAAATTATAAACGATTATAAACTTGCTGTTACCAGTAGAGAATGTAGTCTTTTAGGACGTAGAGAAGTGTTAACCGGTAAGGCTAAATTTGGTATTTTTGGTGACGGTAAAGAAATACCACAATTAGCATTAGCAAAAGCTTTTAAAAATGGAGATTTTAGATCTGGTTATTACAGAGATCAAACCTTTATGATGGCAATTGGAGCATTAGATATTGAAAGCTTTTTTGCTGGATTATACGGTAACACCAATTTAGAGCAGGAACCAATGTCTGGAGGAAGACAAATGGGCGGACATTTTGCAACGCAAAGTTTAGATCAAAATGGAAATTGGAAAGATTTAACTGCTCAGAAAAATTCTAGTGCAGATATCTCTCCTACTGCCGGACAAATGCCAAGACTTTTAGGTTTAGCACAAGCATCTAAAATTTACAGAAATGTAGAAGGAATAGATACCACTAATTTTTCTAAGGAAGGAAATGAAGTCGCTTGGGGAACTATTGGAAACGCAAGTACTAGTGAAGGTTTATTTTTTGAAACAATTAACGCTGCTGGTGTTTTACAAGTTCCTATGGTAATGAGTGTTTGGGATGACGAATATGGAATTTCAGTTCATGCAAAACATCAAACAACAAAAGAAAGCATATCAGATATATTAAGAGGTTTCCAACGAGATGAAAATGCTAAAGGTTACGAAATATTAAACGTTAAAGGTTGGGATTATCCAACATTAATGGAAACATACCACAAAGCATCAGAAATTGCTCGAACAGAACACGTACCTGTTTTAATTCACGTTAACGAATTGACTCAACCACAAGGACATTCTACTTCTGGATCTCATGAGCGTTATAAAAATGAAGAAAGATTAGCTTGGGAACGCGAATTTGATTGTAATGTAAAATTCCGTGAATTTGTATTAGCTAATAATTTTGCAACAGTAGAAGAATTAGATGTAATAGATAAAGACATAAAAAAACAAGTCCGCGATGGTAAAAAAGCCGCTTGGTCTAACTTCTTAAATCCTATTCTATCAGAACAAACATCTGCTCTAGATGTTTTAAAATCGGTTGCTAATAGTAGCGAAAATAAAGTATTTATAGATAAATTAATTAATACGTTAGAAACATCTAAAGAACCTAACCGAAAAGATATATTATCTGCAGCAAGACAAGTATTACGTTATGTTGCAAAAGAAAATTCAACAGAAAAAGAAGCGCTTAAAAGTTGGATAAATTCTTATTTTGAGACCATTCAACCAAAATACTCTTCAGACTTATATAACGATTCAGATTCTAAAGCATCAGCGATAAAAGAAGTTTTACCACAATTTGATACCAAAGCAGAAGATGTAGATGGTAGAGTTGTAATTAGAGAAAACTTTGATGCTATTTTTAATAAATATCCTGAGGCCTTAATTTTTGGTGAAGATGCTGGAGCTATTGGAGATGTAAATCAAGGGTTAGAAGGTTTACAAGAAAAATATGGCGAATTACGTGTTGCAGATGCAGGAATTAGAGAAGCTACTATTTTAGGTCAAGGTATTGGAATGGCAATGCGTGGCTTACGTCCAATTGCAGAAATTCAGTATTTAGATTATATTTTATATGCTTTACAAATTATTAGTGATGATTTAGCAACCTTACGTTACCGTACAAAAGGAAGACAAAAAGCACCATTAATTATTAGAACTCGTGGACATAGATTAGAAGGTATTTGGCATTCTGGATCTCAAATGGGCGGAATAATTAATTTAGTGCGTGGTGTTCACGTTTTAGTCCCAAGAAATATGACTAAAGCTGCTGGTTTCTATAATACACTTTTAGAAAGTGATGAGCCTGCAATTGTTGTAGAATGTTTAAATGGTTATCGTTTAAAAGAAAAAATGCCAACCAATTCTGGTGAGTATAAAACACCACTTGGCGTTGTAGAAACTATTAAAGAAGGAACAGAAATTACTTTAGTGTCTTACGGCTCTACTTTAAGAATTATACAAGATGCAGCTAAACAATTATTGGAAGTTGGCATTAATGTAGAGATTATAGATGTACAAAGTTTATTGCCATTTGACATAAACCACGATATAGTTAAAAGTGTTGCTAAAACAAACCGTTTAATGGTAATTGACGAAGATGTTTCTGGTGGCGCAAGTGCTTTTATTTTAGACAAAATTTTAAACACACAAAACGCTTACAAACATTTAGACAGTAAACCATTAACTTTAACTGCTAAAGAGCACAGACCAGCATACGGAACAGATGGAGATTATTTCTCTAAACCAAGTATAGAAGATGTTTTTGAAGCTGTTTACAACGTATTTACAGAAGTTAATCCAACAGATTTTCCACAATTAAGATAATAACATATTATTATAAATTTAAAGACGTTTTTTTACTAAAACGTCTTTTTTTATTTTAATGAACTAAATGTTATCTAAAAAAATTAAATTAGGTGTTACCTACTAATACTTAAAAGTCTTTATATATTGTTAGCTTAAAACAAATTAATATGTTAGATCCGTTAAATGAATTAATTGAAGCTGAAAAAAAAGCTGAATTATTATTTCAAGAAATAGAAAATAGAAATCTTGTTATTGCTGGTAAAACAGAACATCAATTAAACACTGAAGTTTTTAACTTAGCATTTGAACTTTTTAGTATTAAAAAATTTTGGCACAAACGAATTGTAAGAGCTGGAAAAAACACATTACTTCCATATAAAGAAAACCCAATTAATTTAACCATTCAAAAAGACGATATTATGTTTTTTGATTTTGGACCTGTATTTGAAAATTGGGAAGCAGACATTGGAAAAACATATGTAATTGGACATAACGAAAAGAAATTAAAACTTAAAAGAGACGTAGAACTAGCATGGAAAGAAGGAAAAAACTATTACTTAAAAAACAAAGCAACATTAACTGGTGCAGATTTTTACAATTACACTAAAGGTTTAGCAAAAAAATATGGCTGGGAATACGGAAATGAGCACTGCGGTCATTTAATTGGTAATTTTCCACACGAAAAAATTCTTGGCGAAGAAGAAATTAATTATATCCATCCTAATAATAATTTATTAATGTCTGTAAAAGATATTAATGGAGAAGAACGATTTTGGATTTATGAAATTCACTTTGTAGATTACAATTTAAATATAGGTGGCTTTCACGAACAATTATTATACAATAAATAATTCTAATATTAAAAAACACAATGAAAGCAGAATCTGTTGTAACTATTAGAAAGGAATTAAAACATAAATCGCCAGAAGAATTACAGGAACTGTGTTTACGTTTAGCACGTTTTAAAACCGAAAACAAAGAACTTCTAACCTATTTATTATTTGAGTCTGAAAGTGAAGAAACCTATATAAATACAGTTAAAGAGTTTATAGATAATCAGTTTTCTGAAATTGGTTCTAACAATTATTATCACATAAAAAAAAGTGTACGCAAAATACAAAGAAGTACTAAAAAATTTATTCGTTATTCTAATGTTAAAGAAACCGAAGTGGAGCTTCTACTCTATTTTTGTAAAAAACTAAAAGCATTTAGACCTTCAATTTCAAACAACACAACACTTCAAAACATATATTTGAAACAAATAGAAATGATTACTAAAAAAATAGTAAAACTTCACGAAGATTTACAATACGATTATAACGAAGAAATTGAAAATTTAGGTTAATAAAAAAATATTATCCCATAATTCTAACCAACATTTCCTTAAGTAAATCGCCTTGTGGAACTGCATTAGCATTTACACCTTTACTCTTTAAATCAAATTCTCTTATCGTTCCAATTACTTGACTTACTTGACGCATAGGGTAATATTTTGCTGCCGATAAATAATCATTTACAAAATATGGATTCACACCAAGTTTAGACGCAACATTTCTTGGATTTTTATCAGACAAGCCGTGTAATTTTAACAATTGAGAAAAGTAATTAAACAAAATAGAAACCGTTACAACCATTGGATTGTCCTTTGGGTTTTCGCCAAAATAATGTACTATTTTAAAAGCCTTCGTTTTATTTTTAACTCCAATAGCTTTCTGTAGCTCAAAATTATTATAATCTTTACTTATTCCAATATTTTCTTCAATATGTTGTGCTGTAATTTGAGTACCAACAGGTAATACAATTTGAAGTTTTTCTAACTCATTATTTATTTTACTTAAATCGGTTCCTAAAAACTCGCCCAACATAATTGAGGCTTTAGGTTCTATAGTATAATTTTTAGGCGACAAAACGCGTCTTATCCAATCTGGAATTTTATTCTCGTAAAGTTTTTTACTTTCAAAAACAACACCTGTTTTTTTAGCTTCTTTATATAGTGCTTTACGTTTATCAATCTTTTTATATTTATAACAAATCACCAAAATAGTAGTTGGTTGCGGATTTTTAGCATAAGCAGATAACTTATCTATACTTCTAGATAAATCTTGTGCTTCCTTTACAATAACGACTTGATATTCTGCCATCATAGGAAAACGCTTGGCTTGTCCAACAACATCTTCTATAGTTACATCTCTACCATACATTACCATTTGGTTAAACCCTTTTTCTTCTTCGGACAAGACGTTAGCTTCAATAAAATCTGAAATTTTATCAATATAATAAGCTTCTTCACCCATTAAAATATAAATAGGTTTTAAGTTTTTCTGCTTAATATCTGTTACTATCTGTTTTACGTCTTCCAATGATTTCGGTTTTAGTTGAATTAAATTCAGCTACATATTTGTAATTTAAATCTTGTGCTTTACCTTTACTGAGATAAGTAAATTTTAAATGCACCAATTAAATTTTCCACAATATACATTTCGATTCAAAAATAGTGAAAATAAAGTCGCCATATTTGATGAAATTCGTAAAAAATTTATCATTCTTCAACCCGAAGAATGGGTAAGACAACATTGTGTACAGTATTTAATTCAGCATAAAAACTACCCTAAATCATTAATAAACGTTGAAAAAGAGCTTATTATAAACGATTTAAAAAAGCGTTACGATATTGTTGTTTTTAACCCAGATGGTAGTATTTTTCTAATTGTAGAATGTAAAGCACCAAAAATTAAAATTAATCAGAGTACATTTGATCAAGTAGCACAATATAATTTAAAGTTAAACGCTACTTATTTAATGGTTACCAATGGATTAGATCATTATTACTGCGAAATGGATTTTATAAACGAACGTTATCAGTTTTTAGAAGATATTCCAGATTACGGTTTGTAACTATCTGATTTAATTGAATTTATAAAAATGAAAAACTTAATAAAGCAAGCCATTATAATTCCTATTCTATTTTTTATTCCTGTATTTATTTCTGGAAGTTTAGTAGATGGCTATAATTTAATATCACAACACGCCAGCGAAATTACTATTACTGACTTTGGTACAGCAATAAGGATTCTAAATATTGGCGCTATATTAACTGGACTTTCTTGTATTGTATTAGCTATTGGAATTATATTTAACTTTAAGAAATTTTATATTACGAGCGTTTTATTAACCATTTTTGGAATATCAATGGTTTCTAATGGATTATTTCCAATGGGAACAATTATGCACGGATTTTATGGTATTGGTTTAACGCTTATGATTTTACCTTTTGTGGCTTGCTACGAACTAAAATCTGAAATATTAGAAAAACAATTCTTTACAATTTCGTTAGTTTGTGGATTTATAATTTTCATCTATTTATGGTCAATGCTTGTTGGATTAGATCCATCTAATTATAGAGGATTAACTCAGAGAATAGCAAGTTTGTTTATTTTTGGATGGATAGCTTATTTAGCTTTTAAATTGAATAAAATAGCATCTAAAAATTAGTTAAAAACAAATAATAAACTTAACAAACATATATTGAACATAGCAATAGTAATATTAAATTGGAACGGAAAATCACTTTTAGAGCAGTTTTTACCATCTGTGATAAAACATTCTAAAGGCGCAAAAATTTATGTTGCAGACAATGCTTCTACAGATAATTCTATTACATTTATTAAAACAAATTACCCAAGTGTAACTATTATAGAAAATATTAATAATGGAGGCTATGCAAAAGGTTATAATGATGCTTTAAAGCAAGTAAAAGAACCCATTTATTGTCTTTTAAATAGTGATGTTGAAGTATCAGAGAACTGGTTAAATTCAATAGAACAACAATTCTCTATAGAAGAAAACACAGCTATAATTCAACCAAAAATATTAGATTACAAAAAGAAAACTCACTTTGAATATGCTGGTGCAGCTGGTGGATTTATAGATGCTTTAGGTTACCCGTATTGCAGAGGTCGTGTTTTTAACACTATAGAAACAGATCAAAACCAATATAAATCAGATACAATATTTTGGGCTTCAGGCGCATGCTTTTTTATTAGAAAGTATGTTTTTGAAGAACTTAATGGATTTGATGAATCTTACTTTGCTCACTTTGAAGAAATAGACTTATGTTGGCGTGTTTTTAATTTAGGATATAGTACAAAATACAATCAAGATTCTTTAGTATATCATGTTGGTGGCGCAACATTAAGTGCTACAAATCCTAAAAAAACATATCTAAATTTTAGAAATAGCCTTTTTACTCTAGTAAAAAATTCTAAAGGATTATTAGTTCCTTTAATCTTTGCAAGGTTGACTTTAGATGGCATAGCAGCTATAAAATTCTTATTTAAATTTAAACCAAAACATCTTATTTCAGTTTTAAAGGCTCATTTTAGTTTCTATAGTGCTTTGCCAAGATTATTGAAACAACGAAAATCACTTCAACAAAAAAGTAACTATTACGGATTAAAAAGTATTGTTTGGAGTTATTATGTTCAAAAAAAGCGGTTTTTTAGTCAATTTTAAGGTTTTAGTCAAAGTTTTGTTAAACATTATACTATAATTTAAACTTCTCTTATTTTTGATTGAAATTAACCCAATATCCTAAATTATGAAAAAAATTGTTTTAATGAGCTTTTCAGCTCTACTTATATTAAGTTCTTGTGTTTCTAAAAAAGAATTTGCGGCTTTAGAAGCCAGACATAAAACCACTAAAGATCAATTAAACTCTGCTACGGTAAAACTAAATAAATGTTTATCTGACGAAGCTGCTGCTTCTGCAAGAGGAAAACAATTAGAAGCTCGTTTAGCAGATTTAAAAGCTACTAATCAAGATTTAATTCAGAGTTCGAAAGATATGACGGTTTTAACGTCTAAAGGCGCTAGTAATCTTGAAAAATCTTTAGAAAGTTTAAAAGAAAAAGATTTAAAAATATCAAGATTACAAGATGCGTTAACTAAAAAAGATAGTGTTACACTTGCATTAGTAAGTAGCTTAAAAAAAGAAGTTGGTTTGGACGATGAAGATATTCAGATTAATGTAGAAAAAAGCGTTGTTTTTATCTCATTATCGGACAAGCTATTATTTAAAAGCGGAAGCTACGATATTACCGAAAAAGCAAAAAACATTTTAGCTAAAGTTGCAACGGTTATAAATGGAAAACCAAATTTTGAAGCTATGGTTGAAGGACATACAGATAGCGATCCTTATTCTCGTGGTGTTTTAATAGACAACTGGGATTTAAGTGTAAAACGTAGTACTGCAATTGTTAGAGCTTTACAAGATTTAGGTGTTGCTCCAGATAAGTTAATTGCTGCTGGACGTAGTAGTTATGTACCTTTAGTAGAAAATAATTCGGCTGCAAACAAATCAACAAACAGGAGAACCAAGATTTTAATTCTTCCAAAAATAGACCAGTTTTATAATATGATTGAAACGGAAATGAAAAGCTTATCTAAAGAATAAGTTTAAATTTTTTCTAAATAAAAAAACCTCCAAAACTGTTAGTTTTGGAGGTTTATTTATTAAAAATATTAATTAAATCTTTCAGAAAAAATAAAAGTTTAAGCTATTATATCGTATACATTTTATCTCGTAACTCTTTAATTTTCTTGTCTTGCATATACTCATCAAACGTTGTGTATCTATCTATAACACCATTTGGAGTTAACTCTACAACTCTATTTGCAACCGTTTGTGCAAACTCGTGATCATGCGTTGTAAACAACATAGAACCTTTAAAATTCTTTAAGGAGTTGTTAAAAGCAGTAATACTTTCAAGATCTAAGTGATTTGTTGGTTCGTCTAATTGTAGTACGTTTGCTCTTGTCATCATCATTCTAGATAACATACAACGTACTTTTTCTCCTCCAGATAAAACATTACAAGTTTTCAGAGCTTCTTCACCACTAAAAATCATTTTACCAAGGAAGCCTCTAATATTTACTTCTTCGCGCTCTTCTTCAGTTTGAGCCCATTGTCTCAACCAATCAACTAAAGTTAAAGTTTCGTCTGTAAAAAAAGCACTATTATCTAAAGGTAAATAGGATTGTGTTGTTGTTACGCCCCAATTAAATTTACCAGAATTTGCTTTAATATTACCATTTAAAATTTGATAAAATGCTGTTGTTGCTCTAGAATCTCTAGAGAACAAAACCACTTTATCGCCTTTTGCTAAATTTAAATCTATGTCTTTAAAAAGAATTTCGCCATCTGTTGAAGCAGATAATCCTTCAACATTTAAAATTTGATCTCCAGCTTCTCTATCTCGCTCAAAAATAATAGCTGGATAACGTCTACTGGTACGTCTAATATCTTCAATATTCAACTTATCAATCATTTTCTTTCTACTAGTTGCTTGCTTAGATTTTGCAACATTAGCAGAGAAACGACGAATAAATTCTTCTAATTCTTTCTTTTTTTCTTCGGCTTTTTTGTTTTGCTGTGCGTGTTGTCTTGCAGCTAATTGAGATGACTCATACCAAAAGGTATAGTTTCCTGAGTAATGGTTAATTTTCGCAAAATCAATATCTGAAATATGTGTACAGACTGCATCTAAAAAGTGTCTATCGTGAGATACAACAATAACACAATTCTCATAATTTGCTAAGAAATTTTCTAACCAACCTATAGTTTCGTAATCTAAATCGTTGGTAGGTTCATCCATAATTAATACATCTGGATTTCCAAAAAGTGCTTGTGCTAATAAGACACGTACTTTTTGTTTACCATCTAAATCTGCCATTAAAGTATAATGATGATCGGCTTTTATCCCTAAACCAGAAAGCATTGAAGCAGCATCGCTATCTGCATTCCAACCATTCATTTCTTCAAATTTCACTTGTAACTCACCAATTTTATCAGCATTCTCATCTGTATAATCAGCATATAAAGCATCAATTTCAGACTTTAATTTGTAAAGTGGTTTGTTACCTTTTAAAACCGTTTCTAAAACTGTATCTGTATCGTGTTTGTTGTGGTCTTGTGTTAAAACCGACATACGTTTTCCAGTTTCTAAATGTACGTGACCAGAAGTTGGCTCTTGTAATCCAGAAATAATTTTAAGAAATGTAGATTTTCCAGCACCATTGGCACCAATAATTCCATAACAATTTCCGTTATTAAAAGTGGTATTAACTTCATCAAAAAGGACACGTTTCCCAAATTGAACAGATAGATTAGAAACTGATAACATGCTTATTTTTAGTTTTTAAAGTATTAGTAATCGCTTTTAAATGAACTCACTTTTAAAATATTTTATTCAAAAAAAGATATTAAAGTGAATTTGATGCAAAAGTAGAAAAAAGCCTTTAAATTTATACTATAAACTTAGTTATATTAAGATTTAACAGCGCTTTAACAACAAAATTAAATCATTAAATTAAATTTGTTAAACACATTTATATTAGAATACTTTGAAACTAAAAATTACCATACTTACTTTAATCACGGCAACAATATGTTTTATTGCTTGTAAAAACGTAACATCTATTAGCGATGAAACCTTTTTTGGTGGTGTTGTGTTAAATCCTAATACTAATTTTATAATACTTCAAGATATAAATAATGTTACTTTAGATACTTTGACTTTAGATAACAAAAACACTTTCATTCATAAATTTGTAGCATTTAAACCAGGAATATATAGCTTTTATGATGGTAAAGAATCCCAATCTGTTTTAATTGAAAAAGGTGATAGTCTAACCTTTCTACTAAACACAATTAATTTTGATGAATCTTTAACCTACTCTGGTATTGGAAGTAAAAAAAACAATTATCTAATAGATTTATATTTAGAGAACGAAGCTCAAGAAAAATTTATTCTTAAAATTAGTCAATTAGAACCTCAATTATTTTCTTCAAAATTGGATAGCATAAAAATATTAAAAGAAGAAAAATTAAAAATCTATCAAGAAAAACATAAATTATCTCAATTATTCTTAAAAGTTGCTGAAGGTAATATTGTTTATCATCATTATTATTGTAAAGAGTTTTATCCTTTTGCACGTTTTGATAAAGATGAATTTAATGTATTTTCTGATCTAGATGCATCTTTCTATAAGTACAGAGAAAACGTAGATTATAATAATACGCTGCTTCAAAATTATAAACCTTACAGATCTTTTCTAAGGTTTCACTTTAATAACATTGCATTATCCAATCATTTCAAACATTCTAAAGACAGCTTTTACAATAGCCATTCTTTACATTATAATTTGGACAAGCTTAACTTAATTGATGAAAAAATAAAAAATGAAAAAATAAAAAATGACTTATCTTTTTATTATATGATGCGATTTTTAAACGACTCTAAAGATGTAAAAGATTTTGAAACTGTTTTAAATACGTTTAAAAAAATTAATACAAATTCTGAAAGTGTAGAAAAAGTTTCAAATATTGTTAATTCTTATACTAGGCTAAAGCCTGGTTATTCATTACCAAATATAGATTTAATTGACAAAATGAATAATACTGTCACATTAAGTTCTGTGATTTCTAAGCCAACTATTATTTACTTTTGGAGTAATAAATATAATTACCATCTGGTTGATGCACATAAAAAAGCATTAGAATTAAATATTAAATATCCTGAAGTAGAATTTATTGCAATAAATACAGATAATATAAGTAGTAGAGAACAAGCTAAAATATTACGAAAAAATAGATTTAAATATAAAAACGAGTTTCACTTTAAAAACCCTGAAACAGCAAAAGATATTTTAGCTATAAGACCTATAAATAACGCTTTTATTGTAGATAAAAATGCTAATATAATTAATCCTAAAGCTAATATGTTTGCCATAGATTTTGAACAACAGTTAGTTGAATTGTTAAATAGGTAAAATTGATATTTTCATTTTTTTATTATACTTTTTTTAACTAGCTGTTGTAAGTAATAGAGAAAATCCCTCAAACATAAATAATACGGAATTGAAAAATTGACTGAATTTTGACAAACTGAATTTAGTAAGTTGCTGAATTACCACTCAAACGGAATTAACTGTATGAAATAATTTAAATGACAGAAGAAGAAACTATATCTTTGATTTATTTATCAATTGCTTTAGCATCAGAAACTGAACCTGTTAATTTTCAAGAAATCTCAAATGTTTCGGACGGAATCAATCACGAAATTCCGAATCATAAAGAATTACAAACATCAATTTCTTGGCTTTCAAAAGAACTCTTAATTAACAAGTTTGAGAAAAAATACAAATTGACCGATTTGGGAAAATTATAATATGAAAAAGCATCAAAAGGCACTAATATATTATTCAAAATTTAGAAAAACTTTGAAGTAACAATAAAAAATATTAATAAGAATAATTAAGATAAAAAAGTACTACTTACAACAAAGGCGTGTATAATTCATTACGGCGAAATTTTCTAACACAAATTCCTCTCATTTTTGCTATATTTCAATTTACTACTGAATAACTCTTCGTATAATTCCGTAACGAAATCATAGAAAAACACTTTAAACGAACTTTTCTAATAAAAATAAACTCTAAAAATTAAGATCAGAATCTAAACTTACTTTGGGTCTTTGGTTTGGAACAATAGAAGATGTATCAAAGCCTGAAAAACGCTTCATATAATATTTAATACTTGTTCCAAAAGCATCACTAAAAGCTTCTTTTCCGTAACTTCTTAAATATTTTTTTACGCTACCTGGGCCAGCTAAATGTGCTGCTGCTAAAATACCAGATTCTGTAATTACAGCACCATTAATTTTTTTTCCAGCAAAACGTTTTATGTCTCTGCGTAAAATCCATTTATTACGTTCTGTATTTGCAAAAAATGCTTTTTCTTGTAATTCTGGCGTATTTAAAAACAAGGTAGTATCGTAAATTCCAATCATTTCCAATGTCGTACGTCCAAATTGGTATTTTCCTAAATAACCTAAAGTATTTACTTTAGAATAATCGTTTTGAGATTCTTTAAAACCTAAAACTTCTTTAAAAGCATTTAATGATTGTCCTAAATGTGGTGTAAACGTTTTTTCTTTTTTTACTATTTGCATATTAGATTCACGACAAAGGTTGTAGTCTAATTGCATATCTTTTGTTGATAATAAAGATAAATCAGCATTATACTGAGATTCTTCTTGTAAAGACACTATAACTAGTGTTATTATACTTAAAGATAATAATAGAAATTGAATTTTGTTTTTTATCATATACTTTTAATTCTTGACTAAATGTCAATATTTTCAGCGTGCAAATATACAATATTTTATTAATTATTGAAAATCAAGCAGTTAAACTCGTGTTAAAAGTACAACGCATGAGTGTTTACGCGACCTCTACTATTAATTTCTAATGCAGGAAATGGAATTTTAATGCTATTAAATACCGAAAAAAAGGTTTTTAAAAGATGAGAATTAGTCTTTATTCGTGTTAAATCTACATCTAAACTCAAATAAAATTGTCTTAATCGTTCTTGATTTTGAAAATCTATATTATTTGGTTCTCCAGAAAGCATTCCTGTAGCGCCATAACCAAAAGCTACATTTATCCATTTTGGAATCTTTTCTCTCTTAAAAAAAGAAGCCACATTAGCACTTAACCAATAGGTTTGTCCGTTGTAATCTTTTAGGATTTCTTCTGTAAATCCATTTCCTAATTTATTTGGTCTTTGTGGCGCAAAACCAGTTCTATGAAACGAAAACTTAAATGCGATACGTTGCTCTTTCCATAGTAATTGCTGACCAATATAAAATCCTGTTCCTGCAGTATTTGCTGCAATATCCGACCAAGAAAATCCCCATTCTTTAGAAAAACCATCAAAAACTTCTACTACAGTTAAATAACCAAAACCCAAAGTTGCTCCATAAAGTAATTGCTTTTTAGCATCTACGCCACTCCATTTTAGACTTTCTGCTCCAAAACGTCCTAATTGGTAAGCAGAAAATGCGTGTCCAATTTTATCCATTTGTAGCCATTCCTGACTATCATTTAAAGTATGAAACTTAGAACGTTCATAATCGTTATACCATAACTGATTTAAACCAATTAAACTTAACCCAACCACAGAAGTTTCAGTTATAACTAATGTTTTAAGTCGTTTGTGATGTAGTGTATCACTTGGTTTTAAAAATGAATTAATGCTGTTTTGCGAAAATCCTTGAGCAGATAACAAAACAATTATTAAGAAAAGAAGAGTTTTTTTCAAGGTTAACGATTTATTCCAACACTATTTATCCAGCGTACATATTCGTTTTTATTATTATTATGCTGCGCTAAAGTTTTAGCAAATTTATGATATCCAAAATTCTTCACATTGGCTACAAAATAAAGATACTTATGTTTTTCAGCATTTAAAACAGCATCTATAGCAGAAATATCTGGCATTGTAATTGGTCCAGGAGGAATACTTCTATACTTATATGTATTGTATGGCGAATCTATTTCTAAATCTTTATAAAGCACTCGTTTTATAACCTGATTAAAATCGTTTGACGTTAATTTTTTAGCATAAATAACCGTTGGATCTGCTTGTAATGGCATCCCAAGTCTAATTCTATTTAAATAAACACCTGCAACTCTTGGTCTTTCGTCTACTTTAGCTGTTTCTTTATGAACAATAGATGCAATAGTAATGACTTCATTTTTAGTTAAGTTTAATGCTTTTGCTTTTTCTGTTCTAGATGTATTCCAAAAATTAGTATAAGCCTTAAGCATTTTAGATCTAAAAGTTTCTGCAGAACTATTCCAGAAAAACTCGTAGCTATCTGGCACATACATTCCTAAAGCGGTTTGCTTTGTAAAGTTGTTTTTATTTAAAAATTTGGTATCTGAAATAGTATTTAAAATTTCTAAACTATCTAAATCCAATTGTTCCGAAATACGACCAGCTAAATTCTCTAAACGTTCTTGATTGTTAAACGATATTTTGACAGGCAAATTTTTAATTCTTATAGAATTTATAATCGCATTATTATTCATTCCTTTTGTTATAGCAAAACGTCCCGCCGTAATATGAGTCGTATATTTTTTTTGTTCTGCTAAGTCATTAAAAGTTTCTAGATCTTCTAATAACGGTTCTAATTGATTCTTAACATCTGCGAAAGTATCTGTTTTAGAAATATAAATATAAGCTGTTTCACCATTAAACGCGGTATTAGGTTTAAGCATTGCATTATAAACAAAGTTTGCAAAGTAAGCCGCAACTGCTAATCCTATAATAACAACAGCTATTAGTGTTTTTTTAATGTACATAATTTATTAATTGATAAATATATTCGTCTTTATAAGTTCCACTAGTGTAAATCCAATCTTTTTTTAACCCTATTTGTTCAAATTTCTGGGCTTCAAATAGTTTTATACTTGCTAAATTATCTGCGGTAACATTACAATGCAATTGGTGTAAATCTAAATGCTTAAAACAATAATCAACAACCATTTTTAAAGCATTTTTACCATAACCTTTAGCTTTATTTTCTTCGCCATAAATTAAAATTCCAACACCAGCTCGTTTATTTTTAATGTCAAAATCATAAATATCTATCAAACCAACTGCTTTATCATTTGGTTTACAAATAACAAAACGTTGTTGTTTAACTTCAAAAATATCTTTATGGGCATTTTCTAAATATTCTTTAATTAAGAAACGCGAATATGGTGTTATAGTTTGACTAATTTCCCAAACAGATTCATCGTTCTCAATTTGGTAAATAAAGTCCAAATCTTCTGGCTCTAAAGCTCTTAAATAGCAGATTTCTGTTTTTAATGTTACCATTCTACTTTACCTTTAAAAACTTGTTGTGTTGGACCTTCCAAAAACACATTTGTATAATTTCCTTTATCTTCTTTAAACTGAATGGTTAGCGTTCCACCTTCAACTTTAATCGTATTTGTTAAAGATGTAGTTAATCCGTTTTTATGCATTGCAATTGCTGTTGCTGTTGCTCCAGTTCCACAAGATAAAGTTTCGTCTTCCACGCCACGCTCATAAGTTCTAATTCTAAACGTTGATGGGTTTTCTTGTTCTACAAAGTTAATATTACTTCCGCCTTTAGTAGTATATAAATCCGAATATCTAATTTTAGAACCTTCACTTTTTACATCAAAATTGGCTAAATGCGACACCAATTGCACGTGATGTGGTGAACCTGTATCTAAAAATGAGTAGTTTTGGTTTTCTTCAACGTTTAACACATCAATCATTTGCAAAGCAATGGTATCTTTTTTAACCGTTGCATAATGTAATCCATCTATGGCTTCAAAAGTGGTCTCTTTATCTATAACATTTAAATATTGAGCAAAAGCTACAATACATCTGCCACCATTTCCACACATAGTGCTTTGATTTCCATCGGCATTAAAATAAATCATTTTAAAATCTGATATACCAGAATGTTCTAATAAAATAAGCCCATCTGCTCCTACTCCAAATTTACGGTCACAAAATTTGGCAACCAATTTAGTATCGATTTTATTAAAGCTATTTAAACGATTATCAATAAGTACAAAATCGTTTCCTGTACCTTGATATTTATAAAATGTATAAGTCAACTTAAAAAAATTATATGAACAAATATAAGACTATTTTATGATGTTAAAGCCACGTTAAAGTTGATAAAACCATCCAATAAATAATTAATTTTAAACGTTTAATCTAATAACTCAAAACTATTTTTACTTATGAAAAAATTAATGACACTTGTTTTAGTTTCGGTATTAGGAGGCATAATTACTCTTGGAAGCTATAAACTTTTATTTGAAAATGAAGCTAAAAAATCTTTAGTTGACTCTACAACTGTAAGCCCAGTTTTATCTAATGTAGATTATAATTCAACAAAATTAAATGCTTTAGAAAAAACAGACTTTAGTGATGCAGCTGAAAAAACAATACATACAGTTGTGCACGTAAAAAATGTAACTACAAGTAATGGAAGTCCATCTTTAGAGGATTTATTTTTTGGACGAATGCCACAACGCAAACAATTAGGAACTGGTAGCGGAGTTATTATTTCGCCAGACGGCTATATTATTACAAACAATCACGTTATAGATGGGTCCCAGGCTTTAACAGTTACTTTAAATGACAACAGAACTTTTAATGCTGAAATTATTGGTACAGATCCAAAAACAGATATTGCACTTTTAAAAATTGAAACAGATGAAAATTTACCTTATACCACTTTTGCAGATAGTGACCAAGCTAAAATTGGCGAATGGGTTTTAGCAGTTGGAAATCCGTTTAACCTTACTTCTACAGTAACAGCTGGAATAATAAGTGCAAAATCTAGAGATTTAAGTTCTAATAATAGTCAGTCGTTTATACAAACTGATGCTGCTGTAAATCCAGGGAATTCTGGTGGTGCTTTAGTAAATACAAATGGTGATTTAATAGGAATTAATACGGCTATTTCTTCTCAAACAGGTTCTTATATTGGATACTCTTTTGCTGTACCAAGTAATATTGCTAAAAAAGTGGTGCAAGATATTATGGAATATGGAAATGTACAGAATGGAATTCTTGGTGTTACTGGTGGCGCATTAACAGGAAATAGCGTAAAAGAATTTGGTGAATCTCAAGGATTCTATATTAGTGAAGTTGAAGAAGATTCTGGTGCAGAAAAAGCAGGGTTACAATCTGGAGATATTATTAAAAAATTAGATCAAACAGAAATTAATAAGTTTAGTGATTTAAGTGGTTATTTAGCTACAAAACGACCAAATGATGTGGTTAATGTAGAGTTTATTAGAAATGGATCCACAAAATCTTCTGCTGTTACTTTATTAAAAAATAACTCGTTTATTATTAAAGGTATTGCTAAAATTAAAAATGCGTCCGAAAAAGATTTAAAAACCTTTAAATTAGATTATGGCGTTAAAATTTCTAAGTTAAATGATACGAACGCGCTTTATTTAAGAAAATATGGACTATCTGAAGGTCAAATTATAACAAAACTGAACGATAAGTCGATTAAGTCTGTAGACGATATTAAGTCTATTATTGAGGCTAAACCTAACTCTGAACCTTTACGTTTTGAAGTTGTTAATAAAAACGGAGAAACAGAACGTTTTTACTTTAAATAGATTATCTAATTTTTAGACATAAAAAAGCCACTTCTTTTGGAAGTGGCTTTTTCGTTTTTATTATCAAAAAATTAATTCAATGTGTAAGAATCTAAATTAGACGAATCTTGACCATTTTCTTCTATCTTTATTAAACCTATATCTAAAGCATAGAAATAATTTGCATTAATTACTTGACCCGATGTTGTATCTCCACCTGTTACTTTTACATCTATAACTGGAGAATAATCTACTCCATTTACAGTTTTAGTTAAATCTACTCCAACTATCTCATATACATAATTAATATTTAAGACTACGTTTGGAAACGATGGGTCACTAAAAGAAGTTACTTGACTAAAAGAAACGTCCCAAGAAGTACCAACAGGAACATTGTCTTTTAAAATCACGTATGTAGGTATAGCAGTTTGTGTAGCTGTTAATCCTCCTCCATAATCTATTTGTGTTTCATTTGAATAAGCATAATAATTACCTCCATCTTTATAAAGAAAACCTGATGTAGTTACAGCTGCTGAACCATTTGATGCTGTAGATTGTGATAATTCATAAACATTATTTCCAGAAGTATCTGTGAAATTATTCACCATTTCACTAGTTAAATTTTGACTTATTCCGCTTATTGAAGAACTATAATTCCAAGTATTCCCAATAGCTCTTGGGAAATAATCTCCAGATGATGTTCCACCAGAACCAGCTCCGTTATTACCGCTAGTAGTTCCTCCTGTAACAGCTGGATCTGTTAAATCAAAACCTTCTAAAGGTTCATTCTCACAAGAATTAAATAATACTATTGAAAGTATAAAGATTGAATACGTTAATATTTTTTTCATAAGAACTAGTGTTTTTATTTTTTTACAATAAACAAACATAATCATTCCTGATAAAACTTTCTTTGTAAAACTAAAAAAACCGCAAAAGCGGTTTTTTTAGTTTTTAATAATAACAATTATTGTTTTGTATATACAATAGTTAAATCTTGAATTACAGTTGTTGACGAATCATCACTAACAACAGTAAAGCCCTCAGGGATAAGAAAAGATAATTCATTTCCATCTAAAGTGAACGTTGAAAATGTTGTTGGTGTTCCTGCAATAACACTATTTCCTGTTTGAATCCAGGTTAAATCTGTAACTTCTGTTTCAGCAACACAAGTAATATTATAATCAAATTCATCTGTAGTACCAATTACTAAATTTAGCTCAATATCTGCATAAGATGTACTTGTTGCTACAGCAGAAAAATCTGCATTAAAAAGAATAGTTTCGTTATTATAACAGTCCATTTCATCTAACAAATTAGTAGAATTAGTTCCATCTTGGTTTAAATCTTGACCTTCGTTTACATTCCATGCTGTCATTTTCCAAGTTCCAACAATACTTGCGTCTGTATTTGTTGAACCAGAATTAGCAGCTGCAAGAGCTTCTAAATCAAAACCAGTTAAAGGTTCATTATCACAAGAAAATAATGATATCACTAGAAATAAAGCAAATAATTTAAATTGAATTTTCATTTTAATTAATTTTTAAGTCTCTAAAATACTATTTTTTTGGCACTCTAAATAATAAAATTATACCTATCAAGAAAAACACGAATAAAAATAATATGGCATTACGCATATTACTTTGTTCTTCAACTATAGCAAAAATAACCATTCCTATTACTATACCTATTTTTTCAGCAACATCGTAAAAACTAAAATACGATGTAGTATCATCAGTTTCTGGCAAAAATTTAGAATATGTAGACCTAGCTAAAGATTGAATTCCGCCCATAACTAATCCAACAAATCCTGCTGCTATATAAAATTGATTTGGTGTGACCATAAAATAAGCATAGAAGCACAAAAACATCCAAAAGATATTAATAACAATAAGTGTATTAATATTCCCAAACTTTTTTGAAGCTCTAGAGGTTAGTACTGCACCAACAATTGCGATTAACTGAATAATTAAAATACTAACAATTAAACCTTGTGTTTTTTCATTATTATCTGCCCAAGAAATTTCTTTTTCACCAAAATAAACTGCAATTAGCATAATGGTTTGTACCGCCATACTAAAAACAAAAAAAGCATTTAAATAAGCTTTTAGTCTTTTATTCTGTTTTAATTCTATCCAAACTAATTTTAATTCTCTAAAGCCATTAAACAAAACGGCTTTAGTTACTTTGTGTCCTTTATTAACTCCATTTGGTAGCACGTAAAAGGTATATTGACTAAAAAGTAACCACCAAATTCCTACCATAATAAACGAGTAACGCATCATTTGCTTAGCATCTTCTGGCGTATCTTGACTCATTACCATTCCTAAATTAATAACTAAAAGCAAAACACTTCCAATATAACCTAGACTAAAACCTTTGGCACTAATACTATCTTGTTGTTCTGGATAAGCTATATCTGGTAAGTAAGAATTGTAAAAAACTAAACTTCCCCAATAACCAATTAACCCCATAAAGTAAAAAAGTAAACTGATATAAATATGATCTAAAGAAAACCAATATAATCCTATACTACCAATACTTCCTACATAGCAAAAAAACTGCATAAAGCGTTTTTTATTCCCTACATAATCGGCTACTCCAGATAAAATAGGCGATAAAATAGCGACTATTAAAAAAGTGAAAGCCGTAACTAAGGTAATTAAAACTGTTTGCTTAAATTCAAAACCAAAAGCTTTAACAGGTTGATTACTATCTAAAAATAAACTCGCATAAAATATTGGAAAAATAGACGATGCAATTGTTAATGTATAAACTGAGTTTGCCCAATCGTAAAAAGCCCAAGCATTTAATAATTTCTTACTTCCTTTTTTTAAGGATTCCATACACATTATATTTTATAAAAAAAGCTGTTCTAAAATAGAACAGCTTGTAATATACTTATTATTTATAGACTAATTTAGAATTTACCTAAAGGTCTAAAAGATGCCACACCAAATTTTTTAGCTTCTGCTTTGGCAGTTGGTGCTAATTGCGTTAAATTATCTATACGAGTTTGATTTGCTGGATGCGTACTTAACATTTCTGGTGGTGCTTCTCCTCCACTTGCTTTACCCATTCTAACCCATAATTGAGCGGCTTCTTCTGGGTTATATCCAGCAATAGCCATTAAATATAAACCAATTTTATCTGCTTCTGTTTCGTGACTTCTACTAAATGGTAACATCACTCCAACTTGAGATCCAACACCATAAGCTTGGTTAAATAAACCTCTTTTTTGTTCATCTTGAATAGCTACATTTCCAACAACAGCTCCAGCTTGCTGTAACATTCCAGCACTCATACGTTGTTGTCCATGATTTGCTAATGCATGTGCAACTTCGTGACCCATAATTGCTGCAATAGCAGTTTCGTTTTCTGCAACAGGTAAAATCCCTGTATAAAACACAATTTTTCCTCCTGGCATACACCAAGCGTTTACGGTATTATCGTTTACTAAATTATATTCCCATTTATAATCTGCTAGATAACCTTGTTTACCATTAGCATTTAACCAACGTTCTGCAGCAATTGCTATACGCTGACCAACACGTGTAATCATATCCGACTGTTTTGTACCGGTAATTATTTTGTTTTCTCCTAGAAATTGGTTGTATTGAGCAAATGCAGTAGGAAACAACTGTGAATTAGGTACTAAGGCTAAAGTACTTTTACCTGTAAATGGATTTTTAGAACAAGAAAAACACATTAAAAGTGTTAATGCTGCTAATTTTATTTGATTACTTTTCATGATTGTTAATTTTTTATAAAAATAGAAAATATTATAGAATTAATTAATAAGGTTTGTATTTTAAATACGACAAAATGTTAAGATCAGTTAAATACTAGTCAATTATTAGTCCAAAATCTTAACTTTATAATTAAAAATGAAAAATTACATCTTACTTTTCCTAACATTAGCTTTATTTAACTGTAAAAGTGAAGCTCAAACTAAAGAATCAAAATCTGAAGTCTTTAAAATCACTAAAACAGAAACTGAATGGAAATCACTTTTAACTCCAAATCAATTTTATGTTTTAAGAAAAGCGGGAACCGAAAAACCTTTTTCTAGTCCTTTAAATAAAAATTATAAATTGGGTACTTATCATTGTGCTGCATGCAAAACGCCTTTGTATTTAAGTGAACATAAATTTGATTCTGGTACTGGTTGGCCAAGTTTTGATAGAGAAATTAAAGGAAATGTGGCGTTTTCTACAGATTACAACTTAGGTTATTCTAGAACCGAAGAACATTGCGGAACTTGTGGCGGACATTTAGGACATGTTTTTAACGATGGTCCAAAAACTACAGGTAAAAGACATTGTATAAATGGTGATGCATTAATTTTTAAACCTACTAACTAATTATGAAAACATATAAAATAAATAAAACAGAATCGAATTGGCGCGACCAATTATCTGATGAACAATATAGAATATTACGAAAAAAAGGCACAGAAATGCCTCACACAGGTAAATACAACCTTCATTTTGAAGATGGCACCTATAAATGTGCTGGCTGTAACGAACCTTTATTTGAAAGTAGCAGCAAATTTGAATCGTCTTGTGGTTGGCCAAGTTTTGACGAAGCTATAAAAGGAAAAGTTGAAAATATTTTAGACAAAACGCATGGTATGATTAGAACAGAAGTGGTTTGTTCTAATTGTGGTGGACATTTAGGACACGTATTTAACGATGGTCCTACAGAAACCGGAACACGATTTTGCGTAAATTCTGCTAGTGTAGATTTTGATTAACAAAAACCAAATAATAGAATCTTTCAAGTTTCCAATAAATAAATTTATAACTTCAATTAAATATTAAGCTTTGTTTTGTAATTTCGTAACTTGATAAAAACGAAATATAATTATAATGAGTAAATACGATGTTATTGTTCTTGGAAGTGGTCCTGGTGGTTATGTAACTGCTATTCGTGCTTCACAATTAGGATTAAAAACTGCTGTGATTGAAAAAGAAAGTCTTGGTGGTGTTTGTTTAAATTGGGGTTGTATTCCTACTAAAGCTTTACTTAAATCTGCTCAAGTTTTTGAATATTTAAAACATGCTAACGATTATGGTCTTGTAGTTAAAGATTATGATAAAGATTTTGATGCTGTTGTTAACAGAAGTCGTAACGTAGCTGAAGGCATGAGTAAAGGTGTTCAGTTTTTAATGAAAAAAAATAAAATCGACGTTATTAAAGGTTTTGGAAAGGTTAAACCTGGAAAAAAAGTAGATGTTGATGGAAAAGAATATTCTGCAGATCATATTATTATTGCTACTGGTGCGCGTTCTAGAGAATTAACTAGTTTACCTCAAGATGGTGAGAAAGTAATTGGCTATAGACAAGCAATGACATTAAAGAGTCAACCTAAAAAGATGATTGTAGTAGGTTCTGGCGCTATTGGTGTTGAATTTGCATACTTTTATAACGCAATGGGTACAGATGTTACTGTTGTAGAATATTTACCAAATATTGTTCCAGTTGAAGATATTGATGTTTCTAAACAATTAGAAAAATCGTTCAAGAAAAGCGGTATTAAAGTGATGACTTCTGCCGAAGTTACAAACGTAGACACATCAGGAAAAGGCGTTAAAGCTACCGTGAAAACTAGTAAAGGTGAAGAAGTTTTAGAAGCTGATCTAGTATTAAGTGCAGTAGGTATTAAAACAAATATTGAAGGTATTGGACTTGAAGATGTTGGTATTGCTGTAGATAGAGATAAAATATTAGTTAATAAGCATTACCAAACTAACATTCCTGGTTATTACGCTATTGGTGATGTTACACCTGGACAAGCTTTAGCTCACGTTGCTTCTGCTGAAGGTATTTTATGTGTTGAAAAAATTGCTGGTCAAGATGTAGAAACATTAGACTACGGAAATATTCCTGGTTGTACGTATGCTTCTCCAGAAATTGCAAGTGTTGGTTTAACTGAAAAACAAGCTAAAGATCAAGGTTTAGATATTAAAGTTGGTAAATTTCCTTTCTCTGCTTCCGGAAAAGCTAGTGCTGCTGGAACTAAAGATGGTTTTGTTAAAGTAATTTTTGATGCCAAATATGGTGAATGGTTAGGTTGCCATATGATTGGCGCTGGCGTTACAGACATGATTGCTGAAGCTGTTTTAGGTAGAAAACTTGAAACTACAGGACATGATGTATTAAAAACAGTACATCCGCATCCTACAATGAGTGAAGCTGTTATGGAAGCTGTTGCAGATGCTTATGGTGAAGTAATTCATTTATAAAAAAATAAAGAACGTTTATTTTATAAACTTTTAATAAAAAAATCCCAGAATATTCTGGGATTTTTTTTATTTAATAAATTTATTTATTCTCTTATTCTTTTAAAAACTAAAGAAAACTCTGTATTGCTAACTCATAACTTTGTAGTCCAAAACCTAAAATAACACCTTTAGCATTTGGAGATATATAAGATTGATGTCTAAAAGCTTCACGAGAAAATGTATTAGAAATATGCACTTCTATCACTGGTGTTTTTATAGCTTTTACAACATCTCCAATTCCTACAGAGGTATGTGTATAAGCTGCAGCATTTAAAATAACACCATCATAACTATAACCAACTTCTTGTAACTTATCTATTAACTGACCTTCTATATTAGATTGATAATGTTCTAGTCTTATATTAGGAAATTTAAGTTGTAAATTTAGAAAGAAAGCTTCAAAAGTTTGATTTCCATATATTTCTGGCTCACGCTTACCTAAAAGATTAATATTTGGTCCGTTAATAACAATAAGTTTTTTCATAGTTTATTAAAGTAGTAAAAATACAAAAAATTAGACATAAAAAAACCCGAAGCTTAGCTTCGGGTTTTAATATTATTATTTGGTTACAAATTAGAATTTGTAAGTTAATCCAAAGTTAATATCAGATAAATCTAAGTTTAATCCGAAAGTATTTGCAGCCTCAGCTCCATCTACGTCAGCTTTAGCACTAGCATAAGATAATGCTCCAATTGAAGCTCTTAAAGCAAATGCATCAGATACGAAGTAATTAACTCCTGGAGATACAGCAAATGCGAAAGCATTAACTTTAAAATCATCTCCTCCTGCATCAAAAGATGTAGTTTCAGTTTGGTAAGCAAAACCAGCACCAACTGTGAAAGAAAATTGACTAGCTGGAGTAAAGAAATATCTTGCTCCTAAATCAACACCTACTGTTGTAGTTTTGTCATCGTTTACTGCTGTATCAGAACCGAAACCTAATCCTAATTCTAATGCAATGTTGTCAGTTAAGAAATATCCAACTGATGGAGAAAATTCAAAACCACTAGTTTTAGCGTCTCCTGCCGAAGTACTAGAAAAACCTACAGTACCAGATACATAAAGGTCAGATTTTGCAAAGCTACCAGTTGCAGCTTCAGTACTTTCGTCTTGTGCGTTTGCAGTGAAAGCAAATAATGCTACAGCTGCTGTTAAAATTAATTTTTTCATTTTTTTAAATTTAAAAGGTGATTTAATGTTATAATTATGGGGCAAATATATATATAATTATCTTTTTAAACAATACCTTTTTTAGAGTTATTAACAACTTTATTAACAAAAAACAACTAACCTATTAATAACTAGACAAATAGAGTGCTATTTAGAATAAAAAAAGATATAAACTTATCTAAAAACAAAATTGTTTATTAAATTTATGTTCTATTTTTATTAAATGAATTGGACTAATTTACATAAAGATTATAATATATATCTTAAACTAGAACGTGGACTATCTAACAACTCCATAACTAGCTACAGTTTAGATATAGAAAAACTGATACAATATATAGAAGAAAATAGTATTAAGGTTTCTCCTATTAATATATCTAAAGAAGAACTCACACAATTTATATATAATTCTGCAAAACAATTAAATGCAAGATCTCAATCACGCTTAATATCTGGACTTAAAGGTTTTTTTAATTATCTAGTTTTTGAAAATTACAGAACAAATAACCCAATGGAAACTATAGAGTCTCCAAAAATTGGTAAAAAATTACCCGACACTATAACTACTGACGATATTGACAACTTAATAGCAGCTATAGATTATTCAAAAAATGAAAGTGAACGCAACAAAGCTATTTTAGAAACCTTATATGGATGTGGTTTGCGTGTAAGCGAATTGACAGATTTAAAATTATCCGATTTATATTTTAAAGAAGGTTTTATAAAAATAACCGGAAAAGGAAACAAACAACGTTTTGTGCCTATTATAGATACCACAATAGAATACATAACTAATTATATTCAAAATTCTAGAAGTTTATTAAATATTGACCAAGAACATTCTGATATTGTTTTTTTAAACCGAAGAGGAAAAAAATTAACTAGAGCTATGATATTTACTATAATTAAACAACTGGCGGTAAAAATAAATCTAAACAAAACAATTTCACCACACACATTTAGACATTCTTTTGCAACACATTTATTAGAAAACGGTGCAGACTTAAGAGCAATTCAGCAAATGTTAGGTCATCAAAGTATTACAACTACAGAAATCTATATGCATATAGATAGAACTCATTTACATAATGCAATAAACAATTTTCATCCAAGAGGCTAGTAAGCTGTAAGCTAAATTTTTGAACTAAAAAAGCTTCAAATTTCTATGAAATTTGAAGCTTTTTTAGTGACTGAAGACCGAGTACTGTTTACTGAATACTATTTAGCAATATTAACTGCTCTAGTTTCTCTAATTACAGTAACCTTAACTTGTCCTGGATAAGTCATATCTGTTTGAATCTTCTGAGAAATTTCAAAAGATAAATCTGCTGCTTTTTGATCATTTACTTTTTCACTTTCAACAATAACACGTAATTCTCTACCCGCTTGAATTGCATAAGCTTTTTTAACACCACCAAATGCCACAGCAATCTCTTCTAAGTCTTTTAAACGTTGAATATAAGAATCTAAAACTTGACGTCTTGCGCCTGGTCTTGCTCCAGAAATAGCATCACAAACTTGAATTATTGGCGATAATAAAGACGTCATTTCAATTTCATCGTGGTGAGCTCCAATAGCATTGCAAACTTCTGCTTTTTCACCATATTTCTCAGCCCATTGCATTCCTAAAATTGCGTGAGGTGTTTCCATATCTGCTTCTGCATCTGGTACTTTTCCAATATCATGTAATAATCCTGCTCGTTTAGCCAATTTAGGGTTTAAACCTAATTCTGCAGCCATTACACCACAAAGTTTAGCAACTTCACGTGAATGCTGTAATAAATTTTGTCCATAAGAAGATCGATATTTCATACGACCAACCATTTTTATTAATTCAGGATTTAATCCGTGAATTCCTAAATCTATAACCGTACGCTTACCAACTTCTATAATTTCTTGCTCTATTTGTTTCTGTGTTTTCTTAACAACTTCTTCAATACGTGCTGGATGAATTCTTCCATCTGTAACTAATTTGTGTAAAGATAAACGTGCAATTTCACGTCTTACAGAATCAAAACAAGATAAAATAATAGCTTCTGGCGTATCATCAACAATAATTTCTACACCTGTTGCAGCTTCTATTGCTCTAATATTTCTTCCTTCTCTACCAATAATTCGTCCTTTAACATCGTCACTTTCAATATTAAAAACAGATACACAATTATCTACTGCTTCTTCTGTTCCAATGCGCTGTATGGTATTTATAATGATTTTTTTAGCGTCTTGCTGAGCTGTTAGTTTTGCTTCTTCTAGAGTATCTCTAACATAAACCATAGCTTCAGTTTTAGCTTCAGACTTAAGCGACTCCATTAATTGAGCCTTAGCATCATCTGCAGATAAAGATGAAATAACTTCTAATTGCTGAACTTGGCTTTTATGCAACTTATCTACTTCTGCTTGTTTACGATCTAAATCATCTTGCTTTCGCTCTGTAACTAAAGTCTTGTCATCATAGGACTGAATTTTAGATTCTATATCTAAGTTCAATTTCTTAGTTTTAGCTAATTCAGAAGATATTTGAGACTCTTTATCTCTAATACGTTTTTCAGTATCAGACATTTTCTTTTCACGAGAAGATATTACCTTTTCGTGTTCAGATTTAAGTTCAATAAATTTTTCTTTTGCCTGAAGGATTTTATCCTTTTTTAAAGCTTCACTATCAGACTTAGCTTCTTTTAAAATAGAAGTTGCCGCTTTTTTTGCGTTTTTAATAAGCTTAGAAGCATTATTTTTTTCTAGTGTTTTTGCTATTGCAAACCCAACTATTACTCCAATTACAATTCCAAGAACTGCGTATAAAATTATTTCCATATTAAATTTATATATAAAAAAAGCCTACACTAATTTGGATTTTGTATAAACTCCTTAAAAACAAGTTTAGGGCTAACAAATTGATCAAGGATCTGCCCAAATAGAAAACTATTAGCAGCATGCTTTTACAAATTCAAACTCACCCTTTTTAAAGAATTAACGTTGAGTTTATCAAAAAAATAATTAATGTAGGCAGTAACCTATTGTTATTTAATGAACGTATTAGTTGTTTAAATGTTGTTCCAACAATATGTTCAAAGCTTCTAACTTATCCTCTACTGTTTTATCAACTTCAACTTTATTTATGGTCTTCTGCTCTACTTGAGTAGCAAACTGTAAAGCACACATAGCTAAAACATCTTGCTTATCTCTAACAGAATAACTCTTCTCAAATTTAGTAATCATTGCCTCGATAGATTTAGCTGCTTTACGCAAACCTTCTTCTTGGCTAGGCTCAATTGTTAATGGATAAACTCTATTTGCTATAGATAATTTTATTTTTAACGATTCTGCCATAATTACTTGTTTAATTATTCTGAAAGCTGACCAATACAATGATCTATTTCTCGAATTAAAGCATTTATTTTGAGCTTTGTTTCTCTTTTATTCTCGTCACTGCCAAGCATAGCGTTAGCAATTTTTAAAGTTTCAAATTGATTTTTCCAATTTTGGACTTCTTCTTGCTCGTTTTTAAGTTGGTCTTGTGTTGATTGCAAATTTTGCTTCAAAATTTGATTATCTTTTGTTAGACTAGACATTCTACTTAAAAGCTTATCTATCCTAATTTCAAGCGAATTTACAGTAAACTCAATACCACTCATTAACAACTATACTTATCTCACAAAGTTAGTTTAACTATTGTTAATTAACAATAGTTTTTAAAGATTTTTTAGAAAAAACTGAGACTACCTTATATTCAATGGATTGGCATTAACTTTGTAATTGCTTTTGTTAATATTAATGTCTATTTTAGATTTTCAACATAAATATATGCGAACACTTATAAGTTTCTTGTTTCTATTTTCCGCAATTCTAACTGCTCAATCTAAATACCCACAAGATTATTTTAGAAGTCCTTTAGATATTACAACGGTACTTTCTGGTACATTTGGAGAATTACGTTCAAATCATTTTCACGCTGGTTTAGATATTAAAACACAAGGTCAAGAAGGCTTAAATATATATGCTGTTGCAGATGGCTACGTTAGTAGAATTAAAATTGCACATTTTGGTTATGGGAAAGCCGTATATATAACACATCCAAATGGGTACACTACAGTTTATGGGCATTTACAGCGCTTATCTCCTATTTTAGAAGCTTATATAAAAAAACTACAATACAAAAATGAAAGTTTTGAAGTTCAAGTCTTTCCAGAACCTACAGATTTACCCATAAAACAAGGAGAAATTATAGCATTATCTGGAAATACTGGTGGATCTGGTGGACCACATTTACATTTTGAAATTAGAGACAATCAAGAAAGACCTATTAACCCTATGCTTTTTGGGTTAAAAACTAAAGACACTAAGAGGCCTAATGTTAAATCATTTTACGCGTATCCATTAAACGACTCGTCTCATGTTAATGGATTTAATTCAAAACAAAAACTACGCTTAATTGGCCTTAAAAATGGTGATTTTAAAATTCCAGAAATAAAAGCATATGGTCAAATTGGCTTTGGTGTAGAAAGTACAGATAGACATGATTTAGCAGGAAATAATAATGGCGTTTTTAAAATTGAAAGCTCTTTAAATGGTGTCCAAAATTTTGAAGTTAATTTTGAGCGTGTTTCTTTTAATGAGTCTAAACATATTAACAGATTTATAGATTACCCACACTATAAGGAAAAGAAAAAAAGAATTCAAAAAATATTTAAAGACACAAATAATCCGCTAAGTATTTTTTCTAAAGAAGTAAATAATGGTATTATAAACGTTTTAGATAGTATGTCTTCTGTATATAAAGTTACGATTAGCGATTTCGAGACAAACAAAACGAATATTAATCTAAATATAAGAGGTGTTATAAACGATAATATTAAAATTGAAGACACCTTTAAAAGTGATTATCTAATTACAAGAAATGAAGATGTAGAACTAACCAAAAATAATATTTCGGTTACTATTCCCAAAAATACATTTTATGAAGATTTTTATATAGATTTTAAAGTTGAAAACAATAAATTAACACTACATAATACTCAATTAGCAGCTTCAAAATATTTTACAGTTACCTATGATATTTCAGAATATAAAGATAAGGATTTAAAAGGATTATATATAGCTAGATTAATTGGCTGGAATAATTATCCAAGCTATCAATCTACTAAACGAATTGGAAACGTTTTATTTACAAAATCTAAATACTTAGGCACTTATAATCTAGCCATAGATAGTATAAATCCTACAATTAAGCCCGTAAATTTTACAGATGGAAAATGGCTTAGTAAATATCGATTTTTAAAATTACAGATTAACGATAAACAAACTGGCATAAAAAGTTATCGTGCAACAGTAAATGGTAAATTCATTTTAATGGAATACGATTATAAAAAGAAAACATTAATACACGATTTTAACGATAAAGCCGTTATAGATACCAAGAATAATTTAAAAGTAATCGTTACAGATAATGTTGGAAATAGTACTACATTTGAAGCAACATTTTTTAGAAAATAAAACTCCGCATTTTTGAAAGCATTAAAACTCCTATTAAGCTTATGTTTATTTGTATTTACAATAACAAGCTTCTCGCAAAGTGCCACAATTAAAGGCGTTATTTTAGACGAATTTAATCAGCCTATAGAAGGTGTAAATATAAAGACACCAAACAGTATTGGTACACAAACCAATGCTAATGGTTTTTTTACATTAGATATTGTAAACGGAATTGAAGTTACATTAATTTTTTCTCATATATCCCATAAAAACATTACAGCAACGTTTAATCTTGAAAATGGCGAACAATTTGAGTTTAATCCAGTAATGAAAACCGATGTTTCTCAAATATCCACCGTAGTAATTAATGGTAGAAAACGAAAAGATGTTGAAGGTATTATTACTATTTCTCCTAGCATAATTAGAAAAATCCCTGGAGCAAATGCAGGTGTAGAAAACATATTAATGACGCTTCCTGGCGTAAGTTCTAACAACGAATTAAGTACACAATACTCTGTTAGAGGTGGTAATTTTGACGAAAACCTAGTCTATGTAAATGGAATTGAAGTTTATAGACCTTTTTTAATCAGATCTGGTCAACAAGAAGGTTTTAGTTTTGTTAATAGTGATTTAGTGAGTAATGTCGATTTTTCTGCTGGTGGATTTCAAGCTAAATATGGCGATAAATTATCATCTGTTTTAGATATTACTTATAAAAAGCCCGTGGAATTTGGCGCAAGTGTAGATTTAAGTCTATTAGGTGCAAATGTTGCTGTAGAAACAGCTAGTAAAAATTCTAAATTTACAAGTATTACAGGTTTACGCTACAGAGACAACAGCTTATTTGTAAACGCAAAAGAAACAGAAACTAACTTTAGACCTGTTTTTGCAGATATTCAAACTTACTTAACCTATCAGTTTAATTCTAAATTTGAGTTGAGCTTTCTTGGAAACACATCTATTAACACTTATAACTACGAGCCTTTAACCCGACAAACAAATTTTGGAACCTTAGATAATCCTATTGCATTACTGGTTCAATATGAAGGACAAGAAAGAAGTCGTTACCAAACACTTTTCGGAGCTTTACAAGGAAGTTATAATGTAAACGATAAACTAAATTTAAAACTAATTGCATCCTCATATCACACAACAGAAGAAGAACATTTTGATATACTTGCAAATTATGCCTTAGGTGAAGTAAATAGCAATATAGGTGATGAAGATTTAGGTGAAGTAGAATTTTCAGAAGGTATTGGCTCACAATTAAATCACGGTAGAAACGATTTAGATGCATTAATTACAAACATTGAAACAAAAGGAACCTTTACCAAAGATGAAAATGAAATAAAATGGTCTGTAAAATATACCAACGAAGATATTAGAGACCGATTAGTAGAATGGGAAGTTATAGATTCTGCTGGATTCTCTATTAATCCGCCAAGTTCTGGAGGATTTAACGATCAGCCTTACACACCAGATTCTGGACCTATAGAAGCTTTTCAAAATGTAAGAGCAAGAAACAACACTAGTATAGATAGAATTCAAGCATATTTACAATGGAGTAAACGATCTACCATTGGAGAACATAAAGTTTGGTATAATGCTGGAGTTAGAGCACATAATTGGACCGTAAACGATGCCGCTTCTGGATCTAATAACCAGACTTCTTTTAGTCCAAGAGCACAATTTGCAATAAAACCTAACTGGAAAAAAGATATGCTTTTTAGACTTGGTACAGGTTTATATTATCAGCCTCCATTTTATAGAGAATTAAGAGCTCAAGATGGTGTAGTAAATCCAAACGTAAAAGCACAAAAATCGTTTCACATAGTATTAGGAAACGATTTTAGTTATAAAATGTGGGATAGACCTTTTAAGTTAACTACAGAAGCATATTATAAAAATATGACGGATGTAAATCCATATTCTGTAGAAAATGTTCGTATTCGTTATAACGCAACAAACGATACAGAAGCTTATGCTTACGGTTTAGATTTAAGATTGAATGGAGAGTTTGTTCCTGGAACAGAAAGTTGGTTTAGTTTTGGTTATTTAAAGACTGAAGAAAACAGAGATAATCGTGGTTATATAGCAAGACCAACAGATCAACGTTTAAAATTCGCAGCCTTATTTCAAGATTATATGCCTAACCTGCCAATGGTTCAAGTTTACATTAATTTAGTTTATAATACGGGTCTACCTGGCGGATCTCCAAGTTATGCAGATCCATATGTTTATACCAATCGTTTACCAGACTATAAACGTGCAGATATAGGTTTTCAATATGTATTTGTTGAAGATGGAAAAACATTTGATAAAGGCTGGAAAAAACCATTTAAAGATTTACGTTTAGGTCTAGAGATATTCAATGTTTTTAATGTTCAAAACTCTATAACTAATACTTGGGTTAGAGATGTTTATTCAAAAAGACAATACGCTATTCCAAATTTTTTAAGTCCTCGTGTCTTTAATGTTAGGGCGAGTATGAGATTTTAATTTATTATTTTGTTTAACATAACTTTAATTTATTTAAACACAAATAGTTTTATCTTTGTTTAAAAAAAATTATGTTTGGAATTTTTAAAAAAAAATCAGAATTAGATAGATTAGAAAAAGACTACAAAAAATTACTAGAAGAGTCTTTTAAATTGTCAACTTCAAATCGTAGCGCTAGCGACGCGAAGCAACACGATGCACAACAAGTTTTAGATAAAATAGAGGCTATAAGAGCAAAAGAAACTAAAATTTAAATCGGCTTACTTCAATAAACCACTTACCTTAGCCTCATAATTATAAATTATGAATTGTTTACTTACAGGAGCTACAGGAATTGTTGGAAGCCATATTATGTTCGAGTGGCTTAATAAGGCTTTAATAACAAATGATGTTAATCATTTATATGTTGTAATTCGTGCTTCAAAAGTTTCAGCTAAAATCCGATTAAAAGAAATTTTAGAAGATTCTGATAAGCCTTCATTTTTAAATCAATTTTCTACAGAAACACTTTTAAGTAAAATAACTGTTATAGAATCAGATTTATTAGGTTTAGATTTAAAATCTTCAGAAAATCTAAATTTCAATACCATAATACATTGTGCAGGCTCTACAAATCTTTTACAAACTACAGATAGTAAAAACACTGTAAAAGAGCAAAATTTAGAGGTTACAAAACATTTACTATGCGAATTTAAAACAAAATTAAAACGTTTTTTGTACATAAGTACAGCTTACTCTTTTGGTATTCAGCAAAAAAAAGTAGATGATGAAATTTCTAATCATAATGTAACCAATTTTAGAAATCCTTATGAAGCTTCCAAATATGAAAGTGAACACTTTGTAAAAGAGTTTTGTTTAGAAAACAATATTAATTCTCAAATATTAAGACCAAGTATTGTTTGCGGAAGACTAATTGAACCACCTTTTTTTGAAACACCTAAATTTGATGTTTTCTACAGTTGGCCAATGTTTTTAAGTAAATACGCTAAAAAATATACAGATAACTTTAGAATTTGGATAGATAAATCAAGTGGACTAAACATAGTACCTGTAGATTTTGTTGCCAAAGCTGTACTATATGCCTTTTTAAAATCTGATTTAAAAGAATTAAATATTGTAAATCCTGTACAAATATTACATAAAGACTACGTGGGTAATGTGTTGCGCTCTTTTAAAATTAATGATTTTGAATACACAGCTACTAAGCCAGAAAACTTAAATACTTTTGAGGCAATTTATTACAAAAGCATAGGATTATTATTTGAAAAATATGTTTCTATTCCAGATTTACAATTTAATGCAGAAGCCATTTCAACTTTAATAAAACAATTAGGGTTAGACTACAACCTTGGAGTTCATGAGAATTTCATGAATTTAATAAACTTCTCTGTTGAGAAAAATTTCAGAAAAAGTTATTCTTAAACCGACTTTATAAAACTAATAGTTTCTTGGTTAAACTTATTAGGTTGCTCTACGTTTACAACATGTCCACAGTTCTGTAAAATCATTAAAGATGAATTTATATGTGAATTAACGATGTTCTTTATTGAAGGTAAAAACAAGTGATCTTGTTCTCCCATTATATATAATGTTGGTATTTTAATATCTTTTGCTCTAAAAAAACGCAATAATGGATTGATCTCTGAGGTTAACTTAAACCAACGAATAAATTCTTTTTGATATAATTTTTTAGCTTCGTTTACAAATAAAATTCGAGAAGCTTTGTGGTTTTTACGAGGCATAATAATATAAGCAAAGAACTTATAGAGCATCATATAGGGAACAACAGACTTAAATATAATTCCAAGTTTAACTAATATTTGAGAACGTATATTTAATTTCATTATAGCACCACCAAGAATCATACTACCTACACGTTCGGGATAGTTTTCTGCTAAATTTCTAATCAAAATAGTTCCAAGAGAAATTCCAACAAAATGTGATTTTTTTATCTTTAAATGATCTATAACTTCAACAATATCATTAGTTACATTATCAAAAGTGTATTTTGTATTAAACGCATCTTTAAATGTAGGCTTACTATTTCCGTGTCCTCTTAAATCTAAAAACAACACATTAAATTCAGCTTTAAAAGCTCTTATTTGTTTAAACCAAATAGAACTGCTTCCTCCTGCACCATGAACAAAAGTAACCCAATCTTTAGAGGTTTCGTGTAAATATGTATTGTAGTGTAGCACAGTTTATTGATTAACAATTTCGGTTAAAGACTTTACAGCATAATCAATATCATCCATAGTGTTGAATTTTGAAAAAGAAAAACGTAATGATGGTTTTTGCATATCTTCTTCTGAAAGGATTTCATTCAAAACATGAGAACCTTTAGAACTTCCACTTTGACAAGCGCTTCCTTTAGAGCAGGCAATTCCTTTTAAATCCAACTGAAACAATAACATTGGAGATTTCTCTGGTGCAACTGGTAAACAAACATTTATTAAGGTGTATGTACTATTTTCAACACATGAGCAATTACCATTAAAAGACACTTCCGGAATGGCTTTTTTCAAGGTGTCAATAAAATACTTTTTTAAACCAGAAACATAAGCTTTGTCTTCTTCTAAATTTTGATAAGACAAATCCAACGCTTTCTCTAGACCAACAATATTATGAACAGATTCTGTTCCAGCTCTAGATCCGCGTTCTTGTTCGCCTCCAAAAATTAATGGTTTTATCCCAGATCCTTTTTTTACATACGCAAAACCAACACCTTTAGGTCCATGGAATTTATGTGCGCTAACTGCAATAAAATCTACATTAATCTCCTGTAAATCAACTTTAAAATGACCAACAGACTGAACTGTATCGCTATGAAACAAAGCGTTGTAAGTTTTACATAACTCTCCTACTCTTTTTATATCTAAGATGTTACCAATTTCATTATTTATATGCATTAAACTAACTAACACGTTAGAATTTTGATTTAAAAGTTCTTCTAAATTAGCATAGTTTATATGTCCGCAATCATCTAAATCTACATACTCAACATTAATATTAAATTGTGATTTTAATTGATTAACCATATACAAAACTGCATGATGCTCAATTTTAGAAGTAATAATAGTTGTAACACCTAAATCTCTAACAGCACTATTTAAAGCTAAATTATCGGCTTCAGTTCCTCCAGACGTAAAAATTATTTCTGCAGCAGTTACATTTAAGTGTTTCGCAACAGATTTTCTTGCTTTTTCAATTAAGCTTTTTGCTGTTCGTCCATAACTATGTGTTGAAGAAGGATTGCCATAATCCGCTTGCATTACATTAGTAATTTCGGCTATAACTTCAGTTTTTAATTGAGTTGTTGCAGCGCTATCGAAATAAACCGTTCTCATAATTATGTTGCTTTTAGTAAAAAGTAATTGGTTAAATATGATACAAAAATAGCTTTAATTAAATTAATCTTAAATTAATACTTATAATTAGTGAAAACTTTTACTTTTGTTTAAAATTGAATTGAAATGAAAAAACTACTTGGTCTTTTAATGTTATCGTTTTTTGCTTGTAATGATGGTGATATTATTACAGAAACATTAGAATTTGGAGATACTTTTGAAACTTGTGGCGAATTAGTTTTTTATAAAATAAATACTAATCCAAACGAATCTCTTTCATTTCAAATTTCTAGTCCGACATTTACAGTCGAAGATTTATTAATTACAAATCAAGATCCTTTAAATACAGCTTTAGTTGAAATTACAGATCCAAATCCAACTGGATTAGATGTTAACTCTTCAAATGTATTAAATTATAGAAGCTACAATTCTTCTCCTGAAAACATATTTTGTAATGATGTACCTGCAACAAACGTAGATATAACTCAAGACTACACTTCTGGATCTGGAACTGCAAATTTTACAATATCATTTATTGAAGATGATAATGATGGAATTCCTGCGGAATATGAAGATTTAGATGGTGATGGCAATTTAGATAATGATGATACTGATGGCGATGGTTTACCTAACTACTTAGATGCAGACGATGATGGGGATAATGTATTAACCATTAATGAAGGTCATAATTTTGATACGACTACATTACTAACTTTAGCACAAAATACAGATTCAGCTTCTGGAGATACTATCCCAGATTATTTAGATAATGATGATGATGGAGATACTGTTTTAACAATAGATGAAGAGAACCAAACAGCAGATAATAATCCATTAAACGACATTACAGATCCTGCTGCAGGCGCAGATTTTTTAAATCCTTTAGTTGCTACTACAGTTCCAGCAACTGCTTACATTATACATACTATATCTCAGGAGTTTGAAGTTAAATTGACTTTTTCTAATATTGCCTTCCCAAATATTAGTTATGATATTTTTGAATTTGGAACATTAGATAATAGTAGCACAAGTAAAACAAGAACCTTTACACCTACATTTTAGTTTTTATTTTGAAAAATGTAAACTTCGGTAGCACCAGAACCATATTTTTTATAATCAGCATCGTAAAATTTAATATTATCATATCTATTAAAAAGATACTCAAGCTCCATTTTTAAAACACCTTCGCCAACACCATGTATAAAAACAATTTTTTGCATTTTATGCTTCATAGCATACTCTAATTTATGCTTAGCTGTATCTAATTGAATATTCTTTTTATCATGACTTGTTAAATGGTTTTCATTCTTAACTAAATGTTTTAAATGCAAATCAACTTCCATAGTTGGCAAATAACGCTCTTTAGATTTCACTTTAACAAAACTACGTTTTGGTTTTTCAGATTTTTCAGCTATAACTGAATGTAAGCTTTTAGAATTAAATATTTTAGATGAAGATAAATCATCACTTAATTTCACAATTTCTTTAGGTTCGAAATCTAATTCAAACCCATCTAAAGTTTCTATTGTGATTTTATTAGATACAATCTTAACTATCACTCCAGATAAATCATCATCTAAAACCGCTATTTTATCACCAATTTTATACATAACTACTCTTCTTCTTCTTTTACTACAAAATTAGTTTCATCTATATTAGATTTGCTTGGTATTCCAGATTGTAATCTATAAATGGAAAACATAATTAATACAATACCTAAAACTTTTAAAAATATAAATTGATTTAGAAAAGAATGAAACAAAAATAGTGATGCAATAACTATTAATAGCATGCTAAAAAGAGATTTTTTCATAATTAAATAATGTATTTCAAAGGTAAAAACATGTCTCTTATCGAAAAAACATTTATCAAAAGTAAATTTACAACTTCAAAAGCAGTAATTAACAATGATTTGTTTATTTTTATTAAAGTAATTTAATATGATTACACAGAACATTCTTATATTGCGAACTTAATAACAATTACTATGAAAAAAACGACACTATTCATTACAGTATTGCTTACTTCAGCTTTTAGTTTTGCACAATTAAATGTTAGAAATAATGCCTTTGTTTTTGTAAATGACGAAGTTTTGTTTGTAACTGAAGAAGTTAACATACAAGAGACGACAGCTAATTTATATTTAAGAAATGAAGCACAATTATTACAAGGTGCTTCTCAATCTGTTACAAACAGAGGAGAAGGAAAATTAAGTGTTTTTCAGGAAGGAGAAGCATCTGTGTTTACTCATAACATTTGGGCTTCACCTGTGGGAACTTTTAATTCTTTAAAAGGAAGCTACACTGCTACAGGGAATACACCATTTATTCCTGAAGATAATATATTTGAAGTTGGAACTGATTTAGATGGATCTATGATGCCAACAGCATTAGCTCCCATAACAAGTTTTCCTGTGACATTTATTGATGGTTACAATAGTAATGGTAATTCTACAGCAAATACGACTGCTACAATTGGCACTGGAGATGATTTAGAAATTGCTCGTTATTGGTTTTGGAAATTTGGTCCAAGTTTTGGAGGATCTACAGATTATGCAGCTTGGTCTTATGTAGGACAAGATGGTGATGTAGAATCAGGTTATGGATTTACTATGAAAGGTACAGATGTCGCTAACCAACAATATGATTTTAGGGGAAGACCAAATTCTGGAACAATAACTACAGATCTAGTATACATACCTAGAAATGCTGGAATACAAGTTCCTAGTTTTACAATGATTGGTAATCCTTATCCAAGTGCATTAGACACTAGAGATTTTATACATGATGTTGCTAATACTAATTTATATGTAGATGTAGACCCAGCAATATCTAATGGTACTTTATACTATTGGGAACAACAAGATACAGGAACGCATAATTTAGTTGGATATTCTGCTGGATATGCAGCTTATACAATTAGTCCTGGAGGAGTTCCTTCTTTTGTAGATGCTATAATGAAAACATACAATGCAGATGGTACAGTTGCAACTACAGGTGCCGCAACTGGTGCTGGAAAAACTGTTGGTAGATATTTGCCAATAGGACAAGGGTTTATGGTTAGAGCAGCTATAAATAGTGTAGATCCAGATATTGGATTAAGTTACACGGTTGAATTTAACAACTCGCAAAGAGAATATATTAAAGAATCGTCAGGCTCTAGTATTTTCTTCAAAACATCAAATACTAAGAATGGAAAATTATCTTCTGAAGAATCATTAGAAGAGCAGAATTTATTCTCTTATAATGATAAAGGATTTTTAATAGTTCCTTCGGATTTTAAAAGATTTAGAATAAATGTAGATTTTAACGACACTTATACAAGACAGTTACTACATAACTTTCATGACTCAACAACCGAAGGTAAAGATTATGGTTTTGAAACTGAATTACCTTCAACATTAGATTCTGATATTTGGTGGCCAAGATTAGGCGAAAAATTAAATGGTAATGCAAATAAATTTGATATGGAATTAAGAGTTCCTCTTCATTTAAATTTATCTGCTCAACAATCTGTAAAATTTAGAGCTTTAGATATTCAAAATTTTGATATTGATCAACCTATTTTTATTCATGATAAAGAATTGGATTTATATTATGACTTAACTATCCAAGATTACGAAATTGCTTTAGCAACTGGAGATTATTCTAATCGTTTTGAAGTAACTTTTATGGATAACACAAAACAGATTGATTTAGTTGTAGAGGAATTAGATGAATTTAATGTTTTTCAAAATAATAACACTTCAACACTTAATTTATTAAATCCAAGAGAAACGAATGTTTTAGAAATTAATGTTTATGATGTTGCTGGTAAAAGAATCTTTAATACTTTAAAGATGAATACTCAAGAACGTTTTGAGATTTCCACTAGAGACTTAAGTGAAGGTGTTTATGTTGTAAAAGTTGATTTTACTAACGGAACTTCTAAAAGCAAAAAAATTATTGTTAGTCAAAACTAATTACAGTCTTCAAACTAATAACATATCAAATACATATAACACTACTTAGTTTTCTAAGTAGTGTTATTTTTTTATCTAAAATTGAAGACTTTATGTTACCATGTCTAAACAAAAAACTATTTGGGTTTGACTGTATGGGTTGTGGTATGCAAAGGTCTACCTTACTAATATTTAAAGGTGAGTTTATAAATGCTTTTAAAATGTATCCTGCTATTTATACTTTAATAGCTCTTATTATTATAATACTATTTAATTATTTTAAAAAAATAAAATATGGTTATACAATAATCGTAATTTTATCAATAATAAATTTTATTATAATATTAAGTAATTTTATTTTTAAAATTTTAATAACTAAATAATTCTAACAATGGAAAACCATCAAAATCAAGAAACGTTAAAAAATGCTACTCTAATTCTAATTTTAGGAATCTTATCTATCGTAACTTGTTGTTGTTATGGAATAGTAGGATTGATATTAGGAATTACTACTCTATTCTTAGCGTATTCTGCTACAAAAACTTATAATGAAAATCCCGAACTTTATAAAGGATTTCAAAATGTTAAAATTGGTAAAATTCTAGCAATTATAGGGTTAGTTTTAAGTGTTCTATATTTACTTTTTGTAATTTTTATAATTCTTACTTTTGGAATGGATACACTTCAAGACCAACAATTAATGCAAGAAAAAATGCAGGAATTTATAATACAGAATCAGTAAAAAAATTATAAGCATAAAAAAGCTCCAAATTCATATTGAATTTGGAGTTTTTTTATTTAAAATCTAGAAATAATTATCTAGAATAATTAGGTGCTTCTTTAGTTATAGTTACATCATGAGGATGAGATTCGTTAATTCCACTTGCCGTAATTTTTACAAATCGCCCTGTTTCTTTAAGAGTCTCAACATTTTTAGCACCACAATAACCCATTCCAGCTCTTAAACCACCTACAAATTGATGAATACTTTCTTCTAATTCACCTTTATAAGCTACACGACCAACAATTCCTTCTGGTACTAATTTTTTAATATCGTCTTCTATATCTTGAAAATAACGATCTTTACTACCTTGTTTCATAGCTTCTACAGAACCCATTCCACGATACGACTTAAATTTACGTCCTTCAAAAATAATAGTTTCTCCTGGAGATTCTTTTGTACCTGCTAAAAGAGATCCTAACATCACACAATCTGCTCCTGCTGCAATAGCTTTAGGAATATCTCCTGTATAGCGAATTCCTCCATCTGCAATTACTGGAACTCCAGAGCCTTTTATAGCTGCTGCAACCTCTAATACTGCTGAAAACTGTGGAAAACCAACTCCTGCAACAACTCGTGTTGTACAAATAGATCCTGGGCCTATTCCAACCTTTACAGCATCTGCTCCTGCTTCTACTAAATATTTTGCTGCTTCTGCTGTTGCAATATTTCCAACAATAACATCTAATTTTGGGAATTTTTCTTTTACCGCTTTTAATACCGACACCACACCTTTAGTATGTCCGTGAGCTGTATCTATAATTACTGCATCTACACCAGATTTCACTAAAGCTTCTGCTCTTTCTACGGCATCTGCTGTAACACCAAGTGCTGCTGCTACACGTAAACGACCAAAACTATCTTTATTTGCTGACGGCTTTAAAGTCAATTTTGTAATATCTCTAAATGTAATTAAACCTTCAAGTTTATAATTATCATCTACAATTAATAATTTTTCAATTTTATTTTCTTGAAGAATTCCTTCAGCATCTTTTAAAGAAGTTCCTACTGCTGCAGTAACTAAATTATCTTTAGTCATTACTTCTAAAATAGCACGATTGTTTTTATGTTCGAAACGTAAATCACGATTTGTAACAATTCCTTTTAAAAGACCATTTTGGTCAACTATGGGAATTCCACCAATTCTGTGTTCTTTCATTGCTTGTTTAGCATCGAGAACAGTAGCTGTAAGCGGTAAAGTAACCGGATCTATAATCATTCCACTTTCTGCACGTTTTACTTTCCTAACTTCAAGAGCTTGTTGTTCTATAGACATATTCTTATGTAAAACACCAATTCCACCTTCGCGAGCTATAGCAATTGCCATATCGCTTTCTGTAACTGTATCCATAGCAGCTGATACTATTGGTACATTTATAGTTATGTTACGGGTGAATTTTGTTTGAATTGACACTTCTCTTGGAAGAACATCAGAAAAGGCTGGTACTAATAATACATCGTCGTATGTTAGTCCTTCTCCTACAATTTTATTGTCGTGTGCAGTCATGTTGCAATTACTATTATAATTGCATGCAAATATACACTTTTTATATGAACTATAATTCATTTTTTTTATTCATGATTAAATATTTTTTTGAAAAAGATAAAGCTTATCTAAAAATTTAACATTTATAACTTATTTACTATCAACAACTTAAAAACATTGTTCTTATTTATTCTAAATAAGCTTTGAAAAAGTAATTATGAAACTTATATTTGCACATCAAAATAAACCTTATTTTTAATCAGTCTAAATAAATGAAACAGATAATAATCCTTATTTCATTATGCTTTACAAGTATAATTTATGCTCAAAACGAAGAAAAGTCTCAAAAAACAACTTTAGATACTATTCAAAAGTTAGACGAAGTACGAATTAAATCAAACGTTATTTTTGGTAACAAATATGTTGCAAAAAACAGAACAGGATCTGCCTATTACATTTCTCCAGAAGAATTAAAAAAATTAGGATATACAGATATTAATCGTGTATTAAGAACTGTTCCTGGTGTAACAATTGTTGAAGAAGATGGTTTTGGTTTACGTCCAAACATTAGTTTAAGAGGAACTTCGCCAGAACGTAGTTCAAAAATTAGTTTAATGGAAGATGGAGTATTAATAGCTCCTGCACCTTATAGTGCTTCTGCTGCATATTATTTTCCATCTGTAGGACGTATGCAAGCAGTAGAAATTTTAAAAGGAAGTAGTCAAGTACAATATGGACCATTTACAACTGGAGGTGCTATTAACTTGGTATCCACTCAAATTCCTGATACTTTTTCTGGCAGAATAAAAGCCTCTTACGGTAGCTTTAATAGTGGCCAATTATATGCTTCTGTTGGAGATAGTAAAGAGCATATTGGCTATAATATTGAGTATTTAAACTTTAATTCTGATGGATTTAAAAATCTATTAAATGATGCCAACACAGGTTTTGATAAAAACGATGTAGTAGCAAAATTGAGATTAAATAACAGTAAAGATGCAGCAATTCAACAAAATGTAGAGTTTAAGTTTCAATATGCAGATGAAGTATCAAACGAAACTTATTTAGGATTAACTGAAGCTGATTTTGATGCTAATCCGTTTGATCGTTATGCTAGTTCTCAAGAAGACAAAATGACCAATGAGCATTTACAATTTATGGTAACACATAATCTAGAATTCAGTAAAAATTTAAGTATTCGTACAAATGCATATTATAATAAATTTGAACGTAACTGGTACAAATTAAATGACGTTGTAGCCAATGGAGAGAAAGTTAGTATTGCTACCATTGTTGAAAACCCTGAAGACTATCCTACTCATTTTGGATACACAAATGGAAGTTTAAATTCTGGTGCAGATGCATTACTAGTTAAAGCTAATAATAGAGCTTATATTTCTAAAGGAGTGCAAACTAAATTTGATTATCATTTTTATGGCGAAAACACATTCCATGACATAGAACTTGGATTTCGTTATCATTATGATGAAGAGGATCGATTCCAATGGAAAGATGGATATAGTGTAAACAACGGAATCATGCAGTTAACAACTGCTGCTCCTCAAGGTAGTGATGCTAACAGAATTAGTAATGCCAAAGCTTTTGCAGGTTACGCTATGTATAAATTTAAACATAAAAACTTAACACTAACACCAGGTTTACGTTATGAAAACATTGTTTTAGGACGTGATAATTTTGGAACCAGTGACCCATCAAGAACTGGTGCTAATTTATCAAGCAGAGAAAACAAAGTAGATATTGTCATTCCTGGTATTGGGTTTAACTACAGATTTAATAACGATCTATCCTTATTTGGTGGTGTACACAAAGGGTTTTCTCCTCCAGGAAATGCAGAAGGACAAAAATCTGAAGAAAGTATAAATTACGAATTAGGAACTAGATTTACTTACAAAGGAATACAAGGTGAAGTCGTTGGATTCTATAACGACTATAGTAATCTTTTAGGTAGTGATCTAGCAGCAACTGGTGGAACAGGAAGCTTAGACTTGTTTAATGCAGGCGAAGTTTCTGTTAGAGGAATAGAATTGTTATTAAACTACGACGTCTTAGGGAATAGTTCAACATACGCACTACCAATAACGTTAGGTTATACCTTTACAGACTCTGAGTTTTTAAATAGTTTTGGAAGTGATGATAGTATTTGGGGAACTATTACAGAAGGTGATGAAATTCCTTACATAGCTAAACATCAATTTAATACAAGCATAGGTTTAGAACATGCAAAATACAGTGTTAATTTAAACGCAAGATACAATGGTGCTTTTAGAACTGTTTCTGGAAGTGGAGACATACCTGCTAACCAAAAAGTGGAATCCGCAATTATATTAGACTTATCTGGTCGTTATAAAATTACGCCTAAATTAAGTGCTACAGCTAATATTATTAACTTATTGAATAATGAGTATGCAGTGTCACGTGTACCAGCAGGATTAAGACCAGGGCATCCTTTTGGAACTTATGCTGGATTAGAATTTCAGTTTTAAAAAAAGCATAATTTAATAAAAAAGCTCATATCATATCGGTATGAGCTTTTTTATTTCGGAATATATTAGATGTTTAATGATATGTTTTAAAAATCTTTGAAGCTTCGTTATAAGAGCTTTCAAATGGCATAGGATTAAGATTATTAACTTTTTTAGATGTAAAGTAAGACAGTAACTTTTCTGTTGGCATATTACCCGTTAATTCGTCTGTTGCCATTGGACAACCACCAAAACCTTGTATAGCGCCATCAAAACGTAAACAACCAGCTTTGTAAGCTGCATCTACTTTTTCGAACCACGAAGTTGGTGTGGTATGTAAGTGTGCACCAAATTCGATTTTAGAATACTCCGGAATTAAATTAGAAAACAGATAAGATATACTTTCTGGATCAGAGCTACCAATAGTGTCACTTAACGATAATATTTTTACGCCCATTTTACTTAAGCGTTCTGTCCACTCTCCTACTATATTTACATTCCATGGATCTCCATAAGGATTACCAAAGCCCATAGAAATATAAACAACCACTTCTTTTCCGTGTTTATTAGCTAAGTTTAAAATCTCTTGTAAGGTTACAATAGATTGTGCAATAGTTTTATGTGTATTTCGCATTTGAAAATTTTCCGATATAGAAAAAGGAAATCCTAAATACTTAATTTCTGGATGTTTACAAGCTTCTTCTGCACCACGCGTATTTGCAATAATAGCTAAAAGTTTACTTTTTGTATTCGATAAATCTAATTGTGATAAAACATTAGAAGTATCTACCATTTGAGGAATGGCTTTTGGAGAAACAAAACTCCCAAAATCTATAGTATCAAAACCAACTCGTAATAAAGATTGAATATACTGTACTTTTTGCTCTGTTGGGATAAATTGCTTTATACCTTGCATAGCATCTCTTGGACATTCAATAATTTTAACTTCTGATTTCATTGGTTCAAATATAGTCATTTGATAGATTTACAAAAACGTTTTCTTTTAAAACTTATTCACTAAAAAATAAATAGAAAGCTATAGCTATAAAAACTACAATTTGTAACCATTTTAAGATAACACCAACAGAATTTTTTTGTTTTAAATAGGTTGATATACTTCCAGATAATAGAGCTAATCCAAAAAATATAATAAAAGAAGTTAGCATAAATAATCCACCTAACACATAAAACTGAATAACTGTACTTATGGTTTTACTAAATAAAAAAGCAGGAAAAAAAGACAAAAAGAATAACGACACTTTAGGGTTTAGCACATTCATTATAAAACCTTGTTTAAATAATTGCACTAATGATTTTTTAGGTACTCCATTTCCTTCCACCGTAAAACCTGAAGGACTTTTAAATACTTTATAAGCCAAATACAATAAGTAGAATGCACCTAATAATTTAATCCCTATAAACAACCATTCGTTTTCTTTTATTAAAACCGAAACTCCAAAAGCTACAACTGTAGTATGAACTAAACAACCAGATATTAATCCGCAAACTGTAGCTAAACCATACTTCTTTCCGTGAGCAATACTTTGCATTATCACGTAAATATTATCTGGTCCAGGAGATATAGCTAATGCTGATGTTGCAAACACAAAAGATATTAAAAGATTGAAATCCATAAAGTGAAGTTATTAATAACAAAAACTATTTATTAAGAAACGCTTTATTAATTCGTTTTACTAAACTTGGACCTTCGTAAATAAAGCCTGTATAGATTTGAACTAAATCTGCTCCTGCTTCAATTTTTTCTAAAGCATCTTTTTCAGAATGAATTCCTCCCACGCCAATAATTGGAAATGCTTTGTTACTTTTTGTTGCTAAATACTTTATTGTACTGGTACTTTTCTCTTTAATTGGTTGGCCACTTACACCACCATTTCCAATAGCTTCCAATTGTTCTTTTGTTGCTTTTAAACCTGATCTGTCTATAGAAGTATTACTTGCAATTACGCCATCTAATTTGGTTTTTGCTATCAATTCAATAATTTCGTCCAATTGAATTTCGTTTAAATCTGGTGCAATTTTAAGTAAGATTGGTTTATGTTTATCAAATTTAGAATTAGCTTTTTGTACCGTAGAAATTAATTCTTCTAAATAATCTTTATCAGTTAATTTAGCGTGGCTTCCAACATTTGGGCAGCTTACGTTAAGTACAAAATAATCTACATAAGGATGCAAAGCATTAAAACACGTTAAATAATCTGCTGTATAATCTGCTGGTTTTGTTTGCGTATTCTTCCCTATATTCCCTCCAATAATTAACTTACCTTTATTACCTTTTAATTTAGAAATTGCAGCTTCTAAACCTTCATTATTAAAACCCATTCGGTTAATAATACCTTTATCAGATTTTAATCTAAATAAACGTTGTTTAGGATTTCCTTCTTGAGGCAAAGGTGTAACGGTTCCAATTTCTATAAATCCGAAACCAAAGTTGGCTAATTCGTTATATAAAACTGCATTTTTATCGAATCCTGCTGCTAAACCTACTGGGTTTTTAAAAGTTAATCCAAATAAGTGACGTTCTAATTTTTTATCATTTACCGCATATAAACCTCTAAATAAAGAAGTCATTCCTGGTATTTTACTAAATAAACGAATTAAAGAAAACGTGAAATAATGAATTTTTTCAGGATCGAAAGCAAAAAAAATAGGTCTTAATATAGATTTATACATCTGTGTAGATTTATGCAAAAATACTACACCTTAAAAAAATGGGCAATTAAAATGATAAAAACCTTTAAAATTGTAACTTTGGAAACGGATTTAAATTTTATATAAATGATTTCAAAAGAAGATATAATTAAACGTTTTGTAGGTTATGTAACTGTAGATACAGAATCTGATCCAGCGAGCGACACAACGCCTAGTACAGCTAAACAATGGGATTTAGCCAATGCTTTAGTAGAAGAATTAAAAACTATTGGACTAGAAGATGTTACAATAGATAAGCACGCGTATATTATGGCAACTTTACCAAGCAACTTGGATTACGAAGTGCCAACTATTGGTTTTATTTCTCATTTTGATACCACACCAGATTTTACTGGAGCCAATGTAAAACCTCAAATTATAGAGGGTTACGACGGAAAAGATATTATTTTAAATAAGGCTGAAAACATTATTTTATCTCCAGATTATTTTGAAGATTTATTACAATATAAAGGTCAAACCATTATTACTACAGATGGCACAACACTTTTAGGTGCAGATGATAAAGCTGGTATTACAGAAATAGTTTCGGCTATGGAATATTTAGTACAGAATCCACAAATTAAGCACGGAAAAATCCGTATAGGTTTTACTCCAGATGAAGAAATTGGTCGTGGCGCTCATAAATTTGATGTTGAAAAATTTGGAGCAGAATGGGCTTACACAATGGATGGAAGTCAGATTGGTGAATTAGAATATGAAAATTTTAATGCTGCTGGCGCAATTGTTAAAGTCAAAGGTAAAATTGTACATCCTGGTTATGCTAAAGGGAAATTAATAAACTCTATGCACATTGCGAATGAGTATATGAATTCTTTACCAAAATTAGAAGTGCCAGAACATACCTCAGGTTACGAAGGCTTTTTTCATTTATACAGCATTAAAGGTGAAGTTGAAGAAACGGTTTTAGAATATATTATTCGTGATCATGATAAAGCTCATTTTGAAGCAAGAAAAGAAGTAATGCAAAAATTAGCTAACGAGTTAAATTCGCAATACGAAAGAGAAGTTGTTTCTATAGAAATTAAAGATCAATACTTTAATATGAAAGAAAAGGTAGAACCTTTAATGCATATTGTAGACATAGCAGAAGAAGCTATGAACCAATTAGGTATTAAAGCATTAATTAAGCCAATTCGTGGTGGTACAGATGGTTCTCAATTAAGTTATATGGGCTTACCTTGTCCAAATATTTTTGCTGGCGGACATAATTTTCACGGACGTTACGAGTATGTTCCCGTAGAAAGTATGATTAAAGCCACTGAAGTTATTTGTAAAATAGCAGAGTTAATAGGACAGAAAAAATAAATTTATAAACTAATATAAATAGAAAAAGACCAATCTGTAGATTGGTCTTTTTTGTGTTTATAAACTACTTTACTAAAAATTGTATAATACCAATTAGTCAGTTACAGTAATAGTTCCTGTCATTGCACCGTGAAATTGGCAGTTATAAAATAAAGTATCTGGTGCATCCATAGGTACAACAAAAGTTAATGTTCCAGAAACATTACCATTTCCAGTTACTCCACTTGAGTAAGCGTTTGTAGTTCCTGTTCCTTGAGTTGAGTTAATGTAAAAAGGATGACTTGGTGTATTCAAATTAAAGATATAAGTATTTCCTCTAATAAAAGTAAGGTTTGGATTAGCTGCTGCTGTTAATCCATTTCCTGTAAAATTATAAGAAGAAGTTCCAGAATTCGAAACGTCATAAGTAATTGTTTCTGGTGTAGAAATAACACCATCATTAGAACCAATATTTCCTTGTGCTGCAACTGTTAAATCTGTTGTACTTAAATGTATATTCACATAACCATTATAGGTTAAAACATCTTCGTATAAGAAAGAAGTCGTATCATCTAATTGAGAAACATTAGTATAGCTCTTTCCTGTTTCTCCATCTACATTATTGTAAGTAAAAGCAATTCCTCCAGTTGTAGCAATATCATTCATATGAATATGTGCTAAGTGATCTGTACCTGTTGAAGTTCCCGTTAATTCTAAAACAGCTAACGCTTCACCATTAACACGTTTAAAAAACTGAGCTGTTCCACTAACACCAGAAGTATTTGTTTCGTCTAAATTATATGAAATACTTTCTCCTGTTAAATCGTTTTGTCCAATATCGCCTTGAGAAACAATAGTTCCCAAAACTGCTGCACTTAAATGTACATTAATGTAACCATCAAAAGTAATCATATCTTCATAAGTTACAGGAGTACCATCATCTAAAGTCGTGAATGTAGTACTGCTTTTACCTGTAGAACCATCTACATCACCTAAATTTACAGCAATATCTCCACCTTCGGCTGCCGTATTAAAATGAATATGAGCTCGATGCATTGATATATCTGATGTGTTATTAAGATCTAATTCTAAAGTTACAGAACCATTAGAGTTTTTAATAAACTTTGCTGTTCCAGAAACATTATCCGTATTATTTGATTCTAAATCGTAGGTTTTAAACGTTTGCTGATTTAATACTAACGTATTATCATCATCTGCACTGCAACTCACTATTAAAAGTAAGGCGAAAGCAGTTAAAGTTTTAAATGTGTTTATTAAAATTTTCATAGTCTTGTTTATTTAATTAGCAGTAATGTTAAACAAATATACTGTTAGTAGTATATTAAATTCCAAATATTTTGTTAAAGTACTGTAACAAAATAAATAATAAATCGTCTAAACATTATAACCAATACATTAACCGATTTGGAAACCATATTAGAAATTAAAAACCTTACTAAAAAATACGGTAGTTTAACAGCTGTTAATAATCTGTCTTTCACCATAAAAAAAGGTCACGTTTATGGCATTTTAGGACCAAATGGTAGTGGTAAATCTACTACGCTTGGTATTGTACTAAATGTTGTTAATAAAACAAACGGAGAATTTAGTTGGTTTAAAGGAAAGGTGGATACACATAATGCGCTTAAGAAAGTTGGAGCTATAATAGAAAGACCAAACTTCTATCCATATATGACAGCGCATAAAAACCTAAAATTGGTTTGCAAGATTAAAGATATAGACGAGTCTAAAATTGAAGAAAAACTTGAATTAGTTGGTTTAATTGATAGACAACATAGCAAATTTAGCACGTTTTCCTTAGGTATGAAACAACGTTTAGCTATTGCATCTGCATTACTTAACGATCCAGAAATCTTAATTTTAGACGAACCAACAAATGGTTTAGATCCGCAAGGAATTCATCAAATTAGAGCTATTATTCAAAAAATTGCTAGTCAAGGCACTACTATATTATTAGCTTCTCATTTATTAGACGAAGTAGAAAAAGTATGTTCTCATGTTGTGGTTTTAAGAAAAGGCGAAAATTTATATACAGGCCGCGTAGACGAAATGATTTCGACCTTTGGTTTCTTTGAATTAAAAAGTGATAATTTGGAGCTATTAAATCAACAATTGTCAGAATTTTCTGAGATTGAAAAAACGACAACTTCTAACGAAACTATTACAGCTCATTTAAAAGTTGATATGTCTGCTTTAGAATTAAATCAACGCCTTTTTAAAAACAACATTGTATTAACACACCTTGTAAAAAGAAAAGAAAGTTTAGAAGAGCAGTTTTTACAATTAACCAGCAAAATCAATTAATATGAAACGTTTATTAGAAATAGAATTTATAAAATTGTGGAATAATAGAGCGAGTAAGGTTTTAATTATAACATACTTTGCATTATTAACTTGTATTGCACTTTTAGCCTATGTTAAATTTGATATTGGACCTATTCATTTTGACTTAGCAGAACAAGGCATATTTAATTTTCCTTATATCTGGCATTCTAACACCTTTTTTACAGGGTTTTTGAAATTTTTCCTATTATTAGTTATAGTTTCTATGGTAGCTAATGAGTACAGTAACAAAACAATTAAACAAAACTTAATAGATGGATTAAGTAAAAAAGAATTTATACTATCTAAATTCCTTACTGTATTTGTATTTGCTTTAATATCCACATTTTTTATTTTTATAATAACTCTAATTTTAGGATATAGTTTTTCTAGTATAACAGAATCTTACCACGTATTTTCTGGGCTTGAATATTTATTAGCTTTTTTCGTAAAACTAATTGGCTTTTTCTCTATGGGTCTATTTTTTGGAATGCTAATTAAAAGATCTGCATTTGCTGTTGGAGCACTTATATTATACTTTTTTGTGGAATTTTTCAGCTTTATATTTGTTGTTAACTATTTAGATAGCAGAGCTGATGCTGATGCCATTTATCAATTTTTGCCTTTTAAAGCGTTATGGAACTTAATAGACGAGCCAATTTCTAGGTTAGGAGCAGTAAAAGCAATAGCTAATCAGGTTGGAGAAAAATTCAATTTTGATTACGCAGTACATTGGTATGAGATTGTAATTGTATTAGTTTGGACTGCTGTTTTTGTATATGGATCCTATTTCTTACTGAAGAGAAGAGATTTATAGAACATAATTTTAACATAAAAATTAAATAAGCATTCGGTTTTTTACAATATCTTTGATAATGATATGAAAACAAACACTTTTTTAATAATAGTTCTTACACTATTTACAATAAATTTAACCGCCCAAAGACAAGCAGCTAACTGGTATTTTGGTGATAGAGCAGGTATAAATTTTGACACAAATAATATAGTAACTCCTCTAAATAATGGAGAATTAAGTACTATTGAAGGTTGTACTTCAATTTCTAATGAAACAGGTAATTTATTATTTTATACAGACGGTAAAGTTATTTATAATGCTTCGCATACAATAATGGTAAATGGATTTGGTTTATTAGGAGATTCTTCTAGTTCTCAATCAGCGCTTATTGTACCAAAACCTGAAGATCCTAATATTTATTATATATTTACAGTTGGAGCAAGCAGCTCTGTCCTCGGTTTAAACTACTCTATTGTTGATATGAATTTAGATTTTGGTCTTGGTGCTATTACAACAAAAAACGTTAATTTATTATCTGCATGTGCTGAAAAAGTTTCAGCTGTATTAAAAGACTGTGAAACTGGAAATATTTGGGTTGCGGCATTTTCTAATTCACAAGGAAATAATACTGTAAATATGAATTCCTTACATGCGTATGAAATTAGTAATACAGGAATAAATTTAACGCCAGTAATTAGCACTTTTAATTCTTTAGCAATAAGCGAATTAAGAGGTAATATGAAATTTTCTCCTAATGGCGAAAAATTAGCTTTAGCAAATATCAATTCAGGTTTATATCTTTTCGATTTTAATGTTACAAATGGTGTTTTTAGTAATGCAAATGAATTAATAAGACCTAATTTACCTTCAACTAGTAAAGAAAAATCTTATGGGGTAGAATTCTCACCAAACAATAGTTTTTTATATTCAGCTACTTATAACGATTATTTTACAGGAAGCGCTTCGGATAATAATGCAAGTAATCACTTTTCAAAATTATTACAATTTGATTTAACTGCAACAAATATCCCCTTAAGTAAAATAACTATTGATGATAGAAGTTTATATAGAAGCAGTTTGCAATTAGGTCCTGATGGAAAAATCTACCGCTCAATGAGTGGTTCTTATACTATTGGCTCACCATATTTGAGTGTCATTAATAATCCAAATTTATTAGGTGTTAACTCTAATTATGTTCATCAACAAATTCAATTATTTTCTAATTCAAGGCAAGGATTACCTCCATTTATTGCTTCATTTTTTAGTGAAAAAATAGATATAATACCTACAGACAACACAAACACCGTAAACTTACCACTTTGCTTAGGTGAAAATTACACATTAATTGCGGATGATATACCTGGAGCGACCTATACTTGGAGCAAAGATGGAGTAACGCTAGCTGAGACTGACTTTGATTTAGTTGTAACCGTTAGTGGTGTTTATAATCTATTGATAGATTTAAGCACAGGAGATTGTAGCTCGTTAGAAGGTCAGGCAATTGTTACATATTTTGATATCCCTACCGCTACTACTCCATCAAATTATTTTGTTTGTGATGATAATGATGATGGCTCTTTTAATTTTGATTTTGCAACAAAAGATGCAGAAATATTAAATGGTCAAGACAATACTGTTTTTGAGGTTAATTATTTTACTTCTATAACTAATTTAAATGCCAATCAAAATAAAATTAATGGCCTATTTACCAATACATCTGTACCACAGACTATTTATGCTAGAGTTCAAAATATTGGAAATCCAAACTGTTTTGATTTTGTAAGTTTTGAAATTGGAGTTTATGATAGCCCAGAAATTAATTCAATTTCAAACTTTGAAGCTTGTGATGATATTGTAGATTCAGATGATGCAAATGGTCAAGCCATTGTGACTTTATCAAGTTTTAATTCGGAAATATTAGGAACTCAAAATGCTACAGAATTTTCTATCACTTATCATTTAACTCAAAGTGATGCCGATTCTAAAACAACACCTTTGCCAGATAACTATTACAACACAACACCTTTTAACCAGCAGTTATTTGTTAGAATAGAAAATAATTTATACACTAATTGTTATACTACAGAAACGTTTAACATTATAATAAACCCTTTACCAACAGCTCAAAATGTAATCATAAAGCAATGTGATGAAGATGGCGTTTCAGATGGATTAACACAATTTAATTTAACCGAAGCTCATAACAGCATCACTAATAGCAGTACCTCTAGTACCATTTCGTTTTATTCGAGTCAAGCTAATGCAAATTCAGAAACTAATGAAATAGATGGTACTAATTATACCAATTCTATTCCAAACGAAACAATATATGTCGTTGTTACAGAACCATCTACAGACTGTAAAAAACAATCTCAATTATTTTTAGAAATAAGTAATTCTCAAATTTTGGATTACAATCCTCCAGCAGAATGTGATGAATTAGGTTCTGAAGATGGTATAAACACCTTTAATTTAGATAATTTTTCTACTATAATACTTGCAGGTTTACCATCTAATGTTACCATTAATTATTATGAAACTCTAAACGATGCTACTTTAGAAACTAATGTACTTTCTTCTCCATACAATAACACAACTCCATATAATCAAACGCTATATGCACGAGCAGAAAGTAATAATGATTGTTTTGGTATTAATCAAGTTCAACTAACAATTTATCCTAGACCAAATATTGATGCTGATGAAACACAATATTACTGTTTAAATGAATTTCCTATAACACAACAATTAAGTACAGGATTAATTGGTAATCCTCTAGACTTTAGCTTTAGCTGGACAACTGGAGAAGTAACAGAGTCTATTGAAATTGATACAATTGGAATATACACTGTTACAGTTATAAATGAAGATACTGGTTGTCAAAAAACAAGAACATTTAATGTTGAAGCTTCTAACATAGCAACAATAGAGCAACCTATTTATATTAGCGATGGGAATTTATTTAGTAATGTAGTTGAAGTTACAGCAACAGGAGAAGGTACATATCTTTATGCATTACAAAATCAAGATGGAGAACTAATTGGATATCAAAACTCTGGACAATTTTATTATATTCCTGCTGGAATTTATACAGTTTTAGTTAAAGATATTAAAGCAGATTGTGGCACAGCACAAGTAGACATTTCGGTTATTGGTTTTCCTCAATTTTTTACACCTAATGGAGATCAATACCATGAATATTGGCAAGTTTATGGTGTTAATGAAATATTTCAAGCAAACTCAGAAATCTATATTTTTGATAGATATGGAAAATTATTGGCACAAATAGATCCAACCGGACTAGGTTGGGACGGAACATATAATGGTCAACCAATGCCTACAAATGACTATTGGTTCTCCGTTAAACTTGAAGATGGTCGTGTTTATCGAAATAATTTCACTTTAAAAAGATAATAGTTTATATTCAAGTTTGCTTCTAAACTTATATATGAAACTAAAACTAGCCTTTCTCTTACTCTTCAGTCTTTTAGCTAATGCACAAGAAATTGAGATTTATGATCAATTTAATGGTCGATTTGATTATACTGCTATTGGGAATACATTAAATCAATTTGAAAACAATCTACTTCAAAGCTTTTGTGAAACACTTCCTAGTTCTAATGCAACTTTAAATATTGACCCAAGTAATACAATTACTGCTGCTTATTTATTTTGGGCTGGATCTGGAATTGGAGATAATGATGTAAGACTAAACGATCAATTATTTCAAGCAGAGAATATTTATAATGTAATTTACAATGATCCTAATTGGGGCGAATTAACTTATTTCTCTGCAGTAACAGACATAACAGATTTTATTATATCTCAAGGAAATATTAATTACAAACTAAGCGACTTAGATATAAGTCAGACATTACAAGATAACCCAGGCTATTGTGGAAATAGAACTAATTTTGCAGGATGGAGCATTTACGTTGTCTATGAGAATTCTAGTTTACCACTTAATCAAGTTAGTTTATTTGTGGGTCTAGATATAATAAATAGAGAGATACAAGAAAAAGAAATTATAATAGACAACTTAAATGTCTTAGATAACGATGATGCAAAAATAGGATTCCTGGCTTGGGAAGGAGATAATGCACTTAATTTTGGAGAAAGTTTATCCATAAACGGTAACATTTTATCTAGTCCACCATTAAATTTAGAAACTAACGCTTTTAATGGAACTAATAGTTTTACAAATAGTACTCAATTTTATAATTGTGACTTAGATGTTTATAATATTGAAAACAATATTAGCATTGGAGATACACAAGCTATTATTAGATTAACAACTCAAGCCGATTTAATTATTTTAAACAATATAATTACAGTTCTAAATAGTCAATTACCTGATGGCACAATAACTATTAATGATTATGAGAAATATTGTGATTCAAACATTATTACTATAGATTACAATGTAAATAATTTTAATTGTACAGATCCACTACCAATTAATACACCAATAGCAATATATGCTGATAATGTTCTTATTGGACAATATCAAACAGATGTTACATTAGAAATTGGAGAAACTGTTAACTATACATCTTTATTAAATATTCCAAGTACTATTCCTTTAGACTTTGAATTATCTATAGTTATAGACGATAATGGTTTTGGTATTAGTACTGTAAATGAAATAAGTGAAATAAATAACAGCAATAGTACTCCAATAGTATTATTTCCTAAACCAGAAACTATTCCATTAGAATTTATAGAAGCTTGTAATACAGGATTAAATTCAGCAATTTTTAACTTAGAGACTTCTATAACTCCAGATATTCAGGAAGATTATTTAAGTTTATCCTATTTTGAAAACATGAATGATTTAAACAATAATTTAAATCAAATCTTAGATTATACCAATTATCAACTAAGTAATACAAACACTGCTTTAATTTATATTAAGGCAGAGAAAAACCCTTGTTTTAATATTCTAACTATACAATTAAATATTATTAATTGTGAACCAGAAATACCTGTAAATATGGGGATATCGCCTAACAATGATGGTTTAAACGACATTCTTAACATTCCTGGATTATATAACGTGTTTTATAATCATGAATTATTAATATACAACAGATATGGCACTTTAATCTTTATTGGCAATAATAATTTAAAATGGAATGGTACTTCAAATAGAGGTATTAATAATGGTAAGGTTTTACCTATTGGAACTTATTATTATGTATTAAAATTAAACGAATCAGATATTAAACCAATAACTGGTTATGTTTATCTAAACAAGTAAATGGTTTTAGTTGAATTAAAATCAGAAAACGAAAGTAATTTTATCTCAAATATTGTTTCAATTCAATTATTTTCGCTACTTTAATAAAACTAATCCTATTTATTTGAAAAACTTAACCCCAAAACTTTTAAAACAGCTATTACTTTTAATTTCACTATTAATATGTAGTACTTCTTTTGCGCAACAAATAACAACAGATACATCTTTATCTGTTCAAGATCTTATTGAAAACAATTTAGCAAGCGGTTGTGTTGAAATAAGCAACGTATCAACCAGTATTAATGGATCTGTAAATGGTTTAAATAGTTTTGGTTTATTTAATAGAAATGGTTCTACTTTTCCTTTTGAAAGCGGAATATTACTAACTACCGGAGAAAATAGCCAAGCTGGAAATACGCCTAACACAGCAATTATTAGCTCTGGAGATAATAACTGGTTAACAGATCCAGATATAGAAACTGCTTTAGGGATAACTAATACCTTAAATGCAACATCTATAGAATTTGACTTTATTTCCGGGACAAATACTGTACAATTTAATTACGTATTTGCTTCGGAAGAATACTTTGGAAATAATCCATGTACGGTTTCTGATAGTTTTGTTTTTTTAATAAAGGAAACAGCTTCTGCTGCTCCATTTACAAATCTTGCTGTAATTCCAAGTACAACTACGCCTGTAAATACAACTAATGTTCACGATGAAATTACAGGTACTGGCGGTTGTGCTGCCGCAAACGAAACATTCTTTTTTGGAACAGATCCAAGTACAAACTATAACGGACGTACAACAGTATTAACAGCTTCTGCTTCTATTACTGCAGACGTATCTTATACTATTAAATTAATTATTGCAGATTCTAGGTTTACAGATTTTGATTCGGCGGTTTTTATAGAGGCTAATAGTTTTGATAATACCGTTGACTTAGGTGAAGATGTTTCTACATGTGATTCTTACGTTACTTTAGACGCAACAGTTTTAGCCAATAATCCAACTTACGAGTGGAGTTTAAATGGTACAAACTTACCAGCCCTTAGTAATATACCTATAGTAAACCTTACTAATTCTGGTATTTACATTGTAGATGTTTCTATTCCTTTAAATGGAGGAACCTGTACTTTTTCTGACACTATAGATATTTCGTTAAATAATTTTGAAAACGGACCAGATATAGAAGATATTCAATTATGTGATGACATCTCAAATGACGGATTTGGTGTTTTTAATTTTGCACAAGCCGAAGCTGAGTTGTTAGCAGAATTACCACAACCAGAAACTTATAACATATCGTATCATTTTACAAACAATCAGGCTCAATCAGGAAATAATCCAATATTAAATACAACAAATTTTCCTAACACAGTAAGTCCTCAAGTTATACACGTTAGAGCTGTTAATAGTTTAGGTTGTGTTTATATAACCTTATTTAGATTAGTAGTTAACCCATATCCTATAATTGTAGACCCAACAGATCCTTTTTTTATATGTACAAATGATGGTGGAGCAGATTTAAATAGTCTAAATGATGATATCACTGGAGGAAATCCAGATTACACAGTAACTTATCATTCAAACCAACCAGATGCAGATTCTGGAGCTAATCCTTTAGCTATTCCTTATACACCAATTTCTAGTCCAGAAACTGTATTTATTAGAGTAACGACAAGTTCAGGTTGTTCAGATTCTACTGCTAATGTAGAAATTACAGTAAGTACAAACCCACCAATAAATACTGCTGTACAACAAATAGATGCATGTACTATAGATCCATTTGCTGCTTTTGATATTACAAGTGTAGAAGCTAATATATTATTAGGTTTAACAGGAGTAACAGTCACCTATCACGAAAACAATATAGATGCAGAAACCGGAGATAATCCTATTCCAGATCCTACAAACTATACAAATATTATAGAAAGCGAACAATTAGTATATATTAGAGTTGTAGATAATATTTCTGGCTGTGTTAGTATCCATCAAATTGAATTACACACACAATTATTATATACTGGAACAGATTTTACTATAACACCAGGAAACCCTGTTGAGTTCTTTCAATGTGATAATGATTTTGATCAAATTGTAGAGTTTAGTTTACCAGACATAGGAGGATCAATTTTGAATGATCTTTTGACAACTACTGATGCTATTGCTCAGTTTTATCTTAACGACCCTGTTATTGATCCAACCGAACCTGAAATAGATCAATCTATTCCATTTTTAGTAGATAGTACAACAGATGGAATAACACTATTTGTAACATTAATAAAAACAAATCCAGATTGTGTTTATAATAACGAGATTACTTTAAATATAAGTGAAGGAATAAATATTAACCCTTTAGTTCCTCAAAATTATTGCGATACAGATGATGATTTATCTGCAGTAACTGTTAGTGATTTCAACTTTTTCAACACGTATTTAACAACAGAAATTACACCAACACCTTTAAGTTTTATTTATTATCCAACACAACAAGATGCAGAAGATAATACATTACCATTTGCAGCAAATCATATATTTATTAATCCTAATTTTCCACAAAGTATATTTTTTACAGCTACAAATACAATAACAAATTGTAGTGCTATCGGAGAATTACAGGTATTATTTCAGCCAGCACCTTCAATTAATATACCTAACAATATTTTTGTTTGTACTACAGATGGAAACAGTACAGCTGATATAAATTTAGAAAATACAATACCGCAAATAAACAATGGAACTGGTTTAAATTTTACGTTTCACACTTCGAATGCAGATGCTATAAATAGCTCAAATGCTATTGTTACTCCTACAGTATATAATACAGGTACAAGAACTATTTCTGCAAGAATTGAAAATACAACAACAGGTTGTTTTGCCATACAGGAATTTGAAGTTATAGTAAATAGTAAACCTGATGTAATGATTGATGATTACGTCGTGTGTTTACCAATTGGAAGTACAACAGGAGATTTCTTTTTTGAACAAGATATTGATCCCTTAATTTTAGCATCAATGTTATCAAGTCCTGTAATAATTTCTTATTATCAAGATTATAACACTTCAACAAATACATTAAGTAACCCGATAGACAAAACAATTGTATACAATAACACTACACTTGCAGAAACAGTATTTGTGTTAATTGAATATAATAATGATATAACATGCTCAACAGTTGTGAGTTTTAATATTTCCGTTGGTGAGTTACCTGATTATGTTACAGGAGTAACTACTTTTTCAAAATGTGATGACGATAGTAATGATGGTATTGAAACTTTTGATTTAACTGATTTTTCATCACAATTAGAACAAGGGTCATCTCAAACTTTAAATATTACATATTACTTAGATGAAGATGATGCTAATAATCAAGTAAATCAAATACCTGATATTACAAATTTCACAAATACAGTAAACCCACAAACAATATACTATAATGTAGATAATGGAACTATTTGTGAAGGTGTTGCAGGATTTGAATTACAAGTAACTCCTATTCCCGCAGGAACAACTCCAATGGCATTAGTTTTATGCGACACAAATACTAATAACACAGATGGGGTTATGCCATTTGATATAGCATCTGTTCAAAATGAAATTTTAGGAGCAATAACAGATAGAGAAAGAGAAGAAATTATTATTAATTATTATCCATCTCAATTAGATTTTGATAATAATACTAATCTTATATTTTCTGCAGATTTATTTCCTATTGAAACTTTTCCTGCACCATATACAAACATAACAAACCCACAAACTCTAATAATCCAAATACTAAATACATCATCTACATGTTTTGATACGGTAGAATTATTATTAACAGTTGATGTTCCACCTTTAATAAATTCTGGTCAAATATTTCAAGAATGTTTTAATACAGATAATGAATTTAATATAACAACACCTGAAATTAATACAGCTTTAATTGGAATACAAACTAATGTAACATTAGAGTTTTACGAATTTCAAACAGATGCAGAAACTCAAACTGATGTAATACCTAATCCTTACAATTACGGCACAAATACGTCTGTAGAATTATGGGTAAGAGCTAATTTTATTGGTAGTAATTGTTTTAATGTAGAATCTTTTAATATTCAAATAAATCCATTACCAACCGCAAATACAACACCAAATCTAATAACTTGCGATGATAATGCTTATGATTTAATTGAGATTTTCGATTTATCTGTTCAAACACCTGTTATTTTAGGAGCTCAAAACCCAGCAAATTTCACTGTTACTTATTACGAAACTCAAGACGATGCTGATAATGCAACTAACCCAATAACCAACTTAACTTTAGCATCTCCAAACAACGAAGATTATTTTATTAGAATTGAAAACAATAGCACAAACTGCTTTAACACAAGTAGTTTCTTAACTATTGTAAATAGAAAACCTTTTATAGAATTAAATGATGTGCCTTTATGCTTAGACGATTTACCTTTAATGGTAACTGCAGAAACTGGTATTAGTACAGATAACTATTCTTGGACTCCTGGAGGACAAAACACAGCTGAGATTACAATAAACACTGTTGGAACTTATGGAGTAACTATTACAACACAATTTGGATGTACTTTTACAACTAGTTTTGTTGTTGAAGAATCTGAAGCTGCTGTAATAGAATTCACAGAAACAGTAGATTTCTCTGATCCAAACTCAATAACGGTTAATATAAATACGTCTGGAATTGGAGATTATTTATACCAACTAAATAACGGATTACCACAAGTCTCTAACTTTTTTAACAATGTTAGTTTAGGAGTTCATATTGTTACGGTAATAGATCAAAATGGTTGTAATTCAGTCTCAAAAGAAGTTATTGTTTTCGATATTCCTTTATTCTTTACACCAAACGATGATGGCTATAAAGACACTTGGCACATTGCAGGTGTAGAACAATTAGAAGGTACAATTATCTACATTTTTGATAGATATGGGAAACTTTTAAAAACACTTAGACATTCGTCTCCAGGTTGGAATGGATTTTATAATGGCTACTTAATGCCAACAAGCGATTATTGGTATTTAGCAAAAATTAAATATAAAGGAACCGAATTAGAGAAAAAAGGTCACTTTACATTAAAGCATTAAAATAGTTATTATACCAATGAAAAATATTTTTAAAGCTGAAGAAACCACAGAAATTGTTAATCGTATTAATAAATTAACTGCTAATTCTGAAAGTTTGTGGGGAAAAATGAATGTGGCACAAATGATAGCGCATTGTAACGTAACCTACGAAATGATTTATACAGACAAACATCCAAAACCAAATGCTGTTAAATTTTTCCTATTAAAAAAATTTGTTAAGAAAGCTGTGGTTGGAGAGAAACCTTATCCTAAAAATGGAAGAACTGCACCTCAATTTTTAATTTCAGATGAAAAAGAATTTGAAAAAGAGAAAATTGATTTAGTAAATTACATTACACAGACTCAAAAACTTGGAGAAGCTCATTTTAATAATAAAGAATCTCATTCCTTTGGAAAATTAACCTCTAACGAATGGAATAATATGTTTTACAAACATCTTAATCATCACTTAAATCAATTTGGTGTTTAATCAATTACTATTGATATAATATATAAAAAGCTTCATAAATCAATAATTTATGAAGCTTTTTTCTTAAAAAAACAGAAATCCACTACTCTATTTGAAGTGGCTCTTTTACCATTTCTTTTAACGCCTTAATAGAATCTATCTGACGTTCTAACTTTAATATTTGTTCACTTTTAGTATCTATAGCAGGAATAGATTTTATAGAATCTAAAATTTGTTGTGCCATTTCTACAGTTTTAGTTTCTTCAACAAAATAATGACCAATACCTTCACTTGCTCGCCAAGCTTCGTTTAATTGTTCGTAAACTGTCTTTTCCCAATTACTTGGATGTTTTGCATCTATCCAAACGACATCTCTATATTCACTATCAATTAATGCCAAATCTGGTGTTGCAGATCCATCAAATTTTGCGCTTCCTTCTCTAACCGAAGAAATGGTTCCTAAGAAAAATAAACGTTTTCTTCCTGCTAAATTTTTAATATAAGGTCTAAATTCAACGGGCTTATTTACAGACCAATCGTATTCTTTTTTAGATTCAATTACTTTTAAAGGCATTGCAGAAACGCCTGCATAACCTTGCTTTTTTGAAGCATGATCGTAATAATATAATTTATCTGTTCCATCTGCTGGAATAAACACACTAAAGGTTAAACTTGTACGCTCGTCTCCTACGGGTTCTAATCCAAACCAATGGTATAATCCTGAATAAGCATCAATTTTTGTAGTACTAAAATCAAAATCTGTTACGTAAGGTTGCTTATTTTGATCGTCTGGAAGATTTGGGATTTTAACTGCGGTTTCCATGTTCCAAGGTAATGGATCGCTAAATCCACCTAAGAATTTTAAAGATTCGGCCTGTAATTGAGATACTTTTTCAGATAAGGTATTCTGACGTGTTAAATACGGATGATTTTGCATGTCTTCTGGAGAAATATATGTTCCTTTTCCAATAAACATTCGCTCTACATAATCATTAAAATCGTGCTCACCGTTATCTATAACCATAACGCCACCAAAACTTGGATAAGGGAAAAAGAAACCTTTCCATCTAATTAAGCTAACTACTTGTACCCAAGCACCTTTATCGTTTTTCATATAAAACGTATCGCTTGGTTCCATTGTAAACAATTGCCAAGGATTAAAACGCTGCACCACTGCATTATAAGTGTTCCTACTAAACTTTAAAGACTCTCCTATAGAAAACGTTACAGAAATTCTATTATCGCTAGAAAAACGTGGAAATGGCGATGTACTAGAAACCGAAAATAATTCTTCTGTATTATCGTTTAAACGCTGCATTACGTATTTTTCTGAAGGCTGAATTGCCATTGTCCATTGATTCGTAGAATCTATTCTAACCAAATGTGGTAAAGACACATCTTTGGTTTCTCCAACACTTTCGTTAGCCATAGAAAAAATATTCTGTAATGGCTGAATACGTTCGTTATGCGTTAAAGGCAAATCATTAATTTCGACTTTATTAAGATTATTAAAAACGTTATAGGTTTTCATATAATCGTAAAACTTCATTTGAAATCCAACGAAATAAATAGCACCGAAAAAAACAATTAATCCTATCAGGATTACAATTCGTTTTAATGCTGAAGCTGAGTTTCGAAAAGTTCTTAATCCCAAGAATAAGACTAACAAGCTTAACAGAATTATAAAAATAAATTTACGCAAGAACAATAATACCGGTTGATAATCGTCTCTTAAAAAAAATAACGCTATCAATAATACTAAAGCAATAACTACAGTTATTACTTTTTGTTTTATGCCTTTGTTCCAATAATTTTTAATCATAATATTAGTTGATTTAATCTTTTATGAAATTCTCTTTAACAACACCTTACATTAACCCTTTATCTTTCAAACGTTCTCTAGCAGTCTTTTTAGGAGTTTCAGGTTCTTGCTTAACTTCTTCTGTAGAATCTTCTTCTACTTTAGAATTTTTAGTTTTTAAATCTTCGAGAATTTCTTTTCCTTTAGTAATAGTTTCATCTACTAAATCTTCTAAATTATCGGTTTGTTCTTCAATAACTTCAGAAGATTTAATAATTACACTTGCTAAATAAGTACCTACTAATGTTCCTAAAATACTTGATAAGAATAAATTAATAGTTGCTATCTCTATTGGTAGAATAAGTTTTGAAACTAATATTGCCGCCAAAAACAACAACGAAATATAGACCAAACGCAATACAAAATTCTGGTTATAAATAAATCCTTTTTTACTATTTGGTTTCATTTGCAACTCTTCCGAATACATTAATTTATTTAAAAATCGATATATCTTATTACTTTTAGATTCGCGCCAGTATAATAGTATTCCAAATACTATTGTGGCAATAAATATGATTAGTTCTAATGTCATAATTCTTATACTTAATTTATAAGTCTACTTCTAGCCTATTTTGTTACTAATAATTTCAATTACCCAATCTTTAAATCCATCATCCCAAGTGCTGTAAGATTTATAAAAAGCTTCCTTATCGTACCAATATAAATGTAATACATCTTTTTTAGAAACATCATTTAACAATTTCCAAATTAAATCGCTTTGGTTGGTTGTTAATGAAGAATGTGGCTCATGTAAACCAAAATACAAGTCGTTAGCAATTAAATCCGAAATTTTATATTGGTTACTTACTTCTAATTTCTCCAAATATAATTCAACAGACATCACATGTTTACGTAATTTTATATCTAATTTATTTAAATAACTTTTAAATAATAAAGGATCGCTTAAAATATCTTTTTTAGAATGTGACGTTCCTTTTAATGCTGAAATTAATTCAAATTTCTTAATTCGTTCATAACGTTCAGTCTGAACAATACGTTCTAAATCGCACGAAACAATGGTATGATCTTTTAATTTCTCCAGTAATTCTGGTTGACTAATGTTAAATAGCAATACATCATGAATCGTATCTTTTATAGCTTCTTTATACCAACTTAAATCGTTAAAAACAACAATAGGTTTTATAAAATCTCTTAGTACATAAACGCCTCCAAAAGCTTTGGTGTAAAATGAACTTGATGTATAAGTTAAACTATGTAAACTTAAATCTCTATCTCGTAAATCGCCATACGTATTTGCAGATGCTAATAATTCGGCCTGTAAATCTTCATCTATAAAATTATGATCTGTTTTAAACTTTGAAATTAATCGTCTTTGCTCCTTTTGTTTCTCTTCTAAATCATTAATTAAGTGAAAACTAATTTCTACATCTTTATATTTTAAAACATCTAAAGGTTCGTAAAAAGCATCTATATATTGATCAAAATCTATGCAAATAGCACAATCTCTAGTAATGTCTTTAATTTTATCGCCATGGATACTAAATACTTGTTGCATCATTTCACGATCAAACGTATGAAACGGTTCGTAAACTGGTTTTTTATATTGTAAAGGTGATATTAATATACCATGTAGATTTGCTTCGCCATTATTTAAATAGCTAACGTTATCTTTTTCTTTAGCAATTTCTGGACTCCAACCAATACCATCTATATGAAAACTAGTCAATTTTGTTGGCGTAAATCCTAATTTTATTAAGCAGGTATTATATCGTTCTACTAATTTCCCGCTTATAGGAATTAGTTCATGATTATATAAGTTTGCTTCTTTTAGTTTTTGCATTATTAAATACTTTCTTTTTTATTTTCGTGAAGGCAGAAATTGTACAATAAGTCTCTTCTTATTTCAACTTTTTAATTGTCTTTATATTTCCATCAATTGTTGATATCAATACATTTCCTTTAGTTTTATTTACGTAAAAAACATACAAACTATTTTTACCTAACATTTTAATTTTTTCTTTTTGATTGTCTTCAAAAATCAATTCATGTGTGTACTTAATGTCTTCATTTTGTAAACGCCTTTTTTCTTTCATACCTCTACCAAAACCCATTCCTATAAATACTGAAAAAACCATAAAAACGGACATAAAAATAATAAAATCATTAGTCTTTAATGACTTCATAGCTTTATCTACTTTAAACTTATTCTTACCTGACTGATATTTCTTTTTCTTAGATAAATAAGTATAGTATTTAGGCATAAACATATTAAGTAAATATGTCAATAATAAAGTAAAAACTACTGCCAAACCTAATTTAAGATTTCCTGTAATTACAGAAATCGGACTTATCAAAACATCTAGAATTGAAGAATATTCTAAAATATTAATGTCTAAAAATTTATAATATATTGTTTCATGGAAAACACCTAAAACTAAAAGAAAAATATATCCTAAAGATAGATAATCTTGTAAATTTAAATTTGATGATTCTTTAGACTCAATCTCTGATTTATACATTTCTTCCATTTTAAATTTATTTAATGGTTATCAAAAGTTTCTCTAGCCTTAGTTTCTATATTTAACTGATTTACTCTTACGTCTACTTTTCGTTTAAAATCTGTATCTGCTATGGTTGCAACATTGTCTAAATAACGTACCACTTCTTGTCTTCTAATATCAGAGAAATTTAAGCCTTTCATATTGGCTTTCATTAACTCTTGTAACATATTATGTTTGGTATTGTAATCTTTTTTGAAATAAATTTCAGGATTCTCAAACCAATCTTTTTCTAAATCGAAATCTGTTAAACGTAACGAAATTGCCGACTGGATATTTCGAACATCTCTTGATGAGAAAAATGGAAATATATTTTGGATTTCTTTATATAAGCTTGCAAAAAACAAGTGATTATCTGCACTGTGTAACAGTTCTGCTTTACTATAAGCTTCTAAAACACGTGCTTCAGATGGTTTTTCGATACTATTTAAAATATCGCCCATATTTTTAGCTAAGCCTTGATCTTTTAAATACTCATAGTCACTTGGACTTGTCATATTCACAAAATCTGGTATTGTTTTATCTAATTTTCTCCACCATAAATGATCTTGATCTAAGAAATCGTGCTCACTTCTGGCTCCATCAATTTTAAAACGACCTTGCACTCTAGAAATTACGGCTTTATCTAACATTTCTGGTAAATTGGTAAATAATCCAATAGAACTATTTCCGTAATTTACCGCATAAGCACCTTCTGTATAACGTAAAAAGACCCCAATAACTTCTTTAACTCCAGCCGAAACGCCTTGCGCTGTTCGTTCTTGTAAATTATTTTCGGCATCATCTATTGGTGCAAAAATAAGTTTTGTAGGATCTTGCATTGGTTTCATCCATTCCACCATTTTCTCTGCAGATCCACCTTGAAACGTACTAATTAAAGTATCTGGCATTGGGTGAAATAAAAATGGAATATCTAAAACATCGGCATGTTCCTTTAATTTTGTTGCAATTGCCGCAATAAGCATACTTTTTCCTGTTCCTGGAATTCCGTAACCCATAAACACTGGCATAAATCCGCCAAGTTCCTGAAACGGGTTTTTCTTTGCCTCAAAATCGTAGCTTAACAGACGTTCGGTTAAGCGTCTAGCAAAGTGTTTTGCATCGCGATTTCCAACAATTTGTTCGAACTTAATTTTATTAAATTCTATACTTTTAGCAGTTCCCGAAAAGGCATTATTCCAACCAGAAACAGCAAATTCTGTATTTTCTAATTTATACGTTCTGTCCTCAACTGTTTCCGTATATTCTAATGTACTTTTTCTTAGCTGAATTTCGGCAATTAATGCTTCAAAATAAACCACTGTAAAATCGATAACATCTTTATCTGACTTTATAATTTCTGGATGCGATAAATACTTATCGAAGTAAAACATGGCACAAGAAAACCCTTTTAAAGGCGATAAAAATGATACCTCTGGAATTCCTGCAAACTTTTGCTTCATTACAGATAAATCATCTGATGCAAATGGTTTTAATTGATGTAAAATGTAGTAAGCGCAAGAAAACAACATAAATGCTGTTCCTGTGTGCATTTTACTTTCGAACTCACGTTTTCCGTTACTATCTAATGCGCTTTTATTCTGAATTAAGCTAGATAAACCTGACGCATCGTAATACGAATCTTTAATCCAAGTTCCTAAAGTTAAGCCTTCTTGAACTGCATATAAGGTCTGATTTAAAAATAATGGTATTGCTACAGAATCTGGTAACAAACGCTTTTTTAAAGCTAAAATGGTTTTAGAAAGCGATGTTGATTCCGAAGTACCACCATTATTTACTCTGGACAAATACAATAGAATTGATTCATCTTTAGTGTCTTTATCTTTGTTTTTTGCTCTAGAACTTTGTTCCCATTGTACACTTTTTAAGTACGATGAAGCTTCGTCGCGAAGCATATCTAATTCGTTGTTTTTTATAGGAAAAGTTGTATTGTGTTCCATTTTTTGGTTTATAAGTTGATAGGTTTATTTGTTTAGAAGATTATTAGTCTTAAAACTTTAAACCTTATTTATTTTCAAATCTGATACCTCAAAAGGCATTTCTGCTAATTTGTTCATCAGGTTTGGTGTTTTATTGTATAATAACTGAATAATTCTATGTGGTGCAAAAACGTATTTATAACTTTCTACATCGTTCCACTTTTGTAATGTTTGTTTGCTAAAATAGCCACCTTCAGAAAATGTACTTCCTGTTTTTACCTCATCAATTTTTAAGCTTAAGGCATAAGATTCTAACGGAATTTCCTTTTTAGAAATACTTTCTAAAATAGCGTGCGTAATATCGTTTTCGTCCTTGGCAAATATGTTATGAAATGGCCCTAAATCTATTCGTTTTATATAGGTTGGATGCACATCTTTTAAACGTTTATCTATTCCATACGCCATAGTATCTAAATTCATTTCTCTATCGGCTACTGCATTTAAAGCATCGTAAAGTTCTTGCTTATCGTCTTCAACATTTTTACCATCGTAATTAAAATACATATAGCACACAAATGGTCGGTTATGCGAAATATCGAAAAAGCTCCAACTTACTAAATATTGACCTTTGTCTTTATCGTTACTTTCTACTAATTTACCTTGTACAAAACGGTTAAATATGTATTCCTGTTTTACAGATGTGTAATACACAATTGATGAAGCTTGAAATAATTTATCGCGTTTTATAGGTTCTTTCTTTTTTAGTAGGACATCGAGAAACTCGTCTTGTAATGTGTTGATGTCTTTTAGTTTGTGTAAATAATTGTCTCGTAAGGATAAATCGTTATACAAGTAACGAAACTCTAAATAATTAGGAAAACCAGATTCTGTTAAATCGACTTTCATATTATCTTCGTCGTCATACATATATTTTACACGCATAGCTTCTATAGAATACAAAAGCAAGTCGCAGTATTGTTTAAAAAACACCACTTCTTGTTCTGTGCACAGTTTATTTTTCTGTACAGAAACAATTAATTCTTTAAGTGCAAAATCGACTTTTTTATGGTAAAAAACATATTGATCTTTACTATCTAATACTGCCGAATCTAAAGGTGTTACAATCATTTTTATTGTTAAGCAGAGATTCACAGAGTTTTCTCTGAAATTCACTGAGGTTTTATTTATACACGAATTACTTTAATTGCTCTAATTGTCTTTTTAGTATAAGAATAGTTTCGAATTTGAGTTCGAGGATTTTCGGTAGAAAAATCAGATGAAGCAAATACGTAGCACATTTTATAGAGCACATAACATTAATTATTTTTATCCATATTAATTTAACTATTCTATAAATTATTATTTAACTTTTTCATTTTCATCATAAAGACTGTCAATTATATCATCTTTATCAGTTACAAAAACAGGTAATGTTATAAGTTTATAATTGGTGACTACTCTCAATTTTGATGTGTCAGATGTTTTAAAAATAACTTCATCTTCAAGAACACCTTCTAAATAATTTGTCCCTAATTTATTAAATTTATGCTTAAACAATATTTCACCATTATTTTTTAAAGGATAAAATGTGTCAGACAATTTACTCTTTAAAATATGTTCATAATCTTTTGTTGTCTGATTTTTATTTTCTTTAAGATAAAATGTTAATAGTCTCATTGTATCTCCTTTAGTAAAAAAATCAGTTGTAATTGTATCTAAACTACTTTTGTAATAAAGAATACCTTCATATTCATATTTTATATTTACTGTATCTGGAAAGCGAAAATTTAAAAAATCTTTCTGAAGGTCAATTTTCAAATTATCATTTTTAAATTGGTTTGTTTTAGGCTTATTACAACAGTTGAAAGTTATCATTATTACAATTATTATCGTGTATTTTGTTTTTCTCATAATTTAATTTATACCCGAATCTATTAGTTTAGACTGTTTTCCATATTACAGGCACCATTAGTTATTTTTTGTTAAGCAGAGATTCAAAGAATTTTCGCTAAGAATCACTGAGATTATACATAAAGCAAAAGCCTTTGGGGCCATCTCTACGTTAAGGATTGAAGCGGCATCCTTTTTTTGCTGCCATAAATGGCAAAAAAAGATATAGCGGAAAGCCTTACTAACTTTTGCCATTAAAAGCAAAAGTTAGTAACGCCTTAATTATTTCTATTCTATAGAGTTCTCGACTGCACTAGAACGAACAAATGAATATTTTAACTTAATAAATCGTCTCCAGAATCTCCAGTTGGCTTTGGCGCATCTGGTTCTCCAGAATCTCCTGAAGGTGCATTTCCATCGGCTTTGTAATAGTCTTCAAAAATTTCTTTCATATCTATTCCGTAACGATCTGCAAAGTTCTTTTGAATGTCGATATCTTTCTCACGGATTTCGTATAAAGCTTCCGCATAACTACCGTAAACACCTTGCATAACTTTTTCGTGAACTGGAATATTCTCCATCATTTCTTGTCTTGCTCTTGCACTTGCGCTATGCATAGATGCCAAAGTTTCTCCTATATGCTCGTCTGTTTTAACACCTAAATGTTCTAAAATTGCAGCAAATTCTTGATCTGTACGCGCCTTTAATGCCACGATATAACCATCGTAATATTTTAAACGTTCTTCAGTATCAGATTTTAATTTTGCTCTATGCGTTTGTAAATTACTACGTAAAGAGGTTAATACTTTTATAGTTAAATTATGCTTGTGTACAAAGCTATCTTTAGATGCTGCAAGTGTTGTGTAAGCATTTTTAAGTCCTTCTAATTCTTCTACTTTTTGTTCTATTGTAGTTACTTTAGCTATAGCTTCTGCATACTTTGTAGTTTGTTTATCTACAATATCTTCTAAGGCTTGGCGCGATTGTTTTAGTAAAGCATATTGCTCTTCTAACTTAGCTTCTACTTCTTGCTTTTTCTCTAAGGCTTTAGAGTGATTTTTAGACGCTTCAAAAATAGCAACCTGCAACTTATCTTCTACTTCTTTAATTTCTACTTCTCTGTTTTTTAAACGTGTTACTGCTGCTTGAGATTTAAAAGATAATTCGCTTAACAACGTTTCCACATCTGCGCTTTCAATACGTTGTTGAAACATTGCCTTTGCTTTATTATCTGCGCCAGCACGTACTTTTTCTGAGTCTTTTAAAGCTTGTTCTGCTTTAGCAATTTTACTTTTGCGTCCCCAAAGATTATTCCACCACGTATCTGGTTTATTTTGCGCGTCTTCTAATTCTACTTTTGCACGTTCTAATGCTTTTTGAGCATCGTCTATAATCTTTTGTTCGTCTGCATTAAGTGAAGAGAAACGTTCAAACAAAATCCCAACCTCATCTTGATAATCTGTTAAATCTTTAATAGCATCTAAAAGATTTGTTCTGTCCTTTTCTGCCATTCCAACCACATCATCTAAAGTGGCGTTAAGTATTTTCTGACGACGTTCTGGATCGTCTTCTTGAGACAATTTAGATTTCATTGTATCAATTGCTTTTCCCCAATTAACATCTACTTTTTCAGATTTTTGATTAGAGTTTGTTTCTAAAAGGTCAAATTCGTCAGCCATATATATGTTTCTTTTTTTAGTTAGTATAATAGTTGTCTAATTTCGATAAAAAAAATGAAGAAAGAAATTAAATCATTCACTTTATAGGTAGCAAAAGCGAATTATTTGTTACATTTTTTCTTAAATGAATTTTAAAATCTATTTTTACTATAAAATTTATTTCCATATGAAAACGTATTACATTATTGCCTTAGCTTCAGTTTTAGTTTTATCTAGTTGTAAGAAAGATAAAAAAACAACACAAGAAACGGAAGAAGTTACAGAAGTTGTAACAACCATTTCTAAATTAAAAATTACACCTATTGAGCACGCAACTATGGTTCTTGAATACGAAGACCAAGTTATTTACATAGATCCTTTTGGAGGAAAAGAAGCTTTTAAAGACCAGAAACCTGCCGATTTAGTTTTTATTACAGACTTACATTTTGATCATTTAGACATTCCTACGCTTGACAGTTTAGATTTAAGTAAAGCAACTATTATTGCGCCTTTAGCTGTTAAAGAAAAATTACCTAAAAATTTACAACGTAAAACCATTGTATTACACAACGGAAACGCTAAAACAGTAAAAGGTATTGGTATTGAAACTGTACCAATGTATAATTTGCGTAAAGAAGCTTTACACTTTCACGAAAAAGGAAGAGGAAATGGTTATGTTTTAACCATTGGAAAAGAACGCATTTATATTTCTGGTGATACGGAAGATATTCCTGAAATGCGTAAACTCAAAAATATTGACAAAGCTTTTGTTTGTATGAATTTACCTTGGACTATGCCTGTAAATAATGCTGCAAGTGCGGTTTTAGACTTTAAACCTAAACAAGTATATCCTTACCATTACAGAAACAAAGAGGGTTTTAGTAATGTTGGTTTATTTAAAATGCAAGTCAATGCTTCTTCAGATGAGATTGAAGTTATACAGTTGGATTGGTATGTTTCTTCTAAATAATTTTCACTTTAGGTGTTAACTTAAAAAACTCCAAATTACAACTGTAACTTGGAGTTTTTTTATTTTAGAAAGATAAGATTATTATCTAACTAACTTCTTGTACTTAATACGTTTTGGCATTAAATCTCCACCAAGACGTTTCTTCTTATTTTCTTCATATTCAGAATAGCCACCTTCAAAGAAATACACTTCAGAATTTCCTTCAAAAGCTAAAATATGTGTACATATTCTATCTAAAAACCATCTGTCGTGAGAAATAACTACTGCACAACCAGCAAAGTTTTCTAAACCTTCTTCTAAGGCACGTAATGTGTTTACATCTAAATCGTTGGTCGGTTCATCTAAAAGCAACACGTTACCTTCTTCTTTAAGTGTCATTGCTAAGTGTAAACGGTTACGTTCTCCACCAGAAAGCTGACTTACTTTTTTATTTTGCTCACTTCCAGAGAAATTAAAACGACTTAAATAAGCTCTAGAATTTACTTCTTTTCCGCCCATAAGGATTAACTCTTGCTCGTCGCTAAAGTTTTGCCAAATGGTTTTATCCATATCTATATTACTATGAGCTTGATCTACATAAGCAATTTTAGCAGTTTCTCCGACTTTGAATTCACCTTTATCAGGTTTTTCTTCTCCCATTATCATTCTGAAAATAGTGGTTTTACCAGCACCATTTGGTCCTACTACACCAACTATTCCTGCTTGTGGTAAATTAAAGTTTAAATCTTCGTAAAGCAACTTATCGTCAAAGGCTTTACTTACGCCAGCAGCTTCAATTACATTAGTTCCTAAACGTGGACCATTTGGAATGTAGATTTCTAACTTCTCGTCAAGTTGTTGTTGATCTTGACTCATTAGTTTATCGTAATTCTTTAAACGTGCTTTTTGTTTTGTTTGTCTTCCTTTTGCGCCTTGTCTAACCCATTCTAATTCGCGCTCTAAAGTCTTCTGACGTTTAGATGCTGTTTTAGATTCTTTAGCCATACGAGTAGATTTTTGATCTAACCAAGAAGAGTAATTCCCTTCCCAAGGAATACCAGCACCTCTGTCTAATTCTAAAATCCAACCTGCAATATTATCTAAGAAATATCTATCGTGTGTTACTGCAATTACAGTTCCTTTATATTGTGCTAAGTGCATTTCTAACCAATGTACAGATTCTGCATCTAAGTGATTGGTAGGTTCATCTAACAATAACACATCTGGTTCTTGTAATAATAAACGACATAATGCAACTCTACGTTTCTCTCCACCTGAAAGTACACCAATTTTCTTATCACCATCTGGCGTGCGTAACGCATCCATAGCAATTTCTAATTTGGTATCTAATTCCCAAGCACCAACTGCATCAATTTCATCTTGTAAAACAGCTTGACGCGCCATTAACTTATCCATTTTGTCGGCATCAGAATATACTTCTTCTAACCCAAATTGGTCGTTAATTTTATTGTACTCTTCAAGAATTGCAACTGTTGCTGCAGCGCCTTCTTTAACCACTTCTAAAACCGTTTTTTCAGGATCTAATTGTGGCTCTTGTTCTAAATATCCTGTTGTAAATTCTGTATCTGAAGTTAAATCTCCTTGGAAATTTTTATCAATTCCTGCAATAATTTTTAATAAGGTAGATTTACCAGATCCATTAAGACCTAAAATTCCAATTTTCGCTCCATAATAGAAGCTTAAATAGATATTTTTTAATACTGGTGTATTTGCCGACTTGAACGTTTTTGTAACGCCAGTCATTGAAAATATAATCTTTTTATCGTCAGCCATTATTGTTTGTTTTATAGTTGATTAATTTATAGTCAGTAGTTATTAGAAAAATAGTTCTCGACTGCGCTCGAACAGACAGAGAAATAAACTGTTTTAATTATCAAATTGTTACATTTTCAAATTAAATAATTGATTACACTCTTCCTTTTAATGCATTAAAAACCCAAGCAATAGCAAAAAAACCAATACCTACAGATGCAAAACCGTAACCTGCAACGTCATCATATCTAAAAGCTCCTAGTGCTATTAATGCCAATCCTACTATTATCATTATTGTTGTAGCCCAAGCTAAAACTGTATTTTTATTCATTCCCATAATCTTCTCTTTTTAAAAATAGAAAAGCAAATATCGTTTATTTTAACAAAAAAAGCAGCTAAAAAGCTGCTTTTTACTAGGAGAAACCTCTTAAACTATTATAGTTTTAATTTATTAAATAATTAAAGCCATTTAACTCCTAAATCATTGGCACTTCTATAAATAATAATTCTGTGTTAGTTTTAGCTTCCATAGTAAAATCTTTAATATCGCTTAAACCTATAGCGTCTCTTGTATTCAAGATATCTTCATCTACTTTAACATTTCCAGAAATTACCATTGTATAAACACCATTACGTTCATCATTTAACTTATATGTAAAAGCTTCATTTTCATTTAAGTCGATTCGCGATAAGGTAACATCTTGATGAATTTTCAACCCTTTTTCCTCACTAGAAAAACCAGTTACTAAAGTTTGAAGTTTTCCTTGCCTGTCTTCAGCTTTAAAAAAAGCTTGATCATATCTTGGTTTTACATTCTTTTCATTTGGCATAATCCAAATCTGAAACAACTTTAATTCTTCTGTTGTAGATCCATTGATTTCTGAATGTTGCAAACCAGAACCAGCACTCATTAATTGGACTTCACCAGCTTTTATTTCTTGCCATTCGTTATCTCCCATAGAATCTCTATGTTTTAGTACGCCAGATAATGGAATTGTAATAATTTCCATATTATCGTGCGGATGCGTTCCAAAACCCATACTTGGAGCAATAATATCGTCGTTTAAAACACGTAAAGCGCCAAATTGAACTTTTTTAGCATCAAAATATTGTGCAAAACTAAAAGAATGCTTTGCTTGTAACCAACCGTGATTAGCTTGACCTCTTTTTTCTGATTTATGTATAACTTTTTTCATAATTATTAATTAAAATTATGGTCTTAATTTATCTAACAATCGGTTTAATATAGTGGCTTCTTCCGATGTTAAGTTTTGTGTTACTAATTTGTTTTTAGGTGAAGGAATATCGACTAAAAGTTCTAATCCTTTTTTAGTAATTTGTATATGAACTACGCGCCTATCTGTCTCACAATTAAAACGTTCTATTAAACCTTTCTCTATTAACTTATCTGTTAGTCGAGTTACGTTTGGCGCTCGATCTATCATTCTACTTTTAATTACCTGAACTTTTAAAGGCTCTTTTGCTCCTCTTAAAATTCTTAGAATATTATACTGCTGTGGCGATAAACCGAAAGTTTTAAAAAAATCGTTTTGTAAACTTGCTATATAATTTGATGTATATAAAATATTAAGCAATGCCTTTTGTTGCTCGCTTTCAAAAGTTGAATTAATTTCTTTAGCTAAATCTCCCATAAGGCGTTATTATTTTAAAACTGATGCTTCTAGAGTATTTACAGCTTTAGTTAATTCATTTAAAAATTCTGGATTTACTAATTTTTCATCTTTAAAATTATCTCCAAAAGAAGGCAATAAAAATGTTGCTACTATATTAGCATCGTGTCTTGGGAAACTTCCAGCAGCTAGATCAAAAACAGATTTTCCGCCTCTTCCTCCAGGCGAAGTACTCATTAATAATACTGGTTTATTTTGAAACATTTTCATATTAACTCTACTTACCCAATCAAACAAACTTTTAAACGCAGCACTATAAAAGCCATTGTGTTCTGCTAAAGAGATAATAATCCCATCGGCTTCTTCAAGTTTATTGTAAAATTTCTTAGCGTTTTCATCTATTCCAGAAACTTGCTCAATATTTACACTATACGTTGGTACTTCAAAATCGTTTAAATCTAAAACCTCTACTTTAGTTTTTTCTAATAAACTTCCTGCAAAAACTGCTAATTGCTTATTAATTGATGTATTACTATTACTTCCTGCAAATGCTATAATTTTTTTCATCTTAACTATTTTTTATTGGTTTAGTTTTCTGTAAGTGATATAATTTATGATTAATAAGATGATCCCTATTACTGCGAATAAATGCTCGCCATCATTAATCATTCTATGGGCAAAAAAGGCTAAAATTACATTAAAGGTAAATCCTGCATAAGCCCATTCTTTAATAGTTTTAAATTTTGTTTGCCAAATTGCTATTAATCCTAAAAACTTAGCTCCTGCTAACGGATAAACTAAATAAGCTGGATAACCAAAACTTATAAAAGCAGTTCTTATTTCTTCAGTATTAAATAAGTACATACTTATTGAAAAAAGCATTAGTCCAGTAAACAAACCCTTAGTAAGATAATGGATGATTTTTTGTGTTTTCATTTTATTATAAATTAATTCTATTAGTATTTTTTGATAGTACAAATGTAATAAAAATTAATTTAGTTTCCAAGGAAATTAATTCCGTGTATATTATTTTAACATAGTAATAAGAAATAAATGACTATAACGTTTTCTTAAAGTGTTGCAATTTTGTAAATTCGTTCAAAATTTACACAACTTAATATGGACATAAACTTCAATAAAAACGAAGACCACAATAAACTCTTAGTATCTGATTTAAAAAAACGCTTTGCACAAGTAAAACTTGGTGGTGGAAAAAAGCGAATAGAGAAATTACATAGTCAAGGAAAACTAACAGCTAGAGAACGTATAGATTATCTATTAGACAAGAAAAAACCAAGTATTGAGATTGGTGCTTTTGCTGGCGATGGTATGTACGAAGAACATGGCGGTTGTCCTTCTGGTGGCGTTGTAGTAAAAATGGGTTATGTAAAAGGCAAACAATGTATTGTTGTTGCTAACGATGCTACTGTAAAAGCTGGAGCTTGGTTTCCTATTACAGGAAAAAAGAATTTAAGAGCTCAAGAAATTGCTATAGAAAATAAATTACCTATTATATATTTAGTGGATTCCGCTGGTGTTTATTTACCAATGCAAGACGAAATATTCCCAGACAAAGAACATTTTGGACGTATTTTTAGAAATAATGCTATAATGAGTAGTATGGGAATTACTCAAATTGCTGCAGTTATGGGTAGTTGTGTTGCTGGTGGTGCTTACTTACCAATTATGAGTGACGAAGCTTTAATTGTTGATAAAACAGGAAGTATTTTTCTTGCTGGTAGTTATTTAGTAAAAGCAGCAATTGGAGAAGTTATTGATAATGAAACTTTAGGCGGAGCAACTACACATTGTGAAGTTTCTGGCGTTATAGATCACAAGGCTTTAGACGATAAAGATTGTTTAGAAAAAATACAACGCATTTTTGACAAAATAGGTGATTTTGATAAAGCTGGATTTAATAGAGCTGAAGCTGAAAAACCAAAAGAAAAAGAGGAAGAAATATACGGAATTTTACCAAAATCTAGAGCAGATCAATATGATATGCGAGAGATTATTAAACGTTTGGTTGATGGCTCTGAATTTGATGAATACAAAGAAGGTTATGGACAAACTATAATAACTGCCTATGCAAGAATTGACGGTTGGGCTGTAGGAATTGTTGCTAATCAACGTAAATTAGTTAAAACAAAATCTTCAAAAACAAAACCAACTGAAATGCAATTTGGTGGAGTTATTTATAATGACAGTGCAGATAAAGCGACTCGATTTATAGCTAACTGTAACCAGAAAAAAATTCCTTTAGTCTTTTTACAAGATGTTACCGGTTTTATGGTTGGTAGTAAAAGTGAACATTCTGGCATTATAAAAGATGGCGCTAAAATGGTAAATGCCTTAGCAAATTCTGTGGTACCAAAATTCACTATTATTTTAGGTAATAGTTATGGCGCAGGAAATTATGCTATGTGTGGAAAAGCTTACGACCCAAGATTAATTGTGGCTTGGCCAAGTGCTGAATTAGCTGTTATGAGTGGGAAAAGTGCTGCAAAAGTATTATTACAAATAGAAAAAGCATCGCTTAAAAAGAAAGGTGAAGAAATTACACCAGAGAAAGAAGAAGAATTGTTTAATAAAATAAAAGCTAGATACGATAATCAGGTATCTCCTTATTATGCGGCATCTCGTATTTGGACTGATGGCGTTATAGATCCTTTAGATACTAGAACTTGGATTTCTATGGGAATTGAAGCTGCTAACCACGCACCTATTGAGAAGCAATTTAATATGGGGATTTTACAGGTTTAGTTAAGCTAATAAATGAATTACACTATAATTGACGTTGAAACTACTGGTGCCAGCAACAAAATAACAGAAATTTCTATTTTCAAATATAATGGTGATACTGTTATAGATGAATTTACATCTTTAGTAAATCCAAAAACTTTTATTCCAAGTCATATTACTGCTTTAACAGGCATAGATATGGCTATGGTAGTTAATGCTCCAACATTTGATGAAATAGCTCAAGACATTCTAAAAATTACTGAAGACACTATTTTTGTAGCGCACAATGTCAATTTTGATTACAATGTAATTCAAAAAGAATTCAAGAGTTTAGACATAGAATTTATAAGAAAAAAACTATGTACCGTAAGATTATCTCGTAGCCTCTTACCTGGACATAAATCTTATAGTTTAGGGAAGTTGTGTAACGATTTAAATATAGCTTTAGTAGGTAGACATAGAGCTCGAGGCGATGCAGAAGCAACTGTTATTTTATTTGAAAAACTTTTACAACAAGATAATGCAGAAGAAACCTTTACTGATTTCCTAAATAAGAAATCTAAAGAATCTACGTTGCCACCAAATGTGCCAAAAGAACAATTTGAACGTTTACCTAACAAACCCGGAATTTATTATTTTAAAAATAAGAAGAACGAAATTATATACGTTGGAAAAGCTAAAGACATAAAAAAACGTGTTGTTAGTCATTTTTGCAGTAAAGCACAGAGTAGTTTAGATTTATGTAGAGAAACTGGCGGATTAGATTTTGAATTATCTGGAAGTGAACTTATTGCGTTACTTATGGAAGACGCAGCTATAAAAAAACACTTTCCAAAATTTAATACAGTAGCAAAAAAACGCGTACAAGGTATTGCTTTGTTTAGCTATCAAGATAGAAATGGCACATTACACTTAGCTTTAAACAGTTTAAAACTAGCGCCAAATGCTATTCTTAAATTCTATACTAAATTAGAAGCTAGAAAAACTTTAGAACGCATTTGTGAAACTTATAATTTATGTCCTAAATTTTGTCATTTACAAGAAAATGTAAAAGAATGCTCTCATTTTAATATTAGCTGTAAAGGTATTTGTAAGGGTGACGAAACTATAGAAGATTACAATAACCGAGTAACAAATGCTATTTGTGATGAAGTTAATAAAAATGAAAATCGACTTTTAGAAACCACAGGAAGAACAGATGATGAAGTTGGATTTATCCAAATCAAAAATGGTGTGTATCTAGGTTACGGATTTGTTCCCAAAGATGACCAAATCAACCACGAAAACATTTTAGATTTCTATTTAATTAGGGAGAATGACAACAATGAAATTAAAAAAATATTAAATTCTCATTTTACAAAAAACTAACCAATAAAAGAATCCAACCCGCAGTAAGAAATAAGCCACCTAAAGGTGTCAATGGACCTAAAAATTTAAGTTTTTTTCCTCTAGCAGAACTAATACATAATCCATAAATACTAAAAGAAAATAATAGTATGCCTAATAAAAAACAATACGCGGCATACTTTTCTACACTTGTATCAAACTCTAACTGAAACCCAATTACAAGCAATAAAATTGCATGATACATTTGATATTTTATTCCAGTTTCAAAACTAGATTGTAATTCTGGAGAGAACACTTTCTTTAGCGCATGCGCACCAAATGCTCCTAAAATTATAGATAATACTCCGAATATAGCTGCTGAAATAAGTACAATTTCCTTCATTTTACTAATACAATTTAGTGTTATTCTCAAACACCAAATATAAGGTTAAAATAAAAAGCTAAATTCTAAGAATTTAGCTTTTTATTTTTTTGATGAAACTCTTATTCAAAGTCAGTACAAGATTCTACCAATCTAATAAATTCTGCTCTGTAGCCTTTTTTATCTTGCCCTCTACCTTTTACGGCTAGAGCAACAATATCTTTTAAAGACGCATTATTATAGAATTGAGATTGCCTTAATTTCATTCCAAATAAAGCAACTGCACTGGCAAAATTCATATCATTAGAAGCTTTTGAAATAGTAAAGTTTTGAATGTGTATCATTTCAGTACTTTTATTTTGATCAGGTTTTTTGTATCTGAATTTAACCGTAAACAATTCATCTTTATAATTCTGAATTAACGGTTTTGTGTATTTTAACTCATGACTACTTTTTAAATACGAAGATGAAACACCAACTGGAATAATTTCATATAAAGCAGTTACTGTATGTCCTGGACCTAATTCTCCTGCATCTTTAGTATCATCTATAAAATCTTCGTTTGCTAATAGTCTGTTTTCATAACCAATTAATCGGTAAGCTTGTACGTGATTAGGATTAAACTCCACTTGAATCTTAACATCTTTAGCAATTGTAAATAATGTACCTCCAAACTCTTGACCAAATACACGTTTAGCTTCTTGCATTGTATCTATATAAGCGTGATTTCCGTTTCCTTTATCGGCTAACGTTTCTAATTTTGAATCTTTATAATTCCCATAACCAAAACCTAAAACCGATAAAAACACACCAGATTCACGTTTTTTAACAATTAATTCTTCCATTACACTATCACTACTTGCACCAACATTAAAATCGCCATCTGTAGCTAATATGACACGATTATTTCCTTTTTTATTAAAATTTTCTTGAGCTAATTTATAAGCTAATTCTATGCCTTGTCCGCCAGCTGTACTTCCGCCAGCTTGTAAATTATTTAAGGCAGAAATAATTTTATCCTTATGCTTTCCAGAAGTTGGTTCTAAAACTACGCCTGCTGCAACTGCATAAACGACAATAGATACTTTATCTTTTTCTCTTAACTGGTGTACTAATAATTTAAACGCTTCTTTTAGTAACTCTAAATTACCACGCATAGAACCAGAAACATCTAATAAAAAGGTTAAGTTGGCAGCTGGTAAATCTTTATTTTCATAAGATTTACCTTGTAAACCAATACGTACTAATTGTGTGTCTTTATGCCAAGGTGTTTTTACCACTTCTGTATTAATAGAAAATGGATGTTTGTCTTTTGGTTGAGGATAATTGTAGTTAAAATAATTAACCATTTCTTCAATCTTAATCGCATCACTTGGAATAAATTGACCATTATTAATTAAACGTCTTACATTACTATATCCAGCTTTATCTACATCTATACTAAAAGTAGATAATTGATCGTTTAAAACAGTTTCAAATTTGTTCTCGTGAATTTTGGTATAGGTTTCGTTGTTGAATAATTGCTGCTTTTTAATATTCATAGTTTTAAAACGAAGTAATTCTTCAGAAATTTCTGTTCCTTTATTAGTTGTTATAATTATAACACCATTTGCACCTTCAGAACCATATAAAGCACTTCCGCTAGCTCCTTTTACAACATTTGTAGACTTTATGTCTTTTAAAGAAAGGTTTTTTAACTCTTTTTCTGATGCTCTAATTCCATCAATTACAATTAAAGCTTGATTATTTCCTTTTAAAGAATTATTACCTCTTAAAGTTATATTAGTTGAAGGAACATAACTATTACTTCTTTTAATTTGCAAACCAGAAACTTTATCTGATAAAGCTTGAACAGTACTTGAATTGACCTCTTTATTTAAGCTTTCTGAGTCAACTTTTATACCTACATAAGTTATGTCCTCTCTTTTTCTTTTAATTCCTAATGCAGTAACCACAACTTCATCTAAATTACTATCTAATTGTAATGACACATCTATTTTAGATTCCGAACCAACTGAAATTTCTTCTGTTCTATAACCAACATAAGAAAACACTAAAACATCTCTTAATTGGGCTGTTATTGTATAATTCCCATCAAAATCTGAGCTTGTTCCGTTTACTGTATCTTTTACTAAAATAGTTGCGGCTGGTAATGGTATTCCGTTTTCGTCTGTAATAATTCCACAAACTACTTTTTCTTGTGCTGTTACACTTAGAGTTGCTACAACTATAAGTAAAAATGTAATTAAGTTTTTCATTGTCTTCTTTTTTATTTCTTTTGTTTTTAATTTATCTGATTAATCTTTTAATACGTTTATTAATTCTGGTAATAATGTGATAGCGGTTAGTAATACAATAGTTCCATTTTTAGATTTTTTGGTGGTTTCTGTCACCGTATTTTCATCTATTACTATAGGCGTTTGTTTGATAGATTTATTTGGGTTTCTTACAAAAACCATAGTGTTTCTTGCGTTTGGATTCAAAATTGAATTCGCATAAACATAACTTTCCCCAATACCATCTTTATAAGTTTCAATCACTTTACAATGACTTAATGCGTGAAGTATTTTCTTAATATCTTTTGGTGATTCTTGTTTTAATAACAATCCATTCTTTCCAGAATAAAAAGCGATAGAAATATTATCTTCAGATGTTAATCGTTGACTAAGAAATTTAAAGGCTTGTTGTAGAATGATTTCGTCTTCTTTAGAAAATCCATAATTAGATGCTTCTATTAAAAACGTAACTTGTTCTGTTTTAATAATAGTATCATCATCTTCATTGTCTTCATCTAAAACAGGTTTTGTAAAATAATCTGCTACAAAAGAAATTAAATGATCTAACTGAATAGATTCACTATTTAAAGTAGTGTCTTGTGCATTTACATTAAAAAATAGTAACGTAAAAAATAAGGTTAGTAGCGTTTTCATAAGCTTTGGTTTTAAAGTTTAATGTAAAACTATAACCAAAGTCTTGTTTATAAAACCAGTATTGAGTGAAAAGTACTTTTGAATGAGTGAAGTTGTTTTTTTTGAATTTAATATAATTTACTTCAACTTAAAAAGTATTTTAAATAGTAGATTCTACGTCGTGGCGCAGAATGACAAAAACTCATAATTCAACAGAAGTGATTTATTACTTTTATAAATGAATAAAGTATAAAAATAGATTCAGCATCTTAGCTAAGAAAGACAAAAACTCACATTATAAAAAAAAAGATATTGTAGTTTCTATTAAAATAGAAATAACGGCACTTTGTACTAAATTAATTGTAACGTTTTTACACGCTGAATTTTACCAGAACTAGTTTCTACAAAGTTAGGAATAGCATAAACTGCTTTAGGTATTTCGGATTTATTTAAAACATCAAAAATAGAGTTATCTAATTGATTCGTTTTTGCTTCAACTATTAAAATAGCAATCTCACCAAATGTTGTGTCTTTTTTAGATGCTATAAAAAAGCGTTCGTTTATAAAAGGTTCCAATTTTGCCTCTATTTTCTCAGGAAACAATTTTAATCCACCAGAATTAATCACATTATCTACGCGACCTAACCATTCAAATTCTGTTTCAGAATACAAATTAACCACATCGTTAGTTATAATGGTTTCGTTATGTAATTGTGGTGCATTTATAACCAAACAATTTCTATTGTCTTGAGAAATAGTAATGTTTGGTAAGATTTTAAAGTAAGGCTTATAATCTATTTTATTTATAGGTTTTATAGCAATATGAGTTATGGTTTCCGTCATTCCATAGGTTTCAAAAACCGATGCATTTGTACGTTGAAGCTGATTTTTTAGCGTATGAGAAACGGTTCCTCCACCAATAATTAAAATAGAAAACTGATTTAAAACATCTAAATTCTTTTCGACTTGCGAAGGAATCATTGCTACAAAATCGTATTGTTTAGAACTTATATCTAAATCTATTTTAGGAATTACAGTATCTATATCTAAGCCTAGAACCATAGCACGAACTAGCATCATTTTTCCTGCGATGTAACTAACAGGTAAACACAATAAAGCCGATTGCGAGGCTTTTAAATTAAAAAATAAACCTGTAGCTAAAGCCGAAGCTTTCATTGCTTCCTTACTTAAATAAATATTTTTTGGCTCTCCAGTAGAACCCGATGTTTGTACTTTTACATCTGTTTCATTATTCAACCAAGCTATTAAAAATCGACCGATTTCGGCTTCAAAGTCATTACTTCTGTCTACTAAAGTTGTTGCTTTTACTAATAGTGAATCATTTGAAAATGAAATACCATTTAACTTAAAAGCAGTATGTATTTGATTAGGATTCAAAATTATTCACCTTTAATTTGATCTATTTCTGTTGATGTTTCAATAGGTAATTCAAAAGCACCAAAAAGTTTTTCTTTCCAATTGGTCCATTTATATACTTTAGAAAAAATGAATAATAAAACTGGATAGATTATAAATACAGGTAATACCAAGTCTATAAATTCTAAACTTGGTTCGGATACATCTTTTAAAACCGAATGTGTTTGGAATGCAGTCCAATTTGCAGTAACCAAAAGTGCTGTAAATAAATTATTTGCGACGTGAAAGCCTAAAGATAATTCCATTCCTTCATCCATTAAAGTTAAGATTCCTAAAAAGAAACCAGTTCCTATATAATAGATCATAATTGAGTAACCTAGTTTTCCAACTTCAGGATTAAACACGTGCATTCCGCCAAAAATAACCGATGTCATTACTAATGGAAACCATCTGTTTTTAGCTAAAAAACCAAAACCTTGCATTAAATAACCTCTAAAAACTAATTCTTCTACACTGGTTTGTATCGGAACTAAGACAATAGCTATTACACATAAAATAAGAAAACGGTTTAACTCAAAATTCCATTCATAATTCTCTGGATTTGAAGCATAATCTGCATAAATCATACCTACAGAAATAACTCCCCAAAATATAAAAGCAAATCCAAAACGTTTCCAATCTATTTTTTCTCGTGCGGTAATTATAACTTTTAGGGCTTGCTGATGTAGAAATTTAACAGCTATCCAAAGCCCAAAAAGAGCAAATGCAAAAGATAAAAGCAGTAGGAATATATTTAGATTTGGTTCTAAATAAGATATCATAGTAGACTCGTTTAAACTGGTAAAATCTACACCATTTTTAAAAGCTTTTACAAAAACAGCCACTGAAAAAGGTACCTGTCCAACTATAGTAGCTGCAAAAATAATTAAAGAACCTACTAAATAGCGCCAGAATTCGTTTTTACCATTAAATGCTTGTTGTATAAAATTCATAGTTTAAAATTTAAAATCCCAATTTACATTGGTGTTATATATTATGTGTCCTTTTTTAATCTCTAAAGGCGAAGATATGTTATTTGTATATAAACTTCCGGTTCCTAAACCTTGAGGCGCAGAAACCTGCTTTGTGTAAGTATATTGTGTTATCGCGTTTAAACCAATATTACTTTCCAAAGCACTTGTAATCCACCAACCTATGTTTTGTTTTTCGGCTAAATCTATCCACTGATTACTGCCTTTAAATCCGCCAACAAAACTTGGTTTTAAAATAATGTATTGTGGTTTTATGGTTTGTAGCATTTTCTGCTGATTTGTTAAACCAAAAACACCAATTAATTCTTCGTCTAAAGCAATTGGTAAAGGTGTTTTTTTACAAAGCTGTGCCATTTCTTGAAACTGACCTTGTTTTATGGGTTGCTCTATACTGTGTAAATTAAATTCAGATAATTTTTTTAGCTTCTCTAAAGCTGTATTTGGAGTAAAAGCACCATTAGCATCTACACGTAATTCAATATCTTTTTGACTAAATTCTTTTCTAATAGATTTTAATACGTTTAATTCGGTTTCAAAATCTATAGCACCAATCTTCATTTTTATACAACTAAAACCAGCAGCTATTTTATCCTTTATCTGTTGTTTCATAAAGGCTTCTGTTCCCATCCAAATTAATCCGTTAATAGGAATACTTGCGTTTCCTTTTGAAAAATCTGACGAAAAAATATTGAATTTATCCTGACTTTCTAACGACTTAAAGGCTATTTCTAATCCAATTTGGATGCTAGGAAAAGCTTCATTTTCTTGATATAAAATATCTAATCCTTTATTTATGTTATTGCAGGTGTATTTTAATTGCGCTTCATAATCTGGTCTATCATCTATGCTTAAACCTCTTAGAATACCGCATTCGCCAATACCTTTATTTCCTTTATCATCTAAAATTAAAAACCAAGTTTCTTTAGTTCTAAGAACTCCACGAGATGTTCCGCTAGCCTGTTTAAATTCTAAAATATGTTTTTTATAAGTCGCAATCATTATCCTCAAAATTACTAATAAAATTTACTATTTTAGTGCTATAATTTATCAAAAATGACAGAATTCCCTCATATTATATTTTTTGCTATTCCTATTTTCGTTTTAGCTATAGTATTAGAACTTTATGTGGCATCAAAAAACTACACAGCAAAAGATTCTATAGCTTCTATAAGTATGGGAATTGGCAATGTTTTACTTGGCTTTATAAGTAAAGGTATTGTTTTAGCAAGTTTTGTGTTTATGTATACTCATTTCAGGTTTTTTACCATTCCAATAACTTGGTGGAGTTTTGTATTGATCTTTTTTTTAGATGATTTAGCTTATTATTGGTTTCATAGAATCTCGCACGAATGTCGCTTATTTTGGGCTTCTCACATTGTGCATCATTCTTCTAAACATTACAATTTAAGTACGGCTTTAAGACAAACTTGGTCTGGTGGATTTTATACGTTTATATTTTGGCTTTGGTTACCACTTTTAGGGTTTCATCCTAGTATGATATTATTCCAAATGTCGGTTAGTTTAATTTATCAGTTTTGGATTCATACAGAAGCTATAGATAAAATGCCAAAATGGTTTGAAGCTATTTTTAATACACCATCACATCATAGAGTTCATCACGGAAGTAATCCAATCTATTTAGATAGAAATCACGCAGGAATTTTAATTATTTGGGATAGATTATTTGGTACATTTCAAGCAGAATTAAGTTCCGAAAAAGTAGTTTATGGTCTTGTTGTAGATATTAAAACTTATAATCCAGTTAAAATTGCTTTTTTAGAATGGAAAGAACTTCTTAAAGATGTGTTTCTAGGTAATAAAAGCTTTAAAAAGCGATTATTATACTTTATTAATCCTCCAGGTTGGAGAGATGATGGCACTGGGAAACTAAGTGATGATTTACGAGAAGAATTTCTAAAGTCAAAAGACAAATTATAGTCATTAAAACTCTTTTAAATATCGAAAACAACGACTTCTGCTCTACTTCCAAAACGAATAGGGAATATACTTGTTCCAATGCCTTTAGAAACATACATTTTAAGTTTATCGCCATAAAAACCTTTTAAGAATTGTCCACTTCCTTGAGGTTTAAATGGAACGATTCCTAAAAAAGTAATTTGTCCGCCATGTGTATGTCCAGACAAGACTAGATTTGCATTTAATTCTTGTTCTTTAAATTGAATGGTTTCAAAATATTGCGGACAATGATTTAAAATCAACGCTTCGTTTTCTGTATTAAGAGAAGATATTGACACTTCTAAATTAGCATTTCCACCAACAAAATCGTCTATTCCAATAACATTTATAGTTCTATTATTCTTAGTAAAAGCGGAAGTTTCGTTAATTAACAACTCACAATTATGTGACTTATATATTTTATTAAGTTCCACAATATTTATGTTTCCCCAATATTCCCAATTACCTAAAATGGCATATTTTTTTATTGAAGGATCAATTAAACTTAAAAATGAATTTAGCACTTCTAAATTATTATTATCGTCTAAAGCATCGCCAGTAAAGCAAACTAAGTCAGGTTTGGTCTCGTTAATCTTTAATACAATTGACTTATGAAATCGTTTAATACGCTGAATATGTAAGTCCGATAATTGAACCACTTTAATTTTGGATTCGGAGTTTGGTTTAGATAAATCAAAATAATTCCAATCTATAATATAGCGCTCAAACCAGAACATATCTATGGCTAATAAACTTGTTATTGCAAGAATACCTCTTTTTATAAAACGTCTTCTAGAGTTGATTTTCATTTATAACAAACTTCCAATACCAATTAAAATTGCCAATAAAACGGTTGATAACGCTAACTTTTTTAATTCTGGGTCAAAATCTTTTGGAACAGTAATGTTTGAAATTCTTTTAATATGAAGCATTAGCGGAATAAATGCCACTAATCCTAATAAACTAAACCAACTATTAAAATTTAATACCATAAAAACCAAAGCAGTTTTTAATGCAATACTTATTAAAACATAATGATATAGTTTCGCTTTTTTAGCTCCAAATTTTAAAGCCAACGTGTTTTTGTTAGTAGCTGCATCGGTTTCTATATCTCGCATATTATTAAGATTTAAAACTGCAGTACTTAATAAACCTATAGAAATTGCAGGTAATACAATTAACCAATCTATATGTTTTGTGTATAAAAAATACGTTCCTAAAACGCTTACTAAACCAAAAAACACAAATACAAACACATCTCCAAAACCAGAATAACCGTAAGCATTATTACCAACCGTATACTTTATAGCTGCTGCAATAGAAACTACTCCAATAGCAAAAAACAATAAAGAATATAAGAAATTATCAGCTCCAAAAGACACGTAAATTAAAGCTATTGCTAATGCTAAACTTATAATACTTGTAATAATTACAGCACGTTTCATATCGGCAGATGTAATAATACCGCTACCAACCATACGTTGTTCTCCTACTCTATTATCGTCGGTTCCTTTTACGCCATCACCATAATCGTTTGCAAAATTAGATAAGACCTGAAATGCAACTGTAGTTAGAAATGCTAAAATAAAAATGATGTAATTATTCTCAAAATGAATACAACCAAAACACTCTATAATTCCATCAAATTCTTTTGGATGATTATAGATTTTAAATCCAGCCAAACAACTACCCAAAATAATCCCCGAAACAGATAATGGCAATGTTCTTAATCTTGCCGCTTTTATGTAGGCTTGTGTTTTTGTCATTTTTTTGTAGCTGTTTTTTTAATAAAGTGAAATTAATTTAACCAAGTATTTAAAACTTTAAACTCAATCCAATTTTTATTTACATATTTATAAATAACTGTCGTTCCACCACCGCATAATTTACTTCCACAATCATAAGCTGTTTCAATCAAAACCAAATCATAAGTTTCGTTAAATATTGGTTTTGAAACAAAATTAAATCCATATTCACACTTTGGGTTTAATTCTCTAAGTTCTATAATAAATTCTGTAAGTGAATTTGAATTTTTCTTTATACTTATAATTTCAGATTCTTTAATTACATATCTATAAGGGATTAAATCGTTTGTCAATCTAAAATCTTTAAATCGTTTAATTTGATCTTTTATATGTTTAATATCTGAGACATATTAAGTTCCTTCTTTAAAAAAGACTCAAAGTTATTAATGTTAGATAAATATTCTAAATATGGAATTTCTGAAATACAAGTAATCATTGAGCGATCTCCACTTTCTGGAAAAACGACCTTTAATATTTCTTTAGTTCTCTGTATTTCAATTTCTTGATTGTTTTTTGTACAACTAAGAAAACATAAACTACAAATTAGTAATAGTTTATACATCGAGGATAACGAAAGAATTCGCAATCTTGCAGTTTTTATGTAGACTTGAGCGTTTGTCATTTTATATCTCACCTTTTTTATTTGTAAATAGTTCTCGACTACGCTTGAACAGACAACAGCTTTTTTATCAAAATTTAATTAAAAAACAAAACATCAATGTAAATCACTAATCTCTAACAACTACAATCTAAAGACTAAAATCTAATTCGGAATCCACTTTTTCTCAAAGTTTGGTGCACGTTTTTCTAAAAAGGCATTTCGTCCTTCTTTAGCTTCTTCAGTCATATAAGCTAAACGTGTTGCTTCACCAGCAAAAACTTGTTGTCCAACCATACCATCGTCTGTAAGATTCATAGCATATTTAAGCATTTTAATACTCATTGGCGATTTAGCTAAGATTTCCTGAGCCCAATCGTAAGCCGTTTGTTCTAACTCATCGTGAGGAATTACCGCATTTACCATTCCCATTTCATATGCTTCGTGAGCCGAATAGTTTCTTCCTAAGAAAAAGATTTCACGTGCTTTTTTCTGACCAACCATTTTTGCTAAATACGCAGAACCATAGCCGCCATCAAAACTAGTAACATCTGCATCGGTTTGTTTAAAGATAGCGTGTTCTTTACTAGCTAAAGTTAAATCGCAAACTACGTGTAAACTATGTCCGCCACCAACTGCCCAACCTGGAACAACTGCAATAACAGCTTTTGGCATAAAACGGATTAAACGTTGTGCTTCTAATATATTTAAACGGTGATAACCATCGTTTCCAACATAACCTTGATGTCCACGCGCTTTTTGATCGCCACCAGAACAAAAACTAAAAACGCCATCTTTAGGAGATGGACCTTCGCCAGATATTAAAACCGCACCAATACTAGTATCTATAGTAGCATCATGTAAAGCATCTATTAATTCAGTCGTCGTTTGAGGTCTAAATGCATTTCTAACTTCTGGTCTATTAAAAGCAATTCTTGCTACACCATTACACTTTTTGTAAGTAATATCTTGGTATTCTTTGGCTGTAATCCAGTTAAGTTGTTCCATTTTTTAGTATTTTTATCAAAAATAAATCATTTAATTTAAACATTTGTTTCAATATGAAAAAATATAGTCTATATCTTATTTTCGCTTTAATATCAACTTTTGGGTTTTCTCAAACTAGAACTTTTGAACTTGTAAAAGACATTGAAACAACTGACGTTATTAGTCAAGGAAATACAGGAACTTGCTGGAGTTTTTCTGCATCTTCTTTTTTAGAAAGTGAAATTATGCGTATTAATAAAAAACGCATCGATTTATCTGAAATGTTTAATGTTAGACATACCTATGAAACAAAAGCTAGAAATTATGTTATGCGTCAAGGTAAGCTTCAATTTAGTCAAGGTGGATTAGGACACGATGTTATTAATAGTATTGCGGAATTTGGCTTTGTTCCAAATACGTTTTACACAGGTTTAAAAGAAAATGAAAATAAACATAATCATTCTAGATTGGTTGATAATATAAAACCTGTTTTAGATAGTTTTATTACTAAAAAAATAACAAATTGGAAAACACCTGTTACTTCTATTTTAAATGACAAATTAGGTACTCCAACTACAAGTTTCTTTTATGAAGGTGTAAATTATACACCACTTAGTTTTATGAAATTCTTAAAAATTGAACCTACAGATTATGTTAGTTTAACCTCTTTTACACATAAGCCTTACAACACAGAATTTGTTTTAAATATTCCTGACAATTTTTCTAATGGCGCTTTTTACAATGTTAAATTATCAGATTTAGTCGCTACAACATTATACGCACTAGATAATGGTTATTCTATAGAATTGGACTGCGATGTAAGCGAGAAAACATTTTCTTCTCAATATGGTGTTGCTATTTTACCAAACGAAACACTTATTGGAATTAAAGATATTATGCAATTAACTAAAGAAATTGAAGTTACTCCAGAATTTAGACAAGAGGAATTTGAAAACTACAATACTACAGATGATCATTTAATGCATATAACAGGTTATTTAAAAGATCAAGATGGAACTATTTACTTTAAGGTGAAAAATTCTTGGGGAACAAACAATAAAGAACATGGCGGATATGTTTATATGAGTGAAGCTTATTTTAGAATGAAGACCATTTCTATATTATTGCATAAAGATGGAATTCCAAAAAATATTGTAAAAACTTTAGATATAGATTAAGCTAAATTTGAAGATGAAATTAAATTAAAGTCCTAATGCTATGAGTATATCATAGTATTAGGACTTCTTATTTTGTGATTACTCGAATGACAAATTATAACATTCTAAACTTAGCTTTATATCGTTACTAAGATTTGGTTTGTCGAAAACAACTTATTTTTAGTAAAACAGCAAGAAAATATCGCAAACTATTTATTAAATTGTAATTTCATTTATTAAATATGACACTAGAACTAACTCCTATTAAAGAAGATATTTTAAAGATAATGCCATTAAAAACTGGTGTGCTTTATTTTCTTAAAAATTTAGTTTGTATTGAGGTAAATGAAGGTGTGCATTTAGATTTAAACCTTTCTAAAGAAATTTTTGAACCTATTAATTCTTTTTATAAAGACACAGAAACTATTGCCTTTCTAAGTAATAGAACTAAAGATTTTTCTATTGAAGCATTAGACTATCCTAAGTTTTTTAAGGCCTTACCTAAGATTAAATTATTTGGAGTTGTTTATTATAATCTAAACAATAGATATAATATTGAAATCGAGAAACAGTTTATTGTAAATGTGCCATTTAAAGGTTTCAAATCTTTAAATGAAGCGTATACTTATTCTAATACGTATATTAACTCTTAAATATTATTCAGTTTCTACTAATCTAATTCCGTCAGATTCTATAGTTATTTTTTTGTCTTTGTATAAAGAACCTATTGCTTTTTTAAAGGTTTTTTTACTCATCTCTAATTCCTTTTTAATAGCTTCAGGACTTGACTTATCATTTAATGGTAGGAAGCCAGAATTATCTTGTAAGTAGTCAAAAATATGTTGTGCATTAGGTTCTATATTTCTATAACCTATTTGACCTAAACCAATGTCTAATTTATTTCCTGGACGTATTTTTTTAACAACACCTTTAATGCGGTCTCCAATATGTAAATCTTGAAAAATATTATCTTTATAAATTAACCCAAAGTGTTTATCGTTAACAATAACATTCATTCCCATATCACTTGGATGAGAAATAATCACATTAACTTCTTCAAATTCTTCAACCGTTAAATCTTTATTATCTAAAAATCTATTCGTTTTACTTGAGGCAACTAAACGTTCAGAAAGCTCATCAACAAAACAATGTACTAAATACCAACCACCTTTTTTCATTGGAAAGGCTTGCTCTTTAAATGGGCAAAATAATTCTTTTACCAATCCAAAATCTAAAAACGCGCCATGATTAGTTACTTCGTTACAACGTAGCATAGCAAATTCACCTTTTATAATAAATGGCTCATCTGTGGTAGCAATAAGGCGTTCTTCATTATCTAAGTAGATAAAAACTTCAATTTCCTCACCAATTTCAAAAGTTTCGGGCACATAACGATTTGGTAATAAAACTTCATCACCTTCACCATTACCTAAAAATAATCCAGGTTCTGTATCTCTTAAAATCTCTAATGTATGGAATTCGCCTATTTGTATCATGCTGCAAAAGTAGTGATATAATTTGTTTTGATTAAACTAAAATATGTTGAAAAAAATATTGAACACTAAAAAAGCGTTACAAAGTAAATTGTAACGCTTTTAATTTATCTAAAAACTGAATTTTATTTGTAAACAGCTTCTTTTTTAAAGTGCTTAGCTAATAAATAATAAACTACAGCTCTGTATTTATTTTTGTTAGAACGACCATAAGTTTCTATAACAGAATCTATCGCTGTATCTAAATCTGCATTATCTGCTAAACCTAATTTCTTGATTAAGAAGTTGTTTTTTACAGTTGCTAATTCTTTCTCGTCAGTACCAGAAACTGTAGAAGCATCTTTATTGTAAATAGATGGACCACAACCAATAGTTACTTTTGTTAAAAAATCTATATCTGGAGTTACACCACATTTATCTTTTAAATCTGAAGCGTATTTTTTGATTAAATCGTCACGTTTACTCATAATAATTGTTTTAAGTTAAGTTATTGAATCTTAAATATACAAATATTTTTATCCGGTTTTAACATTTGAACTTAAAAAAATGAATTATTTAATAAATTTGAAGTAATTCAATAAAATGGCATCATTATCTCTACTTGGCGTAAAAACTTCCAATAATTGAGGTTGTGAATTATTTTCGAAAAACGACTTTAGTAAAATTCCTAAATCAGCTTCGTTATCTGTACTATTATAATTAAAACCATACATTTCTGCTAACTTATTAGCATTTAGCTTATGTTTTGTTTCAAAAAACGTATCGAAGTTGTCAGTGTTTTTATGTCCTGGTAATATTCTAAAAATACCGCCACCAGAGTTATTAATTACAATAATTTTAAAATTTTTAGGTATATAATTATTCCAAAGTGCATTACTATCGTAAAAAAAACTTAAATCGCCAGTAATACATAATGTTGGATTATTAGTAATTGTTGATGCTCCAATTGCTGTACTTGTACTTCCATCTATTCCACTAGTTCCTCTATTGCAAAAAAATGTGTTTTTTGGATTTAAATCGAACAATTGCAAATATCTGATTATAGAACTATTTGCAGATTGTATTTGAACGTTTTCTGGTACATTTTTTAAAATATGATGAAATACCTTAAAATCTGAAAACGCTATTTTAAACATATAATCCGTATGCTTTTCTCTCCTTAACTGCATTTCATTAATCCAAAACGTTTGATAATTACTATCAACAGATTTATAAGAGTTCTGCCAAGTCTTAAAAAATGTATTTAAAGGCATTTTAAACCAATGATTTAAAATATAAAAGGTGTTGTTAGCTTGATGTAAACCTAAATGGTAATGGCTTTTTGGTATATATGTTCTTAAAAACTGTTTTATTTTTTTAGAAACTACCAATCCACCAATAGTTAACAACATGTCTGGTTTTAATTGCTCAAATTCTTGTTCTGTTAAGGCGCCAATTAATTTATCTATACTAGGAATACTATTTTTATGATGAAAATTAGATGTACTTTCCGTTAAGATTAAAACACTACTATCTTCTGCTAAAATATTTACGTAAGTTTCTTCTAAACTATTAGGTTCTAAAACACCAACTAAAACCATCTTTTTAGATGAATTTTGCCAAGCGCTATTAAAAGTGTCAAATTCTGAAAAATTAGATGCTTCTACTCTATTTTTGATGTTATCAACTTCTACAGATCTTGTTTCATCCATATCATATAAAGGCTCGTTAAACGGACAATTAATATGAACAGGTAATTTACTTTCTATAGCTGTATTTAAGGCTGCATTTATTTCTAAGGCGTTATAATCTTGTACGCTTTGTTTTAAGCCTAAAGCTTTTTCTAACGTATTTTCTAAACTCTTAAAAATAGGTAAGTCTTTTTCGGCTTGGGTAAATTGTTTGTTTTCGGAAATATCGCCTTTTAAATTGGCTGCATACGCTACGTGAGTTCCGTAAACATCTTTCTGATTTATGGTTTGTCCGTCGCCAATACCAACCATATACTTTGGTCTATCCGCAGAAATTACCACTAAAGGTATATTACTATAAAAAGCTTCTGCCACCGCAGGGAAATAATTTAATAAAGCGCTACCAGATGTACAAATTACCGCAACTGGTTCTTGTAATTGTTGTGCAATTCCTAAAGCAAAAAATGCCGCACAACGCTCGTCTACAATACTATAGCATTTAAAAAATGGATTATGTGTAAATCCAATAGTTAAAGGTGCATTTCTGCTTCCTGGAGATAAAACAATGTGCTTTATATTTTTAGTTTCACACAGCTGAATTACAGTTTGTGCCAATGGAATTTTTGGGTATTTCATAACGTATTGTAAAAATACAAAACCTTTGAAATTTATTTGTAGATTTTAAGAATATGTTTAGATACATTATTATAAAAAAATTTGACTTTGACATTAATATAGTTCAAATCCGTTTAATTACTAATATAAAACATTGAAATTTTCAGATATTATATCACCTATTAAATAATTTATCAATAGTTACTAAATCTTAGCTTGATACGTGTATAAATCAAAATAACGTCCTTGTTTTTGTAATAATTCGTCGTGATTTCCACGTTCTGCTATTCTTCCATTTTCTATTACTAAAATTTGATCTGCTTTTCGAATAGTACTTAATCTGTGCGCGATAACAATAGTAGTTCTGTTTTTTGTTAATTCCGCTAAACTTTTTTGAATTAAACCTTCGCTTTCTGTATCTAAGTTAGAAGTTGCTTCGTCTAAAATAATTAATTTAGGATCTGCTAAGATAGCTCTTGCAATCGCTATACGTTGGCGTTGTCCACCAGATAGCTTTACACCTCTTTCTCCAATTAAAGTTTCTAGTCCATTTTCAAAACGATCTGTAAATTCGTTAACATAAGCAGATTTTACAGCAAACTGTAATTGTTCTTCTGTGGCGTTAGGTCTTGGAAATAAAATATTTTCACGAATGCTTCCTTCAAATAAAAATTCGTCTTGTAAAACAACACCTAAGTTTTTACGAAAATTATTCAGTTTTACTTCAGCTATATTTTTTCCGTCTATAGTAATTTCCCCACTATTAGGATTCAAAAAAGTTGCCGATAAACCTGCAATAGTAGATTTACCAGAACCAGAACTTCCAACCAATGCAATTACTGAACCAGATGGCGCTTTAAAGCTTATATTATGTAATACATTTTTATCTGTTTCGTAAGCAAAAGACACATCTTTAAACTCTAAATCGCCTTTAAAATCTGGCAAGTCTAAAGTTCTATTTTCATCATCGTCTTCTGTAGCTAATTGCATTAACTCTTCGGTTCTATCTAAACCCGCTAAAGCTTCGGTTAACTGACTTCCAATATTACTCATTTGTACAATTGGCGCAATCATAAAACCTAAAACTAGTGTAAAAAACAAGAAATCTCCGGAAGTCATTTCGCCTAAAATCATATAATAACCACCAATTCCCATAATTCCCGTAGTGGCTACACCTATTAAAAAAGTAGAAGAACTTGTCATTAAAGCAGTTGCTGTTAAACTCTTTTTTACATTTTGAAATAATTGATCTACACCTTTTTCAAAAACTTCTTCTTCTTGTTTTTCGGCATTAAAAGCTTTAATAACTCTAACACCAGCTAAAGTTTCGGTTAAACGACCTTTTACCTCAGCATTTATTTTACCTCTTTTTCTAAAAATTGGTCGAATATATTTAAACGCTTTTAGAGCAATTATTGCAAATATGGATAATGGTACAAACACAAAAAGTGTCATCCAAGCATTTAGTTTAATCAGAATAACTAAAGATACAATTGCCGTAAACGTTCCGCCAACTAATTGCACTAAACCAGTTCCTATTAAGTTTCTTACGCCTTCAACATCGCTCATAATTCTTGATACTAAAGCACCAGATTTTGTGTTATCGAAAAAACTGATTGGAAGTGACAATACTTTTTTCTGTACTTGAGCACGTAATTCACTTATTAAATATTGCGCTTGTACGCTTAAAATTCTGGTTAATAAAAAAGATGAAATCGCTTGAATTGTTATCGCTACAATTACAATTCCTACTAGTTGATATAAAAGCGCATAATCTTTGTTTGGAACAACTTCATCCAACAAAACCTTACTCTGCCAAGGTAAAATCAAACCAGATAAACTTCTTATCACTATTAAAATTAACCCTACAAAAACTAAGTTTCGCCTTGGCCAAATAATAGTTTTAAAAGCCGATTTCAATGTCACTTTTGGTTTAGCTTTTTGATTAGATTCTGTTGTTTTTTTATCTTGAAGATGTTTCATTTTATAGCGCTAATAAGACTACAAATATACAATGGATAATTAGGGTTTTAACATAACCTTGACAAAGAAAACCGAAACTTATTAAATGGATTAAACTATTTTTGCGGCATGCAAAAAACAACTCCTGTTAAAGTAGAATTTATAGTATTAATGGCATTATTAATGTCTATTGTTGCCTTATCTATAGATGCCTTATTACCTGCTTTACCTTCTATTGGAGCCGATTTAGGTGTAACCGATTTAAAAAAGAATCAACAATTAATTACAATGATTTTTTTAGGTTTAGGTTTTGGACAATTACTTTTTGGACCATTATCAGATAGTTTTGGAAGAAAACCTATGGTTTATATTGGATTTTCTGTTTTTGCCATTGGAAGTTTTATATGTGTTACTACCAAAAATTTTGAACTTATGATTTTAGGTAGAATACTTCAAGGTATTGGGTTATCTTCTCCAAGAACTATTTCTATAGCTATGGTTAGAGATTTGTACAGTGGCGATTATATGGCAAAACTACTCTCTATTATTGTTATGTTCTTTATTCTAATTCCTATTGTAGCTCCAAGTTTAGGACAGTTTATTCTAAATTATTCTGGTTGGCAAGGTATTTTTAATTTCAACTTAGTATTTGGGTTTTTAGTGATTTTATGGTTTGGATTAAGACAACCCGAAACATTAATTCCAGAAAAAAGAATTCCGTTTAAACCTTCTATTTTTATAACTGGGACAAAGGCTTTTTTTAAGTATAAAAAATCTGTTGCATTTACGTTTATCTCTGGTTTTATTACGGGTTCTTTTATGGTATATTTAAGTACATCTCAGCATATTTTCCAAGTCCAATATGAACTAGGAGAATTGTTTCCATATGTTTTTGCTAGTACTGCTTTTGCAGTTGGTTTTGCTACGTTTAGCAATAGTCAATTAGTAATGCGTTTTGGTTCTTTTAATATTGCTTTTTATGCTGCTATAGCCTACTTTTTAGTCTCTTTTTTATATGTTATCCTATTTAATTCTGGCGTAAACCCACATTTATACGTTATTCTTACTTTTTTCTTATTACAGTTTTTTGCTGTTGGGTTTCTTTTTGGAAATTTAAGGAGTCTTGCAATGGAGCCTTTAGGTCATATTGCTGGAATTGGCGCTGCTATAAACGGGTTTATTTCTACCATTTTAGCTGTTCCAATAGCAAATTATATTGGTGGTTTTGTAACAACTTCCGCTCTACCTTTATTTATTGGGTTTACTTTTTTTGGGTTATTATCTGTACTGACTTTTATATTAGTAAAACAGATTAAGGATTAAATTACTTATTCTTTATAAAACTCACAACGCATTATCAATAATATCTTGAACACATTCTGGGTTTAACAACGTACTAATATCGCCTAAGTTATTCGTGTCCTTTTCTGCTATCTTTCTTAAAATACGTCGCATAATCTTACCACTTCTTGTTTTAGGCAAACCAGCTGTAAATTGAATTTTATCTAACTTAGCAATAGGTCCAATTTGTTCCGTAATAATCTGATTAATTTCCTTTTTAAGATTCTCTTGCTTTCTGTCTTCTCCTGTGTCTTTAAGAATTACAAAACCATATAAGGCTTTTCCTTTAATATCGTGTGGAAAACCAACAATAGCACTTTCTGCAACTGCGGGATGTTCGTTTATGGCATCTTCTATTGGAGCAGTTCCTAAATTATGACCAGAAACGATAATAACATCATCTACACGACCTGTAATTCTATAATAACCAACTTCATCTCTTAATGCGCCATCGCCTGTAAAATACATATTTTTAAATGTCGAAAAATAGGTGTCTTTATAGCGTTTATGGTTTCCCCAAATGGTTCTTGCCATACTTGGCCAAGGAAATTTAATTGCTAATTTTCCATTAACTTGATTTCCCAAAAGCTCTTCGCCTTGCGCATCCATCAATGCTAATTGCACACCAATAAATGGCAAGGTTGCATAGGTTGGTTTTGTTGGAGTAACAAATGGAATTGGTGAAATCATTATCCCACCAGTTTCTGTTTGAAACCACGTATCTACAATTGGTGATTTGTTTTTCCCTACGTTATCATCGTACCAATGCCAAGCTTCTTCATTAATTGGTTCTCCAACAGTTCCAATCACTTTTAAAGACGATAAATTACATTTTTCTAAAAAACTTACGCCTTCTTTAGCCAAAGCTCTAATAGCAGTTGGAGCTGTATAAAACTGATTAATTTTATGTTTTTCTATGATTTGCCAAAACCTACTAAAATCAGGATAACTTGGAACGCCTTCAAACATAACACTTGTTGCTCCATTACATAATGGTCCGTAAACAATATAACTATGTCCGGTAATCCAACCTATATCCGCAGTACACCAATAGACATCATTTTCTTTATACTGAAAAATATTTTTAAATGTAAATGCGGTATATACCATATAACCAGCTGTAGTATGTAGCATTCCTTTTGGCGAACCAGTTGAACCAGATGTATATAAAATAAATAATGGATCTTCTGCATCCATAATCTCTGGCGCACATTCTGGATATGCCTCTTGCATTAATGGTTCTAACCAAACATCTCTGCCTTTTACTAGTTCTATATTTTGATGTGTTCTTTTTACGACTAAAACTGTTGATACATTTGGACAATCTTGTAATGCGTCGTCCACAATAGATTTTAAATCGATTACTTTTTGGCCTCTAAAAGAACCATCGGATGTAATTACCATTTTACAATCGCAATCGTTTATTCTTGATGCTAATGCGGAAGCCGAAAAACCAGCAAAAACCACAGAATGTATAGCACCTATTCTAGCACAAGCTAAAACAGAAATAGTTAATTCTGGAATCATTGGTAAGTAAATACAAACACGATCGCCTTTTTTAATTCCATGAGATTTTAAAACATTTGCCATTTTACAAACTTTCTCATAAAGCTGTTTGTATGTAAAATGTTGTGCTTTTTCTTCTGGACTATTAGGTTCAAAAATAAGCGCTGTTTTATTTCCTCGAGATAATAAATGTCTGTCTAAACAGTTTTCTGTAATGTTTAGTTTTGCGCCTTCAAACCATTTAACTTCAGGTTTATTAAAGTCCCAAGATAAAACGTTATCCCATTTTTTTCGCCATAAAAAATGTTCCTCGGCTATTTCTTCCCAAAAAGCTTCGGGATTTCTAACCGATTTTCTATAGACTTGAAAATACTCTTCTAAATGTTTTATATGGAAATTACTCATCTTTCAGATTTAATAAAGCTCAAGTTAAAAATAAAAAATGAATTTTAATGTTGGATGAATACGAAATATGCTGCAAACGAATTTCCATAGCAAATAGTAGCTAACTTATTCTTCAATTTTTAAAAATATAAGAAAAACAAAGCAAAGCATAATACAAATTGTATTTTAAAATTATCTTTGTAAACTAACCAATCTATAATTTTGAAAGCTAAACGACTTTTTTTCTTAGATGCAGTAAGAGCTTTTGCTATACTAATGATGCTTCAAGGTCATTTTATAGACACTATGCTTTTACCAGCTTATAGAGATTTGTCTAGTTTACCTTATAGTATTTGGAATTATTTTAGAGGTATTACTGCGCCTACTTTTTTTACTATTACAGGTTTAGTGTTTTGTTACCTCTTATTTAAAGCCGAACAAAAAGGCGACACAAAAAAAAGAATTAAAAAAGGATTAACGCGAGGCATTATGCTTCTTGTGGTTGGCTATTCCCTAAGAGTTAATTTAAAGGATTGGTTTTTTGGTTATTTTAATACTTATTTCTTAACCGTAGATGTCTTACAATGTATTGGCTTATCTATAATTCTTATAATTACCATATATATTTTACTAAGAAAAAACAAAGCAATATTAGCGCTTACTTTTTTTAGTATTGGATTTCTTATTTTCCTATTTGAACCTTGGTATAGAACTTTAGGCTGTAATAATCTACCTATACTAATTTGTAACTATATCTCTAAAAGTAATGGATCTGTTTTTACCATAATTCCTTGGTTTGGTTATGTTGCTTTTGGTAGCTTTATAGCTATTATTTTTAACACTTTTGAAAATAATAAAAATTTTAAACTTCTAATGCTTATAGGTTTTAGTGTTGTTGGTGTTTGTGCTATTTATTTGTCTTCGCCTGTTTTAAAATACCTTACCAAAATTACAGATATTTCTATTTTTATGGAAAGTGCTAACTACAATTACTTGTTCTCTAGATTAGGAAATGTATTGATCTTGTTTTTTGTTTTTTATGGATTAGAAAATTACTTAAAGCAATCTTTAATTACCAAGATTGGTCAGAAAACCTTATCCATCTATATTATCCATTTTATTATTATTTATGGAAGTTATACCGGTTTGGGCTTAAAGAGATTTCTATACAAATCTTTACATCCAACAGAAGTTGTTTTAAGCGCAATATTGTTTATTGTTATAGTCTGTTTTATCTCTTTTTATTACGCAAAAACCAACGGGTTTATTTATACTTACATTAGAAAAGCGATTGGCTGGGTTAAGAAATAACTTGACTATATATTTATATACAACGATAACAACAGAATAAAATAAAAATTTTATTCACAAAAAACATTTAATATATACTGTACTATTTCTCATTAACATTTAAAAATTGTGCGTTATAGAGTTTTCTGTAATAACCTTTTGGATTGTTTAATAAATTAGTGTGAGTTCCTTGTTCTATAATTTCACCAGAATCCATCACAATAATTTTGTCAGCATTTTTTACAGTGGCTAATCTGTGCGCTATAACAATAGACGTTCTATTTCTTGTTATCTTGTCTGTTGCATTTTGAATAAGTTGTTCTGTATAAGAATCTACAGAAGATGTGGCTTCATCTAACACCAAAATACTTGGATTTGTAACGTAAGCTCTTAAAAAAGAAATAAGCTGTCTTTGTCCAGAAGAAAGCATTACGCCACGTTCTTTTACATTATATAAATAGCCATTAGGTAATTGCATAATAAACTCATGCACGCCAATACTTTTAGCTGCAGTTTCAACATCTTGAAGCGTAATATCTGGATTATTTAATGTTATATTATTTAAAATAGTGTCTGCAAACAGGAATACATCTTGTAAAACCACCGCTATTTGCTGTCTTAAAGACTCAATAGTCATATTATTAATTGGCGTTTCGTCTATGCAGATTTCACCTTTATCAATTTCGTAAAAACGATTTAATAAATTAATAATTGTACTTTTTCCTGCTCCTGTTGCACCAACAATAGCAATAGTTTCGCCTTGTTTTACGTTAAATGAAATGCCTTTTAAAACCGTTTCGTCCTTCACATAACTAAAAACCACATCTTTAAAACTAATATTTCCTTTAAAATTTGAAGCTTCTATAGTTCCAGAATTATCAATATTAGAGGTTGTATCCAAAATCTTAAATACACGTGTTGCTGCTACCATTCCCATTTGGAGCGTATTAAACTTATCGGCTATCTGACGCAATGGTCTAAATAATTTTGGGATTAATAATACAAATGCAAAAAGAACACCTGTAGAAGATTCACCCTCTAAAACAATTCGTAAACCACCATACCAAACCACCAAACCAATGGTTATGGACGATAAAAATTCACCTATTGGAAAGAAAATCGAGTTATACCAAACCGTTTTAATCCACGCTTTTTTATGTCGGTTATTAATTTCTTTAAAGTTATCATATTCAGTTTCTTCACGCGTAAACAATTGTAAAATTTTCATTCCTGTAACACGTTCTTGCACAAAGGAATTCATATTAGAAACCTCAGTCCTTACTTGTTCAAAAGCTTTCTTCATATACTTCTGAAATACTTTTGTTGCATAAAGTACAATGGGTAACGTAACAAATACAATTAAGCTTAGTTTCCAGTCTTTTAAAACCATAAAGATGGATACAATAAGCATAACCATAATATCTTTAGAAATAGCGAATAGCGATTCTCCAAAAACATCACCAATACGTTCCATGTCTGTAACAGCTCTGGTCACTAATAGTCCAACGGAAGAATTGTCATAATACTTCATTTTAAAGCGAAGCATATGATTAAATAATTTATCGCGAATATCCTTGATCATATGTTGTCCTAACCACGATGCGTAATAAGAAAACACAAATTGTAAAACAGATTCTAAAACGACTAAACTTAACATTAAAGCAATCAATTCTAAAAATCCTTCTTCAATTTTAGGTGTTATTTTTTCGTCAATAACTTTTTCTAATAAGTAAGGCACAGAAATACTTAAAAGTCCTGTAATAAGAACTATAACTAGCAATCCAAAAAAGACAAAACGATATGGCTTTGTGTAAGCAAATAATCGCTTAAACAAACCAACATCAAATAAACGCTCTTTAGTGTTACTCATAATTTTTAATAGATTCAGGATAAACAACTTGGGTTAAATATAAACCGTGTGCAGGAACAGAATAACCTGCTTCTGCTCTATTTTTAGAGGCTAAGATATTAATCATATCTTCAGGTTGCAACTTCCCTATACCAACATTAATTAACGTACCAACAATAGCTCTAACCATATTACGTAAAAAACGGTCAGCGGTAATATGAAAATGTAATTCGTTATCTACATGTTTCCATTCTGCAACCCGCAAATCGCAATTATAGGTAAACACATCTGTATTCGATTTAGAAAAACACTGAAAATCTTTTAAGCCAATTAATAACTTCGCAGCTTTATTCATAGCATCAACATCTAATTGAGGCTTAAAATAATAAGCAAAATCGGTATTAAAAGCATCTTTTTTAGGCGAAAGTCGGTAGACATAAGATCTTGCAGTCGCGTTAAACCGTGCATGCACTTCGTTATTTACTCTAAAAACCGTATAAATAGCAATGTCTTTTGGGACTAACGCATTTAATTTATAAATGGTTTCTTCTGTATTAATCTCGTTTTCAATATCAAAATGTGCATAAATCTGTTTAGAATGCACACCAGAATCAGTCCGACCTGCGCCTACAATAGACATCTCTTTCTTAAAAATAGTAGACAATGCTTTCTCTACAACTTCTTGAACAGAAATTGCGTTGGGTTGAATTTGCCAACCATGATAGGATTTACCATTGTATGAAAGTTCTATAAAATATCGCAAAGATTTATGCTATTTTTGTATTGAAAAAAACAAAGATAATTAGAAAAACGGTTATCTAAATCACAATAGTTTCTTAATGCGAAAAATTCTTTTACTTTCTGATACACATAGCTATATAGATGATGCTATTTTAAACCACGTAAAACAGGTGGACGAAGTTTGGCACGCAGGAGATATTGGTAACTTAGACGTTACAGACGCTATAAAGAAACTAAAACCTTTACGTGCTGTTTATGGTAATATAGACGATCATGTAGCGCGTTTAGAATTTCCCGAATTTAATAGATTTACTTGCGAAAATGTAGATGTCATGATGGTACATATTGGTGGTTATCCGCCTAAATATAATATTAGAACTAGAGATCTTGTTAAAGCAGAAAGACCAAAACTATTTATCTGTGGACATTCTCATATTTTAAAAGTAATGCCAGATAAAGCTTTAAACGTATTACATATGAATCCTGGTGCAGTTGGAAAACACGGTTTTCATAAAGTTAGAACCATGCTTAAATTCACTATTGATGGCTATGATATTAAAGATTTACAGGTAATTGAGTCTGAAAATAGGTATTGATTTAGTCGGTAGGCATTAGCAAAGCTTCTACTTATTAAAGTAAGTTTAAAACAATTTGAAGTTTTTCTAATTAGTTATATACGGTATGGGCAATAGTATTTTATTCAAAAAAAAAAATCCATTCTAATAATATTAAAATACTCATGTTTTAATTGCTCATTTTAACTGAATTATTGTTATCATTTCATTCGAAATATTCTATTTCTCTTTCAGTTACAACTAGGCTTCCATTGTTTTCTTTTTTTACCTGAGTAACCCAATTGTTGTTATTATCTAAAGAATATTTATAATACTGCGTTGCAGTCATATCCATAACCACGAAGTATGTACTATCTTCTATCACATTTTCAAATTGATCATATTTAAAAACTTCTACTTTTATGGGTTTATCAGAATTTTCATGAAAACTATTTCTTTTAGTTAATAATTCACCTTCATAATAACTTTCTTCAATAAATATATTGTTTGTCAATTTTGATTCTTTTTTTATTAACTCATTATTTATATTGTAAGTATACTTTGTATTTATTGTCTGTTTTGAGTTATTTAGTATTTCTATATCAATTTTCCCACTTGAGTTATATCTATATTCACGATTATATTGTTCAATAATAACTTTAAATCAATATTCATTGTTATTTGTCTAACTATGAATCCAAGATAAGTGCTATTAATTTCTTCGTGTGTGTCTATTTTTAATTCTTCAATTTTAGATAAATTTTCTTATGCAAATTGTATAATATTATCGTATAGTTTGTTTAATGTTACTTTCTGTACTTTCATTTTACCTATTGATTTATTATACAAACCTGTTATATCGTAAATTTTATCGTCGTTATCCCGTAAAGATAATTTAATTAGTTTACTATCCAAACAGTATTAATTTGTTATAAATGATACAAAAAGAAAGTAACTTCCAATACGAAACACCAAACACCCAACTTCAAGCTCCAAGCTTCCAACTCCAAAATTTCGCGCATAAAAAAATCCCAAACCTGTCAGTTTGGGATTTTTAACGCACTAATTACTACTAAGATGTTAGGTTTAACGTAGTCGATCTACAGATTTGACAAGATCTTCATCCTTCTTGATGGCTTTGTTGGCTAACACCAAAAAAACGATAGAAACAATAGGAAGAAACATCCCAATACCTTTCTCAGAAACTGTCGTTTCTCCAGATAAATTTAGAGACAGATACACGAAAAATCCTAGTAAAATTAAGTTTAATATGATATTTAAACGTCCCAAAACAAATTGAAACTGTCTATTTTTAAAATTAAAAATACTAAACAATGCTAAAGTAGCACTTAATAAAAAAGCAACTAAAGCAATAGTTTCGTCTTTTGCAAAAACCACTACATTTTCATTTGTCCATAAATTACAAACAAATATTAACCCACTAGAAACCGCAGCTACTACTAGTAAATATAAAGTTTGAATACGTTGTAACATAAAAAATGTAATGTTTTAATACTTCTACAAAAATAGAATTTCTTTTTAATAATTAACATAAAATATAAAAATAATGTTGTATAATTGCAGTAACAACGTGCAACAAACTAGTTTACACGAGGTTAAAATCTTCAGAAGTATCTTTTTTGATTTTCTTCAAAAACAATTCAACAAAAAATATCACAAAGTTAATTCAACATAAATGTTTGAAATCTCACAATTAAAAGAACTAAAACTTCCTGAATTACAGGAAATTGCAAAAAAATTAAATGTTCCTAAATACAGAACACAAAAAAAACTAGACTTAGTTTATCAAATTTTAGACTATCAAGCTACTAACCCAAAAGCTGTTTTAGAAGTAAAAGAAGATATTCCTAAAAAAGCACCAATAAAAAAGGAACCAGCCAAACCTACTGCTAAAAAAGAAGCTGAACCTAAAGTAAGTAAAGAAAAGCCTAAACGTGCCAGAGTACAAAAATCAGCAGTAATTAAAACTGAAGAAAAGGAAATAGAAACAGAAGTTTCTGCTCCAAAAGAAGTACATAAACCAAACCCAAGACCAGTACAAAAAAGACCTGCACCACAAAAGCAAGCACCTAAACCTGCTGCTAAAAAAGAGCAATCTAAAGATACTGATAAAAAAGAACAACCGGTTAAAAAGGAGCAGCACAAGCCTAATCCTAGACCTAAAAAAGAACCTGTACATAAAAACAACCGTAGTAACGGAAATCAACATCCTAATAACGGAAATAAAGATAGTAGAAACCGTTATCGCGAACCAGATTTTGAATTTGATGCCATTATAGAAAGTGAAGGTGTTTTAGACATAATGCAAGATGGTTACGGATTCTTAAGAAGTTCGGATTACAACTACTTATCATCTCCAGATGATATTTATGTATCGCAATCTCAAATTCGTTTATTCGGATTAAAAGTTGGAGATACTGTTTTTGGTAACGTAAGACCTCCAAAAGAAGGCGAAAAGTATTTTCCTTTAATTAAAGTGAGTAAAATTAACGGTCAAAACCCTAATGTGGTTAGAGATCGTGTTGCTTTCGAACATTTAACACCTCTTTTTCCACAAGAAAAATTTAATATCGCCGAAAAACAAGCAACTATTTCTACTAGAATAATGGACTTGTTTGCTCCTATTGGTAAAGGGCAACGTGGTATGATAGTATCACAACCAAAGACAGGAAAAACAATGTTACTTAAAGATGTTGCAAATGCAATTGCAGCCAATCATCCTGAGGTTTACCAAATGATTCTTTTAATTGATGAACGTCCTGAAGAAGTTACAGATATGCAACGTAATGTTCGTGGAGAAGTAATTGCTTCTACTTTCGATAAAGAGGCACATGAACACGTTAAAATTGCAAATATTGTTTTAGAAAAAGCAAAACGATTGGTAGAATGCGGTCATGATGTTGTTATTCTTTTAGATTCAATTACTCGTTTAGCAAGAGCTTATAATTCTGTACAACCTGCATCTGGAAAAATTCTTTCTGGTGGAGTTGATGCTAATGCGTTACATAAACCAAAACGTTTCTTTGGTGCTGCACGTAATATAGAAAATGGCGGATCTTTAACTATTATTGCTACTGCATTAACTGAAACAGGTTCTAAAATGGACGAAGTTATTTTTGAAGAATTTAAAGGTACTGGTAACATGGAATTACAGTTAGATAGAAAAATTTCTAATCGTAGAATTTTCCCTGCTATAGACCTTACTTCTTCTAGTACAAGACGTGACGATATTTTATTAGATGCTAAAACCATACAAAGAATGTGGGTTATGCGTAAATATTTAGCAGATATGAATCCTGTTGAAGCTATGGAATTTATTAACGAAAGATTTAAAGGTACTCGTAATAATGAAGAGTTTTTAATTTCTATGAATGGATAATTCTTAAATAAAAACTTTTATACAAAGACGCTTTAAGTTCTAAACAGTTTAAAGCGTTTTTTGTTTATTAAAATATACCTTAAAAATGTAATTTGATGGAACTATTGCTAATACCAAGTAAAATTCTATTTAAAAAATAATAGACTTTGAAGTATTGTTTTGTTAAAAACTTAAAGCCCGCTCAATAATAAAATTCACTAAACAGCTTAAATTAATTATCTTTCACAAGATATACAATGAGCTAAGAATTTATTCTAATATTTTGTTTTTATACAGGTGTTTATTAAAAACTCTTTAATAATTCTTATATCTGTATTTATTAAAGAAATTAAATATGAATAAAATTTTGTTAGAATAAATTCCTTTATTATTAACATAAGACAACTCTTCTACCAACTTATAATTTTTATAATTCACTATTTAAAACAGCTATTTTCTTCTTTTTACTTTCTGTTTAAACAATTACCTTAGCAATCTAAAGAAACCCCATTGAAAGACCTTTTATTAATAACGCCACCTTTTACGCAATTAAACACGCCATATCCGGCAACTGCCTATTTAAAAGGTTTTTTAAACACTAAAAACATTAGTGCTTTTCAGTGCGATTTAGGTATAGAAGTTATTCTAGAACTATTTACAGAAAAAACGTTTGCAGAATTATTTACTATTGCTTTTAATAATGACTCCATAGTTTCAGAAAATTGCCAAAGAATATATGCTTTACGTAACGATTATTTAAAACCATTAGATAGCGTTATTTCTTTTTTACAAGGTAAACAAACAACCTTTGCACGTTTATTAGCAACAGATAATTATTTACCACAAGCATCCAGATTCGATCAGTTAGACGATATGGAATGGGCTTTTGGCTCTATGGGTTTACAAGATAAAGCCAAACATTTTGCAACATTATATTTAGAAGATTTATCGGATTTTATTATAGAATGTATAGATCCAAATTTTGGATTTTCGCGCTATGCAGAACGTTTAGGTCAAAGTGCCAATAATTTTGATGAGTTATATGAAGAACTTCAGCAAGAAACCACTTACATAGATAATAGTACACTTAAACTTTTAGACAAAAAACTAAAAATAGCACAACCTAAATTAGTGTGTATTTCTGTACCATTTCCTGGTAATTTATACAGTGCTTTTAGATGTGCACAATTTATTAAAATCAATTATCCTGACATTAAAATATCGCTTGGTGGTGGTTTTCCAAATACCGAATTACGCCAAATAACAGATACACGCGTTTTTGGATTCTTCGATTTTATAACTTTGGATGATGGTGAATTGCCTATTGAATTATTACACAATTACGTGATTTCAATAGAAAGCAACACGTCTGATTTTCAATTTAAACGTACTTTTTTATTGGAAGATAATCAAGTGGTTTATAAAAACAATACCACAAAAGCAGATTACAAACAGGCTTTTGTTGGTACGCCAGATTATTCAGATTTACAATTAGATAATTATATATCAGTTATAGAAATTGCCAATCCAATGCACAGTTTATGGAGCGATGGCAGATGGAACAAACTTACAATGGCGCACGGTTGCTATTGGGGAAAATGTACCTTTTGCGATATCTCTCTAGATTACATTAAAATTTACGAACCAGTTGCTGCTAAATTATTAGTAGATAGAATGGAGCAACTTATAGAACAAACCAGAGAAAACGGATTTCATTTTGTGGACGAAGCTGCTCCGCCAGCTTTAATGAAAGCATTGGCTTTAGAAATTATAAAAAGAGATTTAACTGTTACTTGGTGGACTAATATTAGATTCGAAAAAAACTTTACAAAAGACTTGTGCTTATTACTTAAAACTTCTGGTTGCATAGCCGTTTCTGGTGGATTAGAAGTGGCGTCAGATCGATTATTAAAGTTAATAGATAAAGGTGTAACTGTAGAGCAAGTGGCAAAAGTAACGCGCCATCTTACAGAAGCCAACATTATGGTTCACTCTTATTTAATGTATGGCTATCCTACACAAACGGAGCAGGAAACTATAGACAGTTTAGAAATGGTTCGTCAGTTATTTGAGCTTGGAATTATACAATCTGGATTTTGGCATCAGTTTGCTTTAACTACGCATAGTCCCATTGGAAAAGATCCCGAAGCTTACAATATTACGCCACATTACAACACTATTTCTTTTGCAAATAACGATGTAGATTTTACAGATAACACAGGCATAGATCATAGTAAATTTAGTTTCGGATTAAAAAAATCGCTATTCAATTTTATGCACGGAATTGGTTTTGATTTAGAATTACAAGATTGGTTTGATTTTGAAGTTCCAAGTACAACAATTCAGTCATTTTATATAGAAGATTGTATTTCTGAAGAACAAAGTTTCAGCGTAAAACCAAATGCTAAAATAGTCTGGTTAGGTCACGAGCCTTTAGTTGAAGAATTTTCGAAATCTAAAAAAGATCAAACATACCATCAATTAAAATTAACGTTTCACGATAAAACCGAAACGCTTCAAGTCACTTTAAATAAAGATGAAGGCGATTGGCTACTAAAGAAATTACCGGAATTACAACCAACAAATCCTAAAGCTTTAACTTTTGGAAAATTAAAAACAGATTTTGAAACTGACTTTGAGAATTTTGAGTTATTCTGGTTTTCTAAACCGATATTGGAATTACAAGATTTTGGTTTGTTGACTGTTTAAATTAACAATAGCATTGTATTTTTACAAAAAAACTAATTACAGTAAAAGGTGTTATGCAACATTTAGATCATTTAATAGAAGTGTTTGGTGGGAAATTCACCACACTAAATCTCTTACTATTATTAGTTTTTGGTTTTATAGTATGCTCGTTTATAAAACATTCAAAAATTAGAGGAATTATAAGTGTTCTTCTAGCTGTGTTTGTAACGTTGCAGTTATGCTCTTTATATTTTGTTAAAACTTTTATTAGCTACACATTTATAATTCATTTTAATACCAGAGACATTACAAGTATGTTGGGCTTATTTTGGTCACATTTTATTCTTCTAATTGTATTATGTTTGGTGTTATCTTTTGTATATTTTAAGTCATACAAGATTAATAAAACTATAAATCAATTTATAAACTCTAAGCTTCCTGTTTATTTAAAAAAGATTTCCTTTATAAACAGCAGCTTAAAATTAATCTTCATATTAGGCTGCATTTTTATAATGAATAGACCTTATGGAATTATAAATGAAAGTGCCAAATTAGTTTCAGTTTTAAATACAAGCACACAAGATTTTAACAAACAACTTAAAAAAATCGGGATTAACGATTATGTATTCCCAAAAGACTTGAAGGTTGAAAGTCAACATAAAAATATTATAATGTTATCGTTGGAATCGTTTGAAAAAGCGTTTTTAAGCGATAAACTAAATCATTTAACACCTTATATAACGAGTCTAAAAAACAATAGTAATTGGACGTATTATCCAATGCATCAAAATGAAGGTAGTAAATGGACAAGTGGTTCGCTTTACACATCACTTACTGGATTACCTGCCTACTTTGGAACCAATCATAATAGTATTTTTCAATCAGGATTTCATTCTAACATATCAAGTATTGGGCATATTTTAGAGAAAGCAGATTATAAAAAAACATTTTTAATTCCTAATGCAAAATTCTCTGGAACCCAAGAATTATTGTATGCACATAAAATCAATCATATTATTGACCGTTCTGTTCTAACAAGCGATACTAGAGATAAAGACTTGTTTGATCAGGCAAAAAAAGAAGTTTTAGCAAATAGTAAAACCAAGCAACCTTTTTTTATGTTTCTTTCTACAATGAGTACGCATGCGCCAAATGGCGTTTACGATGCTCGTTTTGAAAGTAAACTAAAACCTCAAAATTCGCCAATAGAATTTATGGCATCCGCTACAGATTTAATGGTGAATGATTTTATAAGTTATTTAAATGATATTGATATTCTAAAGAACACTATAATTTACATTTATCCAGATCATCTAAAAATGGGTGACGAACATTTATTTAATAATACTGGCGATAGAGAATTATATGTATTAACTAATGCTAAAAAAGAAGATATTAGTTATAATTCAAAAAAGTATTTATATCAAATAGATTTACCAAAACTAATCTTAGAAGGCGCAAAAATTAAACATAATGCAAAGTTTTTAACCGAATATATTAAAGGTGATAAAAACGAATACATAAAAAAACATATTACAGAATTAACAGAGTTAAACATTTCAGCATTTAATAGAACAGATGCTTCGCCTTATTTAATTCCTAAAATTTCTAAACATTTTAACACATACAAAATAGACACCACTCGTTTTATTGCGCACGCAGGAGGAATTATTGATAAATACATTTACACCAATTCTTTAGAAACTTTAAACAAAAATTACGAACAAGGCTTTAGATATTTTGAATTAGACATTCAAACTTCTACCGATGGAAAATTTATTGCTATACACGAATGGGAAGAATGGTCTGAGATTTCCAATTATAGTGGAAAAACGCCAGTTTCTGAAGCTGAATTTCTAAAACATAAAATCCACAATATTTATACGCCTCTAAATATGGAACTTATAAACAAATGGTTTAACACTCATAAAGATGCCTTTTTAGTTACAGATAAAATTAACAACCCTGAAGCTTTTAGTAATCAGTTTGTAGATAAAAACAGGCTTATAATGGAGCTTTTTTCTTGGAGCGCAGTAAAAAAAGCGTCTACTCTAAATATAAATGCGGTTATGCCAACACAACGCGTAGTTTTCGATTTAGGAAAACACGCTATAGATTCCTTAAAAAAATATAACATTAAACAAGTGGCACTTTCTAGAACTATTTTAGAATCCAGAACACAGCTGTTAAAAGACTTAAAACAAAACAATATTAAAGTATTTTTCTACTATTTAAACTACGAAATAGATAGAGACGAAAACTATGTTGTAAAACACGAAATGGATTACATCTATGGTATTTACGCAGATAAATGGGGTTTTGAGAAAGAACAATAGTTTTTCTCAAACGCAAAGACTCTTGACTTTGTTATTTTTTTTCAACTAACTTCGTTTAACTGCTTATATAAAACATATAAACGATTTCATATTATCATATATACTAGGTACAATTTTAAATGCTAGAAAAAGAACTACATAAATTCACAAAGAGAAAGCTGCTCAAATTGGAAAAATGTGGTGAAGGTTTTTTTATAAAACTTCCAAATAAAAATGAATTCTCAGCTGATCTTAAATTTGGCACAGATTTCTTTGATTTATATTTCGAAATTTCTGACTCTACTACCAATAAATCTTTTATCTTTTAGACAGATTATTACGGTTCTACTGATAATGAACTAATTGAGGAAAAAATAAAAGATATCAAACGAATAATTTCACTTTGGCTATCAGCTGAAAATATAAAGATAGAAATAATAAAAAATCTCTTTTCTAAAAAAATAAAAGCATATTGGATGCATAATGGACAATGGTTTGAAATTGAGGAAAAAACATATAACAGCAACTAACAATCGCTATGATTCAGGTAGCTAAATAAATATTAAAAAAAAACACTAATTTTAAAACGTGTGATTTTACAGCAGAAAAGTCTACGACTTATTCCTTTTAACAAAGAAAATACAGGCAAACTAAATAATTTTTTAAAATCTCCCTAAAAAAAACTATCAACTAAATAACATACCTTTGCTACAAAGTAAAATAAATGTCATTTAAAGCCTTAAAATTAAACAGACCATTACTTCGTGCTATTGCAGAAGCTGGTTACGATAATCCTACATTAATTCAGGAAAAAAGTATACCATTAATTTTAGATAAGCAAGATGTTATAGCATCAGCTCAAACAGGAACAGGTAAAACAGCTGCTTTTGCATTACCTATTCTTCAGCAGTTATACGACAGGCAAGATGCACCTAAAAAAGGAAAAACAGTTAAGGCTTTAGTAATTAGCCCTACCAGAGAATTAGCTGTTCAAATTGCAGAAGATTTTGCTAAATATAGTACTCACACTAAACTAACATCTACTGTTGTTTTTGGTGGTGCAGCATTAGATCCTCAAAAAGAAGCCTTAAAAAGTGGCGTAGATATATTAGTTGCTACTCCAGGACGGCTTTTAGACTTACATAAACAAGACATTATAAACTTAGACCATATAGAAACGTTAGTTTTAGACGAGGCAGATTTAATGCTAGATATGGGTTTTATAGACGATGTAAAAAAATTAGTCCGTTTATGTCCTAAAACCAAACAAACCTTATTGTTTTCGGCAACAATTCCTTTTAAAGTAGAGCAATTAGCTAAAGAAATTTTAAAAGAACCAAAACGTATTGAGGTTTCTCAAAACTCATCGACTTCAAAAAATGTAAGTCAGCAATTATATTTTGTCCCTAAGCCAGATAAAATCGAACTGTGTTTACACTTGCTAAGAAATACCATAAAAGGTCATATTATTATATTTAGACGTACAAAATATGGTGTAGATAAATTATACCAATCGTTACTTAAAAATGGATTTAGCGTAGAAAGTCTTCACGGCGACAGAAGTCAGACCGAAAGACATGATGCTTTAAAAAGTTTTAAAAAGAAAAAAGTAGATATCTTAGTTGCTACAGATGTTGCCGCTCGTGGATTAGATGTAGATAGTTTAGATGCTGTAATTAATTTTGATTTACCAAATATACCAGAAACTTACGTTCACAGAATTGGTAGAACCGCTCGTGCTGGTCAAGTAGGAATAGCATATTCGTTCTGTTCTGCAGACGAAAAACCTTATTTACTTGATATTCAAAAGCTAATTCATTTACAATTAGATGTTGTAGAAGATCATCCTTATCCATTAGATCCTAAAGCAAAAAAAGAAGTCCACACGTCTAACAAAACTGGTAGCAAGCATAAAAAAGGGCGAAAAAGCGAAGGTTCTAAAAAGAAGAAGAAACGTTGGTATTAATGTTTTAGTTAGCAGTTTTACTCTTGATTAGATTGTTGATTTGTTGATTTGTCATTCTGCGCTATCCAGATAGCTATCGGAACAGAATTTATTTTATTTTTCAGACATCTTAAAATTATACATATGCTAAATAATAACTTCATATTTAATACAAAAAGCTCAAAATAAAAAAAGGTAACATAACTAGGCATTGTTTTTGTTATATTTGATGCTATGATTATACGTTTTCTACTTTTCGCATTTATAAGTTTTATTACATTTAATGTTTCGGCTCAAACCAAACTTTTAGATAAAGAGACTAATTATCCTGTGGCATTTGCAACGATTTCATTTGGAAATGGAAATGGACTTTTTGCAGACGATGAAGGTTCTTTTCTTTTCACAAAAAAAATGTACAATGATATTGACACCTTATACATTTCATCCGTAGGCTATAAAGATTTTAAAATACCAACAGAAAACCTACCAGAAACTATAACATTGGAGCCTTTTGCAAATCAGCTTCAAGAAATTACAATAACGGCAAAACCAAAAGGTAAATTTAAAATTGAAGAGATAGATCCCGTTTTTCATAACGATTATCATCAATGTTGGTTACCAACTATAGAGTCTGAAATTGCTGTATTTTTTCCAAACAACGAAAAGTTACCAAAACGTATTACAGAACTTTACATTCCTATAAAAACAGAAGCTAAAGATTGGCGAACTCGAAATCGTAAAAACACTAAAAAACGCAAATTTTCTACCTTATTTAGAGTACAATTTTACGAAAATAAAAATGGTTTTCCAGGTGAAGCTATTCCTTACAGAAATATTGTTTTTGTAGCTACTGAAGAAAATGAAGAATTTTACGAATTAGATGTTAAAGAAAATAATATTTATATTCCAAAAAATGGGATTTTTGTATCTATTCAAATTATGGGATTTACAGATCCTAAAGGTAAATTATTACCAAATAAAAAATATCAAGAAGTAAAAACAAAAAGAGGTATTGTAAAAGTATCTACAACATTTAGACCTTTGCTTCCATTTACAAATACAATTTCAGAAAAAAGAACCTTTGTAAAACGTATCTTTTTAAATGAAGGTAATTGGATATTATTTGATAAACAAAACATTTCAAATTCTAATCTTTTAGCAAAAGGAATGAATAATTATGGAATTGGTTTAAAGGCTGAAGTCTATTATCAAAATAAAGACTAATATTTTTTAATTCTTAGCTTTTCTATATCATATATTGTTGTATTTTTAAGTTTCAACTTAGCCTAACTTGAAACGTATGACGGATTTAGAAATCGAACAAGAAAATGCTGCTATTACAAACGCTTACAGAGAATTACTTCGTGTAAGTTATTTAACATTATCGGAAGACGATAAAAAATTAATCCGTAAAGCTTTTGAAGTTGCTGTAGATGCACATAAAGAGCAGCGCAGAAAAAGTGGTGAAGCTTATATTTTTCATCCTATTGCTGTAGCTAAAATTGTAGCACAAGAAATTGGGCTAGACGCAACTTCTATTGCTGCTGCTTTACTTCATGATGTTGTAGAAGACAACGAAGACTATTCAATTAACGATATAGAACAATTATTTGGTGAAACAGTTGCACGAATTGTAGATGGATTAACCAAGATATCTTCGCTTAAAAAAGATAAAGACGTTAGCTTACAAGCTGAGAATTTCAGAAAAATGCTTCTGACTTTAAATGATGATGTCCGTGTAATTATAATAAAAATTGCAGACAGGTTGCATAATATGCAAACTATGGACTCTATGCGTGCAGATAAACAAGTTAAAATAGCCAGCGAAACCTTATACATTTATGCTCCTTTAGCGCATAGAATTGGCTTATATAACATAAAAACACAGTTAGAAGATTTAGGTTTAAAATATACAGAACCTGAAATTTACAACGATATACAAAGCAAGCTTGAGGATAGTAAAGAAGAACAAGATGCTTATATAAACGATTTTAATCAAATTATTCAAACTTCTTTAGATCGCGAAGGTCTAGAATACGCCATAAAAGGAAGACCAAAGTCCATTTTTTCTATTAAACGAAAAATGGCAAAACAAGGTGTTAGTTTTGACGAGGTTTATGATAAATTTGCTGTTAGAATTATTTACAAAAGCGAACCAAAAGATGAGAAATTTTTAGCTTGGAAAATATATTCTATTGTAACAGATCATTTTATTCCTAACCCTATTAGGTTAAGAGATTGGATTACCTCGCCTAAATCTACGGGCTACGAAGCCTTACACATTACCGTTATGGGACCAAAAGGTCGTTGGGTTGAAGTCCAAGTCCGAAGCGAACGCATGAATGAGATTGCAGAAAAAGGTTACGCAGCACACTACAAATACAAAAATCAAGGACAAGCAGACAAAGAGGACAGTTTAGATTTATGGGTTAGTCGCCTACAAGAAGCCTTAGAAAACAACACTACAAATGCAGTTGATTTTGTAGAACAATTTAAACTAAACTTATATTCTAAAGAGATTTATGTTTTTACACCACAAGGAGATTTAAAGTCTTTACCAAAAGGTGCAACACCATTAGATTTTTCATTTAGTATTCATACTCAAATTGGTATGAAAACTCGTGGTGCAAAAGTGAATGGAAAATTAGTACCATTAAGTACAGAATTAAAAAGTGGAGATCAAGTAGAAATTATTACTTCAGAAAACTCTAAACCCAATCCAAACTGGTTAAATTACGTTTCTACATCAAGAGCAAAAAGTAAAATTAAGTCACTTTTAAAAGAAGATAAGAAAATTATTGCTGAAGATGGAAAAGAAATTCTTCGAAGAAAACTAAAACAATTAAAAATTACTCTTAACGAGAAATCTATAAATGAAATGGTAAGCCATTTCAAATTAAAAACAAGCTTAGATTTATTTTATCGTGTAGGAATTGGAACTATAGATAGCCCTGCTATTAAAGGTTATGCAGCTTCAAGAAGTAATGCTTTAATGAGCTTTTTCAAAAGTAAGATATCAAGAAATTCGGACACACAAAAAAACGATATTAATAAAGATGAAGTTTCTGACAATTACGACTTATTAGTCTTTGGAAAAGAAGAAGAACGTTTAGATTACAAATTATCTGCTTGTTGTTCTCCAATTCCTGGAGATTCTGTTTTTGGGTTTATTACTATAAATGAAGGATTAAAAGTTCATAAAAAAGATTGTCCAAATGCAGTAAGTTTACAGTCTAATTATGCTTACAGAATTATTACTGCAAAATGGATAGATTCTTCACAACAAGAATTTACGGTTCAGATAAAACTAACAGGAATAGACAATGTTGGATTGTTAAATGATATTACAAAAGTTATCTCGTCAAATATGCATGTTAATATGAATGGCTTAAATTTCCAGTCGGATGATGGTGTTTTTACTGGTAAAATTAATCTCGTTATAAAAAACAAGAACCATTTAAAAAAGCTAATTGAAAATCTTAAGAAAATTAATGGTATTCATAAAGTTGATAGAGTCTAAAAATTATGTAAATTTGCAACCGAAAATATGAGTGATACAACAGCATTAAAAAATCAAGACATTGTAAAAAATGTCTTCACTAAATTTTTAGAAAACAAAGGCCATCGTAAAACACCTGAGCGTTACGCTATCTTGCAAGAAATTTACGAGAGCAAAGAGCATTTTGATATTGAGTCTTTGTATATAAAAATGAAAAATAAAAAGTATCGCGTTAGTAGAGCAACGCTTTATAACACCATAGAATTGCTCTTAGAATGTGCTTTAGTTCGAAAACATCAATTTGGACAAAGTCAAGCACATTATGAGAAATCATATTTCGATAAACAGCATGATCATGTTATTTTAACAGATACTGGAGAAGTTATCGAGTTTTGTGACCCAAGGATTCAAACTATTAAAAAGACTATAGAAGAAGTTTTTGACATCAATATAACCAATCATTCATTATATTTTTACGGTACTCGTAAAGACACTAAATAATAAAAAAAATGGCAGTAGATTTACTACTTGGATTACAATGGGGAGATGAAGGCAAAGGAAAAATTGTCGATGTATTAACAGCAAAATACGATATTATAGCACGTTTTCAAGGTGGGCCAAATGCAGGTCACACACTAGAATTTGATGGTATCAAGCACGTTTTAAGAACTATTCCTTCTGGAATTTTTCACAAAACTTCTACCAACGTTATTGGTAATGGAGTTGTAATTGACCCAGTAGTTTTCATTAAAGAATTAGAAGGTTTAGATCAATTTAAAATTGATTATAAAAAAACACTTATTGTGTCGCGTAAAGCTCACGTTATTCTTCCAACGCATCGTTTATTAGACGCAGCAAGCGAAGCTAGCAAAGGAAAAGCTAAGATTGGTTCTACATTAAAAGGTATTGGACCAACTTATATGGACAAAACTGGACGTAACGGAATTAGAATTGGTGATTTAGAATTACCAAACTGGAAAGAAAAATACCGTAGCCTTGCTAATAAACACGAAGCTATGATCAAATTCTATAACGTAGATGTACAATACGATTTAGAAGAAATGGAAGTAGAATTCTATGCCGCTGTAGAACGTTTAAAAGAATTACAGTTTATAGACAGTGAAGAATTTATTAACAGTAGCATTAAAGCTGGAAAAACAGTTTTAGCTGAAGGCGCACAAGGATCATTATTAGATATCGATTTTGGTACATATCCATTTGTAACTTCTAGTAATACAACTGCTGCTGGAGCTTGTACAGGTTTAGGAGTTGCCCCAAACAGAATAAAAGAAGTTTACGGAATTTTTAAAGCTTACACTACTCGTGTTGGTTCTGGACCTTTTCCTACTGAATTATTTGACAAAGTTGGAAACGACATGGCTATTATTGGAAATGAAGTTGGTGCAGTTACAGGAAGACCAAGACGCTGTGGTTGGTTAGACCTAGTAGCATTAAAATATGCTGTAGATGTTAATGGGGTAACACAATTAATGATGATGAAAGCAGATGTTTTATCTGGTTTTGAATCTATAAAAGTAGCGACTAAATATTTATATAAAGGTGAAGAAATTTCTCACTTACCATATAATATAGAACCAGAAAACGTAACGCCTATTTACCAAGAGTTTAAAGGTTGGAGTCAAGATTTAACTAAAATGAGTACGGAAGAGGAATTACCTAAAGAAGTACACGATTATATTGCATTTTTAGAAAAAGAATTAGATACACCAATAAAAGTAGTTTCTGTTGGTCCAGACAGAAAACAAACTATTTTCAGATAGTCTATTTATAAAATATAGTAACAAAAACCTGCCTATAATCTTATCGGCAGGTTTTTTTTGGTATTAAATATTTCTTAAAGTATAATAGCAAACATCCATTTAAATTTTTAATATCGTATTCTTATATTTGAAACTTAATAACAATTACATTGAAACATTTTAAACCTACATCTCTCCTACTCTTTCTTTTTGTATTATTTACTAAAATAATTATAGCTCAAAATAAAACCATAGAAATTAAGGAAGCTGGTTTTGGTGATAAAGATGAAGAAAATCATTCTGGAGCAAGTATATTAACACGAAATAATCAAGCTCAAGTTCATATTTATCATGAAGGCATAGATATGTACTGCGACAAAGCTATTTTCTATGGAAAAGAAGATTTTATTGAAGCTTATGGGAACGTACTAATGAAACAAGGAGACACTATTAATCTTACGGCTAAATATGCTGAATATTCCGGTAAAACAAAATTAGCATTTGCAAGCGGAGAGGTTCTTCTTACAGAACCAAGTTCAATCCTTACAACAGACACATTATACTTCAATAGAGAAGCACAACAAGCTTATTATAAATCTGGCGGACGTGTAGTTAGAGATTCTTCTGGCGTTATTACAAGTACAGTTGGACGATTTTATATGAAGGAAAAAAAATACCGTTTTCTTAATACAGTTAAATTAGTAAACCCTGAATATACATTAACCACAAATCAATTAGACTTTTATACAGAAACTGGTCATGCTTACATGTATGGTCCATCTGATATTATTGGAGAAACTAGTAAAATATATAGTGAACGTGGTTTTTACGACACAAATAACGATACAGGTTATTTCGAGAAAAACGCAAAAATAGATTATGATAATAGAGAAGTAAAAGGTGATAGTTTATACTTTGATAGAAGTAAAAATTTCGCCTCGGCTACCAATAATATTACAGTTACAGATACTATAAATAACAGTATTATAAAAGGTCATTATGCCGAAGTTTATAGAGCACAAGATTCGGTTTTTATAACCAAACGAGCTTTAGCAATTACCATACAAGAAAATGATAGCATTTATATTCACGCAGATACATTAATGGTAACAGGTAAAGCCGATAAACGTATCACTAGAGCTTTTAAGAATGCTAAAATATATAAGTCGGATTTAAGCGGGAAAGCAGATTCGCTTCACGTTAATCATCAAATGGGTTTAACTGAATTAATAAATATTAATAAAGGTAAAATTGATGCATTTTCTAAAACCAGAAAACCTGTATTATGGCATCTAAAAAATCAAATGACAGGAGACACTATTCACATTATCTCTAATCCAGAAACCGAAAAAATTGATTCGCTCAAAGTATTTAAAAATGCTTTTATGATTAGTAAAGATAGTATAGATGTTAATGGTTATAATCAAATTTCTGGTCAACGTTTAATTGGTTTATTTAATGATAAAAATGAAATTTATCGTGTAAATATTCTTAAAAATGCAGAATCAATTTACTACGCCAGAAACGATGAAGATGAATTGATTGGTATAGAAAGATCAAGATCAGCAAACATTTCTATTTTCTTTGAAGATCAAGATGTTGTTGAATTAAGAAAATTGCAACAAGTAGACGGCACACTTTTTAAAGAAGCCGAAATCAATGCTAAAGAACGTATATTAAAAGGATTTAATTGGCGTGAAGAAGAAAGGCCAAAAAGTGTAGAAGATTTATTTGTGGACGATTTGCCGCTTAATCTTCCAAAAATAAAAGGTATTGAAGAAGCGCTTCCAGAAGAAGAATTCTTCAATGAGAAACTAATTAATCGTATGATTGATGCAGATAAAACCGCTGAAGACAAACAATTAACTAAAGAAGATGAATTACCAAAATCATCACGGAATTTACCTAAAAAATTCACTTCAAAAGATAAAAAAGGAAAACGTATCTTAGAAACTAAACCTGTTTTAGAAGAAGCGCCAAAAAATTAATGAAACAAGATTTTTTAAAATATCAAGCACAAACATCGCCGCATCCATTAGCATTAGAAATTTCTCGTGCTAAAGGCAGTTATATTTATGATACTAATAATAAAGCATATTTAGATTTTGTTGCTGGAGTTTCGGCTTGTAGTTTAGGGCATTGTCATCCAAAAGTAGTTAAAGCCATAAAAGAACAAGCAGAAACCTATATGCACGTTATGGTTTATGGGGAATACGCTCAAAAACCAGCAGTAGATTTAGCTAAATACTTTGCGGACCATTTACCAGAACCTTTAAACCAAACGTATTTATTAAATTCGGGGACAGAAGCAATAGAAGGCGCCTTAAAATTAGCCCGCAGAGCAACTGGCAGAAGTCAGATTATTGCTGCACATAGCGCATATCACGGAAATACAATTGGCTCTTTAAGTTTAATGGATTTTGAAGAACGTAAAAGCGCATTTAGACCATTATTACCAGATGTAAGTCATATAACATTTAATTACGAGCCACATTTTAAACACATCACTTCAAAAACGGCTTGTGTTATTTTAGAAACCATTCAAGGTGGCGCAGGTTTTATAGAACCTACAAATAATTATTTAGCTAAAATCAAAGCTAAGTGCAAAGAAGTTGGTGCATTATTGATATTAGACGAAATTCAACCAGGAATTGGAAGAACTGGAAAACTCTTTGGTTTTGAAAATTATAATGTAATTCCAGACATTGTAGTTACTGGAAAAGGTCTTGGAGGCGGATTACCAATAGGTGCATTTACAGCATCTACAGAATTAATGTCGCTTTTAAAAGACAAACCAAAATTAGGACATATTACTACTTTTGGAGGAAATCCAGTAATTGCAGCAGCTGCATTAGCTACTATAAAAGAAGTTAACGAAAGTGACTTAATGGCAGAAGCTTTAGAAAAAGAAAAATTAATCCGAAAGCATTTAAAACATCCATTAATTACAGAAATTAGAGGAAAAGGCTTAATGTTAGCAGCAATAACAGCTTCCTCAGATATAGCCAACCAAGTGGTTTTACAAGCACAAGACCAAGGGCTCATTTTATTTTGGCTGTTATTCGAGACTAAAGCCATTAGAATTACGCCACCATTAACCATTTCTAAAGAAGAAATTATAAAAGGTTGTGGCATTATTATTGACTTACTAAATAAAATAGAGCACTAAATAAATTCTATTTTAAATTACCCTAATCAACCTAAAGAACACAAACCAGTAATGTTAGAAATGTTTATTACTTTGTTAAAAACATTTCTTTAAAAATGCCATGTCAAGTAAAATAGACATTACATTTAAATGTCGTTAAATAGCGAACTTATGCAGTTTAGTCAAGAAGAACCAAATCATAAAATATCTATTTCAAAATTTGAGAAGATGCTAAAAACCAACAGTTTGTTGTTTTTTGACTCTGAAGAATTTGAAAGTATTATCCATTTTTATTTAAATAATGGAAAAGTTGCTTTGGCTAAAAAAGCAATTAAATTAGGTTTAGATCAGCATCCTTTTTCAACTAATTTAAAATTATTTAAGGTTGAAATCTATATTTTTGAAGACGACTTGCTTAAAGCAAATCAAATACTAGATGAACTTCACTTGTTAGAACCAACTAACGATGAAGTTTATATTCAGAAAGCTAATTTATTATCTAAGCAAGATAAGCACTTAGAAGCCATAAAATTTCTAACAAAGGCACTAGAATTAAGTCAAGACAGCTCAGATATTTACTCCTTAATTGGAATGGAATATTTATTCTTAGACCAATTTGAAGATGCTAAACAGAATTTTATGAAATGTTTAGAAATCGATGAATTCGATTATGCTTCTTTATATAATGTTATTTATTGCTTTGAATTTTTAGAACAAACAAAAGAAGCAACAGAATTTTTAAATCATTATTTAAACACAAATCCCTATTGCGAAGTTGCTTGGCATCAATTAGGTAAATTATATTACGACTTAAAGGATTACAAAAAAGCCTTAAGGGCTTTTGATTTTGCAATTATATCTGACGATACTTTTGTTGGTGCTTACATAGAAAAAGGTAAAACTTTAGAAAAACTAAATAAGTACAATGAAGCTATAGAAAATTATGTGATTACATTAGGTCTTGAAGACCCAACCTCTTTTGCACTTTTACAAATTGCTAAGTGTTATGAAAAATTAGGTAATAGTAAATTAGCTCTAGAGTATTACTACAAAACGGTTCATGAAGATCCATCTTTAGATAAAGGTTGGATTGCAATTACTAAGTTTTATTCAAAACAAAAAAACTATCAAAAAGCTTTATATTATATTAACAAGGCTATACATCTTGATTCTGAAAATGTAGCGTATTGGAAACTATATGCTAGTATTAATTTACGCCTAAACTTTTTTGAAGAAGCAGAACGAGGCTACAAAAAAATGATTGAGTTAGGAGACTACGAATTAGAAACTTGGTTAACAAGAACAGATTTATTAATTCAGTTAGGCGAAGAAGAAACAGCTATGTATAATTTACTTCAAGCTATGGAATATCATCCAGAAAATGCCGAAATTGAATTTAGACTAGCTGGAATCTATTTTAAGTTTCACGAAACAGAAAAAGCGACGTATCATTTAACTAATGGGATGAATTTTGACAAAGAATATCTTTTTGTAATTCAAGAATTATTTCCAATGGTAGTAGAATCTCCATTATACATAAATGCCGTAAAAAAATTCACTTTATAAAAAGGCATCTTTTATATTTTGCATACCTTTAGATTTTAAAACTAAAAACAATGCAACGTAGCATAAAAGATTATATCATTATAGCTTTAAAAGGTACAGCTATGGGCGCAGCAGATGCAGTTCCTGGAGTATCTGGAGGTACAATAGCCTTTATTTCTGGTATTTACGAAGAATTAATTGCAACAATAAGTAACGTTAATTTATCATTATTTACCACACTTAAAAAAGAAGGGTTTAAAGTTTTTTGGGCACAACTTAACGGGAATTTTATACTGGCGCTTTTAACAGGAATTATAATTAGTTTTGTAAGTTTTATGCGGTTAGCAAAATTCTTAATAGAGCAACATCCGGTTTTAATTTGGTCGTTTTTCTTTGGTTTAATTATCGCTAGTATTTTCTTTGTTGGTAAGCAAATCAAAAAATGGAATATTACGGCTATTATTGCGCTCATTTTAGGTGCAATAGCAGCATATTACATTACATCACTTCCATCTTTAGGTTCTAATACAAATCCCTATTTCTTATTTATAGCTGGAGCAATTGCCATATGCGCTATGATTTTACCAGGTGTTTCTGGTTCTTTTATTTTAGTTGTTCTAGGTGCATACAAAACATTAAGTGATGCTTTCCATGATTTCGATATTAAAAAAATCGCCATTTTCGCGACCGGTGCATTAGTTGGTTTGTTAAGCTTTAGTCATTTATTAAAATGGTTATTCAAAAATTATCACAACACCACTTTAGCCGTATTAACTGGGTTTATTTTTGGCTCATTAAATAAAATTTGGCCTTATAAAAAAACTATATCCGTTTTAAACGAAACCACTGGAAATGTTTTACCATTTTCTGAAGTTAGTGATTTAGGAACTTTATCTGTTTTTCAAAAGAAAACGCAAGATTTTGACACCTATAAAACTGTTATTGAAGAAAGTGTTTTGGCAAACAATTATTCAGAAATAAACAACTTAATTAGCCCACAAAGTTTTGCTGTAATTGGACTAATGGCTTTAGGGTTTTTAACTATTATTAGTTTAGAAAAATTAGGTCAAAAAAAGTAATTATTCAAATGGAACCACTTAAAACTTTTAAAGGTCGTACTCTTCTAGTCTTAAAAGGATTAGCTATGGGAGCAGCCAACAAGGTTCCAGGAGTTTCTGGCGGTGTAGTTGCTTTTGTAGCTGGATTTTATGAAGAGTTTATTTATTCACTACAACGTATTAATAAAAACGCCTTTAAACTACTTTTTACAGGACGATTTAAATCATTTTATAATTATGTAAATGGAAAGTTTTTAAGCTTACTCTTTCTTGGAATGATTATAAGTTATTTTAGTATTTCAAAATTATTAGATTACTTCATAAAACATTATGAATTCTATGTTTGGAGTGTGTTTTTTGGAATGATAATAGGCTCCATTATCTACATTAGTAAAGATTTTAACGATTGGCGAAAAACAACCATTTCAGCACTAGTAATTGGCGTTATATTAGGCTTAAGCATTACATTTTTAAGACCTGCAACAGAAAATGACAATTTATGGTTTGTTTTCTTATGTGGTATTATTAGTGTTTCTGGAATGACATTACCAGGTTTTTCAGGTTCTTTTATACTAATTCTGTTAGGAAACTATGTACTACTTTTAGTAGATTCTGTAAATTCACTTTTTGATACATTTTTTGAAATTTTAAGTGGCGATTTTAGTTTTTGGGCAAATGCAGAACGTATTCGAATGCTTAAAATCTTAGTTGTTTTTACATTAGGATCAGTTACAGGATTAGTTACATTCTCTCATTTATTAAACTATATTTTAAAACATTATAAAAGCGTAACAATGGCTTCAATAATTGGATTTATTATTGGAAGTCTAGGTGTTGTATGGCCTTTTAAAACTATTATTTACAAAACAAATAGTAACAACACACTTGTACTAGACTCTAGAAACAAAACAATCATAGAGAATTACCAGCGGTTTATTCCTGAATTAAATCAAGAAACATTTATTTCTATTTCATATATTCTATTAGGAGTTGGAATAGTTTTAGCATTGGAATATTATGGTAAAAAAATACAATCACATGCGTAAATTTGGTCTAATAGGCAAAAACATTTCTTATTCATTTTCCGAAAACTATTTCAATAAAAAATTTAAAACAGAAAATATTATAGATTCAAGTTATCAAAATTTTGATTTAGTCACAATTGAGGATTTTAAAACGTTATCTAAAGACAAAACAATAAGAGGTTTTAATGTAACTATTCCTTATAAAGAAGCTATTATTCCATTATTAGATGGATTAAACAATAAAGCTTCACAAATTGGAGCTGTAAACACGATTAAGATTACCAAACACGGAAAATTAAAAGGCTTTAATACTGATTATTATGGTTTTGAAAAATCTTTAAAACCTCTTTTAGAAAATCATCATAAAAAAGCACTAATATTAGGAACTGGTGGCGCAAGTAAAGCCGTTGCCTATGCATTGGATCGTTTAAATATTTCTTACCAATTTGTATCTAGAACAGCTAAAAACAATATTTTAAGCTATGAAGATATTACAAAAGATCTGCTTTCAAAATACCATATTATTATAAATTGTACGCCTTTAGGGACATTCCCTAATATTGAAAATTGTCCAAATATACCTTACAGTTATACAACTTCACAACACCTATTTTATGATTTAATTTACAATCCTGCTGAAACTGAGTTTTTAAAACGCGGTAAAAATCAAGGTACAAAAATTAAAAACGGATTAGAAATGCTTGAATTACAAGCAGAGAAATCTTGGAAAATCTGGAATAAGTAAAGGATTTACAAGCTTTACTTTGAAAATTTATAGGTTAGCACTATCTTTAAAGTCGAAACTATATAATAAATAAAACATTTTTACAATGTCTGAGCAAGATAACCTGCCAAAAGCAGAAGGAATTGAAGAAAACACAGCAGCTATTAATACCGAAGAAGTTAATACAACTTCAGACGATTTAATTAATGAAATAGATAATTCTAATGCAGAAGATGCAGAAGATGAAAGCCATCAAGAACGTCATAATATCGAAGAAAAGGATTACGACACTTTATCTTTAGACGAGCTTGTTTTAGAACTTGAAAACTTGGTAGAACACCAAAAAATTCAAACGATAAAAAAACACGTAGATGGAATTAAAACTGCTTTCGACACTAAGTTTAATACACTTTTAGACGAGAAAAAAGAAGAATTTTTAGCAGAAGGCGGAAACGAAATAGACTTCTACTACTCTACACCTTTAAAAAAGAGTTTTAATAACGCTTTTAAAGAATACAGACAAAAAACTCAGGCTTATTATAAAAATTTAGAGAATAACTTAAAATCTAATTTAAGTTTAAGGTTAGAGATTATTGAGAACATGAAAAATGTTATTGATAATGAAGACTCCATAAGTGCCAAGCATAAACAATTTAAAGACTTGCAAAACCAATGGAAATCTGCTGGTCCAATTCCTAGAGATAAGTATAATAACGCTTGGAACAGTTACCATTTTAACGTAGAACGTTTTTACGATTTAATGCATTTAGATCGTGGTTTACGTGATAAAGATTTTGAGCATAATTTACTTGAAAAACTAAAAATTATTCTTAGAGCTGAAGAATTAGCTAAAGATGAGAATACCAATAGATCTTTTAGAGAATTACAAAACCTTCATAAAATTTGGAAGGAAGATATAGGACCTGTTGCAAGAGAACATCGTGAACCTGTTTGGGATCGTTTTAAAGAAGCGTCACGTAAAATTAACGATAAGCGTCAAGATTACTACAAGGAGTTAGATGTCTTATATGTTAAGAATTTAGAAAATAAAAAAGAGATTATTTCTAAAATCGAAACGTTATCTTCAGAAAAAATAAATAATCATAGTGGTTGGCAAAACAAAATTAAAGAGATTGAAGCGTTACGCGAAGCATTCTTTAAAGCTGGAAAAGTACCAATTAAAGTAAACGAAGCTACTTGGGCAGAATTTAAAACTGCTGTTAGAGGCTTTAATCGTAACAAAAACGAATATTACAAAAGCTTAAAAGGTGACCAACTTAATAACTTAGCTAAAAAATTAGAATTAGTAAAAATTGCTGAAACTAATATGACAAGCGAAGACTTTGCTGCTACAACACCATTAATGAAAAAAATCCAAGCCGACTGGCGCAATATTGGTCATGTACCAAGAAAAGACAGCGATAAAATTTGGAAACAATTTAGAGGTGCTTGTAATACGTATTTTGACAGAATTAAAGAAAAACGTAACGAATCTAGCGCGGAAGAGGAAACTGCTTTTACAACCAAAGAAACTTTATTAAAGGAAATTGGTAGTTTAAGCCTAAAAGGGGAACAAAAAGAAGACCTAGTTACTATTAAAGACTACATAAACCAATGGAAAACTATTGGTAGAGTTCCAACAAACAAACGTGCTATAGAAAACGATTTTAATCAGACTTTAGATAGTTTATTTACATCTTTAGACCTGAATAAAACCGAAGCAGAAATGATTAAGTTTGAAAACAAACTACAAGATTTAGCTTCTGCACAAGATGGACGTTTATTAGATAATGAGCAAAACTTTGTCCGTAAAAAAATGGACGATGTTAGAGCAGAAATTATCCAATTAGAAAACAACCTACAGTTTTTTAGTAATGTTAAAGCAGACAATCCTTTAGTTAAAGAAGTACACAAAAATATAGGCAACCATAAAGATAGTCTTAAACTTTGGCAAGGTAAGTACAAACTTATAAAGCAAGTTAGAAAAGCTAACGAGCCGCAACCAGAAGCTGAGAGCACAGAGACTCCAACAACTGAAAATTAATACTTTTACAAAAGCCTCTAAATATTTTTTAGAGGCTTTTTTATATATTAAAATAAATTAAAAATCTTATCAAAGAGCAAACTCACATAGCTAAAACACAAGAAAAACCTATTAGACTTCAAGATTATGGTGTTGGCATATTTACTATGGCTTTAAGTAAATCTGCTTTAAAAAAAGCCTTAAAAAAAGGATTGATTACTGTAAATGGTAAAATAGGAACTTCAGCTACGTATATTTCTGGCGGAGAAATTTTAATTTATTCTACTCCAGAAACTACAATAGAAAAAAAACAATTTAATCAGAAATTAGAAATCTTATTTCAAGACGATTATTTAGCAGTTATAAGAAAACCAGCAGGCATTTTAGTTAGTGGAAATGTTTTTAAAACCGTTACAAATGTATTGGCACAAAACTTAACAAAAAGCACATTGTCAAATGCTTCAAAACTGCAACCAGTGCACAGGTTAGATTATGCAACCACAGGTGTTTTATTAATTGGAAAAACCACACAAAGCATTACAGCTTTAAACAATCTTTTTAAAGATAAAGCCATACAAAAGCATTATTACGCTATTACTATTGGAGAAATGCCAGAAAGCGGTATTATAGACACTATTGTAGAGGACAAAAAAGCGGTTTCAAATTATAACGTTTTATCAAGCATAGATTCTAAACGTTTTGGAATATTAAATTTAGTTAATTTAAATCCTAAAACCGGTAGAAAACATCAATTACGAAAACACTTATATAGTATTGGAAATCCTATTTTAGGCGATAAAGATTACTATTTAGAAAACCTTGTTTTAAACGGAAAAGGCGTCTATTTACACGCTTATGCCTTAGAGTTTAAACATCCATTTACTCAAGAAACTATTTCTATTAAAGACCAATTACCTGAACGTTTTAAGAAAATATTTAATTTAGATATATAGCTAGTTATATCATTAATAAAATAGAATAAACTCTAAATATTATAACAATTATAGTATTTTGCATCTATGTATTTCAGCGTAAATTAAAAAGAACAATTAATTAATGAAAGTTATAATTATTGGTGCTGGACCAGCAGGTTTAAGTTGCGGTTATAAATTAGCAAAAGAAAACGTAAAAGTTGAAATTTTTGAAGCTTCGCCATATGTTGGTGGAATGTCAAGAAGTTTCGATTTATGGGGACAACGTGTAGATTTAGGGCCACATCGTTTTTTTTCTAAAGAAAAGCATATTAACGACTTCTTTACATCGTTAATAAAAGACGATTATACTTTAGTAAATAGATTAACACGTATTTATTATAAAAACACCTTTTTTAATTATCCAATAAAGCTTTTTAACGTATTAAGAAACCTTTCTATAGTTACAATTTTTAAAATTTTATGGGATTATGCTAAAGTAAGATTAGTACCAATAAAAAACCCTGACACTTTTGAAAAATGGGTTTCTAATCGTTTTGGAAAAAAGTTATACGAAATTTTCTTCAAACATTATTCTGAAAAGCTTTGGGGAATTCCATGTTCTAAAATTGATGCAGATTGGGCTGCGCAACGTATAAAATCTTTATCGCTTTTTGAAGCTGTAAAAAGTGCTTTTTTTGGAAATATTGGGAATAAGCATAAAACATTAATAGATCAATTTGCATATCCCGATCACGGAACAGGAACTTTGTATGAACGTGCTTCAGATTATATTTCGGCAAACAACGGGCAAATTAATTTAAATAAAAAAGTAGCTAAAGTTATCCAAGATGCTAACGGAAAAGCTATTGGAATAGAATTAGCCGATGGCACACAAGAGTTTGCAGATGTTGTAATTTCTACAATGCCATTAACACTATTATTAAAAGGCTTACAAAATGTACCAAAACAGATTTCTGATGCTGCAAATCAGCTTTATTTTAGAAATACTATTTTAGTCTATTTAGAAGTAGATGCTTTAGATTTATTCCAAGACAATTGGATTTATGTGCATTCTCCAGAAGTAAAACACGGTAGAATTACTAATTTTAGAAACTGGAGTCCAACCTTGAATAAAGACAAAAACACCACTATTTTATGTATGGAATTTTGGGCTTTTAATGAAGATGAAATTTGGACAGATAAAGATGAAAATATTTCAGAATTAGCCATTAAGGAGATTAAAACATTAAACCTTATTCCTAAAAAAACTAAGTTTTTAAACTCTAAAGTTATTCGTGTTCCTAGATGTTATCCAGTTTACGAAACTGGTTACCAAAAATCTTTAAAAGCAGTAGAAAATTATTTAGACACCATAGATAGCTTAATGCCAATTGGTAGATATGGTGCTTTTAAATATAACAACCAAGACCATTCTATTTTAATGGGGATTTTAGCTGCTGAAAAAATTACAACAGGAAAATATATTGATTTATGGGAAATTAACACAGATGTTGAGTATCAAGAAGATGCTAAAATTAAAGATGTATTGTTGTAGTTTTCTGATTAATCCCTCTATAATTGAGAAGGACTAGAATTCTAAGAAACTATTCCCATTTATTAACTCACTATCAAAACTTGACTTTGTCATTTTTTTAGTCGAACTTCGTTTAACAGCTGATATAAAACATTAAAACGTATTCATATCAAGAAAAGTAGTTGTACAGAACTTATGAAACATCTCAACATTTTATTGGTCTTCATTCTTTTTCTATCCAGTTGTACCTACCACAATTGGACATGTATTAAAGGATCATGCGAAAATGGCTATGGCGAAAAGAAATGGTATGATGGAGGAATTGAAAAAGGACAATGGGTGAATGGTGAATTGAATGGATTAGGTGAGCAAACTTTTGGAAATACATCGGAATTTACAGATGACTTATATAAAGGTGAATATAAAAATGGATTATATCATGGTTGGGGAAAATACTATGATAGTAGTGAAGACTCAAAATATATCGGCGAGTTCAAAAAAGGTAAGTTCGATGGAAATGGAAAATTAAGTTTTGGACAAAATTCCAAATTTCCCAAAAGGTATTATGAAGGACAATGGAAAGAAGGAAGAAGAAATGGTTATGGTACAAAATTCTGGGGTCAGGCAGAAACAGATAAATATACAAACAACAAATACATTGGTGAATGGCTGAGTAATGTTCACTATGGGTTTGGTACTTATTATTGGCCTGATGGAAGCTATTATGAAGGCCTTTGGGTAAATGGAAATCAACACGGGTTAGGCAAGTACTACTTCTCGGATGGGCAAATATTTGAAGGCATCTGGACCAATGGATATTGTCCTCAATTAGCCAAGATTATTAGTCTGAAATAAAAAAAGTGGGTAACTTAGAATAAAACACATTAAACGAACCTTTCACAAAACCTATTAAAAAAAGTTAGGCAATTGAAAATTTTAACAAAATTTTCTAATTACAGCTTTTTTGCTTCTTCCCAAAAAACATCCATTTCAGCTAAAGTCATATATTTTAAGTCTTTGTTCATTGATTTTGCTTTAGATTCTAAATACTGAAAACGTTTTGTGAATTTTTTATTAGTGCGTTCTAAAGCATTTTCTGGATTTATCTTTTTAAAACGTGCATAATTAACTAAAGAAAACAACACATCGCCAAACTCACTTTCCATAGCATCTGTATCGTTTTTAGCTACCTCAACTTTAAACTCATCTAACTCTTCTTCTACTTTCTCCCAAACTTGTTCTGGCTTTTCCCAATCGAAACCTACTCCAGCCACTTTATCTTGTATGCGATTGGCTTTTACCAATGCTGGTAAACTATTAGGAACACCTTGCAATACACTATTCTTTCCTTTGCCTTCTTTTAACTTTATTTGTTCCCAGTTACGCTTTACTTCTTCTTCGTCTTTAACCACAACATCTCCATAAATATGTGGATGACGATGAATTAGTTTTTCGCAAATCTCATTACAAACATCTGCAATATCAAAATGATTGGTTTCGCTACCAATTTTTGCATAGAATACCAAGTGTAATAAAACGTCTCCAAGCTCTTTTTTAACCTCTTCCAAATCATTATCCAAAATAGCATCGCCAAGCTCGTAAGTTTCTTCTATGGTTAAATGACGAAGCGTTTCCATAGTTTGCTTTTTATCCCAAGGACATTGCTCTCGCAACTCATCCATAATAGTTAACAATCTATCGAATGCCTTTAATTGGTCTGCTCTGGTATTCATATTACTAGTTATTTAAATCCTTTATCTCAAAAGTACATAAAACAAAACATCCAGCAAATTGCTGGATGAGTTCTGTATATTAATAATTGGTATGTTTTATTCTTCTTCTTCAGACTTAGCTGGTTCAGAAAAATCTAATAAATCGTTTTTTTGTAAGGTATTGTACCAAAAAATCACTTTTTTAATATCGCTTACATAAACGCGATCCTCATCGTAATCTGGTAAAACGTTAAAGAAATACTCCTCTAACTTATCTTTAGACTCTTTATGTCCAACGCTTGTTTGTCCGCCTTTTTCTTTATCAGAAATATTCTTAAAAACCTTATTTAAAGGCACTTCTTCAGACAATGTATAAATAGCAATTTCGCTTAATACACTAACATTTTGTTGTACACCAACAGATATTTTTTTATTATCTATTAAAGATTCTGCTAAAAATCCAGCACGTGTTTGCGTTACTAATTTATATAAACCTGGTTTTCCTGCAATTGCTAATACTTTATCTAAAGCCATAATATTTTATTTGGGATACAAATATGAATTGTTTACAATAGTTATGCAAATTTTTAACGCTTCTTTTTTAATAAAGGAAACTTCATTCTATAATCTACATTAATTTTCCCTTTAGAAATGTTTCCTAATTTCCCTTTTATTAAACGCTTCTTCAATCCTGAAAGCTTATCTGTAAACAAAACACCTTCTATGTGGTCGAATTCGTGCTGAAAAACACGTGCTGCCAAACCTGTTAATTCCATAGTATGAGTTTTAAACTCCTGATCTTGAAATTGAACTTTAATATCTGGTTTTCTAAACACATCTTCTCTAACGTCTGGAATACTTAAACAACCTTCGTTAAAAGCCCATTCGTCTCCAGATTCTTCTAAAATTACTGGATTTATAAATGTATGTTTAAAGTTTTTCAAGAATTCTTGTTCTGCTTCTGGTAACGTTTCATCGTCTGCAAAAGGCGATGCATCTACTAAAAACAAACGGACACTTTTACCAATTTGAGGTGCTGCAAGTCCAACTCCTGATGCGCCATACATAGTTTCGTACATATTTTCTATTAAGGCATCTAAGTTTGGGTAATCTGGTGTAATTTCTTTAGCTACTTGTTTTAAAACAGGATCGCCGTAGGCTACTACTGGTAATATCATGTGTGTTGTATTTTATAAATTGTAAAGGTAACTTTGTAATATAATTGTGGCACTAATTTCGTCTAACAATGCTTTATTTTGACGTTGTTTTTTCTTTAAACCACTATCTATCATGGTTTGAAATGCCATTTTAGATGTAAACCGTTCATCTACTCGTTTTATTGGCATATCTGGAAAAGCGTGTTTTAATCGTCCGATAAATGGTAGTATTAAAGATTCGCTTTCGCTAGCCGTATTATCCATTTGTTTGGGTTCGCCTACTAAGAACAATTCTACTTTTTCTTTAGCACAATAGTCTTTTAAATAAGCTATTACTTCTTTTGTAGCTACGGTTGTTAAACCAGATGCTATAATTTGAAGTTCGTCCGTTACTGCTAATCCTGTACGTACTTTTCCAAAATCTATTGCTAATAATCGAGCCATATAATGATTTGTCGCTTGTTTTTAAACGTGTGCAAATTTAAGGTTTATATTCGTAATGCATAAATATTATGCCAAATTATAAATTGAAGTTATATTTGCGTGAGTGATGGAAGCATTTGTTGAAGCTCTTTTAGTGTTGTTGCACTTATGCAACACTAAAAAGCGACTGCTGAGAGCACGACCTTTTTAGGACACGCCATAATTATTTAGAGATTATAGAAAAACAAAATTGATGAAAGATTTAAGAAACACAATAGAAACAGCTTGGGATAACCGAGATTTATTAAAAGAAGATGCAACACAAAATGCTATTAGAAAAGTAATAGATTTATTAGATGTGGGCGATTTACGTGTGGCTGAACCTACAGATAATGGTTGGCAGGTTAATGAATGGGTTAAGAAAGCTGTGGTGATGTATTTTCCAATTCAAAAAATGGAAACTTTAGAAGCAGGAATTTTTGAATACCACGATAAAATTCCACTAAAAAGAAACTACAAAGAAAAAGGAATTAGAGTCGTTCCAAATGCCATTGCAAGATATGGCGCATACATTTCGACTGGTACTATTTTAATGCCTAGCTATGTAAATATTGGCGCTTATGTAGATGAAGGAACTATGGTAGATACTTGGGCTACGGTTGGTTCTTGTGCGCAAATTGGCAAAAATGTTCATCTTTCTGGTGGTGTTGGTATTGGTGGTGTTTTAGAGCCTTTACAAGCTGCTCCAGTAATCATTGAAGATGGCGCTTTTATTGGTTCGCGTTGTATTGTGGTTGAAGGTGTAAGAATTGAAAAAGAAGCTGTTTTAGGTGCTAATGTAGTTTTAACTATGAGTACCAAAATTATAGATGTTACCGGAGACAAACCTATGGAGACTAAAGGTCTTGTTCCTGCGCGTTCTGTTGTAATTCCTGGTAGTTATACCAAGAAGTTTCCTGCGGGAGAATTTCAAGTACCTTGTGCTTTAATTATTGGAAAACGTAAGGAAAGTACTAATAAAAAAACATCTTTAAACGATGCTTTGCGTGAGTATAATGTAGCTGTTTAGTACTTAGTAGAAATAAGTTACATACCTTAAAACACATCTTATATAAAAAGGGATCTAGAACTAATGTTCTAAATCCCTTTTTTGGTTTATTAATTATTTTTCTTTCGTTTTCTTATTTTTTTACTATTTACCTTTTTCTGAAACTCATAACTATATTTAGTCATTAGTTGCTGTGTCTCTTCGTATGTCTTTTGATATAGTTCGCTATATGTTTTAGACATCACATTTATCATAGTTTTTGATAACCATAAGCGCCTGAAATTATGCATTCTACTTTCAAAACTCATTATTTTGAAACGCATTCTATTTAGGTCTATTAAATAAAATTCGTAATCCGATTCGCCTACTTTAACAACTAAAGTGTTTCCTGGTGAATGGTCTAAAAAGTCAATATTGTTTTGGTGTAACTTAAAAGTAAATGCAGCAAACTGCTCTAAAATAAGTACTCTATTTGGAAATTTAGGCTGATGAATTAAATCTCTAAAATCAAAATTATAATCCACGTGCTCACTGATATAATAACTCGTTTTTAATCCTATTAATGAAGATGCTTCAAAATAAGCTATTGGCAAAGGTGTTTTAATTCCTTTTTCTGTTAATTTTACTGCGTATTCAAAAGATCGCTTAGCTTTACTTGGCCTTATATACTTATAAACAAAACTATTAAATACGTTAGGAGCTTTAAACGATTTTATGTTTATTGTCTTATCTCCTATTTTATATTTTTTAATGCTATTTCTTGCACCTTTAACTACGCATTCTCCTTTTGTTTCAAAATTTGAGATACAATCCTGAAGCTCAGATTTTAAATTTGTAAAGTTAGGATGAATAAATAGTTCTTGCATTCTTATTATTTATCTGCCAAAGATAAAATAAACCTAAAAACTCTAATAACATTCTAATAGTTTTAATATTTTATTCTGAATATTTATTATTACATATAAAAAATAATTATTTTGCAGCATAAACAAAATAGTATAAATCAAGCATGAAGAAAATATTAGTCATACAAAACAAACGTATTGGAGATGTGCTAATAGCATCTATTATTGCTAATAATATGAAGCGCTTATTTCCTAATAGCAGGATTGATTATCTGGTTTATAATTACACGACTGGCGTTATAGAAAACAATCCAAATATTGATACTATTATTAATGTAGATGAAAAAGAGTTAAAAAAATACGGAAATTTATTTGCTATGATAAATAAAGTTAGAGCAGATAAATACGATATTATTTTTGACCCTTATGCCAAACTACAAAGCCGATTAATTTGTTTATTTTCTGGTGCTAAAATGAGAATTGGAACTAAAAAACGTGATAAGAATCCGCCTCTTCCATTTTATACTGACAATATTAAACTATTAAAAGAAAAAACGCTTAACTGCGGAAAAGCTATTGAAGACCGCTTAAATATGATGGCTTCGGTATTCGATTTAAAAAAGAGTGATTTAGATTCTGAACCACATATTTTTTTAACTGAAAAAGAAAAAAAGTATAACCGTTTAGAAAAATATAATAAACCATTTATAATGTTAGGTATTTTGGGGAGTACACCTCAAAAATCTATGCCCTACGATTATATTGTTAATGTAATAGACAAAATAACGGCAACTTATAATATTAATATTTTATTTAATTACGCACCTAATCAAAAAGATGATGCATTAAAAATTTATGACGCTTGCAAAAACAAAGAAGCTATTGTTATTGATATATACGAAGACAGCATTCGTGGGTTTATAAAACTTATGAATAAATGTGAACTTTTAGTTGGTAACGAAGGTGGGATTGTACATATTACAAAAGCATTAAACAAGCCTAGTTTTACAATATTTTCACCTTATGTAATGAAAGATCATTGGGCAAGTTTTGAAGATGGCCAAAAACATACTTCAATACATTTATTAGAAGAAAAACCTAATCTTTTTAATGAGTTTAGTGTTGAAGAACGCCGAAAAATAGAAGAAAATCCATCAGAATTATATCAAATGCTTACACCTGAGCTAATTCTTAAACGCTTATTACCATTTTTAGAATTACATCTTTCAGCTTATAAAAAATAATTAAACTACTTTTTTACAATTCCAAAGTCAGTCCAAGCCTTCTTTTCTGTTTTGGTTATATCTCTAATGGCTCTATTTTTAGCAATAGAAGCTTCGTTTTTATAACCACGCTTGTGGTCTAAATGAATACAAATAGCAGAATATCTAATTTGCTTAGTCTTTATTCCTAAATTCATTAAACGCTCGCCAAGTTCTCTATCTTGTCCGCCATACTGCATACGCTCGTCAAAACCGTTAATAGCAATAATATCTTTTTTCCAACCAGAAGCATTATGTCCATTCCAACTTGCATTTGTTGGTGTAGTAGCGTTTAAAAAAGCAGATTTAAAACCTTTAGCTGTTAACTTATTATTTTTAAAAGACGATTTTAAGCCATTCTCCTTTAACCATTTTAAATTAAAACAGTTTTCTTTGTAGATATCATCTTTAGTAATGGTGTTAGAAATATCCATTGGCAACATAAAATAACCTCCAGAAAGAAAATAACCTTCTTCGCGTTCTTTTACGTGCACCTCAACATAATCTTTTCTTGGAATACAATCGCCATCAGACATTAAAATATAGTCTGTAGTACATTGAACTATAGCTTTATTTAAAATTTGAGACTTCTGAAACCCATTATCTTCATGCCAAACATGAATAATAGGATAAAACAATTCAGCCTTTATAGCTTCTATTAAATCTATAGTTTCTTGTTTAGAACCATCGTCTGCAATTACAATTTCGAAATTACGGTAGGTTTGGTTGTTATATCCGTAAAGCACTTTTGCTAACCATTCTGGTGAATTGTACGTGCTAATAATTATTGAAGTATCTGTTTTCATTATGGCTACAAATATAAAGTTATTTTAGTAATTTTGGATTTTATATTTTATATGAATTCTATAACCGTAATTATACCAACTTATAACGAGGAAGCTTACCTAAAGGAAGCGATCCAATCCGTTAATTTTGCTACACAAATTATAGTTATAGACTCTAATAGTATAGACAAAACTGCACAAATTGCAAAAGAAATGGGTTGCGAAGTTCATTTTAGAGCTTTCGATAATTTTTCTAATCAGAAGAATTTTGCACTACAGTTTGCTAAAAACGATTGGATTCTATTTTTAGATGCAGACGAACGTATTACAAAGAGTTTAAAAATTGAAATTGAAAAGGCTATTAATAGCAATACCTATGATGCTTACAAATTAAACTTTCCTCATTTTTATATGAATCGTTTTTTATACCATCATGACGATAATGTTACCCGATTGGTAAAACGTAACAATTGTAAATTTAAAGGTAGCGTTCACGAAAAATTAATAGTTAACGGAACCATTGGTCGGCTAAAAAATCCTGTACTACATTTCACCTATAAAGGTTTTATTCCATATGTGACTAAAAAAGATAGTTACGCTTGGTTTCAAGCACAACAGCTTTTTGATAGAGGTAAAAAAGCCACTTACTTTCATTTGGTTTTTAAGCCTATGTATCGTTTTTTTAGCAGTTATTTTTTACGCGGTGGTATTTTTGATGGTATCCCTGGATTAACCGTTGCAATTGTAAATGCTTATGGTGTGTTTTCTAGATATGCTAAGCTTATGTTATTACAAAGAGGCATTAGGTGATTTTAAGTATTCTGTCGGGAATTTAAAATTTAAAAAATCAGATAAAAACTACAACCACTTCCCTATTTTAAGCTTTCTTTTAAAAGTTAATAAACTATCTTCTCCTTTAATATCTATGCGATTTATTTCATAATTATTTTTAAAAGGGAATTTGTTTACTCTATTTCCTATACGCAAACCGTAAGCCATTTTATTTTGATGTAACACATTAAAAAATGCTTTTTTTTCTTCTTTTTTACGAGGAAATTTACCGTAAGGATAAGCTAAAACATTATTGATATTTAGTTTATGCTTAATAATAAAACGTTTACAATGGTCAAAATCTTCTTGAACTTCCAATAAAGACATTTCATGGTATTTCTTGTGCTCAAAAGAATGTAAACCTAACTCTATACTTTTGTCTAAAGATTTTAAATCTTCAACAGACATAATCTCTAAACTATTTGTATTCCAAAAGTCTTTTCCGGCTATGTACTTAAAAGGCACAAAAAAAGTAGCTTTAAATCCATATTTAATTAAAAGTGGAACTGCTAAATCTAACTGACTTTTATAAACATCGTCAAACGTAATTAGTAGCGATTTCTCAGGAAGCTCTTTACTTGTTTTTAAATCTTGTAATTCACTAAAATGAAACGTTTGATAATTTTTCTCTTTCAAATATTTTAATTGTGCTTCAAAATTTTGCTCAGATAATGTTAAGCCTTTTGCATCCGTACTATTTTTACAGATATTATGATACATTAAGATAGGTAGTCTTGCCAAAGCTTTATTTTTTTATAGTAAAAAGAAGTAAAATGTGTACTTTTGACAAAGATATAAAAAGCCAACTACACCTTACTACTTATTTTTATTCATGATTAGTGCCTTAGCAATTACCTACAACGAAGCATCTCATATAGAACGCTATATAAAAAGCTTGTCTTTTGCAGACGAGATTATTATTGTAGATTCTTTTAGTACGGATAATACTTTAGAATTAGCTGAGCAATTAGGTGCTAAAGTTATTAAACGAGAATTTAAAGATTTTTCTGATCAAAAAAATTTCGCTATTTCTTTAGCAAAACACAATTGGGTTACATTTTTTGATTTAGACGAAATTGTATCAGAACCATTAATTAACGAGATTAAAACCATCGTTAAAAGTGAGAATTCTTTAAATGCTTACGAAGTAAAACGAGATTTTTACTTTATGGGAAAACGTATAAAATATAGCGGATTTCAAACAGATACTTCTGTACGTTTATTCAATAAAACAAGTTGTAAATACGGTAATCAACCCGTACATGAAATAATAGAAACTACTGGAGGAATTGGTAAACTAAAGCAAGCTGTAAAACATTATACTTATAAAGATTTTGATACTTACAACAATAAATTAAGTCATTACAGTCAGTTACAAGCAGATGCTTTGTACAAAAAGAATGTTCGTCCAAATATATATCATTTTCTATTTAGACCTTGGTATCGTTTTATGCACCAATACTTTTTAAGACTTGGAATTTTAGATGGTAAAGAAGGTTTTATAATTAGCTACATCCATGCATTTTCTGTATTTAAACGCTATGTTCAATTATGGTGCTTATATCGTAAAATAGATTAATACTTAATCTTAGTTTTCCAAAAATCTTTTACTTTAGTTTTCTCAAATCCGTGACAACCAAAAGGCAATTGATTATTATTTAATTTTAAAGCCAATTCTGGTTTTCTATCTATTGCAAAACCCAAAGCTTCTTTATAAAATGGAATATTAAAATCTGGATATTCTTTTGGTGCTTTTATTGACCAAAAAACATCTTCCATTACCGTAAAATCATCTTTATTACTAGATAACATCTGAGCAATCTCACTTTTCATTTCAAAAGCTACTTTAGCATGTTTCTCCACATTCCTTAAAGACAATCCTCCATTGCCTACTTTAAAGAAAATTTTAGAACGCTCTTTTTTCTTTTTAGAATGAAATAGTTTTTCAATCTTTTTAATAAAATTTGGTTGACTTGCAATCCATGGAGCTCCTATATAATCGTAATCTTTATTGCACCAATCTAATAATTCATTCTTAAAAACATAAGCATCCAACTGGTAAATTAACAAATACTTATATGCTGAAAATCGAGTATAAAAACGTTCTGACAGCATTAATCTATTGTAGCCTAAAACAGATGTAAAAAAAGTATCTTCAAAGGTTTCAAAAGTACAATTTTCTAATTTGTAGGTTTCAATAAAACTGGTAACATCTAAATTTTTAGGCACTACAAAACTAATAGGGAAATCTCCTAAAACATCAAGGCATTGCTTAAGAGAAGCTATTTCAAAATCTCTTAATTTAGTTTGATATAATGGAATGGTTATAATTACAGGTGATTTCATTTAAGAAGCTATTTTAACTAAATAATTGTTTCATTTTATAAAACATTTTTCTATAAAACACATTGTCTTTATAAATTTTAAAATCACGTTTACACTTACTTAACTCTCCTACAACTCTATTAAAAAATAATGGTTTATACTTATCTTCCAAATGATTAAAAATATACAGTTTAGCTAATTTAGTATTTTCTTCCATATGATTGAAGTTAACTACCGTACCATTAGGATTCATTCTGTAATACACTAGTTTTTGATTTACATATTCCGTTGTAAACTCATTCTTATAAAAATCTAACCAAAAACACCAATCTTCGTTTGCATTCAAATCTGTGTTAAATTTAATTGAATTTATAATAGATCTTTTAAAAAGGCCTGAATGTATAGGTATAGCAAAATTAATTTCCCATTGTAAAAGTATATTCTCATAATTAAATTTTACTGTATTTAAATCACAAAAGGCACGTCTTGGCTTATCTACTGTTTTTCTAAATCTTAAAAAATCAGTAATAATCATTCCAGAATCTTTTTGCTGGACAGCTAAAGAATTTAAAAATTTATCTTTATGTAAAACATCATCAGAATCTAAAAACTGAATCCAATCACCTTTAGCCTGATTTAGACCAATATTTCTTGCATTACTTCGTCCTTTATTTTCAATATCAAAAAGTAAAAACCTATCATCTTTAGATTTAAAAGCATTACAAATTTCTAAAGAATTATCGGTAGAACCATCATTAATAATTAAGCATTCCCAATTTTCAAAACTTTGACTAAGTACAGAGTTTAGGGTTTCTTCTAAAAATTGTGCTTGGTTATAGCAAGGTATAATTATGGAAATTAAAGGTTCTTTGCTTTGCATGGTTTTTATTTAATATCTTTACTTCGAATTTTGTGTAGCAAATATAACTTTAATATCATATACTATCTAAATCCATGGATATATCCGTAGTTATTATCAATTATCATTCTTCAGAATATACTATTAAATGTATAAATTCTATAATTGAAGAAACTAAGAAAATTGATTTTGAAATTATAGTTGTAGATAATAATTCTAATATTAAAGATTTAGAGAATCTAGAAAATTTCACTTCTAAACAGAATATTAAACTAGTTAAAAGCAAGATTAACTTAGGCTTTGGTTCTGGTAATATGTTTGGTGCTCAATTTGCAACTGGAGATTATTTAGCGTTTCTTAACAACGACGCTATTTTAACTGATAATTCGTTGGGAATTTTATTTAAATTCCTAAAAGAGAATAAAAATATTGGGTTGGTTGGTCCTAATCAAATTACGGAAAACAACATTGTTTTTAAACAGTCTTATAGTCATTACAATAGTGTTCACAACATTCCATTTACCGAAAAAAACTCAACTAAATATTACACAAAACTATACGGCGAAGAAAAAATAAAAAAGCCTTTTAAAGTAGATTTAGTTTCTGGTGCTTTTATGTTTTTTAAAACTGAAGCCTTCTCTAAAATAAATGGATTTGACCAAAATATATTTTTATTTTATGAAGAAATAGATGTTTCCACTAGGCTTTCTAAAAAAGGATATGAGACCTATTTTTTTCCTGAAACAACCTTTACCCATTATCAAGGTAAAAGTTCGGGAAATACAGATTTAAAAATTGAATATTTAGTTTCATATTTGTACGTCATTCAAAAAAATTACTCCTATCTGAAATTTAAACAGCTTAAAACATTAACTCAGTTAAGATTATTATTTAAAAGTATAAGCAGACCTAAGTATTTTAGACTACTATTATTAAGTGTTAAAAGTGGAAATTCTTTAGCTTACTCTATGAGGGTAAAATAATAATAATAATCTTAGGGTTATTAAAGCCACAAATAAATTTTAGTTAATTATGTTTTAAATTGTTAAAACTATACTTTTGTAGTACGACTTAACTTTAAAGCTAATGCTTTAAAAACAATTAACATTATATTAAATGATTCATACACTTATAATTTGGAATAAAGCTTTTAATAAAAAGAATCATATTTTAAACGATATTGATGCTAATTTCAACATTATAAACACCTTTAATTTTAATTGGAGCAAAAAACATTTCCACGCTAATTTAAAACGTTTTTATTCACATTCTCAATACCAAAGAAAATTAAAAAGTTTTAATAAAATTATTTCTAAAAAAATTAAGCATTGTGGAGATAATGAGTTTCTTTTAATTGTTTTTGAGGATAAATCTCCTAATTTAACCAAAAGAAAAACTTCGTCTGGAACAAACACAGTAAATTCAAATGTTTTTGATAGAAAAAAATCTTACAGAAAACTTACTGGTGGAGGACATAAAATACATTCATCTGATAATTCATTTGAAACTAATAAAGATTTAATTTTACTTTTTGGACAGACAACAGAAGAATTCTTAAACACATATTCAAAACGAAATAATGTAGCTATAACTATTGATCGAAATATTACTGGTGTTCCATTTTGGAAAGATATAAGCCAATTATTTAAGGTGTTAAATAACTCCATAGATTATGTTGTTTTAAGAAATTTCGAATGTTTACCAAATGAATATAATGTAGAAGGTCACGGAGATATAGACGTTTTAGTAGAAAACGAAAATTTCATGTCTTACCTTACTGGTGCTAAAAAAATGTCGCCTAAAAAACCTTATCGCTGTAATTATGAAATTAATATAAATAATGAACAAGTTCCTTTTGATTTCAGGTTTCTTGGAGATAATTATTATGATGTTACTTGGGAAAAAAACATTTTAGAAACTAAGTTATTAACTAAAGACACTTTCTACACACCAAATCAAGAAAATCATTTTTTCTCATTATTATATCATGCTGTAATTCATAAAAGAACTATTGGCTCAGATTACATAAAAAAATTAGAGTCTATTAATGATAATTTTATTTCAAACTTTAAAAACATTAATACAGAAAAAGCATATAGTTTAGCTTTGTCTAAGTACCTAGAAAACTCTAGTTATAACTTTACGACACCAATAGATAAAACAGTTTTTTTTAATCAAAAAAATATTTGCTACACAGATTATGGAGAACATAGTTATAATAAATACAAACATTTGGTAAGTCAAACTATACTAGAATTTAAAAATAACAAAGTTGCTACTCAAGTCTTTAAATATAATGGGACTTTCATAAAAAAAGCCAATGAACCTATAATAAGTAACGAGATAAAATATTTATCACTCTTAAATCATTCAACATTATTTCCTGAAATAATAAAAGTAAATAAGTCTAAAGTTGATTCTGAAATTTATCTTACAGAAATTAATGGTGTCCTATTTTCAGAAATAAAAAGAACTCCCAAATTTTGGAAAAAAAGGCATATTAAAAATGTTATCAAAACATCCATTGATATACTTATTGAACTTACAGAGCATAATATTTTACATAGAGATATTAGACCAGGAAATATTATGATTCAAAAACAAAATGGATTAAACACGACAGTTTTATTCGATTTTGGATGGGCTACTTCAATAGATAAAATAGAAGAACCTTTTCCAGAAGGATTGGGAGACACCTTTAAATATAATGAAGGAGAGTTTTCTGACGCTTATTCTTTAGGAAAGTCTTTAAAAAAGCAATTTCCTAAATTTAGTTTTTTAAAACAAATAACCGCTCCATTAACTGCTATAACTCCAGAGGGATACAAAAATAAGGGAAATCTTATTTTACAATTAAAAGAGGTAAAAAAAGCAACAAATAGTCTTAAGTTTTCTAACAGTGATGTTATACTTTTAGTTATGAAAAGAATTAAATCTTGGTTTAAATCTATTTTAAATTTATAAGCCATAGAAACTTCACTAACCATACTAAAACAAGGAAAAACCCTACTCTATCCTACAGATACAGTTTATGGCTTAGGTTGCGATGCTACAAACTTTGAAGCTGTAAAAAAAATATATCAATTAAAGCAGCGTGAAGAATCTAAAGCACTTATTTGTTTAGTCTGCGATGTTAAAATGTTGGAAAAATATATTGAAATTATTCCTGAAGTAGCTTATCAGATTCTAGAATTTGCTGTAAAACCTACTACTATTATTTACGACAAACCTATTGGCATTGCTAATAACCTAGTAGCTAAAGACAACACGTTAGCTATTAGAATTGTTCATTCTGGATTTGCGCATAATTTAATTAAAAAATTTGGTAAGCCAATTGTTTCTACTTCGGCTAATATATCTGGAGAACCAACTCCAAAATCCTTTAACGAAATAAGTCCACAAATTTTAAAAGATGTAGACTATGTTGTAAATTTGCCTTGTGAATCTAATTCAAATCCTTCAACCATTATTAAATTAAGTAATACAGGTGAAGTTAAAATTATTCGCGAATAACAAATTGTCTTTGAATTCATTTTTAAAATGACCATTCTTAGTCAGTTTTTCAAGTCCTTTTTATAAATGAATTACAAACAAGCGTTACAAAATCCAATTTTTGAAATTATAGCAGAAGCTTCTCAACTTTTAAAAGTAGACAGTTATGTTATTGGCGGATTTGTTCGCGATTTCTTATTACAACGTGGACAAGCAAAAGATATAGATATAGTTGCTGTTGGTAGCGGAATTGAATTAGCTCAACAAGTAGCTAAATTATTACCTAACAAACCTAAAGTGCAAATTTTTAAGACTTATGGAACTGCCATGTTGCGTTATAACGATATAGAAGTAGAATTTGTTGGCGCAAGAAAAGAATCTTACCAAAAAGACAGCAGAAATCCTACTGTAGAAAATGGCACTTTAGAAGACGATCAAAACCGAAGAGATTTTACTATAAATGCTTTAGCATTGAGTTTAAATACGAGCACATTTGGCGATTTATTAGATCCATTTAATGGCTTAAGCGATTTAGAAAATTGCATTATAAAAACGCCACTAAATCCAGATATTACATATTCTGACGATCCATTACGTATGCTACGTGCAATACGATTTGCAACACAACTTAATTTTAAAATTGAAAGCTCATCTTTAGCTTCTATTAGTAAAAACTCTGATAGAATAGAAATTATTACAAAAGAACGCATTGTTGTAGAGTTAAATAAAATCTTAAAAAGTCCAGTGCCTTCAGTTGGGTTTCTTCATTTAGAACAAACAGGATTATTAGAATATATTTTACCAGAAATTACAGCTTTAAAAGGTATTGATGAAGTTGAAGGACAAAAACATAAAGACAATTTTTACCATACGTTAGAAGTAGTAGATAATATAGCAAATCACACTAACGATTTATGGCTTCGTTGGTCGGCATTATTACATGATATTGGAAAAGCACCTACCAAAAGATTTAGTAAAAAAGTAGGTTGGACTTTTCACGGACACGAATTTGAAGGTTCTAAAATGGTGTATCATTTGTTTAAGCGTTTAAAAATGCCATTAAATGATAAAATGAAATTCACACAGAAAATGGTATTTATGAGTTCTAGACCAATTGTTCTAGCTCAAGATACGGTTACAGATTCTGCTGTTAGACGTTTAGTTTTTGATGCTGGAGATTATGTAGATGATTTAATGACGCTTTGCGAAGCAGATATTACTACTAAAAACCCGAAGAAATTCAATAAATACCATAATAACTTTAAAATTGTAAGAGAGAAAATTATTGAAGTTGAAGAAAAAGATCATGTTAGAAATTTTCAGCCTCCGGTTTCAGGTGAAGAAATTATGGCAACTTTCAACCTAAAACCTTCAAAAGAAATAGGTATTATTAAAGAAACTATTAAAGAAGCTATTTTAGATGGTAAAATTCCTAACGAACACGATGCTGCTTTCAATTTAATGTTAGAAAAAGGCAAAACATTGGGATTAGTATCTCAATTATAAACAAAAAGTAGGATGAGAAAAAGTTTCAGAAACATATCTAAAGTCGCATTAGTTTGCGTCTATCTAATTATAATTGCTGGTGCAATTGTGCGTATGACAGGTTCTGGAATGGGTTGTCCTGATTGGCCAAAATGTTTTGGCTACTACGTTCCGCCATCAGATGAAAAAGATATTGTTTTTAAAGCTAATCATAATTATAACGAAGGAATAATTATAGTTAATAATGAGTCTTTATTAGTTGCTAAAAAGAGCTTTATATCAGCAAACACTTTAAATCCAAACAATTGGAAAGCGTATACAGAACATAGTTACGCCAAATACAATCCAACACATACCTGGATAGAATATATTAACCGACTTGCTACTGTTGTAGCAGGAATTCCTGTTTTAATTATGTTCTTATTATCCTTTTTGTTTTGGCACAAGCATAAACTAATTCCTATTTTAGGAACACTAACTATTTTAGGAATGGGATTTCAGGCTTGGTTAGGAAAAACAGTTGTAGATTCTAATTTATCGCCATATAAAATTACTATTCATATGGTAATGGCTTTAGCTATTGTGGCTTATATTTTAGGAATCATCTACTTATCTAAAACTAATTATAAACTACAAAAATTCGACACTAAATTTAGAAATATTTTGGTATTTGCCATTATTTTAAGCTTAATACAAATTGTAATTGGAACACAGGTAAGACAAGATGTAGATCAGCAAATTAAATTGGTTGGAAATGTAAAAGCTTTGTGGTTAAATAATCCAGATCTTAAATTTTACGTGCATAGATCCTTTTCAATCTTAGTATTTTTATTAAATACATGGTTATTATACTACAATAAAAAACATATTTTAGGTTACACTAAAATGAAATTAGTAATGATTTGTATTGGTATAGAAATAGTTACCGGAATTGCAATGTATTATTTTGAGTTTCCGTTTTTAACACAACCATTACATGTCGTAATAGCATCAATTATGATAGGAATTCAGTTTTATATTTTCCTTGAAGCTTATAGTAAAGCTCATAAAATTGCATAACTTTGCACTAGAACAAATCCATATATGATTTACAGATTTAGAGTTATTTTAGACCACGATAGCAAAGAAGATATTTTTAGAGATATTGAGATTTCTAGCACAGATACTTTAGAAGAACTACACAATAGTATTACCCAAGCTTTTGGTTTTGACGGTAACGAAATGGCTTCTTTTTATATGAGTAACGACGATTGGGATCAAGGTGAGGAAATTTCTTTATTTGATTTAAGCGAAGGATTAACAAATGTACGTTTAATGAACGAATCTCCATTAGATGATAATGTTGGCGTAAAACAGACCAAGCTTATTTATGTGTACGATTTTTTAAGTATGTGGACATTTTTTGTGGAATTAGCCGAAATTGTAGAAGAAGTAGATGGCGTAGATTATCCTAACCTTATGTTTGTTCACGGACAAATTCCAGATACTGCTCCAGAAAAAGTATTTGAAGCTGAAAAAGATGAATTTTCTGATGAGTTTGATGACGAAGACGATGATTTTGATATTAACGATTATGATAATTTAGATTTCGAAGAGAATTGGAATTAAAGAAATAAGAGTTATACTTTTCCTCACGTTATTATTTACTAATTATATTTTATCTCAAAATGAAGACTGAAACACTTATGATTTAGATTCTATTATTTCAATCAAAATGCCCGGTGACGTTTTTGAATTAGATAGTATTGTTAAAGGGCTTGAAAGCTCTATACCATAAAAACTAACATTAAAAGAGCCTATTACCAATCAAACATTTAGAGGCTATAAATTAGTATTCATTGACTCATTAAGCAAGCCTAAATTTGAAAGTAAAATTTATTTATTAAATAACTATCTATACTCATTTTATTATGCTAGTTTAGATAATAATGAAAAGAATAGACTATTAAAATCAATAGTAATAAATAACAAACAAAATAGTATTAGTCAATTTATAGGAAAACCTAAGAGTTATAGAATGGAATATTTATTTGGAAAATACATTTTCTTCTTTTTAATACTGGGACTTATTATTTATTTCATAATAAATCGAAATAAAAATCAATTACACTTCCATAATTAAAAAAATAATTATTCTTTATTTAAAACATATAGATAGTTTCATGTTTTCTACATTTAGGTTTTATTCAAAAAATCTTTGAAGACAAAAATTCAATTAATTTTATTCAAGAATATTAAAATATCAATTCTTATATTTCGAATTATATAATTTAAATTATGAAAATAGAACTCTCAAAGTGGATTATAATTATGTTCGGCACTTTCATTATAATAGCTGGATTCACAATGTTTTTTAATCCAAGAAAAGCAAGGTATATATTAAGAAAATTTGCTAGTACCAATTTTATAAATTATACTGAAATTACATTAAGAATGAGTATTGGAATAGCACTTATTTTATATTCTAATTTTTGCAAATTCCCAGAAACATTTAAAATACTAGGATGGTTTATGCTAATAACAGCATTAATTCTTTATTGTATTCCGAGAAAATTACATCATAAATTCTCTATAAAAAGTGCTGATATTATTAAACCAATTTATTTTAAATTTATTTCGCCTTTTGCTTTTCTGTTTGGCGGGTTTATACTTTATAATGTCAATTGAAATTGAATAAAAAAGCAACAAAAACACTGCAAAACAACAAAACAATTTTAAATGAGTTTACGTAATTACATTCTAATTTTAGTTTTGACATTTAGTATATTGTCCTGTAAGGATCAAAAAACTGATATAAACCTATATGAAAAAACTGAAACTATTTCAACAGAATTAAAAGTTGACCATTTTAATATTTGGGTTAAAAATCCAACAAAAACTCAAAAACTTTTAACCAATATTGGATTTACTGCCGTTCCAGATACACTTTCTCAAATACATCAAGGTCAAGGTACAACAGGAAGGTATTTCTATTTTTTAAATAGTTATCTCGAACTAATTTTTGTTTATAACCAAACCGAATTTGAGGAGAATAACAAAAAAAATAACGCGTTAGATTTTAAAGAAAGAACCAACTTTAAAAAAAATGGAGCTTCACCATTTAGTATTGCGCTTAAGGTAAAAGATTATAATGTAGAAAAAATTCCTTTCAAAAAAATTAGTTACCATCAAGATTGGATGGAAGAAAACACGAATATCTATTCAGCAAAAAACTCAAAAATAAATCTTAAAGAACCTTCAATTTTTGTTGTATACCCAGAAATTGAATGGGAAGAATTTGAAACAATTTCTGATTTAAAAAATATCCCCGAAGAATACGCAATTTGGAGAGAATTTTATAAGCATCCAAATGGAGCACAAAAAGTAACCAAAATTATAATTACCTCAAGCAATTTGAACTTGAATACAGAAACTATTAAAGCAATAAACGGAATTGAAAATTTAACCATTAAAAACGGTAAAGAGCATTTAATGGAACTTCACTTTGATAATGACGTTCAAAGAATTTTTTTTGATTTAAGACCTGAATTACCATTGATTATATATTTGTGATTAAACAAAAAAGCAACCTTTATATAAAGATTGCTTTTTTGTTTAGTATAATAAAAGTGAAATTTACATTTTAAATAATGGTAAATCTTTCATCAACTCATTTACTTTTATTTTAACAGCTTCTAGTGTTGCTTCATCTTCAGAATTAATTAGAACCTTATCAATTAAATCTACAACAGTTTCCATATCGGTTTCTTTTAAACCTCTTGTAGTAACGGCTGCAGAACCAATTCTAATTCCAGAAGTAACAAATGGGCTTTTATCATCAAAAGGAACCATATTTTTATTTACAGTTATATCTGCTTTCACTAAAGCATTTTCAGCATCTTTACCAGAAATATTTTTGTTACGTAAATCTATTAACATCATATGGTTATCAGTTCCATTAGATATTAATTTATAGTCACGTTTTACAAAAGCTTCCGCTAATGCATTTGCGTTTTTCTTTACTTGTAACATATAATGCATAAACTCATCTGTTAAAGCTTCTCCAAAAGCAATAGCTTTAGCTGCAATAATATGTTCTAATGGTCCACCTTGATTTCCTGGAAACACACCAGAATCTAATAAAGAAGACATTTTTCGTAAATTTCCGTTTTTTAACGTGATTCCAAAAGGGTTATCAAAATCTTTACCCATTAAAATCATTCCACCTCTTGGCCCACGTAATGTTTTATGTGTTGTAGTTGTAACAACATGGCAATGTGGTAATGGATCGTTTAAAATACCTTTAGCAATTAAACCTGCTGGATGAGAAATGTCTGCTAATAAAATAGCGTTTACGCTATCTGCAATTTCTCTAAATCTTGCGAAATCTATATCTCTAGAATAAGCAGAAGCACCAGCAATAATTAATTTTGGTTGCTCTCTTGTAGCAATCTCCTGAATTTTATCATAATTCAAACGTCCGGTTTCCTTTTCTACGCCATAAAATACTGGATTATATAAACGTCCAGAAAAATTTACTGGAGATCCGTGAGTTAAATGTCCTCCATGCGATAAATCGAATCCTAAAATCTTATCTCCTGGTTTTATACAAGCATGAAAAACAGCTGTATTAGCTTGACTTCCAGAATGTGGCTGCACATTAACGTATTCCGCTCCAAATAATGCTTTTGCACGATCTATTGCTATTTGCTCTACTTCATCTACCACTTCGCAACCACCATAATAGCGTTTACCAGGATAACCTTCGGCATATTTATTTGTTAAAACAGAACCTGCAGCTTCCATAACCTGGTCGCTAACAAAATTTTCTGATGCAATTAATTCTAGTCCGTGTAATTGGCGCTCTTTTTCAGCTTCAATTAATTCAAATATTTGTTCGTCGCGTTGCATAACAATAGATTATTTTAATAAGCCACAAAAATAAGAAATCAAAAAGTTTTAATCATTCAATTAAAATGAATTCTTTACAAAAACTATCAATTTGATTAATTCTAAAAATTTAACGCATTTTTAAAAGTTAATATTAGTATTAAAATCAAAAATTATGTAGGTTTGATAGAATATTGAGAACCTTATAAAAAAATTAACCTATGCCAATTACAGCAAATAATCCAGACAGAAAATCGTGGCTACACGTCGATAAGAATTCAGATTTCCCTATTCAAAATATTCCTTTTGGGGTATTTTTAACTAGAGACGATATTATTACTATCGGAACTCGAATTGGAGATACTGCTATTGATTTAGGTGCTTTACACCAATTAGGATATTTTAAAGATATCCCTTTAACAGACGATATTTTTCTTCAAGATACTTTAAACGATTTTATTGCTGATGGACGTAAAACATGGCGTGCAGTTAGAAATAGAATAGCCAAAATATTTGATGTTGAAAATGATATTTTAAAGAACAATTTAAAGGATAAGGAAGTTGTTTTATTTCGTTTAGACGAAATTGAAATGCAATTACCTGTTCAAGTTGGAGATTATACAGATTTTTACTCAAGCATTGAACATGCTACTAACGTAGGAACTATGTTTAGAGATCCAGATAATGCATTATTACCAAATTGGTTACATATACCAGTTGGTTATCACGGAAGAAGTAGTTCTATTATTCCTTCTGGAATTCCTGTACACAGACCGCAAGGTCAAACTTTACCTGCTGGTGCAACAGATCCTGTTTTTGGACCAAGTAGATTAGTAGATTTTGAATTAGAAATGGCTTTTATCACAACAGATGCAAACGATTTAGGAGAACCAATTCCTGTAGATGAAGCTGAAGAGTACATCTTTGGAATGGTATTATTTAACGATTGGTCTGCAAGAGATATGCAGAAATGGGAATATGTGCCTTTAGGACCCTTTTTAGCTAAAAGTTTTGCTTCTTCAGTATCGCCTTGGATTGTGACTTTAGATGCGTTACAAACTTATAAAGTAAAAGGACCAAAACCTTTAAAAAAGCAATTACCTTACTTACAACAAACTGGAGAGAAGAGTTACGATATTAATTTAGAAGTAGCTATTCAACCAGAAAAGCAGAAAGAAACCATAGTATCTCGTTCTAATTTCAAGTATATGTATTGGAGCATGTCTCAACAATTAGCTCATCACACCTCTAATGGGTGCCCTGTAAATTCTGGAGACTTAATGGGAAGTGGAACAATTTCTGGACCAACACCAGATTCATATGGCTCTATGTTAGAATTATCTTGGAAAGGCACAAAACCTCTTAAAATGAACGATGGTTCTGAACGTAAATTTATTAACGATAACGATACGGTTATTATGCGTGGTTATTGTGAAAATAACGGAACCCGAATTGGTTTTGGAGAAGTTAGCACCAAACTTTTACCAGTTTTTGAACCTAAGAAAAAATAAATAATATTAAACTTTTATAAAATAACCCTTAATTTTATTAAGGGTTATTTTTTGGTATATTATTTGATCAGAAAAACAAAACCAATCTATATGAAAACATTTTTCTCTTACTTAACATTTTTATTATTATTCTTTTCCTGCAATAAAACATTCAGCCAAAAAGAAACAAATCCTATCTCTACTTCAATTTTAAGTTCAAATTCTTTTAATCAATATTCTGTTGAAAACTTCTTCTTTGATACAGATAAGAAACAATATTTTTCTGGAGATACTATATGGTATAAATTATATGTTTTAGAAGAGTCAACAAATAAACTAAACCTCTTAACAAAAAACGTGCATATTGATTTATTTTTCGAAAAAAAATTAATTGATAGTCAAACGCTATTAGTCGATAATGGAATTGCCTATGGGAAATTTAAAACAAATAAAAACTTTAATTCAGGCAATTACAATTTTCAAATAAACACAAATTATAATAGTAATTTTAAAACGCCATTTAGTTTTCCTATTGAAATAATTTCAACTATAGAGAATGAAGAGTTATCTAAAAAAGAATCGATAGAGTTAGTTGATTTAAAAACCAACAAACCTATTTTAGAGTTTTATCCTGAGAGCAATTCTTTAATTAATGGTATTCATAATAAAATAATTATAAAGTCTAATTTAAAAGAAAACACAATAATTGATTTTATAAATACAGAAACAAGTAAAATTATTACAAGTATTAGCACATTTGCAGATGGCAGTGCTATTGCATTTTTCAAACATAATATAGGTATTGACTACAAAGCAAAAATAAATTTTAATAATAAAGAGTATTTATTTAACATTCCAAAAGCATCTCCACTTGGTTTTACTTTGTTTAAAAGTAGAGTTCCCAAAAACTCAACGACTAAAACGTTTATTCTAAAAACAAACAAAGAAACCATAAACACATTTGATAATAAAAAAGTATTTATTGTTTTACACAAAAAAGGATTTATTAAATCTTTTGCTGAGTTAACATTAAATAAAAGTATGCTAGATTACCGCCTATCATTTAAGAAAACTGATCTTTTTAATGGAATTAATGCCATTAGTATAATGAGTGAAAACAATAAAACACTAGTTACTCGTTATTTTTTAAATGAAGAAAGTAACAACCTAAACCTTGGCTATAATAAAATATCAGAAGATTCAATTCAAGTAAGACTTAGTAGTAATGTAGACAAATTCGCTAACCTAAGCATAGCTGTTCATTCAGAAAATTTTAATCAAAATAAATCAAATATTAAATCTTCAATTTATTTTGACAATAAATTTATTGAAGATTCTGAATTAAATGAACTGTTTTTCAAAAACCAAGAAAAAGTAGATGATTACATACAAATAATTTCTGGTCAAATAAATCCACTACCCTACAAAAATGTACCAACAAAAGAAATCATTTTTAAAAGAGAAAATGGGTTTAATTTAAAAGGTAAAATCACCCATAATATAGATAATGTAAAAGATTACAAAGTTATGTTAACTTCTAAAGAAAATAACATTCTACTAGTAAAAGAAATTCAAACTGATAAAAGTTTTAAATTTGAAAATTTAAATTTAAAAAAAGATTCAAATTATGAGTTAGCATTATTAAACAAAAAGGGTAAAATTATAAATTCTGGATTTTATGTTTATCATCAATTTACAGAATTTAAAAATAAATCATCCATAAATATAGACGCTTTTGAAACTAAAAACCTTCAAAAATTGAATGAAGAAAAAGAGAAAAAAAATATTGAGAATCTAGAATTTGTTTCATTTGAAGATGCACAAATTTTAGATGAAGTTACTATAACAAGATCTAAAAATGAAGCTAAAAAAGAAACTGAGTTAAATTTAAAAGGACAAGGTATTGTTGGTGTTGGTTTTTCTAAAGTCTTTAGTCCAAAAGATTCCCCTTATTCTAACACCAATATTCTACAATATTTACAATCTTTACCAGGTGTTACTTTAAAATACACAAGTGATAAAGTTCCTTACCTTAACAACGAACGCTATTTGAAAACTTTTAACAATATTGGAGATGCACCATTAAATATCATTTTAGATGGCTCTCCAATTGGGACAGATGTAAGTTTAATAGATTTTAGACAAGCCAAAGAATTTGAATTTATTATACTAAACTCAAGAGGTGCTGGTTTTGGTTCTTCATACCCAAAAGGAGTTATAACATTAATAACACTTAAAGGAATTGACGGTAAATCTATACCACAAAAAAACAAAAACTTAAATAACTTTATTGCCGATTTTGGTTTTTCAGAAAACTTTAATAGGTTTGAGTCTAGCTTAATAAATTATGCTACAGAATCTATAAAAAACAATTTTAAAACTATAGATTGGCATCCAAACATTAATTTGTTTAAAAATAAAACAACAACATTTAATATAAGTACTGATAATTTAAAAAATCTCAAACTTACTATTAATGGGGTTACTGATAATGGGGTTCTAATCTTTGAAAGTTTTTTATTAAAGAACTAAACTCTTACCTTAACAACTTATTAAAACAACCCGTTTAATAGACTAATTATTATGAAAAAACTTCTACTCCTTTCATTAATCGTATTACTATCAGCTTGTAATACTTCAAAACAAATTGAAAAACAATTAAGCTATGGTAATTACGACAAAGCCATAAACGATGCAATTAGAAAGCTTAGCTCCAACAAAGAGCGTAAGAGTAAACAAGAATATATTGGTTTATTAAAACGCGCCTTCAATAAAGCTGCCGATAGAGATTTAAACGATATTAATTATCTTAAAAAAGATAATAACCCAGAAAAGTATGAGCAGATATATAACAAATATATCAACTTAAGAAACAGACAAGAACGTGTAAAACCAGTTTTACCTCTATATCTAAATGGGAAAGAAGTCAAGTTGAAATTCACTAATTATGGCTCCGAGATAGTAAACTATAAAAACAAAACATCAGATTATTTATACGGAAAAGCTTCTGCTCTATTAAACAGTAATAATAAGTTTGATGCCAGACAAGCTTACCAAGACTTCCAATACATAGATAAAATAAACCCTAATTTTAGAGATGTTAGAGCTCAAATTAATAATGCTTTAAATAAAGGTCGCGATTATGTGTCTTTAGATTTAAAAAACGAAACGCGCCAAATAATACCAGAACGCTTAGAACAAGATTTATTAAATATTAGCACGTATGGTTTAGATAATTTATGGACTGTTTACCATAACAACAAGCAACCAAATGTAAATTACGATTTTAATATGTCTTTAATTTTCAAGGATATTATTATTTCTCCAGAGCAAATTAAAGAACGAGAAATTATAAGAGAAAAACTAGTTAAAGATGGCTGGAAATATACTTTAGATGCTAACGGAAACGTAAAAAAGGATTCTTTAGGAAATGATATTAAAGAAGATAAATTCTCTAAAGTACGTTGTGAATATTACGAAACACGACAATTTAAAACCTCTAACGTTTTAGCAGATGTTGAATTTAAAAATTTAAAAACAAATCAATTATTAGATCGTTTTCCAATTGAAAGCACTTTTTTATTCGAGCATTTTTTCGCTACTTCAAGAGGAGACAATCGCGCATTAGATGGTAGCTTATTAGATTATTTAAATAACATTCGTGTACCATTCCCAAGTAACGAACAAATGGTTTTTGATACTGGCGAAGATTTAAAAGCAAAACTCAAGTCCATTATTTCTGGACAGAATTTTAGATAAAAAAACAAAATATTCTTTAAAAAAAGGCGTCTAAAACTAATTAGTTTTAGACGCCTTTTTTTAAAGAATATTTGTGAAATTCGTAAAACGTTTTTAAATAATCTTACTTATATATTTTTTGAGAAAACTATATTTTCGTATTCTTTTCCATTCACTACAAAATTTAATTTACCAACGTTTTTAAATTCATTTTTTTCATAGAATCTAATAGCTCTCATATTTTTTATATAAACAGAAAGCCACATCGTATCCAATTGTAATTCCTTTACTTTTTCTTCAACAAAATCTAAAAGTTGTTGTCCAATTTTTAAATCTATAAATTGATTTTGAATAAAGATTCTTTCAAGTCTACAATTATTTTGAGAGACAACACTTTCGTTTAATACCTTTACTACTAGTTTTGCATAACCAACAGGTAAATCATCTACATAAATAATATAGAAAAAATTCTTAGGATTGTTTATCTCTTGTTTTATTTTAGAAACCGAAAAATTCTTATTTAGATATTCTAATAGATTGTTTTTATCATCAATGTAATGCCCATGAGATTCAGCCCAAGTTAGTCGACCTAAAAGTGCTAAAATCACTACATCTTCTTCTTTAGCAATTTGTATTTTAATCATCACTTTTGTTTTAATTTTCAATCATCTTAAATGATATTTATTTAAGAATACGGTAATAATATATCCTAAAACTATCTAAATTGGTCTAATTATCAATTAGATGATATAAAATCGTTTTAATGTTTGATATCACAAATTAAACGAAGTTATAAATAACAAAGTCACATTTTAAAGAAATTGCTAATATTAAAAAACTACAAACCTAAACCAAACTACTTAAATCTATATCATTTATTGCGCCGTGACTTGCGTGCGCGACTGCTACGCCATTTTTAACCACAACTAATTGCGGACTTTGATGCATAACTTGAAATTTAAAACCAATTTCGTTAGAAACTTCTCTAATATTTAATAAGTCTACGTAGTATAAATCGGCATTTAAATCTAAATCGTATTGCGCTTCAAATTGTTTCAAAACCATACTACTAATACCGCATCTGGTAGAATGCTTAAATAATAATTGTGTTTTTGTTTTAGATTTTTCGGCAATAACATTTAGTTGCTTTATATCTGTTAAATTAAACCAAGGTAAAATCTTTTCTTCTTTTGGCTCGTTTGTTCCTCCAAATAATTTATTTATAATTCCCATAAAATTAGTTTTTTTTCATTCCCGTGTAGACGGAAATCTCATAATTATAATTCTTCACTCTAAAAAACAAAGTTACCATATTAAACATTACTTTGTTTTAAGCATTAGTCTTTATAAAAAGAGAAAACTTACATTGTCAAAAAGTCAGTAAAAATACGGTTTTACAAGACATTTTGACCGATATTATGTTTTGGTTCTATAATTGAAATAACAATACTGAAAAAGAAAACTATTATATGTTCACGTTTGTGAACTCAACTTTTAAAATTATTAGTTATGAATTTTAACAACTATACCATAAAATCACAAGAAGCCATACAAAACGCACAGCAGTTAGTGCAAAGTAATGGCCAACAACAAATTGAAAACGAACATTTATTTAAAGGCATTACCAATGTAGATGAAAACGTTTTACCATTCTTATTAAAAAAACTGAACGTAAATATTAATTTACTAAATCAAGTTTTGGACAAACAAATAGAAAGTTTTTCTAAAGTTTCTGGTGGAGATTTAACCTTATCTAAAGAAGCCAGTAAAACATTAAGCGAAGCATCTATTATTGCTAAAAAAATGAATGACGAATATGTCTCTATTGAACATATTATTCTAGCTGTTTTTAAATCGAATAGTAAAATAGCCCAAATACTAAAAGATCAAGGTGTTTCAGAAAAAGGATTAAAAGCCGCTATTGAAGAGTTACGTCAAGGCGATCGCGTAACATCTCAAACTCAAGAAGACACCTATAATTCATTAAACAAGTTTGCTACAAACTTAAATAAAGCAGCACAAGACGGAAAGTTAGATCCAGTAATTGGTCGTGACGAAGAAATTAGAAGAATCCTTCAAATCTTATCGCGTAGAACAAAAAACAATCCTATTTTAATTGGAGAACCAGGAACAGGAAAAACAGCCATTGCCGAAGGTTTAGCACATAGAATTGTAGATGGAGATATTCCAGAAAACCTTAAAGACATACAGATTTTTGCATTAGATATGGGCGCATTAATTGCTGGTGCAAAATTTAAAGGAGAATTTGAAGAACGCTTAAAAGCTGTTGTTAAAGAAGTAACTTCTAGCAATGGAGAAATCGTGTTATTTATAGACGAAATTCACACCTTAGTTGGTGCTGGTGGCGGACAAGGCGCAATGGATGCTGCAAACATTTTAAAACCTGCTTTAGCAAGAGGAGAACTTAGAGCTATTGGTGCAACTACTTTAGACGAATATCAAAAACACTTTGAAAAAGACAAAGCTTTAGAACGTCGTTTTCAAAAAGTAAATGTAGAGGAACCAGATACAGAAAGTGCTATTTCTATTCTTAGAGGAATTAAGGAAAAGTACGAAACGCATCATAAAGTTATTATAAAAGACGAAGCTATTATTGGCGCTGTAAAATTATCTCAACGTTATATTACTAATAGATTCTTACCAGATAAGGCTATTGATTTAATGGACGAAGCTGCTTCTAAACTTAGAATGGAAATAAACTCTAAACCAGAAGAATTAGATGTTTTAGATCGTAAAGTGATGCAGCTTGAAATTGAAATTGAAGCTATTAAACGCGAAAAAGATGATGTAAAAGTAAAATCTCTTAAATCTGATTTAGCAAATTTAAAAGAAGAACGCAACGAGATTAATGCCAAATGGAAAAGCGAAAAAGCAGTTGTAGATCATATTCAGCAAATAAAACAAGATATAGAAAACTATAAACTTGAAGCTGAAAAAGCAGAACGCGATGGCAATTATGGTAAAGTGGCTGAATTGCGTTATGGAAAAATAAAAGAAGCTCAAGAGCAATTAGAAGTTAGTCAAAAAGAACTTCAAGCACAATCTTCAACCTCTTTAATTAAAGAAGAAGTAACTTATGAAGATATTGCTGATGTTGTAGCAAAATGGACTGGAATTCCAATAACTAAAATGTTGCAAACAGATCGTGAGAAGCTTTTAAAATTAGAAGACGAATTACACAAACGTGTTGTTGGACAAGAAGAAGCTATAGAAGCTGTAAGTGATGCGGTTAGAAGAAGTCGCGCTGGCTTACAAAACCCACAGAAACCTATTGGAACCTTTTTATTTTTAGGAACTACAGGTGTTGGAAAAACAGAATTAGCTAAAGCTTTAGCTGAATATTTGTTTGATGACGAATCTGCAATGACTAGAATAGATATGAGCGAATACCAAGAACGCCACGCAGTAAGTCGTTTAATTGGTGCGCCTCCAGGATATGTTGGTTATGATGAAGGTGGACAATTAACCGAAGCTGTTAGACGCAAACCATATTCTGTAGTTTTATTAGACGAAATTGAAAAAGCGCATCCTGATACCTTTAATATCTTATTACAAGTTTTAGACGAAGGACATTTAACGGATAACAAAGGAAGAATTGCAGATTTTAAAAACACCATTGTTATAATGACATCTAATATGGGAAGTACCGACATACAACATCATTTTGATAATGTAAAAGATGTAGATACAGCAATGGAAGCTGCAAAAGTAGATGTCTTAGCTTTATTAAAACAAACGGTTAGACCAGAGTTTTTAAATAGAATAGACGACACTATTTTGTTTACGCCTTTATCTCAAGAAAACATAAAAGAAATAGTTGTATTACAAATAAAAGGAATTACTAAAATGATAGCAGAACAAGGTATTGTATTTGATGCCACACCAGATGCGATTGCCTATTTAGCTAAAAAAGGATATCATCCAGAATATGGTGCAAGACCAGTTAAAAGAGTCATTCAAAAAGAAGTATTAAATAATTTAAGTAAAGAAATACTTTCTGGAAAAGTGACTACAGACAGTATTATACTTCTAGATGCTTTTAATGACGAATTAGTTTTTAGAAATGAAAGCAACTTAGTCACTGAAAAACTTTAACACATTTTAACGAAGCTAAAATAAAATATTCCACAAAAAGCCTCGTTATAGTATTGGTTGGTTAGTTTGAAAAGCAACGCAAAAACTTTTAATAAAGTTAAGCGTTGCTTTTTTTTTATGGATGTTATTTAATCCATAAAACTGAAATTAAAAAACCAACTTTTATTGTAAAATATTATTTTAAGAATAGTTTAAAGTTAAGTTTTATTCTAATAATTAGAAATAATCTATATTTGTTAGAGTTATGCAAAAAAAAGTTAATATACTTAATAAGAAAGCAAAGTTTCAATATGAAATTATTGATCGCTATTCGGCAGGAATTGTTTTAGCTGGAACAGAAATTAAAGCCATTCGTTCGAGCAAAGCTTCCATTGCAGAAAGTTTTTGTGAATTTAACGAGAAAGGAGAGCTCTTTGTAGTTAATATGACCATTGAAGAATATGATTATGGTAATTATTACAACCATAAACCAAAAGCTATACGTAAACTATTATTAAACAAAAAAGAGTTAAAAGCCTTAGAGCGCGATTTACAAAATACTGGTTTAACCATAATTCCTTTGCGCCTATTTTTAAACGAAAAAGGCTTTGCTAAAATAGATATTGCACTTTGTAAAGGAAAAAAGCTTTATGATAAGCGTGAAACTATTAAAGATCGTGATAATAAACGCGATATGGCTAGAATAAAAAAAGATCATAATAACTAAATAAAACAACTTATGAAATCACCTAATAAAACATATACATTGGTCGTATTTGTTATGATGCTTTCAACATTAAGTGTTTGGTCTCAAACTAATAAAAGTTTTACTCGTTTTTATTTTAAATTAAGCTCTGAACTAGAATTTACTTCACCAAAAAAAGTTTTAACACATTCAGAATTAAGTAATCTTAATGCTAGTTATGAGTTTAATATTAATAACGCATACACTTTCACTAAAGCTGAAATCGAAAAGCTTTCAAACTTATCTAAAACAAATTTCACGCTAAAAAATACTTTTAGGATAGAAGGCTTTTTTACGGAAATAGAAAAAGAACTCTTTTTAAATACGTTAAAAAAAACAGACAAATTACTTTATGCTTATAGTGCCAATACTTTACCAATAAAACCACCGCACGACATAAGTCCAACAACTACAAATTTTGAATCTAACCAAGGTTATATTGAAATTAATCCTGGAATGAATATAAGATATGCATGGAATAATGGAATTAATGGTGCTAATATAAATATTAGAGCTGTAGAATATGGAATAAATACAAACCATGAAGATTTAGATCATCAAAATGCCAGTTTAGCTCCTGGAACTACAATAAATTCTGCAGCAACCACAGCTTATACAGAACACGGAAGCGCTGTAGCAGGAATTGTTTTTGCAGATAAAGGCACTTATGGAATTAGCGGCATTGCATATAATGCAAACGACTATATTTTATATCCAGAATGGACAGAAGAATATGGTTACAATAGAGTAACGGCAACCTCTAATGCTATTGCTAATTCTACTGCTGGAGATATAGTTATTTTTGAAATGCAAACTGGTGGCCAAAACGGAGAATTTGTTTTAGCTGAATATGAACAAGCTATTTGGGATCTAACTAAAGCTGCATCGGATGCAGGTATTATTATTTTAGCTGCTGCTGGAAATGGAAATGAAAACTTAGATGATTCATTCTACGATTCCTATAACGCGCGTGGCGATAGTGGCGCATTTATTATAGGTGCTGGAAGTTCTGATTTAAATCATAATAAAATGAGCTTTTCAACTTATGGTTCACGAGTAAATATTCATGGTTGGGGACAAAATGTTTATGCTACTGCAAATTACGCTTCGTCTATTGTTTTTGGAGGTGATTTTAATCAATCTTATTATCCATATTTTTCTGGAACAAGTTCCGCAACTGCAACTTTAGGAGGTTTTACAGCTGTATTACAATCTTATTATCTAGCACAAACTGGTAATTATATGTCGCCAGCTGCAATGCGTACTTTAATAATAAATACTGGAATTTCTCAAGGAACTGGTGGAAATATTGGACCATTACCAAATATGGAAGCTGCAATTATTAGCTTAAATAATACGCTAGGTTTGAGCAGTACTAAATTTGATAATGATTTTTATATGTATCCAAATCCTGCAAAATCAATTTTAAATATTAAAACCAAAGCTAATAGTTCTAAAAACATTCGCATCTACTCTATTTTAGGTCAAAAAATTAAAGAGATTAATTCTAACAATTCTCATTCAATAATAAATTTAAGCTCATTTTCTAAAGGTATTTATTTAGTAAAAATAAAAAGTGATGACAAAACAGTTAGCAAAAAGTTAATCATTAATTAAAATTTGCTTAAAACAGCATTAATACTACTTTAAATTTATAGGTTTGTTCTAATAGGCAACCATTTTACTTCAATTTACGTCTTTACAATAAAACCAACTTATGATTAGAGTTCTATCTATTTGCATTTTTTTAATGTCAACTTTATTTTTAAATGCACAAGTAAAAGGAAAAGTGACCTCTGCCAGTAATGACATTTTACCTGTTGTCAATATTTTTATTGAGAATACTTATATTGGAACCACTACAAACAACGATGGTTTATATGAGTTAGAGCTAGAAAAACTAGGAACTTACACGTTTGTTTTTCAATATTTAGGTTTTAAAACACTTAAAAAAGAAGTTATAATCTCTAGTTTTCCTTTTGAATTAAATGCAGTACTTGAAGAAGAATCTGTTAATTTAAACGAAGTTGTAATCAACTCTAAAATAAATCCTGCACATGCAATAATTAGAGCTGCAATAGCAAAACGTAAAGAAAACTTAAAACAGCAAAATACATTTACTGCTAATTTTTATTCTCGAGGATTAATAAAACTTTTAAATGCGCCAGAAAAAATTCTAGGTCAAGAAATAGGAGATCTGGAAGGTAATTTAGACTCTACAAGGCAAGGTGTTATTTACTTATCCGAAACCGTTTCTAAATTAGAATATCAATATCCTAACGATTTAAAAGAAACTATAGTTGCCAGTAAAGTAAGTGGAAACAATAATGGCTTTAGTTTTAATAGTGCTAGCGATACTAATTTTAATTTCTACAACAACACTTTTGAGCTAGGTGAACAAATAGTTTCTCCCATATCAAACAATGCGTTTAGTTATTATAATTATAAACTTTTAGGGGATTTTTATGAAGATGGGGTTTTAATTAATAAAATTGAAATAAAACCTAAAAGAGAAAACGATAAAGCTTTTACCGGTATTATATATATTGTAGAAGATAATTGGAGCCTTTATGGTGTAAATGTTTCTATTACAGGAAAACAAACAGGAATTACACCAGTAAACACCTTTAAACTAAAACAATCTTATACGTTTTCTAAAGTAGATAATATTTGGGCTAAAATATCGCAAACTTTTGATTTTGATTTTGGATTCTTTGGTTTTGAAGGCGAAGGAAAATATACGGTTGTTTTTAGCGATTATAATTTTAATCCAGAATTTGAAAAGAAGAATTTTACCCGTCAAGTTTTATCTTTTGAAGATAATGCAAATAAAAAAGATTCAACCTATTGGAGTTTAAAAAGACAAGTTCCATTAACATTAGAAGAGTCTACAGATTATGTAAAAAAAGATAGTGTTGAAGTGGTTAGAAACTCAAAACCATACCTAGATTCTATAGATAGAAAAAACAATAAATTCAAATTAGGTAGTTTGTTAAGTGGTTATACTTATAAAAATTCAGATAAAAAATGGTCTTTAGGATTTACATCTCCATTAGAGAAAATAAGTTTTAATACCGTACAAGGATGGAATAGCGAATTGGGCTTTAATTTTACTAAAAACATAGATAAATACAAACGCTTTTTTAAAGTAAGTACAGCTATTTCATATGGAGAAGCAGAAGATAGATTAAGAGCTAGAGGACAAATATTCTATAAATTTAATAGTATTAAAAGACCAATACTTAATATTTCTGGTGGTACTAAAGCGGTTCAATTTAATGGTAACAACCCTATTTCTAATATTGAAAATATGATTAGCACCTTATTTTTTGAAGATAATTATATGAAATTGTATGATAAGACTTATGCCACTTTAAACTATTCTCAAGAAGTCTTTAATGGGTTAAATCTTAGTACAGGCTTAGATTACGAACGCAGAAAAGCACTCGTTAACAATTCGGATTACGTTACAATTAACCAAAGTAATGATGTTTACACAAGCAACAATCCTTTAAACGAAAACGCAACTAATGTTCCAGCTTTTAAAACGCATGAACTCTATAAATTTAGACTAAACGCTAGAATTAATTTTGCTCAGAATTACTTAAGTTATCCAGATGGAAAATACAATATGCCTAATTCTAAATATCCAACACTTTATTTAGGCTATAAAAAAGGGTTTAATGGATCTAATATAAATTATAACTTTGATGAATTTAATGCCACTTTAAAACAACGCTTTAACCTTGGTGCAACAGGAGAATTTAATTATAATTTAAAAGGAGGACTTTTTAATAATGCTGAAAATATATCGTTTATAGATTACAACCATTTTAACGGAAATCAAACACACGTTATAACTATAACAGATGGAAATTATATAAACACCTTTAAGAACCTACCTTATTATGGATTAAGCACTAATACTAATTATGCAGAATTCCATTCTGAACATAACTTTAAAGGTTTTATAATGAATAAAATTCCAGTCCTAAACAAACTTAATTTTAATTTAATTGCTGGTGCTAAATTTATTAGTTCTGAAGCCTATAAACCTTACTCGGAATTTTCTATTGGATTAGATAATATTGGTTTTGGAAAATACCGTTTTTTACGTGTAGATTATGTGCGTTCTTACCAAAGCGGTTTTTTAAACGATGCAGTTATGTTTGGGATTAGCTTGTAGATAAGTAAGACTTAAAACACAAACTTTACCCTTTATTTATTATAACTTAGTATAATTTTTTGATATAAAACATTAAAACGTATCTATACAATATCGTTATCTAAAATTACCAATGACTAAAGAGGAAGAAATGGAAGCAAGAAGAAACTGGAGATTTAGATGGCTAAATTTAATTTTTGAATTTTCTCATCTAGAATATCAAAAGGGGCTTTGGCTTGATAAAAAGTATCCTGATGAAGTAGGCTGGTTCGCTGAAGATATTTGTCAATACTTTGATGATCTTTATTTAGATGACAATTATAAATATCAATTAGAAAACTCTACAATATCTAATCAAGAATATTCTATTATTAAAGAATTTCATTTTGAACTCGATAAATTTGTTGAGAAGACAAATAAACTTGGAGATAAATTCAATGAGAAGGAAATTCTTGAAAACAAAGAATGGATTAAATTATGTGAACTTGGAAGAATCGCTTGGTACGGACTTAAACTTTTGATTTCCAACCCAACTGAAAAAGAACATATGGAAGGAATAGAACAAAATTATTTAGAAGTAAAAAGTAAATAACAAAGAACTGGAGTAAAAAAAACTCTTTTCTTGATTAATTTTAAACAATATTATATTGAGCTCAAAAGAATTTTCATTTTTGAGCTTTACTTATATATATCTGAGTTGTTTTAATAGCAATGAAACGTGAGTTTCATCTTATGGTAAATTATATTTACTATAGTAAAACACTTTGATCTAAAAACTTATTTGTTACCGCTATAATACTAAACATTAACTCTTTCTTTTGTTTACTGAGCATTATTAAGTACTGTTACAAACCTATTATATTAAAATAATTGTTTTGCAATAGCTAGTTTTAAGACACACAAATCATACACAAACACATTAAACGAACTTCCTACAAATACACTTCTGATTATTATATAATATTTTACTGACCTCTATAAAAAATAACAGTACTAAAGGTTTTAAAAAAGATGTTAAGGTCTAAAAGAAAACTTCTGTGCTTAATATAATATAAATCGTATTGAAGTTTTACTAAGCTATCATCGTAACTGGAACCATAACGAGATTTTACTTGTGCCCAACCTGTTAAACCAGGTTTTACAATATGTCTGGTTTGATAAAAAGGTATACTTTCGGATAGTTCTGTTACAAATTCTGGTCGTTCCGGTCTTGGTCCCACAACACTCATATCGCCTTTTAAAATATTATAAAATTGTGGCAATTCATCAAACCTAGATTTCCTTAAGAATCGTCCAAAAAGCGTAACTCTTGTATCATTTTTTTCAGCCCAAACTGCGCCATCTTTTTCGGCTTCTACAATCATTGATCTTAACTTGTATATTTTAAAGTTTTTCGCATTTTTACCAACTCTATACTGGCTATAAAATAAAGGGCCACGATTTGCTATTAAATTTCCTATTAAAATTACAGGTAATACTAACAAAGATAAAGTGACACCAACAAAAGCAACAATAATATCTAAAGTTCGACGGCTTGCTAGATATAATCTATTTTTATTATTTCTACTAAAAGGAAAATATTTATAAAAATCTTTACCTACGTATTGAACCGGTACACGAAACGTCATATCTTCATACGCTTGTGTATATTCTTTTATAGGAAACCCATTTTCTAACAACAACAACAAATCTGAATATAACTGAGATGTAATTGCTTCAGAATCGTAAGTGGCAACCACAATTTCAGATATTTTCTGTTCTTCAATTGTCTTCAAAAAATCTGAAGGTAAATACTCATTAATTTTTTTGAATTTTTTTGGTGAGTTTTCGTGTTTTTCACAATTTATAAATCCTATAATCTTATAGTTTGGATCTGCAGATTGTAAGGTTTTGTATATACCTTTAATGTTAGACATTTCTCCTACTAAAAGCACACGTTTATAAAATCTAGGTGATGAAACCAATGTAATATATGCATATCTCCACAACAATAAAGGTGTGAAAATTGCTAAAAAAAAATATAAAATCTGTAATCTATTATCTGGTAAAGATGGCGTAAAATATGGTGTTAGTAAATAAAATAAAACTGTTATTGATGCAGTAAGTGCAATACTTGTTGTTATAGTTTCAATTTTACTTGATTTTTGTAAATCGTATAACTCAAAAATAGTTCCGAATAAAATTAAATAACAGCCAAGAATAAAAACACATACCAAATTTTGGCTATCCAGTTTTATGTAATTGAAATCAAAAACCTGATTTAATAAAAACAGAGACAATCCAACAAAAAACAAGTCAAAAACACGTAAGAGTATTTTACGTTCCGAAACTTCAAAATGAATATTTTTGTTTTGAGTCAAATCTAAATTAAGTTTGTTATTTTGTAAATGAAGTAAAACTAGATAAGAAAACCTAATATAGTGCATAAAGTTACGTTTTATTAGCTAAAAAGCAATCTACAGAATACTATATTATTTTAAGAGATTTAACCATAAACTCTTAACTATCTGCCAATCAAAACTTTCGGATTTTTCTCTAGCTTTTTTAATTAACAAGTCTCTTTTCTCTTTATTATGGTGTAAATCTAAAATTGCTGAGGCAAATTCATCTTCTGAATTAGGGTTTACTAATACACCATTTTTATTTTGATCTATTAAGTTTGGTAATCCTCCAACATTTGTAGAAACTATTGGAAAACCTAATGCCATTGCCTCTATAACACTTACAGGCATATTATCGAAGTTAGTCGTATTAATAAAATAATTAGACTCTTTAGACAATTCTATCCATTCTGATTTTGTTAATTTACCTGTAAATCTAACCTCTAAATCTAGTTCTGTTGCAAATGCTTTTGTTTCTAAAAGTGAACCATCGTTATCTGGACCAACCATACACAAAGAGGTTTTGTAACCTTTGTCTTTCAATATTTTTAAAATAGAAACTGCTAATTTTGGATGATATAATTTTGAAAAAGATCTAACCCATAATAATTCTATTGAGTTATATTCTTTTTCTATTACAGGGTATTTTTCAATTTCTATAGTATTGGGAATTACTTGAATATTATTATAACCTAATGCTTCAAAACTAATTTTTGTATAGTTAGAAGGTGCTATATTTTTGAATGCATATTTAAAAATTGAACGACTTAATTTAGGCGATTTACTTAAACGGCTAGGTAAATTTCCACCATGTAAAATTGGAATATATTTTAATTTAAATAATCTACAAAGTTGGCTAATTACAAATGCGAAATAAAAATTTAGTGTGCTATATGTGTCTATTAAAACATAATCTATTTTATTGCGATTTAAAACAAGTACGAGTACCATATCAAACAACCTAAAAACCATGTTTTTATATGAAGAAGCATAAGTAACTTTGTAAGTTAATAATTCTAAATTACGTCCTAATGTTTCTATGGTAGTTACCGTTTTATTCTTGCTCGATAACTTGTTTCCTATGTATAACAGGTTTTTCATTTACAAAATGTAATAAGGTTAATGCGTAAATAAATGCTGGTGCAGCTATTCGCATTGATGAATGATTAACTGTTGAAAGCCAAAACAAATAGAATGAAAAGAAAAATAAATTCTGCCTATTTCTTAAATGAAATAACAATGGAGTGATTAATAAAATTAAGAATGCTAGAACACCTAAAAGGCCATGTTCTGATATAATTCTACTTATTTCATTGTGTGTTGCAACATGTAAACCTGTTTCCTCAAAACGTAACTGTTTTACTCGACCAACTCCAACTCCAAAAAATGGATTTTCAAGGAATTGATTAAACTCAAATTCTAACAAACTACCTCTACCAGTTGTAATATCATCTTTGACTACTCCTGTTGCATTTTGATTTGCATATCTTTTATCAATAAAACCATTTGTTTGAGAAGAAGAAATTATCCAAGTAGCTGCACCTAATATAATTAAACCTATAAAAGATAATCCAATTCTTCTACGTTTTTTAGCTTTTGCAATCAGAAAATAAAAAAATAAAAAAGCAAGTATCATTATAAGTGCTGTTAAAACGCCTCCTCGACTAAAAGTAACTATTGCTCTAAAAGTTACCAAACCAAGAAGAACTAGATCAATTCCTTTAGAAAAAACTATTTTTGAAAAATAAAAATATCTTGTAGTAAGAATAAACATTGCTAATCCTAAAACAGTTGCTACTTGATTAGGACCAAAACCTCCTGAAGCAGTATAGTTAGATCCTGTACCTGTAATAATTTCAGATACATTTGGATTAAAAACAAATAAATAAACAACTATACTTATTAAAGGATAAAGCAAATAATTTAATAATTTTAAAAGTTCATCTTTTGTTATTTTTAAACCATAAACAAAAATTGCTGCAATTCCTAAACAATAAGGTCCGCTTAAATTAAAGGCAATCGCTTTTCTTACGTTTAAACCATAATCTATCATATATAAAGAAAGGTATATACTTGGAACTAGTAACAATAAGTAAAAAATATAAATTATAGATCTTGAGTAAAAACCTTTAGAAAAAATTCCACATACCGAAAATACAATAACAAGATATTTACTTGCTTCATAAAACAAGACTCCACCAGTCATTCTTAATAAAACTTCTACACTTGTTATATAAGCACAAGCATACAAAAAGATAATGGCTCTTTTATTTGGTGCTACTAAATATGCTTTTCTAAAAAAGAAACATATAATTAGTAACAAATATAAATCTCCTAAAGACTTAAAAAAAAACATAAACACGCCTATTAAAGCATGTAAACCTAACATTTTAAGATGATTTACATTCATAAGCTATGATATTTTTCTACTACTGTTTTTAAAATTACAGTTTCAGAAAATTGATTCTCAATTGTGTTTTTCAAGTTTTCTCCTAATTCTTTTGCTAAAATAGGGTTAGTTATGATGATTTCTATATTTTTTGCTAAAATCTCAGAGTCTTGAGAAGGAATCAACAAACCATTTTCTAAATGTGTAATCACTTTATTACAATCGCCAACATTGGTAGAAACCACAGGTAAACCAACATAACCACATTCTAATAAAGATAGTGGTAAACCTTCAGAATTTGATGCTAAAACACCAATTTGGGCTTGTTTTAATATCTCAAAAGTATCATTACAGCTGCCATACAAAAACACATAATTATCTAATTGTAATGTTGTAATTAATGTTTTAATCTTTTTAGAATAAGCATCTTTAAAATCTTTCCCAATTAAATGCAAAGTCACATTTTGATTATTATCTCTAAGAATACAAAAAGCTTTAATTAAGTTCTCATGGTCTTTTTGTGGTCTTAAGTTTGCTAAGCAAACTATTTTAATTGTGTTTTCTTCTTTTAAAATAGTTGTTTTAATTTGATTAGAACCAATTACAAAATTAGGTAAGTAACTTACACTCTTAATCTTTAATTCTTTACTTGACCAATTCGCCAACTTATCATTAACACTAAAAACATGTTTTATAAAATAAGAACATAGTTTTAATGGCCATTTTTTTCTTTCTTCTAAAAAATCACTTTTGCCATAATGATCATGCCAAACAATTTTAACTTTTGCTCCAAGCAACTTAACTAAAAGAGCTGTAAAAACAGATGTTGAATGTGCATGGATTATAGTAATTTTTTCAGCCTTTATAAATCGTTTTAATTTAATTAAAGCTTTAATATCTATGGTTTTTGTTTTGTTTAAAAACAAATACCCAATTTTATTAGATAAACTTGATTTTAGTAAGCCTTCTTTTCTAGTGACTACAATATACGAGCCGTCTATTTTTCCAAAAAGACTGTTTGCGAAATTAACCGCAACACGTTCTGCTCCTCCAGCATCTAAAGAATCTATTAATTGTAAAACTCTCATACAGTTAATACAGTTTTTATTTCAGATTCAAAATAATCTAAAGTGTATTGTTGAGACCAAATTTGAGATTGTTTAGCTATTTCAGTTAACTCAGTTGATTTTAATAAATACTTCTCAATAACTTTTAAGGCTGAATTAAGCTCTGGATCAATTAGAATACCTCTTTTACCATAATCTAACATAAATGGGACACAAGAAATAGAGGTTGCTATTGGTATTACACCATAAAACATAGCTTCTGCTACTGCTTTTGGCCAACCTTCGGATTTAGATGCTAAAATTGAAAAATGACTTTTCTCTAAATATTTTTTGATAGTTTCCTTTGTTTGATTTCCGTGTAAACAAACATTTTTAATTTGGTTTGATACAATATAGTTTTCTAACTCAGTTTTTAAAATTCCATTTCCAAAAACATCTAATTTACAGTTATAGCCTAATTCCTGTAAAGATTCAACTATTTTAATAGCCAATAAAGGTCTTTTTCCTTCTACTAAACTACCTACAAATATAAAGTTTAATTGACTATCGTAGTTTTTTTCCTTAAAAGATACCAATTCATTTTTTGTATAAGTTGCTGTAAAAAAGGGCTTAATATTTTTAGTCTGATTTTCCCATTTTCCATATACCAAAACGTTCATTTTTTTTGTTAATGTAGTATTAGAAAGTATCCTTTTCTGAATTATATAACTTTTAGGCTGAATTGCTTTTGGATCCCAATTACCTGCATATTTAGCGGTTTTAGTCTTGCTAGGAAAAAACATTTGAACTAAGCAACCTAATAAACCTATATTACCAGGACAACGCAAATGAATATGATCTGCTTTATAACAAGCTTTAAATAACATCAAAATTATATATGGTAAAACGATAAGCGATTTAAATATGCTAAAAACTGAAGTTAATGCAACTTCAGGGATTTTTGTAAACTTTAAATCATTATGCTTATAATCTAAGTCTATTTTTGAAGTTGCTTTATTAGAAAAAGGCGCTACAATTTCTACTTGATCTACATGTTTTAGCCATAAATTTATTTCCCGCACATAAGGTGCATAAGAAAACAAACTAGTGTTCTTTTTATAATGTAAAGCATGGGAAATAATTAAAAAACGCATTTATTAGCTTTTGGTGAATTAAACCATAAAGATAACCAACCAAAAACTCTTCCAAGCGTTTCTGTTAAAGCTTCTTTTCTTTTATTTGTTGTAATAATATTTGTACTTCTAATTATAGTTAAGACAAATGCTGTAGCGTGCCACTTAAATTTAGCTTTAAAAGTTGGATTAGGATATTTTACTCGCCATACATACCAACCATTTCTAATCACCATTTTTCCATACTTATATTGGTTTGGTCTTCCCGAAGGATCATGGTAATGATATAATTTTGCATTTGTAGCTATTATATTTTGACCATATTTTAGAGCCCTTAAACAATAGTCTGCATCTTCATATAAACCATAACCTTCAAAATAGGTTGAAAATTTAATGTTTTCAAAAACTATACGCTTAAAACTAAAAGACATTCCAACTAATAAATCTACAGGATAGTTTTTTTCATTAAACGGATAACCATATGTTCTACCATTAGAAAATGTTGGCATTATTCCAGGTTTTTCATTAGACTGCAAACCTAATTTATTACGCACTTTATTTCTTAAACTTTCCTCTCTATAAAAACCTTCTAAACAATAATACTTTGAGTTTGAATAATTTTTATTAGGATCTTGTTTTTGCCACTTGTTTTCGTTTATAGCTAATCCACCTACTCCAACAACAGCATTATCAGAATTAAATGCCTTAATAATTTCCTCAAAATAATTAGGTTCCAAAACCGTATCATCATCCAGAAAACAAACAATTTCAGAATCTTTATTTACTTTATTTATTCCAAAATTTCGTTGTTTAGTTAATCCTCGATTAGCATCATCTACTTTAAAATAAACTAAATCAGTATAGTTTTTTTCTAAAACAGCATCTTCTGTTAAATTATTAGTAGAACCATCTATTATTAAAATAGTATTAGGATATAATGTTTGCAATTTAACAGACCCCAGTAACCTTATTATAGGTTTTGGACGCATATAAGTACAAATTATTAAAGTAAAATTAGTTGGATTCATTAACTCTTAAATTGATGATAAATGGTTTTAAAATAAGCCACACGTTCTAATTGATTAGTCCATAAACTTCTATTATTTACTTGTAAGTCAATAAATTCTTGATGAGATAAGTTGTTATGAAACTGTGTTATTTTATCCTCAATTTCACTTATATACTTTTCATTAATTAAAACAAGATGCTTGTTCCAATCTATAGTGTTTTCTAGTGGTAGTTTACAATCTGTATTAATTAAAACTGGAATTCTTCCCATAGCTAAAGCTTCGTAAAAACGAACCGAGAAATTTCCTGCACCACGAATACAAAACGCATAGGCGTTTTGACTCATGTTATTATAAAACTCTAAGGTTGTTTTCTGTTTTTCTTCTTCAGTTGTTATTCCTGCTCTATAATTATTTCTAAATATAAAATTTGGAGTGATTTTATAAGACTTATTTAATAACCCCAAATACTTGGCACGTTTGTAACCCGATGGATAAAAAGATTGTGAATCACTTTTATCATTTTTAATAATCTGTTTTAACCTTGTTTTTAAATGAACATTTAATTCTTTTAAGTATTTAATTAAACCTGACTTTGCATGACCCACAAATCCAATTTCTGGTTTTTCTGTTTTATTTAAGGTAAAAAAATCTTGATTTAATTTTTTATATGGATCGTTTATAAAAGCTGGTAAAACAAACGTGTTAGAATTTAATTTAGAATTAAATCCACCAAATCTAAAATTATAGTAATCAGTATTAAAAGTATATCCAAAATCTCCAGATGTATAAACCCAAACAGGTCTATTATATTCGGTAATTAAAACTTCAAAATTAGCTAACGCTTCTTTATGCTTTGAAAATGCATTAAAATGAATTGGAAAAACAAAAACATCAGCTTCCGTTGGATTATCTACAAGATTAAAAAGCTTTTTAATTTCCTTATTTTCAAGAATACACAAGTCAAACAACAATGGGAAAAGTTGCCTTCTATAGGTTTCATTAACAAAAGAAGTATCTGTGTAAAGTTTAAGCATTAGCTTCTGCACTGAGTTTGTTTGCGTAAAATACACTTTTATTCCAACTTTGTTTAAACTTATTTATATGAGATTTTAGTTTTAAAGGATTCTTTTTACCATAAATCTTAAAGAACAAAAACAGTTTATAACCTTTTAATTGGTTTACTGTAAAGTGTTTTAAATATAAAAGTATTACTGTTGGCGATGGTTTTGGCATAATAACATCTGTATCCCAAAGTTTAGGAATTGGTTGTCTAAATCCGCCTATTGGAGCTTTTAAATGCGTTAGATTAATGTTTGCTGTAAAAACAACATCATTACCTAATTGTCTAATTTTAGCACCATAATCTGTGTCTTCTCCAAATCCAAATTCAAAACCTTTATTAAAATTAATTTGTTTAGCTATTTCTGAACTTACAAAACTAGATCCAGAACCAAAAATAAATGTTTGTCCTGTGTTAAAATACGTTTGTTTTTGGTGTGGTTGTAAGCAAGAATAATTTAACGCTTTTACTCCATATTTTTGAATAGCATCTAAGCTTTCTTGAAATAAAGTGGTATGAAAACGAATATCATCATCTGCAAAGAAAACCCAATCATTTTTCAGTTCTTTAAGTGCCTCATTTCTAGCATTACAGACACCTAAAACGTGAGTAAACTTATGTGTTATTTGAAATGGCCAACCTAAATTATATAAATAATCTAATTCGGACTGAGCTTTTATGTCTCCATTTTGTTCTACAATAATAACTTGCTTTGGTAAAATGGTCTGACTTGCTAAGTCTTTTAATACATCTAAAAGATATTCTTTTCTACCAATAGTTGGAATTACAACATCTATATCAAAATATTTTTGAGCTATTGAAGATTTAACTTCTGGTAGATTAAGATTTTCACGAATTGTCTTTTGAGAATATAACCACGATTTTAAAAATGGTAATAACAAATACTTCTTGGAATAAACTATTAAAGCTATTAATATATACCAAACCCAAACCCATTTAAAATGTTCTCTAACAAATATAAAAAAGGCAACATCTGATATGGTTTCTTCTTTAATTACGCTATAATTATCAAGAAGTAGTTTTGGTTCGGAATAACAAAACAAACCATTAATTTGATAATTTTTAGCAATACTATTTAAACTATAATTAAATGATTGATTAATATTAATATCTTTTGAAAACGCTAAAAGTGTTTCTGCAAAAATACCACCAACTTGAGACGACATTAAATAGGTTCCGTAAGTAGTTTTTTTATTAAAATTTAAACAAATGGAGCGTTCTAAAAATTCTATTTTAGAGCTTAAGTAATAATTTTTATCCGTATTAAATGTGGCTAATATATTTTTATGATGGAAAACACTCGATAAACCAGTTAAATCTAAAGATTCTTTTAAATCTTTATGACACCAAATTAAGAGCTCTTGACTGTTAGCCTTAGCTATTTCCAGAACAGATTGCGTTAGCTTTTCATTTTTAGATACATTATAGTTAATTGGGTTTAAATCTTTATTTAAAACCTCTACTAAACTACTATTATCATGAATAATTATAATCACTACGCTTCTATTTTTGTGAACGGTTTATTTCCAATTATAGCTGCATATTTGGAAAATGCACTATTGTACATTTTGCCTACTCTTAGAAAATAAACATGTCGACTATTAGCAATAGTAAAAAAGTCTAGCATTGTTTTTAAATGTGCTTCCAAAGTACTTCCACCAGCATAGTTATCCATATGAAATGGTTTTCCTTCCAATACTTCTGCTATTTTGCTTTCTTTTATTTGATTTAGAAAAACACTACTATCCGAAAAAACATACAACTGTTCGCTTGTGTTTTCCTTTAACTGTTCTATCTGAGTTTTTAACTGACTGATTAATTCTGTTCGCTCCACTTCTGTTAATATAGCTTTTGTAGAATCTATAAAATCGCCCATTAAACTCGTAAATCTTGTATGAATACTATTATAAGTATTCGATTTAATTTTATTTAATCCCTGTTCTAAAATTGGTGTTTTTTTAAACAAATAATTAAAGTGATTTCTCCAAAGTATTTCTTGTTCTATAGTAGATAACTCTTTATTATTTTTAGAGAGATAGTCTATATTAGAATAAACTAAAAATGTAGATTTAGAAGATGATTTTATATCTTGTAACGGATTATAATCAAACTGATTGATACAGTTTACAAGCTTCGTTTTACCTAAAACAAATTCCACCTCTTTATCTAATATTTTCCAATTATAAAGGTTAGGTTCTAGAAATTCATCTAAATTAAATGGATTATTAAATTGAATAAAAAAATCGTAATCTAACTGTTTAGCTATATCGTAAAAAGAAATAATTCCTTTTAATCGGTCTACCAAACCGCCATGAGAAACTTCGCCATTAAAACAAACTACAATTCTTTTTTTTGCAGGTTTAGAAAAAGACCATTGTTTTAAATGCCTTTTTAAGAGTTTAAAATCTCTTGCTTTTTTTCCTATATGTTTTTTTAACGCTTTTAACATTTATAATAATGACTTGTAATATTCGATATTAATGTCTGCATTTTTAATAATATCAAACTTTGCTTCTACTTGTTTTCTAGCATTTTTACCTATTTTCTTAGATAATTCTTTATCGTTTAAAAGTGAAAGAATTCGTTTCGAATACAAATCTATATTAGATGGATGTACTAAAAAACCATCTTCTTCATTATTAATTAATTCTTGAGCCCAACCAATACTTGTATTTACAACCGGTTTTTGTAGCGCCATAGATTCTATAGTAACCATTCCTAAAGTTTCAGCAAAACTAGGAAACGCACAAACGTGAGCTTCTTTTATATGATTCTGAATGGTTTCATAAGGCACTTTCCCAAGGTAATTAACTTGTTTTAAAGCCTTTTCTGTGAATAGTTGTTCTATTAATTTATAAGTTGATTTCTCGCCTGTTTTAATATCGTGAGAATCGCCACCAATTAAAGTTAAAGTTGCTACTGGGTTTTGAGCAACTACTTTGTTGAAAATTTCTGCCAATTCAAAAACACCTTTTTTTCTAATAATTGTTCCTATATAAAGCAAACTATTAGATTTAAAATTATCTGGGTTTGAATTACTAAAATGATCTAACTGTAAGCCGTAATATATCGTTTTTATTTTATCTGGATTTAATCCAAAAATCTTAGCTGTTTCTGTTCCTGCAAAAGTTGTTGGTGCTATATATGCTTTCGCTTTTTTTAAGGCTAACTTCTCAAATACAAAATTTTTAAATTTCTGTTTTCTATTATCTAATTTACAAAAATAAGCATCGCTTCCATGGAAACGAATAACCAAAGGCACTTTAAGCTTCATAAAAGCAGTAATTCCTGTCCAATCTGGAGCCTCTAAAATATCAATATTGTGTGTGCTAATTTCAGTCTTTAAGTATTTTTGAAGAAATTTTCTATACTTATAAAACGTTGCAAATTTATATGATCTTGTTTTTATTAAATGAATGTTTACACCATTTTCCACATAAATAGCATCTTCATTTTGCTGATATACATAAACCGAAACTGTTACACCTTTATTTACCAAAGCAACCGCTAAGTTCTTAATACTTGTTGCTATTCCTGCAGCATGCTTAACACGTTTACTCGGATATTCTGATGTTATATAACCTATATGCATAAAAAAATAATTTAATCTAAAATTAATTTACTAAATTTAGTTGCGCCGTTATTGTTTAAATGTAGATTATCAAAAAACAATAATTCATCTTTTAGTACCAAAGAAAGATCTTTAAAATTTGAAATTTTATCAGACAATTGAGAAATATAATTTAAATGTTCTGTATCCTTTCTTATTGGTGCGCAAAAAAATGTAACATTTAGATTTTTATTTTTTACAAAAGTTCGCATAGAATCAAATATTTTATTCTTTTCTATAAGTTTTTTTGGTAATGCATAAGTTGTATTTAAAACGGAACCTTCTTTTGGACAATAGCCGTTATACTCAGTAAACAGATTACTTTTTTTAAAAATATTAGATGTAATATTTCTTATCCCTTGTTTATTATCATACAAAGCATAGCGTAAAAAAGGCATTTTACTTATAAAAAAATCATCTTTTTTATTTTGAAAAAAGGTATTAAGCGCTTTGTTTTCATTTACAAATGGTATCAGTTGATATTCCATAATATGAGAATTACCTTCTGGCATATTGTAAATATAATCCAATTGAATAAATATTTTTTCTGATTTAATATTGTAGAACTCTATAAGCTCTAATAAAAGCATAATATCTTTTAATCTAGCAGCTTGAAATCCAAAATTCACTGCAGTTTTACCCGTTATATTTGTAATAATTTTTGGGTTAATATTATTTTCTACTCTTGAAGAGCCTAAAAAAATATAATTTATTTTTTTGTCTTTAAATCCTCTTACAAATTGAAACTTACTGTTTGTTATATTTTTTTTGTATACACTTGTATATAAGTAATCCGTAGCAAAAAGTAAAACTACAATCACTAAACTAACACTTAATATATACAGTAAAAAACGCTTCATTTAAAATTGAAAATAAATAAAATTTTGCGGATTAGAATAACTTCCTAACACAAAAATAATTAAAATACATACTATAACTCTAAGGTATTCCAATTTCCCACTAATAGGTTCTTCCTTGGTTTTACTAAACCATTCTACTAAAACAAAAAAGAAGATTAGTAATAAAAGCTCAACAGAATAGCGTTCTATACTTAGATATTCGATTTTATAATTAAAAGTAAAAATTCGTTTTATATAATTTACTGCAATACTAATAGTATCTGCTCTAAAAAAAATCCAAGCTATACAAGTTAAAGTAAAAGTAGATAACATCTGAAACCCAACTTTAAAAGCATTTGAAAATGACGAAATCTTAACCATTTCTATATGTTTTCTGTTTTTTTGCCTTAATAGTAATGGTAAGAAATATAAAGCGTTTAAAAAACCCCAAACTAAAAACGTCCAATTTGCTCCATGCCAAAATCCACTGACTAAAAATATAACAAAAACATTTCTTACTTGTAATAATTTAGACACTTTAGATCCACCTAAAGGAATGTAAACATAATCTCTAAACCAAGTAGATAAACTAATATGCCAACGTCTCCAAAACTCAGCTATATCTCTTGAAAAATAAGGATAATTAAAGTTTCGCATTAAGTCAAAGCCAAACAATCTAGCAATACCAATTGCCATATCTGAATAACCCGAAAAATCGCCATAAATCTGAAAAGCAAAATAGATACTACCTAAAACTAGTGTTAAAGAACTTGCTGTTTCATAATTAGAGAAAATACTATTTACATATATAGCACAGGAATCTGCAATAACGACTTTCTTTAATAATCCCCAAATTATAAGATGTAATCCAGATTTAGCAGATTCATAATTAAATTGTCTTGCCTTTTGAAATTGAGGTAACAAACGACTAGCACGTTCTATTGGACCAGCCACTAATTGAGGAAAAAAGGTAACAAAACTAGCAAACTCTATAAAGTTATTAGTCGGTTTTAATTGCTTTCTATAAACATCTATAGTATAACTTAATGTTTGGAAAGTATAGAACGAAATACCTACAGGTAATATAATATTTAATGTTGATGAGTGCATTTCAACACCTAAATCTTGCCAAGCCTCAACCCAACTTTCTATAAAGAAATTATAATATTTAAAAAAACCTAAAAGTCCAAGATTAACAGTTAAACTAAGCCATAATAAATGCTTTCTTTTCTTTTTTAATTCTGTTTTCTCTATGGCTTTAGCAACAAAAAAATCGATTATAGTACTAAATAATATTAAAGCTAAAAAACGATAATCCCACCAACCATAAAAGATATAACTAACAATTAATAAAAAGCAGTTTTGGGTTTTTAACTTTTTATTAAATACAAACCAATACAGTAAAAAAGCTGTAGGTAAAAAAGCCAGAAATAATAAGGAGTTAAATAACATGTTAAACTAAAGTCTTTATCGTTTCCCAAATATGCTTAGAAGATTCACTTGGTGTTTCTCCTGCAATAACCTTAAACCAATATTTTCCTATTGAAACATTTGATATTTCACCATATAAAACAGATTTAACTATAGCTTCTAATTCTGTTTTATCTTCACAAAACACAGCAGCTTCTTTTGTTGGCATAGATCTAAAATGAACATATTTATAATTCTGTCCTATATCTCTAATGCCTTTTATAAGTTGTGGCTGCTCGTAATTATAATATATACAAGGTTTACTATGAGCTACAAAATCGAAAACTGTACTTGAACAAACATTAGTTACCATTTCTGAATGATAGCAAACATTTACCAACATTTCAAAATCTTCTTTTGCAGGTAAAACCTGATTCCATTGGCTACCAACTTGCTTCCAAATGGGGTCTATTTTGGTAATTACATCTTTATAATCTTCTACGACTTTATCGTAACGCGTGGTAAAATCTACTGGACATTTACGATATATAATTCCTACGCTTTCGCCTTTAGAATTTAAGTTTCTTACGGTTTTTGCTAAATCTTCTAAATAATACTGATCTAATGGCGATGTCGTTTCATCATCTCCAGAAAAACAAATGTATTTTTTGTTTGGATCTAAATTTTGTTCAGCAAAAAAAGTAGCTCTATCTTTTATTAAACTTTCATCAAAATGAGGTTCAAATTGTGGTGTTCCCGTAACAAAAATTTGATTTTCTTTAACAAATGGATAATACTGAAGCACCTCACGCTTCATATGTTCGCTCCACACAAAATAGAAGTCAGTTTCTACCACTTGCATTGCTTTTGGTACATTATCCCAAGAATAGACAAATGCTACTGTAGGAATTCCTAAATCTTTAGCGGCTAATAAAGCCGATATAGATTGCGTTGCACGTTGTGTTGTACAGAATACTAAATCTGGTTTATGCTCTACTAACTGTGCTTTACAATACGCATATTTAGGGTTCTTACGTTCTAAAGCATTAATTTTTTCACGAATACGTTCTACACCTTTTTCAGAATTATACTGTGCTATTAAAATCTTAGTATATAAACTTTTAATTGTGTTTTTTAAGCCTTTATAATTAAATGGAAATTTATAGGTTGGATAAACAGAATCGTTAAATTTATTTTCAGAAACATTTAATTCAACACGTTTTCTGGCTCTTGTGTATAATGGTGTTAATGGGTTTATTTGATGATTCTCTATCTTAACCTCATTAAACCCTAAATTATCTTTTAAAGAAAATATAGTATTATTCCAATACGTAATATCAAAACCCATTTGCTCACCAATGGTTTTAAAATTGGTAAAAGCAAAGTTTCTTAATCCTACGCCATCAGGAAAAAACACAAAGACTTTTTTTTGTTTCATTTAAAAAAAATTAAACGAATTATAATTTAAGAAAACATACCATTTACATATTATAATTCAAAAAAACTGTAACTCGTTAATCGTAATTCGTCTTATCCTTTTTGGTTTTTTAATTTATCGCGTTGTACTTGTTCTATTGGTAAAATATCTGTTGGCTTATATGATAATGCATCATAAACTGCCGTTAAATCTCTTGATAATTTACGTAATCCCATTGGTTCTAAAGAAGCTGAATGATCTGTTCCTTTCCAAGTTCTATCTAACGTATAATGACGTTCTATAACATTTGCACCTAACGTATAGGCAGCAACATCTACTGCTATACCTAAATGATGACCAGAAAAACCAATATGCTTTACATCATTTCCGTATTTTTCTTTTAAAAGATTAATATCTAATAAACATACATCTTTAAAAGGCACTGGATAACCTGAAGTACAGTTATAAAGAACTAAATCTTTATTTCTATTATGAGATTTAAAAAGCGCTACTAAGTCGCCAATTTCATCTTTAGTTGTCATTCCTGTTGAAATATGAATTTCGCCTTTGTAATTTTCACATAACCACGTTAACATAGCTACATTATTGTTACAAGCTGAAGGAATTTTAAGAAATTCAGGATTTAAAGATGCCATTTCTTTAGCAGAAGTTACATCCCAAACAGATGTAGAATAAACCACGCCTAAATCTTCGCAAAAATCTTTTAATTCTTGATGTTGTTTTACATCAAATTCTAAAAATTCTCTATGCGCTCCATAAGTATCTCCATAAGAGTTTATAGCATTTGGATGCGGTGCATTATATTGCTCTTTTGTCAGTAACTCTACATTATGACGTTTTTGAAATTTTACAGCATCTACATTACAAAATATTTTTGCAACTTTAATTAACTCTTTAGCTGTTTCCATACTTCCTTTATGGTTACAACCTATTTCTGCTATTACGTATGGTTTTTTGATATCCATTTGTTTTAAAATCTTTTATTGTATGTTTTTATAAATTCGCAAGCTTCACGAATAGCCCCATTTGCTGAGTCTTTAGATAAAACTACATCTGCATTTAATTTAACTATTGCTGTTGCGTTATTTGGCGCAAAAGACCAACCAACACTACATATGTTAGCTAAATCGTTTACATCATCGCCAATATATGCAAAATTGCTTAAAGGCAATCCTTGATCTTTAGCTATTTTGTTCAATAATGTAAATTTATCTTTTACTCCTAAATATGTGTCTTTAATCTGTAGTTTTTGCATACGCTTAGCTACTAATTCGGAATTTTCGCTTGTCATAATAATAACATTTATTCCAAATTGTCTTAAAATCTCTAAGCCCATTCCATCTCGCATATCAAAACGCTTGGTATGTTCGCCATCTTTTGTATATGTAATACTTCCGTCTGTAAAAACACCATCTACATCTAATACAAAATGTGTGATTTTAGAAGCTTCTTTTTGTCGCTGTTGTCTTTCTATTAATAATTGCTCTATAGCAATCCAATCTGATTCTGAATCTATTTCCAATAAAGCATCTTCTGGCATTTTTACAATACCAACCTTATCGCCTAGTCTATTTTGTTTTTCTTTTAAAACTAATTTAGTACAGGTATAAACAGCTCCATTTTCTACTAATAAACCATTAAAATCTTGACGTCTTGGTCTATTATTATAATCGTAATTTATTGGCGTTCCATCTTCGTTCCATAAAAAGCGATGTGTATTTACAACACTTACCGTAGAATCGAAACCTTGATTTAATTTTTCTAAACTCTGATTTATAGTGTTTGAAGTTGTAAAAGGCGATGTGGCTTGTAATAAACAAAATACATCAAAATTATAGTCTATACTTTCTGCGTAAGCTAACATTGCAGATTCTGTAGATGCTGAATCTGTTGCAGTAACTTCAGCTCTTTCTACAACTTTAATTTTAGTGGTGTAATGGTATTCTTTTTTGATGAATTTAATAATATCCTCATCATCTGTATAAACAATAACCTCATCCAAATCTGAAAAATAGGCAGCTCCTAAAACCCAAGTAAATAATGGTCTACCAACCATTTTACGTTTATTTTTCCCTGGTATACCTTTTGAACCTTTACGTAAAGGGATAAATCCTATTTTTTTCATTTTTCAAATTTTAACAGAATAGCTAAATTAACGAAATATTCTAGGATTACAAGATTAATCTATAACTTAGGATAAAACCTTAAATAAATGCTCTATTTCTTCTTTTAATCCAATTTGATGATTCCCAACAAATAAACCACGAGTATCTAAATATTTAGCGTTTTTCATTTCACCAAAAATCTCGTAATCAAAATACTTTAACACATCATTTTTTGTAAAATCTCCAGTTACAATTGGACGACAATCAATATTGTTATCCGTTAGTTTTTTAACCACATCTTTACGTTGTAATTCTGATTCCGGCTTAATAATTAAACTAAATCCAAACCAACTACTATTAGAAATGTCTTTTTGAATGTAAAAATCAGGATGATTTTTAAATAGCTCTTGAAAGACTAATGCATTGGCTCTACGTTTTTCTAGAAAACCTGGTAATTTCTTTAATTGTTGTACTCCAATTGCTCCAGACATTTCTACTGGTCTTACGTTATAACCTGGTAAAACAAAACGAAAGGATTCTGTAAACCAATCGTCGCTTTTAGTTGCTACTTTATTTTCTTTGGGTAAATGTCTTGTCCAGCCATGCGCACGTAATGCTATTAATACGTGATATAATTCTTCATCGTCTGTTACAACTAATCCACCTTCCATAGTTGCCATATGGTGAGAAAAAAACGTAGAAAATGTTCCCATAACACCAAAGGTTCCAGCTTGTTTCTCTTTATATTCTGCTCCCATAGATTCGCAATTATCTTCTAATAAGATAATATCTTTGCCTTCTATCAATTTATTTACAGCATCAAAATCGTTTGGGTTTCCTAAAAGATTTACTGCAAAAATCATTTTTGTATCTGTTGTAATAGCTTGCTCCAATTGATCTAAATCAAAATTTAATGTTTGTAAATCTACATCTACAAACTTTAATTTTAAACCATACTGATATAACGGATAGTACGTCGTTGACCAAGACACAGCAGGAACAATAACCTCATCTCCACGTTTTAATTTAGGGTTCTTAGTATAAAACAAAGCTGCAACCGCTAATAAATTAGCTGATGAACCCGAGTTGACCATAACGCTATATTTAGAACCTACAAAACTAGCAAATTCCTCTTCAAATTGATTGACATGTTTACCCATTGTATACATATCTGAAGCTACAACTGTGTTTATAGCTTCAATTTCTTTATCATCCCAAGTAGATGTAGCTAACGGATATTTAATCATTTAAAAGTGTGTTTTTGTAAAAATCATAGGTTTTAGAAATCCCATCTTTAAGAGATGTTTTTGCACTCCAACCAAATGCTTTAAGTCTTGTATCGTCTATTAATTTCTGCATCATTCCTGTTGGTTTTGTGGTGTCGTGAATAAATTCACCTTTAAAACCTACAACCTCAGCTACTGTTTTGTAGTAATCATTAATGGTCCAATCTGTACCTAAACCAACATTTGTATTTTGAGGTAATTTCGAAAAATTATCAATACTATAAAATATAAAATCGGCTAAATCCTCAGCAAACATAAACTCACGTCTTGCTTCTCCTGTTCCCCAAATTTCAACAGATTTATCATTATTTTGAACTGCATTATGTATTTTCTTAATAACCGCAGGAATCATATGTGAAAACTGAGTAGAAAAGGTATCATGTCTTCCATATAAATTACATGGAATTATAGTTTTATACTGAAAAAAATCGTCTTCTTTATTAATGTATTCGCATAAACGTGTAGACACAATTTTTGCCAAAGCGTAACCTTCGTTAGTTGGTTCCAATTCGCCTTTAAGTATTAAATCTTCTTGCAGTGGATTTGTTGCCTTACGTGGATACATACATGAGCTAGACAAGTTTATAACTTGTTTGACTCTATGTTGTTGCGCTGCCATAATTACATTACGGCCAATATCTAAATTTTTAACCAAAAAACTAACTGGATTAGCCATATTAGCCTGAATACCACCTACTAATCCTGCTGCATGAATAACTAAATCTGGTTGATGTTTAGCCACATAATTACTTACAGCTTGTTGATCTTCTAAATTTAATTCACTTCGTAATGGCGTCAGAAAAGTATGAGAAACTGCTTTTGGATATTCCAAAATATTCTTACCAACCATTCCTGTATTTCCTGTTAAGAAAATTTTCATCTTAATAGGTGTTTTTATAATTTACAACATACTCTAAATCATGTTTCATCATAATTTTAACTAACTCTTCAAAAGAGGTTTGCTGAGGATTCCAACCTAATTGGGTTTTTGCTTTAGTAGGATCTCCTAAAAGTGTTTCTACTTCAGCTAAACGGTAATAATTAGAATCTACTTCAATTAAAACTTTTCCTGTTTTAGCACAAAGCCCTTTTTCTTTTTCTGCAGCGCCTTCCCATTTTATATCATAGCCAGCTTCTTTAAATGCTAACTCACAAAATGTTCTAACAGTATATTGTACTCCTGTACCAATAACATAATCTTCTGGAACGTCTTGTTGTAACATTAACCACATACATTGTACGTAATCTTTAGCATACCCCCAATCTCTTTTTGCATCTAAGTTTCCTAAGTATAATTTTTCTTGAATACCTTTAGCTATACGCGATGCGCCTAAAGTAATTTTACGTGTTACAAATGTTTCTCCTCTACGTTCAGATTCGTGATTAAAAAGAATTCCGTTTACAGCATACATATCATAAGATTCTCTGTAATTTTTAGTAATCCAAAAAGCATAAAGCTTAGCTACACCATAAGGTGACCGCGGATAAAAAGGTGTTGTTTCTGTTTGCGGAACCTCTTGTACTTTACCATACAACTCTGATGTTGATGCTTGATAAATACGTGTCTTTTTAGTTAACCCGCAAATTCTAATAGCTTCTAATAACTTTAAAGTTCCAATACCATCTGTCTCAGCCGTATATTCTGGCATATCAAAAGATACTTTCACATGAGATTGCGCCGCAAGATTGTAAATTTCATCTGGCTGAGTTTCTTGAACCAAACGGATTAGGTTAGAACCATCCGTCATATCACCATAATGCAATTTTATATTCTGACTCTTATGCTGATCTTTTAATAAATTATCTATATATAAGTGTTCTATTCTATGCGTATTAAAGGTAGAACTTCTACGAATAATACCATGAACCATATAACCTTTTTCTAATAAAAGTTCGGCTAAATAAGACCCATCTTGTCCATTAATTCCTGTTACTAAGGCTACTTTCATATAATCTATAATTTAGAATACAATATTATATAATATTAATTGGATTCTTTTTTTACAAAGTTAATAATTTCATCTGTTAAAACCTTTGCGCCTTCAAAAGATAAATGAGATTCATCATGGAAACTATTTATTGATTTATAAACTGGATTTAATGTATCGTAAATAAATAGTCTTGTTTCCTTTTTAAGCGTCTTTTTAAATCTTTTAGTAAATGAGTAATCATACGTTCTAAAACCTGGATTAATAACACAGATTAATTCAATATTATTTTCTATACATAATTCCTGAAACTTTATAAAAACTTCTACTTTTAATAAGTTTTCTGTATTTTTATTATAGATCAAGTTCGTTTCATCAAAATTTAGAGATTTCTTGTTTTTTAAACTGTTTTTATAAAGGTAAGGTTTAGAACCAAATGAATCTAAAGTATTTAATTTTGAAGCTTTTTGAGTTTTAAAGTTAAATTGAGACAATTGAACACGTAAGGCATAAAAACAGCTAGATGCTTTTGATTTTTTATTATCTGTCTGAAGTTTTTTTAAAATTGAGTTATATTTTACTAATGGATTTAATTTATCATATCTAAATACCAATGAAGAATCGTTAGCGAATTGAAATTTTCCATCTGTAGATAATATTATTTTTTTAGGTGTTATGTTATTTTTCAATAACGTCTTTAACATATACATATGGAAATGAATATCAGAACCTAAATAAGATAAATTATAGGTTTTTAAACCTGTTTTTTTTTCTATTTCGCCAGCCAAAATATTTCTTGCACCTCTAGATGAACCTAAAATAATAATATCCTTGTTTATTTCTCCATTAATAATTTTTTCCAAACGCTTATCGTAAGTTCTTACAGAAGCATCTTCAATAACAAACCAAAGCACTTTTTCTAAAACAAAGAAAAGGACTGCAAATATTACTAGCTTTATTAAAAACTGCTTCATTTAAAATTGAAAATAAATAAATTCTTGTTCTTCTCCATTACTAAATACTAATATTGTTATTCCTAATAAAATGTAAAAACCCCATTTAATAAATTGTGGATTTTTAGCAAATAACGTTTCTATAGCAAAATAATTTCGTCTACCTAGCCATTCTATCACCATAAAAAGCACCAATAAAATCAATATATATTTTGGTCTTACTTCCGGTATTTTAAATATGCTTTCATTAAGCATAGCATCAATATAACTAAAGGCATGTGAAATTGATTCTGCTCTAAAAAATATCCAAGCAAAAACAGTAAGAGAAAATGTTAGCGCCATTTTAAACAACTCGTTTATTGATGGTAAGAAGCTATTCTCTGCCACAACATTAGTATTTACTCTATTCTTATTAGTTAATAATAAGGGTAAAAAATAAAGTGCATTTAAAAATCCCCAAGCAATAAATGTCCAGTTAGCACCATGCCAAAATCCACTTACTATAAAGATAATAAAGGTATTTCTTACTTTCATTAATGTTCCTCCTTTACTTCCACCTAAAGGAATATATAAATAATCTCTAAACCAAGTAGACAAACTTATATGCCAACGTCTCCAAAACTCTGCTATATCTCTTGAAAAATAAGGGAATGCAAAATTTTGTTTTAAATCAAACCCAAATAATCGTGATGTTCCTATTGCTATATCGCTATATCCTGAAAAATCACCATAAATTTGAAACGTAAAAAATATAGCACCTAACACTAAGTTACTTCCTGAAAAATCTTCGTGATTATTAAATATAATATTAGCATATGTAGCGCAACTATCTGCAATTACTACTTTTTTAAATAATCCCCATAAAATTTGTTTACATCCATTTACTGCTTTAGAATAATGAAATTTTCTTTTTTTATAAAATTGAGGCAATAAATTTGTAGCACGTTCTATTGGACCAGCAACCAATTGAGGAAAAAAACTTACAAATGCCAAGAATGCTGTTAGGTCTCTTGTTGGTTTGAGTTTTCCTTTATATACATCTATAGTATAACTAAGTGTTTGAAATGTATAGAAACTAATTCCAACAGGTAAAATAATATTTAATGTATTAGATTGAATTTCAGACCCAAAGAAAGAAAATGCTTGTACAAAATTATCTACAAAAAAATTATAATACTTAAAAAAGCCTAAAAAACCTAAATTAATGCAAATACTTAACCATAATAACAATTTGCGTTTAGTTTGATGTTCTTCTTTTTTAAGGAGTAAACCAATAGTAAAATCGATTAAAGAGCTAAAAACTATTAAACTTAAAAATCGCCAATCCCACCAACCATAAAAGGTATAGCTAGCTAAAACAATTAATGCGTTTTGCAATTTTAATTGTTTTTGTGTTATAAACCAGTATAGAACAAAAACTATAGGTAGAAATATGGCAAAATCTAATGAATTAAAAAACATCTATTTTGTTATATTTTTTAATTTTAAAATTACTCTTCGTTTTAATTTTTGAAGTTTTAAAACCTTAGGATAGTTATTAAAATAAGCATCTCCACCTTTAAAATGAACTACTTTTTTATCTAAAAACCGACCTAAACCATCTCTCGCAATTATAGCATTAATCTGATTGGTGAAAAATGGAAATATTTGATATGTGTCTAGGACTAAATTTCGAGCTTCTGATAAAGCCTCTAATTTTTCTTGATATTTATTTTTTGTTACTATTTCCTTTAGGAATGTTTTTATATGTTTATCCTTAGGGTCTATTTGAATAATAGCCTCTTTAGGAAAATAGTCTTCTACTCTATCACAGCCATAATATAAAGGCACAGTGAAGCTTAAAAAGCAATCTGATATTTTTTCTGTCCAGTTATATGGGTTTTTAAAATTCTCGTAAGCAATTGCATATTTTGCAGTCTTCATAACTTCTAGCTTACTATCTACAGGATTAATTCCTCTTCCGTATAATTTTACAAAATCGAGATTAGATATTGAATCTAAGAAATCCATTCGTTCATTATGTTGTTTTGAACTTCTTTGATTACTAGTAACCCAAACTATTTTATCTTCTTTTGCTAAATCATCTGGCTTCAATGCTTTAAAAGCATCGTAGTCTAAATCTAAATGCCAAGGTAATGCAGGTTGCGATTTAGTAAAAATATCTTTAGTTGCAATTTGATTAAAAACGTGAGAAACTTGACTATTTGCATATTGCCTATATTTAGACACTTCGTTTGCTGGCTCTAAACTAATATGCAAAATATTATTTGGATGTACTTTTACGCTAAAATCGGTTTTAGGGTAATCTAAAATGATTAAAAAATCACACTCATCAACCTCTTCTTCTGTAAAGGTTATTCCTTGCCATACAAAAGATTGATTAGGTGTTTGCCTCTTAATATCAGGATATTTATAATAACGACATATTCTTACTAACATATAACTAACTAATATTTAAGTGCTTTTAATTTTTTAAATGAATTTAATCTATTTAATAAAATTGGCTTTCTGTACTTAAGTGTTTTTGGCAAATTAATTAAAACTTTAAATAATGCTTTACAGTAATTTTTAAAATAATTTGTGTTTTTTAAAGCGTACTTATTCCCATTATGCAATATAGCTTTAAGAATGGGTTTTATTGGTTTTTTATAATACACCAAATAATAATTTATAATATTAGTTAATTGATGTTGAAATCTAAAATAATTCCGACCAGAATGTAATCTTTTTGCTACATCTACTCTATGGTTTACTTTTATTGTATTTGTATATAAAATATTGTAATTATTATTTAAAGCCTCTATGGCAACACAGGTTTCTTCACCATAAATTGTCATCCACAAAGGAAAACCATTTGTACTATTGTAAGCCACTTTACTTATAGCAAAACCACAACCTATAAAATCGTTTGTAAAATAGGTTTCATTATCTTCTATAGCTGATTTTAAAGCAATTTCGTCTGAACTAAAAACACCTTTAATTTCTTTAAAAGCTATAACACCAAGGTTTTTAGTTTCTTTAAATAAATCTTGAACATCTTTTATAAAAAAAGGCGATAATGGATGTGCATCATCATCAAAACCAATAAAAATAGTTCCTAATGCTTTTTTATAAAGCTCATGTCTTGCTGGAGAAGCGCCTAAACTAACGTCGGTTTTAGACCAATTTACCCATTTATAATTTTCTATTATAGCTTCAGTTTTTTTGCAACCATCAATAAAAACTAAAACTTCATGCTTAGATAAATCTATATAATTCTCTATTATACTTAACGTTAAAGCTAATTCTTTAGATCTATTTTTAGTTACTATTAATATAGAAACATCCATTAATTTAATATAATTGATTTATACAAATTTACAATTTCCGATTTTAATACATTGCGATTGTAATGGTCTTTTATAAACTGAATATTATATTGCATAGCGTTGTTTATTAAGTCTTCATTATTTAAAGTTGAAATAATGAACTTTGAAATTGATTCAAAATCGTAAGGATTATTAATTAAATATCCATTAAAACCATCTTTTATAATTTCAGCTGTTGCATTACCAGGATTGGATTGAATTGGAAAACAACCTTGGGACATTGCTTCCAACATTGTATTTGGCATTCCATCGGATAAATTATTGCCTATATGTATTATACTTTTAGACATTAGTGTTATTAACTCCTGATTAGGCACTTTAATATGACGTTCTAATATTTTAAATTTAACATTATTTAAATATTTAGAGTTACTTATAAATGCTTTAATTTCTTTGTCTGCACTATATATAATAAAGGTATAGTTTTTCTTTATTTGTTCTGGTAAAACTTCTATTGCTTTTAAAACTTGAATTGCCTCACCTACATCAAATTGATAGCCTTTAATTATAATACATTTTCTTTCTTTTGGTAAAACAATTGAGTTAATCCCTAAATCTATTCCTCCATTTCCCGGAAACACGCCTAAAAGTGTATTTTTAAATCCATTTTCTCGTGCAATATATTGATCTCTTTTACAATCTGTTATTAAATAATTAACTCTTGATAGAAATGCATTTACCTTTTCTTTAGGTGTTCCTAATTCTTTAAAATAAAACAAATCGCTTCCCCAAGATGAATAAACTAAAGGGATGTTTTTAAACTTATTTAGCGTTTCTAAAATTGGTAATCCTGCTAATTTCATCTCAAAACATTGAATAATATCTGGCTGTATTTTATTAACTGTTTTAAAAAATGCGGTATTAGAATTTGTTTCGTTAATATATTGAGTTAACTTATAGACTGAAGGTACTTTTTGTTTTAATGTTGTACGCAGAGGGAAATCCCATTTTAGTTTCCACTTTTTTATTTGATTTACCCAAGAAATTTGTTCGGTTTTTTGTCCACTATCTGTAATATCAAACCAAAATACATCAAAGCCTGATTCCTCTAATTGAGCAACCCATCTAAAAAAGTGCTGGTTTGGAATAGCTACCATTAAGATTTTCATTAAGCTATTTTAAATAAGTTTTGATACGATGTATTAAATTTTTCAATACTAAAATTAGTTACTGCATATGCTTTTGATGAATTTGACATATGTTTTAATTCATTTTTATTTTCTATTAAAAAAGTAATATGCTTAATAAAGTCTTTAACTAATTGACAATGAGTTATAGAAAGAACTAACATACCATTTTCTAAATGTTTAATATGTTGACTAATCCCACCAACATCGGTTGATAATGGTACAACTCCAAAAACCATTGATTCCATTATTACCATAGGAAACCCCTCATATACTGAAGGGACTATAATTCCTGTTAAACTTTTATATAAATCTTCTAATACATTCTTCTTCGTTATTTCACCTAGAAACTGAACTCCTGAAATATTAATTTCTTTTAAATTTGCTTTCATTCCTGTTCCTGCCATAACGAAATCTACTTGTGGAAATTTAGCCTTAATATGTTTTGCTACCTCCAAAAACACTTCAGGTCTTTTCTCTTTAGACCAACGTCCTATAAAACCAAATTTTATATTTTGCTTAGAGTCTAAATTAACTTTCGTAGCTTTACTAACAACTACACCATTCTCAATAATAATAAGCCTATCTGTAAATTTTGGATCTATCTTATAATAATTATATATATATATCAAATCATTTTTTGCTTTAGTATTAATACAGATTCTAAAATCAATATAATAACTACTTTTAGCAAACATAGATTCTCTTTCGTCTTTTTTACTTAATGCATGAATTAAATCTATACGTTTTAAATTAGTTTTTATTTCTGGTAATAACTCGTAAAAATAATTTGTGTTACACCCAAAAACAGAATGTATAGTTTTACTGTTGTTTATACTTCTTAAAATATATTTTTTTAGTGCCGCTTTAAGAAAACTTGATTTTTTATTAATTATATCATTTAGCTCAATTATTTCTGCATATTTTTTAAAATCTTCATAAAAATTATATGTAGCAGACGAATGTGTGAAAATAACGCAACACCTTTGATTTTTTAATGCTTTAATAATATCAAGATGAACTTTTTCTGCTCCTCCTGTATGATAATAAGGAATAAACAAAACAACATTTGCTTCTTTTATCTTTGTAACTTCAAGAATTCTGAACTTAAAAAGATAAAAGAGCCCTAAAAGAAATTTATATATTCTTTTTAATAGTTTCACTTTAAATTTTATTTTCTGGAACAGCTTTACAACACACCATCTCATCATCATTAAGTAAAAAAACTTCAACAACTTTAAGGCTAGAGTATTTTTCGATCTGATTTTTTAACGTAAATGGACTATACCAACAATTATGATCTGGATGAACAACTTCAATAATTTTATCTTTACTATAAAAATTCCTGTCCATATGCGCTTTAGCAAAACAATTAGGAGCAGTGATATAAAATGCATCTGCGTTTACTGTTGATAAACCTTCTAAAAATGTTCGAACATTATCCACGTGTTCAATAGTTTCTGGCACTAAACAAACATTATAATGGGTGTTATTAATCGCTTTAAAATCTGAAAAATAAGGTTGATTTACATGTTTTTTTAAGTTATCAATACCGTCTTTATCAATATCAAAACCATGAATATTAAGAGCTACTTTAGATAGTTTAATATGCAAATTATAACTAGGGTCAAAGATTGGCCAATCTGTACATCCAAAATGTAAAACATTTTGATTAGCACATAAACCTTCAAAAAACGGGATACGATCTGGAATAGATTTAAAAAAAACTTCTTGTTTCCAAAATTCATCATGTTTTTGAAAGGGTTTTCTTGTATCTATACCTAATTTTTGTAAAATTCTATTTATCATCTTTTTTAGTTTGTTTTGTTAACATAGTTTAAGATCTGCTTTTTTGTTAAACCTTTAAGTTTTAAAGCCAACCTCAACAAAGGTTTATATTTTATAACACGTTTAAAAAAAATATTAATTATAAAGTATTTAATAGGGGCTTTCTTTAATACTTTTAATGAGGTATAATCAATAATTTTTTGTTCTATTACTTTTAGATTATCAAATGAAGTTTGCATCCATGGTTCAAAAACATTTCCTAAATGGTAAGCATTATTAGAATATGTTGATAATCTATACCCATCTGTTAAAGCTACTGGTTTATCCAAATATACAAATTCGCTATCTCCATCAATTAAGTAAGCTGTATTTTTTTGAGGTAATGTTTTAAACACTTCTATTTTATAAGTAGCTACAAAATGAGAACAACCTAGAGCAGCAATTAAATGATCTTTCCCCTTTATTGTTCCAATAGTATCTCCATATTCCTCTGGTAAATAAGACCAACCAATACTTTTAGCAAACATTTCTAATGCATCTCTATCTTTAACAGTTTTAAATCTAATACGGTTATTAAAAAAGTTGTCAAACCAAATATTAAAAGTTAAATCTAGATGCTTTCTATATACAGGAACGGGGCAAACAGATCCCGCTTTAGGAAATGCTTTAAAAACGTTAACCACTTCATCTTCCCAATTATTAAGAAATAACACATCTGCATCGGTAATAGTTACCAAGCGCTCTTCTACGGTCCTAATAGCTTTTAGTATGCTGTTAATTTTTCCAATACCTTCTTTTTCTATAATTAACTCGTCTATATTTCCTTGATTATAGAGTTTTAATAAACGTTCGTTAATTTCTGCATTACATTTATTACTTATTATTGAAATCTTAATTTTAGAACTAGCGGTTTTTAACACTGATTCTAAGCATAGTAAAAATATTTTATATGCATCTTTAAAGTAATCATTTTCATGTGGAATATGGACAGGAATAATAATTCTGTGATTACATTCTTCCTTAACTACAAATCTCCCTCCTTTTGTTGGATTAACGCCTTTCCTCATATTTAAGATTTAGAATAAAAATCTAATAATTTATGAATCCCATCTTCCAACGGCAATAAATCCCGCTTCAAAATACGTTTCATTTTAGTCGTATCTGGACATCTTCTAGTCATATCTCCTTCTTCTAATGGCGCAACGTTTATAATTTCACTTTTAGAATTTGTTAGTTTAATGATGCTTTGTGCTAAAGATAAAATAGTTTGCTCTATATCACTTCCAACATTAACCACATCGTTTATGCATGTCGGATCAGATATAGCATTAATACAAGTATCTATATTATCGTAAACATAACAAAAGGATCTTGTCTGTTGTCCATCTCCATATAAATGAATAGGCTCATTTCTTAATGCTAATTTTATAAATTTAGGAATTACAAAATCTTCACTTTGATTTGGTCCATACGTATTAAAAAATCTAAATATGGTATAATCTAAACCGTATTCTTTTTGATAAGATTTAAAGAATGCCTCACCAACATTTTTTACAATAGCATATGGAAGTCTAGAGTTTAATGGTGTTGTTTTTTCATTCTGGGGAATCTCGAAAGGTTCTCCATAAACTTCAGATGAACTTGAATAAAATACACGTTTAACAGACGTGTTTTTAGACAATGACAATACATTTTTAATTCCATCAATGTCGTCTAAAACTCGTATTGGATTTTCTAAAGTTCTAATTACACCTACTAATGCAGCATAATGAAAAACATAATCAAAACTAAATTTAGCAAAAACTGGAGCTATATCGTTATATTTATTAACGTTAGATTTAATAAAAATTACATTGTCTTTTTTTGGCACTTTGTCAATACAACCCGTAGATAAGTTATCTATAATGACAATTAAATTAGTATTGTCTTCAGATAGTCTGTTTGCTAAAGCACTTCCAACATTTCCTGCTCCACCTGTAATTAAATATGTTGATTGATACATAGTTTTGATACTCAAGATATTTTATATTAATAATACCAAATAACGGTAATTATTTTCATTTTTTATAATTTTAAGAAGGTCTTCTTTTTTAAGGTCTCTATCTAGAATAATCGACAGATAGTTTTACATAAATAAAATGACATTAAATAATAATTATTAAAGCTTAAACAGGTATCTATTAACAAAACCTAGATTACATCTATCTAAATAATTTCCTAATATTATTTTAAGTTTTACTTTTTTTCTACTTCCCCACTTTTTATGAAAAAGAATTAAGCCTTCAATCATCTTTTTATTAGACAAAACCCATGTCCAATTTTCTCTTATAATATACTTAGGTGTGTTTTTAGGCAAATCAAAAACTTCTTTTTTTACTTTAGTAGAACTCTTACCTTCTAAATGTTGAACCTTAGACTTTGTTACTAACGCATGTAAAATATTATATTGTCTTAATTGCATAGCATAATCAAAATCTGCATAATAAAAATTAAACTTTTCGTCTAACTGTTTTATTTTTTTATAAACTGATTTATGCATAATAAAACACCAACCTGTAATATGTTTTTGTATTTGGTATCCAAGTATTAGTTCCTGACTTTCTATTACGTTTTTTGATAATTTATTAGATGATTTGTCTAATGGTGAAAATGATAAAACATGAGGATTATTTTGAATTGTTTTTTTTAATTCTACTAACCATAACTCATCAAAAACAACATCGTTATTAGATAAAATATAATAATCTCCTGAACATTGCCTTAATCCAATGTTAGCAAACTTGTGAAAATTAAAATCTAAATTAGGTTTAATTTCTATAAAGTTTTTTATAGAATATGTATAGTTTGAAGTTACATTACTTTCTATAAAAATAATTTCAAATTCTAAATTTGCCTTTTCTGCACTTATTACAAATGAATTTAGCGCATCTAAATTCATCTTATAAACAGATTCATTATTGGTGTTTGCTAAAAAAACAATTGAAAACTTCATTTTATTTATTTTAAAAGTTTTGACAATGCTACTTCCATTTTTAAACTATCTGATCTAAATTTATTTCGTCCTTTTAGTCCATCTATATATATGTTTGGTAGATGATGAATTATTTCTTATATCATTCTCAATAAAACAATAAAAGTCTAGTTCATTATTATTATTATTTCTTTCTTATAAATATTTTTACAATTTTAAGAACATGAGGAGGAACAAAGCCCTTTATCATATTTTTAATGCTATTATTTTTATCAAATACCGCTTTATCTTCTTTATTATCTAACCTTGCTTTAAATAAAGTAGAATGATCTTCAAGTCCATTATTTGTTTCACTTTGTGGTCTCCCATTTGTATAATAATATAAGGCGAGTGATTTTCTACTCCTTTCTTCAGGACATGCCAATGGATCTGGATGTCCGTGATAAGAAAAATCTGTAGTATTGAATATAGCAATTCTATTAAATATTGGTAAAAATTTTTTTTCACATTTTTTCATATTCTCACCCCACAATTCAAAGTTACCTCCATATTCATCCTTCCAATCTTTATTTAAATATACTAAAAGATTTATACGTCTATCTAAACCTAATTTTGGATGTTTATTAAAATCTGCATGGATTTTTAACAGCCCGCCTTTCTTTATTTCATGTTGTCCTCCACCAATAAAATAAGGATCGGCAATTAAAGGTTCTTCTATACCTGTAAGTACTTGTAAAAAGTTTAAAAATGGTTCTGAATTTAAAAAATGCATAAACTTTTTTGTTTCATCTCCAAAATAGAGTTCTCCTTTACCTGTAAATTTTATCTCTTTGGAATTATCATATTTTTTTGAATTCTGTATTGATGATAAGTCAGGAAATTCTAACAACACTTTGTCTAAATATTCTGGTTTAAAAAAATTATCAAATGAGATATTTGGAAAAGGTGTTCCATTTTGATATGAAGAAGTATTCTTTTTTGAAACCTCAAGTAAATCTTTATATTTTTCGTTTAAATATATTGCGCTCATACACTCTATTTTCTAATAATCCTTAACTTTAACCATATTAATTTCAATCAACATTAAAAGTACTTTTACATTTACAACTCTAATCTTTTACGTATAAGTAAAATCAAATGTACAAAATTTGTTTTAGGGTTATCTTATATATTTTATTTTGCTAGATATATAGTTCTAAAAACAAACATCTTCCTTTTATCGCAATAATCTTTTTAAACTATCATTCATCCTTTTAGAATCTGACCTAAATTTATTTCGCCCTCTTAAACCATCTATATACAAATTAGGTAAGTGATGAATTAAGTTATCTTCAAATTCCGAAATACATATTAATTTTTTCATACCTCCATAATCATATATATCTGTATTTACTTTACATTTTACACTATGGTTATTTAAACACTTTAATGGTTTGTTAAAGTGTTTTTTTAGTTTATTAAAAACTCTATCAATAAACGACAACGGAGCATCTTCAACCAGTTCCGTAAAACGGAATTGTGTTCCAACTTTATGCAACTGAGTTTTAGACAAAATAAAGGAAGCTTGATGTGCATTTATAAAATGAGCAAAAGTTTTACCTTTATAAGTCTCTACCGATTTAAAATCCCACTCGAAGTGATGATGGTAACCAGGATAATACCTACCTAATTCATTCTCTTCAAACTGAATTAAACCCGTAATTCTATTTTTGGGTAAAATAGCTTCATACTCTAAATGCTTGTCTACATGTTTTTCCAAAAACAAGTGATCATTCTCGCCATAAATAAAAACATCAAAATTATCTTTTCTATCCCAAATTTCTTTCCTACAAGTTAATGGTAATAATTGGTAATCTTCTAACTCTACAACGTTTACTATGTCTATTCCTTTTATGTCTAAAGGAATATTACTTTGCACAATTATTGTTACACTATAATTCTTGAAACTTTTTAATACAGAAATCACCTCTGATAAATAGTCTAATTGCTCATTCCCATAATTAACAAGTACAACAAGTAGTTTTAATTTATTCATTAGTTTTTCTTGTAAATTTATCTCTTAGCTTTGTTGTTGGTATTTCAAAATATTTATATAATATAATAGATATCAAAAAGGTAATACCCCAATATATTAAAAGTCTAATTGATAAATGTAAATAACCATTAATTTCATACAAAAAATATAAATTAATATTTGGTAATATCCAAAATTTTACAATTGAAAAATTAACAAGATATATAGAATAAGATGTTAAACTAATATATGTTATTGTCTTATAAATAAAACCTGATCCATCTTTTAAATTGCTCAAAAATGGTAAAAAGAATAGTGTTATTATAGAAGTTAATGAAAATGAAATTACACAATAATAAAAAGGTGTGAAGGCAAAAATCTCTATATATTTATAAAGAAGAAGAAAGCAAATTGCAAGAACTAAAAAAAAATATCTATTTTTTAACCAAAAATCTTTGTAGTAAAAATTAACATAAGCACCAACTAAGCCATACATTAAACTATCTAATCTTGTAAACACTTGTCTTGCAAAGAGCAAACCATAATTACCTGTCTCATTTAAGTTCACAAACTTAAAATAACGATAAAAAGTAACACTTAAAACAATTACACCTATTGTTATTAATAAATTCTTTTTTAAAACCGATTTTCTATATAAGCCCAATACAAATAAAGAAAAAGGTACTATTAAATAAAACCACTCCTCTACACTTAAACTCCAGGCTTCTGTAAAAAAAAGCGGATGTTCATAAAACAGGTTTTGAGTAAAAAAGAAGTATGATATATATTCTTTAACACTAAATCCTTTTGTAAATAAAAGATTTAGTATTATTAAGATCGTTAGTATCAAAAAATAATTAGGAAGTGTTCGAATCCATCGCCTTAACCAAAAATTTTTTAGTTTTACATAAGTAAAATCTCCTTTATTTAATATTTTCAAAAGTATTCCTCCAATTAAGAAACCACTTAAAACAAAAAACACTCCAACTCCATCGAAAAGAAAAAATTCAATAATTTTAAATTTAGAATCTGGCAAAATATTTTCGGTATGACCTAATACAACAAATATTATTGCTAAAGCTCTTAAAATGTCTAATCCGTAAACTCTATTACTTTCTAATTTAATTTTAAGTATTTTCATCACATTTAGAATGCTTTTATTAGATATATTATAACTTAAAAAGTAGTAGAATATCTATACTTTGAAGAAACTAACAGCTTAAAGGTTTTAACACCTCCATATTCAGCTACGTAATAATTTATTTTCTTTTGTTTAAATAAATTTTGCAAAGCATTAAAAGTGTCTTGTTCTCCAACCCTTTGACAATCATCAATTAAAATAATAAACTCACTTTTAGCATCTAATTCTTCTGCTAAATAATAAATATCGTACCTAGAAAATCTATCACTACCAAAAGGGCCATCAATAATATAAAAATCTGCATTATAATTGATTTTAGATTTTAAATCTTTATAAGAATTAACATTAAATCCATTTATTGTACTAGAAATTAACGGGCAGTGTAAAATATTAGAATTTGCTAATAATTTATTATTAGCTTCAAAGATTGATTTCCAATCTTCATTTTGTTCAATAATCAAATAATCACATTCATATTTAAGACCTTCAATACATGATGCTACAAATTTTGTGGATTCTCCTAATCCAAATTCAATTATTTTTTTAGGCTTATAGTCATGCATAATTCTATTTAAAACATAGAAAAAAGCATAATTACCAGCCCATCTACCAACATTTAATGGTAGATCTTCTAAATAAGGTCTACCTCTTATACTATCATGATAGACGTTTGCCCAATCTAGCTCTCTCAACCAGTCATTTTGAGTATACTCTACTACTTTTTTCTTAGACTTAAATATTTTTTTTAAATAACTCATCTAATTATGTTGTATTGAATAATCTAATAAAAGTTTACCTTGATTGTTTGGTATTTTAGCATCTGAATCATAATATTTACCATCTAAAATCTCAAAATCTGTAGTATTTTGTATCCAATCAGAAGTTTCTCCCTTATATTCTAAATAAGTTGTTATATAATATATGCCTTTTTGTAAATTAAGTTTATCTAAATGAAAGCTTATTTTTTCAGCAACATTGTTGTTATTATCAAAAGACTGGATAGCAGTACTTAACCAAGCATACTTCTGTCCTAGGCTATCATCAATTCTTATATCCAATCGTACATCTGAAACTTTTGCTTTAATATCATTTTGTAATTCAAACTGCAACATCAATGGCGAACCAACAGTGCCATGGAAATCTTTTCCATTAGTAGTAATAAGTATAGATTTTATTTTAACTAAACCATTCCCTTTTCTTTCCAAATCTTTAAACGATTCTTTATTTTTTTGCATCTGTACTAGATATAAATTTATTATATCTTCAACATTTCCAGTAGATTTAATTTTACCGTTTTCAAGTAAAATAGCTCTAGTACATAAATTTTTAATTGCGCTCATATTATGACTAACAAATAAAACGGTACGTCCATCGGTTCTGGAAATATCCTGCATTTTCCCAATAGCTTTTTTCTGAAATTCTGAATCTCCAACTGCAAGAACCTCGTCAATCACCAATATTTCTGGCTCTAAAAATGCAGCAACAGCAAATGCTAGTCTAACTGTCATACCAGAAGAATATCTTTTTACAGGTGTATCTATATAGCGTTGGCAACCAGAGAACTCAATAATTTCTTCAATTTTAGAAGAAATTTCGTTTTTAGTCATTCCCAAAATAGCGCCATTTAGGTATACATTTTCTCTACCCGTCATTTCACCATGAAACCCTGTACCAACTTCTAATAAAGAAGCAATACGACCTTTCGTTTTAATTTCCCCAGTAGTTGGACCTGTAACTTTAGATAGTATTTTTAATAGTGTAGATTTTCCTGCACCATTCTTTCCAATAATACCTAAAACTTCTCCTTTTTCAACTTCAAAATTTATGTCTTGTAAAGCCCAAACATATTGAGAAGTTCCTTTAGTACTTCTATCATTGCTTTCTCCAACTCTTAGATAAGGATCTTCTTTGCCCCTTATTTTACTCCACCAACGGTTTAAATCATGGCTAATAGTACCTGTACCAACTAATCCTAAACGGTATTGTTTAGAAATGTTTTCAGCTTTTAAAATAATATCTTTCTTTACCATATTAAACTGTGTCGATAAATGATTTTTCCGTTTTATTAAAAATAACTAATCCAATTAAAAAGAATGCAATACTAACAATACCTGAATACAAAAAATTATATACAGAAAATTGACCAATACCTAAAGTCATGTACCTAAATATCTCAATTATAGTAGTCATTGGGTTATATTCTACGACCCAAGAATATTCTGGTATTTTTTCTTTAAAATAAGATAGTGGATACATTACTGCAGAGGCATACATTAACAATTGTACACCAAAACCTACTAAAAATGACAAATCTCTATATTTTGTAGTTAAAGAAGAAGTAATCATTCCAAAGCCTAAACCAAACAACCCCATAAAAATAATTAATAATGGCAATAAGATTATAACAAACTGAGGTATTGCATTGGATGCTTTATCTGTAAAAAAAACGAAAAACACATAAAAAGAAATAAACACTAGTAATTGAATACCAAACTTTATAAGGTTTGAAAACACAACAGATAAAGGTGTAATTACTCTAGGAAAATAAACCTTTCCAAAAATACCTTGATTAGCTTTAAAAGTGTCGCTAGTTCCTGTTAAACAAGACGCAAAATAATTCCAAGATGTAATTCCTGCTAGATTAAATAAAAACGAAGGAATACCATCACCTGTTGGAATGTTTGCTAAATTATTAAAAATTAAAGTAAAAATTATAGATGTAAACAAAGGCTGTATAAAATACCATAGTGGCCCTAAAACAGTTTGCTTATATTGTGTAATTATATCTCGTTTTACAAATAAAAATAGTAAATCTCTATAACTCCAAATCTCTTTGAAGTTTAAATCTATTAGTTTATTTTTAGGAGAGATAGTATAAAGCCATTTCTCTGGAACTAAATTATTATTCATATTATTTAACTTATTCCTTTTTTAAAGATATTAACAACCTTACTAAAAAAGGTTTCTTTTTTCTCTACTTGATGATATCCATTGGCATAATTTCCATAACCATAACCGTAACCATAGCCATAGCCATAACCATATCTTCCCTTAACATCATAATGATTATAGATTACACTTACGTTTTGTAATTCTTTATTCTTGTATTTAGAATTAACCAAGTCCAACATGCCTTTTTCTGTATAATCTTGTCTAACTACATATATAGATGCATCCGTATATTTAATTAGTTCGAAAGCATCGGAAACTAATCCTACTGGTGGTGTGTCTAAAATAACATAATCGTAATTTGCTTTTAAGTCTTCCATAAAAGCATCAATATTATCACCAATTAACAATTCTGATGGATTTGGAGGAATTGGCCCAGATACTATTACATCTAAATTATTTATTTTAGTAGACTGCGTAACTTCTTCTAGAGATTTCTGTCCAATTAAGTAGTTAACAACACCAAAATCGTTAGTAATACCAAAGTCATCGAATATTTTAGGTTTACGTAAATCAAAGCCAACCAAAATAGTTTTCTTTCCGCTTAACGCAAAAACTGTTGCTATATTAATTGAACAAAATGTTTTTCCTTCACCACTAATAGAAGATGTTAATAAAACAGTTTTAGAGCCTTCAATCTTTTTCTTTTGATAAAAGAAAGACAGATTAGACCTAATAGCTCTAAAAGATTCTGATATAGCGGATTTTGGCCCATTAAAAACAGCTAAATTGTTATCTGTTTCATTTTTACCTACTACACCTAATAATGGTATTGTGGTTAAATTGCTTAACTCTTGAGGGCTATGTAGTTTTTTATCAAAAAAGGTCAATACAAATCCTAAAACAACAAATGGAGTTAAAGATGCAAATAAGGCAAACACATATCTAATGTTTAAGTTTACAGACTGTTTAGACTGACCTACATCTTTTGCTGGTTCTATTATTTGAATGTCGCTTACATTAGAGGCTTTAATTAAATCAGCTTCTCCACGCTTTGCCAAATATAAATTATAAGTAGTTTCACTTAACAAGTATTTTCTCTCAATAGCTTGAAGTTTTTGTTGATTCTCGGGTAATTTTGAATAATCGCTTCTTAAAGCACCTATTCTATTATTTAAAGATTGTATTTGATAACCAATTGTTGTTTGTACTGAACTAATATTCTCTAGCAAAACTTGTTTCAAACCATTAATTTGCCTGTTTAAATCTTTAAAAATAGCGGCATCACTTCTTAAAGATTCTTCTAAATTAGATTTCCTTAACGATAAAGCAGTGATTCTTGTAATATTTGCTGAAATATTTGGATCTTTTACGCCTTCTAATGCTGGTGTTGGAATATTTGTAAAAGACGCACTAGTTTCTAAATAGTTTTTAAGAATATTATAAGATATTACATCTTCATTCAAAGCTTCTTTTTGCTTTTTAAAATCTTCCATTTTAGAAGTAAGAGTAGTACTCTCAAGTTCTATATCAAAAATATTTTTATCTTTCTTAAAATTATTTAATGAATCTGCATTATCCGTTAATTGATCTTTAACTCTAGAAAGTTGATCATCAATAAATTTAATAGTATTAGTAGCAAATTCATTTTTTTTAGCCAGTTGATCTCTCTCTAAAATAAAGGTGCTTGTATTTAAATAATCTATTATTTCTGCCTTATTTTTATTTGTCAATAATAATGTTAATAATGGTGACCCTGGAGAATTAGTAATTGCAAATGAATTAGCATATTGAGACACACTACTATTAAAGTTAGAAAACTGAATATAAAACTCATCACCTTTCTTTATTTCAAAATCATTTCTTAATGTTACAACTCCTTTTAAATATGGCAAATCAATAAGCTCATTTAAGCTAAATTGTTTTTTAAACACACTTTTAGAAACCTCTTTTACTTCTACCTTTTTAGTTATAAAATTCTGAGTATTAATACTTGTTGATTCTCCAAAATCTATCTCTAAGCTATAAGAATTGTTTGACACAAAACTAATCTTAATAGGAATGTCTAATAATTGTTGAGCACTATCGGACTGGACAAATCTAAATGGCGTTTGACCATAAACGTTAGTTTTATAAAAACGACCTTGCTTTAAATATTTTAAATATAATTTTAGACTATCAACTACTTTTTCATGATGCTTCCTTGATTTTAAACTTAAAACCACATTTTGAACTTTCCCAGATATACCACCGTAATTAAAAACTAAACTTGTGTTCCCAGTAAAAAGTGGGTTTTTATCGTCTTGAACTGATATTTTTGATGTTAATGTATAAGGAAATTCTCTTCTAATATTTTGATGATAAACTGTATACATCAAAATTATTAACACTAATAAAAACCATTTCCAATAACTAATTACACGAAATATAAAAGCTTTTAAGTCGAAACTTAAAGCCATATTGTTTTCAGTGTTTTTTATGTCTTGATCCATTTATTATAGGTTTCTAGCTAAGAAATATGTTGAAATAATTACTGAAAAAATAGAAGCAATAGTTGTAAATGTCTGTGTTGCTGTTTGTCCCGCACCTAAAGACTTACGTTTTAAGGGTTTTACCATAATTATATCATTTGGTTTTATAAAATAAAACTCAGATTGCATAGCTACTTTGTCAGTCAAATCTATATGGTGAATTTTTTGCCCTTCAGGATACTGCCTTACAATTAAAACATCGGTTCTATCTCCCGTTTGCAAAATATCTCCAGAATTAGCAATAGCTTCAATAATATTTACACGATCTTGAAACAAGACTTGATTTCCAGGAATCGCTATTTCTCCTAAAGCAGTGTATTTTAATCCTGCTAATTTCACGGTTATGTAAACAATTTGCTCTTTTTTAATATACTTTTCGTGCAAGGACTTATCTAATTTAGCCTCTATTTCAAGTAAGGTATACCCCAAAACATTAATCTTTCCTAAAATTGGAAATTCAATATTACCATGTAAGTCTACACTATTACCATTAAAATATAAGGTTTCTTGAGTATTACCGGGGTTTTCAGTTGTTTGATTAAAAATAGCTAATGCCTTTTGTACATCTTCTTCTTGAACTTTAAAAGACACTTTTAACTGGTCATTAATTTGTACCCTATAAGGCTTAGAAGCTTCTTTAATTGCTAAAGAATCTTCTACCACAGTTCCTTTATCTTGTAAATAAACCACATCTTTGTTAGTGATACAAGAACTAAAAGAAATCAATGCTACTAGTATAAAAAGTAGTGACTTTAAACTCATTTTCTTTTAAAATTAAATGAACACAAATATAAGTTTTAGCCACTAATAACAAAACTTTAAAGCGGTTTTTATAAATTTTGTCCTTAATTTGCAGCAAAAATATTATTGTGAATTATCTTACTGTTGAAAATATTTCAAAATCTTACGGCGAATTAGCCTTATTCCAAGACATTTCTTTTAGTGTACACAAGGATCAAAAGATAGCGTTTGTAGCTAAAAATGGGTCCGGAAAAACCTCTATTTTAAATATGCTTGCAGGTCTAGATAATCCAGATTCTGGTAATATTATTTTTAGAAAAGATGTTAAAATTTCTTTTTTACCTCAAGAACCTATTTTAAATCCTGATTTAACTGTTGAGGAAAGTATTTTTGATGTTGAAAACGACACACTTAAAATTATAAAAAACTACGAACAAGCATTACTAAATCCAGAAGACGAAGAAGTTTACCAACGTGCTTTTGAACAAATGGATAGTAATAATGCTTGGGATTTTGAAACACAATACAAGCAAATCCTTTCAAAACTAAAACTTGATAATTTAGATCAAAAAGTAAGCACAATGTCTGGTGGACAAAAAAAGCGTTTATCCCTAGCTAATGCTTTAATTAACAAACCTGATTTATTAATTTTAGATGAACCTACAAATCATTTAGATTTAGAAATGATTGAATGGCTAGAAGCTTTTTTTGCTAAAGAAAACATAACCCTTTTTATGGTTACTCACGACAGGTATTTCCTAGAACGTGTTTGTAACGAAATAATAGAGTTAGATCACGGAAAAATGTATAATTACAAAGGTAATTATAGCTATTACTTAGAAAAAAAGGAAGCTAGAATTGAGCAGTTTGAAACCGAAACCAACAAAGCGAAACAGCTTTACAAAAAGGAATTAGGCTGGATGCGTAAGCAACCTAAAGCGCGTACCACTAAATCTAAATCTAGAATAGACGATTTCACAGAAATTAAACATAAAGCACATCTTAGACGTCAAGATCACGTTATGGAGCTAGAGCTTAATATGGAACGTTTAGGAACTAAAATTGTAGAGTTCCACAAAGTATCTAAAGCGTTTAAAGACAAAATTATTTTAGACAAATTTGAATACAATTTCCAAAAAAGTGACCGTATTGGTATTATTGGGAAAAACGGAACAGGTAAATCGACCTTTTTAAATATTTTAACTGGAACAAATCAACCAGATTCTGGTAGAGTAACGACTGGAGAAACAATAAAATTTGGGTATTACACACAAAGTGGAATTAAGCCTAAACCAAAACAAAAAGTAATTGATATTCTTAAAGAATATGGAGACCATATTCCACTAAAAAAAGGACGTACAATTAGTGCGCAACAATTATTAGAGCGTTTTTTATTCGACAGAAAAAAGCAATACGATTTTGTAGAAAAACTAAGTGGTGGAGAACGCAAACGTTTATATCTATGTACCGTTTTAATTCAGAATCCAAACTTCTTAATTCTAGATGAGCCTACTAACGATTTAGATATTGTAACCTTAAATGTACTTGAAGATTTCTTATTAGATTTTCCAGGCTGTTTAATGGTTGTATCTCACGATCGTTATTTTATGGATAAAATTGTAGATCATTTATTTGTTTTTAGAGGAAATGGTGTTATTGAAGATTTCCCTGGTAATTATTCAGATTTCAGAGCTTATGATGGCAGTAAAGACCCTAAACCCGAATTAAATACAGCATCTAAAGAAACCGTAAAAGAAAAGCAATCTTGGAAAAAAGATAACAAAAATACACTAAGTTATAACGAACAGAAAGAATACAAAAACTTAGAAAGTAAGATAAAGAGTTTAGAATTTGATAAAACGGAATTAGAACAAAAATTTTTAAATCCAGATTTAACACAAGATCAAATTTTAGAGCTATCATCTAAAGTGCAAAAAATTATAGACGCTATTGAAGAAAAAGAAATGCGTTGGCTAGAATTAACTGAGAAATTGGAAAATTAATATTCTATCCAAAATTATTAGTTTATCAGATCTATTTTTAATTTTTTAATCTCAAAAAGAAGTGTGGCATCAAATTAAATCTTACATAAAATTCCTTTTAAAATCCTCCAATCAACATGGTGTACATTCGCCATTTGTTTATAATTTGGTAACTAAATGCTTTTATGATAAAAAGCGCTATTCAACATATAAAGATTTAAAAAACTATAAGTCAGATTTATTAAAGAATGATATATCCATAGAAGTTACAGATTTAGGAAAAGGATCACGAATTTCTAACAAAACTAGAAGAAGAATTACTAGTATTGCAAAAAATGCAGGAAGCACAAAAAAAAGAGCACAACTACTCTATCGCTTATCCCATTATTTTAAATTTGAAAACAGTTTAGAATTAGGAACCTCTTTAGGTATTGCGACTTATGCGCTACACAAAGGAAATCCAGAAGGAAAAATCACATCTATTGAAGGTTGCCCAAATATAGCAGACTTTACAACTCAAAATTTAAAAAAGAATAACACAAAAAACATCTCGATTCTAAATTCTGATATTTCTAAAAGTTTAGACAACTTAAAGGATGAAACATTCGATTTTGTTTTTTTAGATGGTAATCATCAAAAAGCACCAACTTTAAGTTATTTCGAATCGCTTTTAAATAACATTACAAACGATTCTATATTTATATTTGATGATATTTACTGGTCTAAAGAAATGACTGAAGCTTGGGAAACAATAAAAAACCATCCAAAAGTTACAGTTACTATAGATTCTTATTGGTGCGGATTTGTGTTTTTTAGAAAAGAACAAGAAAAAGAGCATTTTACAATTAGACTGTAAACTCGACTAACTTTTAACAAAAACCACTTCACTATTTAAATCAAAACTTATAACTTCGTCTGAGTAAATTCTTCAGACTAACAACTACAACATCAAAGACTATCAGAAATGAAAATATATACTAAAACAGGAGATAAAGGTACAACCGCATTATTTGGCGGAACACGTGTTCCAAAACATCATATTAGAATTGACAGTTACGGAACTGTAGACGAATTAAACTCGCACATTGGTTTAATTCGCGATCAAGATATGAACGAATTATACAAAAATGTATTAATTATAATTCAAGATAAATTATTTACCGTTGGCGCTATCTTAGCTACAGATCCAGAAAAGGCAACACTTAAAAATGGAAAAGAACGTTTAAATATTCCAAAAATAACCGAAGAAGATATTAAGTTATTAGAAGATGAAATGGATAGAATGAACGAATCCTTGCCTCCAATGACGCATTTTGTATTACCTGGAGGACATACAACTGTGTCATATTGTCACATTGCGCGTTGTGTTTGTAGAAGAGCAGAACGTTTAGCATCAGCACTTAACGAATTAGAACCCTTTTTACCAGAAGCTTTAAAATACCTAAATAGACTATCTGACTATCTTTTTGTGTTGGCACGAAAGTTGTCCAATGACTTACAAGCTAACGAAGTAAAATGGATTCCGGAAAAACACTAAATCCAACTAAGTTAATAACGTTCATTAACAGCAATAATCAATAGGAGAATTGGCACTATTTTAATGTTAACAAAATTATAACACGTAATTAATCAACATTTAGTTTGCATATTTCAACTAAAAAATTATTTTTGCAAAAATTAAAACATACAAATACATGTATTGGACTTTAGAATTAGCATCTTATTTAAGTGATGCACCTTGGCCAGCAACAAAAGACGAGCTTATCGATTACGGAATACGTACCGGAGCACCTTTAGAAGTTGTAGAAAATTTACAATCTATTGAAGATGAAGGCGATGCTTACGATTCTATAGAGGAAATTTGGCCTGACTATCCTACAGAAGAAGATTATCTGTGGAACGAGGACGAATATTAACTCTCATAAAACCTAAAAAAAAAGTCTCTTTGTTGAGGCTTTTTTTGTGTTTTTATTCCAACTAAACCAAGTACTCTACGTATATTTAGCATCAAATTGCAGTAACACAATAACAAACCATATACAGGGGTAAAACCTCTGATTTAATAACATTATATTATGACTTTTTTAGATTCAGTATTAAAACTTTTTGTAGGAGACAAATCCAAACAAGATGTTAAGTCTATAATGCCTTTGGTAGACAAAGTTAAAACCTTTGGAGCTGCATTATCTGCATTATCTAACGATGAATTAAGAGCTAAAACCGAAGAGTTTAAAGCTAAAATTGCAGAAGCTAGAAAACCTTTTAACGACAGGATTGATGTTCTTAAAACTGAAGCCGATGCTACAGAAGATATCGATAGACGTGAAGACATCTATCAAGAAATAGATAAAATTAAAGATGAATCTTACACAGCAAGCGAATTAGTTTTAACAGATATTCTTCCAGAAGCTTTTGGAGTTGTTAAAGAAACTGCCATTCGTTTTACAAATAATACACAAGTAGAAGTTACAGCTAACGAGTTTGACCGTTTAATTTCTGGACGTAAAGACAATGTTACTTTAGATGGCGATAAAGCTATTTGGGCAAATTCTTGGGATGCTGCTGGAAAAGAAGTGACTTGGGATATGATCCATTACGATGTTCAGTTAATTGGTGGTATTGCAATGCACCAAGGTAAAATTGCAGAAATGCAAACTGGAGAAGGAAAAACATTAGTAGCAACTCTACCAGTATACTTAAATGCATTAGCAGGAAAAGGAGTTCACTTAGTAACCGTAAACGACTATTTAGCGAAAAGAGATAGTGCCTGGATGGCGCCTATTTTTGAATTTCACGGGTTAAGCGTAGATTGTATTGATTATCATCAGCCAAACTCGGACGAAAGAAGAAAAGCTTACAACGCAGATATTACTTACGGTACAAATAACGAATTTGGTTTCGATTATTTACGTGATAATATGTCGCATTCACCAGACGATTTAGTACAACGTCCACATCACTATGCAATTGTAGATGAAGTAGATTCAGTATTAGTAGATGATGCACGTACACCATTAATAATCTCTGGTCCTATTCCTCAAGGAGACAGACACGAGTTTACAGAATTAAAACCTCAAGTAGAAAATATTGTATCGGTTCAACAAAAATATTTAGTGAGTGTTTTAGCCGAAGCAAAAAAGCAAATAGCAAATGGCGATACTAAAGAAGGTGCTTTTCAATTATTAAGAGTCTTTAGAGGTATTCCTAAAAACAAAGCGTTAATTAAATTTTTATCTGAAGAAGGAATCAAATTATTACTTCAAAAGACCGAAAATTCTTATATGGCAGACAATAACCGCGAAATGCCTAAGGTAGATGCGGAATTGTACTATGTTATAGACGAAAAAAATAATCAAATTGAATTAACAGATAAAGGTGTAGATTATCTTTCAGGTGAAGAAAATCCAGACTTTTTTGTGTTACCAGAAATTGGTTTAGAAATTGCTAAAATAGAAAAACAAGGTTTACCAACTGAAGAAGAAGCAGAACTTAAAGAAGTACTTTTTAAAGACTTCAGTATTAAATCGGAACGTATTCACACACTAAATCAGTTATTAAAAGCTTACGCATTATTTGAAAAAGATAACCAATATGTGGTTATGGAGAATAAAGTAATGATCGTAGACGAGCAAACTGGTCGTATTATGGATGGTCGTCGTTATAGCGATGGCTTACACCAAGCTATTGAAGCTAAAGAAGATGTTAAGATTGAAGATGCTACACAAACTTTTGCAACCGTAACGCTTCAAAATTTCTTTAGAATGTATCGTAAATTGTCTGGTATGACAGGTACTGCGGTAACAGAAGCTGGAGAATTATGGGAAATTTATAAATTAGATGTTGTAGAAATTCCAACTAACAGACCTATTGCCAGAGATGATAGAGACGATTTAGTTTACAAAACAAAACGTGAAAAATATAATGCTGTAATTGACGAAGTAACCAAATTATCTCAAGCAGGAAGACCGGTTTTAATTGGAACAACTAATGTAGAAATTTCGGAACTTTTAGGGAAAATGTTACATATGCGAAAAGTACCACACAATGTACTTAACGCAAAATTACACAAACGTGAAGCAGATATTGTTGCAGAAGCAGGACAACCCGGACAAGTAACTATTGCAACTAATATGGCTGGTCGTGGAACAGATATTAAGTTAAGCGAAGAAGTTAAAGCTGCAGGAGGATTAGCAATTGTAGGTACAGAACGTCACGATTCTAGACGTGTTGATAGACAATTACGTGGTCGTGCTGGTAGACAAGGAGATCCAGGAAGTTCTCAATTCTATGTTTCTTTAGAGGATAATTTAATGCGTCTTTTTGGTTCAGAACGAATTGCAAAAATGATGGATAGAATGGGATTAAAAGAAGGCGAAGTAATTCAGCATTCTATGATTTCTAAATCTATTGAACGTGCACAGAAAAAAGTAGAAGAGAATAACTTTGGTGTTAGAAAACGTCTTTTAGAGTATGATGATGTTATGAATGCGCAACGTGAAGTTGTTTACAAGCGTAGATATAATGCCCTATTTGGAGAACGTTTAAGTGTAGATATTGCCAATATGGTTTATGATACTGCTGAAGTAATTTCAGATAGTAATAAAGCTGCAAACGACTTTAAGAATTTCGAATTTGAATTGATTCGCTATTTTTCTATGAGCTCTCCAATTACACAAGCAGAATTCGCAAAATTAACAGCTTTAGATATTGCTCAAAAAGTATACAAAGAAGCTTTTGCTCATTACAAGTCTAAAATGGCTAAAAATGCTGAAGTTGCTTACCCAGTAATTAAAAATGTGTACGAAACACAACGTGATCAATTTAAACGTATTGTTGTGCCATTTACAGATGGTGTAAAATCTCTACAAGTCGTAACAGATTTAGAAAAAGCATACCAAACTGAAGGAAAACAATTAATTGTAGATTTTGAAAAAAATATTTCTTTAGCTATTATTGATGATGCTTGGAAAACGCATCTACGTAAAATGGATGAGCTAAAACAATCTGTACAATTAGCTGTTCACGAGCAAAAAGACCCTCTATTAATTTACAAGTTTGAAGCTTTCGAATTATTTAAAGGAATGATTGATAGCGTAAACAAAGAAGTCATTTCATTCTTATTTAAAGGTGAATTACCTCAAGAAACTACAAATGCTATTACCGAAGCAAGAGAAGTTAAGCAAAAAGAAAAACTTAACTTACAGAAAGACGAAATTCAAAATTTAGACCAACGTTCTGCGCAAAATAGACAAGCAGGACAAACACAACCTGAAAGACAAATAGTAGAAACTATTGTTAGAGATCAACCAAAAATTGGTAGAAACGACAAAGTGACTATTAAAAATGTAATGACAGGAGAAAACAAAACGGTTAAGTACAAACAAGCTGAACCATTACTAACTGGAGGAACTTGGGTTATTATTAAATAACTGGAACCAATTATAACTTATAAAAAATCCCAAAACTTCTGTTTTGGGATTTTTATTTTAAATTCATTCGTTTAAAATAAAAGTATTAAAACACTTACAATCTACTAATTACAACTATCTTTGCGCTTTATTAAAAATTCCCTATGAAACGCGTTAAAGAATACAGAACATTATTTGCTGCAGAGCCAAAGTCAACTTTAAAAGAATTAAAAACGTCTTACCGTAATTTGGTTAAAGATTGGCATCCAGATAAATTTCAGGATGATGCCCAAAAATTAGAAGAAGCAGAAATAATGGGCCGTAAAGTTATTGACGCATATCACTTTTTAGTAAGCATAGCCCCAGAAACTAAAGCTAAAAATTTAGATGAATACACAGCTGCAATTACCTCTGGTATTGTAGATTTTCAACATAAAGGTGTGCTTTTAGAAGTTACTTTTGTAGACGGAACAACTTACGAGTATTTTGGTGTACCAAAAGCTATTTATATTAAAATGTGCCAATCGGATAAATTAGTTCGTTATTGTAAAAGAAGCATATTCAACTCTTACCTATATAGAAAGTCTAAAAAGAGTCTACAAGAAGCTTAATTAAGAATTCTTATTAGAATACATTTGAATCTCCGACTAATTTCGTATAAATTAGTCGGAGATTTTTATTTGAAACTAATGCGTTTAAATCAATATTTTATTACAGATAACCAGTCAACTAACGTTGAGGACTTTAACAGGCATAAGTTCAATGAATTTACAGTATATAATCATGAAAATTTAAATGTTTCATTTGAAGAAACAACAGACGTTAAAGTTCTGCTTTTGGGTTATATTATTAATCCATTTGTGACAGAACTATCTAATTTAAAGATCACAAAACAACTATCAAAGTTAACAACTAAACAAGCTGTTTTAGAGTATTTGGAAAAGTGTTCTGGTAGATTTGTTTTATTAATTTCAATTTGCAATGATACATTTGTTATAACTGATTGTATGGCATTGCGTCAAGTGTATTATTATTTTAAAGATGATTTTACTTATTTATCTTCAAATGAAAAATTACTATTAGATACTTTAAATTTAGAACCAGAAATTTCTACAGAAAAGAAGGCATTAGTTAAAGACACTGTATTCTTAAACATTCAAGAACATTGGTTTTTAAGCGAATCAAATTGGGATAACAGGTTAAAACGATTAGCACCTAATCAACTGTTAAATATTATATATAAAAAAACGGAACGAATTCCTCTTTACAACATAGATACTTTAAGTTATGAAGCTGTTATAAAAGAAAGTTCTACCATTCTAAACAACTCTCTTTTAGCAGTCTCTAAACGTTACAAGTTAAGTGTTCCAATTACTTCTGGTTATGATTCAAGACTAATGTTGGCAGCTGGTTTAGCCGAAGGTTTAAAAATGGAGAATTTCATTTTTAATAGAGAAGGTACTTATGTTAAAAGAGATGTTGCTTCTGCTAAGGAATTAGCTAAAGAATTCAACTTAAATTTTAAAGTCATAACTACAGAAGTTTTAAATCAGGATTTTATAAACGACTATAATAAACAGTTTATAGTCCCAAGATTACTTCAAAAGACACAAAATATTCAGTGGTTTAAAAATAATTTAAAATCAAAAGAAAAAATAAATATTGTTGGAATTGGTGGTGGATTATTAAAAGCATTTTATAACGAAGATAAATTTATAACTATAGACAATATTATTAAAGAAGTTGATGTGGATTGTAACAATATCAATAAAAAAGCTGTTTCAGAGTGGTTAGAATCAACAACGCATTATGCTAAAAAATATAATATTAATCTAAGCGATTTGTTTTTCTTAGAGATTAGAACAGGACTTTGGGCAAGTAAAACATCATTAGAATTAGACTATGCTGAATTGGAAGAGTTTTCACCTTTTAATAATAGATACTTTATCTATTCATTGTTAAAAAACACAACAATAGACCAACGTAAATCTTTACGGTTTTATAAAGATTTACTAGAGCAAACCTATTCTGGAATTACTACTATATCACTAAACCCAGATACTTGGAGAGATATTATTAAAAAAATCGTTTTTTATGATTCTTATAAGAAATGGTTTCATAAAATTAAATATTAGTTTTTACAATTTTAATCTTTAAGAAACATTTAATAGTCAACAGCTTTAGCATTAAAGGACTTTAAAGTATCTTTGATTTAATTACAATTTATTTAAATGAAACGCATAATTTTTATATTAATTATAGTCGCAATAGCCGTTTTTGGAATTTCTTATTTTAACGATGGTGCAGTAAACAAACCTTTAAGTCCAAAGAAAACAGTAGTCTTTGAAGTTGAAGATTTAGAATTGGAAATCTTTTACAATCGACCTTCTAAACGAAATCGTGAGATTTTTGGAGCTTTAGTACCTTTTAATGAAATTTGGAGAACTGGAGCAAATGAAGCGACTACTTTTGAAACCAATAAAGATTTGCATATTGGAGAACACACTTTAAAGAAAGGGAAATATACACTTTGGACTATTCCAAATGATACATCTTGGACAGTTATTTTTAATTCTAAAATGTATGCTTGGGGCGTAGATGAAACGAATAAACCAATGAGAGAAGCTGAATTCGATGTGGTTACTTACAGTACAAATGTTAATAAATTAAATACAGAAGTAGAGCAATTTACTATGGCTTTTGATAATTCTACGGATAATTTATTTTTAACAATGGCTTGGGATAATACTAAAATTGAAGTGCCTCTAAAAAAATAATAAAACTTCTTTCTTTCAGTTTTACATTTGACAAAACTCTAAAATATGTCTCATAAAAAATCGGCTTTAAATGAAACTTCTGGTGTTAATAATCAAGATACAACCAGTAATAAGTCTATTTTAAAAATTAGAGCAAAACGAAGAGAAAATATAGATGAAGTAATTCTTACAGAACAGATTTTAAAAGGAAATATTACAGCTTTAAGCCAAGCTATAACACTTATTGAAAGTAGAAACCCAGCACATAAAACAAAGGCTAAATACATTATAAATAAATGCTTGCCTGAAGCTTCAAAATCTGTGAGATTAGGAATTACTGGCGTTCCAGGAGTTGGAAAAAGCACTTTTATTGAATCTTTAGGGAAATTATTAATTTCAAAAGGAAATAAAATTGCCATTTTAGCAGTAGACCCAAGTAGTTCTGTAACTAAAGGAAGTATTTTGGGAGACAAAACAAGAATGGAAGATTTGGTAAAAGATTCAAATGCTTTTATTCGTCCATCTGCTTCTAGAGATACACTTGGTGGCGTTGCACAACATACCAGAGAAAGTATTATTCTTTGTGAAGCTGCTGGTTATGATGTTATTATAATTGAAACCGTTGGTGTAGGACAAAGTGAAACGGTAGTTCATAGTATGGTAGATTTTTTCTTATTACTTAAATTAGCTGGTGCAGGAGACGAGTTACAAGGTATAAAACGAGGCATTATAGAAATGGCTGATTCTATTGTCATTAATAAAGCTGATGGTGAAAATATTAAAGCAGCAAAATTGGCCAAAATTGAATTTAATCGTGCGTTACATTTTTATCCTGAAAAAGAAAGCAAGTTTCAGCCTAAAGTGCTTTTAGCAAGTGCAATAAAGGATGAAGGAGTCCAAGAGATTTGGGATACTATAATTAGTTATGTCGATATTACTAAAGCCAATAATAACTTTGAAATTAAAAGACAAAAGCAAAACAATTTTTGGCTACTACAAACAATCACAGATGCTTTAAAAAGTGATTTTTTCTCCAATACCAATATAAAATCAGCTTTAGAACATCAAAAAGAATTAATAACAGCTAATAAAACGACACCTTTTGATGCTGCCAAACAGCTTTTAGATTTATTTTATAAGGAGAAATAGTTGAAAAAGTTCAGTCTGCAGTTATCAGCCTGGTCAAATCTTAAAAATAATTAACACAATAAATTCAGGGAGTAATCTATTAAGATAATAATTATTTCTGTTTACTTCCCAACTAAAGTAAACCTCGACTGTAAATAATTATTCAATTCATAAAATAAGTAGCCTGAAAAACATCCAAATATAAATCCAGAAAGTACATCTAACGGATAATGAACACCAATATAAATTCGGCTATAGCCCATAAAGATAGCCCAAACTATTAAACCGTAAATAGCATATTTGTACTTATATCTTAAAACTAAACCTGAAAAAACAGCAATAGCTATTGAGTTACTGGAGTGACCAGAAAAGTAACCAAATGGAGAACCACACCAAGATTTAACCAAAATCATTAAGCCTTTAAGATCTTCAGAATAACAAGGTCTTGGACGTTGAAAACCATTCTTGAATACATTAGTAATTTGGTCAGTAAAAGCAATCATTAAAGCAATAACAACTAAAGTTAGAACAAACATTTTAGTGTTTGATTTTTTAAACATTAAGAATGCTAAAAATGCATAAAAAGGAATCCAATGTATAGACTTTGTATAAATCATCCAAAAAGCATCCCAAAAAGAAGATGCTCCAGAGCTGTTTAAAGCTAAAAAAATGGTCTTATCTAATCCTAATAATTGATCTAGCATATGAACTAACTATCGTATTGTGCAACTTCTCTATCGTAGAAAGCAGTAGCTTCTTCAACTAAACCTTCCATTTCTAGTTCTAATTCTTTTTCATCTTGAGCATCAAAGTCTTCAAACCACTCTACATCATCGTCTTCAAGATTAATTATAAATCTTGGAAATTCTGTATGAATTACAAAAATTGCGTTTGGTAAGTCAGTATTATCACCTAATATAAATTTTGGAAGTTCCATAGTTTTAAATCTCTTAATTGTTTGACAAAATTAGTCTTTTTGTTAGATAGTGGAAGCGTATAAACAATAAAATTGCAGCACTTGTTAATCCAGCTAATAATCCTAACCAAATTCCAAAACTACCATACATATCTTCTTTTCCTAGAAACCAACTTATTGGAAACCCAATTAACCAATAAGAAATAAAGGTAATTAATGTTGGTATTTTAACATCTTGTAAGCCTCTTAATGCACCAAGAACTATAACCTGTAAACTATCGCTAATTTGAAAAATAGCTGCTGCTATTAATAATTGTGATGCTATTTTAACAACTTCAAAGTTATCTGCAGCGTTTACAACATCTTTAAAATCAACATATATTTTAGGTAAACTTGCATTAAATATTAAAAAGGCTAAGCAAAAAACAACTGCAAATATAAATCCGAAGAGAAAGATTGAAATGGCTATACGGCGCAATTCAAAATACTGCTTCAATCCTTTTTGATTTCCAACTCTAATCATAGCAGCAACACCTAATCCCATTGCCACCATAAATGTCATCGAACTTAAATTTAATGCAATTTGATTAGCTGCTTGATGATTTTTACCTAACAATCCACTCAACCAAATGGCAGAGGTGAAAATAGCCACTTCAAAAAACATTTGCATGGCACTTGGTGCGCCTAACGCTATAATTTTATTCAGTTTTTGTTTAGAAAGGGTAAAAAACTTAATGTTAGTCACATACGCTTTAGATTTCTCTCTTTGTTTTAAAACAAACCACATAAACCAAAGCATTACAAATCTTGAAATTAAGGTTCCAATTCCTGCTCCAACAATACCAAGTTCTGGAAAACCAAACTTTCCAAAAATTAGTAAATAGTTTAATATTACATTAATGATGTTAGCTATTAACGTCGCATACATTGGATATTTTGTTAATGACAATCCATCGCTGAACTGCTTAAAAGCCTGAAAAACAATCAATGGCACTAAAGAAAATGCTACAATATCTAAATATGGTAAAGCCAGTTCTACAACCTCTAATGGTTGCTCCATAATATACATTAGTGGCTTAGCAAAATATAAGGTTAGAAATAGTGTAACACCTAAAACCGTACACAAAAATAATCCGTGCTTAAAAGCCGATTTGCCTTCTTTAAAATTTTTAGCGGAATGTGCTTCTGCAATTAATGGCGTTATAGCAGTAGAAAAACCAATTCCAATAGACATTGCAATAAACATAAAACTATTACCTAAAGAAACTGCGGCTAATTCTGCAGTTCCAATTTGACCAACCATAATGTTATCTACAAAACTCACAAAGGTATGACCAAGCATACCAAGCATTACTGGTGCTGATAATTGCCAATTATATTTAAATTCCCTAGTGTAATCTTTTAATTGCATTCTACAAAAGTACAGCTATTTATAAATTCATCATAAAAATTATGAGTTAAAACAAAAACAGCAAACCGAAAGATTTGCTGTTTTTAAAACTAAGATTATAATTTATGATCTATAGTTGTATTATATTTTTTTTAGCGTTTTCAAATTCTGTAACAATCTCTTTTACAATTTCATCTACAGATTTTATTTCGTGGATTAAACCAGCAATCTGACCAATTTCTAATTCACCTTCAATTAAATCACCTTCAAACATTCCTCTTTTAGCTCTTGCTCTTCCTAATAAAGTCTTTAATTCTTCTGCATTTGTTCCTTTTTGATATAACGCTTGTACATCATTAAAAAATTTATTTTTAACCAATCTAACTGGAGCTAATTCTTTTAAAGTTAATTGTGTGTCGCCTTCTTTAGCATCTATAACTACTTGTTTAAAAGCATTATGCGCAGAGCTTTCTGTACTTGCTACAAAACGACTACCAATTTGAACGCCATTTGCACCTAAAACCATACAAGCTAACATAGCTTTTCCTGTTGCAATTCCTCCAGCAGCAATTAATGGAATCGTTAATTTTTCGGCAACCATTGGTATTAGAGTTAACGTTGTGGTTTCATCTCTACCATTATGTCCACCAGCTTCAAAACCTTCGGCAACAATAGCATCTACGCCAGCTTCTTGGGCTTTTAATGCAAACTTTACACTACTAACTACATGAACAACAGTTACCCCTTTATCTTGTAACCATTTAGTCCACGTTTTTGGATTTCCTGCAGAAGTAAATACAATTTTAATATCTTCTTCTACAATAATATTCATAATTTCCTCTACGTTAGGATATAACATAGGAACATTAATTCCGAAAGGTTTATTGGTGGCCTTTTTACATTTTTGAATATGCTCACGTAACACATCTGGATACATACTTCCTGCACCAATTAATCCTAAAATTCCAGAATTACTTGCTGCAGATGCTAAACGCCAACCTGAATTCCAAATCATTCCTGCTTGAATAATTGGATATTTTATATTGAATAAATTTGTAATACTATTATGCATTTTATGTTGATTTAAAATGTGATTTTATATTTAACTCATAACACCAGAACCTAACAATTCGTTGTCTTGATACCAAGCTACAAATTGTCCTTCTGTTATGGCAGATTGTTTTTGTTCAAACTCTACGTATAAACCTTCTTCTGTTTTGTAAAGCGTTGCTTTTTCTAATATTTGTCTATATCTAATACGACCTAAAACATCTAATTTCTCACCATTTTCAAGTTCTAAGTCTTCACGAATCCAATGAATTTCATCAGTTGCAACATAAACAACATTGTTATATAAACCAGGATGATTTTTACCTTGACCTGTATAAATAATATTTTCTTCAACATCTGTCTCTATAACAAATAATGGTTCTATAGTTCCACCAACTCCAAGACCTTTTCTTTGTCCTTTGGTAAAATAATGTGCGCCATTATGATTTCCAACTACTTTCCCGTCTTCTTTTTTGTAATCAATTCTTTTAGCTTTATAGGCTAATTCACTTTCTTTAGAACTGAATCTAGGAATGGATTTATGGTATGGTAAAAAATTGGCATCTATTTCAACAATTTCACCGTTTTTAGGTTTTAATTTCTGTTGAAGAAACTCTGGTAATCTTACTTTTCCAATAAAACATAGGCCTTGAGAATCTTTCTTATCGGCCGTAATTAAATCTGCTTTAGTAGCTATTTCTCTAACCTCAGGCTTTTGTAATTCACCTACAGGAAATAAAGCTTTTGCTAATTGTTGTTGTGATAACTGACATAAAAAATATGATTGATCTTTATTATTATCTGCACCAGCTTTTAATTGATAAATGATTTCTCCATCAACTTCTATTTCTGTTTTTTTGCAATAATGACCAGTAGCCACATAATCTGCACCAAGTTCTAAAGCAATCTTCATAAAAACATCAAACTTAATCTCTCTATTACAAAGTACATCTGGGTTTGGCGTTCTTCCTTTTTCGTATTCATTAAACATATAGTCAACAATACGATCTTTATATTGCTCACTTAAATCTACTGTTTGAAAAGGAATTCCTAATTTTTGAGCTACTAACATAGCATCGTTACTATCGTCTAACCACGGACATTCATCAGAAATAGTTACGGTATCATCATGCCAATTCTTCATAAATAAGCCAATAACCTCGTAACCTTGCTCTTTTAATAAATGTGCAGCAACACTAGAATCTACGCCTCCAGATAAACCAACAATAACTCTTTTTTTCATTTTGCGTTTTAATCAACTACAAAGATAAGTTATATATCTATTTTCTATAATCTAACACAAATTTTTTTTGTTTAACTTTTGTTTAATATAATTTAACAATACTTTAAACTTTTTATGTTTAACTTATTTGTAAATTTGCTAAACAAAACAAACTTAATACTTAAAATTATGAAAAATTTAAAAATTTTAACATTTGCTCTTTTAACAGCTATTAGTTTCAATTCATGTAGTGATGATGACATTTCAGAAACTAGGAACTTTGAAAAACCAATTAATATTGTTGAAACAGCTCAATCATCAGATGATCTAAGCATTTTAGTTGAAGCAGTTATTAAAGCTGACCTAGTAGATGCACTAAGTGCAAATGGGCAAAAAACTGTATTTGCACCAACAAATGAAGCTTTTATGAACTTTTTAGAGCTAAAAGGTTTTGCTAGTTTAGATGATGTACCTACTGATGTATTACAACAAATTTTACTGAATCATGTAATTGGAAATGTTAGTATTACCTCATCAAGCTTAGCTGGGAATAGTGGCTATACTAATACATTAGCTACTGGTCCAAATGGAGCTAACTTGAGCCTTTATTTTAATGCAACAAATGGTGTTGTATTAAATGATGGTGTTGCTGTTACTGTTCCTGACATTGGTACCTCTAATGGAATTGTACACATTGTTAACAAGGTTATAGATCTACCTACAATAGCAACTTTTGCAACAACAAACAATGCTTTATCTACTTTAGTTGATGCATTAGCCTATGCAGATACAGGTATGCCAACAGTAGATTATATTGATACTGTTTCAGACAGTACAGCAGGACCATTTACAGTATTTGCGCCAACAAACGATGCTTTTACAGAATTATTAGGAGATTTAGGAGCAACTTCCTTCGATGATGTTGGAACAGTTACTATTGACCAAGTTCTACTAATGCATATTGTAAGCGGAAGTATACAGTCTAGCGGTTTACCTAGTGGTTCTGTTATGACTTTAAATGAAAGTATTACAGCAGACAATATGAACTTTACATTAACTGACCCTAATGACAGAGTAAGCAATATAATTTTATCACTAGTAGATATTCAAGCTACAAATGGAGTTGTTCATGTTATAGACAAAGTAATTTTACCATTACAACCATAACATTTTATATTAAATAAAAAAGAGCTTCAAAAATATTTTTGAAGCTCTTTTTATTTTTAAACTTATAATTCACAAAACTAACCATTTTTTTATTTGACAAGTCTTTTAATAAAAAAGACAACTTTTATTGATTGACAATTCATTAAAATATATATTTACAAAAAAACTTATGATAATAATAAAAAGAATTTTAGTTGTAGTATTTGTTTTAGTAGCGTTTAACTCTTGTAGTAGTGACGATGATGCAACTACAACAAAACAAACCAAAAACATTGTAGAAACTGCACAAGATGTCCCAGAACTTAGCCTATTAGTAGAAGCTGTAATCCAAGTTGATTTAGTAGGAGCATTAAGTGCAGATGGAGACAAGACTGTTTTCGCTCCAACAAATACCGCTTTTGAACAATTCTTAATGGATAATGGTTTTGCATCTTTATCAGATGTTCCAGATGCAATTTTGACTCAAGTATTATTAAACCACGTTATAGATGGATCTAGCTTAGCATCAACAGATTTAGCAGGTTCTACTGGATACGCAAATACATTAGCAGATGGACCAAACAACACTAAGCTAAGCATATTTTATAATGGAAACAATGGTGTAACTTTAAATGGAATATCTACAGTATCTACTCCAAATGTTGATACAACTAACGGAATTGTGCATATTGTTAATACTGTTATTGGTTTACCAGACGTTGTAACTTTTGCTACTGCAGATCCTAATTTTAGTATTTTAGTAGATGCACTAACAAGAGAAACTAGTTTTACTTATGTAAGCACTTTACAAACAGTTAATGGCACAAGTCCAGCACCTTTTACAGTTTTTGCTCCAACTAATTTAGCTTTTGCTGAATTATTAACAGAGCTTAATTATAATACTTTAGGAGATATACCTACATCTACATTATCAGCAACATTAGACACACACGTAATTACTGGTAATAACTATCAAGATACAGCTTTTCAAAGTGGTACAACATACAATACATTAGGTGGAGATCTAACTTTTACCTCTACTACTGATACAACTACTTTAACAGATGAGAACGATAGAGTAAGTAATATTACTACTACAAATGTACAAGCTACAAATGGTGTTATTCACGTTATTGATAAAGTGGTATTACCACCATTGACTTAAAATACTATTAAAAAAGAAAAAATTAAAAAGAGCTTCAAATTACTTTGAAGCTCTTTTTTTGTTTTACAATGTCAGGTTTTAGAAGAATTCTAACTTATTTCTTAGTCCCATTTTTATAAGGATTATTGCTTTTTCTGGTTAAATCACGTTCTTCAATTAATTTACCGTTTTTGTAGAATTTCCAAATACCTTTACGCTCATCGTTAAAATACTGTCCTTCTTCTAAAGGATTACCTTTACCATCAAAAGTTTTGTAAACACCATGAAATAGGTTGTCTTTATAGTTTTCAACACGTAATAGTTTCCCTTGTTCTGAATATGATAAACTTTCTCCGTTTAAAACACCTTTTTTATAATGCATAGTTTCTGCTAATTGCCCAGAAATATAATAAACACTCTTTTTTTCGTTTAATTTACCTTCATCATTATAAAACTCTTGTGTCATTATTTGTTTAGAATCTTTATGATAGTAAAACCACTCACCTATATAAGTTTTATCTCGCATTTTACCTTTACTTATTACATTTCCTTTTGCTGAATAAAATGTAACATTTGCTAAATCGTTTTCCTTATTAAAAACCCTAGTAGCAATCAAGACTGCTTTGTTTTTTATAGCTTCAAAAAAGTTAAATGTGCCATAAGGTTTACCATGATTAAATTGTCCTTGATATCTTAGTATCTCTGACTCAGGAAATGTTTTTTGCCATTTTCCATGACGTTCACCTTTTTCGTCTAATTGGTTAATTTCTTGAGCACTTACTAAATTAAATGCAATTAGACTTATTAGTAGTAAAAAATATTTCATAGTGTATAACGTTAATTATTAAATTCTATTTTACAAAAAAACTGCCAAAGTGTAAATTTTGGCAGTTTTTTTAGCACTATTTTTAAAAACTATTTCTTTTTGCTTTGTTGCTCTTGTTTTTGCTTCTCTGCTTCTATCATAATTTCTTTCATTTTCTTCTGAAAACGATTCTCTTTTTTAGGCTTGGTTTTATTAACCTCAATTTTAGATAAAATTTTATTCTCGTCTAAAATAAAGTGTTTAATTACTAATAAAATACCAATACTAATTAAGTTAGACACAAAGTAATATAAACTTAAACCAGATGCATAATTATTAAAGAATACTAACATCATTAAAGGCGCAAAGTAAATCATATACTTCATCATTTTTGCCATATCTGGCATACCTTCTTGTTGTGGTGCAGACATTTGTTGTTGTCCTGTAGTTAATTTCATATAAAAGAAAATAGCTATGGCTGCTAATATTGGAAATAAACTAATGTGATCTCCGTAAAGCGGAACATCTATAGGTAGTTTTGCAATTTCATCGTAAGAAGATAAATCTTCTGCCCATAAAAACTTTTTCTGTCTTAAAGCAAATGCTACTGGAAAGAATGAGAATAATGCATAAAATACGGGCATTTGAATTAACGCTGGCAAACAACCACTTAATGGGCTTGCGCCTGCCTTACTTTGTAACGCCATAGTTTCCTGTTGCGCTTTCATCTTATTATTTTTATGCTTCTCTTTAATAGCATCTAATTCTGGCTTCAGAATTTTCAACTTCATTTGAGATAAGTATTGCTTGTATTGTACAAAAGACATGGCTAATTTAATTAACACAGTCATTACAATAATTGCAATTCCGTATGGTAAATACTGACTTAAAAAGCCAAATAATGGAATGAATAAGAATTTGTTAATCCATCCAAAAATTCCCCAACCGTAATAAATACTTTCTTGTAAGTTATCTCCATATTTCTCTAAAGTTTTACGTTCCGATGGCCCAAAATAGAATTTAAAATTTTGATTGATGTTATTGCCTGTTAATGCTAAAGCTGTTTTTGCGTTGAAATGTTTTGTAAATAATGTATCTACTTTTTCGTCTTCAACTAAATTCTTAGATGCTAATTTTACTTTTTCAAAAGGTTTCTCTGAAACTAATATTGAACTAAAAAAATGTTGCTTAAAAGACAGCCATTTAACGTCTTGTTCCTCTTCTTCATCATCTCCAGAAATAGATAACTCATTTATTTCTCCACCTTCATAATTATAAACTAATTCTGTGTAACGATTTTCGTAAGAAATACTTTGGTCATAACTGAAAGCTTTTAAACTCCAATCTAAATCTACTGTTTTAGAACTGTTTAAAATCTGATCTAAACCTTGAGAATTAATAGTAAAATCCATCATATATTCTGATGGCTTAATGATATACTTGTATTCTAAAAATTGACTTTCAGACACATTAAGTTTAAATGAAACAATAGTATTTTCTCCACTTTTAAAAACTTTAGAGTTAAAAACTAGATCTTTAGTATTTAGTATGCGATTATCTGTTGTCCCAAAATTTAAGTTGAAAGATGAATTATTCTCTTTAATTAAATATATAGGTTGGTTTTTAGAATCTACGTGTTTCTTTAATTCCACCTCAGCTAAATAAGCACCTTTAGTGTTAAATTTCAACTTTAAAACGTCGTTTTCTACAGTAACAACTTCATCCTTAGCATTTGCATTATAAGCAAAAGCTCCTAATTTATTTTGTAAAGCTATCTGTTGTAAAGAATCCGATATTGGTACTGCATTAACTTCTGTTGGCGTATTTAATGTAGCTGTAGAAGTAGATTTTTCAGTTACTTCTTTTTTATCTTTTTCAACTTGTTCCTGTTTCGCTTTTTCTGCTAATTCGGCTTCTGTTGGCTGATTTTGCCACATCATGAACAATAAAATTCCGAAAATTAGTACAAAACCTATAATCGATTTTGTGTCAAGTTTTTTTTCTTCCATATGATTTAACGCATTTATAAGCGTTATTTTTATTTAGTCAATAATTTATCCAAAACACAAATAATGTCAAGATGACACTATTTAGTTTGATTGTATTTTAAAGCAGCAGCTATAAATGCAACAAATAAAGGATGCGGATTAGCTACTGTACTTTTATATTCTGGGTGATATTGAACACCAACAAACCAAGGATGTGTTGGTATTTCAACAATTTCCACTAAATTAGTTTCAGGATTAAAACCTGTAGATTTCATTCCTGCAGCTTCCAATTGCGTTTTATAATCGTTGTTATACTCGTATCTATGTCTATGTCGTTCTAGAATAGAGGTACTATTATAAATTGAAGCTGCTAATGTATCTGGTTTCAAATCACAAGACCAAGCACCTAAACGCATTGTTCCTCCTTTTTCTGTAACCGCTTTTTGTGCTTCCATTAAATTAATAACAGGATTCTTAGTATCAGGATCCATTTCTACAGAATTAGCATCTGCTAACCCTAAAACGTTTCTTGAATATTCTATAACTGCCATTTGCATTCCTAAACAAATTCCTAAGAATGGAATATTGTTTTCACGAACATATCTAATAGCTTCAATCTTACCTTCTATTCCTCTTTCTCCAAAGCCTGGAGCAACAAGAACTGCATCTAAATGCGATAATGATTTAGCAACTGTTTTTGGATCTAAAGATTCTGAATGAATAGATTCTACGTTTACTTTAACTTCATTCTCTGCTCCTGCGTGAATAAAAGCTTCTAGTATTGATTTATAAGAATCTTGTAATTCTACATATTTCCCAATTAAACCAATAGTAATAGTGGATTTTGGATTTTTATGACGCGTTAAAAACTGATTCCAACGGACTAAATTTGGTACATCGCTTTTTAAGTTTAAGCTTTTTAAAACCACTTTATCCAAACCTTGCTCTAACATTAAGTTTGGTACATCATAAATAGTAGATGCGTCTATAGATTGAATAATAGCTTCTTTTCTTACATTACAAAAACGAGCTAGTTTATCTCTAAGTTCTTGAGGTAATTCGTGCTCTGTTCTGCACACTAAAATATCTGCTTGAACACCACTTTCCATTAAAGTTTTTACACTATGTTGTGTTGGCTTAGTTTTTAACTCGCCAGCTGCTGCCAAATATGGTATTAAAGTTAAATGTATAACAAGTGCATTATGCTCTCCAAGGTCCCACTTAAGTTGTCTTACAGCTTCTACATATGGTAAAGACTCAATATCTCCAACAGTTCCTCCAATTTCTGTAATTACAATATCGTAATCTCCAGAGTTTCCTAAAATTTGGATTCTGTCTTTAATTTCATCTGTAATATGCGGAATAACTTGTACGGTTTTACCTAAAAACTCGCCACGACGTTCTTTTTCAATAACACTTTGGTAAATACGACCTGTAGTGACATTATTAGCTTGACTTGTTGGTACATTCAAAAAACGCTCGTAATGTCCTAAATCTAAATCTGTTTCTGCGCCATCATCTGTAACATAACATTCTCCGTGCTCATAAGGATTTAGAGTTCCTGGATCTACATTAATATACGGGTCTAATTTCTGAATAGTAGTTCTATAGCCTTGAGCTTGAAGCAATTTAGCTAAAGAAGCTGCTATAATCCCTTTTCCTAATGAAGACGTAACTCCACCGGTTACGAAAATGTATTTTGTATCTGTTGCCATTATGCGTTTTTAACGCATACAAAATTACAAAAAGTATTAGTATTATAAAGCCTTAAAACAATTAATTATAGTTTATAATGTTTATGAATAGTTCTTACCAAATCTTCTAAACCATTTAACTTTAAAGTGTATACTGTTTCCAACATATTACCCAATTTATTTTTAGGAAATCCTTGCCCGTGAAACCACACAATATAATACTCAGGAAGATCTATTAAATACCTGTTTTTATACTTACCAAAAGGCATTTTAGTATGTGCTAATTGTATTAAAAACTTTTTATCTGGTTGTTGTAACTCCATAAATTAAAGCTTGTAACTGTCTAATAAATTAATGTGTATTTTGATTTTTTCTTCCCATTTTGCTTGCTGTTCGTGATTTCTAGAAAAATCTGTCTCAGAATCGTAAGCATTTTGAAGTGTTTCTAGATCCTTATTTACTTTTTTATGTAAGTCGGTTATTTGTTTTCCAATTTTAGGATTCACTTTTAGAGTTGAAAATTCTTTCCTTAATAATCTAGCGTGCAATTCTGTTATGTTGAAGTGAAATTGCTCGTGTGATAAAATGTGGTCTGTTATTTCGTCTTTTTTACACCAAGAATGTTCTGGATAAAAATGCGAAATCACCATAGTTTCAAATCCTACAATTTGATTTTCTTGTTTTGACAACGAATAACTAAAAGTTAAGCCTGATGCTGTAACTGCTGATGCAGGCGAATTATTAACTGGATTTGCTTGAAAATCTGTCCAAACTAATAGGCGTTCTTTTTGCCATACTAATTCTGTGTCTTGTTGGAAACAGAAAATTGTTAATATTGATACTATTACTAATTTAGTAGAAGACATAAAAGTGACTTTATTACTTAACGTAATTTTACTTTGTTTGTTTTATTATGAAAGATGCTGAATGATATCTGACAAAATATTAAAATATTAATCCAATAAATTATTCCCATCTTTTCTGTAGCTCAAATATAGCCTCTCTAATACTCAAAAAGTAATTGCCTTTTTTTAATTCGGGAATCATTATAGAATCAATAACTTCTTTACAAATTAAATCAGTCAATACTTTTTCCGTTCCAATTCCAGTAGAAATTGAAACTTTTCTTAAATTTTTACAAACCACAATTGCAAGCCCATTATCTGTATCTGGTTTACCAATACCCCAATAAGAAGCTATTTCTGTAGAAAACCTATGAGTTTTTTTTATAAGAATAAAGTGAATCTGTAGTAATAACAGCAATTTCTTTAGTTGTTTTTTTCTCGTATTCCGAAATAATATTTTCTATTTCTAAAATCTCTTCAACTGATAAAATACACTCAAAATCATTAACAAAACCAATTGGTTTTGGAAATTTCATACCTTCATATTCTAATTGATTTTTTTTGTACAATTGGATTTAGAATTTGCTCATTAGACTGAGAATTTAATTTACATCCAAAAAGACTTAAAAATATAAACCATAACAAATAGTACTTTAAACTGATCAACTAAATTTTTAATTTAAAATCTACTCTACCTCAACAATATTTAATCCATCATATTTTACTAAAAAGACTGCTTCATTTTGGAATCCGCCTAAAAGAGATTTGGTGTAACTAAATTTATTTTCAACATACTTAGTTAATGGAACCTGACGTACAGAATGGTATAATGTTTCTGATGTAGAAATACGTAAAACAGTATCCATTGTTAAATCGAAACCTCTAGTCGCAAAACTACTTGGTGTTTCGTTATATTTAGCTTCATAAGCACCTATAAAGCTTCTGTTCTCGTTTTCGTTATTCATTTTAGCAATAGTAGGAAACGTAAAATTTAACTGTGATAAATGATCGTTGGAAACCTCATCGCCTTGGAAAGCTTCATTATAATCTGTTGTAGTTAAAAACACAGACCTATCGGTTAAGTTATTTTTAGAATTTAAAATACTAGTTACGTTAGATACAAACCCTTCTTTTTGAGTTTCTAAGAATATAATGTTTTTTCCTCGCTTTAAAACATTAACAATATCTAAATCGTAAACAAAATAATCGTCTTCTTTAGTTTTCTTATCTAACCTTGAAGCCACTATGGATGCATTTGGAAATGCTTTCTTTAAAATATTTTTAGCTTCTATATTTTTAGAATCGTGAATAATTACAATATGAGCTGTAGAATCTTTTTTAAAGTAATTAATTGCCTTTTGTTTAAGTAAATTATCTGTTGGCCTTGATTGGAATACATTATTACCTAGATCTACTTTTTTTGTTAGTGGATTAATTACAGGAATATCACTTGTCAATAATTTCTTAGCCACCATATTAAAATTTGAAGGCATAAATGGACCAATAACTACATCGGTTTTATTGGATACTATTCCATCTGTAAATTCTAAACAAGTACTTAGTTTATTTTGTGTATCTATAACTTGAACATCTAAATTAAAACCTAACGTTTTTAAAGAATCTAAAGCCATTTCTGCACCAGAATAAAACTCTAAAGATAAATTCAGCAACTTATCATTCTCTATTCGCTTATTTGTATCTCTTACAGAATCTAACTCTATAGTATTCAATTTAAAAGGCAACATAAATGCTATCTTCTTTAATTTTTTATCTTTTACTAATGCTAACAAATTAGTTGGTTGCCCAGAAACAAGTAAAGAATCGTTTACAGAAATATTAGAACCAACCGCTGTGTTTAGAGCAGATTTATTAAAAGGGATTTTTAATAACATTCCTTCTTTTAAACCTAAAGTCTTAAGGTCTGGATTAAGTAATTCTAATTCGTCTTGAGACAAACCTAATTTTAATTTTAATCTATAAAAACCTTCTTGTTGTAAAACAGTATAATAGCTATATTTATCATCTACAACTTTTACTTCTGCAACTTCTTTTACAGGAATATTAATAGTATCTCCTACTTTTAAACCTTCTGTTAATTGTGGATTTAATGCATTTAACTCAGCTACTGTTAATCCATAAGTATAAGCAATACGCCATTTTCCTTCTTTAGCTCTAACAATATGTTTTCCAGCCGGTAGATCTGAAGTTGCCGCTGCACTTGAACTGATAGAAACAACTTCTTTTTTAAATACTGGTATTTTAATTTCATCACCTTTACGCAAGTTATTTGCATAAAGCGATGGATTGTGCTTTTTTATATCTTCTTGAGTTATTTTATATAATTTAGACAAACTATATAAAGTCTCTTTACGTTTTACTTTATGCGTTTTATATTCTTTTAAAGTTTCTACAATTTGAGTTGTTTCTGTAGTATTTACATTAGGAACTGTAGATTCAACAACTTCTATTACATCAGCCACTTCTGTAGTTTGAACAATTTCTACTTTACTATTATTAGGAACAATTAAAACTGCATCAACTTTTAAATCTTTTTTTGCATCAGGATTTAAATCGTAAATCTGTGCTTTTGTAACGTTATACTTAGTAGCAATAGACGAAACAGTTTCGTTAGCTTCAACTTTATGAGTTATAAAGTTTTGTGCTTTAACAGATATACAAGATGCCAAAGTAAAAAAGCAAACTAAAATTAAAAGTCGTTTCATCATAATATATGTACTAATTAATTATTGTCTCAAAATAAGTTTCAAAACAATTTATTTAAAACAGAATTGCTTTGAAACCTAATTTAATATTATTCCCATTCTATAGTTGCTGGCGGTTTAGAGCTAATATCATAAACAACTCTATTTACACCTTTCACTTTATTTATAATGTCGTTAGACGTTTTTTGTAAAAACTCATAAGGTAAATTTACCCAATCTGCAGTCATACCATCGGTACTTTCTACAGCTCTAAGCGCTACACATTTTTCGTAAGTACGCTCATCTCCCATAACACCAACACTATTAACTGGTAACAATATTGCGCCTGCTTGCCATACTTTATCGTATAATCCTGCGTCTCTTAATCCGTTTATAAAAACCGCATCAACCTCTTGTAATATACGTACTTTTTCGGGAGTAATATCTCCTAAAATACGAATTGCTAATCCTGGTCCAGGAAAAGGATGACGACCTAATAATATCTTATCCATTCCCATAGAAGCTCCAACACGTCTTACTTCATCTTTAAATAACAAACGTAATGGCTCTACTATTTTAAGCTTCATAAAATCTGGCAATCCACCAACATTATGATGACTCTTAATAACTGCACTTGGTCCGCCAGTTGCCGAAACACTTTCTATAACATCTGGATAAATTGTTCCTTGTGCTAACCACTTTACACCATCTAATTGATTGGCTTCATCGTCAAACACTTCTATAAAAACGCGTCCAATAGCTTTACGTTTTTCTTCTGGATCGCTCTTTCCTGCTAAGGCATCCAAAAAGCGTGCCGAAGCATCTACACCTTTTACGTTTAAGCCCATACCTTTGTATTGCTCTAACACATCTGTATATTCATTTTTACGTAATAAACCGTTATTAACAAATATGCAATAAAGATTTTTTCCAATTGCTTTATGTAATAACATAGCTGCTACAGAAGAATCTACGCCGCCAGAAAGTCCTAGAACCACTTTATCGTTTCCAATTTTTTCTTGTAATCCAGAAACTGTTTCACCTACAAAAGCATTTGGTGTCCAATCTGGATTTAATTTTGCTATTTTAACTAAAAAATTTTCTAATAATTGTTTTCCATCTGTTGAGTGATATACTTCAGGATGAAATTGAATAGCGTAAGTTGTCTCGCCTTCAATTTTATAAGCTGCATTTTTAACATCATGTGTACTTGCCAAGAGTTTACCATTAGTTGGTAAGGTTTTAATAGTATCGCTATGACTCATCCAAACTTGGCTTCCAACAGTTACGTTTTCTAAGAACAAATCTTGTTCTACAAAACTTAAATTTGCTCGTCCATATTCTCTGGTATTAGATTCTGCGACTTCTCCACCAGAAAAATGAGCTAAATACTGTGCACCGTAACAAACGGCTAATAGTGGTTTTTCACCACGAATACCTTTTAGTTCTGGGTGAAAAGCTTCAGCAGATCTAACAGACATTGGGCTACCAGAAAGGATTACCGCTTTGTAGTTGTCTAATTGTTTTGGGATTTTGTTAAATGGATGTATTTCAGAATAGATATTAAGCTCTCTAACTCTACGCGCAATAAGTTGTGTGTATTGCGATCCGAAATCTAATATAAGTACCTTGTCGTGTTGCATATGCAAAAATAGAAAAAGCGTTTAAATTGACCTCAATTTTAATACTAGTTTTTAAAAGAGTTATTGACATTTTTTACAACATAGATTCTAAAGTCAATTTTATATCTTTTTCTGTGGTGTCAGGATTAATAAAACAAAACCTGGAAACCGTTTCTGTTATTCCTTTTTCTATCCATTTTGTTGGGGTTACTAAAGCAAAACCTTTTTCATGATTAGCATATGTCCAATTAACATAATCCTTAGGATTCCAGCCTATTCTTCTATATAATACGCAAGATAGACTTGGCTCTCTAACCAATTCTACGTGAGGTAAGTCTAAAATAAGTTTTTTGGCAATTTGAGTTAATTCTAATCCGCGCTCTACAGCTTCTTTATAACGTTCTGTTCCATGTGTAGCTAAAGAAAACCATAAAGGCAAACCTCTTACACGTCTTGTTAGTTGTATTTGATAATCGCTTGGATTAAAACCATGCGCACCTTCATCTTTAAAAATATCTAAATACGAACCTTCTTGTGAGTGCGCTTTTTTAGCTAATTCTGGTTGTTTATAAATTACCGCTCCACAATCATATGGAGAAAACATCCATTTATGTGGATCTATAGTAATACTATCTGCTTCTTCTAAGCCATTAAACAAATGCCTTACAGAATCTGCTACTAATGCGCCACCACCATAAGCTGCATCTACATGAAACCATACTTTTTCTTTTTTACAAATCTTAGCTACTCCTTGTAAATCGTCTATAATTCCAGCATTTGTAGTTCCTCCAGTTGCAACTACAGCAAATAATCTACTTTTTTGATCTATAGTTAAATGTTGAATACGTTCTGCTAAATCTTCGCCTTTTAAGTGATTTTCGGTTTTAACAAAAGCACCTCTACATCTACTACTTTAGCCATAGCTTTAATAGAAGAATGCGCACCACTTGAAGTTATAATTAAGCCTTTTTTATGCTCGTTTTCGGGATTTAAACTTCGCCAATATTCTCTTGCTGTTACTATTGCCGATAAATTAGCTGCGGTTCCTCCACTTGTAAAAACACCAAAAGCACCATTAGGTAAACCCGTTAAAGATACCATCCATTTCATAGCTTCGTTTTCGCAAAAAACACCTCCTGCACCTTCCATCCAATATGCGCCATGAATACTTGAAGCAGACGCTACCAAATCAAAAAGAATTGATGCTCGCGTTGGAGATGCAGGAACAAATGCTAAATGTCTTGGATGGTCTATTTTTACATTTGCGTGTACCAAATGTTTTTTCCACAGATTAAATGCCGCTTCTCCTCCAATACCTTCTTGTGTTATTGTATCTCCTACTAAAGCTTTTAACTCTGCTTCTTTTTTAGGTTTACCAATAATATCGTCTGTTCTTGTAATTCTATCAATGGTATATTTCATAACGTCTAGCGTCATATCTACCAAGTCAATATCTATATTGTGCATTTTCTAAGTTTAAAACTGCAAAAATGTTATTAATTAGAAGTACAAAAGATGATTTAAGTCAGTTTTAAAGTGTTAAAACAGTAAAGTCTAAATCTAATGGTTTTAAGTTTTCTATAAGTAAAGGAATCAAAGCTTCTCCATATTCCAAATAAAATTCCGAAAAATTAGTTTGTCGTTCTTGTAAACTATTATTTGGAAACAATTGATTTTGTAACTCTATAACTCGATCAACTTCATTTTTTAATTTACGCTTTTGTGCTTTTAACAAGCGTTTCTCTAAATGTTCTAGACCTTTAATTTGTTTTCGTTCTTGAGCAGCAACTGCACCAACAAATGATTTATCGGTTTGTTGTGCTATCTCATATAAGCTTTTAAATTGCTTTTCTAAATGATTTTTTTGCGTTGTGAAATCAATATCCACTTTAGAAATAGCTTTTACTTTCTCTTTTACTAAATTGGTTTGTTCCAAAAACAACTGTTGTAACGAAATGTCTAATTTTTCAATTTTATCAGCCTGTGATTCGCTTTGTAATAATACTGAATTACGTAATAATAATATAGGAAATGGCGTTTTAAAAGCTTCAAAATTTTGTTTTAACTGAAACCAATATGCTAATTCTCCGCCTCCACCAATATAACATAGATTTGGCAAAATTTGTTCTTGGTATAATGGTCTTAAGATTACGTTAGGAGAAAAATGTTGCGGGTTGTCATCAACTTCCTTTAAAATTTCAGTTTTAGAAAAAGCAAGATTTGTGTTTAGTACTTTATAAGCATCATTTTCAAAAACAATTCGTTCTCTCAAATTTTCGTTATTATAGAATAGGTTAATTTCTCTTGGGTTTACCTGAATTTTATAATCGGAATTTAACTGACTTAAAGCTTTAGACGTTTCTGTGACATTTGTAAAAGAGGTTTGCTGTTCTAGTTCTTGTTTTATACTTGGAACAAATAATTGCTTTAAATCTTTTGAATTAGCATCTACTACAATTAATCCATAATCTTTAAACAAGAAATTAGCAATAAACCTGGTGGCTTCAGCTAAATTAGAATGTTCTAAATAAGCCTTTTTAAAGAGTTTTTCTAAAGTTTTTGCGTTGTCACTAAACCCTAATTGATTCTTAAACAACTCAAAAACTTGATCTAATCCTTTAGTATCTAAATCACCTACGGCTCCATTAGCATTTCTACTCCATTGTACTTTTTTTCCTTTAAAATTAAAATAATTTATTTCGTCAAAATCATGATCTTCTGAAGCCATCCAATACACAGGCACAAAATTATATTCTGGATAAGCAATTTTTAACTCTTTGGCTAAATTAATTGCTGATACTATTTTAAATAAAAAATATAATGGTCCTGTAAACAAGTTTAATTGATGACCAGTAGTTATAGTAAATGTATTAGGTTCAATTAAACGCTCTATATGTTCCTTTGTTAAATTAGAAGTATCTAGATTTAGATATTGCGACTTTAAAGCATTAACCAAAACGCGCCTTTTTTCTTTAGAGAAATACTGCTTTATCTCAATTTGTTTTTTAAAATCTTCAATTGCAGTTCCATTAGAATAAAAAGGTTTTAAATGTTCTGATTTAGCTAGATAATCTTTGATTAAAGACGAAAAAAATCGGATATCAGAATAGGCTAATGTGTGTTTTTTCATATAAAGCAACAAATTATAGTGTAAATATAATAATCTTTAAAGGTTGCTAAGTCTTAAATTTAACATAAAACTTTCAAAGTACACTTCTTAATTGATTAACTTTATAAAAATTGACATTATGAAAACCTCAATTAATATTAAACGTATTTGCTTCGTTTTTAGTTTATTGCTGCTACAAACTTTATGCACAAATGCCCAGAATACATCTTTTTTTTCAGGAAAAATTTTAGACAAGTCTACTTCTAACCCATTACACTTAGCTACAATAAATGTTGTAGACTCTAATATTAGTACGGTTACCAATAAAGAAGGAGAGTTTAATTTAAAATTACCCACAACTAAACCTTTTAAACTACTACAAATATCTTTTTTAGGTTATCAACCGCTACAAATTGAGTTAAGCTCATTAAAAGTAACTAACAATACTATCTATTTAAAACAAGCAGCTACACAATTAGACGTTGTTGAGCTATTAACAACTAAAAGTGCTAAAGACTTGGTTTTACAAATGCTGAAACTTAAAAATGAAAACTATCTAAATAAGTCTACCTTAATGACTAGTTTCTACAGAGAAACCATAAAAAAGAACAATAAAAACGCTTCATTATCTGAAGCTGTTTTAACCATTCAAAAAACACCTTATACTAATTCTAAACAAGATTTAATTACTATTGTAAAAGCGCGTAAAAAAACTAATTACAGCAGATTAGATACCTTAGCTTTAAAACTCCGTGGCGGTCCCTATAGTGCTCTACATACGGATCTAATAAAATATCCTGACTTTATATTTACAGATAATAGTTATAATAATTATAGTTTTACATTTGACAAATCAACAACCATAAATAACAAAACGGTTTATGTTGTTAATTTTAAACAGAAAGAAAATGTTTCTGATGTGTTATACTATGGAAAACTATACATTGATGCTACAACAAATGCTTTGACTAAAGCAGATTATAATCTAAATTTAGAAAATCCAGAGAAAGCAAGTGAATTATTTATAAATAAAAAACCTAATAAAGCTAAAGTATTACCAACAAAAGCTAACTATGTTGTTAACTTTTCTTCAAGTAACGGAAAATGGCATTATGCCTATAGTAATATAAGTTTAGATTTTAAAGTAAAATGGAAAAGCCAATGGTTTGGAAAAAAATATAGCTTACAAAGTGAAATGGCTATAACCGATTGGGAATTTAATAACACCTACAAAATTACTAATAGAAAAAAATTAAAAGCATCTAGCATTTTTGAAGAACAAGCTAATGGTTTTTTAGATGATGAGTTTTGGGGAACGTATAATATTATAGAACCAGAAAAATCTATTGAAAATGCGATTAAGAAAATCAATAAACAATTGAAAAAATCTTAGGCTTATAAAACTTAAAAACTACAACTTGCATATATCAAATAAATAAGTACCTTTGCACTATTAAAAAATAGCACCTCAGAGTGAGGTTTGTGTTACTAGAAGTTTTAAGGTTAAGTATTTTCGATGCGCTTCTTTATGTAACACCACATAACAGCAATGCAATTGAATACTTACTACAAGAATGAGCACATTCCAAGATTTAGGTCTTAACGAAGACTTACTAAAGGCAATTACCGATTTAGGTTTTGAAACACCAAGTGAAGTACAAGCCAAAGCAATCCCAATATTATTAGAAGAAGATACAGATTTAGTTGCCTTAGCGCAAACTGGAACTGGAAAAACTGCTGCGTTTGGTTTTCCAATGTTACAAAAAATTGACATTGAAAGTCGTACTACTCAAGGTTTAATCCTATCTCCTACTCGTGAACTTTGTTTACAGATTACGAACGAGATGAAATTGTACGGAAAGTACAGTAAAGGATTAAATGTAACCGCTATTTATGGTGGGGCAAGCATTCAAGACCAAGCCAGAGAAGTAAAACGTGGAGCACAAGTTATTGTAGCTACGCCTGGCAGAATGAAAGATATGATTAAAAGACGTTTGGTTGACATCTCTAAAATCCAATATGCGGTTTTAGATGAAGCTGACGAAATGTTAAATATGGGTTTCAAAGAAGATATTACTGAAATCTTATCTCATACGCCAGACGAAAAAAATACGTGGTTATTCTCTGCAACTATGCCAAGAGAAGTAGCAACTATTGCTAAGAAATTTATGTTCGAGCCTAAAGAAATTACGGTAGGTCATAAAAATGAAGGTTCTAAAACAGTTTCTCACGAATATTATATAGCAAACTCACGCGACCGTTATCACGCTTTAAAACGTTTGGCTGATGTAAATCCAGAAATATTTGCTGTGATTTTCTGTCGTACAAAAAGAGATACACAGCAAGTAGCCGAAAACTTAATTAGAGATGGATATAGCGCTGGAGCATTACACGGAGATTTAAGTCAGAATCAACGTGATATTGTTATGAAGCAATTCCGAAACAAACAAATACAAATGCTAGTAGCTACAGATGTTGCTGCTCGTGGTATTGATGTGGACGACATTACACACGTAATTAATTACCAATTACCAGACGAAATAGAAACGTATACACACAGATCTGGTAGAACTGGACGTGCTGGTAAGACTGGTATTTCTATGGTTATTGTAAATAAAGGAGAAGTACGTAAGATTAAAAATATTGAGCGTATTATTAAGAATGACTTCGTCAAAAAAGAAATTCCTAATGGAATGCAAATTTGCGAAATACAACTTAAAGCTTTAGCAGGAAAAGTTCACGCTGCCGAAGTTAATAACGATATTGACCCATATTTAGAAGAAATAAACACTTTATTTGAAGAAGATTCTAAAGAGGATTTAATTAAAAAATTCTTCTCAGCTGAATTTACACGTTTCTTTAAATACTACCAGAAATCTAAAGACTTAAATGTACAAGATAATGGTCGTGATCGCGTTGGAGATCGTGATGGTGGAGGAAAATCTTTTGGCGGAAATGCTGCACGTTTCTTTATTAACGTTGGAGAAAAAGATGGTTACGATTGGATGAAACTTAAAGATTTCTTAAAAGAGGAATTAAATTTAGGTAGAGACGATGTTTTCAAAGTGGATTGTAAAGAAACATTCTCTTTCTTTAATACAGAAAAAGAGCACCAAGAAAAAGTATTAGCTTTTTTCACAGACTATAAACAAAACGGACGCTTTGTTAATGTAGAAGTTACAGAAGACAAAGGTGGACGCGGCGGCGGAGGAAGAAGCAACCGTAGTGGTGGCGGAGGCGGAAGACGACGTGAAGGTAGCAGCGGTGGAGACCGAAGAAAACGTAACGATGGACCAAGAGGCGAAAGACGTTCTGGTGGTTTTGGTGGCGATAGAGATAGAAGAAGTGGTAGCGGAAGTAGCGATCGTAGAAGCAGCTCTGATAGACCAGAAAGACGTAGTTCTGAAAGAAGCACTAGCGAAAGAAGCAGTTCTTCAGATAGAAGTTCTTCCTATTCAGATAGACCAAGACGTTCAAGACGTTCTGACGATTAGAAATAATAGTTTTTATAAATTTATTAAAGACCAAACTTTTAGTTTGGTCTTTTTTTGTTAATCTTTCCTCAAAAAACATAAATATATCGCTCTAATACTTTTTTGTTTTATACTTTTGATAACAGATTTTTATTAAATGAAATTACTTCTTTCTTTTCTATTCAGTGTTTTTTTAATGTCTTCTATAGAAGCACAAAATACAAATAGTACAACAGTTAAAGATTCTACAAATACTTTTAAAACAGGATTTGTAAGAGGTGTAATTATAGACGCTACTTCAAACGCGCCATTATATGGAGTAAATATTACCAACTTAAATCAAGTTATTGGAGCAGCTACAAATGACAAAGGAGAGTTTGAACTTAAAGCAAAAGCAAACGACACATTGCACTTATCTTATATAGGATTTAAATCTGTTAAAATTAGAGTAACTAACGATTGGGTTAACAAAATTGAAAAATCAACTATATCTCTTACTGAATTAGCTTTAGCTTTAGAAGAAGTTGTTATTAGCCAATTAAAACTAACTGGATATTTAGAAATAGATATTAAACAAGTTGTTGTTAACGACAGTTATCGTTATAAAATTCCAGGTATAAAAAGTGGTTACGAAGCTGGTAAAAAATCGCCTGGCGCATTATCTAAAGTTTTAGGTTCTATTTTTAATCCTGTAGATTTTCTTTACAATACGTTTTCTAGAAAAGGAGGCCAAATGCGTAAGCTAAAACAAATGAAACAAGACGACGAAATACGCAATACTTTAGCGTCTCGTTTTGATAGAGATATGCTAACAGCATTACTTGGTGTTAGTAAAATTGATTTAGACGAAATTGTAAGTCAATGTAACTATTCTAAAAAGTTTATAGACACCGCAAACGATCTTCAAGTTTTAGATGCAATAAACGAATGCTACGAAGAATATAAAATACTTAGCAAAAGTAGAAAGAAGCGTTTGTAGGTTTTAAATTTTATAATTTTTGAAAAATTCTGACATTCCACTTTCTGAAATATACTTTTAATTACAAGGAAATAGATTATATGACACTATTTCTGGAGGTTTAATTGTATTTTAATAACATTTTCACCTTTCATTACTTTACAAATTATTAAATATACAATGTGCATATTAGAGTTTTACTTTAAGAGAACACTGCACCAAACCATAAGAGGTGAATTATCTGTTGGTTTTTGGGCTGATAATAAAGGTGATTTAAAATATAAAAAACAATACAACATATATAGTTTCTTTATAATGTTTATTCCTGTATTTGTTATCACGACTTTATTAATCATAATTAAAGAAAACTTCTGTTAAAAACCCTTTTAATAGTGACAAATAAACTTCTAAACAAATAACAAAATAAACCTCTACTCTTTATTATTCTCATAATACCTTTCAATAATTTCCTCGTGAGATTTAATCGTTTTTGTACACCAATCTAATCGTTTTTCAAGAGTTTCGTTTTCAGTTAATTGCCAATTAACATCAGTTTTCTTAAGTTTTGTAGTTACGTGTTGTAAAATTATAGCTGCACTCACAGAAATATTTAAACTCTCTGTAAAACCAACCATTGGAATTTTTAGAAAACCATCGGCTTGATCTAAAACTTCTTGAGACAAACCTTCTGTTTCTCTACCAAAAAAGAAACACGCTTTTTTAGTCACATCAAAATCGTGTAATTCACAATCGTTAGTATGTGGTGTGGTAGCAATAATTTGGTAACCTTCGTTTTTTAAACTTTTAAGTGCATCTTTCACAGTATTATGTCGGTTTAAATCCACCCATTTTTGTGCGCCCATAGCAATTTCTCTGTCTATACGTTTAGAGTTTTTTTCTTCGACTATAGTAACTTCTTGTATACCAAAAACATCGCAACTTCTAATAACCGCGCTGGTATTATGAAGTTGATAAACATCTTCTGTTGCTACTGTAAAATGTTTGGTTCTACCAGATAATACGTGCTGAAAACGTTTTAATCTGTTTTCGGATAAGAAAGTTTCTAAATGCTCTAAAAGCTTAACATCAATCATAATATAATTTCTAAAACTGAAATGTAGTAAATATTAATCATTTCCTTAAAAAGTTTTACATTTATAGCTATGAAAAAACATATTGTAGTACTTACAGGTGCAGGAATTAGTGCCGAAAGTGGCATAAAAACATTTAGAGATGCTAATGGTTTATGGGAAGGACACAATGTTATGGATGTTGCAAGCCCAGAAGGTTTTTCTAAAAACCCAGAATTGGTTTTAGATTTTTACAATCAGCGAAGAAAACAATTACTAGAAGTTAAGCCCAATCAAGCGCATTTATATCTAGCACAATTAGAACAAGTCTTTAATGTATCTATAATTACACAAAATGTAGACGATTTACACGAACGTGCTGGAAGTAAAAACGTAATTCATTTACACGGCGAATTACTAAAAAGTAGATCAATTAACTCAGACAATGATATTTACGATTGTAAAACAGATATTTTTTTAGGCGATAAAAACAAAAAAGGCGAACAACTTAGACCTCATATTGTATGGTTTGGAGAAAATGTACCATTAATAGATAAAGCCGTTTCTATTTGCGAAACTGCAGATGTTTTAGTAATAATTGGAACCTCTTTACAGGTTTATCCTGCAGCAAGTTTAATGCAATATACACCTAAATATATTCCTAAGTTTTATATAGATGCTGCTCCTGCTCCAACTAACGATATATCAATACAAGTAATTCCTAAAAAAGCGACTATTGGTGTAAAAGAAGTGATTGAGTTGTTAAAGAAGTAAATTTATTTAAATCTAATATTTCAATATACCATTTAAGTTTGCTAGCACTAGACTTTGTTAAATTTTTCAACTAAATTCGTTTAACAATTTTATATAATATTGTTATCAAAAAATAATACTAATGCTTCAGTCATCAAAAACCTATTTACCCAATCTTAATTCGATTAGAGCATTTGCTGCGGTTATAGTTATTGTATCTCATATTGAACTGAGGAAAGAGCTTTTAGGGATTAATGGTATTTCTGCAATATTTCATTGGGGTAAATTTGGTGTTGATTTATTTTTCGTTTTAAGTGGGTTCTTAATTACTTTTCTATTATTAACTGAAAAAGAAAAAATAAAAACAATTGATGTAAGGAGTTTTTACATCAGAAGAGCTCTCAGAATTTGGCCTTTGTATTTTTTAATTCTATTTTTTACATATTTTTTAATCCCTTATATATTACCCGAATATTATCATTCCAACATTAACAGATTTACCCCCAAAAGCCTTATTCTTAACATATTAATGCTAACAAATATTACTTTGATAATCAAACTGACGCCATTAATAATTTCTACAATATGGTCTATCGGTATTGAAGAACAGTTTTATTTATTTTGGCCTTGGGTTATTAAGTGTAAAGAAAAAAAGTATATTAAAATTATTGTATTTTTTATTTTTTTTATTCCTTTAGGTAAGATATTCTTAATGGGATTTATATATTTCTGGGATATCCCATTCTTAAAAATATTATCACACATAGTTTCAACTACTAGATTTGATTGTATGGCTATAGGTGCTTTTTTTGGAGTATTAGCATATCGAAAACAAATAAAAATAAGTTTATTTACATTTAACTATTATTTCTTTTCTTCAAAAAAAATACAATATACTTCTTACTCACTTCTTATTTTCTTTTTTATTATTTCACATTTCACCTCTGCTTCGGTAATACAGTCTTTTAGCTTTCTTTTTTACCCAACACTTTTTGGTATTAGTATTCTAAATTTAGCTACTAACCCGAATACTATATTCAAACTAGAAAATAAAGTCACGAACTATATTGGGAAAATTTCATACAGTCTTTATCTTACTCATATGCTTGTAATATACCTGTTACCTCCTATTTTAAAACCTCTAATTGTAAATCACTCAATAACAATTAAAAATATAATTATCTATACGATAACATTAATTTCAACATTAACAATATCATATATTACTTATAATTTATACGAAAAAAGGTTTGTTCTATTGAAAAGAAAATATTCACATATCAAAACATAATAAATTTTAGTAATAAAAAACATATCAGCAATAAAAACTATTCAATTATATTTGTTGGATATAAGTTAAGATATGAGAATTGATATTATTACTGTTTTACCAGAATTACTAAAAAGTCCGTTTGAAGCTTCAATTTTAAAACGTGCTATAGATGCTGGATTGGTAGAAGTTCATTTTCATAATTTAAGAGATTACACCACTAACAAACATAAAAGCGTAGACGACACGCAATTTGGTGGTGGCGCAGGAATGGTAATGCTTATAGAACCAATAGATAAATGTATTACAGCCTTAAAAGAAGCACGTAATTACGACGAGGTTATTTATATGACACCAGATGGCGAAACTTTAAACCAAGGTATATCTAACACCTTATCTATGGCAGAAAACATAATTATTTTATGTGGCCATTATAAAGGTGTAGATCAACGTGTAAGAGATTTGTTTATAACTAAAGAAATTTCTATTGGAGATTATGTACTTTCTGGCGGAGAACTTGGTGCAGCAGTTTTATGCGACAGTATTATTAGATTAATCCCTGGAGTTTTAGGAAACGAAACTTCTGCGCTTACAGATTCTTTTCAAGATGGATTATTAGCGCCTCCTATTTATACAAAACCAAGAGAATACAAAGGTCTTAAAGTTCCTGAGATTCTATTTACTGGAAACTTTCCTAAAATTGAAAAATGGCGAGAAGAAGAAGCTTACCAAAGAACTAAAGATAGAAGACCAGATTTGTTAGATTAATTAAAAAAAAACGTCACAAACAATACAACAACAAACAATTTACGTATATTTGCAGCCAAATTTGGGTTAACCTCTGGCGATAATCGCGAATGTTATCTTAAATTAATCAATAAAAATATTAAAAATGGAATCGTTAATTAAATTTGTACAAGACGAGTTTGTAGCTAAAAAAGATTTTCCTGAATTTGGAGCTGGAGATACAATTACTGTATTTTACGAAATTCGTGAAGGAGCTAAAACACGTACACAGTTTTTTAGAGGTGTAGTAATACAACGAAGAGGATCTGGATCTACAGAAACTTTTACAATCAGAAAAATGTCTGGTACTGTAGGAGTTGAGCGTATTTTCCCTGTAAACTTACCTGCTTTACAAAAAGTAGAAGTTAACAAAAGAGGAAAAGTACGTAGAGCTAGAATTTTCTACTTTAGAGAACTTACTGGTAAAAAAGCTAGAATTAAAGAAGTTAGAAGAAGATAATCTCTTTATTAACATATTTAAAAGCCTTGATATTATTTATCAAGGCTTTTTTTTTACTTTTACTTTATGAATTTACCTTTTGTAGCAGACAAAGATTTCAAAAACAAAGATTTTACAACTTCGCCTTTAGAAAAAGCAGAGTACGATAATTGTACCTTTACAAATTGTAACTTTGATTCTTGTTACTTATCTTCTTTTAGCTTTTTAGAATGTAATTTTATAGATTGCAACCTTAGTTTAGTGAAAATTAATGAAGCCACATTTAAAGATACAGCATTTATTAGCTGCAAAATGATTGGCTTTCCTGTAACAGAAATAAACCCTTTTCTTCTTTCTGTCTCTTTTAAAAGCTGTAATTTACAATTAGCTAATTTTGTAAATATAACTTTAAAACAAACACATTTTGAAGACTGCAATTTTAATCAGGTAGATTTTTCTAATACCAATTTATCAGCTTCAACGTTTAAGGAATGTAATTTTCTAAATGCAACTTTCAATAATACAAATCTTGAGAAATGTGATTTTACTTCGGCTAAAAACATTACACTTATACCTGAAAACAATAAATTAAGGGCTGCTAAATTTTCAAAATCAAACATAGAAGGTTTACTTCTGCATCATAAACTGATAATTTCAGAATAAAATAAGCTGAATATTACCGTAATAGCAAAAATGAAGCTTCAATTTAACAAAAAGTTAAAAGCATCATAACAGCTTAATTTCACTTTAAAAAAACACATCTTTTTTGTACCTTCGCTATGCGAAAAAAAATAAGACAAATACTTTATATACTATGTCAAATACACCTAAAATAATCTATACAATTACAGATGAAGCACCAGCTTTAGCTACACGATCTTTTTTACCAATAGTAAAATCTTTTGTAGAGCCATCTGGAGTGCAAATAGATACCAAAGATATTTCTTTAGCTGCCAGAATTTTAGCCATATTCCCAGAAGCTTTAACAGATGCTCAAAAAGTATCTGACGATTTAGCTTACTTAGGTGATTTAGCTAAACAACCGGAAGCAAACATTATAAAATTACCAAATATTAGTGCTTCTGTTCCTCAATTAAAAGAAGCTATAGAAGAATTACAAGCTAAAGGTTTTGCTATTCCTAATTATCCAGATACTGCAGAAACTGAAGCTGACAAAGCCGCTTTAGCAAAATATAACAAAATTAAAGGATCGGCTGTAAATCCAGTCTTACGTGAAGGAAACTCGGATAGAAGAGCTCCTAAAGCAGTTAAGAATTACGCAAAAAAGAATCCACATTCTATGGGAGCTTGGTCTAAAACATCAAAAACTCATGTATCTACAATGACTGCTGGAGATTTTGCGCATAACGAGAAATCGGTAACTTTAGCAGATGCTACAACCGTAAAAATTGTACATACAGATGCTAAAGGAAAAGCAACCACTTTAAAAGGTGATTTAGATCTTTTACAAGGCGAAATTATTGATGCTACTACAATGAGTAAAAAAGCATTAATTGAATTTCTAGACGAGCAAGTTGAAGATGCTTTAGATAAAAACGTATTGTTTTCTTTACATATGAAAGCAACAATGATGAAAGTCTCTGATCCAATTATTTTTGGTCACGCAGTACGCGTATTCTTCCACGATTTATTTAAAAAACACGGAAAGACCTTCAAAAAAATTGGTGTAGATGTAAATAATGGTTTTGGAAATTTACTGAGTAAATTAAGTGAATTGACTAAAGAAGAACGTAACGAGATTAAAGACGATATTAGATATTCTTTAGATCACGGACCAGAATTAGCAATGGTAAATTCTGAAAGAGGAATTACTAATTTGCACGTACCAAGTGATGTAATTATTGATGCTTCTATGCCTGCAATGATTAGATCTTCAGGTCAAATGTGGAACTCAGAAGGTAAATTACAAGATACAAAAGCCGTAATTCCAGATAGTAGTTATGCTGGAGTTTTTACTGCAACTATAGATTTCTGCAGAGAAAATGGTGCTTTTGATCCAACAACTATGGGAACTGTTCCTAATGTTGGTTTAATGGCTCAAAAAGCTGAAGAATACGGTTCTCACGATAAAACATTTGAAATAGCTTCAGATGGTAAAGTAGAAGTTATTGATGCTAATGGAAAAGTTTTAACATCTCATAAAGTTGAACAAGGTGATATTTGGAGAATGTGCCAAGTTAAAGATGCACCAATTCAAGATTGGGTAAAATTAGCTGTTACAAGAGCTAAAGCCTCTAAAATGCCAGCTGTATTTTGGTTAGATAAAAACAGAGCGCACGATGCACAGATTATAAAAAAAGTAAATACCTATTTAAAAGATCACGATACTACAGGTTTAGAAATTCATATTTTATCGCCTATAAAGGCAACAGAATTTTCACTAAAACGTGTTAAAGCTGGACAAGATACTATCTCTGTTTCTGGAAACGTATTACGTGATTACTTAACAGATTTATTCCCAATTTTAGAATTAGGAACATCGGCAAAAATGTTATCTATTGTACCATTAATGAATGGTGGAGGATTATTTGAAACTGGCGCTGGTGGATCTGCTCCAAAACACGTAGATCAATTTACTAAAGAAAATCACTTACGTTGGGATTCTTTAGGAGAATTTTTAGCATTAGCGGTTTCTTTAGATCACTTTAGTTTAATTCATAATAATCCTAAAGCTAAGATTTTAGGTGATGCTTTAGATGAAGCGACTGAGAAGTTATTAGAAAATAGAAAAGGACCAAGTCGTAAGGCTGGAGAGTTAGATAATCGTGGAAGTCATTTTTATTTAGCAATGTATTGGGCTGAAGCATTAGCTAATCAAACTAAAGATGCTGAATTAAAAGCGCAGTTCGAAAAAGTTGCTAAAGAATTAGAAGCTAACGAAGCTAAAATTGTTTCTGAATTAAATGATATTCAAGGTAAAGCAGTAGAAATTGGTGGTTATTATATGCCAACGGAAGCTTTATTGAAAGAAGCTATGAATCCAAGTTCAACATTAAAAATGGTTTTGAGTCAGTTAAAGTAAACCTTAAACAAGACCTCTAACATATTGTTAAAAGCGCCTTTTTTAGGCGCTTTTTTATTTATTTTTGTTTTAAATTAAACAACTTCTATTTAAGTGAATAAATTTATATTATCTCTCAGCCTTATTCTTTGTAGTAATTTAGGATTTGGACAAGAAAACATAACACTAAGCGGAACCATAACTGAAGCTTTAACTAATGAGACTTTAATTGGTGTAAACGTTATTATTCCAGAACTAACCACTGGAGCAGTTACTAACGAATATGGTTTCTACTCTATTACAATTCCTAAAGGGGAATATACTGTTCAGGTTTCTTTTATTGGTTTTGAAACTATTTCTGAAAAGAAAAACCTATCAGAAAAAACGACACTTAATTATAAATTAACAGAAAGTACAGAAAATCTTGATGAAGTTGTTATTACAGCAGATTCTGAAAGATTAAACCTTAGAACACCACAAATGAGTGTTAATACACTTAAGGCAAGTACCATAAAAGATATTCCTGTGGTTTTTGGAGAAGCAGATGTTATAAAAGCCATTACATTACTTCCTGGTGTTACAAATGCTGGTGAAGGAAGTAGCGGTTTTAATGTTCGTGGCGGTGCAGCAGATCAAAATTTAATTTTATTAGACGAAGCTACTATTTATAATTCTTCTCATTTATTTGGATTCTTTTCAGTTTTTAATCCAGATGCGATAAAAGATATCAAATTATATAAAGGAGGAATTCCTTCTAGATATGGCGGACGCGTTTCTTCGGTTTTAGATATTTATCAAAAAGAAGGAAATAGTAATAATTTTGCTATGAATGGAGGAATTGGCTTAATCTCAAGTAGATTATTAGCCGAAGGACCAATAAAAAAAGAAAAAGGATCGTTTCTATTAGGTGGAAGATCTTCCTATGCGCATTTATTCTTACCTTTATTTGACAATAATAATGTGGCGTATTTCTACGACTTAAACACCAAATTAAGTTATAAACTAAACGAAAAAAACAACATCTACTTATCTGGTTATTTTGGTAGAGATGTGTTTAAGATATCTGATAGTTTTGAGAATACTTACGGAAACACAGTATTAAATTTTAGATGGAATCATTTATTTAACGATAAACTATTCTCTAACTTATCGGTAATTTATTCTGATTACTTTTATGGATTAGATCTTAATTTTGTAGAATTTAATTGGGTTTCAGGGATAAAAAACTTCAATGTAAAATACGATTTCAAACATTATATAAATAATAACTTCAAGCTACAATATGGATTAAATAGTATCTATCATAATTTTAATCCTGGAAAGATAGAACCGTCAAATCCAAGTTCTGGTATAAACGAGCAACAGTTAATAAAAAAATATGCTTTTGAAAATGCTGTTTATGTGGATGCAGAACATCAAGTTTCAGATAAAATAACATTATCCTACGGATTAAGATTAAGTTCTTTTTTAAGATTAGGGCAAGACGAAATTAATAATTACCAAAATAACGATGCCGTAGTTTATAACTCGACTTTTGGTATCTATCAAAAAGCAGATCCAATAAGCACTTCAGAATACAATAGAAGTGATGTTATTGAAACATTTGTAAATTTAGAACCACGTTTAGCTGCATCTTATCGAGTAAACAATAGTGCTTCTGTAAAAGCAAGTTATAATAGAATGACACAATATTTACATTTGCTATCCAACACAACATCTCCAACACCATTAGATATTTGGACACCAAGTGGAACATTTGTAAAACCACAATTATTAGATCAAGTGGCATTAGGTTATTTCAAAACATTTAAAAACAGAACGTATTCTTTAGAAGTAGAAACCTATTATAAAACCATTCAAAATAGAATAGATTATATAGATGGTGCTAACTTAATAGCAAATGATGCAATAGAACAAGTTATTCTAAATGGTGAAGCTAGAGCTTATGGATTGGAAGTTTTACTAAAAAAAGACAAAGGTCGTTTTAAAGGTTGGTTAGCCTATACCTTATCTAAATCAGAACAACGTACACCAGGAAAAACAGCAAACGAACCAGGTATTAATAATGGAGATTGGTATAATACTGCTTTTGATAAAACACATGATATTTCCTTTACAGGAAGTTTTGATTTTAATGAAAAATGGAATTTTAATGCTAATTTTATTATTCAAACAGGTCAACCAACAACGTATCCAAACGGGCAATACGTTTACAATGGTATAAGTATTCCAAATTTTAGTTCTAGAAACGAAAACAGGTTACCAACATATCACAGATTAGATATATCAGCTATTTATACGCCAAAACCAGAGAGAAAAACGGGGTGGCAAAGCTCTTGGGTTTTTGGAATATATAATATTTATAACCGCTATAATGCAGCTTCGATTAGTTTTGGAGAAAACAGAATGTCTGGGGTAAATGAAGCAACCAAGTTATCTGTTTTTGGTATAGTTCCATCTGTAGCTTATAATTTTAAATTTTAATAAAATGAAATCACTTATATATATATTCCTATTATTAACTCTATTTTCAAGCTGTGAACAAGTCGTAGATATAGATGTTCCAACAGGTCAAGAACGCTTAGTAATTGAGGCATCAATTAATTGGTATGATGGAACTACTGGAAACGAACAACAAATTATTCTAACCAAAACTGCACCATATTTTAATTTTAATGTACCAGCAGCACTTAATGCAACAGTAGCAATAACTGATAGCAACAATAATAATTTTAGTTTTATAGATTCAGATAATTCTGGCATCTATAAAACAACTACATTTAATCCAATTTTAGGCGAAACTTACACTTTAAATATTACGTATAATAACGAATCCTATTCAGCAACAGAAACTTTAAAATCGGTTAGTCCAATAGATTTTATAGAGCAAAATAACGAAGGTGGATTTGCTGGAGATGAGATAGAAATAAAAGCATATTACACAGATCCAGAAGACCAAGAAAACTATTACTTTTATCAGTTTGATACAGATATTGCTGCCATCCCAATATTAGAAGTATACGATGATGAATTTACAAATGGTAATCAAATTTTCGCTTTTTTTACAGAAGAAGATTTAGAATCTCAAGATGAATTAATTATCAATCACTTTGGAATTTCAGAACAATTTTATGAATACATGAACCTGTTATTACAGCAATCAAATTCTGATGGTGGCGGTCCATTTCAAACCCAACCAGCAACAGTTAGAGGTAATTGCATCAACACAACAAATTCGGAAAATTACCCGTTTGGTTATTTTAGATTATCAGAAGCTTACACTACAAATTATACCGTAGAATAGTTAAATATTTATGACGTTACCTAGAGGTCGTGTTATCCGCTATATTTTTTTAGGTATTCACCATAAAAAAAGATGTCGCTATTACCACTAACGCAAACAAATCCGTACTTTTGACCAATGGATTTTATAAAAACTACAGAACAAGATTCTAAATATAATAATTTAGAAAAAATGTCTCTAAATCAACTTCTTGTTAATATTAATAACGAAGACCATTTAGTGCCACAAGCCGTAAAAAAAGCGATACCACAAATAGAAACACTAACAGAACAAATAGTTTTAAAACTAAAGGCTGGCGGAAGGTTATTCTATATGGGCGCTGGAACAAGCGGAAGACTTGGAGTTGTAGATGCATCGGAATGTCCACCGACATTTGGCGTATCACATCATGTGGTTATTGGATTAATAGCTGGTGGAGAAAAAGCCATTAGAAAAGCTGTAGAAAATGCAGAAGATTCTAAAACACAAGGTTGGTTAGATTTACAAGATAATAATATAACAGAAAAAGATGTTGTAATAGGAATTGCGGCTTCTGGAACTACACCTTATGTTATTTCAGCTTTAGAAAAATGTAATCAAAATAATATTATTACAGGTTGTATAACGTGTAATGAATCAAGTCCATTAGCAAAAACAGCCAAATATCCAATAGAAGTAACCGTAGGATCTGAGTTTTTAACAGGAAGTTCAAGAATGAAAGCTGGTACTGCTCAAAAATTAGTCTTAAATATGATTAGTACAAGTACTATGATTCAATTAGGAAAAGTAAAAGGCAATAAGATGGTAGATATGCAATTATCTAACTATAAGTTAATTCAGAGAGGAACACAAATGATTGTAGATGAATTAAATATTCCAGAACAAAAAGCTAAAGAACTTTTACTAAAACATAAGAATGTCCGTAATGCTATAAATAACTATAATGGAAACTAAAAGAACAAATAAAGACGTATTAGTAGAAGGTTTAAAAAAAATGGGTATAGCATTAGCTTTATTAATCGCTGGTCCAATCTTATTACACTTGGTATTAATTAACAGAGAAAAACCATTCTTTATTCCATTATTTATAATTGCAATCATAATATGTGGATTAGCAATCTATTTCATATTTAAAGGCATAAAAACAATTATGTCAAGTCTGTTTGATTAGATTATTCAAAAAATCCAATCATACTCAAAATTAACCAAATTTTAAAGAAATATATTTTTTGATGAGCGAAGTAACAAGTAAAGCAATTGCAGTAGAGTACAATCTATATAAAGAAACTGCTACAGGAGAATTAATAGAAACAACAGAAGGAAAAGAGCCATTAGCATTCTTATCAGGTTTGGGACAAATGATACCGGAATTTGAAGATAATGTAACCGAGTTAAAAGAAGGAGATACCTTCTCATTCGGGATAAAGTCAGAAAATGCCTATGGAACACATAAACCAGAAGCTGTTATAGAACTTGCACAAGATATGTTTATGAACGAAGGAAAATTAATTCCTGAAGTAGAAGTAGCCAATATCTTACCTTTACAAGATCAAAATGGTAATGTAATTCCTGGTAAAATAGTTTCAATTAATAAAGAAACGATTACTGTAGATGTAAACCATTTATTAGCAGATCAAGACTTACATTTCACAGGTAAGATCTTAGAAATGAGAGAAGCAACAACAGAAGAATTAGAGCACGGTCACGTTCACGGTGCAAACGGACACAAACAATAATAACTAAATTTAGATTTAGAACATAAAATAGCCTTAATTCAATTTTATTTAGAACAAAACAGCCTTAACACAATATGTGTTAAGGCTGTTTTAATATAATTAAATGGTAACTATTAATCCTTTAATAAAAAAGTATAAAACAAAAAAAATCCTCAACAAATAAATGTTGAGGATTTCTAAAAAAGGCGACGACCTACTCTTCCACAATGTAGTACCATCGGCGCAAATGGGCTTAACTTCTCTGTTCGGAATGGTAAGAGGTGAG
>JAWUZD010000011.1:0-75903 GCA_034110465.1 Mesoflavibacter sp.
AATACATTGAGTTAAAGGTTAGTAAACAAAGTGTTTTATAATAGAGCATTAATCCTTAATTAAATTTTATCTAATTAAACTGGGATATTATAATACTATAAACGTGCTAACTTTATACAATACGAATTACTTTCCAATACATAATCTACTTTTACAACAAAATAGATATATTAAAAGTTTTAAGGTACAAATAAGGTACAAAACCATTTAGTTCTATAAAAAAAATCGTTTTACCTCAGTTATTAAGAATAATTAAAAGAGCGATAATAATCTTAGTTTTAAATACTACATTTTATACACTACGTACACTAATTGATAGAAAGATAAATATTATAGTATCTATCCAACAAATATACTTTTATCTTTTCTTTAAAATCAGTTTAAAAAAACATTAAGTTTGTAATAAACATAATAGAAATAAGCACAACGTTGTGTTTATTTCTACATTGTGCTTAATTTACGAAAACTAAAATGAAAGAAAAATTACGAATTATTATTGAAGATAATACATCTCCAAAAGGGAAAGTATTTGACTATTTCATTCAGATTTTAATTCTCTTATCACTTATTGCCTTTACGGTTGAAACTTTACCCGGCAATTCGGTTTATACGATTAAGTTTTTAAATGCTTTTGAATTAATTTGCGTAATAATATTTTCCATAGAATATGTATTGAGAATTTATGTTTCAAAAAAACCGTTTAAGTACATTTTTAGTTTTTATGGAATTATTGACTTCTTAGCTATATTCCCTTTTTATCTAAAAGGAGCATACGATTTAAGAGCCTTAAGAGCTTTTAGAATTTTCAGAATCTTTAGAGCTTTAAAACTAATTAGATATAATAAAGCGCTAAATAGGTTTCATATTGCAGCAAAAATAGTAAAAGAGGAAATGATACTATTTTTTATAGTTACATCTATTTTCATTTTTATAGCATCAGCGGGTATTTACTTTTTTGAAAATAAGGCTCAACCAGAATTGTTTACTTCTGTTATTCATAGTGGATGGTGGGCAATAGCTACATTAACAACAGTTGGCTATGGTGATGTGTACCCAATAACAATGGGAGGAAAAATATTTACATTTTTCATTCTGTTGATTGGAGTTGGCGTTGTTACTGTTCCAGCAGGATTGGTCGCTAGTGCTTTATCAAAGGCAAGAGAAATAGAGGAAGAAGAAAACATTAAAAAACTCAATTAAAATACTATGAATATACTTAACGACATCGTTAGTGGAGCATCTAGACAGTTCGGACGAGAATTTGGACGTGCTGGAGCAAATGCAATTTTAAAAGGAGGAAACTCTTACACAGTTCGTGGAGTTAGTGATTATTCTGGCAGAATCAAACCATCTGATAGTCAAATAATAAAAACAATTAAAGAAATTCAAAAGATAAAATTTGTTTCAACCAATAAAGCAAACGCATCAAGACTGATAGAATTAACGGATTTAATGCTTTCTGACATATCTTTTAATGGTAATGAAACTTTAAATCAATTAACTGATCTAAATGAACTAGTGAATCAATACAACAATAAATTCGACCACGGAAGTTCATTAATTGATGATGACTTTAAAGACAAAAGCATTGATTATTTAGAAGATAAAAGAAGAAAGTTTGTTGAATTGATGGATGAATTTAATAACGACACAAAATTGTTCATTAAAGGAAACCTTGAGTTAGCGGAACAAAAACGAAAATCAAAAAAAACAGCAACCATACTAGCATTTCCAATTTTGGGCAGTTTAGGGGTTCATAAATTTTATTTAGGTCAAATAGGACAAGGTATTATGTATTTTATATTTTCTTTTTTGCTAATTCCTGCAATAATTTCTCTATTTGAATTTATTTCATATTTATCAATGTCTACGGAAAAATTTGACAATAAATTTAATCCTGAATATAGTTATTATAATCAGTTTAAGACAACCAACTAAGCACAACACAATATAAAAATAATTGCGGCTTAGTACTTATCTGGTTAGTTTTTTCATCAATCTACAAAAACTACTATCAAATGATATAATCTAAATATTAGAATATTTATCTAATAAGTAGCCTGCTTTGAAACTTTTAATTTCTGTTACTGAATTTGTTTCAGTATTATAAGTTAGTTCTACAAAAAACATTTCTATTGCGTAAAGGTTGCATCTTCTATTTTCTGTTATGTGATTTTCTATAAACACACCTACATCATAAACGATTGTAAGTTGTTCTTTAAAGTCTAAACTATTGAAGTCGTATAAAGTCATTAACTGTATTCATTTAATTTATTATAAGCCTCTTAGATATTACATTTTCTTTTTGAATAATTTTTAAGACGTACACTCCAGTAAGTTCCGAAACATTAATTTTATTATTTATCCTATCAACTTTAGATACTAAAACCTTTCTACCAGAGGCATCATAAACTATAACTTCTGCTATTGAGTTTAAACCTTTAACATTTACAAAATTAGATGCAGGATTAGGATAAATCATTATGTTATCCTCATTAAAGGTGGCTACTGATAAAGTATTATCTCCTGCCCAATTTGTAGTCGTTTTTGTCCCCCAAAGATGCTCCGCTAATTCTGGAAAATCAATAAATGGATTTCTATTGTTTTGATATGAATAATAAATCACATCATTTCTATTTTCTTCCCAACTATCAACAGGGTCGTTTCTGTGCCAATCCATTAAAGTCGACCATACACCATGCGTTGGGTCTATGTTGCTTTGAGGTAACATTGACTCTGTTGGCTCTAAATCCACATAACCATCTAAACCCTCATAACGAACAACCATGTAGAATAACATACGAGCGACATCTCCTTTTACCTCATCTCGTGGCTCAAAAGACCAATCGTTAGAATCTATTTGCGAACCTGTAACATCATTCCAAGTATCAGAAACATTTTGACAATTAGAGCAATCGTTAAAACTGCGATTACTTCGAGTACTATTTGTTGCGTTGTCTAAAGGTCTTAGCGCATGGACATCTGTTCCTGCTCCAGTAGTAGTTCCAAAATCTCCTCTTGACTTCGCCCAAACATGCTCACGAGTCCAACCATTAGCACTATTATATTCTTGGTATGCATCTACGGAAACACCAGAGTAAATAAGTATAACATTATCACTATTATTAGGGTCTCTATCTGTTTCTTTTAAAATATCCCAAACATCAGTATTGGAACTTGTATAAGGAAATTCAGTATGATTATCTATAATTTGATTTAATGCAGATTTAAGATTAACACCAGACATATTTTCAGCAGAAGTATAATATCCATTTGGTATTTGAGCTGATAATATTATACTGAATAAAGTAAGTAATACTGATAAATGTACTGTTTTTGTTTTCATATTAAAGACATAGCTTGTAAATAAATCGTTCTGGAATATACAATATCTTTAGTTAACTCATTTTCCTAATTTTTATAAATATAATTACTAAATAATAAAATAATTTTAAAACTGACTATTACATAATAAAGAAATAAATTTCCAGTTTTAAAACTCTTAATCTCATCAACTTTATTAGTTTCATAATTGTAAGTCAATTCTACAAAAAACATATCCAACGCATAGAGATTACATATTGCTACTTTTGTAATATTATTATCTGAAAACGTTGCATCGCTGTAAATCGTTTCTAATTGCTTTGTATGGTCTAATAAATTGAACTCGTATAATGTCATTAGATATATTTAGATAAAACCATTAAACAAGAAATTATTGCCATAACAATAAGTATAACTATAATTGTGTTTGCGTAATTCTTTGAGCCTTTGTTTTCGTTCTTCAATAGTCGTTTTGTATATCTTAAAGATAAGGAATAAACAAGAACTAAAGTTAGACTATCTTTGAGTAAAACTATTTAGAAGATGAATATCATATTCCTTTTAGTGTCTTTACTAATATCTATTGTTGTAATATATCTTGTGAACACCTATGTAATACCCCCTTTCATTGATAAGTTTGTAAAAATGAAGACTAAATCTAACTTTTTTAGAAATAATCAACAAACCATCACAAAGGTTTATCAAGGCATAAATTGGGTGTTTTTAATTATGTTAGTGATAACTATCGTCATAGGAATATTTAAGGAGATTTAGCAAAAGAATAAATTAAACTCCAAAGGTGTCATATTCTAATACAATCTAACTATTATATTATTTGATGTGTTTTTTGTAATAGCCCTTAGAAGTCTTAATTAATAATTCTTTGTATTGCTTAATAGTCTGCATCATTACTCCTATTTGTGCTTCACTTGGGTTGTATTCCATTATTATAGTTTTAGTAGTATTACCAAAAGAACTATTTACAATATCGTTTAAAACAAGTTCTTTGTGCTCTACTGGTGGTAAACCATAAACATCGTGTGGTAAAACTCTTTTAAGTTCTTCAAATGCTTTGCGTGTATCTGCTTTGCATAATTCGTGTAGTTTGCATAAATCCATAAATAAAAAATACCATTCTAATTTATAAAACCCTTAGATAGCAATGCGAACTAACGTCTTGTCGATAGTGTAGTAGCATCCCGAAAGGCACTTTGAATTATACATATTGTTAGTTGAAGTTTTATTTATTTTTTTCAAAATGCCAATCAAAATATACTTTGGTTTTATCATTATAGAAATCACATTTTGAACCAGAAATTTGATTAATATATTTTTGTAATTCAGTACTGTTTGGAGTTTTAGACATATCAACAAACACACCATTTAAAACACTTACATAACCTTTTTCATAAATCTCATCACAGCCCAATTTGCACATTGGCATAACTATATTTATGTCTTTCCGCTCATTAAGTTCGCAAAATGCTCTTTTCTTAATATGAGCTGTTATCAAGTATGATACTGGGTATTCTTTTTTACAACCTGCACAAGTACCAATCGTTTTCTTACCAAATAGATTTGACTTTAGGTAACCTTGCTCAAGTCTTCTCTTTGAGATTATTTCAGTTTCAGTTTCTTCAAGAGATTCAAGTTTAGAAAGAACTTCTTCATAAGTTTCTTCCGTAATTTCTTCTACAAAAATTTCACTCTCAAGGTCAAATATTTTCAATACAGAAATACTTTGTTCTTGCCTCAAAACATTGAACCCTTGAATAACATAATTGTCAGCATAGCCAACAGCCCTATTGAAATCAATGTAAGGAATGTTATGTTTTTTTACTTCATCGAGAAAATATACGTACTCCCAAGTCTGCTCTTTATTATTATAACCCCATAGTTCAGCAGCAAGGCTTGGACTATGTAATTTGTAAGTCGTAACGGCAGATGAATAGATTGCTCCATCTTTTGAAAAAAGAGTGACATCACCGCTTTCAATTCTATTCCACTTGGTTAGGTTGTTACCGCCTGGTGTAACTCCCCATACTTTACATTCACCTGTTGGATATATTTCTTGTAATATTTTAAAATCACGAGATGTAATATGAGGTTTAATTGAGTCTAAGCGGACATTGTGTTTTATGGTGTCAACGTAGTGTTCACGAGCATCTTTATTTCCCGATGGTTGTAATATTATTTTACTCATCTCTTTGGTTGTATTTTATAGCATTGTCCTTTGAAAGGTCTATTGGATATTTCTCAGAGTTGATATCAATTTTGTTATTTGCTTCTTTTATTAAATCAATTTCTAATTTATCTGCAAGACGAATTAGGTAAAGTAAGACATCCGCAATTTCCTCTTTACATCTTACTTTATCCTTTTTACTTAGGTTACCAAGTTTTGATTTTTCTGTATCAAGCCATTGGAATATTTCTGTTAATTCACCAACTTCTCCACTAAGTGCCATTACAAGGTTTTTTGGTGAATGAAATTGATCCCAATTTCGCTCTTGGGCAAATTCACGAAGTCTATTTTTTAATTCTTCCATAGTGTTTATTTCTTTAATTAAACCTAAGGTTAGTTAAGGTTGCGGTTGCACCCCGAAGGATTCTATGCGATATACAGTAGACGCTAGTTCTTTTTGAGTTTATAGTATAATAATATCTCCAAATAATCCTATAAACCTGATTGCATTGATTTATCACTATATCATTTTTAATTGAAGGATTAATATTACTCTGGAAAACCATTGCTTACAACAAAAGGAAAACACATAACAATAAAATCCAATTTAAAAAAGGTTATTAGGTAGTTTCTAATTGCGTTGAATACTCTAATAGATTGAACTCGTAAATTTTTATTTAGAATAATTCTTTTAATCAGGAAGTTGAACATTTCCAGTATCTTGACGAAATCTCATAATTCCTATTTGCGGTTCTATTAATACATCTTTTTTTTCTCGACTTCTTGTTCTCATTATAGAAAAAACCTTAACGGTATGTTCTGGATATAATTCTTTAATCTTAAATATGGCAGCAGTAGAGGTTCTTCCTAATGTTAAAACATCATCAACTATTACAATATTTTTAAAAGGCAACATTACTGGTTTTACCAAAAAACTATCATAATGAATTTTAATACTAGGTCTGTTCCCTCCTCCATTTTGATGACTTGATTTAGGTACTTTAGTATTTCTAATTAATAATTCTTGAACATCAGCACACAATGACAAATTTCTAAATTCATCACAAATAACCTTTGCTGGCCAAAGGGCATTATTAGTTAAAGGAGCACTCCTTGGCATTGGGACTAAAATAGTGTTTTCATTGAAAAAATCTTCAAATAGTTTAGAGTAATCATTTTTAATGATTTCTGCAGCTCTTGAAGAAATAGCAGAATCACCATTCTTTAATTTACCACAAATCACTTTAGATTTATCCCCTTTTTTTGTTCCTCCATAAACACTGTAACGTAATAAAGTACCGTAATCAATTTCTAAATCAGAAAGCATACAATTCTTCTTCTTTAGAGGTTAAATAAGGAATACTTAAAAGGGATTCTTCAAAATTCTCTTTTGTTAAGACTTGTGCGCCATACTCTATCATTTCTTTAGGCCAAGTCAAATTTACATCATTAATAATACTTTCTAATATAAATAAACTACGTCCAAGTCGTAACGCTTCCCAACCTTGGTGCTTTGTACCACTTTTCTCTGACGCCTCTATAATAATTGTTGCATCACTTATCAAAGCCATAGTTCTGTTTCGCATAGGGAAATTTGAAGGTAAAAACGGATATCCGATTGGAAATTGTGATATAGCTAAATGATTTTTAGTTATTTCTTTAAATAAATCTTCATTTTTTTTAGGGTAAACTTTATTTAGCGGAGTACCAACTACCGAAATAGTTTTACCATTATTATTTATTGCCGTTTGATGTGCAATTGAGTCTACTCCTTCTGCAAGACCACTAACTACAATAAAACCCTTTTCAACAAGTAATTTTGTTACTTGTTGAGTTCTAATAATTCCATTTTTAGAAACCTTTCTTGAGCCAACAACAGAAACCCTTCTCTTTTCAATAAGCAAATCAAAATCTCCGATACAATATAATTCTTTTGGACAATTTTTCTTTTCTATATCTGTAAGAAATCTTGTAAATTCTGTATAAATATTTTTTATCATGGATGTAATCCTTAAAATGCAAAGAAATGATTTTATATTACTTTCAGCAAGTATTGAAACTTGTTTTAGCATAATCAATTTTAAATATACAATATTCTTTTTTAATTGTTTACCTATATTGCAATGAAATATAACTCTTTATTAAAATTTAGAGACTCTCTTAATTACACAATCCAAATACAATCTATAAAATATAGAATCCTAAATCAGTATCCTTATCAGATTACAGATTTAGGTACTTTATTATTTAGGTATTCTCTAAGTTGCTCAATCTCGAAATACAATAGGTCATTTTCAACCTTATAGTCAATAAAGTTTTTTAAGTATTCTATTTTTTTCTCTAGATTATGTCTGTCGTGAATACTAGCATAATATTCTTTAGGTCTATTCTCATCAAAACAATTTATAAGAATTAAATCTTTATCATATTTTTTAACATCAGGTAGAAGCGTAAACTCAGGCGGTGTGTATTTTTCAATCTCTAACAGTATCTCTAATTCTATTTTATTATCCATTCATAATTTTTTTTTGAAGTTCTATTATTCTAGATTGTCTTTCTCCCGATGTCATTTTTATAAAATGCTCAGTAGACAATGAAGCATCTACTTCAACACGCTGTAATTTTGGTATTATAAAGTCTGAAAATTTCACTATAATGTCTAATGCTTTCTCAGGGTTCTCCTGCGCTACTTTGTTAAGCCATTTATCAAGGTTTGGCAAATTATCAGTAATTAGTAATTTAAAGGCTTCCCTAACTTCTGCGGTGCTTTTATTTGGCACTCCTTTCCTACTCGACTTCTTACCTGCTAAGGATTGTTTTTCTTTTAATGTTTTCATAGTTATTAAATAGTTAGTTTAAGTATTAATTTTTAGTAAATAATCGGCTAAGTCTAAGCCTTGCTCTCTTTCTTGTTTTGTTGCTTTATCTTCTAAAAGTCTGGAGGTTCTAAAGTTTGCTAGACTCGTTAATTCAGGTATCTTATCATTCCATAAATCATAACACTTTAAGTCAGGAAATAAAACAACATTTCTACCTCTAAGTATCTTAGTCTTATTCTTATTTAAATTGCTAACGCTTCCGCACGCTATCCAAATAAACTCAGGTAAGTAAACGCTACAAATTATAGCCGTCTTTTCACTTTCTACAATAGCGACTGGTTTGCTTTTATCCTCATTAAGCAAGTGAGTACCGAAGTAGCATTGCTCTAGTTCAAAATTTGCTAGTTTTAAAACACAATGCGCCCAGTTAATGTAATTCTTTGGCTCTTTTACTCTTTTACCATTTGAAGGGTTGTAAAGCATTATTTTACCACTTCTTATTTTGTTGTTTTCATCTACCTGCCAAAATACATTTGCGCCTTTCCAATGCTTAGAAGTTCCAACGTGATACTTATCTGCTAAATAATCAGCAGTTTCTTTATTCCAGTGATTAGAAAGAAAATCTATAAAGTAATTAGCTGAGGTTTTTTCTTTACTTCTTTCCATTACCTGAGCATCTATAAAAGTAGGCTCAGGCTTTGGCTTCGGTGGTTGTCTTTTTATTCTATTACTAAAATCTGTACTAAAATCATTATCTTTAAAATAGTCTTTAGGAGGATAATGATAACCGCACTTTATCTTATTGGAACAAATACCGACCTCATCACTTAAATACTCGTCAGCATCTAAATCAATGTATCTAGTAAACTCTTTATTCTTTCGACAACTTGGACAACGGAATTTGGTTTTCATTCCCTTATAAGGCTCTAAAATGTATCTGTAATTACTCATAGTGTTAAAAAATGTTTTTTTTATTAGCTACATTCTATACACGAACTACATTAAAGCAGTTTTCTCGATAAATACCGCATTACCATAAGACTTTCTTAAAATCTCGTAACCATTTTTTTTAAGTCTACTGGATAGTGTTCTAGTTGAACAAGGTCTAAAACCTCCATCTAAGCAATACGTTTTATACTCAGCATAAATGTCTTTAAGTGGTCGCTCTGAACTTACCGCCTTTTGGTAATTCTCATCTTCTAAAAACATCATTACACTATCGCTTTCTTTTTGGTATTGTAGCACTTCATCCTGTACCACCTTACTATCTGTAAAACCTTTATTCTCTAATAATCTAGTTAGACCACCTAGAACCCAATTAAACACTCCTGAAAGCTCACTATCAATAATTCTAGTAGATAATTCTTTGTCTTGTTTCTTTGCAGGAATAGTAACTCTAAAAGGTAGGATTATAAACCTACGAAAAAATGCATTCGTATTCTCTACTTCTTTTGGTAGCTCGTTGCAGTTGAACATAAACCTTGCATAGTCTTTAATTATCTGAGTGTTCTTATAAAGTAAACGTGCTTCTACTGGTTCGCCTGAAATAAGAAGTTTAAAAATGTTACTCTCTAATTTTCCGTTTATCTCACTAGCATAATTTAAAAGCTTATTAACTAGCATAGCCCTAGAGTTTCCATTCTCTGCGGTTAACGATTGTAAAGAGTAATTTGCCACGTTTTGGTTTCCTAATAAAGCCATTAATACTTCAAACAAGACACTCTTACCATTAGCTCCAGTACCATAAAGAAGTAATACTTTCTCCAACTTTAAAACGCTATTCTTTACAAAGATGTAACCTAGATACTCTGCTAGTATTTCCTGAAGCTCAGACTCAGGTAAAACCTCATCTAAGAATTTTTGAAATTGCGGTGCGGTTGCTTCTTTATCATAATCAAATGGTAATTGATACGTTAAGAAATCAGAGTTCTTAAAAGGTCTTAAAATCTGCTTATGCTTAGTTATTTCAAACGTACCATTACCTAGATTTATTAAAGTAGTTCCATTCTTTGGCTTTATTTCTTCTAGTCCTGCATCTGCTAAGAACTGCTTATGTAATTCATCTTTAAATAAGTGGTGCTTTGCATCAAACTTATCTACTCCCATTTTTAAGGCTACATTACCTAGAAAGTCTTTAAATATCTCATCTTCTATACTTTCCCAAAACTCGGAATTATACAAATAAATAAACTCAGATTTTCTGCATAAGCTAAAACCATTATCGTCAAACGTCTTTAAAAGTATCTCTATACTTGCTATTAGATAATGTTTCTTTTGTAGCTTGTCTTTCTCATTATCCAATATGCAGTATTCTCTAAAGTTTACTGGTGTAATCGTTTTTAGCATTTCACTAAGAACACTATCTAATTGATTTACTTTTAGTTTCTTTCTATCGTTTTTAATAGCCTCAAGTAGTTGGTCTGTTTCGTTTACTATCTCATCAATACCAATATTAGTTTTATCTTCTATCATAACTTAAAACATTTTAAATTGATTAGACTTCGATTTTGTTAAGACTTCAAATTCGTTTGGATTTGTACTCAGTAAATGAGCCATATTATTTGTTAATGGACAAAACTCTTCATCTATTGATTGAACTAATAGTCCATCTTTTTCTAATTTCCTTTTATATCGACAACCAGCTTCTATTGGAATTTTGATTGCGGTACATAAAGCCTTTTTAGTTGTAGTTACATACTTCAAAGCAATATAAAATAGCTGAATTTCTGTATATTTATTTTTCAACTCTGAAACTCTATAACCAGTACCTTTTTCAACTTTATTTTCTATTAATTTTAAAACTAAAATATTATCTTTATGTAGTCTTATACTAGGGTTTTGTGGTAACTGCTTCATTATCTAAATCCTTTTTTTTGGTTAGACAAATAAGCGTTTGCTTCTGCTTCTATCTCTTTTTGAGTTTTCTTCTTACCAGTTTTAATCCAGTCTATTATTTCAGACTTAAAGAAGTACAAACGATTCCCTTTTTTGAAGTGTGGTAATTCGTTTCTTTGGACATATCCATAAAGAGTTGGTTTAGTTAGTCCAGTAAGTTTAACAACATCATCTAATTTAATTGGTTTTTCAATCTCATTTTGAGTTGCTTCTGTTCTTTTGTTTAGAGAATTAAGTATTAAGGTTTCAATGTTACTTAATCTTCTATCAATTTCTAAAAATGGATTATTCATTTATACAAGTGTTAATTATTACTTGTACAAAGGTCTAGCTATCAGTAAGTAGGTAACTGGTTGTAACTGGTTACTTTCTTTTAGTCATCATATTCAACGTAAGATTTTAAAGTATTTAAATCTCTCTTAAAGCCCTCAAAATATTCAGGTTTAATATCTTTCGAAATACCTTCAAATAATAAAATTTTATTATCAATCTTTTTCGGTGTCGAATTATTTGGTTTTCCTTTTCTATTAGAAAGACTTGAATAAAATGTATAACGTTGAAACAGTTTTTCTCCTGAAGTTAGCGAGTATTTTTTTATAATAGAGTTTGCATTAATTCGAGTGACTTGAATTTTATTATAAACATAGATAAGGGCAATTTGATTAATGGTTAAATTACCTTTCTCTTTTATAGTGTCAGATTTGTCCGCTAACTCAGTTTTATTTAAAGCTTCAAATAAGCTTGGATAAAGTTTTTTGTACTCATCTGCTTGACTTAATACACCTGAATAATAACCATATTCGTTGATAAGTTTATGTGTAATCATAAACGTATTTAAACTTCTAACTCCATTCCAACCGATAAACTTATTCTTAAATAACGTACCTGAATAGGCTTTATTAAAGACACTAATTATTGATTTAGAATTTTCTCCAAACAATACGTTTTTTGAAAAAGCATAATTTTCTTTAAAGTACTGCTGCCCTTCTAAATATGAACTCATATAAGATTTCCAGTATGGTGTACTGTCCAAAACAAAAACCTCATTAGTATCAATTCTTTTAGCCTCTATTTCATCATCATTACCAAATAAATAACAAAGAAATTCAGGATAGACTTTATACTTTATATTTTCAAAATCAACAGGCATAAACCCCTCTTTTGAGAGACTACTAATAAGCTTATTGTAAATATGCGATGTCGTTTTATTGTTTTGTATGGATTTAAATTCTATTAAAAGTATTCTATAATCTTTTACATGTTCACTTGATTTTTCTATATCATTTTCAGCTTTATCTAATGCATCTTTTAGACTTACTATGTCATTTAAATCTATTAAAAAAGGATGATCATCTAAATAGTCTGTAGACCTAATAAAAACGTTTTCCAATTCCTTAAGCTCATTAATTCTATTTTTCCTTTGATTAATTTGAAATTCATCCTTTAAATCTAATTTTATTAATTTTTGAATTTCTTGACTTGCCTTTCCTTTTAATTCGCAATGCAATTCATCTAAAGTGTTAGCTAGTAATTCATAAAATCTATTCTTAGTAATAGAACTTTTTGCTTTAATCTTATTAAATTTATCTACAAAAAAGGTGTCTAAGTCTTTTTGTTTTCGCTTGTGCTTTCTTAATCCACTAAGAAGTATTTTTACGTAATTCATCTATCTAATGCTAAAAGTCTAAAGTTATTTTATTGGTAGTCGCTCGTTTAGTTTCATCAATAACCTTAGCATAAATTTGAGTTGTCTTTAAATCTTTATGTCCTAGCATTTTTGAAACTGTAAAAATATCTGTACCACTATTAAGTTGTAAAGTGGCATAGGTATGTCTAAAGCAATGGAAAGTTAAATGCTTAGTTATTCCTGCACTCATACACCACTTTAAAAGTATTTTATTTTGGTGTGCTGAATACTTTAAACCATCAAAAACCTTTTGCTGAGGTTCGCCTTGTTCTCCTAATAAGCTATAAGCTTGTTCCGAAATTGGTAGATATTCAAAACGCTTAACTTTCTTTTGCTGAAAACGTATCTCATAACCACTTTCTTTATTAACCACTATTTCTTCCCACGTTAACTTTTCAATATCTGAAAACCTCAACCCAGTTAATGCAGAAAACAAAGAAGCACGTTTTAAAATAGGATTATCGCAATCAGTCTTTACTAGTAAATTGACTTCATCTAAACTTAAAAAAACTCTTTGCGTGTCCGCTTGTTCTATTGGTTTTATAAAAGCGTTCAGATTTTCAGATAGTAGTTTGTCTTTGTAAGCTTGTTTTAAGGTAGCTTTAAACTTATTAAAATAACTTAGTGCCGAGTTCTGAGAAAGGCTAGACTTAGAGCTTCTTTTACTTTTAGAAGTAAGTAAAAACTTCTTATAGTCCTCGCAAAATTTCTCGTCTAAATCTCCAAACTTTAAACTGCCTTTGGTAAAATCTATTAAATAATTATACGCTGATTGCCATACTGCGTAATTCTTACCAGTACGTTCTTCCATTAATTGCTCATAGTATGCTATAAAAGAAAGTTCTTCTTTCTCTTTAGCTTTTAATAGCTCTAATTCAAACTCAGTATAAATCTCAGGCTTATTTAGTTCATTATCTCGCTTCTGCTTTATCTGTTCTGCCAGTTGTAACGTTTCTTTATTAGCAGTCTTCTGTATTGTAGTAAGTGGTTTTAGTGTTTTTAGTAATTCCTTACTCTTTATAGTTGCTTTAGAAAGTTCGTCTTTACTTTTAAGTTCTTTAGCTTCTATCTCTTTAAGTTCTTTCTTGAACTCAGTTTTATCTATGTCAACGAATAAGCCTAAAAACTCTCTTCTAGTTTCTTTATCTGAACCACTTAATTTAACCGCAGGATAAAAATCTAAATAAAAACTTTTACGTCCTTTACTAACTAATTTCTGTCTTAATTTAACTTTAATAGCCATTTTATCTAATACTATTTATGTAGTTAATGTATGAAATGTACCTCAAAAGAAAAACTTTTTTTTTAGCACTTTATTATTTATTAAATAATTTGTCTAATAATTCTTTTGGAACATAAACGAATTTACCTTTCTGTTTTTTTGGTATGTTGTTTCTTTTTATAATACCATAAAGCGCACCGCTAGAAACATTGTATTCTTTTAGGGCTTCATTAATTGTTAAACATTCTTCAAAATCATAATCCTTTACCTCTACTAGCTTTACTTCTTTGATTTCTTTATGCTGAGGTTCTTTAAACATACCATCTATGTCTGAGCGTTTTATTCTAGTCATTCTACTACCTAAATTAATAGCATTAATACTTCCATTATCGATAAAGTAATAAACAGAACGAATAGAACAATTTAAAAGAACTGAAACCTCTTTAGCCGTTAAAAACTCCTTAGTCTTTAAAGTATCTAAATCATTAGTTACGACATTTTTATCTTTAGTGTTATAGTCGTCTATTTTCTTCTTTCTTGATTTAGCTTTATAGTGCTTACTATTGCATTTTAAGGAACAGTAACGAGTGTTAGTTCTTTGAGCAACAAATTCACTCTTACAAAACTCACAATTACGTTTTATCTCCATCTTAAAAGTATTGAATAAATGTCTTTAAATTAACTTTAGATACATTAAGCGCAATTAAGCGCAAAAAACAAAGGTAAAAACGTTAATTTTGTACCTCAACATAGACAAAGGTACAAATAAGGTACATAATTGTACCTTATAAACAGATAATACTTATTAACAGATAGTAATTATAAAGCATAAAAAAACCCTAATTAAAGGGATTAGTGTAGTTTTAGTATGTTTTTGTTATTCTTTAGTTAATCATTGTTACTTTCCAATACAGAAATTAGCAAATATATTACCAAGCAACTCATCGTTAGATACTTGGCCTGTAATAAGTCCAAATTGATATAATGCTTCCTTAATATCTAAAGCCATTAAATCACTTGATAGATTAATATCTAATCCGTGTTGTACTTTTTGAATTTCTTCGAATGCTTTTAGTAAAGCATCGTAATGTCTTGTATTAGTTACTATGGTTTCATTATTACGCAATGCTCCAGTATTTACAAAGCTTAATAATTGATTTTTCAATTCTTCTATTCCTTTGTTTTGTTTTGCAGAAAGCAATAAATATTTAGAGTTTTCTATCGTTTTTAAACCAGCTTCTAATTCAGTAATTTGGCTAGTAGTTAACTTATCTATCTTATTAGGAATTATTAGTAGTGGTTTTAAAGGATATTTATTCTTTATTCTTTCTATTTCAACTTTAAAAGATTTAAAATTATTTATAAATTGAACTACATCAAAAAGGTATAATACCACTTGTGCTTGCTCAATTTTTTCAAACGTTTTTTTTATTCCAATACCTTCAACCACATCTTTAGTTTCGCGTATTCCTGCGGTATCAATAAATCTAAAACCAATACCTTCAATAACTAATTCGTCTTCAATAGTATCTCTTGTAGTTCCTGCAATATCACTTACAATAGCGCGATCTTCGTTTAAAAGCGCATTTAAAAGTGTACTTTTTCCTACGTTTGGTTCTCCTACAATAGCTACAGGAATTCCATTTTTAATAACGTTACCTACGGCAAAACTGTCTATTAGTCGTTTTAAAACAAATGTGATTCTTTTTATTAATTCTTTAAATTGAGAACGATCTGCAAATTCTACATCTTCTTCTGCAAAATCTAATTCTAATTCTATTAGCGATGCAAAATTTAATAACTCTTCACGAAGTTTTGCAATTTCACTAGAAAATCCACCACGCATTTGTTGCATTGCTATTTGATGAGACGCTTCGTTATCCGAAGAAATTAAATCGGCCACAGCTTCTGCCTGACTTAAATCTAGTTTTCCATTTAAAAAGGCACGTAACGTAAATTCTCCAGCATCTGCCACTCTACAACCGCTACGCAACAATAATTGAATAATTTCTTGCTGAATATATATAGAACCATGACATTGTATTTCTACAACATCTTCACCTGTATAAGATCTAGGATTTTTAAAAACTGACATTAAAACTTCGTCAATAGTTCTAACACCATCCATAATATGACCTAAGTGAATAGTATGTGTTTTTTGAGTTAAAAGTGATTTATTAGCTTTTACAGATTTAAAAACTGCATTAGAAATAGAAATAGCTTCTACACCAGAAACTCTAATTATTGCAACTGCTCCTGCGCCACTTGCTGTTGCTAAAGCAACTATAGTATCATGATACATCATATTAAATCTTTCCTGTTTTTTTCATTACAAATAATATTATAATTGGTAATGCTAACAAAAGTACCATTGTTAGGTTTTGAGAGAAAACTTCTGGATATAAAATTAGGGTTAAAAAGTAACCTGCAATAGCACCACCAAAATGAGCATCATGGCCAACATTATCGTTTTGGGCTTTCATTCCATAAATTGAATATAATAAATAACCAACTCCAAAAATATAAGCTGGTATTGGAATTGGAATAAAAAACATATACAAATCCATTCCTGGTTGCAATAAAATTGCTGAATAAATAATTCCCATAACTGCACCACTTGCTCCAACTGCAGAATATTGGTATTCTTCTTTATGAAAAACATAAGATAATAAGCTACCAACAAACAAACTAACTACATAAATAATAATAAACCCTGTTGAACCTAAATAAGCTTGAACCACAGAAGCAAAAAAATATAAAGAGAACATGTTAAAGATTAAATGTTGCATATCGACATGCAAAAAACCAGAACTAAAAAGCCTAATTTTCTCGTTATTCTTAATAGCACCAATATGAAATTTATATTTTTCAAAAAAAGAATAGTCGTTAAATCCTTTATATGAAATAATTACATTTGCTAAAATTATTATAATAGTAATTATACTTATATTACCCATTTTTAACTTTTTAAATTCAAATATACTATATATTTGTAGGACTGAAATCACATTTTAACATGCAATTAGTAGTTTACCTTTTAGCTTATCCATTTTTATGGGTTATTTCTATTTTACCATTTAGGTTACTATATGCGTTTTCTGATTTTATGTGTTTTATGGTCTATGATATTGTTGGATATCGTAAAAAAGTAGTTTACGAAAACCTTACGCTTGTTTTTCCAAAAAAAACAGATAAAGAGAAAAAGGTTATTATGAGAAAGTTCTATCATCATTTTTGTGATATGATGTTAGAAGCTATTAAATCTATGACTATTTCTGAAGCTAAAATGAAAAAACATTTCACTTTTTCTAACATAGATTTAATTAACGATTTAGAAGCTAAAGACCGAAGTGTAATCTTAATGTGTTCTCATTACGGAAGTTGGGAATGGATTTTCATTATGCAATCTTATTGTACACATCAAGGTTACGCTATTTATAAACGAATTGCTAATCCTTATTTTGATAAAATGTTTAAACGCATTAGAGCAAAATATAATAGCTATTTAATTACTACAAAAGAAACCATTCCAACTCTAATTAGAGCAAAACGCGATGGTATTAAAACTATTAATGGTTTTGTTAGCGACCAATCTCCAAAACTTAATCGTGCCTTTTATTGGCAAAACTTTATGGGCATAAAAGTTCCTGTGCATACTGGTGCAGAAGTTTTAGCTAAAAAATTAGATATGTCTGTTGTATTTTTCAATGTGAAACGTTTAAAACGCGGCTATTACGAATGTACTTTTAAAACACTTGCAGAACATCCAAAAGAATTTAATGATTTTGAAATAACCGATAAATTTATTGAATTAGTTGAAGCTGATATTTACAATGCGCCACAATATTATTTATGGACACATAAACGCTGGAAACATCGAGATAAAGTTCCTACAGAATTTAAATAAACTAAAAAATCCATTTTCAAATGAAAATGGATTTTTTAGTTTATAAGTTATTTTTGATTTATTTACAATTCAAACCAATCGTTAATCTTAATATTATGATGTGGTTGCACGTTTTTATGAACAAACTCGTTATTAGATTTATTATACTCGTAATCATTAGCCCATTCTTCGTGGTTCGCAACTAAATCCTGAATACTTTCACAAACGTAATCTATCTCGTTACACGTTGTTGTTGGGTGAATAGATAAACGAATCCAACCTGGTTTCTGCTCTAAATCTCCTGCTGTAATAGCACAGGTTAATGCGTTAGATTGCTCTTGGTTTACATTTAGTAAATAATGTCCATAAGTTCCTGCACAACTGCAGCCGCCACGTGTTTGAATTCCAAACTTATCGTTTAATAATTTCACACCTAAATTAAAGTGTAAATCTTCTATATAAAAAGAAAATACACCTAAACGTTTTTTCTGATTTCCAGCTAGAATATGAAATCCTTCTATGTTTTCAAGATTAGAAAACAATTGATTTAAAAGCTCATGTTCTCTTTCTAATATTTTAGAAACTTGCATTTTATCTTTTAACTTAATAGATAATGCGGTTTTTATGGTCTGAAGAAAACCTGGTGTTCCGCCATCTTCTCTGTCTTCTATGCTATCTATATATTTATGTTCTCCCCAAGGATTTGTCCAACTTACAGTTCCGCCACCTGGACAATCTGGAATCATATTTTTATATAATTTCTTATTAAAAATCAAAACACCAGAGGTTCCTGGTCCACCCAAAAACTTATGAGGTGAAAAGAAAACAGCATCTAAAGCTTCTTCTGGATCTTCTGGATGCATATTAATATCTACATAAGGTGCAGAACATGCAAAATCCACAAAACAAACACCTCCATTTTTATGCATTAACTTAGCAATATCATGATAAGGTGTTTCTATTCCTGTTACATTAGAACCACCAATAACTGAGGCTATTTTTAACGTACAATGTTTATGCTTTTCTAAAAGAATTTCTAAATTTTTTAAACAAAAAGAACCATCTTCTTTTGCAGGAATTACTTCAACTGTTGCAATAGTTTCTAACCAAGATGTATGGTTAGAGTGATGTTCCATATGTGTTACAAAGACTACAGGTTTTATTTCTTTAGGGATTTCTGTATACTGACGTAAATTTTCTGGTACTTTTAATCCTAAAATACGTTGAAACTTATTTATAACGCTAGTCATTCCGTTTCCTGAAACAATCAAAACGTCGTCTGCATTACTGTTTACGTGACCTTTAATTATTTGTCGCGCTTTATGATAAGCATTTGTCATTGCTGTTCCAGAAACTGTTGTTTCAGTATGTGTATTGGCAACAAAAGGTCCAAATTCATTCATTAATTTTTCTTCAATTGGTCTATAAAGTCGCCCTGAAGCAGTCCAATCTGTATACACCATTTTTTGATTTCCATAAGGACTTTCAAATTCTTGATCTATACCTATAATGTTTTTTCTGAATTGAGAAAAATACATTTCTAATTCAGAAGTTTTAGTTCTTTTAGCTTTTGTTGTGTACATAAAAGTAGGTCTTACAAATTAGCAATCACTTTAATTTCTGCAATAATCTTATCGGCTAAAGCATCTGCTTCTACTTGGGATTTTGCTTCGGTATATATTCTAATAATTGGTTCTGTATTACTTTTACGTAAATGCGCCCAACTCTCAGAGAAATCTATTTTAACACCATCAATAGTTGTTAAATCTTCATTTTTATAACGTGCTTCCATAGCAACTAAAATAGCATCAACATCTAAACTAGGTGTTAATTGTATTTTCTTTTTACTCATAAAATAACTCGTGTATGTTTTACGTAAGTCACTTACTGCCATTTTCTTTTCAGCTAATAAACTTAAAAACAAAGCCACACCAACTAAAGCGTCTCGTCCATAATGAGAATCGGGATAGATAATTCCTCCATTTCCTTCGCCACCAATTACAGCGTTATTCTTTTTCATTAAGTTAACTACGTTAACTTCTCCAACAGCACTTGCTTCGTAAGTTCCGCCATGCTTTTCAGTTACATCACGTAAAGCTCTTGTAGAACTCATATTACTTACGGTATTTCCTGGATTTTTACTTAACACGTAATCTGCACAAGCCACAAGTGTGTATTCTTCTCCAAACATTTCACCATTTTCGTCCATAAACGCTAAACGATCTACATCTGGATCTACTACAATACCAAAATCGGCATTATGTTTTTTAACTTCTTCAGACAAGTCGCCTAAATGTTCTTTTAAAGGTTCTGGATTATGTGGAAAATGACCTGTTGGATCACAATATAATTTCACAGCTTCTACACCTAAAGCTTCTAATAATAAAGGAATAGCAATTCCTCCAGTACTATTTACGCCATCTACAACCACTTTAAAATTACAAGCTTCAATAGCACTTTTGTTTACTAAAGGTAAATCTAAAACTTCGCCTATATGGATATCTATATAAGCATCGTTTATAGTAATTTTCCCTAAATCGTCTACATCTGCAAACTCCATAGCATCAGATTCTGCAATATCTAAAATTTTAGCACCTTCAATAGCATTTAAAAATTCGCCCCTAGCATCTAACAATTTTAGCGCATTCCATTGTTTTGGATTATGACTTGCTGTTAAAATAATTCCGCCATCTGCATGTTCCATTGGCACAGCTAATTCTACCGTTGGTGTTGTAGATAAGCCTAAATCTATAACGTGAATTCCTAAACCTACTAAAGTATTCATTACTAAATTCTGAATCATATCTCCAGAAATACGTGCATCTCTACCAACTACAACACGATATGTTTCTTTATCTAATTGTTGTTTTAACCAAGTTCCATAAGCACTTGCAAATTTAACCGCATCTATTGGTGTAAGGTTCTCGCCTACTTTTCCTCCAATAGTTCCTCGTATTCCTGAAATTGATTTTATAAGTGTCATATATCTATTATTCTAATGATTGTAGACAAATATAATATTTCAAAACGGGAATTAATCATTACTAATTTGTAATTTCGGTTTATGAACTATTTAGCCCACATATATTTATCTGAAAATGATGAAAAAGTAACCATTGGAAACTTTATTTCGGATAGTATTAGAGGAAAAAACTATTTAAATTATCCTAAAGAAATTCAAGTTGGTATTTTACTACATCGTGAGATTGATACTTTTACAGATGCGCATCCTATTGTAAGGCAAAGCACTAAAAGATTACATGAAAATTATGGGCATTATGCAGGTGTTATTGTAGATGTGTTTTACGATCATTTTTTAGCAAAAAACTGGAGCTACTACTCTACTATTCCATTAGATGAATTTATTCAGGACTTCTACACCAATTTAACAAATCATAAAGCTATTTTACCAAAACGCATTCAGGAATTTATGCCTTATATGATTGAAGATAATTGGATACTTAGCTATAAAGATTTAGATGGCATACAACAAGTTTTAGAAGGTATAAACCGACGAACAAAATACCGCTCTAAAATGAATCTAGCCCTAAAAGAATTACAAGAGTTTTATGCTGAATTTGAAACTGAATTCAATTTGTTTTTTAAAGAATTAATTGAGTTAACAACAGTAAAACATAACGAAATAAAAGAAAGAATTTATGCAACCAGTTTATGATTGTGTGGTTTTAACCGACCAACGTTATTTAGAAAAAAAAGAAGATCTTTATTCTCAAAACATTTTTCTTGAAGATAATTTAGTACTTCAAGCTTTAAAAGATGAAGGTTTAAATGCCATAAGGTTAGCTTGGGATGACTCCAATTTTAATTGGGAAACCACAAGGACTATTATATTTAGAACCACTTGGGATTATTTTGACCGTTTTGATGAGTTCTCTATTTGGTTACAAAAAGTATCTACACAAACACGACTTTTAAATAGTGAAAACATTATTAGATGGAACATAGATAAACATTATTTAAAAGATTTACAGGCCAAAAACATAACTATTGCTGAAACCTTTTTTGTTGAAAAAGGCAACACTAAAACCTTAGCGCAACTACACCAAGAATTAGGTTGGAAAGAAACCGTTTTAAAACCGTGTATTTCTGGAGCTGCAAGACATACATATAAACTTAATGCAGAAAACTTACAGCAACATGAACCCATTTTTAAAACTTTAATAGCCAAAGAAAGCCTAATGCTACAACCTTTTCAATACAATATTGTAGAAAAAGGAGAAATAAGTTTGATGATTTTTAATGGAAAATTCACCCACGCAGTTTTAAAGAAAGCTAAAGCAGGAGATTTTAGAGTTCAAGACGATTTTGGCGGAAGTATTCACGATTACACACCAACAAATGAAGAAATCACCTTTGCTGAAAAAGCTGTAAAAGCTTGTATAGAATTACCCATTTACGCCAGAGTAGATATTTTTGAAGACAACAATGGAAACATAGCGTTATCCGAATTAGAGCTAATTGAACCCGAATTATGGTTTAGAAAAAATCCTGAAGCCGCAACTATTTTAGCTAATGCTATTGCGAATTTAATATAACGATTTGTAAATTTGAAAATGTGTCAATTGAGAATCTACTAAATTACAAACTAAAATGCTAGTTCGAGAGCAGTCGAGAACTTGAGATTAAGTTCAAGTAGAAATTTATTTTAATTATGAAAAAACCTTTTACTTTTAAACGACTTCTTAAAATAGTAGCAGGAATTATTATATTCTTTACGTTACCAACTGCACTATTATTTGGTTATGTCTATTTTAAATATAATGAAGACTTACCAATTTCTAAACCAAGTATAGAAGCAGATGTTTTAGCTAAAAAAATGTTAGACGCTTTAGATTATAACGCTTATAAAAATACTGATTATATAGAATTTACTTTTAAAAATAGGCATCATTACAAATGGCATAAATTAGAAAATACCTGCGAAGTCTATTGGAAAAATTTTCAAGTTAACTTAGATTTATCTAACACTAAAAACTCTACTGTTTTAGTTGGTAAACAAATTTATAACGGAATAGAAAAAGATCAATACATAAAAAAAGCATTAGACTATTTTAATAACGATACCTTTTGGTTAGTTGCGCCTTACAAGATATTCGATACTGGAACCACACGAGCTATTTCGACAAACAAAGCTGGAGAAAAAGGCTTATTAATAACTTACAGTTCTGGCGGCTCTACACCTGGCGATACTTACTTATGGCATTTAGACCAAAATAACATTCCAAAAAGTTTCCAAATGTGGACCAGTATTATACCAATACAAGGTTTCCCTGCATCTTGGGACAATTGGACAAGAACAAAATCTGGCTCGCAATTACCAACGTTTCATACATTAGGTGTTTTTGGTTTAGAACTTACCGGAATAAGAACAAGTAAGGTTGATATTCAAAAAGATGATGAAAACATTTACTAACTTCTTCATTTTGTTTTTTTTCTTATAACTTCGTTTAATAATTTAGCACAAATTATTTATTGATAAACACTAAGAGCATAACTAAAAATTTAACAAATGGAAAAACAATGGCTTTTATTAATTACAATACTACTTTTCTTAATTTTTACTTTTCTTTTTTGGAAACTAACGAGTCGTAATGCTAAAAAAGGATATGGTACAAAGATGTGGAAACATTGGCCAACAAGATTATCATATTGGCAAGCTGCAATATTATATAGTATGGGACTTACAGCTATTACAATGTTTATTTTAAAGTGGACAACTATTTTAGACTTTTGAGAATCAAATATCCAATTGGAATAGATGTTTCAATATTCAATTATAACCTAATCTTATTAAAATCATTTACAACGAAAAATAAATATGTAATATATTAATTTGAATTAATTTTTTTACATATTAGATAACTTGACTTTTTTATTTAATTTTTATAACTTCGTTTAACGATTTTTTTACATCTTAAAAAAAACAACGGTTAGTTACAAAGTAATAACATATCTTCTAGAGAACCATTAAAGTAATTTCCATCTACGTGACTTTCTATTCCATTTATTACCATTTTCTCGGAAAATTGGTGGAATTTCCAATCAATATCTTTTAGCTTGCTGTTTTTAGAGTAAGATGCAATCCATAACGGATAATCTTTAATATAACCTTTTAAATAATCGTTATAATAAGACAAACCTGTGTAAATTATTGGTTTCTTTCCATACTTGGCTTCGGCTAATTTTAACCAATTTAAAACACCAACACGCATATTTTCTTCACCGTAAGGACTTTTTTCTTCAATATCTAAAACAGGTGTAAAATCGCCTTTATTAAGCGCTACTTTATTTGAGAAATTCTCGAATTGCAGCGAAGAACTTTCACTTGGTCTATAATAATGGTAAGCACCACGAATAAAATGATGCTTTTTAGCATTTTCCCAATTTCGTTTAAAATGCTTATCTGTTCCGTCTTTACCCATTGTAGCACGGAAAAACATAAACTTTATGGGATGTTTTGAGTTATTAATTTCGTCCCAATCTAAAACACCATTGTAATGCGATAAGTCTATTCCAAAAGCATATTTAGAATTTGACAGCTTTAAGTTTTCAATATTACCGTTTTTATAATTTGTAACATAATAACGATTTGAAATGTCTGCAACAATATAACCCGCTAAAATAACGACTAAAGCTATTAGAAATTTATTATAATTGGTATAAGCTATTTTTTGCTTCAATTAAAACTATTGTTTCTTATCTTCTTTAATTAATTTTTTCTGATATCTACCTTGAACCACATCAATAACTACAAGAATTACAATAACAAAATAGAACGTTGTTTTACTCATTGGAACAATATGTTCTCCAAAAAACTCTAAATGTGCCAAATGTCCGCCTTCGGTTAACAACATAATCCCAACAATAAATAGAATAAATAAACCTAAAACCTCATACATTCTGTTTTTAGCTAAGAATGTAGAAATTCTATCGGCTAGAAATAACATTAGTAATCCGCTACAAACAATAGCAATTGCCATAATTATAAAAGCTATAGTAGAATTTTCAATTTCGCTAGTTAAGCCAATTGCAGCTAAAATAGAATCGAAAGAGAATACTAAATTCATTATAACAATACTAATAATTGCAGATCTTGCTGTTTTTGTTCGCTTATTACCTTCAACATCTTGACCTAAATCGTCTAAAGCAATCATATGCCAAATTTCCTTGATTGCGGTATACAGAATAAATCCACCACCAAGTAATACAATAATACTATGTCCGTTAAATTGAAATTTAAACACATCACCAATACTACCTGTTAAAAAATCAAACGGTTCTTGGAAGAAATCTATAATAGAAACTAAAACAAAAAGCAATACAACTCTTAGAACAATAGCTATTAAAATTCCGATTTTTCTAACTCGCGGTTGATCTGCTACAGGAGCTTTTTTAGATTCTAAAGAAATATAAAGTAAGTTATCAAACCCTAAAACAGCTTGAAGCATAACTAACATTAATAAGGTAAAAAGGTATTCTAACATAATGAATTGGTTATTTAGATAGTGTTGACAATAAAATATAAAGTAATATAATTAATGGGATTGCTGCAAAATGAAGTACAATTAATAGTACAACGCATAGTATTAAAAACACGTAACGTATTATATTATTTTTAAAACTATAATCTTTAAATTTTAAAGCAAAAAGCTTAATATTTGAAGTCAATATATAACAACTAAATAAGGTTAACCCAATTAAAAACCATTGATTTAAAATTATAGAATTTATTAAATCATTGTTCTGAAATTCCATAATTAAAGGCAAAGACATAATTAGCAAAGTGTTTGCTGGAGTTGGCAAACCTTTAAAATAATCTTGTTGTTCTACATCTACATTAAATTTTGCTAACCTATATGCAGATGCACACGTTACAAACAAACCTATTAGTGGTAATAATGAGGCTTTAAATCCTGCAAAATGAAACATATCGTTCCATTCTGTAGCGGTTTCATTAAAGGCTGGTGCATCTATAGATAAACCAATTAGCTTAAATAGTATTATTCCTGGTACTAATCCGCTAGTTACCATATCTGCTAAAGAGTCTAATTGCAAACCTATTTCGGAAGAAACGTTAAATTTTCTAGCAAAAAAACCATCGAAAAAATCAAAAAATATACCTAGAAATACAAAAAATGCAGCTAATACAAAACTATTATTTACAGCAAAGAGTACGGCTATACTTCCGCAAAACAAATTTAATAAAGTTATAAAGTTAGGAATGTATTTTTTAATATCCATTTTGTGTTCTTTTTTGTAAAAATAACAAACTATTTACGTCTAAAACAAACATAATACAATATAGTATTAATTTTGAAGTTTAATATGTTGAAAAAATGTGTCATCTTTGTAAAAAAAATTGCAATTGAATCTTAAAATAAGTCTATTCTTAGTTTTTATAAACTTATCTCTAAATGCGCAATCTGTAAGAAAATATTCTAACGAATTTATGAATATTGGTGTAGATGCTGCTGCTTTAGGTATGAGCAATGCTGTAGTTGCTAAGTCTATGGATGTAAATTCTGGCTATTGGAATCCTGCCGGTTTAGCAAAATTAGAAGACAAGCAAATTGCACTAATGCACTCTAGTTATTTTGCTAACATTGCAAATTACGATTACGCTGCCTTTGCAATGCCTTTAGATGATGGTAAAAGTGCGATTGGAGTTAGTTTGATTCGTTTTGCAGTTGATGATATTTTAGACACTACAGAGTTAATAGACGACCAAGGAAACGTAAATTACGATAGAATTAAATTGTTTTCTACAGCAGATTATGGTGTAACATTTTCGTACGCAAGACATTTACCTATTGAAGGTTTATATTATGGTGTTAACGCCAAAATAATTAGACGTATTATTGGAGACTTTGGATCTTCTTGGGGTTTTGGATTAGACGCAGCACTTCAGTTTGAAAATGAAAACAATTGGAAGTTTGGTATTATGGCAAGAGATATTACTACAACTTATAACAATTGGGCTTTTGATGAAGAAGCCTTTGCAAGAGTACAAAATGCAGTTGAAGGACAAAATCAAGAATTACCAGAAACTACAGAAATTACAATTCCTAAACTTCAAATTGGAATGAGTAAGAAATTTATTTTTAGACATGATTATAGTGTAGAAGGTGAATTTGATATAAATATGCGCTTTGCACAAACTAACGATATTTTTTCTACTAAAAGTGTAAGTATAAATCCGGCATTAGGATTTGAATTTGGCTATATAGATATGGTTTATATAAGAACTGGTGTTGGAAATTTTCAACGTGAATTACAGTTCGATAATTCCGAAAGAACCTCTTTTCAGCCAAGTTTAGGATTAGGTTTTAAATATAAAGGTGTACATATTGATTATGCCTTTACAGATATTGGAGACCAGAGTGTAGCCTTATATTCTAATGTATTTTCTCTAAAATTAGATTTTAGCTTATTTAGATAATATGAATTTGAAAAGACTATTAGTTTTAGCTAGTTTCTGTATTACTATCCTATCGTTTGGCCAGTCGCCTTTATTAGAATCTGCAGAAATTAGTATTCTTACCATACAACAAGGACAAAACATATCTGATGCTTTTGGACATTCTGGAATTAGAATTAAAAATGGACAAGAAGATACGGTTTACGACTACGGAAGATATCCATTTAACGACCCAAATTTTGTACTAAATTTTTGTAAAGGTAAATTAGACTATTCTATAGGAAAAGAATCTTATAGCGATTTTATGTATCGTTATAAATACTTTAATAGAAGTGTAAAAGAACAGGTTTTAGATTTAACTTTTGAAGAAAAACAGACTTATTACAAGTATATCTTAAATAACTACAAACCACAAAACAAGGTTTATTCTTACGATTTCTTTTACGACAATTGTGCTACAAAAATTCACGAAGTTACAAATAACGTATTAAATAATAGTATTGACTTTAAAACACCAAATAATTATAAACCTAAAACATTTAGAACTTTAATTCAAGATGAATTAAACAGAAATTCGTGGGAAAGTTTTGGTATTGATTTAGCACTAGGCTCTAAAATAGACCAACTCGCAACAGAGAAAGACCATATGTTTTTACCAAAAAACGTATATACTTTTTTTGAAGTTGCTACTAGAAATAATCAAACATTAGTAAAAAGTAATAAGACTATTTTTGAAGCTAAACCAATTGTAAATGGTTCTTTTCTTTCAATACTCTGGAGTCCTTTTATTATTTGTTTGCTATTAGCATTACTAATTATTTACAGAACCTATAAAGATTTTAAACTAAATACTAGAAGTCGTTTTTTAGATGCTACTATTTTAATAATTTCTGGTTTAATTGGAGTACTACTACTATTATTATGGTTTGCTACAGACCATAGTATGACAGCTCACAACTATAATTTACTTTGGGCTTTTCCATTAAACTTAATCCTGATAAAAGCTGTTCTAGTTAAAAAACCAAGTATTATAGTTAGTAAATACTATATGTTCTTAATCTTAATGCTTGTTCTAATGTGTATGCATTGGATTTCTGGAGTACAAAATTTTGCTCCTACTTTAGCACCTTTAATAATTGCCTTATTAATAAGATCTATTTATGTGTTTTGGTTTGTGAAATCTCAAAATAAATAATTTAGAAGAATAACAACTCTTATTTCAAATTACACACAAGAAGAAGTTTGACTTTGTGAAATTCCAACTAGGCTTTGTTTAATTTATGATATCAAAAGTTAAAACGATTAGACACAACGTAACTAATTTTTACCCATTTTTACGAAATCAAAAAAATGTAAAGATTGAAAAGACTTTATCAATCAAATTTTAATTGACAGTGGACAATTTTAAAATTCAACTTCTGACATAACAAATGTAACGGAAATTGAGACGTTCAAATCGACCAACAAAAACCCTCTGAATGAAATAAGAGTTGGTTATTTCACAGAAGAAAACAAACTGATTTATCTTCATATTTTCAATCCTCTAGTTCCTGGTTACAATAAATATATTTATGGAGAATATTTTTATCAATACCATTTTAGCGAACCACCAAACTATGGAGATCCAGCTTTAGAATTTAAAGAACAGAATCGAAACGGAGCTATATCATTACTTGAGAAAGGATTGAAAGGAAAAAAAATTCAATCCCTTAAAAATAACAAAATCCAAAAATCCAAACTATACATTTCGGAATCTGACTCTAACTTTAGCTATTCATACGACTATAGAAAAGGATATTTTTGAAAAAAAGCATTCAGACAAAGTATTGACAAAATGAGCGGAATTGAAAAAAGAGAAATAGAACTGAAAACAATATTTAGCGGAATAAAAAATATTAGTTTATAGCTAAATTATATGAAAACGCATACTTACTTTCACATACAAAACCGTTAAAAAAAAGCAACCTTTATTAAAGGTTGCTTTTTAATGATTATAATAGTAAACTTAATCTCTATTTAATAATATCAAAACTAAACGGGTAAATGGCTTCTTGGTTATTACTTACTTTTATTGCATTTAATATTGGTAAAATAATAGCACCAACAGCTAAAAGAATAAATCCTAATAAACCTAAACCAAAAAGTAAAATTAATGGTACACAAATTAAAGTGTAAATTAATAAACTAATTTGAAAGTTTAATATTTGCTTTCCGTGTTGATCTAACTCCTGTATTTTATCTTTTTGTGTTAACCAAATTACTAATGGTAATAATAAACTACCAAATCCAGTAATTAGAACAATTAACTGACTTAAATGTGTTAGTACTAATAATTGTTTATTTTCTTTTAACATAGCGTTTGTTTTTTAAGTTACAACTATAAGACGCTAAGTCTTTAAAAATGTTACAGTTATTAAAATAATTAACTTTTAAAAAGGCATTTTATGTTTTACCAATCCAAATGCAAACGCACCTAAAACGGCACCACATAATAATACAATAATACTAACAAAACCAGAGCCTAAAAGTGCGTACATAGGTCCAGGACAAGCACCACCTAAAGCCCAACCTAAGCCAAAGATAATTCCGCCAAATAAATAGTTTTTAAAACCTTTTGCTTTAGATTTAATAGTTACAGTTTCTCCAGAAAATGTGTTTTGTTTTTTCAATATAAAAGTGGCTATTGCGCCTAATACAACTGCAGAACCAATAACGCCATACATATGAAAGTTTTTAAATTGAAACATTTCAAAAATTCTAAACCAAGATGCTACTTCGGATTTTATAAGTGTAATTCCAAAAAGAATTCCTAAAGCTAAATATGATATATATTTCATAATATTAAAAAATTAAAGGCATTAAAAAATGAACCATTAGTAATCCGCCAATAAAAAAGCCAATAACTGCTATTAAAGATGGAAGTTGTAAATTACTTAATCCTGAAATAGCATGACCAGAAGTACATCCACCAGCATAACGTGCGCCAAAGCCAACTAAGAAACCTGCTAATAATACAATAGCAAAGCCCTTAATAGTTAACAAAGCGTCTAAACTATATAATTCTTGAGGTAAGAAATCTTGGTTTACGCTATTAAATCCCATAGCTTTTAAACTATCCACACTATCTGGATGTAATTGTGGTGCTTCAACATGTAAAAAATTAAAAGCAATTAAGCCGCCTAGAAAGACACCTAAAATTAAGACTAAGCTCCACGTATTTATTTTCCAATCGGTTTTAAAATTATCCGAGAACTTTCCTGCTCCTGCAATTGTACACATAGTGTTTAAATTAGAAGACATTCCAAAACTCTTTCCTAATTTAACTAGCATAAATAGTACAAAAACTATTATAGGACCAGCAACATACCAAGCCCAAGGTTTATATATTAACTCCATATTATTGATGAGATTTTATAAGTTGAATTAACTCGTTTTTTTGAATTAAACCTGATTGCCTCCACACTTGTTTGCCTTTTTTATACAGCATAAAAGTTGGTACACCTCTAACTTGAAAACGTGTTGCAATACTCTGGTTTTTATCAATATTTATTTTTAATATTGAAACCGCTTCTCCTAAAGTATCTTTAACTTCTTTTAGAATTGGCATCATAGTTTGGCAAGGTCCACACCAATCGGCATAAAAATCTACCAAAACAGGTTGCTCTTTATTTATTATATCGTTAAAACTTGCCATAATTTATTTTAAAGTTGAAGGACAAGCATTTTCTACCAAAGCAATATCGGTTTTTCTAATAGCGGCCATTCCACCTGCAACATCTATTAAATTATGGATCCCACGACTTTTTAAAATAGAGGCTGCAATTACAGATCTATATCCACCAGCACAATGCACATAAAAATCGCCGTTTTTAGGAAATTCGGCTAAATGATTATTTAAATTATCCAAAGAAGTAAAATTAGCGTTATCTATGTGAGCTGATAAAAACTCGCCTTCTTTTCTAACATCAAACACAGGAATATCAGATGTTTTTAATCGGTTAGAAAATTCGTCTGCAGAAATAGATTCTAAACTATCCACTTCTCTTCCACTTGTTTTCCAAGCATCTATTCCGCCTTCTAAAAAACCTAAAACATTATCGAAACCAACACGAGATAAACGTGTAATTGCTTCTTCTTCCATACCTTTATCAACTACCAAAAGCAGTGGTTGTTTTACATCGGCAATTAAAGCACCAACCCAAGGTGCAAATCCACCTTTTAATCCTATAAAAATAGAACGTGGAATAAAGCCTTGAATAAAATCTGATTGATGACGCACATCTAAAACTAAAGCTTCACTTGTTTCTGCTAAAGCTTCAAAAGCATCTGGACTTAATGGTTTATTAGAATTCTCTATAACAACATTTAAATCCTCGTAACCTTCTTTATTCATCTTTACATTTAAAGGAAAATATTTTGGTGGTGGCGCTAAACCATCGGTTACTTCTTTTATAAATTCATTACGTGTCATATCTGCACGTAAAGCATAATTCATTTGTTTCTGATTACCTAAAGTATCAACAGTTTCCTTCATCATATTCTTACCACAAGCCGATCCTGCGCCGTGACCTGGATAAACTATAATATTATCTGCTAAAGGCATAATTTTGTTACGTAAACTATCAAAAGACAATCCTGCTAAATCCTCCATGGTCATATCTGCTGCTTTCTGAGCCAAATCTGGTCTTCCAACATCACCTAGAAACAGAGTATCTCCACTAAAAATAGCGTGATTATTTCCATTTTCATCTTTAAGTAAATACGTGGTGCTTTCCATTGTATGTCCCGGCGTATGCAAAGCCACAATAGTTATATTTCCAATTTTAAACTCTTGATTATCTGTTGCTATAACAGCATCAAATTTAGGGTTAGCTGTTGGACCATAAACTATTTTAGCACCTGTTTTTTCTGCTAACGTTACGTGACCACTTACAAAATCTGCATGGAAATGCGTTTCAAAAATATAAGTGATTTTGGAATTAGAAGCTTCTGCTTTTTTAATATAGGTATCTACTTCACGAAGTGGATCTATAATAGCAACTTCTCCATTACTTTCAATATAATAAGCACCTTGCGCTAAACAACCGGTATAAATTTGTTCTATTTTCATACGTTTAATTTTCGATTCAAAATTATAATTTCTTATTGTGATATTTCTTTAAATATGATATAAAATGCCATAATCAGCACAAACCAACCAAAGCTTTTCTTTAATTTTTTCCCATCTACAAAATTGGACAAATACATTCCAATAAATACACCTACAATAGCACATAATGTAAAACTTATTAGAAAAAACCAATCCATTTCTAAGTTCTGTATATCGCCTAAAAAGCCAATTAAAGATTTTACAGCAATGATTAATAATGATGTTGCCACCGCTTTTTTCATTGGTAATTTTGCCAATAAAACCAATGCTGGAATAATTAAAAACCCGCCACCAGCACCAACAATTCCTGTTAATAAACCAACGATTAAACCTTCAATAATAATTAAAGGATAATTATAAGAAATTTCTGTGGTCGGTTCACTATCGTTCTTTTTTCTTTTAATCATTGCAAATGCAGCAACCATCATAATTAGGGCAAAAAATAGCATAATTGCTATATTTTTTGTTACTAAAAAATTGCTAACAGTAAATAACTCTTCTGGAATATTAGGTACAAGATATTTTCTAGTTAAATATACTGATATAAATGCAGGAATAGAAAAAACAATAGCCGTTCTAACATCTACCAATCCTTTTTGAATATTTTTAATAGCGCCAACCAGAGCAGTAGTTCCAACCACAAACAAAGAATAAGCTGTTGCCAACACAGGATTTATGGCTAAGATATAAACTAAAATAGGAACTGTTAAAATAGAACCGCCGCCACCAATTAAGCCTAAGACTACACCAATAACTACAGCACCTAAATAACCTAAAACATCCATAAATAATATATAATATCTGTTGGGGCAAATTTACCTCTATAAAATCAAACTTTAAGCAACATTTGTTACATAACTAAAATTCTAATAGTTTAATCTGATTTCGTTGCAATTTAATTTTACCGTCTATTTCCAAAACTTTTAATAAACGAGAAACCACTACTCTAGATGTATGTAAATCCTGGGCAATATCTTGATGTGTTACAAAAATAATATTGTTATGGTTTACCATTGCTTTATCTTTTAAATATTTAAATAAACGTTGGTCCATTTTTAAAAAGGCAATAGTATCTATTGCTTCCAATAACTCATTCATACGTTCGTTATAACTTTGAATAATAAAACGCTGCCAACTTTTATATTTACTTAACCATAATTCCATATAATGCACTGGTATTAAAACTAATGTTGTATCTGTTTCTGTTACAGCTTTAATTTCACTTTTAGAATTACCAATACAACAAGATAAAGTCATAGCACACGTATCTCCTTGTTCTATAAAATAAAGCACTAACTCATCTCCTTTTTTATCTTCTCTAGATATTTTTATAGCACCTTCTAGAACTAAAGGCATATAACTAATAGTTTGCCCAAAATCCATTAAAACTTCGCCTTCTAGAATTGTTTTATATTTTGAAACACTACTGATTTCCTTAAGTAAATCGGTTTCAAATAAATAACTATAATGGCTTGATAACTGCTCTAACATATCCTATTTTATTTTTGGTTGCTGAAAGGTTCTTTCTAAAATCTCAAATAATTCAGGGTGATTTTCCTTAAATAACGCTGGTCTTTCAAAAAAATATTCTGATGTTACTGCTAAGAATTCAGCTTGATTAGTAGTTGCATAAGATCTAATATCCGATTCGCCTTTATAAATAGCATCGATTTCTTTATACATTAATTCTAACCAAGGTTCTATATATTCTTTTGGCATAATAGCTTCAGGAATGCCATCTATATGATGATCTTCTTTATCTATTAAATGAACAAACTCATGTATTGGCGTGTTAAACTTATCCGTTTCGTTACTAAACGCTTTTCTTAATGCTTTTCTGGATAAAAGCATTTGATTTTCGAATTGACCAGATCCAACCATACCAAGAATTTGTTTATTTTCTGATGTTTTAGCAAATTCTAAATCGTGATTAAATGTATCTGGATACAAAACAATTCCGCTTAACCTATTATAATGCCATTCTTTAAATCCAAACACAGGAATTACAGCGCTAGATGCTATTAGTATTTTATCTAAATCTTGAAGTGTTGTTTGTACAGCATCAATATGAACTTCTGCTAAAAAAAGCATCATTCTATGTCTAAAAATCGATTTGTTTTCTTCCGAAAGTCTTCGGTAAAATAAAACCTCTTCGTCTAAAACGGGTAGCCAATGATTAGGAAACGATGCTGCTTTTTTTGATTTCAATTTAGAAAAACCTAAAACAGCAACAACCAACAATCCAATAAATAAGATGATATATAACATTAAAAACAGATAAATAGTAAGCAACTAAATTAAGATATTATATTTGCAAAAAAACGAAAACAATGCTAAAAGCGATTTTATTTGATATGGATGGTGTTATTGTAGATACTGAACCATTACATCACAAAGCTTACTATAAGATGTTTAACGATTACAAAATACCTGTAACTCCAGATTTTTATGAAGGTTTAACTGGTAAGTCTACTAAAAATGTGTCCAATATTCTGATTGAAAATTTTAATCCAAATGCTACAGCTTTAGAATTAGAACTATGTAAACGTAGTCACTTTAATAATTTATTTGATTTTGATGAAAGCTTAAAGTTACTTCCTGGCGTTTTAGAATTAATTCAAGATTACCATAAAAATGGATTAACTCTAGTTTTAGCATCTTCTGCTTCTATGGGAACTATAGAAAAAGTCTTTACCCGATTTAAGCTCGATCAATATTTTGTAGCTAAATTAAGTGGTGCAGATTTAAAAGCCTCTAAACCACATCCTGAAATTTTTGAAAAAGCAGCAAAAGCAGCAAATCAAAAACCAGAAAACTGTATTGTAATAGAAGATTCTACAAATGGAATTCAAGCAGCAAAAAGTGCTAACATATATTGTGTTGGTTACGATAGTTTAAACTCTAAAAATCAAGACTATACAAAAGCGGATTTAGTTGTTAGCAATTTTAGTGAGATTCACTTTACTAAAATCGCTCATATTTTAGATTAATTTTAGATTAATTTTAGTACAAAATTGGTAAAACTTTCGTAAATTAGTGTTACAATTAAGTACTAACAAAAACACTTTAAATACCATGAACACAATCATTGTACCAGTAGATTTTTCAGAACATTCAACATTTGCTTTAAAAGCTGCGGCACAGTTAGCAAAAAAAAATAATGCAAAAATTATAGCTTTACACATGTTAGAATTATCTGAAACATTTTTAACTCGTGGAGAAGCTACACATACAAACGAATCTATTTTTTATTATAAATTAGCAAAGCAAAAATTTGAAGAGTTTTTAGAACAAGACTACTTAAAAGATGTTTCTGTTATACCTTTAGTAAAACATTACAAAGTTTTTAGCGAAGTTAATGATGTTGCTAAAGAAAATAATGCCGACTTAATAGTTATGGGTTCTCATGGCTCTAATGGGTTTAGTGAGTTATTTGTTGGGTCTAACACAGAAAAAGTGGTAAGACATTCTGACATTCCTGTACTAGTTATAAAAGAAGAAACTGACGCTTCAAAATTTGACAATATTGTTTTTGCCTCAGACTTTACGGATGAAGTTGTTACTCCTTTTATAAAAGCAAATGCTTTATTTAAGAAATTAGGAGCTAAATTAAACTTGGTTTATGTAAACACTCCTGGAGATTACTTTTTAACATCTGCTGAGATGCGTAAAAAAGTAGACACTTTTTTAGAAACAACAAATTGTAAAAATGATGTAACTAACATTTCTTTTGTGTCTGATTTTACTGTTGAAAAAGGTGTTTTAAATTATGCTAACGAGACTAATATGGATGCTATCTCTGTAGCTACTCACGGAAGAACAGGTATTTCTCACTTTTTCTCTGGAAGTATTTCTGAAGACATTGCTAATCACGCAACAAAACCTGTAATTACTTTTAAAATATAAGTGTACAAACACAATCTTAAATAAAAAAAATGAGCTTCAAAATTGAAGCTCATTTTTTATGTTATATTTTTAAAAAACTATTATTTAATAGTAGAAACTAGTGCATCTATATCTAAAAGATCTTGCGAACCTTCTGTCATATTTTTTAACGTGAATTTATTAGCTTCCATTTCGTTATCACCAACTAAAACTACAAATGGAATATTACGCTTATTTGCATAATTCATTTGTTTTTTCATTTTTGCGCTATCAGGATATAATTCTGCATTTACACCATTTTCTCTTAACGTTTTAATCGCTTTTAATGAAAATAACGCTTCTTTGTCTCCAAAATTAATAAATAAGACTTGAGTACTATCTGTTACAGTTTCAGGAAATAAATTCAACGCTTCTAAAACTAAGTAAATTCGATCTAAACCAAAGCTTATACCAACACCACTAACGTCTTTAAGACCAAAGACTCCTGTTAAATCATCGTAGCGTCCGCCGCCACCAATAGAACCCATTTTTACAACTTCTGGTGCAGAAACTTCAAAAATGGCACCTGTATAATAATTTAATCCACGTGCTAAAGTAACATCTAACTCTAATTTAGCTGTTTTAAGTCCTAAAGTTGAAATAGCTTGATTAATAAACTCTAATTCTTCTATTCCTTTTAAACCTTCTTCAGAACTACTTAAAATTGATTTTAAACTTTTTATTTGATTTCCAAAATCACCAGACAATGTAAATAAAGGTTGAAGCTTAGTTATTCCTTCTTCAGAAATACCTTTAGCTAACATTTCTTCTTTAACTTTCTCCTCGCCTATTTTATCTAACTTATCTAATGCTACCGTAAAATCTATTAGTTTATCGCTTGCACCAATAACTTCCGCAATTCCAGATAATATTTTACGGTTATTAATTTTAATGGTTACACCTTCAAGTTTTAATTCAGAAAAGACATTATCGTATAATTGAATAAACTCTACTTCTTGCCATAAGGATTTACTTCCAACAACATCTGCATCGCATTGACAAAACTCTCTAAAACGACCATTCTGAGGTCTATCTGCTCTCCAAACTAATTGCATTTGGAAACGTTTAAACGGGAATTCAATTTCATTTTGATGCTGTACAACATAACGTGCAAATGGCACTGTTAAATCGTAACGCAACGCTTTTTCTGAAATTTGATGTGTTAACTTAGTTGACGCTTTTTCTGTTAACAAACTCTCATCTGCTTTAGACAAATAATCTCCAGAATTAAGGATTTTAAAAATTAAACGATCGCCTTCTTCACCATATTTACCCATTAAAGTAGATGAGTTTTCAAAACTTGGTGTTTCTATAGGTTGGAATCCAAAGGTTTTAAATTGAGTTTTAATAGTATCCATTATAAAGTGACGTTTTGCAACTTCTTGTGGATTAAAATCTCTTGTGCCTTTTGGTATATTAGGTTTTTGTGCCATTCCGTTTATTTTTTTATGTAAAAATACTTAATTAATAAGTTTAGCGAAATAATTATATAAATCGCCTTTAGTAATTACTGCGCCTTGTTCTATAAGATTAAACTTATCTAAGTTCTTATTTTCCGTGTATGCTTTATTAGCTGTCACAAACTCTACGTTTTCGTCTAATAAATTGTCTCTTAACCAAGCAAAACCTTCTTTTGTGGTGAGATCTTTTTCATTTTTAAGCTTTACACCTATTAAATGCATATCGTTTTCATTTAATGCAAATAAGTGCATACTTTGTGGAGAGATATGTTCTAAATAACCAGCTTTGTTTAAAACACCTTCCCAAACTAATTCGCTAAAAATGTCTAATTCGTGTTCAGCAACATCTGGTTTATTAGCTTTAATGCTTTTCCATTCCGCAGCATCTATAGATTGGGTTGCTAAGAAATTAATAAATTCTTGATGTAATTCTTCTAATTGCTCTTTTGTTAATCTAGCGTAAGTCATAATAATAGTTTTAACTAAAAAAACCGTTTAAAGCGAGCTCTAAACGGTTAGTATGTAATAATAATTTAAAAATGAATATTAAGCTTGCGCTATAACTTCAAATTCTAAATCAACAGATACTTCTCTGTGTAAACGAATAACAGCGTTATATTTACCAGTACGTTTAACTGTACCACCAATAACTGTTACGAATTTTTTCTCTATTGTTTGACCTTCTTTAGCTAAAGCTTCTACAACATCTGCATTGTTTACAGAACCAAATAATTTAGTTCCAACACCAGTTTTAGCTGATATTTTAATGTCTAATGCTTTTAAAGCAGTTTCTATTTCTCTAGCTTCACCAACAACTTTTGCTTCTTTGTAAGCACGTTGTTTTAAGTTTTCTGCTAATACTTTTTTAGCAGAAGATGTTGCTAAAATAGCTCCTCCTGTTGGGATTAAAAAATTTCTACCATAACCGTTCTTTACTGTTACAATATCGTCTTTAAATCCTAGATTCTCAACGTCTTGTTTTAATATAAGTTCCATAGTTATAGTTATATTATTTTAATAAATCTGTTACATAAGGTAATAAAGCTAAGTGACGAGCTCTTTTAACTGCTACAGACACTTTTCTTTGATACTTTAATGAAGTTCCAGTTAAACGACGAGGTAAAATTTTACCTTGTTCGTTAATAAAGCCTAATAACCAATCTGCATCCTTATAGTCTACATATTTAATACCTGACTTTTTAAAACGACAGTATTTTTTTTGCTTATTAGTATCTATGTTTAATGGTGTAAGATATCTAATATCACCATCTTTTTTACCTTTAGCTTGTTGTTCTATAGTTGCCATAATTACGCTTTAAGTTTAAGTTTAGCTCTTCTTCTTTCTGCCCAAGAAACAGCATGCTTATCTAAAGATACTGTTAAATAACGCATAAAACGTTCATCACGTCTAAAGTCTAATTCTAAGTTTTCGATAACTTCACCATCTACTTGGTATTCAAATAAGTGATAAAATCCACTCTTTTTGTTTTGGATAGGGTAAGCTAATTTTTTTAGTCCCCAATCTTCTTTCGTTACCATCTTTGCGCCTTTAGAAACAAGAAAATCTTCGTATTTCTTCACTGTCTCCTTTATCTGAGTTTCAGATAAAACGGGATTTAAGATGAAAACAGTTTCATAATGATTCATATAAAATCTATTTAATTTGTTAAAATGACTGCAAAAATACAACCTTTTATCTCTTAACACAAACTTTAATTCCTAAATTTCACGATGCATTTTTAATTTAATTAGACAAAAGTAGTGGATTAAACAATGTATTTTTGTAAACTTGTAATTAAAACACCAATTAAATAATTAAAAAATGGTATTAAATTGCATTGTTGTTGATGATTCTGCTATCCAAAGACTTTCTTTGGTTAAATTAATTGAAAGTAATAACAATTTAAATTTAGTTGCAGAATATAAAAATGCACTAGAGGCAAAAAATGGAATTGCTAATAAAAAGATAGATCTTATATTTTTAGATATTGAAATGCCAGTACTTAATGGGTTTGAATTTTTAGACGCTTTAAGTAATAAACCTCAAATTGTATTTGTTACTGGAAAATCTGAATATGCACTAAAGGCATTTGAGTATGATGCTACAGATTATTTAAAAAAACCTATAGAAAAAGACAGATTTAATCAATCTGTAGACAAGGCAATGTCTAACGCTAAAGGATTAGTAGATGATAACGTAAATGAAAGTGAACATATTTTTGTTAAAAGCAATCTAAAAAAACGTAAAGTTTATTTAGATGAAATTAAATGGGTTGAGGCACTTGGAGATTACGTGAAAATTGTTTCTAAAGATTCTAGTTTAGTTGTATTATCTACAATGAAAGCTTTCGAAAAAGAATTACCAGAAGGACATTTTTTAAGAATTCACAAGTCTTATATTGTTAATTTGAAGAAAATTGATCGCTTTGATAGTAAGCATGTAGAAATTGATCAAGAACTTATTCCTTTAAGTAGAAACAAAAAAGCCAGTCTAGCCGAAGCTTTAAATAATCGCTAATAATTATCTACATTTATAATTAATCTAACCGATTTAAATTCGCCTATAGCTTCAAAACTACTTTTAATTTTATGGATTGCCTCTTTTGTTTTAGGCAGACTTTGATTTTGTGGAATCTTAACTAATACATTTTTTAAATACAAATTTCTAACTCTAGAAACTGCGGGAAATTCTGGACCTAATATATGTTGTTTAAATGTTTGTCTTAATGCTTTTGCAAACCAATCACTTGCAATTTCTACCTTATTATAATTTCTATGTTTAAATGTTATTTTTAGTAACTTAAAAAACGGTGGATACTTAAAATCGTTTCGTTCTTGTAGTTGCTCATTAAACATTTTAGAATAACTGTTTTCGGAAACTTGTTGTAAAATTTTATGATATGGATTAAAGGTTTGAATTAAAACTTTACCTCTAACATCTGTCCTTCCTGCTCTACCTGAAACTTGCTGAATTAACTGAAAACTACGTTCGTGAGCTCTAAAATCGGGAAAATTAAGCATATTATCTGCATTCATAATACCAACCAGTTTTACATTTCTAAAATCTAGACCTTTAGTTAGCATTTGTGTACCTACCAATATTTGAACTTCTTGTTGCTCAAAAGCCATTATGATTTTTTCGTAACCATATTTACCTCGCGTAGTATCTAAATCCATACGCGCAACTTTATAGTTTGGAAATAACAACTTTACCTCTTCTTCTATTTGCTCTGTTCCAAAACCTTTAGAATCTAATGATGGACTTTTACAAGCCATACATTTTTCCAACATTGCCATAGTATAACTGCAATAATGACAACGCAACTGCTTACGGTATTGATGATAAGTTAAACTAACATCGCAATTTGGGCATTGTGGCGCTTCTCCACAAGTAGTACATTCTATAATAGGTGCAAAACCTCTTCGGTTTTGAAATAAGATAATCTGTAAACCTTGTTCTAAAGTCTCTTGCATTTCTAGAATTAATCTATCGCTAAAATGACCTTTCATAAGTTTACGCTTATGCTTATCCTTAACATCTATTAATTCTATTTCAGGCATTAATACATTATTGTACCGTTTTTTTAATGTAACTAATCCGTATTTATTTTGTTTTCCATTATTATAACTCTCTAAACTTGGCGTAGCACTTCCTAAAAGGATTTTTGCACTAAATTGATGTGCTAAAACTACCGCAGCGTCTCTTGCGTGATATCTTGGAGCTGGATCAAATTGTTTATAAGATTGTTCATGTTCCTCATCTACTATAATCAGACCTAATTTTTTAAAAGGTAAAAAAATACTAGATCTTGCGCCTAAAACAACTTGAGCACTTTCAGAATTATGTAAGACATTATTATAAACCTCAACACGTTCGTTTAAGGTGTATTTTGAATGAAATACAGCTACTTTATCACCAAAATATTTTTTTAATCTATTAACTAATTGAGTTGTTAAAGCTATTTCTGGCAACAAATACAATATTTGTTCTCCTTTTTGTAAGGCTTCTTCAATAAGTTTTACGTAAACTTCTGTTTTCCCAGAAGATGTAACTCCATGAAATAACACAACGCTTTTAGTCTTAAATTCTGCTTTTATTTGAGTTAATGCACCAGTTTGATCTTCGCTTAAAACTTTTAATTCTTCTGTATTGTTAGAGTAACTAATTCTATCGGTTTGAATAAAATACTCTTCTAAAACAGACTTATCTATTAATGTTTTTATAATTGAACTACTTGCCTGACTTTCTGCAACTAATGTTTCTACCTTAATAGGTTTTTTAGATTTAGACTGCATCATAAACAAAGTCATAACCACTTGCTTTTGCTTTGGCGCACGACTTAGTTCTTCTAAAACAAGTTGTAATTGGTTTTCTTTTAAATGATTTGAATGCAATTTTACATATCTAACTAATTTAGGCTTGTATTTTTCGTAAATCTCTTCATCTAACTTAATGACTTCTTTTTCTACCAGTTTTTTAATTACCGGAAGCACATTTTTCTTATTTAAAATAGAAGATAATTCTTGAATTTTTAAAGTAGATTGATGTTGAAGCGCTTCGAGAACCAAATATTCTTCATCTGTTAAATCTGAAGTATTTAAAAGACTATCTTGATTTTTAGTTATAAACGTTTCACTTTCCAACATAAACGCACTAGGCAAAGCAGCACGCATAACATCTCCCAGAGTACACATGTAATAACTTGAAATCCAAGTCCAAAACTTTAATTGTTGCTCTAAAACAATTGGTGTTTCGTCTAAAATTTGATGAATTTCTTTAGCCTCGTAAAGTAAAGGTTTAGTCTTATGAATATTAACAACAATTGCCGTATAAATTTTAGTCTTACCAAATGGCACAGCAACGCGCATTCCTACTTTTAAAAAGTGAGATTCTGCCTCAGTAATACTATAAGTAAATAGTTTTTCTAAAGGAATTGGTAAAATAACATCTATATAATGAAGCACTTAATGTTGTTTATAGTTGATTTTAGATAGTAAAAACTAAACGCGTTCCCAGTATTGTGTGGTGAATAAAAAAGATAAATAACCTCTAACTTGCAAGGTGTTTTTATCTTCTAAAGTAATTCTGCATTTAAATTTTTCGCCATTTTCTGGATCAAAAATAGTTCCGTTACGGTAATATTCTCCGTCTTTTTCCATTCCCTTTATTAAAACAAGACCTAAAACAGGTTTGTTTCTTTCTGAACCTTCACATTTTACGCAAAGTGCATTTTTCTCTTCTTGAACTAAAATCTCAACTATCTTACCGTAAATTCTATTATTTTTTTGGTAGACTTCAACAATACACTTTTCTACACCATTTTTATCTACGGTTTTCCATTTCCCTAGAACACTTTGACTATTCGCAAATTGAATAGTTAAAAGCAGACAAATTGTTAAAATTATTCTCATCATTCTTTTCGGTTTTTAATAAAACTTATTGACATATTTAGCTCAAATCCTAAGATTAAAATATTTGCATTAAGCCATAAGTAAACTAATAATATTAACAAAGCACCTATAGAACCGTAAAGTTCGTTGTACTTAGAGAAATTCTCGATATAAACACCAAAAAGATAAGAAGTTACCATAGTTAAAACTGTAGTTAGCAAAGCTCCTACAGAAAAGAATTTGGTTATTTTACCTTCTTTAGTTCCAAAATAATATAATGTAGATGTTGCTAAATAAACCATTAGTACAAAAAAACCATAGGTTGCAACTGTTACCCAAAAATTAGATTGTCTTTTATGTAAATAACCATAAGTTTCTAGGTTTTCAATAACATATATATTAAAATATCCTAAAAAAGCGACTGTTAATATTAATAAAAAAGCTAGAATAATTGCTACGCCAAGTGCATATAAATACTGACGAATAACATTACGCTTAAGTTGCTCATGATAGGATTTTTCGAATCCTGCAAAAACTGCATTCACGCCATTTGTCATTAAAAAAATAGACACCACAAAAACAGAAGAAATTAATCCAACGCTACCATTACTATCTTCAAGGTTTTTAAAAATGGCTTCATCAAAAAAATCGGATGTTGTTGGTGGCAAAAAAGATTCTAAAAACACTAAAAAATCTTCTCTAAATCCATCTATTGGAACATATGGAATAACAACAATTATAAACAGTAAAAAAGGAAACAAAGCCATAAAAAAACTATATGCAATTGCACTTGCTCTTGCTGTAACTGCTCCTTTAGCTATTCCTGTAATATATAAAACAAGTAGATCGAATAAAGATAAGCCTTCTAGGTTTTTTGGTTTTATTGCAGATAAACCTTTGACTATTATATTTACTAGTGGTATTTTTAAAAGAATCGTTTTTAAATCAGAACTCATTTAATTAACTGCTTTTAAGCTTAAGTCCAAATTATAAACCGAATGTGTTAATGCTCCAGAAGAAATAAAATCTACACCACAAAGTGCGTAATCTCTGATGGTTTTTTCGTTAATTCCACCAGAACTTTCTGTAAGACATTTATCGCCTATTAATTTTACTGCAGTTTTTGTGTCTTCGTAATTAAAATTATCTATTAGTATTCTATAAACGCCATCGGTTTTTAAAATTTCTTTAATTTCATTTAAATCTCTAGCTTCAACTATAATTTTTAAATCACGATTAGTAGCTTTTAAATACGCTTTTGTTTTTTCTATAGCTTGTGTAATTCCACCTGCAAAATCTATATGATTATCTTTTAACATAATCATATCATACAAAGCAAATCTATGATTTTCTCCACCTCCAATTTTTACAGCCCATTTTTCTAAAGCTCTAATTCCTGGTGTGGTTTTACGCGTATCTAAAATTTTTGTTCCTGTTCCTTTTAACAAATCAACAAAAAATGCTGTTTTAGTAGCAATAGCACTCATACGTTGCATAGCATTTAACACCAGTCTTTCAGCTTTTAAAATAGATTGAGAACTTCCCGAAACATAGAAAGCAATATCGCCATATTTTACAGTATCTCCATCGTTAATTAAAGTTTCAACTTCTAAATTAGAATCTACATACTTAAAAACTTCTTTAGCAAATTCTATACCTGCAATTGTACCTTCGTCTTTAACTAATAATTTAGCTTTTCCAGTTGCGGTTTCAGGAATACAAGATAATGAGCTATGATCTCCATCTCCTACATCTTCTCTAATGGCATTTGCTATTATTAATTCTAATTCTGTATTAAATTGTTCTTTAGAAATCATTGGTGAAAATTGTTTCAGCTAAGTTAAGAATTGCATTTAAAAATATGGAATAATTAATTTTCAAATTTTAAAAAGTTTTACATTTGTAACCTATGACTATAAAACTACTTACCATAGGAAAAACGGATAATTCAAATCTGGAAACTTTGATGAACGATTATCAAAGTCGATTAAATCATTATATAAAGTTCCAATTAGAGATTATTCCTGACCTAAAAAAAGTAAAACATTTAAGTGAAGACCAACAAAAACAAAAAGAAGGCGACCTTATTTTAAGTAAATTAAAACCAACTGATGTTTTAATTTTATTAGATGAGAATGGAAAACAATTTGATTCTGTTGGATTTTCGACTTATTTACAAAAACATATGAACTCAGGAATTAAGCAATTGGTTTTAGTTATTGGTGGACCATATGGTTTTTCTAAAGATGTGTACCAAAAATCACAAGGAAAAATAAGCTTGTCTAAAATGACATTTTCTCACCAAATGGTGCGTTTATTTATAATTGAACAATTGTACAGAGGATTTACCATTTTAAAAAATGAGCCATATCATCATAGATAATTATTCAATCAACATTAAACAATTATCAGTTATCAAAGCCAACTAAATCTATAACTTAATTTTTATGAAACTCGTATTCGCTACCAATAATCAAAATAAAATAAACGAAATTCAAGGTTTAATTCCTGATTTTATAACCGTTTTAAGCTTAAAAGATATTGGTTGCTTGGAGGATATTCCAGAAACGCAACCTACTATAAATGGAAATGCTTTACAAAAAGCAACTTATGTTAAAGATAACTACGGCTACAATTGTTTTGCAGATGATACTGGTTTAGAAGTGGAAAGTTTAAATAATGAACCTGGGGTTTTTAGCGCACGCTATGCTGGTGATAAACGAGATGCTAACGACAATATGGATTTACTTCTTAAAAACTTAGAAGATAAAAACAATCGAAATGCTCAATTTAAAACTGTAATTGCTTTACAGATAGATGATAAATCAAATACTTTTGAAGGCATTTGCAAGGGTGAAATAACTAAAACTAAACAAGGTAATAAAGGTTTTGGCTACGATCCTATTTTTAAACCAAACAGCTACAACCAGACGTTTGCAGAGATGGATTTAGATTTAAAAAATAAAATTGGACATAGAGGAAAAGCTGTTATGTTATTAATAGACTATTTAAATAACATAATTTAATATCATAAAAAAATGACTTATAGCTCCTGCTAACACGAAGAAATGCCAAATCACGTGATTATAAGGTATTTTCTCTACTGCATAAAATATAATTCCTACTGTATAGAAAAAACCACCTGCAAATAAAAGATAGATTCCATTAGGTTCAACAATTGTTTTAAGTGCTTCAAAATCTAAAATAATAAGCCAACCCATTACAACATATAATATGGTAGAAATAGTATTAAATCTTCCTGTAAAAAAAATCTTTAAAACAACTCCAAACAAAGCTATTCCCCAAACTAAGCCTAATAACATTACACCTTTGCTTTGCAGTAAAGAAATTAATACAATTGGAGTATAAGTTCCTGCAATTAATATATAAATACTAATATGATCTAATATTCTAAACTTGTGTTTTAAGTCTGGAGTAGAAACAGAATGATATACCGTTGAAGCTGTAAATAATACAATTATAGATAATCCATAAACAACAATACTAATAGTACTAAATTCTGTTTTGTGTGAATTTTGAAGTAATAACCACACCAAACCCAAAATACCTAAAACAGAACCAATTCCGTGAGAAAAAGCGTTAAGACGTTCTTCTAATTTACTTTGTACTTTCATTTAGTTTCTTTTTAGACCATTTTTTATGTGCTTCAAAAAAATCAAAATCTAAAGCTGTTTTTAAGCCTTCTATCTTGCTGTTTTCAAAATTACGTAATAAGATATCTTCAATTAAATAATCTTCTTCATTTTCAATAGGATTATATTCTACTTTTAACGAAATATCGAACATACTTGCTGTAGTATTATACCAAAATGCTCGCCAACCATTCCTAAGGTTTTTAATTAACTCAAAAGTTGTCGTTCCTGTTTGTCTATTAATTAATTTAACTAGAATCTGCCCTTCAGTTCGTGTTAATTTTTTCAATTCTGCAGAAAATTCTTCTTCAATATATTTTTGAATTTTTTTAGAATACGCTTTTTTATCACTATTTCTTTTCAGCTTTTTTAAACGTTCATTTAAAGTTTGTAAACGTTCTGCTGCTAAATTAGCATATGGATAGACTTTTAATGTTTTTCGTCTTAAAATTAAATAACGTCTCCTCTCAAAATTATCTTTAAATTTCAGTTTAGGCAACAACTCGACTTCCTTTAATTCTATTTGAGTACTAAAAAGCGAATCGCCTTCAATTTTAATAAAATGTTCTGGAATAGAATCTTGTATAGCTGCGTTTTCTTCTTGCGAAAACAAAAAGAATGGAAAACAGATAAAAAGTAATAGCTTAAATCTCATATACAACTAACACCTAAAATTATTCCAAAGTATGTATTCTTCAGAATAATGACATAAAATTACGAATTAAACCACTTTGTCCTATTAATTAAATGCTAATATTCTTATTTTAGTAGAAAAATAAATCAAAATGGCTCAAAAAAGTATACTTAACAAAAAGTCTATGGACTTTTTAGAAAAATATCTAAATAATGCATCGCCTACAGGTTACGAATGGGACGGACAAAAAATCTGGATGGATTACTTAAAACCTTATGTAGATGAGTTTTTTACAGACACTTATGGTACCGCAGTTGGCGTAATAAACCCAGATGCAAAATACAAAGTAGTTATTGAAGGTCACGCAGACGAAATTGCTTGGTATGTTAATTATATAGATGATAAAGGTTTTATTTATGTGGTTAGAAATGGTGGTAGTGATCATCAAATTGCACCAAGTAAGATTGTAAATATTCATACTAAAAATGGTATTGTAAAAGGTATTTTTGGATGGCCAGCAATACATACAAGAAATAAAGCTAAAGAAGAAGCTCCTAAACCAAATAATATTTTTATTGACTGTGGTTGTAAGTCTAAGGATGAAGTTGAAGCACTTGGAGTTCATGTAGGTTGTGTAATTACATATCCAGATGAGTTTCATATTTTAAACAAAGACAAATTTGTTTGTCGTGCGTTAGACAATCGTATGGGTGGATTTATGATTGCTGAAGTTGCACGTTTACTTAAGGAAAATAAAAAAACATTGCCTTTTGGACTTTATATAACTAATGCTGTACAAGAAGAGATTGGTTTACGTGGTGCACAAATGATTACCGATACAATTAAACCAAACGTAGCTATTGTTACAGATGTAACTCACGATACCGCTACACCAATGATTGATATGAAAGTTCAAGGTCACGTAGAAATGGGTAATGGACCAGTAATTGCATATGCTCCAGCAGTACAACAAAAATTACGCGATTTAATTACAGATACTGCAGACGAGAAGAAGATTCCTTTTCAGCGTGCTGCTTGTTCTAGAGCAACTGGTACAGATACTGATGCTTTTGCTTATAGTAATGGTGGCGTTGCAAGTGCTTTAATTTCTTTACCGCTTCGTTATATGCATACTACAGTAGAAACTGTTCATAGAGATGATGTGGAAAACGTAATTAAATTAATTTACGAAACATTACTTAAAATTGAAGATGGCGAAACATTTAGCTATTTTGATAAAAAATAATTAGATAGAATCTTTTAATTAGCGTCTAAACCCAAAATTTAGACGCTTTTTTTATTTAAAAATGGACGAAGAAATTATAGATATTATTACTAAATCGGGCAAACCTACTGGAGAAACCGCTTTAAAATCTGAGATTCATAAAAAAGGCTATTACCATAATACGGCTCATATTTGGCTGTATACCAAGAATGGAAATATTCTGTTACAACAACGCGCTAAATCTAAATTAATTTACCCACTACTTTGGGATGTTTCTGTTGCTGGACATATAGATTCTGGTGAAACAATTGTGGAAGGTGCTTTAAGAGAACTAAAAGAAGAAATAGGATTAACTTTATATGAAGATAATTTGTCTAAAATTGGTATTTTTGAGTGTTTTAAAACTTATAATACTAGGTTTATTGATAATGAGTTTCATCATACTTTTATAGCAGAATTGAATACTTCAATAGATAAATTAACACTACAAAAAGAAGAGGTTGAAGCACTGAAGTTAGTTTCTTTTGAGAACTTTGAATTTCTATTAAAAAGCAGCTCAACAAACGGGCATTTTGTAGCAACTAATTATGATTACTATTGCGAAGTCTTAAAGCATATTAAATTAAATTTAGCATAATTATGATAACTCTTATCTTATCTGCTTTAGCTCCTGTAGCTTTAATTATTTTATATATTTATTATAGTGATAAATATGACAAAGAACCTTTACAACTATTATTATTCTCATTTCTATTAGGCGCTATAGCAAGTGTTATTTTAGCTTTAACAATGTATGAAGGATTTAATATTCTTTTACCATTACACGAAGAGTTTAATGTACAGCAACAAGTTATAAAAGCATTTATAGTAGTTGCTTTTACAGAAGAGTTCTGCAAATACATTATTGTAAGATATTATGCACAACCAAAAACAGAATTCGATGAGAAATTTGACGGTATAGTTTATGCTGTTATGGTTTCTATGGGTTTTGCTGCTACAGAAAATATTATTTACGTATTGCAAAGCGGCTATGAAATTGCATTAACTAGAGCTTTTACAGCAATACCTGCACATGCTACTTTTGGAATATTAATGGGCTATTTTATGGGAAAAGCTAAATTTGCTAAAAACAAGTGGCTTCTTAATCTAACTGGCTTAACATTAGCTATTCTTTTTCACGGTTTGTATGATGTGTTCTTATTCTTAGATTTTATACCAGGTATTGCAGCTGGTGCGTTTGCATCTTTAATTATTGGAATACTACTTTCTAGAAAAGCAATTAAAAACCATCAAAACACTTCTAGATTTAAGCCATAAAAAAATCCGAAGCATTACTTCGGATTTTAGTTTTATATAAAATTCTATTTACTATTGAATTCTAGATTCTGTATCATCAGTATCTAAATAGTTTGGTATTCCATCTAAATCAGTGTCATCGTTTAAAGGATTTCCATCTCCGTCTTTATCGTTTGTTGGATCTCCATCGCCATCAGAATCTACAGTTAAATCCACATCTTCTAAGTCTTCATCTCTAGTTAAAACACCATCGCCATCATCATCATTATCAAAGAAATTATTTAGATCATCATCATCCGTATCATCATCAAAACCGTCTTGATTATTATTTAAATCTTCTAAATGTGAAGGAATATTATCTAAATCGTAATCCGTATCATTTCTGTCTATTAAATTAAATGTGAAGAATATTGGTGTATATGAGTCTACTGTAGTTAATGGCTGAGAAAAATATCCTAGTCCAGAAGGAATAAAAACTGCACCTATACCATGGTCATCATAAGTGATTTCACCATTAACGTCTTCAATATAACTTGTAGATGTTTTAAATTCAATTAAACCTTCTCTAAAACCACTTACGACACCAGACGAACTACCTAAAGTAGTTAAATTAAAAGGAATTGGAATTGGTGAACCATCAAAAGAATCACCTGTAGAAACTGTCCCTCTATAGCTTACAACAGCTCTATCCAATGAATGCAATGATTGTCCTAAACCTTCTCTTACAACTAAATAATACAATGTGTAAATTTGTCCAGAAGAGTCTTCAATCTCTTTAGATCTTAAGATATTTGAAGTACCAGCCACAGCATCATTATCTAACATTGACAGTAAAGATAGTTTGTTTTCAGTCCCATTAACTTCAGAAATAGTATCAAAAACAATATTAAATGCGTCATTTTCATCACTATATTCAGAATTAGCTAAAAACTCATCATAGTTATAAAAGTGGGTAGATAAGTATTCTTCAATTTCAATAATATCTTCAGCATAAACCTCTGCTCTATCTCTGTCTGGTATAGATGTATCTGCTAAATCATCATCTTGACAAGAAAAAATAATTAATCCTAGTAATAAACCTAAAGTTATAAAGTTTCTTATTTTCATTATTCCTATTTTTGTGTTGCAAGATACATTTTAAAATAATCTTGTAATAAATATTAACGAAGATTTTAGTTAAAATTGTATGCGTGTAGATAAGTATTTATGGTGTATTAGGTCTTTTAAGACAAGAAGTATTGCTACAAATGCTTGTAAAAAGGGTCACGTTAAGGTAAATAACCAAGCTGTTAAACCAAGTAGAGATGTTTACCCTACCGATAAAATTATAATACGAAAAGACCAAGTAAATTACCAATTAACCGTTTTAGACCTGCCTCCTAATAGAGTTGGAGCTAAATTAGTAGATATATACAGAACAGATACAACGCCAAAATCCGCTTTTGAATCTCAAGAATTACTTAAATTAGCCAAAGATTATTATCGAAAAAAAGGAGTTGGAAGACCTACAAAAAAGGACCGAAGGGATATTGACGCAGTTTATAATGACCAAGAAGAATAAAATATGAATATTATATTAAATCATAATCAAATTAATAATAAACTAAAAAGAATAGCTTATCAAATTTACGAGAGTAACTTTAATGAATCTGAAATTATTTTGGCTGGAATTGCTCACAGAGGTTTTGATTTAGCATTACTTTTAAAAGATATATTAGAAACCATTTCACCATTAAAGGTTATATTGTGCGAGGTTATAATTAATAAAAAGAGTCCTTTAGAAACTATAAAGACATCTATTCCAGAAAATGAATACTCTAATAAGTCTATTATATTAGTTGATGATGTATTAAACTCTGGTACAACTTTAATTTATGGAGTAAAGCATTTTTTAAACGTCCCATTGAAACGGTTTAAAACTGCTGTATTAGTCAATAGAAATCATAAAAAATTCCCAGTTAAAGCAGACTTTAAAGGAATATCGCTTTCTACCTCTCTAAACGAACTCGTTAAGGTAGATTTGATTAAAAATGATTTCAAAGCTTATTTAGTATAAGTTTGCAATAATTTTATGCACTGCAACTTTATTATCGTTATTAATTTCAATAACAAAATGAGCCTTATTATAAAAAAAAGAGCGTTCAAATAGATGTTTTCCAATAAATTCGATTAACTGCTCTTTACTATTTAGATGACTAATTAAAGGTCTTTCTTCTTTTTCAAACTCTAATCTTCTAACTAATTCAGGTATGCTAGATTTTAGATAAAATGATTTTACATTTTTTGTTTGTACAATTAAATCCATATTATCATAATAACAAGGTGTTCCTCCTCCAAGAGATAAAATAAAAGATTTATCAGAATTTAATAACTCTAACAAAGCTAATCGCTCAACCTTCCTAAAAAACAACTCTCCTTTAGTCTTAAATATATCTACTAAAGTGGAATTATACTTTTTTTCTATAAATTTATCTAAATCAATAAATTCAACTTTAGTAAATCTTGATAAAACTTCACCTATAGTAGATTTACCACAAGCCATATAGCCTAATAAAATTATTTTCATTTAACTTCTTAATTATATATTAAACCAATCTCCGTGTCTGCTTTACAAAAAAACAAAAAAAGTATTTAAAAAGTATTGTTAAATAGAAAAAAGACTATATATTTGCACCCGTCTAAAAGACGATCTGGTAGCTCAGTTGGTAGAGCATCTCCCTTTTAAGGAGAGGGTCCTGGGTTCGAGCCCCAGCCAGATCACTAAAGAGTTTAATACAATCATTCTCTTATTTATTATTATTTTTTAGATCTGGTAGCTCAGTTGGTAGAGCATCTCCCTTTTAAGGAGAGGGTCCTGGGTTCGAGCCCCAGCCAGATCACTTTTAAAAGTTAAACTTAAAGTTTAACTTTTTTTTTGCTTCAATTTTAAATTTATGTTAATTATTTCAAAATCTTTAATAAAAAAGAACGCTTATTAGAATTGTTTAATTATTTTTACTGAACAATGAACAATATAAAGAATAAATTTAGCATCAAGGATCTTGAAAACCTTTCAGGAATTAAAGCTCATACTATAAGAATTTGGGAAAAACGTTATAATCTTTTTAATCCAAATAGAACAGAAACAAATATTAGATATTACAGCTTAGATAGTCTCCAGAAGTTATTAAATATCTCATTTTTAAATTCTAATGGAATTAAAATCTCAAAAATAGCTAAATTATCGTCAATAGAAATATGTGATAAAGTTAAAGAAATATCTATTATTTCTAATAGTAACAATTACATTATTGACGTTTTTAAATTAGCTATGTTAAACTTTGACCAAGCTTTATTTATTAAAACTTATAATGAATTGATTAGTGAATATGATTTTAAAACTATTTTCTATAATTATTTTGTCCCGTTTTTAAATGAAATAGGTTTACTATGGCAAACTAATACAATTACTCCATCACACGAGCATTTTATTGTTGAATTAATAAAGCAAAAGATATTAGCTAATACAGAGAAAAACTTAAACAATATAAAAATATCAAACTCTAAAACAACTTACGCTCTTTTCTTACCTGATAATGAAGTTCATGAATTAGGATTACTTTTTACCAATTATGAAATTTTAAGCAAAGGACATCATACTATATATCTAGGACAAAGTGTACCAATTGAAAGTATGATGAGTTTAATGGATTTTTATTCCAACATAACTTTCATTTCTTGTTTTACTATAAAACCAGAAATTAATGATCTTGAAAAATATTTAAAAGAATTCAATAAAAAACTATTACACAATACTTCTAACGAATTATTAATTTGTGGCAGAATGACGGAAGCAATTCCAGATTCTATTTCAAACAAAATATCAACCTATAAATCTTCCAAAGAGATAATAGAAACTATCGAATCTACTCCTATTTATGATTAAAGATATAGCAATAATTGGTTCCGGATTCTCTGCACTTTCAGCATCTTGTCATTTAGCTAAATTAGGACATAACGTAAGTGTTTTTGAAAAAAACGAATCTATTGGTGGACGTTGTAGACAGTTCAAAAAAGAAGGTTTCACATTCGATATTGGCCCAAGTTGGTATTGGATGCCAGATATATTTGATAAATTCTTTGCTGAATTTGGCAAAAAAACATCCGATTATTACGAATTAGATAAATTAAGCCCTGCATACAAAATCTTCTTTGAAGACGATACCATAACTATTGGTGATTGTATGGAAAAAATTTGTGTAGAATTTGAGCGTATAGAAAAAGGTAGCTCTGTACCTTTAAAGAAGTTTATAAAAACAGCTCAAGAAAATTACGATATTGCTATAAATAAAGTTGTTTTAAAACCAGGTCTATCGCCTTTAGAGCTAGTTACTCCAGAAACAATTACACGTTTAGACCAATTTTTTAAAACTATAAGTAGTGAAGTTAGAAAGCGCTTTAAAAACCCTAAGCTAATATCAACTTTAGAGTTTCCTGTTTTATTTTTAGGCGCAAAACCAAATAAAACACCTTCATTTTATAGCTTTATGAATTTTGCAGATTTTGGATTAGGCACTTGGCATCCAAAAGGCGGTATGTATAAAGTTATTGAAGCTATGGAAGATTTGTCCAGAAGTTTAGGTGTAAAATTTCACACCAATAGTCCAGTTAGTAAAATAAATGTATTGGAAAACAGCGCTACATCTATTATAATAAATAATAAAACATTAAATTTTGATATTATTCTAAGCGGTGCAGATTACCATCATTCTGAAACTTTATTAGACCAAAAATACAGACAATACTCCGAGAAATATTGGAGTAAAAAAACATTTGCGCCTTCTTCTCTACTCTTTTACGTAGGTTTTAATACTAAAATAAAAAATGTAAATCATCATAATTTATTTTTCGATACAGATTTTGAAAAACATGCACAAGAAATATACGATAGTCCTAAATGGCCATCAGATCCGCTATTTTATGCTAATTTCCCTTCTGTAACAGATAAAAGCATGGCTCCAGAAGGTTACGAAACAGGTTTTTTTCTTATCCCAATTGCTCCTGGAATAGAAGATACACCAGAACAAAGAGAAAAATATTTTAACTTAATTATGTCTCGTCTTGAGTTAAGAATTGTACAAAAAGTAAAAAATAACATTATATTTAAAGAAAGTTTTTGTGTCAACGATTTTATAAGCGAATATAATTCCTATAAAGGAAATGCTTATGGAATGGCAAATACATTACTTCAAACTGCTTTTTTAAGACCAAATCTAAAAAGTAAAAAAGTTAGTAATTTATATTTCACAGGGCAATTAACAGTTCCTGGACCTGGAGTTCCTCCTGCATTAATTTCGGGAAAACTAGTTGCTGACTTAATAAATAAAAACCACAAGTAAAGAATGAAAAGTTTATTCGATTCCGTTTCATACAAGTGTAGCAAAGTGGTTACAAACACTTATAGCACGTCTTTTTCATTGGCAACAAAAATGTTGTCTAGTTCTATCAGACAAGATATTTACAACATATATGGATTTGTACGTTTTGCTGATGAAATAGTTGATTCTTTTCACGATTTTGACAAGCCTTCATTATTTGAAGACTTCGAAATAGAACTAGAAAAAGCGTTAACTAATAAAATTAGCTTAAATCCAATTCTAAATGCTTTTCAATATACCTATCACACATGCAACATAGATAAGCACATGGTAGATTCTTTTATGAAAAGTATGAAATTAGATCTAACTAAGTCAACTTACTTAACAGATCAAGAATATAAAGATTACATATATGGTTCTGCAGATGTTGTTGGTTTAATGTGCTTAAAAGTTTTTGTTAAAGGAGATAATGCTAAATATGAAGAATTAAAAGATACCGCAATGTCTTTAGGTTCCGCATTTCAAAAAGTAAATTTCTTAAGAGATTTAAAAGCAGATTTTGATACTTTAGAACGTACTTATTTTCCAAATACAGACTTAAATAATTTAACTGAAGAAGATAAACAAATTATAATTAAAGATATAGAAAGTGACTTCGAAAAAGGTTTAGATGGTATAAAACTGTTACCAATAGAAGCTAAATTTGGCGTTTTTATGGCTTACAGATATTATAGTCAATTATTAAAAAAACTAAAAAAAACACCAGCTTTAGAAATAAAATCAACTAGAATTAGAGTCCCAAATTATAAAAAATTTGAATTGATTACAAGAAGCTATGTCAAATATCAACTCAACTTAATATAAGTAATACAATGCAAAATTTATATTGGATATTAGTTTTTTTAGGTGTGTTTAGCGCTATGGAATTTATGGCTTGGTTTACACATAAATATGTTATGCATGGTTTTTTGTGGTCGTTACATAAAGATCACCATCAAAAAGATCATAAAAATTGGTTTGAGCGTAATGATGCCTTCTTTATATTTTACGCAATAGTAAGTATGACATGCTTTTACCTTTGGAGTTACGAAAACATTTGGTATTGCTTACCTATTGGTTTAGGTATAATGGCTTATGGTGCTACTTATTTTTTAGTTCATGATATATTTATACATCAACGCTTTAAGCTATTTAGAAATGCAAATAACTGGTACGCTAAAGGCGTTAGAAGAGCTCATAAAATGCATCATAAACATTTAGGTAAAGGCGATGGCGAATGCTTTGGAATGCTATTTGTTCCTTTTAAATATTTTAAACGATAAGTTTTACAAATGAAACAAAATCATTTTGATTACATTATTATAGGACAAGGATTAGCCGGCTTAAAGCTAGCTTTGTCTTTTCAAAATGATGCTTTTTTTAAAGACAAAAAAATTGCTTTAATAGACAAAAGCTCTAAATTAACTAACGATAAAACTTGGTGTTTTTGGGAAACCTCTAAAAATGACTTAGAAAATTTAGTTTCTAAAAAATGGACAAAAGCTAATTTTTATGGCAATAACAAACACATAGAATTAGCTTTAAAACCTTATCATTATAAAATGATAAAATCGTTAGATTTTTATAATTACTATAGAGAAGTACTCAGTAAAAACCCAAATTTTTTTTTTATTTTAGACGATGTTATTTCTATTAATAATTTAAAGACAACTGTAAATACAACTAAAAATATATTTACTTCAAATCATATTTTTGATAGTCGAATTCCTAAAGAGTTTCATTTAAAAAAAGAGAACTACATTAATATTATCCAACATTTTAAAGGTTGGACTATTTCTACCGAAGGAAATCATTTTAATCCAAATGAAATTACAATGATGGATTACAGATTAAAAGATGGTAATCAAACCACTTTTATGTATGTATTACCATTTTCTAAAACTGAAGCCTTAGTAGAATTTACGTATTTCACAAAAGAAGTTGTCTCCGATAACGTTTATGATAATTTCTTAAAAAAATACATTTCAGAACAACTTAAAATAACAGATTACAAGATAAAAGAAACAGAAAAAGGACAGATTCCAATGTCTACATTTCCATTTGAAAACTACTCTACCAAAAACATTACAAAAATTGGGACTGCTGGCGGATGGGTTAAAGGTTCTACAGGCTACAGTTTTAAACATACCGAAAAAAAGGTAACTAAAATTCTTCAAAACATAAAAGATCATCAATTACCATCTAAAGGATTAATTAATTCAAAATATAAGTTTTACGATAAAATTTTTTTAAAAGTTTTAAAAGATGAAAACCATAAAGGGGAATGGATTTTTACTAATTATTATAACAAAAATAATATAAAGACAATGTTTAGGTTTTTAGATGAAGAATCTACTTTTATTGAGGATTTAAAAATTATGTCATCGCTTTTTAGCTTCAGTTTTATAAAAGCTTTTTTTAAAATGTTAAAAAACTAACATTACAAATTAGAATAACCTTTTGTTCTAAATATTAAATTACCAACCAAAGCTCTAACTTTCTCACTACTCCAATTAGCTGCGCCTTCTTTAAATATACGGACTCTATTTTTATGATCTATTAACAAAGTTCTTGGAATGGAATTAGGATTAAAGTAGATACTTTTTGGGTTTTCTTGTGGAATATAAACTGGAAAATTATAGCTATTTTTATTTAAAAATTTTAAAATAGTTTCTGGATCCTCATTAGAAACAAAAACAAAATCCATATTTTCTCCAAATTCATTATATAAAGCTTGTAGACTTGGCAACTCTGCTATACATGGCGGACACCAAGTTGCCCAAAAACTTATAATTTTTACGCGATCTTGAGTAGAATTGAAATTGTAATTATTCCCGCTTAAATCTTTCAATTTAAAATCTAACGTTTCTACCGTTTGTAATTCGTATTCAAAAGAAGGAGAAAATTCTGCTACCAATTTCTGTACCTGTAATTGTAACGGCTTCCTAGTTTGTGGAATAATAAGTACTAAAACAATTAGAACACTTAATATATTTTGAAAACTAAATTTGAATTTTTTAATTGAAAACATAAATTAGTAGGTTGCTATTTTAGAAATTTTAAAACCAATCTAATATATAAAAGAAAAGGCTTCCAAATTAACGGAAGCCTTAAAATTATTATAACTTAAATTAATTAAGCTTTATTTTCTTTCTTAATTAAATTCAAGGCAGAACCTTCGTTATACCATTCAATTTGAGATTGGTTATATGTATGATTTAATTCAATAATATCTTTAGAACCATCCGCATGTACAAACTCTAAGTTTAAAGTCTTACCAGGCTTAAATTCGTTTAAATCTAAGAAGTTAATGGTATCATCTTCTAAAATCTTATCGTAATCTGCCTCATTAACAAATGTTAACCCTAACATTCCTTGTTTTTTAAGGTTTGTTTCGTGAATACGTGCAAAAGATTTTACAATTACAGCAGCAACACCTAAATGTCTTGGCTCCATTGCAGCATGTTCTCTAGAAGAACCTTCACCATAGTTGTGATCTCCAACAACTACTGTATAAATACCTGCAGCTTTGTAAGCTCTTGCCGTGTCTGGCACACCACCAAATTCTCCTGTTAATTGATTCTTTACAAAGTTGGTCTTTTTACCAAATGCATTTACAGCACCAATTAAGCAGTTGTTAGAAATATTATCTAAATGTCCACGGTAACGCAACCAAGGTCCAGCCATAGAAATATGGTCTGTTGTACATTTCCCAAAGGCTTTAATTAATAACTTCGCACCTTCTATTTTGTTTCCTATAGGTGTAAATGGTGTTAATAATTGTAAACGCTCAGACGTTGGACTTACTGTAACTTGCACACCACTTCCATCTGCCATAGGCGCTAAGTAACCATTATCTTTAACTTCAAAACCTTTTGGTGGCAATTCCCAACCAGTTGGCTCGTCAAACTTAACTTGTTCTCCGTTTTTATTCGTTAATGTATCCGTCATTGGATTAAAATCTAAACGACCAGCAATTGCAATAGCTGCTGTTATTTCTGGAGATGCAACAAATGCGTGTGTGTTTGGATTTCCATCGGCACGCTTAGCAAAGTTTCTGTTAAATGAGTGAACTATACTATTTTTTGGTGCATTTTTAGGATCGCTATATCTTGCCCATTGACCAATACAAGGTCCACAAGCATTAGTAAATATTTTAGCATTTAGTTTTTCAAATATGCCAATAATACCATCTCTATCTGCAGTATATCTTACTTTTTCAGAACCAGGATTAATTCCTAATTCAGCTTTCATTTCAATTCCTTTATCTAAAGCTTGCTGCGCAATGGAAGAAGCTCTAGATAAATCTTCGTAAGAAGAGTTAGTACAAGAACCTATTAATCCCCATTCTACAGTTAAAGGCCATTCATTTTTAGTCGCAATTGCGTTCATATCTTTACCAACTTTAGTCGATAAATCTGGTGTAAAAGGTCCATTTAACAGTGGTGTTAATTCAGATAAATTAATTTCTATAACTTGATCAAAATACTGCTCTGGATTAGCATAAACTTCTGCATCTGCAGTTAAATAATCTTTAACTTTATTTGCAGCATCTGCAACATCTGCTCGTTCTGTAGCTCGTAAATAACGCTCCATAGACTCATCGTATCCAAAAGTAGAAGTTGTTGCCCCTATTTCTGCACCCATATTACAAATTGTACCTTTACCTGTACAAGACATAGAAGTAGCACCTTCACCAAAATACTCTACAATAGCTCCAGTTCCACCTTTAGCAGATACAATACCAGCTACTTTTAAAATAACATCTTTTGGTGCAGTCCAACCAGATAATTTACCAGTTAACTTAACACCTATTAATTTAGGGAATTTTAATTCCCAAGCCATTCCAGCCATTACATCTACAGCATCTGCTCCACCAACACCAATTGCAACCATTCCTAAACCACCAGCGTTAACTGTATGAGAATCTGTTCCAATCATCATTCCTCCTGGAAATGCATAATTTTCTAAAACAACTTGGTGAATAATTCCTGCGCCTGGTTTCCAAAAACCAATTCCATACTTATTAGATACAGATTCTAAGAAATCGAAAACTTCACTACTTACATCGTTAGCGTGTTTTAAATCTGTTGCAGCACCACTTTTGGCTTGGATTAAGTGATCACAATGTACAGTTGTTGGCACAGCTACCTGAGTTTTTCCAGCTTGCATAAATTGCAATAAAGCCATTTGTGCAGTTGCATCTTGACAAGCAATACGATCTGGTGCAAAATCTACATAATCTTTTCCACGTATAAACGCTTTATTAGGAGTTCCATCCCAAAGGTGAGAGTATAAAATTTTCTCAGAAAGTGTAAGTGGTTTTCCAACAACATTTCGTGCTGCATCAACACGTTCAGTCATTTGACTATACACCTTTTTAATCATATCAATATCGAATGCCATATAGTTGTATTTTTTTGTTAATTAATTCTTTTTAAGTCTTGCGAATTTACGAAATTATTAAGGATTTTAAAAATTCTTTAGTCGGCTATCAGTGGAATAGCGATATTACCAATAAAATTGAATTTATTTGTCACATATTGATTAAATCAACAAAAAGCTACGTCTTAAATTATCAATTTATTAATTATTATTCTTATTTTTTTGAGTAACAAAATTTAAAATCATTAACTATTTTAGTTATGATTTATGCAATTTTGATAAATGAAAGCAATAAATGGCGATTAATTCTTACTACGCGCTATTTTAATTAATTTAATAATTGCTAATAGAATAGCAAAAAACTCTATAAAGGTTCCTACCAAAAGCAATTGTGGCGCAAACTGTAAGTGTAAAATTTTAAATGTAGCTCCTAGAATTGTTAAACCAATTCCTATAAGCAAAACTATTAGCGGCGTTACAAACTCTTTTAATTTCATATTAATAAAGACTTTCTATTATTTTTTCTATAGTAACACCTTCTGCCTCTGCTTTGTAATTCTTAATCATTCTATGACGTAAAATTCCCGTAGCAATAGCTTGAACATTTTCTATATCTGGTGAGAATTTACCATTTATAGCTGCGTGAGTTTTTGCTGCCAAAATTAAATTTTGAGAAGCCCTTGGTCCTGCGCCCCAATCTATATATTGTTTTACTAAGTCTGAAGCTTCAGGACTTAACGGTCTTGTTTTACCAACCATTTTAACTGCATATTCTATAACATTATCTGCAACTGGAATACGACGAATTAACTCTTGAAAATCTATAATTTCTTGTGCAGTAAACAATGAATTAACTATAGGTTTATGATTAGATGTTGTTGCTTTTACCACATCTACTTCTTCTTGAAATGTTGGATATTCTAAATTAATAGAAAACATAAAACGATCTAATTGTGCTTCTGGCAAGGGATAAGTTCCTTCTTGTTCTATTGGGTTTTGTGTGGCTAAAACAAAATATGGTAAATCTAATTTATAATGGTTTCCAGCAACCGTAACTGAGCGTTCTTGCATAGCTTCCAACAAGGCAGCTTGTGTTTTTGGAGGTGTACGATTAATCTCGTCTGCTAAAATAATATTAGAAAAAATTGGTCCTTTTATAAATTTAAAATTTCTAGTTTCATCTAATATCTCACTACCAAGTATATCACTTGGCATTAAATCTGGTGTAAACTGTATACGTTTAAAGTTTAAACCTAATGCCTTAGAAATGGTATTTACCATTAGAGTTTTTGCTAAACCAGGAACACCAACTAATAAGGCGTGTCCACCAGAAAAAACACTAATTAGTATTTGGTTGACAACATCGTCCTGACCAATAATAACTTTAGCTACTTCTTGGCGTAAACTATTATACTTTTCTACTAATTGATTTATTGCTGCTACGTCGGACATTTAAGTTTATTTTTGTGGCACTAATGTAATAAATATGCATAAAAAAACCTTTGAATTTCTTCAAAGGTTTTAATTAGTGAAAATAATATATTTAGTTTTTCAACCAATTACTGTTAAAATCGCAATCTCTATATGTGTCGCCAATTTTAATATAAGTTTCTTTGATTTTTTCGTCCTGCCATTTATCAATAGCCTTAAAACGTTTTTCGTTAAGCGCTAACTCTTTAATTTTTAAATAATCTCTAGAATAGTCTGCAATATGAGTATCTACTCTATCTGTTACCATCATAATTTTAAATTTAATGGTTCCTTTTCTATCTTGTTCTGCTATAACTTCACTAACTGTATTACTATCCAAACTTTGAATTTGACCGTATAACTCTGTATCCATTTTAGTCAATTCAAAATTATAATCTTGTGTTGTTGGATTAATTAATTGTCCGCCATTAAACTTTGTTTCTTTCTCGTCACTTACTTCTTTTGCTGCATCTGCAAATGTAATATCTTCAGCTACAATTTTAGCCCTAACATCTTCTAAGCGTTGCTTTGCTTCTTCTAAAGATGAATTTGAGATTTTAGGTGACAATAAAATATGTCTAACATCATATTCTTGGCCTCTAATTTTCTCTAAAAATAAAATATGATAACCAAAGTCTGTTTTAAAAGGCTCTGAGATTTGTCCTTCTTCCATAGAAAAAGCAGTTTCTCTAAACTCTTTAACCATTTGTGGACGCTTTCTATTTAGCGTATATTTTCCTCCGTTAGGAATAGATGCTTTATCATCTGTATATAAAACGACCTTAGATCTAAAACTAGCACCTTCATTTTCTACTTGGTTTTTAAACTCTTTTAACTTAGCTATTACTCTTTGTTCTTCTTCTGGTGTTACATTAGGCTGAATAACAATTTGAGCTACTTTTAATTCAGTTCCAAATTCCGGTCTTTGATCTTCTGGAATTTTATTATAAAACTCTCTAACTTCTTCTGGTGTTACCTCTACACCATCAACAATTTTCTTTTGCATTTCTGAAGCTAAACGATTACTCTTGTTAATCTCAAACATTTCGTCTCTAAACTCCTTTTCGCTATCTTTTTTGTAAAATTTTAAAAGCTCTTCCATAGAACCGTTAGTACTTTGCAAAAACTGCTGTACTTGTTGATCCACGTATGATCTAATTTCTAAATCTGAAATTTCTATACTATCTTGAATAGCGTGATGTGCATATAATTTATCTTCTAAAAGTTTACCAAATAATTGACAACGAGAAACACCTTCTATAGATGCACCTTGTGCTTTTAATTGTAGAATAGTCTTGTCTATATCGCTATCTAAAACAATATAATCTCCAACTACAGCAGAAACTCCATCTACTTTAACTGCAGAGTTTGATTTTATACTATCGTTTTGTTTTGGAGCTACTTGCTCTTCAATAATTTCTTGAGCAGTAACTTGGGCTAATCCTAAAGTAAGAATTGCAGCTGCTAGAGTGTTTTTAATTAAGTATTTCAAACTGTTTATTTTTAATAGCATCTTTTGTAATATCTGTTTCTATTTGTTTTAATAAATCCACTTTTCGTTTATTTATTAAAATCTGATTTATTGTAGGTCTTACGTAACTAAGTGGTGCGGTTTCACCTCTTAATAAAACATTTTTTATTTGCACCAAATATAGGTCTAATGAATCTGTGAGTTGTAGAAAATTAGATTTTTTTAACAGTTCATCATTATTTTCTGATGTAAAAATCGGTAGTTTTTTTAAAACATGATCTGATTTTACCCAAATTGAATCGTTTAAAGAATAAGACTTAAACTGAACTTTTAATGAATCTAGCACAACCCGATCAATAGAATCAAAACGTTTTAAGCGCTCAATTAAATCACTTATATCGTTTCTGTTATTATTTACGGCAACATATCTTAATTGAAGCAAGTTTTCGTTTAAATTAAAAGCTTGGTTATTATTATTGTAGTATTTATTTGCAGACTCATTTTTAACAACAGTATCCAAATCTTTACTTATTAAAGCTTTTAAATATGCGTTACTATACAAATCGCTTCTATAATAATTTATAAGCATTTCAAACTCTTGCAACTCTAATTCATTTAAATTCTGAACAGCTCCACTTACTAACAATTGTTGTTTAGCCCACTTGTTTATATAATTTTGAACAAAAAGTAAACTATCAGTTTTAGATAAATTAGCTGGCATTTTAGCTTCTATTTCTTGTAAATACAAATAAGCATCTTCTACTCTAGCTACTGAGTTTTCTGGAGCTTCGCTTTTGTACCAGTTACACGAAACTATGCAAGTAATAAGTAATAAGTATAGGAGTAAATGTTTCAAATTAGTTCTTTAATTCTGCTTTTAAAGCATTTAAATTAGATTGGTTTATAACTACAGGATATTTAGCTTTTAATTCTAAAATCCATTTGATTTCTTTTTGATCTTGAAAATCGCTCATTACATTTCCTCTAGCTTCATAATAACTTTTTTGTGTTTCTGGTAAGATTGAATTTACCACAACGACAACATAAGATTTATTGTTTTTTTGAACTTTAGAAATTCCTTTTTCAATTTTCAATTTTGAAGGCAATGCAGGATTATCAAACTCGTAATTTCCAGAATTAAAAGTCACATTAACCTTATTGTCTGTATTCAATAATTTTTCTATTTCCTCTTTAGTTTTTCCAGACTTTAAAAGTTTGTATACTTTTTTTGCTTGCTTTTTGTTTGCTGAAGATGCTATAGTAGCTTCAACTCTTTTTGGAAATTTATAGTTAATCTTATTTAGATTATAGTACTCTTTTAATGCTAATGAATCGTTCTCTGATGAATTCCAAATTTGATTCCCCATTAATTCAAACAATAATAAACCTTCTTTATACTCGTTTAAAATTTGAGCATATTCTTCATTTTCATCTTCTAAATGATTTTCTTGATATCTTAAAACATTAGTATCTACAAAATCTTTATACACTTTTTCTAACAACTGATTAAAACTTCTTTTAGGCTGAATACGTCTTTGTATTTTATGCAAATAATTTGCAAAATCTTTATACACTAGTGTTTGCTTATTGATTACTAAAAAAGGTTTATCTGTATTTAAGCTATCTGGAATAGTCCAAAGACCTTTAAAAATACTATTATTTAAACCTTCTTCAAAATCTTTTAACAACGGTTGGTTGTATGTTACATTATACTTAACTAGTAAATTTTCTACACGTTTATTATTTAAAACCTTAGATCTAGAATCTCGTTTTACTTTTTGTTCTAAATCTAATTTATAAGTACTAAATTCTGGCAAATCTTTTTTAAAATAAAGTTTAACAATGTGCCAACCAAATTTTGTTTTAAAAGGCTTGGTGTAAGAACCTATTTCTTTTAAACCAAAAGCTTGATCTTCAAAAAATGAAGAACTTAATTGTCCACCAGAAAACTCCGGCAACATTCCGCCTTTATTTGAAGAACTTTTGTCTACAGAATATTGTTTGGCTAAGGCTTGAAAATCTTCGTTTTGCTCTAAACGTTTATAAAGTTGATTTATTAAATCTTCTTTATCTAATTCTAACATTATATGAGCCACAGTAACATCTCCTCTGTTTTTTCTAATATCTTTAACTACAACAATATGATACCCAAAACGTGTTCTAAATGGCTCCGAAACATCACCTGTTTTGGTATTATATGCAGCTGTTTCAAAATTATACACCATTTTAAAAGCAGTAAAATAACCTAAATTTTCTGCAAATATTGTTTTACCGTTATGGTTCTCTTTTTGAAACGCATCAAAACCGTCTTTAATAACACTTAACCTAATTTTATTTATCTCTTCTAAGGCTCTAACTTCTTCTTCTTCACTTGCGTTCTCGTCTAATTTAACTAAAACATGATTTGCATTAATTTCTATTTTTAAACGCTCATAAGCCTCAAAGACTAATTGATCTGTAACCTTATTATCATCTATATATTTTTGAGTTAATTGTTTTTTATAGCCTTCTAACTCATTTTTATAACTTTGTTTGTTATCTAAACCTTTATCATAAGCATCTTCCAATTTCAACTTATAGTTAACAAACAATTCTAAATAATTATCTATGTTTTTTTGTGAGTTATCTTCTACTAAATCTAAATTCTTATTATAAACACGTTTAAACTCCTTACTTAGTATAGGTTTATTGTTTATACTAAACAAAACATCTTGTTGTGCTATAACAGAACTGTAACCACATAAAATTAATATTAAAGCGATATAAAAATTTTTCATAAAATTAATAACTTATTTTTGACAAAAATAGCAATATAATAATATATCACAAGTTTGATTTAACATTAAAATAACGCTAAAAAATATGAGAAAGCTAAAACTAATTTGGGATTTTAGAGGTCCAGACGCTTTAAAAATAGCTGAGCATCATGAAATTCATTTAAAAGAATTTATTGCTATAAAGAAAACCAATATAAATATTACTGGTTTTTCTTCAATTACAGATCTCCACGCTATAGCTTTTATGGTAGTAACAGAATTAGAAATGAAACCAATACGAGATGCTTTAAAACCACATAGAGGTCAAATTTTCCAAGAATAAACATTCAATAGAATATAGATATCCGTTAAATTAACACCAATATACAATCTTTCTAAAAAATTATATTGTTACACTTTTTAAAGTTACAAAACTTAGATAAAACTTAATATTTTATAATTGCATTAAACTTTAGTTAGATTAAGACATTTTTATATATTAATAACAAGTTTAAAGACCATTTAAAAAACCACTGTACAAATCTTTAAATTTAATACCTTCTGTAAATCTATTTTTGTTAAGCTGCTTATGTTCTACTAAAGCCCAAAGCACAAATTCCTTTACAAAATAACTATCTTGTTTCGTTAATTTTGGTTGATATTGACCTAACAAATCATCTAAAGGTGTAACTACATCTAATATACTTTGGTATTCTTTATTGCGTAAGCTGTCTAATAATTCAAAACCATCTTCAGCATTAAAAAACCAAGATAAAACAGCATCATAAGGTGTTTCTACATCTTGCTTTTGTAGTTTTTCTATTTCCGGAAAAAATTCTGGAAATAAACTTTTAACCGCTTCACCAATTAAGTTATAAGCTACTTTTGCTGCGCCTTCTTGTTCTCCTTCGTAAACTAACTCTACTTTACCTGTAATAGCAGGGATAATACCTAAAAAATCACTCAATCTAACACTGGTTTTTTTGTCACCAGAAACTAGCATTCTTCGTTCTGCTGTACTTATTAAATTTTGAAATGCTGTAATACTTAAACGTGCGCTAACACCACTTTTTGCATCTATAAACTCACTATCTCTGGCTTCAAAAACAATTTGCTCTAAAATATCTCTTGCTAATTCTGGTACATAAACTAAAGAGTCTTGATTCCCATCTAAATTAGCTTCTTGTGCTGTTATAGTTCTTGCTGTTTCAATATCTATAGGATAATGTGTTAAAATTTGTGAACCAATTCTATCTTTTAATGGCGTTACAATACTACCTCTATTGGTATAATCTTCTGGGTTTGCCGTAAATACAAATTGCATATCCAAAGGTAACCTTAACTTAAAGCCTCTAATCTGAATATCGCCTTCTTGCAAGATGTTAAATAATGCAACTTGAATTCTTGCTTGTAAATCTGGCAATTCATTAATTACAAAAACACAACGATTTGCTCTCGGAATCATTCCGTAATGTATTACACGATCATCTGCATAACTTAATTTCAAGTTGGCGGCTTTTATGGGATCTACATCTCCAATAATATCTGCTACAGTAACATCTGGAGTTGCTAATTTCTCCGCAAAACGCTCACTTCTATGCATCCAAGTAATTGGTGTATTATCTCCTTTTTCTTTAATTAATTCTAAAGCATATCTTGAGATTGGATTTAAAGGATCGTCGTTAATTTCAGAACCTTTAACCACAGGAATATACTCATCTAACAGGTTTAACATTAAACGCGCTAAACGTGTTTTTGCTTGTCCACGTAATCCTAATAAATTAATATTATGACGTGATAAAATGGCGCGTTCCAATTCTGGAATTACTGTATTTTCATAACCGTGAACTCCTTTAAACGAAGTCTTTTTTTGTTTAATATTCTCTATTAAATTTTGACGTAATTCATCTTTTATAGATTTAGACTGGTAACCTGAATCTTTTAATTCTCCTAATGTTTTTATGTGTTCTGTTTTCATTTTCTAGTTTTAGACTGTTCTTTTTAATATTAAGTTTACTCATCTTTAGAGTAAATACTTGCAACAATATATTAACAGTTAATTATTTATCCTTTTATTCTCTTTTTTCTATTAGTTTCGTAATCTTCGAAAATCATTTCACCCAAACCTTTAAGACCTGTATAAAAGGCTTTTCCTTGATTAGCCTTAGTAAATTCTTCAACAAATTGCATTAAATAGGGATCTTGGGCAATCATAAAAGTAGTTATTGGAATGTGTAGTTTTCTGGCTTGTTGTGCAACTGCATAACACTTATTGGTTATGTAAGGGTTTAAACCATTACTATCTTTATAATATTGTCCATCTGGTAAACGTAAACAACTTGGTTTCCCATCAGTAATCATAAAAATTTGTTTATTAGTGTTTCGTTTTCGACGTAATAAATCTAGTGCTAAATTTAATCCAGCAACAGTATTTGTATGATATGGTCCTACATTAAGATACGGTAAATCTTTAATTTTTATAGTCCAAGCATCGTTTCCAAAGACTAAAATATCTAATGTATCTTTTGGATAACGTGTGGTAATTAATTCCGATAAAGCCATAGCTACTTTCTTGGCTGGTGTAATTCTATCTTCGCCATACAAAATCATACTATGACTAATGTCTATCATTAAAACCGTACTCATTTGAGATTTGTGTGTAGTTTCTTCAACCACTAAATCGTCTTCCGTTAATCTAAAATCACCTATACCATTATTAATTTGAGCGTTTTTTAAACTTTCGGTTATAGATACTTTTTCTAAACCATCGCCAAACTGATAGTTTCTAAAATCGCCAGTATGTTCGTCACCTATTCCTAAGCCTTTACTTTTATGATTGCCTGAACCACTTCGTTTAATATTTCCAAAAATCTGCTCTAAAGCCGATTGCCTAATTGCACGTTCCGTTTTTGATGTAATTGTGTTTCCTTTTTTTCCATCGGGTTTAATTTCTTCACGAATGTAACCTTTGGCTTTTAAGTCTTCTACAAAGTTGTCTATAGTATATTCTGGTGTTGTTAATTTATACTCAACATCTAATTCTCGAAGCCAAGTAATTGCTTCATCGAAATCGCCAGATGTATGAGTGATTAACTCCTTAAAAACATCGAAAAGCTTATCAAAAGGCGATTGATAAGGTGCTTCATACGTTTTAAAAACAAAGCCTTTTTTTCTTTCATTTATATTCATAATGATATAAAAATACGACTAAAATCGTATAAAAAAATGCTATTAACAGCTTTTTAAGACTTCTGTTTAATCTTTTAAAAACAGTATTAAAATGTAACAATCGAAGAAGAATTTGAGTTCTTATGGGATTTATAAAAGCCAAAAAGAATGTGTTTAGTCACAATAGGTATTAACTGCTAGTATGATTGCTATATATTTTAATTTATATAATACTTTTAACATTTTGTTTTAGAATAGACATTCGGTTTGTACTTATCTTTGCATTCCAATTGCTATAAATGAAAGATTTATTAAAATATATTTTACTTTTTTTTACTGTAATATTCTATGGTCAGAATGTTATAACAGATCAGCAAAGCTATTCGCCTCAACAACTTATAGAAGATGTTTTAATAGATAGCAATTGCATTACAGATGTTGTGGTAACTAATGCTGTAAGCGGGAATTTTGGGAATTCAGAAAAAAGCTTTGGCTATTTTGATGCTAATGGCTCAAGTTTTCCATTTCAATCTGGAATAGTTTTAAGTACAGGGAAACTTAATAATGTGCAAGGCCCAAACTCATCTTTATCAGATGATGATGCTACAAATTGGACTGGCGATAGTGATTTAGAAAACGCTGTTCAAGAAACAGGTACATTAAATGCTACCATTTTAGAATTTGAGTTTACCTCAATTGCAAATCAAATCAGTTTTAGATATATTTTTGCTTCGGAAGAATACCAAGAAAACAACTCAAGCACATGTAATTATTCAGATTTATTTGGATTTTTAATAAAACCTATTGGCACGTCAGATTATGAAAATATAGCTTTAGTTCCTGGAACAAACACACCTGTAAAAGTAACTACAGTTCATCCAGAAATACCAAATGGTTGTGACGCAGAAAACGAAATATATTTTGAAAGCTTTAATGATAATAATGCTCCTATAAACTTTAACGGACAAACTAAGGTTCTAACAGCAACAGCAAATACAATTCCTAACCAAACATACCACGTAAAATTAGTTATAGCTGATGAGCAAAATTACAGATACGATTCTGCTGTTTTTCTTGAAGCAGGAAGCTTTAAACTAACAACAGATTTAGGACCAGATAAATTATTAAATAATTTAACGTCACTTTGCGGTACAGAAACTTTAACCTTAAATGCTACGCAGAGTAATGCAATTGGATATCAATGGAAAAAAAACGGAAGTAATTTATTAGGCGAAATTAATCCAGAATATACAATTACAAATGAAGGGATTTATGAAGTTGAAGTTACTTTAAATAGTACTTGTACCTCAAAAGGTAAAATTATAGTGGAATATGCAGATTTACCAGTTGTAAATAATTCTACATTAGAACAATGCGATCAAAATCAGGATGGATTTACAACTTATAATTTATATAATGCAGAAAATGGAATTATAACTGATTCAGAAGATTTAATATTTGATTTTTATGATTCTGAATTAAAAGCGATATCTGAGACAAATCCAATACCTGATCCAATTACGTATAATAACACAAGTGTAAATCAGGTTATTTATGCTGTAATTGGTAACCAAAGAACTAATTGTACTTCTATTGCACAATTAACACTTTCAATTTCTAACAACGCTTTAAATATATTACCATTAGATAGTTGTGAAGATGAAATTATTGATGGAATTACTACTTTTGATTTAAATGAGATTGAAGCTCAAATAGAAACACAAATTCCAACTAATGCAAACGTAAGTTTCCATATATCTGAAGCTGATGCATTAGCTAGCATAAATAGTATAAATACCAATTTTACAAATACAATTCAAAACACTCAAACTATTTATGTTAGAGTAACGACGAATACTAACAATTGTTTTGGTATTAGCTCTGCCTTATTAAATGTATTAGAAAGACCAGAATTAGAAATTGATTACGCTACAAGTTATTGTGTAAATAACTTTCCTGAAACCATTTCGCTTTACGGAGAAATTTTAAACCCAGAACCTACAGATATATATTCTTGGGCCTTTAACAACAACTTACTTCCATCTGAAAACTCATCAACTATAGACATTAATACAATTGGAACTTATACATTTACAGTAACTAATATTAATAACTGCCAAGTATCTCAAAATATAATAGTTACTCAAGTAGAAACACCTATAATATCTAATATAAATTTTACCGAATTATCAGAAAATAATATCGTAACTATAGAAACATTAAATACTGGTGATTTTGAATATGCTATAGATAATCCATCTGTAATTTATCAAAACTCAAATATATTCACAAGTGTTTCACCAGGATTTTATACTATTTATGTTAGAGAAAAAAACGGCTGTGGTTTAGCAACTCAAATTATTTCTATACTAGGAATTCCTAAATATTTCACTCCAAATGGAGATGGTTTTAACGACTACTGGAAACCATTAGGCGTATCAGAATCTGTTAATTTTGATATAGATATTAAAATTTTTAACAGATACGGAAAATTATTAAAACAACTCTCATCCACAGGTCAAGGCTGGAATGGTAAACTTAATGGTAATAATTTACCAACAGAAGATTATTGGTATGTAATTACAAGAAAAAATCGAGAAACTACTACTGGCCATTTTACACTAAAAAGATAATTTATACTTAAACATCTTGTTTGTATTTCCTTTTAATTATGCTTACATATACTTAACTTTGTAAGCATTAATTTTTTTTAAATGAAATATTATAAAATATTATTCTGTCTTATTACTTTTTTGTGCTTTTTTAACACAAGCTTTTCTAATAATACAAATTACAATAACGAGTGTCCTAATCCAGTAATAACTACTTTCTCTCCTAATAATGGTCCAGAAAACACATTAGTTGTTATTAACGGAATAAATTTCAGTACAGCTACAACAGTAACATTCGACGGAATAAATGCTGCTTTTAATATTGTTAGCGATACACAATTAACTGCAAATATTCCAGCTGGAACGTCGACATCTTCAAGTATTTCTATAACAACTTCTGGTGGATGTACTGGAATGTCAGCTTCAGATTTTACGACTACATCCTCATCTTGTTCTACTGGAGATCTTTATATTTCAGAAATTTATGATGCCTTTACAGGAAGTTATGCTGTAATAGAGCTTTTTAATCCAACATCTTCTCCTATAGTTTTAGATGGCGTTTATATTATTGACCGTTATGGAGACATAGGTAATGCAGCTCCAAGTCACACCTATAATCCACTAGGAACAATTGCGTCTTTAGACACTTTTATTATTCTATTAGGAAGTGGATCTGATTGCCCTTCTCTTTCCGTTGACTTTAATGTTGCTACAGGAATTAATGACAATGATGAGTTTAAACTTTTAAAAAATGGGACTATTATAGATATAGTTAATGCACCAAATGAAAGAGGTTATACCATAATTAGAAATGCAAATGCTCCAATACCACAAACAACATATAATGCTAGCCATTGGGCTACAAATTTAAATGAAGATTGCGCAGATTTAGGTTCACATACAGCAGATCCAATTTCTAATAATACACCAACAATAACTCCACCAAACTCTCAAGATGTTTGTGAGAATAGTACAACTATTTTTTCAGTAACAGTTTCTGGTAGTGATACATATACTTACCAATGGCAAGTTATAAATAGTTCTGGTGTATGGTCAAATGTAGTTGATAGTGCTATATATTCTGGAGCAACAACAAACACATTAACTATTTCAAACACACCTATATCTTTTGATAACAATCAATATTATTGCGAAATAATATCTTCTTTATGTAACCTAGCTTCAACTAGTGCATTATTGCAAGTTGGTAATCCTCCAGTAGATTCTCTATCTAATGAAACTGCTTGTACAAGTTTTACTTTACTTGCACTTACAAATGGAAACTATTTTACGGGTTCAAACGGAACTGGTACACCATTAAATGCTGGAGACCTTATTTCAACCTCACAAACTATTTTTATTTATAACGAAGTTGGAACTACTCCAAATATTTGCTCTGATGAAACTAGTTTCACTGTTACTATTACAGGGAATCCTCCTATAGATTCCGTTTCTAACCAAACTGTTTGTAATAGTTTTACTTTACCTGTAATTACAAATGGAAACTATTTTACGGGTCCAAATGGATCTGACACACAATTAAATGCTGGTGATTCTATTACAACTACACAATCAATATACATTTACAACGAAGTTGGTATTGCTCCAAACATTTGCTTTAACCAAAGTTTTTTTACTGTTACCATTAGTCCTACTCCAGTAGATTCACTTTCAGACGAAACTGTTTGTACAAGTTTTACGTTACCAGCACTTACAAATGGAGACTACTTTCCTGCTACAAATGGAACTGGAACACCACTAAATGTTGGCGATATTATTTCAACTACACAAACTATTTTTATTTACGCAGAAACAGGAACTACTCCAAACATTTGCACTAATGAAACCAGCTTTACGATTACTATTGACGGAAACCCTTCTGTAGATTCTCTTTCAGATGAAACTGTTTGTGCTAACTTTACTCTACCAGCACTTACAAACGGAAACTATTTTTCTGCGACTAACGGAACAGGAACTCCTTTAAATGCTGGTGATGTTATTTCAACTACACAAACTATTTTTATTTATAATGAAGTTGGAACTACTCCAAATATTTGCTCTAATGAAACTAGTTTCACTGTTACTATTAATGGTAATCCACTTGTAGATTCACTTACAGACGAAACAGTTTGTGCTAATTTTACTCTACCAGCACTTACAAATGGAAACTATTTTTCTGCGACTAACGGAACAGGAACTCCTTTAAATACAGGTGATGTTATTACGACAACACAAACCATTTTTATTTATAACGAAATTGGAACTGCTCCTAACAATTGTTTTGACGAAACTAGCTTTATGATTACTATTGACGGAAATCCGCTTGTAGATTCTATTTCTAATCAAACCGTTTGTGCTAATTTTAGTCTGCCAGCACTTACAAACGGAAGCTATTTTTCTGCGACTAACGGAACAGGAACTCCTTTAAATGCAGGTGATATTATTTCAACATCACAAACTATTTTTATTTATAATGAAGTTGGAACTACTCCAAATATTTGCTCTAATGAAACTAGTTTCACTGTTACTATTAATGGAAGTCCGCTTGTAGATTCACTTTCAGACGAGACCGTTTGTGCTAACTTTACTTTACCAGCACTTACAAACGGAAACTATTTTACAGGTACAAATGGAACAGGAACACCTTTAAATACCGGTGATGTTATTTCAACGTCACAAACAATTTTTATTTATAATGAGGTTGGAACTGCTCCTAATAATTGTTCTAACCAAACTAGTTTCGATATCACTGTTAACTCAATCCCTATAGTTGACACAATTAATAATCAATCTGTTTGTACCAATTATACATTACCGGTTCTTACAAATGGAAACTATTTTACAAGTACAAATGGAACTGGAATACCTTTAAATTCTGGTGATATTATTTCAACGTCACAAACTGTTTTTATTTATTCAGAAACAGGAACAATTCCAAATTGTTCAGACGAAAGCAGCTTCACTATCACTATTGGAATAAATCCTGTTGATTCAATTGCTAACCAAATAGCTTGCTCTAATTACACTTTACCAGTACTTATAAATGGTAACTATTTTACGGGCACGAATGGAACTGGAACTCCATTAAATGCAGGTGATGTTATTTCAACGTCACAAACAATTTTTATTTTTTCAGAAACAGGAACAACGCCAAATTGCTCAGATGAGAATAGTTTTAATATAACTATTATTGCTAGCCCTGTTTTTCCAAGTCCAGATCCATTAGAATATTGTGATCCGGATGCAGATGGATTTGGAGAGTTTGATTTCAGTAGTGTTATTGCTCAAATCTCAGGAGGAAGCCCAAATATTTCAGTCGTTTTTTATGAAACACAAGCAAATGCAGATCTTGAGGTTAATCCAATAACTTCAAGTCCATATTTAAATATAGATATTGATAATCAAACGGTATACTATAATGCAACTGATATAACAACAAATTGTTCTTCAGTAGGAACA
>JAWUZD010000012.1:0-234438 GCA_034110465.1 Mesoflavibacter sp.
GTTACAATAGAACCTGCACCTTTAAAAGAAGCTGCTGTTCCTTTACCAACATCACCGTAACCACAAACAGTTACACGTTTTCCTGCTAACATAATGTCTGTTGCTCTACGAATTGCATCTACTGCAGATTCTTTACAACCGTATTTATTATCGAATTTAGATTTTGTTACAGAATCGTTAACGTTAATAGCTGGCATTGTTAATGTACCATTTTTAACACGTTCGTATAATCTATGTACTCCAGTTGTAGTTTCTTCAGATAAACCTTTAATTCCTGCTGCTAATTCTGGGTAACGATCTAAAACCATATTAGTTAAATCTCCACCATCATCAAGAATTAAATTTAATGGTTTTCTGTCTTCACCAAAAAATAAGGTTTGCTCAATACACCAGTCAAATTCTTCTTCTGTCATATCTTTCCACGCATAAACTGCAGTTCCTGCTTCTGCAATTGCTGCAGCAGCTTGATCTTGTGTAGAAAATATATTACAAGAACTCCAAGTAACTTCTGCACCTAAAGCTTGTAATGTTTCTATTAAAACAGCTGTTTGAATTGTCATGTGTAAACAACCTGCTATTCTTGAACCTTTTAAAGGTTGCTCGTTTTTATATTCTTCACGTAAAGACATTAAACCTGGCATTTCTGCTTCGGCTAATAAAATTTCTTTTCTTCCCCATGCCGCTAAAGACATATCTTTTACCTTATTAGGTACGTAAGCTACAGTTTTTGAACTCATTTTTTTATTTTGAAATATTATAAGAGAAACAACTTTGCGAATCGCCTTTTAATTGGTTAAATTCGCTACTAAATTATTACTCATGCATTATAGCGGTGCAAAGGTAAGCAATAACCTTTAGAAAAGTAAATGCCTCTTTATAAATCCATTACTGTAAATTCACAAACTACTGTTAAAATCTGGAAGATTGAAGAATCTTTCACGGATTTATTCAATCCAGAACAGCTTAAACCAAGAAGTTTAGAGCGCGTAAATGGGATGAAAAGTGAGCTACACCAACGTGGATTTTTAAGTGTAAGACAGTTGTTAGCTGAGTTTGGTTATACTGATTTTGACTTGTATTACGACGCTAACGGAAAACCGCATTTAAAAGATGGAAAAGAGATTTCTGTAACACATTCTTTTACGTTTTCTGCAGTTATTGTGAGTTCTAATAAAGTCGGAATTGATGTTGAGAAGCAACGTGATAAAATAACTCGTATAGCAGATAAATTTGTGGATTACGAATTTAAATATCTAAATAAAGAAGCTAAAGATTATATTAATAAGTTAACCGTAATTTGGTGTATTAAAGAGTCTTTATATAAATTATTTGCAACACCAGGAATGTTGTTTAGAGAACACTTTTTAGTTATTCCTTTTTCTATTGGAGATAAAAACACCATAGCTTGGATAGATTACAATGGAGTTAAAAAACGTTATAACACGACATTTTTAGAGTTTGATGGGTTTACTTGTGCATATGCAATTGAAGAATGAAATTAGTCTTAAAACATATTGAAAAAGCAATTGCTGATAAAAACAAACTATTAGCCGTTTTAATAGATCCTGATAAGTTTATTTTAGATGAATTAGATGCCTTTCTCTTAAATATTCACAAAACTATTACCACACACATTTTTATTGGCGGTAGTACTGTTGAAGCTAATGTAACACAACAATTAGTTTCTGCTATAAAACATAAAACTAACTTACCTTTAGTTTTATTCCCTGGAGATGTTACTCAAATTTCTGATAAAGCTGATGCTATTTTGTTTTTATCTTTATTATCTGGTAGAAATTCAGATTACTTAATTGAGAAACACATACAAAGTGTGCCTTTATTAGAAAAAACCAATTTAGAAGTTATTCCAACAGGTTATATTTTAATTGAAAGTGGTAAAGAAACAGCCGTACAACGTGTTACCAAAACATTACCATTATCCGATAAAAAGATAATAAGTCAAACAGCAAAAGCAGGTGAATTTCTAGGAATGAAACTTATTTATTTAGAAGCTGGAAGTGGTGCAAATTTCCCCGTTGCTTTTGATATTATAACAGAAACTAAAAAACGTCTACAAACACCTTTAATTGTTGGAGGCGGAATTAAATCTCTACAACAAATAGAAAACGCATACATTGCTGGAGCAGATCTTGTAGTAATTGGTACTGCTTTTGAAGAAAATAAACAGTTTTTTAAAGAATTATTAAAATAAAATATATGGATATTTCTGTAGAATTAACACTTACACCATTACAAGACAATTTTGAGCCAGCTATAATTCATTTTATAAAAAAACTAAGAGCTTCTAATTTAGAGATTTTAGAAAATCCATTAAGCACACAAATCTATGGAGATTATGATGTTGTAATGGACCTTCTTAAAACAGAAATTAAAGAAGTGTTTGAATTAATGGATAAAGGTTTACTTCTTATGAAAATTGTAAAATATGATAGACACGACTATAAACCACATTTTTAATTGACAGAAATGTCTAACATATTAAAAATTGTTTTTTTTGGGCCTCAAAATACCGGAAAAACAACATTGTGTAAAAAATTAGCTAAAGCCTTTAATTGCGATTTTGTGCCTGAATATGCAAGATTATATGCCGAAAATCATAAAAAACTATCCTTTGAAACTGTTTTACCCATTGCAAACGGACAATTACAGTTAGAGGAAGATTATTTACAAAAAGCGGACTCTATTTTATTTTTTGATACTAACATAGTAGAGACCTTAGTCTATTCAGATATTTACTATAACAAAACACCTATAGAATTAGAAAAAATGGTAAAAACACAAACCTACACTTTGTATTTTTTGCCTTATATTGACGTTTCTTGGAAAAATGATTCTATCAGAGATTTATCTAATAATAGACAAGAACACTACAATCGTTTTAAACAAGAGCTTACAAGTAGAAAACTAGAATTTATAGAATTAAAAGGCGATTTAAAAACTCGTTTTTTAACTGCTAAAAAAGAAATAAACCTATTATTACAACAACGTGGAATTTAGTCAAGAAGACATACAATATATTAACTCTAAAGGTCTAAGCTTAGATCTGATTGAATCGCAATTACAAACGTTTCAAGCTGGATTGCCGTTTATTAATTTAAAATCGGCTGCAACACTTAATGATGGTGTTATAAAATTAACAAAAAAACAAGAACAACAATATGTTTCGTTTTTTAATGCTAATAAAGAGGAAATATCTATTCTTAAATTTGTTCCAGCATCTGGTGCAGCAACCAGAATGTTTAAGTTTCTATTTAATTTTATAAAAACCTATAACCATAAAAAATCATCGATTAACGCTTATGTAAATAAATTTAACGCGACAGAATTAGCGGTATTTATGGTTGGCATAGAGAAGTTGCCATTTTACAAAACCGTAATTAGTTCAACTAAAATATATTTCAAAAATTACGATTCACTTTCTAGGGATAACAAAGTAGTTGCTTTTATAAAAACAATGCTAGATGAAGATAAGCTGGATTATAGTAACTTTCCAAAAGGCTTATTACCTTTTCATAATTATCAAAATGTTATAGCAAATGCATTTGAAGAGCATTTATACGAAGCTGCACTTTATGCAACATCAAATAAAAAGGCCAAACTTCATTTTACTATTTCTGAAAAACATCTGGAGCAATTTAAAGCCGCTTTTAAAGACAAACAAGCAGCCATTGAAGCTAAAACAAATGTTTGTTTTGATATTTCATTTTCTTTTCAGTCTGAAAAAACAGATACAATAGCGGTTTCTTCAAAATTAAAACCTTTTAGAGACGAAGAAGACAAACTTCACTTTAGACCTTCAGGTCACGGCGCATTATTACAAAATTTGAATAAGCTAAATGAAGATCTTATCTTTATTAAAAACATAGATAACGTTGTCGTTTCTAAATATAAAAAAGACATTGCTAACTATAAAAAAATATTAGCAGGTTTACTTTTAAGCTTACAGAATAAGAGTTTTGATTTTATGCAAAAAATTGAAACGAAGAAATTATCAGAGCTCGAAATAGTTGAAATTGCAGAATTTTTAAGACGACAATTAAACGTTATTATTTCATCTGAATTCGAAAAATATTCAACTAAATATCAAATAGAATATTTAAAGGAAAAATTAAACAAACCTATACGAGTTTGTGGTATGGTTAAAAATGAAGGCGAACCTGGCGGCGGACCTTTTTGGGTCTGGAATAGTATTGGAACAATTAGTTTACAAATTGTAGAATCTGCACAAATAGACTTAAACAATTTAGCGCAGAAACAAATAATTGAAAATGCTACACATTTTAACCCAGTAGATATTGTTTGTGGGATAAAAGACTATAAAGGAAATGCTTTTAATCTTGAAAATTTTGTTGATAAAAACACGGGGTTTATAACTAACAAAACACGTTTGGGAAAAACTATAAAAGCATTAGAACTACCTGGTTTATGGAATGGAAGTATGGCTAATTGGAATAATGTTTTTGTTGAAGTTCCTATTCTTACTTTTAACCCTGTAAAAACAGTTAACGACTTACTTAAACCTGCACACCAATTATAATGCTTAATCAAGAAGCTATAATAAAAGAATGCATTTTTAAGGCTACAACTAGCTCTGGTTCTGGCGGACAACACGTTAATAAAGTAGCAACTAGAGTAGAGTTATATTTTAACATAGATGATTCTAAATATTTGTCTATAAGACAAAAAAACAGACTTAAATCTAAGCTAAAACTTACTAAAGAAAACATATTAGTTTTATCTTCTCAAGAAACTAGAAGTCAGTATAAAAACAAGAATTTAGTTATAAAAAAGTTATTTTTCATTCTTACAAGCTCATTAAAAGTAACTAAATATAGAATCCCTACAAAAACACCAAAATCGGTAAAAATTAAACGCTTAAAAAACAAGAAAATTAAGTCTGAACAAAAATCGAATAGAAGAAAACCAGATTTAAACTAAAAAAAATTAAAGAAACTTTATTTGTAATTCAAAAAACGTAACTACATTTGCAGCGTTCTCAAAAAAGGGGTGCTTTTTTTAGTTAATAGTTTTGCTTTTAACTTTAATTGGCTGAGATCATACCCAATGAACCTGGGCAGGTAATGCTGCTAAGGGACTATTGACACTTGTAACCACAATAGACGTATTGTTGTTTGCACCATTTATTTATAAACCATTAAAGAATAATGACCTCTTTTTATTCGATTAACATTTATGTAATCGATATGAAAAACACTTTTCTTTTTTTAGCACTGCTTGTGCTAACCGTCACAATTCAAGCTCAAAACACTGAGCAAAATCTGCAAACCATTCAAGATTCTACCAAGGTAGAAATCTTAGATGAAGTATTAGTAAAATCCGTAAGAGTAGATGCAGATTCACCTATTACACACACCAATGTTTCTAAAAAAGATTTAGAAACTCGCAATTTAGGACAAGATATTCCAATTTTATTAAATTATTTACCTTCTGTTGTAACGACTAGTGATGCTGGTTCTGGAATTGGTTACACGGGTATTAGAATTCGTGGAGTTAGTGGAGAATCTACTAATATTACAATTAACGGTATTCCTTATAATGATGCTGAGAGCTTAGGAACATTTTGGGTGAATTTACCAGACTTTTCTTCATCTGTAGAAAGTTTACAAGTCCAACGTGGTGTTGGAACCTCTACAAATGGTTCTGGTGCTTTTGGAGCAAGTATTAATATTTTGACTAACAACCAAAATAAAGAAGCTTCGGCCTCAACATCTCATTCTGTAGGAAGTTTTGGAACTATTAAAAACAACGTTCAGTTTGGAACTGGATTATTAAATAATAGATTTGAAGTTTCTGGTCGTTTATCAAAAATTAAATCAGATGGATTTATAGATCGCGCTTCTTCAGATTTAAAATCTTATTTCTTACAAGGTTCTTATAAAGACGATAATCGTTTAATTAAAGCCTTAGTTTTTGGTGGTGGAGAAAAAACATATCAAGCATGGTATGGCGTAGATGTTTTTACTATTGATGATGACAGAACGGCTAATATTGCTGGGACTATTATGGATGATGCTGGAAATCTTGAAGGTTATTACGATAACCAAGTAGATGACTACAAACAAGACCATTATCAACTACATTGGAACGAAAAATTTAATAATCAATTATCTTTAAATGTAGGTTTAAACTATACGTATGGTCGTGGTTTTTACGAGGAATATATTGATAATTACTTTTATACTAACGTGTTTTTCTCTGACGATTCTCAATTTTCACATTTAGGATTGAACTCATTTACAAATAATGGAACTACTATTGAAAGCATGGATTACATTCGTCAAAAATGGCTAGATAATGATTTTTATGTAGTTAACACAAGTTTAAATTATAAGAACGAAAAACTTGATTTAGTTTCAGGTATATCATACAGCCAATATAGAGGTGAAAGTTTTGGAGAAGTTATTTGGTCTGAATATGCTAAAGATTTAGAGATAGATAAAGGTTATAGGTATTATTTCAGCGAAAGTAAAAAAGAAGATTTCAGTGTTTTTAGTAAAGCAACTTATAAGTTAAACGAAAAATTAAGTTTATTTGGAGACCTACAATATAGAATTGTAGATTATAAAATAAACGGAACATTGTCTGACCGATCTGCTATTAGTTTAGATAAATCTTTTGGTTTCTTCAATCCAAAAACTGGTATTAGTTATAATCTAAATAATAAAAACAACTTTTACTTCTCTTACGCTAGAGCAAATAGAGAACCTAGTAGAAATGATTTTGAGAACAATCCTGATGTAAAAGCTGAAGAATTAAACGATTTCGAATTAGGATATAGATATAACAACACTAAATATAGACTTAATGCTAACATTTACTATATGGCATATAATGAACAGTTAGTTTTAACTGGAGCTCTTGATGATGTTGGTGCGCCAATTAGAGATAATGCAGGGAAAAGTTACAGATTAGGTTTAGAATTAGATGGCGCTATAGCATTAAGTAAAAAAATTACATTACAATCTAATCTAACCTTAAGTGAAAATAAAAATTTAAACGAAGGTCAGTTTTTAAATGGAGAAGAGCTTGGAAAAACAGATATTGCTTATTCTCCAGCAATTGTAACTAGTACTTCATTATCGTATAATCCAATTAGCAAACTTACGCTTACAGCTATTAATAAATATGTGGACGAGCAATTAATGAATAATATTGAAGATCAAGACTCTATTTTAGATGGTTATAATACCGTAGACTTTAATATTGCTTATGAAATTAAACCAAAATCTATATTTAAATCTATTTTATTAAGCGGTGTTTTTAATAATGTATTAGATAGAGAATATAATGGTAATGGATTTGATTATGGTGGTGGATTCTATGTGTTTTATCCGCAAGCAGGAACTAATTTTTTATTAGGAGCAACACTCAATTTTTAAACATTCAAGACTTATTCAAACAAAAAAAGCGAACCAATTGGTTCGCTTTTTTTATATCAGTAAAAATACTAATCTATTTTTTATTTGCTTCTTTTATATATTTGGCTAAAGCCATTGTCATACTGGGTGTTTCTGGTGTTGGAGCAGCAATATCTACACGTAAACCTTTAGCTTCTACTGCTTTTATAGTGGTAGTTCCAAATACAGCAATACGAGTATCGTTTTGTTTAAAATCTGGGTAATTATGAAATAAAGAATCAATTCCACTAGGACTAAAAAAGACTAAAATATCATAAGTTACATTTTCCAAATCGGATAAATCACTTATAACAGTTCTATAAAAAGTACCTTGTGTCCATTTAATTTTTAAACCATCAAGTAATTCTGGTATTTCTGGTTTTACTTTATCTGTTGCTGGTAATAAAAACGATTCGTCTTTATATTTTTTTATTAATGGAATTAACTCAGAAAAAGTTCTTTTACCAACGTAAATTTTACGCTTTCTATAAACAACATATTTCTGTAGGTAATATGCAACAGCTTCAGATTGACAAAAGTAACGCATAGTATCTGGCACCTTAAAACGCATTTCTTCTGCAACTCTAAAAAAATGATCAACTGCGTTTCTACTTGTTAAAATTATAGCAGTAAAATTATTTAAATCAATTTTTTCTTGTCTAATTTCTTTCGAAGGAACACCTTCCACATGAATAAAAGGTCTAAAATCTATTTTAACTTTATATTTCTCTGAAAGATCAAAATAAGGAGAATTCTCTATTTTAGGTTCTGGTTGTGAAACAAGTATTGTTTTAACTTTCATAGTCATCTGCTTTTGTAACACGTAGTTTATAAATTACATAATATGCTTATATAAAATAAAATACGGTGCAATTTCAAGTGCGCAAAGGTACAAAATAAAATAAAGCAGATTATGTTTTATAACGTCAAAATAAGACTTTATAACGATAAAATAAGTCAAGGCAAGAATAATAAAGACTGTTATGATTATTATGTTAAGAACTTCTTTATTTAGTGTAGAATGATAAAGCAATAAAGCAGATAATGGGATTAAAAAAAAGACTAAAAAGTACTTATAGCTTAATTTTCTAAACAAAAACTGTTGAAAAAACGGATAAGATTCAAGTAATTTACCTAAAGTTAATTCTGCGATAATTTTAATGCCAAAAAACAAAAACACTACAGTTAAAATATTATAAAGACTAAGAGTGGAAGTGAAATTAAAATACAAATTTAGTGTAGTAATAAAGACACTTAAAGATAAGCAAAAAGCAGAAAAAAGTATTAAATTAAATAGGTCAAACCACTTTATGTCTTTTCCATATGTGTTTATATAAGAAGAATTAATCAATACTTTAAAATAATCAAAAAAACGTTTACTGTTTAATAATTTAGCTGCAGCAAGCAGTATAATTACTAAAAGTAATAAAAGCGTTAATAAGTCGTTATTTAAAATAGTTCTAAGCACAGTATAAAATTAGTGCTAATCGTATTAATTTAGCTATATTTTAAGGATTATTTCAAAAAAAAATGGTTTTAAAAAATGTACATTTGCACAAACTTACTTTATTAGTTAAATGAAAGACGCTATCGTTATTATACCAACTTACAACGAAATTGAAAACATTGAAGCTATTATTGAGGCTGTTTTTAATTTACCTAAAAAGTTTGATGTTCTTGTGGTAGATGATAATTCTCCTGATTTAACTTCAGATAAAGTTAGAGAATTACAAGGTAAATACAAAGAACAGTTATACTTAGAAGTTAGAGATAAAAAATCTGGGATTGGAACTGCTTATATTCACGGTTTTAAATGGAGTTTACAGCGTAATTATAGTTATATTTTCGAAATGGATGCGGATTTTTCTCACAATCCAAAGGACTTAATAAAACTATATAATACCTGTGCTAAAGATCAAATAGATTTAGCAATAGGATCTAGATATGTAAAAGGTGTAAATGTTGTTAATTGGCCTTTAAGTCGTGTACTTTTATCTTATGGAGCATCAATGTATGTGCGATTAATAACTGGTATGAAAATTAAAGACACTACTGCTGGCTTTATTTGTTACAAGAAAGAAGTTTTAGAAGCTATAGATTTTGATCATGTTAAGTTTATTGGTTATGCTTTTCAAATTGAAATGAAATTTAAAGCATATCTTAAAAATTTTAAAATAAAAGAAGTGCCTGTAATATTTACAGACCGCACAAAAGGAGAATCTAAATTAAGCTCTAGTATTATATCTGAAGCTATTTTTGGTGTTCTAAAAATGAAATTAATCAGTATTTTTAAAAAATAACTCTACTAGTATGATTGAGAAAACTACTTTAATTAAGAATGCGAAAATTGTAAACGAAGGAATTATTTTTGAAGGTGATGTTTTAATAGAAGGGCAAATAATTACAAAAATTGACACCTCTATAAGTGCAAAATCTAGTGATGTATTTGTAATAGATGCTGAAGGGAAATATTTAATACCTGGAGCAATAGACGATCAAGTTCATTTTAGAGAACCTGGATTAACACATAAGGCACATATAAAAAGTGAGTCTAAAGCAGCTATTTCTGGAGGAATTACTTCATTTATAGAAATGCCAAATACAAATCCACAAACAACAACAATTGAAAAATTGAATGACAAGTTTAATATTGCAAAAGAAACCTCTTATGCAAATTACTCTTTTATGTTTGGTGGAACTAACGATAATTTAGACGAAATCTTAAAGGTTGACCCTAAACAAGTTGCTGGATTAAAATTATTTTTAGGATCTTCTACAGGGAATATGTTGGTAGATGATCCAGAGGTTTTAGAAAAAATATTTTCAAGTACTGATTTAGTGATTTCTGTACATTGTGAAGATGAAGCAACTATTAAGGCTAACACAGAAAAATACATTAAAGAATATGGTGATGATATTCCAATGAAATATCATCATTTAATTAGAAGCGAAGACGCTTGCTATATATCGTCTTCTAAGGCTATAGAATTAGCTAAGAAAACAGGTGCAAGACTACATGTTTTTCATTTATCTACAGGAAAAGAGACTAAATTATTTACTAATAAAATTCCTTTAAAAGATAAGAAAATAACATCAGAAGTTTGCATTCATCATTTATGGTTTAATGAAAAAGATTATGATGAAAAAGGCTCTTTAATTAAATGGAATCCTGCTGTAAAAACTCAAAAAGATCAAGAACAATTATTAAAAGCCTTATTAGATGATAGGATTGATGTAATTGCAACAGATCATGCGCCACATACATTAGAAGAAAAAAACAACGTCTACACTAAAGCGCCTTCTGGTGGACCTTTAGTGCAACATGCGTTACCTGCTTTATTAGAAATGCACCATAATGGTCTAATTTCTATTGAAAAAATAGTAGAAAAAATGTGTCATAATCCTGCTATTCTTTTTGATATTGAAAAAAGAGGTTATATAAGAGAAGGTTATTTTGCAGATTTAGTTTTAGTAGACTTAAACCAACCTTGGACTGTAACAAAAGACAATATTTTATATCAGTGTGGCTGGTCTCCTTTTGAAGGAACTACGTTTAAATCTAGAATTTCACATACATTTGTAAATGGTCATCTGGCTTACAATAATTTTAAAGTAAACGAAGTTAGTAATGCTAAACAATTAACGTTTAATAGATAGTTTTGAGAAAAAATTTATACATATACTTATTTCTAGCTTTAGTTTTAAATAGCTGTTATGAGCTTGAAAAAGCTAAAAAACCGGATACATTTTTATCAGAACAAGAAATGGTTAATGTTTTAACTGAAATATCCATTCTCTCTGCAGCAAAAGGTATTAACAAAAAAAAACTTGAAGAAAATGGTGTTTTACCTAACGATTATATTTACACAAAACACAAAATAGATTCGGTTATTTTTGCAGAAAACAATATTTATTATTCTCATGATTTAGATGCCTATAATCGTATTTATGATAAAGTAGAAGACACCTTGACTTTTCTAAAAAAGAAGGCGGAAAAAGGAAAAGAAAATAAGTTAGATAGAAAATCAATTAACAAGTTAAAGCTTAAAGAAAAAGAATTAAAATTAGACCCTAAATACATTTCTAAAAGAGATTCTACAATAAGAGAAGGCTTATTAAAACATCGAGAATTAGAAAGAGGTAAAGCGTCTAAATAGTTTTCCTGTATTAGAAGTTACAGTAGATATGTTCTGTAAGTCCATTTGAAGTTCTTTTTTGAATTTATTAGTGTTGTATAATGTTTTGCTTTGAGAAGATTTAATTATAGAGCTATTTAAAAGCCTTGGTTGTCTTGTTACTAAAGCCTTCAATCTATCTAACCAACTAGAAATTATTAAAACTCCTTTTTTTGCTTCAAACTTTGGCTGTTTTACTTCTAAAACATCTGCTATTTTATTTAAAAAGGTATTAAAACTTAAATGTTCTGCAACCAAAATGTAACGCTCATTTTTTATATCGCTTAGCATTAATTTCTGCATTATTATTACCACATCTTTTACACCAATATATCCTGTAACTCCTGTAGTATAAAAATACATTCCTTTTTTTACTTTACTAAAAAACAAACCACTTCCACTATCCCAAAAACCAGGACCAATAATAACGCCTGGATTTACAATTACAGCTTTTAAACCTTCTTGTGTACCACGCCACACCTCTAATTCAGCACCATATTTAGTTAGCGCATAAACAGAATGATCTTCTTCAGGATTCCATTCGGCATCTTCTGTTAAATTACCTTTAGTTGAAGAACCTATGGCCGCAATAGAACTTACGTAACAAAGTTTCTTTATTTTTTCGGAAAGACATAAGTTTACAATATTAGCCGTGCCTTCAATATTTATTTTCTTTAACAACTCAAAATCGGACGTGTTAAAAGAAATTAAAGCTGCACAATGATAGACATAATCTACATTAACAAATGCATCAATCAAAGCAGGAATATTGTTTAAATCGGCTTTAACCCATTCAATTTTATTAAAATGTGCTTCAAAATCATCTGTATAATAAGAAAAAATTGTTTTAACATTACTAAGCTTTGTTTCATCTCTATAAATAGCACGAACAACCGTATTACTTTTGGTTAAATCAAATAATAAATGCGAACCAACTAATCCTGTTCCTCCAGTAACTAAAATCATAAAACTAAATTAGATAATTATGGCATAAAATAGCCTATAGTTTTTATATTTGTTGGCATAAAAATAAGCTATTATGACAACAAATCCTTTAGTAGAAGAATTAAAATGGCGTGGTATGGTTCACGATATGATGCCAGATACTGATGTGCAATTAAATAAAGAAATGACAACTGCATATATAGGTTTTGATCCTACTTCAGATTCGTTACACATTGGTAGTTTAGTGCCTATTATTTTATTAGTTCACTTAGAGAAAGCAGGACATAAACCAGTGGCTTTAATTGGTGGAGCAACCGGTATGATTGGTGATCCTTCTGGAAAAAGTGATGAGCGAAACTTGTTAGATGAAGAAACACTTAATCATAATGTTGCAGGCATAAAAAGTGTTTTATCTCGCTTCTTAGACTTTAATTCGACTAAAGAAAACGCTCCAGTTTTAGTAAATAATTATGATTGGATGAAAAACTTCAGTTTTATAGACTTTGCTAGAGATGTTGGTAAACGTATAACCGTTAACTATATGATGTCTAAGGATTCTGTTAAGAAACGTTTATCTGGAGACGAAGGTAGCGTTGGAATGTCTTTTACAGAATTTACCTACCAATTAATTCAAGGTTACGATTTTTACCATTTACATAAGCATCTAAATTGCAAATTACAAATGGGCGGAAGCGACCAATGGGGAAATATCACCACTGGTACAGAATTAGTAAGACGAATGAATCCAGGCGAAGAAAAAGCGAAAGCTTACGCTATGACTTGTCCGTTAATTACTAAAGCCGATGGTTCTAAGTTTGGTAAAAGTGAAGGTGGAAATATTTGGTTAGATACAGATAAAACGTCTGTTTATAAGTTTTACCAATTTTGGTTAAATACAAGTGATGAAGATGCTGAAAAATATATAAAAATATTTACATTTTTAGACAAATCTACTATTGAAGCTTTAGTTGAAGCGCATAAAGCAGAACCACACTTAAGACAACTACAAAAACGTTTAGCCGAAGAAGTAACCACTTTTGTACACAGTAAAGAAGATTTAGAAAACGCCATTAAAGCTTCAGGAATTTTATTTAGCAAAGATTTTAAAAATGAAATTAACGCTTTAAACGAATCTTTATTTTTAGATATTTTTGAAGGCGTACAAACTGCCGAAGTATCGAGAGATAAAATTGAAGCTGGTTTAGATATGATTGCTGCACTTTCTGCCGAAACGGATTTTTTAGCAAGTAATGGCGAAGCAAGACGCGCCTTAAAAGAAAACTCGGTTGCAGTAAATAAAGAAAAAGTAAAAGAAGATTACATTATTTCTACAGACGATTTAATACACAATACTTACATTTTAATAAATAGAGGAAAGAAAAAAACCTTTATTATTAAAGTCGTTTAAATATTAAAAGCTAAGTCTGAAATTTCAAACTGAGCTTTTTTTTGAGCCTTAGTAAACCAACTAAAACTAATTTTTCCCTTTCATACTTTATATACGTAAATAAATACGTTGTGGTTTTAAACAAAAAAAACTGAGCTTAAAAGATAAGCTCAGTTCTAAATAAAATTAGTTAACCAACCAAAAACTAACTTTTCTTTTTCATATAGTATTAGTCGGTTAATGAATAAAATCCTTACAAATATTTATTTTAAAGCGCCATTAAATTACAACCTCTAATATCGCTGGAGTCAAATCGCCCTACAACTTCAAAAGTTCCATTTTCGTGAACTTTACCTAAATCTTGTGTAGCTATAAAACTACAAGAATTTACGTTGGCTAAATCAATAATATTTAATCCGCCAGTTTTTTTTGTGTTATAAATAGTTAAAGCATCTTCTGGATCTCTGGTTAGAATCTTCATCCAGTTTGGACATTTAAAAATGCCATTTCCTTTAGAATACGCCTGACTTAATAATTCAGTCATTCCGTATTCGCTGTGTATATTTTCTACACCAAAACCTTTGGTTAAAATTTGGTGTAATTCTTCTCTTACTAGTTCTTTTCGCATACCTTTCATTCCGCCAGTTTCCATAATTATGGAATGCTTCAATTTAAATGGAAAGCTTTCAATTAAATTTAAAAGCGCAAAAGTAACTCCAATTAAAAGTGTTTTTTGTCCTCTAGCTTCTAAAGCTTCCATTTTAGTTTTTAAATCTTCATATTGATTCAAATAAAACCCAGAATCTTTATTATTAGAACGCTTAATTAAATCATCTGCCATATAGATTAAAGAAGAGCCTTTACGTTCTAAGTAATTAGGTAATAATGCCAACACTACATAATCTTCAATATTGCCATAAAACTGTTTAAAAGCGCCTAAATAACTTTCTTCGTAAATCTTTAAATCGGTTACAAAATGCTTGCTCGTAATACTACCTGTTGTTCCACTGCTTGTAAAGGTTTCCTGAACAGCATTACGTGTAGATAAAACGTCGTGCGATTTAAAAAACTGAATGGGCAAAAAAGGAATTTCTTCTAACTTGGAAACATCTGTAGGATTAAGATAAAGTAAATCGCAAAACGATCTATAAACAGTATTATTCTCAAACTGAAATTTAAACACTTTTAGTGCTTCTGCTAAAAAATCAGCTTCAGTTTTTATATTGAATATGTTGTTAGTAGAAATCATTAAGGCAAAAATATAGAAACTAAAGTAGTTATTTTACTAAAGTCAATTCAATTTGTAAAAACAAAAAAAGCTGCTCTATTATTATAAAGCAGCTTTTTTAATTTTATATCAAGTAAACTATTTTGTATTTGGAGATCCTGCAAGTATTTCAGGATTAGCGTTGTCTTCAAATTTAGCAAAATTATCTTTAAACGCTTGGGCTAATTTATAAGCTGTTTTGTAGTAACCTTCGTCATTATTCCAAGTTTGTCTTGGGCTTAATACTTCAGTTGGTACATTTGGACAAATACGCGGTTGTTGCACCTTAAACACTGAATGTGTATCGTAATTGTCTTTATTAGCTTCTTCTAGAGAACCGTCCATTGCAGCGGTTATCATTGCTCTTGTGTACTTTAATTTCATACGAGTACCAATTCCATAAGGTCCACCAGTCCATCCTGTATTAACCAACCAAACTGTTACACCAGCTTCTTTCATTTTTGCGCTTAACATCTCAGCATATTTTGTTGGATGTAATGGCATAAATGGTGCACCATAACAAGCAGAAAAACTAGTGACTGGTTCTGTAATACCAGCTTCTGTACCTGCAACTTTAGCTGTGTACCCAGAAATAAAGTGATAAGCAGCTTGTCCAGGTGTTAATTTAGAAATTGGAGGCAAAACACCAAAAGCATCTGCAGTTAAAAAGAAAATATTTTTAGGATTCTTTCCTATAGATGGTTCTTGAATATTGTCTATATGATAAATTGGGTAACTAACTCTTGTATTTTGAGTAATCGATGTATCAGCAAAATCTACATCTCCAGCAGCATTCATGTTTACATTTTCAAGAATTGCTCCTCTTTTAATCGCTTTAAAAATATCTGGCTCTTTCTCTGCTGTTAAATCAATAACTTTAGCATAACAACCACCTTCAAAATTAAAAACAGTGTTTTCTTTTGTCCAACCATGCTCATCATCTCCAATAAGTTTACGGTTTGGATCTGCAGATAACGTTGTTTTTCCGGTACCAGATAATCCAAAAAAGATAGATGTATCTCCATCCTCACCAACATTAGCACTACAATGCATTGGTAAAGTGTTTTTAAACACAGGTAATATAAAATTTAATGCAGAGAAAATTCCTTTTTTAATTTCACCAGTATAACCAGTTCCTCCTATTAAAGCAATTTTACGTGTAAAATCTAGTATTGCAAAATTATGTTGGCGAGTTCCATCTATTTCTGGATCAGCCATAAAACCTGGTGCATTAACTACTGTCCATTCTGGACAGAAATTTTCTAACTCAGCTTCTGTTGGACGTAAAAACATATTATGAGCAAACATATTACTCCAAGCATATTCGTTTATAACACGAATATTTAATTTATAGTCTTCATCTGCACATGCATAAGCATCTCTAACAAATACTTCTTTCTCAGACAAGTAAGTTGTTACTTTATTGTAAAGTGCCTCGAATTTATCAGAATCGAAAGGGATATTAATATTTCCCCACCAAATCTTATCTTCGGTAATGCTATCTTTTACAATAAAACGATCCTTTGGTGAACGTCCTGTAAATTCGCCTGTATTAATTGCAATTGCTCCAGTACTTGATTCTTTTCCTTGATTCTTATCAAGAACAATATCATGTAAATCATCCGAAGATAATTGATAGCGCACTTTTGCATTTTTAATTCCATATTGCTCTAAAGCAACGGTCTTAGTATTTGGTGTATGGTTTACCATAATTCAGTTATGTTGTTTATAAGTTACAAATCTAATAATTAAATAAGCGACTATTTAATTATTAGCTACTTAATCTCTTTATTTTTTATCAAACCCAATAATAGTGTGCTCCAAGCTAGTAATAACAACAAACCACCTATTGGTGTTATAAAGCCAATAGGTTTAAAGTTTATGCCCGTAATAGTTGATGTTGAAAGCATATAAATTGAAAAACAGAAAAAGAAAACCCCTAAGATTGTAAGGTAGAAAATTATTTTTTTAAAGGTATTAGATACCTTATTAAAAGATCCTAAGAACAAAAGAAACAACGCATGATACATTTGGTATCTTACACCTGTATTAAAACTTTCTAAAGATTCTGGAGTTAAGTCCTTTTTTAAACCGTGTGCAGCAAAGGCACCAAGAATAATACTAATTAATCCAAAAATTACTGCGGTTACTAAAATACGTTTGTTCATAAATTCATAAAATCTGTTATAGATACCAATGTAAAATTATTACATTCGTAACCAAATTTACACAACTTATACCATTATGCGAAATATATTAATTATTGGCTCAGGAAAATCGACCTCTTATTTAATAAAATACCTTTTAGATAAATCGGAATCTGAAAATCTTCATATTACTATTGGTGATTTAGATATTGACTCAGCAAAAAAAATGATTAATAATCATAAAAATGCTACAGCAATTTCTTTAAACGTATTTGATGAAGCTTCTAGAGTTTCTGCAATTAAAAAAGCGGATATTGTTATCTCTATGCTACCTGCACGTTTTCATGTAGAGGTTGCAAAAGATTGTATTACTTATAAAAAACATATGGTAACTGCATCTTATATAAGTCCAGAAATGGAGGCATTAGACGAAGATGCAAAAGCCAACAATTTAGTTTTTATGAACGAAATTGGTGTAGATCCAGGAATAGATCATATGAGTGCTATGAAAGTACTTGATGAAATAAGAGAAAAAGGTGGAAAGGTCTTACTTTTTGAATCTTTTACGGGAGGATTAGTAGCTCCTGAAAGCGATAATAATTTATGGAATTATAAATTTACTTGGAATCCAAGAAATGTAGTTGTAGCAGGTCAAGGAAGTGCTGCTAAATTTTTACAAGAAGGGAAATATAAATATATTCCATATAACCGTTTATTTAGACGTACAGAATTTTTAGACGTTGAAGGTTTTGGACGTTTTGAAGCTTATGCCAACAGAGATTCTTTAAAATACCAAAGTATTTATAATTTAGACGATGTAGATACACTATATAGAGGAACTATGCGTCGTGTTGGCTTCAGTAAAGCATGGAATATGTTTGTGCAATTAGGAATGACAGATGATAGTTATACTATTGATGATAGTGAAAATATGACTTATAGAGATTTTGTAAATACTTTTTTACCATATAGTCCTACAGATTCTGTTGAGCTTAAATTTAGATATCAACTAAAAATTGATCAAGATGATATTGTTTGGAGTAAATTATTAGAATTAGATATTTTTAGTAACACTAAAAATATTGGATTAAAGAATGCAACACCAGCGCAAATGCTACAAAAAATCCTTGAAGAAAAGTGGACACTTGCAGCAAACGATAAGGATATGTTGGTAATGTATCACAAGTTTGGTTATGAGTTAAATGGTAAAAAACACCAAATCGACTCAACTATGGTAACACTTGGAGACGACCAAACTTATACTGCTATGGCTAAAACTGTTGGTTTACCAGTTGCAATAGCAACTATGGCAATATTAAATAAAAAAATAACAACACCTGGTGTTCAAATCCCAATAACTAAAGAGGTTTATACACCTATTTTAAAAGAATTAGAAGATTATTGTGTTAACTTTAAAGAAAAAGAAGTTCCTTATTTAGGTTATAATTCTTTAAATGTTTAGAAACTAAACAGAAATGTATTACTTTAGTTTAATACAGCAAATAAAAAATCCCTTTCAAATTAATGAAAGGGATTTTTTAAGTTTTAAAGAAACTGTAAATTATGCTTCGAAAGGCTCAATAGATACGTAAGATCTATTATTTCTTTTCTTTGTAAATTTAACTAAACCATCTACTCTAGCATGTAAAGTATGATCTTTTCCTTGGTATACGTTTTCAGCTGGGTGATGCGTATTACCTCTTTGTCTTAATATGATATTTCCAGCAATAGCAGCTTGTCCACCAAATATCTTAACGCCTAAACGTTTTGATTCTGATTCTCTACCATTCTTCGAACTACCAACTCCTTTTTTGTGAGCCATTGTCTTAAGGTTTTATTTTGTTATACTTAAGTAATAGTGCAATTAAGCCTTACCACCATCTAATTCGTCTTGCCATTTCTTTAATTCATCCCACTTACCATCAGCAGCTAATTTAGCTTGTGCTGGCCATGTGTCAGTTACGTGATTTCCACGAACATCTGCAATGATTTCAGAAATTTTAGCAGCATCAGTTTTTGCTAATTTAGCAAAAGTTGAGATTCCTGCTTCAGCTAAAGTTGATGCAATTTTTGGTCCAATTCCTTCTACTTTTTTTAAATCATCTCCTTTTGTTGATGCTTTTTTAGTAGCTGGCTTTGCTTTTGGAGCTTCTGCTTTAGCTTCTTTTTTTGGAGCAGCTTTCTTAGCTGGTTTTGCTCCTGAAGTTAGAATGCTTTCAATAATAATTTCCGTTAAGTATTGTCTGTGTCCATTTTTGACACGATAACCTTTACGTCTTTTCTTTTTGAAAACAATAACTTTGTCACCTTTAAGGTGTTTTGAGACTTTAGCACTTACTTGTGCTCCGTCTATAGCTGGGGCGCCTACTGTGATTTTGTCACCATCTGCAATTAAAAGTACATTGTCAAAAGACACTGATTTACCTTCTTCTGTTGCTAAACGATTAACAAAAACTTTTTGGTCTTTTTCAACTTTAAATTGATGCCCTGCTATTTCTACAATTGCGTACATAGCGTTACGTTTTTATTAATTTTGATTAAAAATTGTTTGCAAATATACATGTAATTATCTTAATCACACAACTATATGTGTAAAAAATCCAAATTATATAGGTTTCATATTTACTTCTGTGTAAGTATTCATTATATTAATAATAGCTGTTTTGAAGATAAATTACAGAACTTTTATAAGTAATTAAAAGCACGGTCATAAACATTATAATAACTTAGACGTTATTTTAACACTAAAAGTCGTCTTAAAAGTGTTTTAAAACCACTATTAATCAATAATTTAAACTACAAACACAGATATTAACTTAAATTTAAAACTAAATATTTGTAACAAATCTTATCTTTGTTAGACAAATAATTTTAAATCAACAAACCGGTCAAATAATGAAAAAACAATTAATTGCTTTATCAGTTTTTGCTTTTGGTCTTACCATAACCAATGCGCAGGAAGTAAAGTTTGAAGAGTACAAATTAAATAACGGCTTACACGTTATTTTACACAAAGACAATTCGGCACCAGTAGTAACGACATCTATTATGTATCATGTTGGTGCTAAAGATGAAAACCCTGAAAGAACAGGTTTTGCGCATTTTTTTGAACACCTTTTATTTGAAGGTACAGAAAATATTGGCAGAGGAGAATGGATGAAAATTGTTGCTGCAAATGGTGGGCAAGTAAATGCAAACACTACTGATGACAGAACTTATTACTACGAAACTTTTCCATCTAACAATCTTGAGTTAGGACTATGGATGGAATCCGAGCGATTATTGCATCCAGTTATTAACCAAATTGGTGTAGATACTCAGAATGAAGTTGTAAAGGAAGAAAAAAGACTTCGTGTTGACAATCAGCCTTATGGAAAATTTATCGAAAATGTTAAATTAAATATTTTCAAAAAACATCCATACAAAGGAACAACTATTGGTAAAATGACGCATTTAGATGCTGCAACTTTAGAAGAGTTTCAAGCATTTAACAAGAAATTTTACGTTCCTAACAATGCAGTTTTAGTTGTTGCAGGTGATATTGATATTGCTACAACAAAAAAAATGATTCAAGATTATTTTGGACCTATTCCAACTGGAAAAGCTATTGTTAGAAATTTCCCGAAAGAAGATCCAATAACAACTCCTATAAAGGCGCAAGCTTTTGATTCAAACATTCAAATTCCTGCTATAGTTGCAGCATATAGAACTGCGGCAATGACAGAAAGAGATGCTTATGTGCTTGATATGTTGTCTACTTATTTAAGTGGTGGAAAAACATCTAAGTTATACAAGAAAATTGTTGATGACAAAAAAATGGCATTACAAGTAGGCGCATTTAATCAGAGTCAAGAAGATTACGGAACTTATGTATTATATGGTTTACCTCAAGGTGAAAATTCTTTAGAAAGTTTATTAACTGAAATTGATGAAGAAATTGTAAAAGTTCAGACGGAATTAATTTCAGAAAGAGATTACCAAAAACTTCAAAACAAAGCAGAAAACAATTTCGTAAATTCAAACTCAAGTATTGCAGGAGTTGCAAATTCTTTAGCTAGAAACTATATGTTATATGACAATACTAATTTAATTAACACACAGATAGATATTATTAGATCTATTACTCGTGAAGACATTAAAAATGTTGCCAACAAATATTTAAATCCTAACCAACGTCTGGTTTTAGAGTATTTACCTCAACCTGAAGAAAAAAAATAAAAAGATGAAATTAAAATTTATAGCAATAGCTAGTGTGTTTTTCTTAACACTATCAGCTTCAGCACAAATAGACAGAACACAGCAACCTAAACCAGGTCCAGCTCCAACAATTAGTTTAGAAAAACCCTACGAGTTTGAACTTAAAAACGGACTTAAAGTTTTAGTTGTAGAAAATCATAAGTTACCAAGAGTAAGTTATTCTTTGAGAATAGATAAAATGCCTGTATTTGAAGGTGAAAAAGCAGGTGTATCTCAAATTCTTAGCGCAATGCTTGGAAATGGTACAACTACAATTTCTAAAGATGAATTTAACGAAGAAGTAGATTTTTTAGGAGCTTCAATTAATTTTGGTTCTAGTAGCGCTTCAGCAAATTCATTAACAAAATATTCAAATAGAATATTAGAGTTAATGGCAGATGCAGCAATAAACCCTTTATTTACAGAAGAAGAATTTCAGAAAGAAAAAGATAAAGCTATAGAGGGATTAAAATCTAATAAAAAAAGTATAGACGCAGTAGCTTCTAGAGTTAGTGATGCATTGTCTTATGGAAAAAAACATCCATACGGAGAATTTGTAACTGAAAAAACTTTAAATACAATTACATTAGATAACGTAATCTCTTATTATCAAAAACACTTCAATCCTAATAAAGCATATTTAGTAGTTGTTGGAGATGTAGATGTTTTAAAAGTTAAAAAACAAGTAAAAGGTTTTTTTAACGATTGGCAAGAAGGTGTTGATGTCTCAAGAACAATGACAGCTTCCACTCCTAATTTACCATATACACAAATTAATTTTGTAGATATGCCTAATGCAGTGCAATCTAGTGTCAAATTTACAAACAATGTAAATTTAAAAATGAACGATCCAGATTACCATGCTGTTTTATTAGCTAATTACATTCTTGGTGGTGGCGGAGAAGGTTATTTATTTTTAAACCTTCGTGAAGATAAAGCTTATACTTATGGATCTTACTCTAGTTTATCTACAGATAAGTATGTTGGTAACTTTTCAGCAACTGCATCTGTAAGAAATATGGTTACAGACAGTTCTGTTGTGGCTATGTTAAGCGAAATTAAACGCATTAGAACAGAAAAAGTAGATGTTCAACGTTTAAAAGATGCAAAAGCTAAATATACAGGTAGTTTTGTTATGGCTGTAGAAAGACCATCAACAATTGCAAGTTATGCGCTTAATACAAAAATAAACGACTTACCAGAAGATTTTTATAAGACGTACTTATCTAAAATTAATGCAGTAACTCCAGAAGACATTTTAAGAGTTGCTAATAAGTATTTTTTAGCTGATAATGGAAGAATTGTAATTGTTGGAAAAGGAAGTGAAGTTGTTTCAAACCTAGAAAAATCTGGTATTCCTGTAAAGTATTTTGATGAATACGCTAATCCTGTTGAAAAGCCTGTTTTTAGCAAAGCTATTCCTAAAGGAATTACAGTAACTACTGTTTTAGAAAATTTCTTTAAAGCTTCTGGCGGAAAAGACAAATTAAAAGAAGTAAAGACTTTAAATAAAGATGCCAATGTAAAAATTGATGCAGTTCCTTTTCCATTAACAGCAAATTTAAAAGCAATGGCTCCAAATAAAGAGTCTATGGAAATGTCTGCTGCAGGAATGGGAGTTTTAATGGCTCAAAAATGGAATGGTACAACTGGATATAAAATGCAACAAGGTCAGAGAACAGAATTAACAGCTGATGAAATTGCTGATAAAAAAGCATCTCGTATTATTTTTCCTGAGTTAGACTTAACACCAGAAAACACAATTTTAGAAAGTATTGTAGGTGTAGATGGAAATGACAACTATTTATTAAAAGTAACAAAAGGAGAAGATGTTGAATCTAGATATTACGATGTGAAAACTGGTTTATTATCTAAAGTAGAATCAACTTCAGAAATGCAAGGTCAAAGTGTTACAAATACAGTTGAGTATTCTAACTACCAAGATGTCAATGGAATTAAAATTGCTTTTGTGAATACTATGAAAGCTGGACCACAAAGTATTGTAATTAATATGACTTCAATAAAAATGAACGAAGGCGTAACTGATGAAGATTTTAACTAATCTTTTAATTTAATTCAAATTCTAAAAAAGCTTCAAATTAATTTTTGAAGCTTTTTTTATGTGATAACTTTACTTTTTTTATTCCCTAAATAAACACCAAACAAAATAATGAAAGTTGCAAACAACTGATATTTGTTAAATTTCTCTCCATCTAGTAATCCCCAAAAAACAGCTATTATAGGCATAATATAAGCAACAGAAGATGCGAAAATAGGGTTAGATATTTGTATCAATTTATTAAATAGGACTTTTGCGATTGCTGTTCCAAATAAAGACAGAAAAATCACATAAAAAATAGACATTTTAAAGTCTGGATGACTAAATGTTTTTGTAGTAAAAAAATCTGTAAAAAACAGCACAACTAAAGCAGGAATATAAATACAAGCATAATTACCAACAGCTATAGTTAAAGGTTTTACATCTTGAAGATAGCGTTTAATAACATTTACATTTACGGCATAAAGTAAAGAGGAAATAATAACATAAACTGCAAAATAATAATTCTGATCAGGATTTAGATCTGAACCTGCTAAAATCAAAAACACGGTTCCTATAAACCCAATTAAAACACCAAGAACTTGTCTTGGAGTTGTTGTAATCTTAAAAAGAGCTAATCCTAATAAAATAGTATTTAAAGGCACTAAAGAATTTAATATGGATACTACGGCGCTATCAATTTCTGTTTCTGCAATAGAAAAGAAAAATGATGGAATAAAAGTTCCACAAGTTCCTGAAACAGCTAGCCAAAGTAAATTCTTTTTTTTAATGAATTTAAAATGTTTGTAACCTGCTAAAAACAAAATAAAACCAGTAACCACAGTTCTTAGGGCACCTAATTGATAAGCTGTTAATCCTATTAGACTCTTTTTAATAAGAATAAATGAAGTTCCCCAAATTAGCGAAAGAATCCCTAAATAAAGCCACTTTTTCAATTCGTTAGACATAGAGTTTTTCTTTTATTTGTAAAATTCGTTCAAAAAAAGATATAATTGACAATTATTTGTAAATTTGTTAAATAACATATAATAGAATAAAAGATGAAAACAGTATTTAAAGTCCTTACCATTTGCTTACTTGTAGTAGTAGCTTCTTGTAAAAACGAAACGCCTGAAGTAAAAACGATAGAAACAGAAGAGGTTGCTTTAGTAACTTCAACAGAAAATCCTTATAAAGATTATGCTAAAGTAGAATTTAACATAGAAGGAATGACTTGTGCAATGGGTTGTGCTAAAACCATTGAAAAGAAAATAGCTAAATTAGATGGTGTACATTTTGTAAATGTAGATTTTGATAAAAAATTAGCTATGGTAGAATTTGATAGCGAAAAACTATCTTCAGATGATTTTACTAAAACGGTTAACAATGTTTCTGATGTTTATAAAGTTGAAAACATTACAACAGTAGATGGGTTTACCAAAGACAAAAAGGCTTGCGCTAAAGATTGTAAAAAAGAATGCTGCAAGGATAAAACTGAAGCAGAAAAAATGTCTTGTAAAAAAGCTTGTTGCGTAAAAACAGTATAAGTTTATTTTTTTTCTTATTTTAGAACCATTAAAATAATATTATTATGAAATCTATATTTAAAATTGCTTTTTTGTTTTTAGGATTAATTCTAATGTCTAACTCGGCAATTGCTCAAAGTACAGCCAAAGTTGACGCTATGGCACAAACTAAAGAACTACAAGAACTTACTGAATTTGGAAATTCAAAATTCAAACCTGTTTATTCTGTTTATTTAAAATACGATAGAAAATTAGAATCTATCAACAGACAAATAGATGCTACTACCATAAGTTATATAGAAGCAACAGACAAATTAAATAAGATTTTTGCTAAAGAAATGAAAGCTGTATTAACAAAAGAACAATTTGTTAAGTTTCTAAAAAAAGAAGAACTTACAGATTTATAATCTAAGAATATTTAAAACATAAAAAAGGGATTCAGTAAAACTGAATCCCTTTTTTATGTTTTAAATCCAATTGTTATTTGGTTTCAAAAACAGCATTACATGCCGCAATGGTTTTGTCTAAGTCATCATAAGTTAAAGCGTTATTTAAAAACCAACTTTCAAAAGCACTTGGTGCAATATAAATACCTTGGTTTAACATGCCATGAAAGAATTTCTTAAAGGTATCGTTATTTCCGTTTGCTGCTGTTTCAAAATCTACCACTGCATCTTCTGCAAAATGAACAGAAATCATAGATCCTATTCTATTAATAGTGTGAGTTACTTTATTTTTAATTAAAACTTCAGAAAGTCCTTTATGTAAATATGCTGTTTTCTTTGCTAAATCATCAAAAATAGAAGCATTGTCATTTAATTCGGTAAGCATAGCTAATCCAGCAGCCATAGCTAAAGGATTTCCACTTAATGTTCCTGCCTGATAAACTGGACCTATTGGTGCTAAATAATTCATAATGTCATTTTTAGCAGCAAAAGCGCCAACTGGTAATCCGCCACCAATTACTTTTCCAAAACAAACAATATCTGCTTTAACATTATATAATTCTTGTACGCCACCTTTTGCTAATCTAAAACCTGTCATAACTTCGTCAAAGACTAAAAGAATATTATGTTCATCACATAACGTTCTTAATTTCTGTAAAAAATTATCTAAAGGAAGAATACAGCCCATATTTCCGGCAACTGGTTCTATAATAATACAAGCAATCTCGTTTTTATTAGCTTCAATTAATGTCTTTACACTTTCAATATCATTATAATTAGCTAATAAAGTATCTTTTGCAGTACCTTGAGTTACGCCAGGACTATTTGGAGATCCAAATGTAACCGCACCACTTCCCGCTTGTATTAAAAACGAATCTGAATGTCCGTGATAACAACCTGCAAATTTTATAATTTTGTCTTTACCTGTATAACCTCTGGCTAATCTAACAGCACTCATACAAGCTTCTGTTCCAGAATTAACAAAACGAATTTTATCAATATTTGGAACCATAGAAATAGCTAATTCTGCTATTTTGGTTTCAATTTCTGTTGGCATTCCAAAAGAAGTTCCTTTTTTAGCCTTTTCAATAACAGCATTTACAACTGGTTCAAAGGCGTGACCTAAAATCATTGGACCCCAAGATGCTATATAATCTATTAATTTATTGCCATCTTCATCATATAGATACGCACCTTTTGCTTCTTTTACAAAAACGGGCGTTCCTCCAACAGATCCAAATGCTCTAACTGGAGAATTTACACCACCAGGAATTACTTTTTCTGCTTCGGCAAACAATGCACTACTTCTTTTATAAATCATAATTACAATTTAACAATTAAGGTTTGCCCAAGAGACAAACTGTTAGAGTCTAATTTATTTAATGTTTTTAAGGCTTCAATAGACAAATTATATTTTTTAGATAAAGAATATAAAGTGTCACCTTTAATTACGGTATGAGTTGTTCCTTCTAAAGCTTCCGGTAATTCAATTGTTGGCTCATAATCTTTTCCTAGCACCATTTTATCGTACTGAGATAAGTTATAACGTTCTATTAAGCTAATTAGTTTTTGAGGGTATTTTTTATCGGTTGCATATCCTGCTGAACGTAATTCTTTTGCCCAATTGGTGTAGTCATCTTTTTCTAATTGAAATAATTTAGAATAACGTTTTCTGTCTTTTAAAAATAACGAATGATCTCTAAACGAATATTTAGGGTCTTTATATTTTCTGAAGCATTCTTGAGAAGCATCATCGTCATGATAAATTTTTTCACCATTCCATCCGTGACATTTAATTCCAAAATGATTATTAGCTTCTACAGAAAGACGTCCTTTTCCAGAACCCGATTCCAAAATACCTTGAGCTAAGGTAATACTTGCTGGAATACCATAATTATTCATTTCTTCCATAGCAATTCCACTATAAGAATCTATGTAAGCTTGTGTTGAAACAGGAACTGTTGTTGGTGTGGTTTGAGGTGTTTCTGTTGTCTTTGGTTTTGTTGGAATCTCAACTTCAGGAACATTAACCTTTACTTCAACAGTGTTTTCGTTTTTAGTCGTTATTATTCCTTTGCGACTGCCACAACTTGATAAAATTAGCAGTAAAAAAAATAGGGTAAGTAAGTGTTTCATAATAATGTAGGTAATTGTTTCTTTTTTAAATACGTATTCATTCCTTGTATGCCTTGTAATCCTCCAGTATGTATCGCTAAAATTTTACTGTCTTTTTTAAAATAACCTTTAGAGATTAAATCAAAAACGCCATACATCATTTTACCTGTATAAATAGGATCTAAAGGAATTCCTTGTGCCGTTTTAAATTGATTTATAAATAAAATTAATTCTGGAGTTACTTTTGCATAACCGCCAAAATGATAATCTGTATTTAATTCCCAATTTGATTGAGTTGCAAATTTACTAATATCTTCTTGTAAAAAGTCACCTTTTAAAGCAGAAAAACCAACGATTTTTTGATGAGGTAAACTTGCATTAATAATTCCCGATATGGTTCCTCCAGTTCCTACAGAAGTACAAATATAATCATAGTCAGTTGTCTCAGTGTCTAAAATCTCTTCACAACCTTTTATAGCTAATGGATTTGTGCCGCCTTCAGGAATTATATAAGTCTCTTTGGTAATATACTTTTTAACTAATATGCTTTTGTCTTTTAGTTTGTAATCTTCTCGACTTACAAAAACGAGTTCCATACCACATTTTTTGGCAAACTGAAGTGTTTCGTTGCTGTTTTCATTTAATTCCTCGCCTCTAATTACACCAATAGTTTTAATATTTTGGAGTTGTCCTGCTGCGGCTGTAGCAGAGATGTGATTCGAAAAAGCACCGCCAAACGTTATTATCCGACTAAATGGTCGGTTTTTAGCAGCTTCAATATTGTATTTCAGTTTTCTGAATTTATTCCCAGAAACAAACTTATGTATCTGATCTTCTCTTTTTATTGAAAGAGAAATATCGATAGTATCTAACTTAATTGTTTCTATGCTTGGGGTTATGTAAGATAGCATTAAAATAATTTTATGAGATGCAAATAAAAGTTTTTTCTGTTTAATTACTTGCCAAAACGACATATAATCTTTCTGAAAAACAGATGTTTAATTAAAAAAAACGAAAATTAATATCTGCTTAAATACTTAAAAAGTAGATATAAGGTTTATATTTGCAACGTTTTAATCCTAATTTAAGATTAAAACATATTATAAATTAAACCTTTAGTTTATTATTTAGTCTAAAAATAGTAAACTAGAAAAAACATTATAAAAAACACATTTAAAAATGAAAACAAAATTACTTTTGGCTATCCTATTACTGACAAGTTACTTGTCTGTTGCACAAATAGGTATCGGAACAACCACTCCAAATGGCGCTTTAGATATTAATCACTCTACACAAGGTTTAGTGCCTCCAAGAGTTGCTTTAACGTCTGTAAATGTAGCGGCTCCAGTAACAAACCCTTCTGGTGGAGTTATAGTTGCAGGAACTTTTGTATGGAATACGGCAACATCTGGTACACCACCAAATAATGTTGGACCAGGTTTATATTATTGGGACGGATCAAGATGGGTTGCCTTTGCTGGTTCTCCAGGTGGATTTGATTGGTCTTTAAAAGGGAATAGTGGTACAAATAATGGTACAGATTTTTTAGGAACAACAGATCCAGAACCATTAGTTATTAAAGTAAATAGTACTGAAAGAATTAGAATGGGTACGGCGGAAACGGTTGTTAACGAAGATGCCCAAAATTACGACTTTAGAGTTGAAGGTACCGGTGAAACAGAAATGTTTTTTGTAGATGCAAGTACTAATCACGTACATATTAGAGCTGCATCACCATTTCCTACTATTGATATGTTTACTTCTGTTGGTATAGCAGGAGATTTTCCAATTAACGGTTATGCTAGCGGACAAGATACAGCTGGAATCTATGGTCGTTCTGAGACAATTGCAACTGGTACTAATATGAATTCAGGTGGTGCATTTGATGCTACTGGAGATGGTTTTTCTACCCAGCCAGGCTGGAATATTGGTGTTGTTGCTACTGGAAGACAAGCAGGTATATATGGAACTTCTACTTACCCTACAAATGCTAATAATACTACAGACAGACAAGGTGGTTTTTTCTCAAATTCTAGAACTAGTGGTGGAGGATCAATAACTGTACAGGCAACAGCTAGTTTAGCAGGATATGGTGCTGGTGAGTATTATGGTGGTTATTTTGATGGTGGACAAACAGGAGATGATTGGTCTTATGTTGGTATGAATTTTGGTGGAACTGATTATAAAATTATTGGAGCAGGTATTGTTTCAACAATAGTAACAGATAAAAATAACGAAAAGAGAGTAATGTTTGCACCAGAAGCTCCAGAAGTGTTATTTCAAGACTACGGTCAAGGTATTTTACAAAATGGAAAGGCTTCTATAACATTAGATCCAACTATTACAAATAATATTACTGTAAACAGTAAGCATCCATTAAGAGTTTTTATTCAATTGGAAGGCGATTGTAAAGGTGTTTTTGTTACTGAAAAAACAGATACTGGTTTTAAGGTGAAAGAATTACAAAACGGAACATCTAATACGCCATTTACTTGGTCTATAACTGCAAACAGAGCAGATAGAAAAGATGCTAACGGAACTGTAACGTCTAAATTTGAAGATGTAAGATTACCTTTAGCTCCAAAGAAAATTGGAGTAAAAAACAAAAAAATGACTTTTAGTAAAGCTTCAAAAAAATAGACTAAAAAATAATACATTTTTTAAGGACTTTTTTCAATTCTTTTTTACATCAAAAAAGCCTCTTTTAAGAAGTTAAAATAAACTCAAAAATCCAAATAGAAATTAGCCAATTAGCGCTAATTTCTATTTGGATTTTTGAGTTTTATTATTTTGTAGTGTAATTTATCGGAATTAATTTCATCATATAACCTTCCTTTAGTTCTATCAGTAAAATAGACAAAACACCTTTTTAGATAAAAAACAATTTAATACCGCCAAAAAGAAGTTTATCTAATCAAAACCTTCAAAACCGAACAACCAATCGGTCAAATGTGTTGTTATGCGTTAAAAAACAAATAAAAGTATGTGGATTATTTAGTTATTATCATTAATATTATAAGTATTAAAAATACCCAAGTATTATGAAAAAAATTACTCTACTAAAAACACACCTTACTAAACTACTTTCAGTCTTAAGTTTTTTTGTAATAACATTATCTTTTTCACAAACTGACAACTGCCCAACAGGATTTACAATTCCAGTTGCTGTTTCGTGTACGCCTACAGCATATAGTGTTGCAGGTGGATTTGGTGATTCTATGGCAAATCCATCTTGCGGAAATTCACGAAGAGACGGATGGGCCACATTTACTACTGGTGCAGGAACAACACAAATAGATATAGCAGGAACTAGTAATAGGAACTTAGGACTAACCATTTATACCACATGTGGTGGCGCAGAATTAGGAGGAGCGTGTAGTTTTCCTGGAGCAGCAAATGCAAATTTAACTGCCATAACTGTTGCGCCAAGCACAACATATTGGTTAAGAATTTCTAGAAGTAATGGTGGTGGTGGAAATATGACTGGTACAATATGTATCTCAGACACAACACCTGCACCAGCACCAGCAAATAATTTATGTGGAAGCCCAGAGCCTTTAGCTGTTGGAACTGCCTGTTCATATTCTACTTATACTACAGCAGGAGCTACAGCCAGCGGTCAAGCAGCTCCAACTTGTGGCTTACCAGCAGCTCCAAATGATGTTTGGTTTACCGCCGTGTTTCCTGCTAGTGGAGAATTAAATATAGATACTACTGAAGGAGTCGTTACAGATGGAGTAATGGAAGTGTATTTAGGACCTTGTGGTGCTTTTACAACAACATTATGTGCTGACGATACTAATGCGCTTATGCCTGCGTTTATTTTAACAGGTACTCCTGGTGCTACGGTAACTATTAGATTTTGGGAATATGGATCAGACAACGATGGTACATTTGGTATTTGTGCTTGGGATCCAAACCCATCTACACCATGTGTGGTACCAACCACACAGCCAAGTGCTTTAACTTTTAGTGGTGTTACAACATCTCAAATAGATGGATCGTTTACTGCGGCAGGAGCTCCTGGAGCAGATAATTATTTAGTAGTAATGAATACAACAAATGTTGCCCCTACTCTTGTAGATGGTACAACGTACAATCCTGGAGATGCTATTGCGGGTGGAAACACAGTTATAGATAATGATGCCAATACAACATTTAGTGCAACAGGATTAACAGACTCTACAATTTATTACTTTTTTGTTTTTTCTTATAATAATACAGCATGTTCTGGTGGACCCTTATATAACACAACAGCACCTTTAAATAATACGCAAGCAACGGTAACACCAACGCCTTGTGTAACTCCAATAACTCAGCCATCGGCTTTAACTTTTGGAACTATTACTGGAAGTACAATTGCAGCAACTTTTACAGCTGCGGTGCCAACAGTAGATAATTATTTAGTAGTATACAATACAACAAACGTAGCGCCTACTTTAGTAAATGGTGTGTCTTATAATCCAGGAGATGCTATTGGAGCAAGTACTGTAGTAGATAACGATGCAAATACAAGTTTTTTAGCTAGTGGATTAACCAGTAGTACTACATACTACTTTTTTGTTTTTGCTTTTAACGATTCTACATGTGCTGGAGGACCACTTTACAATTCTACAGGGCCTTTAAATGGAACTGAAACAACTTTAGCGTTTACTTATTGTGAGCCTTCAAATACAGAAAATAGATTTTATATAGATGACTTTAGTACGGTTGGAAACGTAACAGATATTACAAACTTAAACACAGGTTATACTGGAACTGGTTACACAGATTATACAGGTCAAGTCGTAACCAATCTTCAAGGAGCTACTGTAAATTTTGTAGCTGACTTTGGTCAAGCAAACAATACTTTTGGTGCTTCAATTTGGGTAGATTTTAATAGTGATTCTACGTTTGATCCAGGAGAACAAGTTTATACCTCTGGTGCTTATGTTGGAGGTGTTACAGCAAGTTTTATTATTCCTCCTGCAACTCCTGTAGGAAGTTATAGAATGCGTCTTTTAATTGACTGGTTAGATACTACTCCAGACCCTTGTTTATTTAGTGCAGATAGAGGTGAAGCAGAAGATTACACATTAACAGTTACAAGCCCAGTACCATGTACTACACCAACAGCACAGCCAACAGCGTTATCTTTTGATAGTGTTACAAGTAATGCAATAACAGCTTCATTTACAGCTGCTGCGCCAGCTTCAGATAATTATTTAGTTGTAATGAATACAACTGGTGTACCTCCAACAATTGTAGACGGAACAACCTATTTAATTGGTGATACCATTGGAACAAGTACCGTGATTGATACAGATTCTAATACTATATTTACGGCAACACCATTATTGCCAACAACAACTTATTTTTTCTTTATATATTCTTATAATAATTTAATATGTTCTGGTGGACCTTTATATAATACTATTTTACCACTTTTAGGAAATACAACTACACCTGTGGCTGCTAATTATTGTGTAGGTGAATCAACAGTTAATGAGGCTACAAAATACATTAATGATCTTGAATTTATTGGAACATTAAATGATGTCTCCAATTTTGGAAATGGATTCACTGGAGGAGCCAATCCTGGTTACCAGGACTGGACAGGTTTACCAAATTCTATTCAAGCGCAAGGAGAAGGAATTAATGTTTTTCTTGAAGGAGCAATTGGTCGTGGACATATAAAGGCATGGGTTGATTGGAATAGAAATGGGGCGTTCGATTTTGTAACAGAAGAAGTATATGATTCTGAAGGAATTGCTACCACAAGTACAACATTTGGTTTTATAATACCTCCAGCTCAAGCCATTGGAGATTATAGAATTAGAATTAGATTTTATAATTCATTTAGAAACTCAGATGGCGTTGAATACGCAGCTTATGATTTTGATGCTTGTGAAGATTTTGGTCCACAAATACATTTTGGATTTAATTTTACAGAATATGGAGAAACTGAAGATTATTTATTTACGGTTATTTCAAGTTGTGATGCAACTATAGATACTATTGTTGAGCCTTCAATTTGTGGAGATGGTACGGCTAATTTAGCAGTTACAGGAAGTGCAAGTACAATTGAATACCATTGGTATGCTAATGAAGGTGATACGGTGCCAATTGTAACTACCTCTGGTGGAAACTGGACTACACCGGTACTTTCTACTACAACAGATTATTATGTTACTGCAGATAGTGGAACTTGTGAGTCATTAGTTAAAACTAAAGTAACTGTTAGGGTTAATCCTGTTGCAGTACTTACTTTTACACCATCTACACCAGAAGTATGTGGAGAAGACGATATTATAGCAATATCTGCTGCTGGTACAAATGAAATTGCTTATTTAATAGATGAAGATTTTGAAACAGGAACATTAGGAACATTGGTTGTAAATAACCTTAGAACATATTCTGGAGCAGAAACAGCTATAACACAGTGGCAACCTAGAACTAGTACATTTGTACCAGCAGAAGCTGTATGGTTTCCTGCAATATCATCTGGGTTTGGAACTAATAATTTTGCAATGGCAAATTCAGATTCAAGTACAACAAATATTACTGAAACAGCAATAGAGTCCGGAGTATTAGATTCTTCTACTTTTACAGATTTAACTTTAAACTTTGATATGTATTTTTCTAGATATGTATTTGGTGGAGGTATTCCAGAAAATGTTACTGTAGAAGTATCTACAAATGGTGGTGGTGCATGGACAGCAATACAAGTATATGATAACGATATAGGATACGGAACTGCTTTTGCTAGTCAAACAATCGATTTATCTGCTTATATAAATCAAACAAATTTAAAAGTAAGAATTCGCTATTTTGCAGATTACTGGTGTGATGGTGTTGCAATAGATAATGTAGAACTATATGGATCAAGACCATTATTCTCTTCATTTACATGGTCTGGAGGAACAATTGATGCCTATACAGATGCAGCTGCAACTATTCCTTATACACCAGGTGTGCAGGTAGGTATTGTTTATGTTAAGCCAACAGCATTACAATTACAGCAAGACTCTTTTGACTTTATTGCTACAGCGACTATGAATAATGGTTGTGAGATTAGTGCAAATATTGCAATTGATAATAAAACTAAGTATTGGGAAGGTTTAACGTCTACACTATGGAACGATCCAACCAACTGGAAACCTGCTGGTGTACCAACTATAGACAACTGCGTAATTATTCCAGACAATACTGAAATAACTGGGACAGGATATGATGCTTATGCAAGAAACTTAACAGTAAGACCTACTGGTGTTTTAGACTTACAGTCTGAGAATAACCTTACGGTTCAAGAATTTGTAATTGTTGATGGTGGTGGTGTTTTTGATGTTAGAGATAGCGCAAGTTTAATACAAATTGATAACGATGCTAATACTGGAACTGTTAGAATACATAGAGATAGTCAAGCTATGACCGCTTTAGATTATACATTCTGGAGTTCTCCAATTACATCTTACACCTTAGGTGCATTAGTTCCTGGAAGTGCTTTTTACTTGTCTTATACACCAACTATTGCTGGTGGTAACGGGAATTGGAACTACTTAGGGGCTGGAAGTACAATGGCTCCTGGTGTTGGTTATGCTATACGTTCTACGGGTGCAGGCGTTCATAGTGGTTTATTTGTTGGAACACCAACAAATGGAGATGTTCCTTTTGGTATTAGTGTTGGAACAGACGCAAATGTTGGAACTATGATTGGAGATACACCTGTTGGTCCAAACGATGATGAATGGAATATTATTGGAAATCCATACGCATCAGCAATTGATATAGTAAGTTTCTTTGGTCGCGCCGAAAATAGTATATTAGATGGTACCGCTTATTTATGGACACATAATACACAACCTGACGCATCTATTCCAGATCCTTTTTATGATGATTACGTAGCTAATTATACTTTAAATGATTATGCTTCTATTAATTCTCTTGGAGGAACTTCAACAGCAATGTCTGGAGGAACAGCTCCAACACCTTTTATTGCTTCAGGACAATCTTTTGTAGTACGTGGTACTGCAAGTGGAACAGGAGTTTTTGCTAATACCATGCGTGTTAGTAATGGTAATAATAACTTCTTTAAAACAGCTGAACAAACTACTAAGTCAATTAATCCTGGTTTTGAGAAGCATAGAGTTTGGTTTAATTTAAGTTCTGATTATGGTGGATTTAGTCAAGTTTTACTTGGTTATGCAGAAGGCGCAACCAATGGATGGGATAGAAGTCTAGATGCTATAAACTATGGAGGTAATTCTGTTACTTTTTACTTTGTAACTCCAGATATGGAATTGAAAACTCAAGCTAAACCACTTCCTTTTGCAGATACAGATGTTGTACCATTAGGTTACAAAGCTGTAAATCAAGGACAATTAAGAATTGGAATAGATCATTTTGATGACTTATTTAATAACGTTGATGTTTATGTTATTGATAAAGATTTAGGTGTTGAGCATGATTTAAAGTTAGCACCATATGTCTTTACAACAGAAGTTGGAGTCTTTAATGATAGATTTGAGATTGTTTACAAGAGTAATGCACTTTCAACAACAGACTTTGATACAGTTGATAATAATGTTTTAGTTTTTAGTAATGGAAATCTAACAATTAAATCAACTAATTTAGAAATTAAAAATGTTACTGTATTTAATACATTAGGTCAAAAGTTATTTCATCTAAATAATGTAAATAAAACTTTAGTTAGTTTAAATGGTTTTAGAAAAACGGATACCATGTTATTAATTTCAATAGAATTGTCTAATGGAGCAACTTTAACAAAAAAAGTTGTTCATTAAATAACGATAAAAATTAAAAATCCGTAACTCACGGAATTAAAATACAAGATTAGTCATCAAAATAGGTTCACTATTAGATGGCTAATCTTTTTTTTTATACCTATTAACCAACTAAACCTATTCAATATAAAATATACCGAATATTCATTCGGTTTATTTTGTTTATACATTTTTTTAACAATTTAATTATGTATATATTAGAGTATTAACATTAAATACTTGAATTATGGCAAATAAACTACTTTTCTTAGCATTATTCTTAATTTCAACAAATTTATACTCTCAAGTTGGAATTGGAACGACAACGCCTAATTCAGATGCACTATTAGATATAGATGCAACTATATCTATAGGTGGATTATTACTTCCAAGACTAGGGCTTTCTAGCACTGCTAGTTTTACGCCTTTAACAACACATGTTGCAGGTATGACTGTATACAACACAGCAACCATTGCAGATGTTACGCCTGGAATGTATTATAATAATGGAACACTGTGGATACGTTTAGGTGCAAACGATTGGTCACTTACTGGAAATGCAGGAACAGCATATGGTACAAATTTTATTGGAACAACAGACAATACAGATGTATCGTTTCAAAGAAATAATGTAAGAACGATTAGACTACAAAATACAACCACAACCTTTAGAGATGAAATAAGAACTAGAGACGGAAGTGTTGATAGCGGAGATACGTTGATTAGGTTATTTGACTCTGCAGATGCTGGAGTTTTACAAATAAACGAAAACAATGGAGCCAGCCATAGATTTCATGGTAATGACGATAGCGTTATAAACGAGCAGCAATTAGATTTAGATTTTAGAATTGAAGGAAATGATTTTGATGATGTATTATTTATTGATGCTGCAGACAATTTGGTGTCTATAGGAAATCAAGCACCTATATTTCCAGGAATAGATACATTTCAATCTTATGCTTACTTTTTAAATGATCATGCTGTTAACGGTTACTCAACGTCTGGTGTTGGAGTTTATGGAGCAGATTCTACAGATGGTTTTGGAGTTGAAGGTGTTGCTGCTACAAATGGAGTTGGTGTAGTTGGAACAGCTACCGGTTTAGGTGCAAGTTTTATGGTTGGCTCTGGTGGGTCTTTTGCAGGCTCAAATTATGGTGTGTTTGGACAGGCAAATAATGCTGGTGGAGTTGGTATAATTACTGAAGTAAACGGTTCTGGATTAGTTGGTTTTGGTGGAGATGAAGGTGGAATATTTAGTGGTAATGCTTTTGGAGCAGTTGGTTATGTTCCTAATGCAGCTGGAATTGGAGTATTAGGTTTTTCAAATGGTGGAGCAGGTACAGCTCTATTTGGTTTTGGTAACTTTACTGCAACAGGAACTAAAGCATTTACAATAGATCATCCATTAGATCCTGAAAACAAAAAATTAAAGCATTTTTCTATAGAGTCTGATGAAGTACTAAATGTTTATAGAGGAACTGCCAATTTTGATGCTAGTGGAAATGTAACTATAGAATTACCACAATACTTTAAAGAAATTAATATTAACTTTTCTTACCAATTAACACCAGTTGGAGCTAGTATGCCACAATTACACGTTAGTAAAGAAGTAAGTGGAAACTCTTTTGGAGTATCAGGAGGAAAAGCTAACAAGAAAGTTTCATGGGTTGTTTATGCTGAAAGAAACGATAAGTTTTTACAAGCTAACCCAGATCAAAGAGCAACAGAAGTATTAAAAACAGATAAAGAACAAGGGAAATATTATCATCCTGCAGCTTGGGGACAAGATAAAAGTAAAGCAATGTTTAAAAAAGACGAGATAAAAGCTAAAACCTATAAAAAAGAAAATAATAATAAAAAAGGAGAGCCTACAAAATTCTAATTATCTCAAATACTTAATAAAAGACCAAAACGATCTTGATTTTAAATAATTAAGGTCGTTTTCTTTTGCGTAAGCTTCACGTTCAAAAGAAATACTTTTATATGCTAAAAGCCAATTTTTGTAAATGATTAACCTGACTACAAACTCCAAAACATACCAAACATAAAAAGGTATAATTAATAACTCTAATTGCTGTTTTAAATGAATTTTCTCGTGGTTAATAAGCACAGCATCATCTTTTAAAGACTTATGCTTCAAAATAACAAAAGGATAAAGTGTAATAGCTCTATAGCCTTTTAATAGTATGTATTTAGATATTAGTATCATCCTAAAACAAACAAAGCTCTAAATTTAAGTTTAGAGCTTTGTTGTAATTATAATTTATAGGTTAATCTCTAGACATAAAAATTCTTAGAATATACCAAAACAATAACATTAAGCTTGCAAACAAACCTAACGCAGCAGGAATATATTGATCTTGGCTATATTTATGAACTAAATTAGAGGTTTGGTACAAAATACTTCCACCAGCTAATAAGCACATTCCTACAGAAAACCATAAGCCTAAATCAAAGCCAAAAAGTGTTCCTGCTATAATTAAACCAATGGCAATAAAACCACCAACAATTAATCCTGTTTTTAAGAACGAAAAATCTTTTTTAGTTAATAAAACCACAGCACTTAAACCAGTAAATAAAGCCAAAGTAACAATAGAGGCTTGTTGCAATATTTCAGTACCAGATTCCATATAATATGCTGCAATGTAAATCATTGGAACAAAAATAACAGCTTGTGCTAAAATATAGATTCCATAAGCTAAATATTGTAAGTTTTTATCCTGAGACTTTAGCGCTGTACTTTCAGCATAAGTAGTAACAAACATAAAACCACCTAGAAGCAACAACCATTTATAGCCATCTGTAAGAGAAAGCATAAAACTAACTATGGTTTCGCTTTGTAGTAATAAATATTCAAAAATTATAAACGCTAAAACACCTGAAGCAACGTGTGCATAGGTTTTTTTATAAAAAGCCACTTGTGCTTCTGTATCTGTTTGACCTACTAAAAGCCTTTGTGATGATTGATTTTGAAATTCTTCCATTATATGATATTATTAATTTTTATTTCCTCCAAAAACTTGCATTGCCCAATATAACAATGAGGCAATAGATCCAATGGCAGCTACTAAATACGTTCTTGCAGCCCATTTTAAAGCATCTTTAGAACCTGCATATTCTTCTGGTGTAACTATGTTTTTTGCTTTTAGCCAAGCTAAAGCTCTATTACTCGCGTCATATTCTACTGGTAAAGTAATTACACTAAATAATGTTGCAAAAGCCATCATTCCAAGACCTGCAACTGCAACCCACCAACCTAAACCTAAGCCAGCTGCTGCGCCTAAAGCTAAACCTCCAAAAACTAAATATTGAGACATGTTAGACGTTACACTTACAATTGGCACTAAATTAGAACGCATTGTTAAATAACTATAAGCAGTAGCATGTTGTACTGCGTGACCACATTCGTGAGCTGCAACTGCAGCAGCAGCTGCGTTTCTTTCATTATAAACCACTTCGCTTAAATTAACAGTTTTATTTTGTGGATTGTAATGATCTGTTAATTGTCCACGAACAGAAATAACCTCAACATCAAAAATGCCATTATCTTTTAGCATTTTTTCTGCAATCTCTGCACCACTCATCCCATTTCTTAATTGGATTTGAGAGTATTTTTTAAACTTCTTTTTTAGTTGACTACTAGCCAACCAGCTAAATAAGGATATTGCTCCTAAAAGGATATAATATCCCATCATTCCACTTCCCATCATTTTGATTCTTGTTTATTAATTCTGATATAAAGATAACAAAAAGTAAGCCAATAAATAACTAAGAAAATCTGTCAGTTTACTGTTTTATTAATTTTGCCGTTTGAGTTGTTGTTACAGGATAACTAACAACTTCAGTTTGATCTTCTGCCGCTACAGTTACTTTTTTACTGTCTTTACCAGAAAATACTATTTCGAAAAACATATAATCGTCAAAAAAGCGTTCGGTTGTAATTAATAAATTTCCTTGTACTTCAAAAATGCTAATTAATGAATTGTTAACGTATTTAGCATCTAAAACAATCCCATTATTTTCATCTACAACAAACTTGCCTTTAGCTTTATCTATAACTTTTAACGTATAATTTCTTGGGCTTGGTTCTCCGTTTATAACATAAACTAAAGTGTATTTAAAAACATCTAAACTGTCTGTTGCCTTTAAATGAAACTCCATATCAATTTCATTTTTACCTCTGGAGTTTTCTATTTGAAGTTTACCTTTATAAATACCTAAATAATCGTCTGGAAATTGCTTAACCAAAGTATCTGATTGTTGTGAAAAGCCTATAATCGAGATTAGAAAACAAATAATAAATTTCATAGATATATTTTTAACTAAGATAAGTTTTTTAAGTTGACCTGTAAACCACTTGAATTACTGATAATAATAAGAAGAATAATAGTAGATTTTGCTGTTCAGTAGAATGACAAAACCTCTTAAGGTTTTTAAATAAAAAAAACTCGAATTCACTTCTTTTAAAAAAGCTTATTCGAGTTTTATAATTATAGTTGATTCTAATATTCTTTAAACCTTTTTCATTTAAGAACAAACCTTTCGATTACGTTCAAAGAGAAAGAAACATCTCTAAAACCCAGCTAAATTTATAATCTTGCCAGGAACAATAATTACTTTTTTAGGTGTTTTTCCGTCTAATTGCTTTTGCGTTCTTTCGTCTGCCATTACAATTTTTTCAATCTCGTCTTTAGATAAGTCAAGAGTCAATTCTAACTCAAAACGTTTTTTTCCGTTAAATGAAACCGGATACACTTTACTACTTTCTACTAAATGACTTCCATCAAATTCTGGAAAAGCAATCGTAGAAATAGATGTTGTATGTCCTAATTGACTATATAATTCTTCTGAAATATGTGGTGCATAAGGCGATATTAAAACTAATAATGGCTCAAGAATTTCTTTACTTGTACACTTTTGTGCACCTAACTCGTTAACAGCAATCATAAATGTAGAAACCGATGTATTAAAAGAGAAATTCTCTATATCTTCTTGTACTTTTTTGATTGTTTTATGTAACGTTTTTAAATTATCTTTTGTTGGTGCTGCATCTGTAACCTTTACACCATTATCGTCTACATATAATTTCCAAAGCTTTTTTAAGAATCCGTGAACTCCAGTAATTCCAGCAGTATTCCATGGCTTGTATTGCTCTAATGGTCCTAAAAACATTTCGTATAAACGTAAACTATCTGCGCCGTAATTTTCACAAATAGCATCTGGACTTACAACATTGTATTTAGACTTAGACATTTTTTCAACCTCACGACTAACTTTATAAATGCCATTCTCTAAAATGAATTCAGCATCTTTATAATCTGATCCAAATTCTGCATCATTCTTTAAACCTTCAATATCTAGCTCATCAGAAGCATTTACGTATTGTACTTTTACGTGCGATTTTTGAAAATCAAATTCTAAACCATCAATTATAGTATCGTTTCCTGGGAATTTTGATTTAAGAAAATTTGGAATCGTATTTTTAAAGGTATTTACTTCTCTTGATAATTCTTCATTAGATAGCAAATCAATCTTTTCATCTATCGGGAAAGGCTTCGTTAGATTCTGAGAAACAAAGACTTTACTTTTTATGCTTTCAACAAACTCTATTACGTCATCTGTATTATTAGTACAAGTAGGTAATAATTTGTAAACAAAAGCACTAGTCCCCAAAATCATTCCTTGGTTAATTAGCTTTTTAAAAGGTTCGTCTACATTTACAAAACCGCGATCGTTTAAGAATTTCACCCAAAAACGAGAGTATAATAAATGTCCTGTAGCGTGCTCGCTTCCACCAATGTATAAATCGACGTTTTCCCAATAGTTAAGTGCTTCTTTAGAGGCAAAATCTTCGCCTCTATTGGCTTTTTCTTCCATATAACGGAAAAAGTACCAAGAACTTCCAGCCCAACCTGGCATTGTGTTTAGCTCTAATGTAAAAATAGTTTCATTATTAATTAAATCATTTGAAACAACTTTGTTGGCTTTAGTATCCCAAGCCCAAACATCTGCGCGACCTAATGGCGGTTCGCCTTCTTCGGTTGGTAAATATTTCTCTACTTCTGGTAATGTAATTGGCAAATATTGTGTTTCAATCATTTGTGGTTTACCATTCAAATAATACACAGGAAATGGTTCTCCCCAATAACGTTGTCTGCTAAAAACAGCATCGCGCAAACGGTAATTTGTTTGTCCTTTACCTTGATTTAATTGGGTTAAATTATAGATGACTAATTTTGAAGCTTTCTTATAATTCATTCCATTAAGGAAATCACTATTTGCAATTTTTACGTTGTCTTTTCCTGCAAAAGCTTCGATAGAAATATCTACGCCTTCAAAAATGTTAGGAATGTCTATATTAAAATGTTTCGCAAAATCGTAATCACGTTGGTCTCCGCAAGGAACAGCCATAACAGCTCCAGTTCCGTAGCTTGCTAAAACATAATCGCCAATCCAAACCGGAATTGGTTCTTTTGTAAACGGATGTTCTGCATAAGCACCTGTAAATACACCAGAAATGGTTTTTACATCTGCCATTCTATCACGTTCACTTCGTTTTGCACTTGCTAATATGTAAGCTTCAACCGCTTCTTTTTGTTCTGCAGTTGTAATTTTAGCGACTAAGTCGTGTTCTGGCGCTAAAGTCATAAAACTCACACCAAAAATAGTATCAGGACGCGTTGTAAAAACTTCTATAGTTTCTTTGTGTTCTTTTAAATTGAAAGAAACTTCTGCACCTTGAGATTTTCCAATCCAGTTACGCTGTGTTTCTTTAAGCGAATCTGTAAAATCTACAGTTTCTAAGCCTTGAAGCAAACGTTCCGCATAAGCTGAAATTCGCATAGACCATTGTGTCATTTTCTTACGAACCACAGGATGACCGCCACGTTCTGAAACGCCATTTACAATCTCGTCGTTAGCTAAAACAGTTCCTAAAACCGGACACCAATTAACTTCAGTTTCCGCTAAATACGTTAATCTGTATTGTAATAAAATATCTTGTTGTTTTTCCGAAGAAAACACATTCCATTCTTCAGCTGTAAACACTTTTATATCTTCGTCTGAAACTGCATTTACGTTCGTATTTCCTTCCAAAGAAAAAACAGCAATTAACGTATCTATATGTTCAGCTTTATTAGAAGTGTTATTATACCAAGACGCAAACAATTCTGTAAAAACCCATTGTGTCCATTTGTAGTATTCTGGTTCGCTTGTGCGTACTTCTCTACTCCAATCGAAAGAAAAACCAATTTGATCTAATTGTCTTCTATATGTTGCAATATTATCTTTGGTAGTAATTTTTGGATGTTGTCCTGTTTGAATAGCATATTGTTCTGCAGGCAAACCAAAACTATCATATCCTTGCGGATGCAATACATTAAAACCTTGGTGACGTTTATAACGCGCATAAATATCGCTGGCAATGTAACCTAACGGATGACCAACGTGCAATCCTGCGCCACTTGGGTAAGGAAACATATCCAAAATGTAATATTTTGGCTTGTCGGAATTATTTGAGGCTTTAAATGTTTGGTTATCTGACCAGTATTTTTGCCACTTTGCTTCAATCTCGTTAAAATTATAGTGCATTTTGATGTTTTTCAGCTTAATAAAGGTGCAAATTTAAGCTTATTCTAAGAAGATTAAAAGATAATGGCTTGTAATCATAAGAAGAAGCAAATTCTTTTATATTTTTATCGCTTAATTAGCTATTTATGGGTTCTTCATTTGATAAATATCAAAATCGAAAATTAATATCGTCTTATTTTTCTGTAGTATTGAGTATTGCTTTGGTACTCTTTTTACTTGGTGTTTTAGGTTTATTAATTATAAATGCTAAAAAAGTAGCCGATCATTTTAAGGAACAAGTTACGGTAACTATCTATTTAAAAGATACCGCAAAAGATGTTGAGATAAAACAATTAGAAAAAAGTTTAGCAATGTCGGACTTTGTAAAGTCGACAAATTACGTCTCTAAAGAAAAAGCTGCCGATATTTTAAAAGCTGAAAACGGCGAAGATTTTATGCAATTTTTAGGGTTTAATCCACTTCAAAACTCCATAGATTTAAATTTAAAAGCCGATTTTGTTACTACTGAAAAATTAGAAAAAATATCTAAAGATGCACTAAGTAAAAACTTTGTTGCCGAAGTTAGTTATGATAATGACTTGGTTAACCTAATGAACAATAACGTAAAGAAAATAAGCTTTTGGGTTTTAGTTCTTAGTGCTGTATTTACACTTATTGCGGTTTTATTGATTAATAGTTCTATTAGATTATCTGTTTACGCTAAGCGTTTCACTATTAAAACAATGCAAATGGTTGGTGCAACAAAACGTTTTATTAGAAAACCATTTATTTTTAAAAGTATCCGTTTAGGAGTTATTGGTGCTGTAATTGCGTTAATAGGATTAGCTGTAGTGGTTTATTACGGAAACAAGACCTTTCCTGAATTAGAAATTCTTAAAGACCAAGTTTTAATTATTGGTTTATTTGCTGCCGTATTTTTATTAGGAATTATAATTACGTGGTTTTCTACATTTTTAGCAACATCTCGTTTCTTAAATTTGAAAACGGATCAGTTGTATTAATTTCAGTATTAAACTGATGATTTGTTGAATTGTTTATTTGAGTAATTTGTTTGATTTCGTCCTTCGCCGAAATAACTAATTACTCATTGAAATCATATTGTTTTGTCATTCTGCGCTACGACGCAGAATCTATAATCAAACAAGTTCTAAGTGTAAATTTCAATTTTAACAACATTTTATAATTCCCTATATAATAATTTTAAAACATTTCGGTTTATATAATCACTAACTCAACCAGTTATTATAAACCCTAAATTTTAAAATTATGAAACGTATTACTTTTGTAGTTGTAGGCTTATTGACTGTTTTGGCTTACACTTTTTTATCAACACAAACAGAAAGTACAAAAACCTATAAAGTTGCAGAACATATAGAAAAACCTATTCCTATTTTTGACTAAATATTTATTAAAATTAACCGCAAATTTTAAATATTTGCTTTACTTTGCATCACTTAAACACAACTAATTATGTATAAAGCATCTAACGAGAATAAGTTTATCTTCGGAAAACGCAACTATAAATTTATGTTTATAGGATTAGCTTGTATGGCTTTAGGTTTTATTTTAATGTCTGGTGGCGGAAGCGACGATCCAAATATATTTAATCCAGATATTTTTCATTGGAGACGTATTCGTTTAGCACCTGCATTAATTATACTTGGTTTTGGGTTCCAAGTTTATGCTATTTTGACACGTAAAGAAGATAAGAAAGCAGAATAACTTTATTCCTTTTTATTTTTGAAGTATTGAAGGTTCTTTTTAATACTTTTGCTTTATGGATATTATAGATTCAATTATTTTAGGAGTTATACAGGGTTTAACAGAGTTTTTACCGGTATCGTCTAGCGGACATTTAGAACTTGGAAAAGCCATTTTAGGCGATCAATCTCTTCCAGAAGAAAGCTTGCTTTTTACCGTTTTACTTCACTTTGCAACCGCATTAAGTACAATTGTTATTTTTAGAAAAGATATTCTTTCTATCCTAAAAGGATTATTATCTTTTACGTGGAACGAAGACACACAATTTGTGTTTAAAATTGCATTATCTATGCTTCCTGCTGTTATAGTAGGTCTTTTATTTGAAGAACAGTTAGAAGAAATATTTGGCGGTAATATTTTATTAGTTGGCGCTATGCTTTTAGTAACTGCTGTACTTTTATTTTTAGCAGACAAAGCAAAAGACACCAACAAACCAGTCACTTTTAAGAATGCATTTATAATAGGAATTTCTCAAGCGATTGCTATGTTACCTGGAATTTCTAGGTCTGGAGCGACTATTTCTACATCTGTCTTATTAGGAAACGATAAAACTAAAGCTGCACGATTTTCGTTCTTAATGGTCATTCCTTTAATCTTTGGAAAAATAGCTAAAGACATTATTGGTGGCGATTTAACTTTAGAAGGACACGATACAGTAGTGCTTTCTGCTGGCTTTATTGCTGCTTTTCTTTCGGGATTACTAGCTTGTACTTGGATGATTTCTTTGGTTAAAAAGAGTAAACTATCTTATTTTGCTATTTATTGCGCCATAGTTGGTGTTATTGCTATAGCATTTGCATTATTAAACTAAGTTTTTATGACTGGAGACGATTATCAAGCAGGACACGTTTTATTAATAGACAAACCTTTAGAATGGACGTCTTTCCAAGCCGTAAATAAATTACGTTGGGAAATTAGACAAGCCTTTAACATTAAAAAAATAAAAGTTGGTCACGCAGGAACTTTAGATCCATTAGCAACAGGTTTATTAGTGATTTGTACTGGTAAAATGACCAAACAGATTGACACATTTCAAGGTCAGATTAAAGAATATATAGGAACTATTGTTTTAGGAAGCACAACGCCATCTTACGATTTAGAAACTGAAATTGACAAAACGTTTGAAACCTCTCATATTACCGAAGATTTAATTCACGAAACTACAAAACAGTTTACAGGTGAAATAGATCAATTTCCTCCTATTTTCTCGGCTTTAAAAAAAGAAGGCAAACGTTTATACGAATTTGCTCGTGCAGGAGAAACTGTAGATATTCCATCTCGAAAAATTACGATTGATACGTTTGAAATTACTAAAATCGAAACTTCTACAGATAACACAAACGCTATAAGTGTTTATTTTAGAGTGGTTTGCAGCAAAGGAACTTACATTAGATCTTTAGCTTACGATTTTGGTAAAGCCTTAAATTCTGGCGGACATTTATCGGATTTACGTCGTACAAAAATTGGAGATTATAGTGTTAACGATGCGGTTTCTATTGACGATTTTATAAAAAACTTAACGCAGTAAAGACATCTAAAAACTCATTTAAAACGTTATATTTTATATGATTTTAACTGGTTCCATAAAAGCTTTACTCATTACCATTTTTATTGGTGTAATAATTCTTGTTAGCTTAGTTGGAATAACCATTGGACAAGAAAAAGCATATAATTCTATTAAAGATGATTTATTGGTTGAAGTCCTTATAGAAACTGAAGATTTAGAATCCATAAAACCTGAAACAAATTTGGCTTTTAATAGTAATAAAGCGAATAACAGATATACAAAAGCTTACGATTACATTCCACCTGCAGAAGATTTTGAATATACTTCTAGCACGACTTCTGATGTTATAGAAAATAAGCCAAAAAAGCAGATTCAGAATAAAACTAAAGATCTTCAAAAAGAACAATTTGAAAAGGTAAATCAAATTTTAAAAGCTTCAAAAACAGGTTCTAAAATCAACAACAAAAATAGTAGCGTAAGTTTTTCATTGCTAAATAGAGAAGCACTTAATTTACCTATTCCAATCTATTTGTGCGATGCTTCTGGAAAAGTAGTTATCTCTATTACGGTAAATACTAATGGAAAAATAACTAAAGCACTCGTTAATTCTTCTGCATCTGTAAAAAACAACTGTTTACAAGAACGCGCCTTGCAATATGCAAAACGCGCTAGGTTTAATTCCAGTCAAACTAGTAATCAACTTGGAAGTATTACGTATTTATTTGAGTAAGAACAGTTATTATATTTTTAAAACCTTTATAAATAGATTCTGCGTTGCAGCACAGAATGACAAAAACGAGAAGTGTTTTGATTAAAAACCTACTATTTATCTAAAAGCATTACTAAATCGTTTATAATGGTTTGTCCTTTATCTTTGTTATACCAATGTTGTAAATCTTCTTTAAATTCTGGTGTTAAAGCGCCATTTTTAGCTTTATAATCGTTTACTAAGTTAGTTGCAGAACTTGGTCTTGGCCCAAAAGTAAAAAGGACCTTGTTTTGTTCGTCTAGAGCAATAAGCTTAGCAATTGCTCTTCCTCCATTAGTTAAGAAATTATCCATTAAAGCTTCGTTTTCGTCACGAAACACTAATTTTAAGTCTAAATTCGGACTACTTTCAGCTATTTTATTTAACACTGGAATTACGTGAGCAGCATCACCACACCAACTTTCTGTTATTACTAAAAAAGTAATTTTTTTAGTGTAATTAGTTAAATATTGTTGAATCGATTCACTTATTTTAACGGTTTTATCCCAACGCTTCATACGTCTGTCATTTAGCATAGTATAATCTGCTAAAGCTTCCGTTTTTTCGTTTCCAGAATTACTTTTGTCTTCAACTAATTGATGTATTAAATTTCTGTAAGACGCATAATCTATACTTTTATTTAAACTTGATTGTATAATATCTTGTAATTGTAAAGTTGCTGTTTCCATAGGATAAAATTAATACTAAATAATTTCTAATTAAGTGACATTTGTTACATTAGTAGAAGATTTTTTAAAACCTTACAAAGTTATGAAAAAACATAAATGTGGCTGGTGCGTTGGAGATGAGTTATATGAAGCTTATCATGATCAAGAATGGGGAAAACCTGTTTACGATGATGCTACTTTTTTTGAGTTTTTAATACTCGAAACCTTTCAGGCTGGTTTAAGCTGGATTACCATTTTAAGAAAACGAGAAAATTTTAAAACTGCTTTTAATGACTTTGATTATAAAAAAATAGCCAATTACCCAGAAAACAAACTTGAGGAACTTAGAAACAACGCAGGAATTATTAGAAATAAACTGAAGATAAAATCTGCAGTGACTAATGCTCAAAATTTCATTAAAATTCAGGAAGAATTTGGGTCGTTCTCAAACTATATTTGGGCTTTTGTAAATAATAAACCTATAAAAAACAACTGGACAAATTATAAAGATACACCAGCAAACACACCTTTAAGTGATACTGTTAGTAAAGACTTAAAAAAACGAGGTTTCAAGTTTGTAGGTTCTACTGTAATCTATGCTTATATGCAAGCCACAGGATTAATTAACGATCACGAAATTGAGTGCTTTAGGTATAATGAGATGTAATTTTTATTGTTGAATTATTATTTCCTTCAACATATACTTATTTTAAATACTCTAAAAACGCATCTCTTGAAATATCTTTAGCACCAAGACTTTCTAAATGATTGGTGTGGTCTTGGCAATCTATTAGTTTATAATCTGTATTTTGAATAAAGGTAATTAAGGCAGCTTTACTGGCGTTACTTACTTTGCTAAACATACTCTCGCCACAAAACATTCCGTTATTTAAATCTACACCATAGAATCCTCCAACTAACAATTCATCTTGCCAAACCTCAACAGATTTTGCGTAACCTAATTTGTATAATTCTGTATAAGCAGAAATCATTCCTTTAGTAATCCAAGTACCATCTTGACCAATGCGTTTGACTTTGGCACATTCTGTAATTACGGCTTCAAAATCTTTATTTATGGTAACTGTTAAGTCGCAATTTCGTAAAAATTGCTTCATACTTTTAGATACTTTTAAATCTTCTGGATATAATACAAATCTTGGATCTGGAGACCACCATAAAATTTGTTCATCGTCTTCAAACCAAGGAAAAACACCTTGTTTATATGCAGACAGTAATCGTTCGGGAGATAAATCGGCACCAAAAGCTAATAAACCATCTTCTGTAGCTTGAGAAACTTGTGGAAAATCGTCGTTTGGATTTAAAAAGTGAATCATTTATAACTGACTAGAAATATAAAATTATAAAAAAACCTCAACAGTTAAAAACTATTGAGGTTATTATTTTGATTAACACTTACCTTTTAATTAGAAAGGTAAATCGTCGTGATCTTCTTGTTTTAAATCCGTTGCTGGTTCAAAAGCCTGTGCAGGTGGAACTTCTGGCATACCTTGTGGTGCAGCCGCTTGTGCGCCTTCAATTCTCCAACCTTGCACAGAATTAAAATATTTAGTTTCTCCTTGTGGATTAACCCATTCTCTACCTCTTAAATTGATACTAACTTTTACGTCTTGTCCAACTTGGTAGTTGTTTAATAAATCTGTTTTATCTTGAACAAATTCCACTAAAATATGTTGTGGATACTGTTCTTCTGTCGTTACAACTAATTCTCTCTTTCTAAACCCATTACTTCCAAAAGTTTGAGTTTCTCCAATCATTTTTACTTTTCCTTGTACTTCCATTATATTCGTGTATTAGTATTCGTCTTAATTTAAGATAACAATGCTAACCAAGCATTTTTAACGTCTTGATTTTCTAAAAAAGCTTTCGCTTTTTGGTGCTTTTCATCGTTATTTTTGAAGCTGCAATTAAAGGCTTTTATTTCACTTTCCGAAGGTAAGTTTTCAACATTTGCTAACAATCCTAAATCGTTACCTGATAATATATTACTATTCCTTACATTCTCTGGTAAAGCATCTACGCCAATTCCTAAAGTGGTAAGTGGTTTTGGTATTTCAAAGAAACCCGTTTTGGCTCTACTATAAAAACTTCCGCCTGCTCTAGAAACTAAATCTAGTTTGGTTTGATCTATGCTTCCGTTTTCATCTAAAACAGCTTCATTTATATGCATTTTAACGACTTCGCATATAATTAAGTTTCCTGCGCCGCCTTCAGTTCCTAGTTTAACAATCTCATTAACTTTACATTCCATTTGTACTGGACTTTCAGCAACTCTAAATGGTTTTACCTCATCGCTTTTAAGCATGGTTAAACCCGCTTTTTCAAACTCGTTTACGCCTTGTCCATATTCTGTACTACTTAAAGACATTTGCTGTACAATATCATAATTAACCACATTAATAACTACTTCTTTTGTTAGTTCTGCATTCTCTAGCGTATGTTTAGTTGTATTATCTCTAACACGTCTTGCTGGGGAAAATATTAAAATTGGCGGATTAGCACTAAACACATTAAAAAAGCTAAATGGTGATAGGTTTGGGTTTCCATCTGCATCTATAGTACTTGCAAATGCAATTGGTCTTGGTGCTACGGCACTTAATAAATACCCGTGTAATTTAGCTGTAGTTAATTGGTTAGGCTTAAATGATTTCATTTTAAATGTCTTAGATCACAAAGATAACAATTATTGAAGCCTTCTAAAAGCAATTTCTTAAGCTATAACACAATATTATTAACAGTTTTGCATTATATTGATACCTAAAATTAATTTTTAATGTTTGCTACTAATAGACAATTAATACGTTGGATTATAATTATAAGTTCTTTTGCTATAATTTCTTTAATTCTATGGAATACGTTCACATTTTTTCAGAAGTTCAAAGAAGAAGAACGTGCTAAAATGGAAATTTGGTCTAACGCACAAAAAATATTTTCTAGTGAAGAAGACAATCCTAATTTTGACTTTCTAGTGAAAATTTTAAATAGTAACACCACAACACCAATTTTAGTAATTAATGTTGATGGAAGTATTAGCAATTTTAATAATATTGATTTTAGTGGTAAAGATGTATCTAAATATGTAGAAAAAAACAAAAGTAAACTCATTCAACAATTTGAAACTGAAAACACACCAATAGATATTTCTTACATAGATAATAATAATAATACGCAAGAACGTATAATGGTAAGTAAATTATATTATGGAAATGCACCACTACTTAACAAATTAAAGTTTTACCCTTTAGCATTGCTTTTAATTATAGTGCTTTTTGCTGCTGTTGTGTTTTTCTTTTATAAGAGTTCTAAAACGGCTTCTCAAAATAAATTATGGTCAGGAATGGCTAAAGAAACCGCCCATCAAATTGGAACTCCTTTAAGCTCGTTAATTGGCTGGATAGAAATCTTAAAAACTGAAAATGTAGATCCATCTTATATTATAGAAATGGAAAAAGACATAGACAGATTACAAACTATTACAGAACGTTTTAGTAAAATTGGCTCTATTCCTACATTAAAACCTTTAAATATTGTTGAAGAAACCAGAACATCTTTTAACTACCTAACATCTAGGCTTTCTAAATTAGTTGATTTTAAATTAGAACTTCCTGAAGCAGAAATTATGGTTAATTTGAATCAGCAATTATTTAGCTGGACTATTGAGAATTTACTAAAAAATGGCGTAGACGCTATGAAAGGCAAAGGTCAGTTACATTTAAAATTATGGCAACTAGAAGATAATGTTTACATGACCGTTACAGATAGCGGCAAGGGAATTCCTAAAAATAAGTTTAAAACTATTTTTGAAACAGGTTATACTACTAAAAAACGAGGTTGGGGTTTAGGGTTATCTTTAGCTAAACGTATTGTTGAAGAGTTCCATAATGGACAAATAAAAGTAGAACACTCGGAAATAGATAAAGGCACTACTTTTAAAATGAGTTATAAATCTATAATCGGGATTTAATTGAAGCAGCAATAGTTTCAAATTCTTCAGATGATAATTCTGTTTTATTAACAAAACGCGCATCTTCCATTGTTGTTAATGGTATTAAATGTACATGAGCATGTGGCACCTCTAATCCAATAACTGTCATTCCAACACGTTTACAATCTATAGCTTTTTCAATTGCAATTGCTACTTTTCTAGAAAACTTAAGAAGCTCTATATAAGGTCCTTCTTCTAAATCAAAAATTTTATCTACTTCTTTTTTTGGAATACAAAGTGTATGTCCTTTAGCATTAGGATTTATATCTAAAAAGGCTAAAAAATCATCTGTCTCTGCTACTTTATATGATGGAATTTCGCCAGAAATAATTTTAGTAAAAATAGAAGCCATAACTAAAAGAGTTTTAAAATGAATTGAATTAGATTATCTAGAGATTTCTATAATGTCAAATTTTATAATTCCGCTTGGAACACTAATTTCTGCAACATCGCCAACACTTTTCCCTAGTAAACCTTTACCAATTGGAGAGTTTACAGACAGTTTTCCTGTTGCTAAATTTGCTTCTCCATCCGCTACCAATGTGTAAACCATTTCCATTCCGTTGGTCTGGTTTTTAATTTTCACTTTAGAAAGCACTAAAGCTTTACTCATATCTAATTGAGATTCATCTATAATTCTAGCTCCTGCTAAAGCGTCTTCTAATTTTGCAATACGCATCTCTAACATTCCTTGTGCCTCTTTAGCAGCATCATATTCAGCATTTTCACTTAAATCCCCTTTATCTCTTGCTTCGGCAATAGCTCTAGATGCTTTTACTCGTTCTACATCTTTAAGTTCTCTAAGCTCAGTTCTCAATCTTTTCAATCCTTCAGGTGTATAATAAGATACTTTACTCATAATGTTTTCGTTTATTAAATAACTAAATTACTAAGTAACCTTAGTAAATAAAAAAACCCCGTTTGCACGAGATTGTAATACAAATATATAAAATGAAAACAGTTTTTGTATTACATTGCACTAAAAAATAAGTCTACTGATGAAATATTTTATACTAATATCACTAATTACTCTAACTACTTTTAGCTGTAAAAAAGATGATGATATTGCTCTTCAAAACAATCCATTTATACCCAATCTTGCTTTTGATACACAAACTTTAATAAATACAGATTTACCACAATATAATGATCTTCAATTCCCTGGAAATCACATTACACTTAATAACAATTACGGATTAAATGGTGTGGTTGTTTATTATGCTGGTGGCACAAACTATAGCGCTTTTGAGCTTACCGATCCTAGCCACGCAGTATCAACTTGCTCAAAACTTACTATTGAAGGCGTTGTAGCGACTTGTAGTTGTGATGATTCTAAAGAGTTTGAAATTCTTTCTGGTCAACCCTATGGAGGAACAATATCTCAATACACTTTAAAACGCTATTTTGTAGACGTAAATGGAAGTGTTATTAGAGTCTATAATAACTAAAAAAGCACAGTGTAAAACTGTGCCTTTTAAGTTAAATTATGATTTATTTGATACCTATTGAATAAGTATCTTTTTTACTGTCTTTTTATTTCCTGATTGGATTTGTAATAAATACATTCCAGACTGGACAGTTGTTAAATTAACCTCAGTTTTTAAACTAATATTTGGCGTGTTAGTAGAATTATAAATTGCTCTACCTCTTACATCAAAAACTGTTATCTTAAATTCTGATGAAATTGTATTTGCATAAGACACAAAGAAACTACCATTGTTAGGATTAGGGTAAACACTAAAATTAGAATTATCAAATTCATTAGTTGATAATGAATTTGTAACTATTACTGTAAATCTTCCACTTCTGCATCAAAAATATCTTGTGATGGATCAGGCCCGTTATCATCACAAGCTCCTGGTTTAGAATCCCATTGTGTAGAAACTCTCATTATTGTAGCTCCAAGTACTGCATTCGCAGGAACTGTTACAGATACAGGAGATAAACTTGTTAATCCATTAGTAACGTTCTGCGCTCCTCCAAGATAATATTCTTCTGAAGCCTCTAGAACGCAATTTTGATTCCAATCTATCCATACTGCTGTTTCTAAAGGAAAATCTCCATCTGTATTTACTCTAACCGATAAATTATGCATCTCATTCAATTCCACTTCTGTTACTGTAATAGAACTTGGATCTGCACCTGTGTAATCACTATAACCTGCTGGTTTTGCAGACGGGTTATTTATTGTTGCAAACACAACTCTTGTTGTACTAGTATCATAAAGCATATTACCCACAGAAGAACAAATCCCATCTATTTTTGTTAAATCAACCTGATTTGTTCTTACAGTAGAAGCTGTACTTGTCATTGTAATAGTAGATGTTCCAGCAGCAACACCAGACATACCTGTTATTTCCATAGTAACTAATCCACTACTTGTTCTTGATGTTGGTGTAAATGTAACATTAGTTCCTCCTGGCTGTCCCGACGCACCAAATGTTGTGTTTTCATTATATCCATTTACAGCATCAAAATTAAATTCAAATTGCACACTATCTTCTGAACAAATTGTTTTCCCAGAAGAAACACTGTTTACAACATAAATAGGAGCATTTGATATTTCAAACTCAGGTGTTACTGAATAAAATATATTATCGTTAGCTTCTACTAAAACACGAACCATAGAGCCTAATGTTAAGGCAGGAACAGAAATATCTTCAGAACCATCGTTTGCTGTAGCAACTGCTAAATCTGTAAAGGTAACTCCATTATCTGTTGATATTTTAATATTTACTGATTGGCAGTTTATTGTCCCATTAGTTGTTGCTCCAATATTCCATGTTAAAGTTTGAGTAGAACTTGGAGCCCAAGCTGCTGGAGTATTTACGGTAAAAGGATCTACATCTTCTACAGTAACTGTCATTAAATCTGCATGTGTTTGACCAATTCCATTAGCAAAACCACTACCATTATCTCTCACTAATAAAGCAAAATCCATTGTTCTAGCTACAGAAGGTGTTACTTCCCAAGTTGGTGTTAAATTACCTGCTAATACATTATTAAATGTTGGCATATATCTATCCGAAGATGCTGTTGGTAAAATTGAACGATAAAGCGGTCCTGAAGTCCAAGTTGATTCTGGAGTTCCATCTCCTGGCGCACGTTCTGGATCATTTTGAGACCAATTATAAGTTAGTGTTCCTAGTCCATCTGGATCTGTAGCAGAACCTTTTAATACATAAGCGGTACTTTTAGGTATACTAAAATCTGAACCCGCATTTGCTACTGGAGGCTGATTTATTAATCCCATTTGTGCTGCGCAATCGCTATTTCCTCCTGGTTGTATATTTGTCGATATATCTCTAATATTTACATAGTTAAAGTGCGCATCACTATTCCCTTGAACGTTAGTCGCACAAATTCCTGCATAACCCATTATTGAACTTCCCGAAGCTGGTTCAACTTCTGTAGAACCATTACCTGAACGACTACATGTATTCATTGTGTAATATCCATCTAATTGATGCCCCATTTCGTGAGCAACATAATCAATATCAAAAGGATCTCCTGTAGGATTAGCTCTTCCTGTATAACCTCTTCCTTTTTGATTTCCAGTATAAGGTGCTGCGCCATCTAAACATACACAACCTAAACAACCTGCACTTCCACCACCAGAAGTATTAAAATTATGTCCAATATCATAAAGACTTTCATCATTTAAAGTTGTAGAGATTGTTCTTTGAGTTTGTGTGTTAAATTCTCCGTTCCAAGGATCTGTTGCTCCATTATAATAGATTAATTCATCGTTTCTAGCAATAAACACTAAAGTAATTGCTAAATCACGCTCATAGACTTCGTTTACTCTATTTACAGTAATTGCCATTTGCGCTTGAATATTAGCTTTCTTTTGAGCATCTGAACCTGTTCCATCAAAGATTGCTCCATATTCTCCATTACAAGTTTGAGCTAATCTAAAAGTTCTTAGAACTTGATCATTAATATCTGCTCTAAAACTAGAAGTATCATTCTCTAAAGATTTTAATCTTACACCATCTTCTGTTAGACATTCAAATTGTTGTGTGTCTTGACCTAAAGCAACTCTATCATAAACCATATAAGCAGAATTATTTGCTGTATAAGGATCTATATATGTTGAACTATATTTTCCAGATAATTTAATAGTATTTAACCCAAATTGAGTTACACTAAAACGCATTGTAGCAGTAGGGTCATCTATTCCTGTAGCTTTATACGTTTTAATCATTGGGAATTTTGCTGCCAGCTCTGCCTCCATTATAGGTGCTTCAGCAATTCTAAAACGTTCTAATTCACCATTTGCATTTGGAAAATCAATAATTAAATTTGAAATTCCTGCATTTGCTCCTCTTAAAGGTGCGTTTATTAAAGCTTGTTTTAAGGCATCCATATTTAAAGTAAAAACTTCAAATTTACTTGGATGAGAAGCTCTAAATTTCAATTCTTCGTTTTGAAATTTTTCTTTTGTGGTTTTCTGCCAAAACTGTCCTGAGTAATCTTGGGCAAGACTAACATTAAAACAAAACAGGGCTGAAATCAACCAAAATGTCATTTTTTTCATAATATTAAGTAGATTAAGTTAAATATTTCTTAAAAAAACATAAAGCAAAATAGGGTTAAAAAAAATCATTTTAATTAATAATACTTTTTTACTTTTGCTTTAAACTATTTTATTTGAAGTTTAATACTAAAATACCACAACCTTCGGTAGTTACTATTGGTACTTTTGATGGTGTTCATTTTGGACATCAAAAAATTATTAGTAGAGTAATTTCTGTTGCTAAGCACCAAGACTTAACTTCGGTTTTATTAACTTTCTTTCCACATCCAAGAATGGTTTTACAGAAAGACGCAGATATAAAACTAATAAATACTTTAGTCGAAAAAGAAGCTATTTTAAAAAAATTAGGATTAACGAATTTAGTAGTTAACAAGTTTACCAAAGAATTTTCTAGATTAACAGCAGAAGAATTTGTTGAAGAAATTTTAGTAAAACAACTTAACGCTAAACACGTTATTATTGGTTACGACCATCATTTTGGAAGAAACAGAAGTGCTAACATAACTGATTTAAAACGTTTTGGAGAACAATTTAACTTTACCGTTGAGGAAATTTCAGCTCAAGATATTAACGAAGTTGCTGTAAGTTCTACAAAAATTAGAACAGCACTTTTAGAAGGCGATATTGATATTGCAAATCAATACTTAGACTACAATTTTATGCTTAGCGGAAAAGTAGTTAAAGGAAAAGGTATTGGTAAAACCATACAATTCCCAACTGCTAATATTAAAATTTCTGAAACTTATAAGTTAATTCCTAAAGATGGTGTTTATGTGGTGAAATCAATCATTAACAACACAACTGTTTTTGGAATGATGAATATAGGAAACAACCCAACAGTTAACGGTACATCTAAAAGTATAGAGGTTCATTTTTTTGATTTAAATGAAGATTTATACGATACAAATCTAACTATAGAAATTTTAAAACGTTTAAGAGACGAAAAAAAATACGAATCTATTGATGCTCTCAAAGCACAATTAAAAAAAGATAAAATAACTTCTAAAGCATTTATTGAAAATGCTGAATAAGTTCTTATTTAAACATGTAGATAATTCGTCTCTAATTGTATTTAGAGTCATTTTTGGATTACTATGCTTTTTAGAATCCGTTGGTGCCATTTTTACTGGCTGGGTAAAAAAAACGTTAATAGATCCTGAATTTACTTTTAATTTTATTGGATTAGATTTTTTGCAACCTCTACCAGGAAATTGGATGTATGTCTACTATGTAATTATGGGTCTTTTTGGGCTTGGTATTATGTTAGGCTACAAATACAGACTTAGTATTATTACCTTTACAATTATGTGGTCTGCTACTTATTTTATGCAGAAAGCATCTTATAACAACCATTATTACCTACTTATATTGTTATGTGGAATTATGGCTATTCTTCCGCCTCATAAATACGCATCTTTAGATGTTAAATTTAAACCGAGCCTAAAGTCTATTTCTATGCCAAGTTGGTGTAAATGGATTTTTGTAATTCAGTTGTTTATAGTTTACACGTATGCTTCTGTTGCTAAACTATATCCAGATTGGTTAGATTTAACTATGCCTAAACTATTAATGGAAAGCAAAAGAAATTATCCTATTATTGGTGAGTTTCTTCAAAACGATTTTATGCCTTACTTGGTTGGATATGGTGGTATTTTATATGATGGATTAATTATCCCATTACTATTATTTAAACCAACTCGGAAACTTGCCTTTTATGGGTCGCTGTTTTTTCATTTATTTAATTCTATTGTATTTCAAGTTGGTATATTTCCTTTTCTAGCTTTAGCTTTTAGTTTATTCTTTTTTGAGTCTGAAAAAATCAGAAACTTATTCCTAAAAAAGAAACCCCTTTATACAGGAGGCGAAATTTTTGTAAAATCCTACAAACCGCTTTTAGTTAGTTTGGGAATAGTTTATTTTACCATACAAGTGGCACTTCCAATAAGACATCATTTTATTCAAGATAATGTGTTGTGGACCGAAGAAGGACACAGATTATCATGGCGAATGATGTTACGCTCCAAACAAGGCGCTACGTTCTATAAAATAAAAAATCACACTAAAGACTCAATTTTTAGAGTAAATTTAGATGATTATCTTACAAAAAAGCAACAACGTTTAGCAACTACAAAACCAGATATTATGTGGCAATTTAGCCAACGCCTAAAGAAAGAATACAAACGGAAAGGCGATTCTATTTCGGTTTATATAAATAGCTCTTTAAGTGTTAACGGAAAAAGTTACAAGAAATTCACCAATCCAAATGTGGATATTGCTAATCAAGAATGGAACTATTTTGGACATACTAAATGGTTATTGCCGTATAACACCAATTAAATTAGAGAATTAATATTTCTAAACACAAAAATCTTACTATTTTTACACCATAATAACTAAACACACCTGCGTTAAGGATAGAGCAATCTGTTTGAGCTCTTTTTATGTTGTTGCACTTATGCAACAACATAAAAAAGCGAGTTGTGAAAGCCTGACCTTTTTGCCATTAAAAGTAAAATGGTAACGCCATAAATAAAAAGATATGTTACAAGTACCTTTTATTAGAGAGAACAAAGACAAAGTAATTTCTAGATTAGCCGTTAGAAATATAGATGCTACGGAAATGATTGAAAGCGTGATTGCTTTAGACGAAAAACGTAAAGCCATACAAACGGAATTAGATAATACGTTAGCAGAATCTAACAAGTTGTCTAAAGAAATTGGTGAACTTTTTAAATCTGGAAAAGGTGCAGAAGCTAATTCGCTTAAGGATCAAACTGCTGTTTTAAAAGAAAAATCTAAATTATTTTCTGATGATTTAACAGCTACTACAGACGAATTAAATAGTCTTTTATATAAAATTCCTAACGTGCCACACGATTCTGTTCCTACGGGAAAAACAGATGAAGATAACGAAGAAACTTTTAGAGAAGGAGATATTCCAACGCTTCACGATGCAGCAAAACCACATTGGGAATTAGCTAAGGATTATAACATTATTGATTTTGAATTAGGGAACAAAATTACAGGTGCTGGTTTTCCGGTATATATAGATAAAGGCGCAAGATTACAACGTGCCTTAATTGCTTATTTTTTAGATAAAAATACGGCTGCTGGTTATACCGAATACCAATTACCACATTTAATTAACGAAGCTTCTGGTTTTGGAACTGGTCAATTACCAGATAAAGAAGGACAAATGTATCACGTAACTGGAGATAATTTATACTTAATTCCTACTGCAGAAGTACCAGGAACTAACATATTTAGAGACACTTTAGTTAACGAAGCCGATTTGCCTATTACTATTACAGGTTATACGCCTTGTTTTAGACGCGAAGCTGGAAGTTATGGTGCACACGTTAGAGGTTTAAATCGTTTACATCAGTTTGATAAAGTGGAGATTATTCGTGTAGAACATCCAGACAATTCTTTTAAAGCTTTAGAAGGTATGGTAGAACACATTCAAGGTATTTTAAAGGAATTAGAGTTGCCTTACAGAATCTTAAGACTTTGTGGTGGAGATTTAACGTTTACATCGGTTTTAACTATGGATTTTGAAGTGTATTCTGCTGCGCAGGAAAAATGGTTAGAAGTTTCTAGTGTTTCTAACTTTGAAACTTACCAAGCTAACCGTTTAAAATTACGTTTTAAAAACAAAGATGGAAAAAATGAATTTGCACATACTTTAAATGGAAGTTCTTTAGCATTGCCAAGAATTTTAGCAAGTATCTTAGAAAATTACCAAACACCTGAAGGTATAAAAGTGCCAAAAGCATTAATTCCTTATACGGGTTTTGATATTATAAATTAATACAAATTGTCAGTTCGAGCCTTTCGACTAAACTCAAGACAGGCTACGTCGAGAACTAAAAAATAAATTTAAAAAATGCCTGAAGTTATTTCAGGCATTTTTTTTGCTTTAACAATTAGTATCTTTACATTATAATCTGTTTTTATTTATGCGTTGGATTTTCCTTTTTTTTATAAGTTTCTCTATTTCTACTTCAGCACAAAATGATGCATTGGCTAAAGAATACTTAAAAACAGGCGAGTTTGAAAAGGCTATTGTTATTTATAATAAACTCTATAAAAAAAGCCCAACAAGCAGCTATATTATTGAGCAATTAGTGGCTTGTCATCAACAACTAGAACAGTATAAAGAAGCAGAAACAATTATTTTAGCACGACTAGAACGCTCTTATTATCCGCCAAGTTTTATAGATTTAGGACGGAATTACGACCTACAGAAAGACACTATTAATGCTAATTTAAACTACAAAAAAGCAATAAAATCTATAGAAACAAAAGGAAATTACGTTTTTACTTTGGGCAAGAAATTTGAGGGTTTTTCTTTACTAGAAGATGCTAAAACTTTGTATGAAAGAGCAATGGAATTATATCCTGCTAAAGATTATAATATGCAATTGGCTCGTATTTATGGGGAACAAGGTAACATAGAAAAAATGTTTGCTAGTTACTTAGATTTAGCACTAAAAAAAGAGAATTACAGGGATCAAATCAAAAGATATATTTCGGATTTTATTACAGAAAATAACGGAGACAAAAACAATATTCTACTAAGAAAAACGCTCTTAAAAAACCTTCAAACAGAACCAAATTTATTTTGGAGCGAAATGTTAAGTTGGTTATTTATTCAACAAAAGGATTACAAAAAAGCATTTGCACAAGAAAAAGCCATTTACAAAAGAAGTATAAACAACCCTGATGCTATTACAAATCCTTTAAACAGATTGGTAGAATTAGGTTTAATTACAAAAAATCAAAATGCTACAGAAATTGCTATAGATATATTTACATTTATAAAAGAAAGCGTACAAGATCCAATTATACAATTAACTGCTGATAAATATATATTAGAATTAAGAACAGCTATAGCTTCTAAAAAAGAGTATTCAGAAATTAAAGCAGCTTATGAAACAATTATTTTAGACCAAAGATTTCCAAACGAAATATCTGAACTTAAAATTAACTACGCACATTTTTTAGCCTTTTATTTAGACGATACAAAAAGCGCTATAAGCTTACTTAAAAAAACTTTAAAAGATCCATTAAGCACTATAAATACTGCTAAAGTAAAAATGGAGTTAGGAGATATCCTGGTGTTTCAAGAGAAGTTTAATGAAGCATTAATATACTATACTCAAATTCAGCGAAGCTTAAAAAATAGTACGTTATCTCAAACAGCTCGTTTTAAAGTAGCAAAAACTAGTTATTATAAAGGCGATTTTATTTGGGCAGAAAGTCAGTTAAAAATTCTAAAAACATCAGTTTCTCAACTAACTGCAAACGATGCTTTAGACTTAAAACTATTAATAAGCGATAACAAACAAGACGATAGTTTACAAGTGGCTTTAAACAAATATGCTAAAGCAGATTTATTAGCATTCCAAAATAAACCAGAACAAGCTATTGTAATTTTAGAGCAAATTAAGATTGAGCATAAAACTAAAAGTATAATTCCGCAAACACTTTTAAAGCAAGCGCAACTATTCGAAAAAACGAAACAATATAAAAATGCTAAAAACAACTATAAATTCTTAATCGATAATTTTAAGGATAGCATTTTAATAGATAATGCACTTTACAATTTGGCTTTAATAGATTTGAACTTTTTAAATTTATTGGAAGAAGCAAAAAAGGGATTTGAAAGTATTATTTTTGAACATTCGGATAGTAGTTTCACGCCTGAAGCTAGAAAACAATATCGCTATTTAAGAGGCGATAATTTGGAGTAAAGTTATAGAATTACTGTTTCATATATTAATTAGATATAAAATGGTTTTCTAGTTCATCTAGAATCAACTAAAAAATAAGCTTACCTTTGGCTTTAGTTATAAAAAAGTACAATCTTTACTAATAGTACCAAATGCAAATAATATATAATGTTACCGTAAACATTGCAGACGAAGCTCATAACGAGTGGTTAATCTGGATTAAAGAACATATTCCACAAGTTTTAGGAACCGGAAAATTCTCTAAAGCAACAATGACTAAAGTTTTGGTAGACGAAGAAATGGGCGGACAAACCTATTCTATTCAATACAGATCTTACTCGCGTGAAGCTTTAGAAGCGTATTACAAAGAAGACCAAGACCGATTACAAGCTGATGGCGGCAAACGTTTTGCAGATAAAATGTTAGCGTTTCGCACAGAATTAGAAGTTGTAGATGAGTATAATGTAGATTTTAAGTAAGAATCAATTCATCTAAAAACCAATTAAAAGGTTTAAAATGGCAAAGAAGAAATTTAAAAAAGAATTCACAAAAAATACTAAAAAGCCTCACGATCCTAATTCTGTGAGAGCTAAAAAATTTCTTGGTCAGCATTTTTTAGAAGACGAAACTGTTGCACAACGCATTGCAGAAGCTTTAACAGGAAATGGCTACAAAAAAGTCTTAGAAATAGGTCCAGGAATGGGCGTTTTAACCAAGTACTTACTAGACAATAAAGATTACACAACCTATGTTGTAGAAATAGATACAGAAAGTGTAGATTACTTAAAAGCTAACTATTTAAACTTATCTGCTAGAATCCTTGAAGAAGATTTTTTAAAATACGACGTATCTCAAACTTTTGGCGATGAGCAATTTGCTATCTGCGGAAATTTCCCCTATAACATTTCTACTCAAATTGTATTTAAAACCTTAGAATTAAGAGATCAAATCCCAGAATTCTCTGGAATGTTTCAAAAAGAAGTCGCGCTGCGTATTTGTAGTAAAGAAGGCTCTAAAGTTTACGGAATTTTATCGGTTCTAGCTCAAGCTTTTTACGATGCAGAATATTTATTTACTGTGCCACCAGAAGTTTTCAATCCGCCACCAAAAGTAGATTCTGGTGTGTTGCGTTTAACACGTAAAGAAGACTTCAGTTTACCTTGCTCAGAAAAATTATTTTTTAGAGTGGTAAAATCTGCTTTTATGCACAGAAGAAAAACACTTAGAAATAGTTTAAAAGCCTTCGAATTATCGGATGTTTTAAGAGAAGATACTATATTTGCAAAACGTCCAGAACAATTAAGTGTTCAAGACTTTATAGACTTAACAGTTACTATAGAAAAAGACTTACAAGAACAAGAAGCACAAGAATAAACGCGTGACTACAGAAAATCAGAACATATCATTCCAATTAACAGACGAGCTTATCGACCAAGTTGTAGCATTAGTTGCTGCAAAAAACGATAAAGCGCTTCAGGAATTGTTGTCCGATATTCACTACGCGGATATTGCAGAAATCTTAGACGAAACCGACCTAGACGATACTGTTTACATTATAAAACTATTAGATTCTGAAAAAACTTCGGACATCTTAATGGAGTTAGATGAAGATATTCGTGAAAAGGTTTTAAGACAATTATCAGCCAAAGAAATTGCTGAAGAAATTGGAGAACTAGACACAGATGATGCAGCAGATATCTTAGCCGAACTTTCTGATGAACGTCAAGAACAAGTTATTAATAAAATTGAAGATGAGGACCACAAAGCCGAAATTCAAGAATTATTAGCTTACGATGAGGATAGCGCTGGTGGACTAATGGCAAAAGAATTAGTTAAGGTTTATGAAACCTGGACTGTAGCTGGTTGTTTACGTAAAATTAGAGCGCAAGCAGAAAACGTAAGACATGTTCACTCTATTTACGTAGTAGACAGACAAAATAAATTAATAGGTAGGTTATCTTTAAAAGATTTAATTACAGCAAAAAGCGATCAAAAAATTGCTGAAATATACATTTCTAATGTAGATAGCGTAAACGTTTACGACGATGCGGAAGATGTTGCTAAAGTAATGGCAAAATACGATTTAGAAGCCATACCTGTTGTAGACAATAATCAAACCTTATTAGGTAGAATTACCATTGATGATATTGTAGATGTTATTCGTGAAGAAGCCGATAAAGATTACCAACTTGCCGCAGGAATCTCACAAGGCGTAGAAGCAGATGATAGTATTTGGAAACTTACCAAAGCACGTTTACCTTGGTTATTAATTGGAATGTTTGGAGGTTTAGGAGCCGCAAGTATTATAGAACATTTTAATGGTAGTATGGGCGATTTTATCATACTCCTAAGTTTTGTCCCATTAATACAAGCAACCGCAGGAAATGTTGGTGTTCAATCTTCTGCAATAATGGTACAAGGATTAGCAAACGGAACCATAGACGGAAATATTTTAAATCAATTATTCAAAGAATTCTTATTAGGTTTAGTAAACGGAATAGCCATAGCATTTATAGCCTTTTTGGTTACACATTTTATTTTTGGAACAGATTATATTGTCTCTTTAACCATAGGAATAGCACTAGTAAGCGTAATAGTAATGGCAGCATTAATAGGCACATTTATCCCAATTTTTCTTGACAAAAGAGGTATAGATCCCGCAGTAGCAACAGGTCCGTTTATAACTACAAGTAACGATGTTTTTGGAATATTAATTTACTTCCTAATAGCAAAATTCATCCTAGGTTTTTAATCACAACTCTTGTAATTATGGCGTTACCTTAAGGTACGCGCTTTCACTACTCGCTTTTTTAGCGTTAAAAAAACTCCAAAAAGAGCTCAAACAAACCGTTCAATCGCTAACGCGAAAACTGCTCGATTCTTAATTTTAGTTGGTTTCAAAATTCAGAATCACGAAGCAAAATTTCTAGTCTCAAATTATTTTATGTAAAAAACAAAACGACGTGAAGGATTAAGCAAAAATCTTGCAATTGAATTTCTATTAGAAACGAAATTAAAAGTGTAAGACAATTAAACTCAGCAGCACTACAAACCATTTTTGCGCCGTAACAAGTGTGATTTTTAGTAAAAGAATCTGAAACCTAGTCTTTTTTGTTTCTTTTTTTGGCAATGCAAAAAAGAAAAGATTAAATTTAGTGTTCAAAAGGTTTGTTAAATAAACAGAATTAAGATTTATTAAAATCAGCTTTCTGAATTGTACAAAAAACTTCAATTAAAAAAAATGAAAATTCTCCACATAGACTCTAATCACGATTTAATGCTAAAACAATTAAACGCATTAGGATTTACAAATCATACAGATTACAAATCAACTAAAGAGGATATTCTAAAAAAAATCCACAAGTATCATGGCATTATTATAAGAAGTCGTTTTAGCATAGATAAAGACTTTTTAGACGCAGCAACCAACCTAAAATTTATTGGTCGTGTTGGTGCGGGATTAGAAAATATAGATTGCGCTTACGCAGAGTCTAAAGAGATTAAACTTATTGCAGCACCAGAAGGAAATCGTAATGCTGTAGGAGAATATAGTTTAGGAATGTTGTTAAGCTTATTCAACAACCTTAATAAAGCCGACCAAGAAGTTAGAACCGGAAAATGGCTTCGCGAAGAAAATAGAGGATTAGAATTAGACGGAAAAACTGTTGGTTTAATTGGTTATGGAAACATGGGAAAGGCCTTTGCTAAAAAACTGAGAGGTTTCGACCTAGAAGTACTTTGCTACGATTTAAAACCAAATATAGGCGATGCTAATTGTAAGCAAGTAACCTTAAAAGAACTAAAAGAAAAAGCAGATGTTTTAAGCTTACATACACCACAAACAGAATTAACCATAAATATGGTAAACCAAGGTTTTATTAACGGATTTAAAAAACCGTTCTGGTTAATAAATACGGCACGTGGAAAAAGTGTAGTGACTAAAGATTTAGTTTCTGCGTTAAAAAGCGGCAAAATTCTTGGTGCAGGGTTAGATGTTTTAGAATACGAAAAAAATTCGTTTGAAAACCTGTTTACAAATAACGAGATGCCAGAAGCTTTTAAATATTTAATAACATCAGAAAACGTCTTATTATCGCCTCACGTGGCAGGTTGGACTATAGAAAGCAAAGAAAAACTAGCACAAACTATTGTCGATAAAATTAAAGTAGAATTTTGTTAAATTTATAAAATCATTCTTATAAAAATTAAAACTAAGAATATGACCTCTAAAGCAACATCTCCAGAAGATTATATAAAAGAAGCTCCAGAAGAAAGACAACCCTACTTAAATCAACTAAGAGCTACTATAAACAATAATCTACCTGATGATTTTTTAGAGTGTATGCAGTATGGAATGATTAGTTATGTTGTTCCGCATAATATTTACCCAAACGGTTACCATTGTAGTCCTGAAACACCATTACCTTTTATGAGTTTTGCATCTCAAAAAAACTCAATAAATTTATACCATTCTGGTATTTATACCATTCCAGAGATTCACGATTGGTTTGTAATAGAATACCCAAAATACAGCAAACGTAAATTAGATATGGGAAAAAGCTGTATTAGATTTAAAAAACCTGAAGAAATTCCGTATAAATTAATTGCAGAACTATGTCAGAAACTATCCGTTAACGATTGGATTAACACTTACGAAAAAGTCTTAAAAAAATAATATATTATGAAAAAAAGAGTTACAGGAATTGGTGGATTATTTTTTAAAACCGAAGACCCAAAAGCATCAAGAGATTGGTACAACAAACATTTAGGCTTTAATACAAACGACTATGGCTCTACCTTTTGGTGGAAAGATAAAGAAGGCAAAGAATGTTCTACGCAATGGAGTCCTTTTAAAGATGACACCACTTATTTTGAACCATCAAAAAAAGAGTTTATGTTTAATTATCGTGTAGAAAACTTGGTAGAACTCTTAGAAAATTTAAAAAATGAAGGCGTAACTATAGTAGGTAAAATGGAAGAATATGACTACGGGAAATTTGGCTGGATTTTAGATAATGAAGGTAATAAAATTGAGCTTTGGGAACCAATTGATAAAGATTTCAAATAGATAAAGCAGACAAAAACTAACTGTAATGGTTTACAGTTCCTAATTTGGATAGTAATTGTTTGGTAGCATAGTAGAAATTCTACTGTTACCAAATCTACCTCCAAAAATAATTTTATCTACGGGAGAATGTATTCCAAAATCATCTATAAGAAAGAATTTATCTTCGTCTTCTATTAATAATGCCGACTGCTCAATGGTGTTATACCTAACTATAACTTTGTTTTCTTGAAATAATTTTACTTTAACTAAACCTAGTATTTTTGTTATTTCAAAAACGGCTGCTACATTTGTATTAAAATATAACTCAGACTCTTTTGCAGGTGTTTTTATAAAAAATTTAAAACCATCTATTTCTGTTGCATTTGTAGATAATGACCTCATAAAATGGAGCAAAGAACCAAAATAACTTTTCTCTCTTTCTTTTATATATTTCGGTTTTACTTTCTTCAAGTTTAGCTCTTCAAATCTTGAAGTTCCTGAATAAAAAACTGTTTTAATTCCTTTAAAACAGTCTAAGCAGTCTGTAAATGACACTTCAAAGTCAACTAAGTCATAATAAACTTTATAGCCTAAAGCTTTGTTTATAATAATTATAGGTTCGTTTGTGGATGCATATAGTTGGTTGTTAGACTTACTATATACAAGCCTAATAGCATCTTCATTCTTAATTTCACATTTTAATGATGCTTTATCAGAACCTAAAAATTGTCTTCTAAAAATATTTAATTTTTTCTGTCTTGACCAATCATCAAAGAGAATGACTTCTCCTAAAGATGTTTCTTTTTCAATTAAATTATACGTTGTATTTAGTTTAAGAGAGTCACTACTGATAGTTAGTGTTTGATATCCGACAAAGCTTATTACCAATAAACTTTTAGTGTTTTTGTTATCTGGAAGTTCTATCGAAAAAAAACCTTCATTATTTGTTATAGTTCCTATAGTTGTGCCATCAAAGTATACAGAAACGGTTTCTAAGGCTTCTTTTGTGTTTGCATCTATGACTTTGCCTTTATAAGTTTGAGATTGGATAAATTGACTTAATAAAAACAAGAAAAACACAAAAACTTTAGTCTTCACTTTGTCCTGAAAATTTACGTTCTAATTCTGCTTGAAATTCTTCCATAACTGGTCTCACTGTACTTTCTGGCAAATCTGTTACTTTAATATACATTAAACCATCTACAGCGTTATTAAATAGTGGATCTACATTAAAACCAACTAGTCGGCAGTTTTGTTTAATATACTTCTTAAGTAACACTGGTAATCTTAAAGCGCCTGGCTCAATTTCGTCTATAATTTTATCAAATTTATTTAAGTCAGCTTCCGTTGCATCAAAAACAAAGTCTTTATCCGCATCGTTCAGCTTAACTTTAAATTCTTTTTTAGGATGCACATATTGAGCAATATATGGGTCATAATAATGAGATTTCATAAACTCAATCATTAATGATTTAGAAAAATTAGAAAATTGATTACTAATGCTAACTCCTCCAATTAAATATTTATGCTCTGGATAACGTAATGTAGTATGCACAATACCTTTCCACATTAGAAATAGAGGCATTGGTTTTTGCTGATATTCTTTAATTATAAATGCGCGACCAAGCTCTAAAGATTCACTCATCATTTTATAAAGTTCTGGTTCAAATCTAAATAAATCTTGTAAATAAAAACCATCTATACCAAATCGTTTAAATATCTGAGAACCTAAGCCCATTCTGTATGCTCCAGCTAACTTATTAGCTTCGTTATCCCATAAAAACATATGGTGATAATAACTATCAAATTTATCTAGGTCTATAGCTTCGTTAGTACCTTCTCCAACTTCACGAAATGTAATTTCTCGCAAACGACCTATTTCATGTAGTATCTTAGGTATATCATTAGCTTCTGCTAAATAAACATCGTAATTTTTACTTGTAAGTAATTTACACTCTTTTTGTTTTAACATTTCCACCTCTTTAATCATATCTTCCGTCTTTACTGGAGTTACAATTTTTTTAGGAGATTTTACTGTTTTTAAACTTTGTGAGATTGTAGATATAATTTTTTCTTTAGGCTCAAAAGCATTAGCTAACATATATGTTTTTTTACGTAAAAACTCTGTAAAATTAGATAAGCTTTCGTGTTCACTTTGGGCTTTTACAGAAATAGGTTTCCCTATTCTAACCTTAATTACGCGTCTTTTTTGTGTAAGAACTTCCGATGGTATTTTAGCTGTCCTAAATATGTCGCTGATTTTAGATAACCTATAAAAAAGAGAACTGTTTTTAGCGTGAAAGTATATTGGTACTACCGGTACTTTTGCTTTTTGAACCAATTTCATTGCCGCTTCTTCCCAAGGCTTATCTACTACTAATTTCCCGTCCCGATAAGTTGATACTTCTCCTGCTGGAAAAACACCTAATGGATGGCCGTTTCTTAAATGTAAAATAGCATTCTTAAAACCGGTAATACTAGATTTCGCATCCTTATGATCTTCAAAAGGATTTACAGGCATTATATAAGGTTTTAAAGGCTCTATTCTATGTAATAAAAAATTAGCTATAATTTTAAAATCTTCTCGTTGTTCTAACATTAGTTTTAACAACAATATGCCATCAATTCCTCCTAATGGATGATTAGAAATAGTAACATAAGCGCCATCTTTAGGTAAGCGCTTTAAGTCTTCGTCTGGAATTTCAAATTTAATTTCAAATTCATCTAACAAACTATTTAAAAAAGTAACATCGTTTAAGTGCTTGTGCTTATTATATATTTTATTTATGGTAGATATTTTTAAAACCTTCATTAGTAACCAACCAATAAAAGTACCTATAAATCCGTATTTACCCAGATTGATGGCTTTTGCAACTTCTTTAGCAGATACTAATCCCATTGGTTTTTTATTTGGTCACAATTTGTACAGTTTCTTGAAATTGTTGTTTCAATAAAACCGTTTTATTTAATTCTAATTCTTTTATTACAGTATCATTAGAATGACGAATGGTAAATAAATTAACATTTTGATGACAAGTTACTTTAAATTTGGCTTTTAAATGCAATAATAATGCCTCTAGATTATTAAAAACATCTTCTACACAGACTGAGAAACTAATAGCCGAATTCTGAATAACATCAACCTTCATTTTATACGTTGCTAATAACGTAAAAATTTCGCTAATATTTTCTTCAACTACATAAGAAAAATCTATGGTAGATATTGATATTAAAATTTGAGCTCTCTTTAAAATAAAACATGGCATTAAAGGTGAAATTCCTTCTGTTTTATTTACAACTGTTCCATTATTTTCAGGGCTTAAAAAAGATTTTACATATAGTGGAATTTCTTTTTTTTGCAATGGCTGAAGCGTTTTTGGGTGTATTACAGATGCACCATAAAATGCTAGTTCTATTGCTTCTGTATAAGATATGTTTTCTAATAATTTAGTTTGATCAAAATATCGTGGATCTGCATTTAAAACACCAGGAACATCTTTCCAAATTGTTACACTTTCTGCATTTAATGTATATCCAAAAATAGCCGCAGTATAGTCGCTTCCTTCTCTGCCTAACGTTGTTGTAAAATTATTAGCATCGCTTCCTAAAAAACCTTGAGTTATATATAAAGTATCTTTAGAAATTGCTAATTTGATTTGTTCTTGTGTTTTTTCCCAATTAACATTTGCTTTTCTATAATAATTATCGGTTTTTATTAATAATCTAACATCTAGCCACGTGTTATTAATATTAACCGCATTTAAATATGCACTAATTATTGTTGTAGATAATAGCTCTCCAAATCCAATAACTTGATCATAAATAAAATTATAATCGGGTGATTTATTTGTTTTTAAAAATAAATTTAAGTCTTTAAAAATAGATTTAACAGACTTAAACACATTGTGAGAATCTGTATTAAACAACTCTAACAAAATAGTATAATGATAGCTTTCTACTTCGAAAATAGCAGCTGATAATTTTGTTTTATTATTAATATAAGCATCTACAACTTGTTCTAATGCATTAGTTGTTTTACCCATTGCAGAAACTACAATTAAAGTGTTTTTATATCCAGTATATTCCAATACTCTAACCACATTCTTAACACTATTAGCATCTTTTACAGAAGCTCCACCAAATTTAAAAACTCTCATACTATAGTTTCTCTAAATACTTCTCTATTCCTTGCTCATCTAATTGCACTAAATGCCAATCTTCTAAAATTTTAGCACCTCTGCTTTTATAAAAATTAATTGCTGGTATATTCCAATCTAAAACTTCCCAACTAATTCGTCTTACGTTTAATAATTCTCCTAATTTAATAACTTCGTCTAATAATTTTGAACCTAGACCTGAACCTCTAAAGGCTTCTTTTACAACTAAATCTTCTAAATGCAGTGTTTTTCCCTTCCAAGTAGAATATCTAATATAGGTTAGAGCAATTCCAACTATATTCTCTTTATGTATTGCCACAAAACATTTAAAAATAGGATTAACTCCAAATCCATCATGCTGTAATTCTTCTACAGAAATAAAAACGGCATTAGGTTCTTTTTCAAACTCTGCTAATTCTTGAATTAAATCTAAAACTTGGGGCATATCATTTTTAGTAGCCATTCTAATTTCAAAATTCATACACAATTTGTTTAATTCTTCAAATATAATTTAAAGTTAGTGTTTCTTAAACAGATTATTTCATGAAAACAATATAGTAAGACAAAATTTATACGATATTTGTAAGAAATATTAATATTTATGACTTCTACTCCAAAAACCTTAGGTGAATTTATTATAGAAAACCAATCGTCTTTTAAGTATACCTCTGGGGAATTATCTCGTTTAATTAATTCAATTCGTTTAGCTGCAAAAGTTGTTAATCATGAAGTTAATAAGGCAGGTTTAGTAGATATTATTGGAAACGCTGGCGATACCAATATTCAAGGTGAAGACCAACAAAAATTAGACGTCTATGCTAATGATAAGTTTATACAAACGCTTACAAAACGAAATATTGTTTGTGGGATTGCAAGTGAAGAAGAAGACCATTTTATTTCTATAAACAGTCAAGACGCTAATAATCAAAATAAATATGTGGTCTTAATAGATCCTTTAGATGGTTCTAGTAACATAGACGTAAACGTATCTGTAGGAACAATATTTTCTATTTATAGACGTGTTACACCTGTAGGAACTCCTGTTACAATAGAAGATTTTTTACAAAAAGGAAGTGAACAAGTAGCAGCTGGTTATGTGGTTTATGGAACCTCTACTATGATAGTTTACACTACTGGACATGGCGTTAATGGATTTACTTTAAACCCTGCAATTGGAACGTTCTACTTATCACATCCAAATATGGAATTTCCTGAAAATGGAAATATATATTCTGTTAACGAAGGAAATTATATACATTTTCCACAAGGTGTGAAAAACTATATTAAATACTGTCAAGAAGAAGAAGAAGACAGACCTTATACATCAAGATATATTGGTAGTTTAGTTTCGGATTTTCATAGAAATATGATTAAAGGTGGAATTTATTTTTATCCACAAACCTCTAAAGATAAAAACGGAAAACTTAGATTGCTTTACGAATGTAATCCTATGGCTTTTATAGCAGAACAAGCTAACGGAAAAGCAAGTGATGGAAAAAATAGAATTATGGACATTAAACCTACAGAACTGCATGAACGTGTACCTTTTTTCTGTGGCAGTAAAAATATGGTAGAAAAAGCAGAGTCTTTTATGTAGAAGTAAGTTTTTTCTAGTAAAGTCCACTTCAAATTTACAAATGAAATATAATGTTTTAAATAAAGTTGAATATCCTAAAGACTTAAAAAAATTAAGTTTTGAAGAACTTCAATTACTTACTAAAGAATTAAGGCTTTTTATTATAAACATTATTGCGACTAAAACTGGACATTTAGGTTCAAGTTTAGGCGTAATAGAGCTCACCATTGCACTTCACTATGTTTATAACACGCCAAAAGATTTGCTCTTATGGGATGTTGGACATCAAGCTTATGTACATAAAATTTTAACTGGTAGAAAAGCTGTTTTTAATACCAATAGACAATTTGGTGGCATTAGTGGCTTCCCTAAAATAAACGAGTCAAAATACGATAGTTTTGGTACAGGACATTCTTCCACATCAATATCTGCTATCTTAGGAATGGCTATAGCTTCAAGTATAAAAAAAGAGACTAAAGAACATATTGCTATAATTGGAGACGCTTCAATTGCTGGTGGAATGGCTTTTGAAGCTTTAAATCATGCTGGAGCAACAAACGTTAATATTACAGTTATTTTAAATGATAATGCAATTGGTATAGACCCAAGTGTTGGAGCTCTTAAAGAATACTTAACTAACGTAAAAAAAGAATCTAATAATAGAGATAATATCTTTGAAGCTCTTAATTTTAAATATTTTGGTCCTATTGATGGTCATAATTTAAGTTTAGTGATTTCTACTTTAGAAAAAGTAAAAAAAATTGAAGGCCCAAAATTTCTTCATATTGTTACTACAAAAGGTAAAGGTTTAAAGCAAGCAGAAGAGAATCAAATTACATATCATGCACCAGGAAAATTTAATCCAAAGACAGGCGATATAGCTCCAAAAAATTCAGAGAAATTACCACCTAAATTTCAAGATGTATTTGGGTTAACACTACTAGAGCTAGCTAAACAAAACGATAAAATAGTAGGTATAACTCCAGCAATGCCTACAGGAAGTTCTTTAAAATATATGATGGATGCGTTTCCTAATCGTGCTTTCGATGTAGGAATTGCAGAACAACATGCCGTAACTTTAGCGGCAGGAATGGCAACACAGGGCTTAATTCCATTTTGTACTATTTACTCTACCTTTTTACAACGTGCCTACGATCAAATTATTCATGATGTAGCCTTACAAAAACTACCTGTGATTTTTTGTATTGATCGTTCTGGCTTAGTTGGTGAAGATGGACCCACACACCATGGTGCTTTCGATTTAAGTTATCTTAATTGTATACCAAACTTAATAATTTTTGCACCTAGGAATGAGATTGAATTAAGAAACATAATTTACACGGCTCAATTAGGTTTAAACCAACCAATTGCTATAAGATATCCTAGAGGTCGAGGCAATATATTAGATTGGAAACAACCTTTTAAGACAATTAAAATTGGTAAAGGCGAAAAATTAACTAAAGGAACCAAAATAGCTATAATATCTATTGGAACCATAGCATCAAATGTTAGCGACGCTATTAATTTAACTAATAAAACTTCTGAAATCGCACACTTTGATATAAAATTTTTAAAGCCTTTAGATGAAGATCTACTTCATATAATATTTAAAAATTTTAAAAAAATTATTACCATTGAAGACAATTCTATAATTGGAGGATTAGCAACATCTATAAATTCTTTTGCAAGTAGAAATAATTATAAAAACCTAATTACCTCTTTAGGAATTCCAGATAAGTTTATTGAACACGGAACTACTGAAGAGTTACAAGACTTTATCGGGTTATCTCCACAAAAAATAGCTAATAAAATTAAATCTATATACTAAAAAAGACCTCAAATATTTAAGGTCTTTTTTAGTATATAGATTAGTTTAAAAATTATCTTTTAATAATTTTCTTAACCGTCTTATTTAAATCAGTTTCTATTTGAATAAAATATGTTCCAGTAGAAAGACCTGACAAATCCAATTCAGTTTTATTTTGGTTAATTGTTTTTAACTCTTTACGATAAATAACTCTTCCAGAAATATCAACTAATTGAATATTTAATGTGTTTGAGTTATTCAATCCAGAAATAGTTACAATACCATTTGTTGGATTAGGAAATACTTTAAAGTCATTAAATGTATTATCCTCAACACTTAAGCTCGGATTAACATTAATAGTGAAATTTATAGCTTGAGGTGCAAAACTAGAACCACAATCATTTGTAAAACTAGCTTGAACTGTCCAAGCTCCTTCTACAGCAGGATCATTATCCGCTACAGCATTAAAACTTAATGAATTAGTTGTGTAAGTTGCAGCGTCTGGACCAGTCCATATTAAAGTACCGTTAAAAGCAGATGCTGGTAATCTTAAATCTATATCTGAACCTGGTAAAAATTCAATATTTGCACCAGTAGAAAAAGTAGCAAATGCAGCAGAATCAATGGAAAACTCTGTATCTCCATCTGTTAGATCTGGATTTGTTGGATTAATAACTAAACTTACAGATCTAGCTTTACTAGCATCTCCACCTGGAGTTATGTTAATAGGAAAAGTTCCTGTTGTTCCTGCTGGTATTCCAGTAACAATCATTGAAAACAAACCTGTATCTTTCATAGTAGCTGGCGAAAAAGTAACAGATGCGCCTGCTGGTAATCCTGATGCTACAAAAGAAGTATCAGTATCATAAGCATTTTGCTCATAAAACACAAAATCATAAACAGTAGATGTTGTATTCTCACAAATTTCATTTAATCCAGCATCACCATTGTCTATTAAGAAATTTGGTGAACAAGTTGCAGGCAAATCATAAGCTGCAGCACCATCAGAGGTTGAACCAATAGTTCCTTGATTTGCGCTCAAACCAACACCTCTTCTAGCAAAAGCACTATAAATAATACATCTATTTGCTCCTGTTCTAGAACCAGCCACCCCATTACCATAAAGTACATCATCAGCATCTAATATGGCGTTTCTAGCTTCTACAAAACCAGGATTACACACTGCCTGCTTCATTCCTTCAACAACTATGTTTAACGCAATTGTATTTCCGAAAGTTCCATTAGCGTCATAAATATCTTCAGTAAAACCGTGTACAGCAATTAAATCCCATGTCATATCCCATAAAATCCCAGCCCATACTGAACCAACACCATGAGGGATTGTATAAGTTGCATTAGTTGGATCATTAATTAAAGTTTCGTAGGTCATTGGGTTATTAGCTATATTCCCAGAATATGGTGCTGGTCTAATACCTTGTCCATTTGTTGCTTGACCTACAACAAAAGTTCCTACTCCATTTGTCTGTATGCCATTATCTACATTTTTTAATTGAATAATTTTTCCAATAAAATCGGCCCAACCTTCTCCCATTGATTCATCATTTGCGGATGAAACACAACCAGTAGTAAATCTTCCTCCAACTAATCTATTATTAATTCCATGTCCAATTTCATGACCAACTACACCGTTATCAAAATCTCCATCAATATTTACAAATGTAGGAGGTGGGGTTGGCGCGTTAAATGTAGCATTGATAGTAGAATTAGACATCTCTGCTATAATTGCATTTCCATCTGCTTGATTAATACTATATGCGGGAATTGAAATAGAAGCATCCGTCCCACCCATACTTATTTCTCCAGCAACATTATTAACTATTAAAATTGCAATAGCACCAGCTGATTGAGCTTCAGTAGTTTTTAAAGTAAAATTACAAGCTCCTCTACGAACTACTGCAACATTTCCACTTAGAGATGCTGCATTTATAATTGCCCCACAACCATCATTTACATCTGTTGATGCTGTTCCACCTGTATTATTATCAATTACTAAAACTAAATCTGCCGTCTGACCTGTAGCAGGAATATTTCCAGGAGCAAAAGCATTATCTAAAGCATTATAATCTCCAGCTAAAAACGTGTTGTTTATTGTTAATAATGGTACTGCATTAGGATCAAAAGCTCCTTGGTCCCATAAAAACATTTGCATTCTTGGGTTCCCACCATCTCCAGGAGTACCAAAATTAGCATTATTTACTCCACTTCCATCTTGAACATCTGCATCAACTGGGTCTCCAGCAGAACCAGTACCTGTAAAATTAGTTTCTTGGAAATTTCCTGAAGCTTCGTCAAAACCATATTTATAATAAATATCATGAACTATATTAGTCATATAAAACAATTGTGTAGTTGCAGAATCTATATATGAGCTAGCTGCAACACTTGGTCCTCCATATGCATAATCAAAAATTAACCCAGCAGAACTTTGATTCGTTAAGGGACCATTTCCATTATTACCATTTTGGTCATCTCTTGCAATAACATTATTCCCTCTTGTCGTTGTATAAGAAGTTCCATCATTATGCCAACCACTTGGAGATGCAGTTGCATCATCTGGATTTACAATTAATTCAAAATCACCATGGTTTGGACTTTCTGTATAATAAGGCAAAACTCTATATGAACTGGCAAGTGCTATCTCTGTATTTTCACTTTTAAAAACTGAAGAAATAAAATCTACTTCTTTATTCTTTTTTTCATTAAACTTGTGATTGTGTTTTTTATCGTTAGAAAAATTACAAGATACAACCCAGTCATTTTGATTTACAAACTCTCCTGTTTTTGCGTTTATTCTTGTGTTCCACCAATGTGAACCATCTCTAAAATCTAAATTAACATTCCAAGTTAAAACAACTTCGTTATTTGAAGTTGGCTCATACACTAAATAAACTTTAACGTCACTTTGCAAATCGTTAGTTTTTTTAAAAGTATAAATCCTCTTTTCTTTATCGAATTCTAAAATTTTAGATTCTAAATTATCACTCAATCCATGATAAGACAAAGCTTTTTGCGCAGCTGAAAATGGGCTTAATGTTGGACTATAAGTTGAGATTTTTGATTCTAAACCTTGGATAAATCTGGTGTTATTTATACTTATATTATCCGCAGAAACTAATATATTCGTAATTGTATTTCTTACAATTATATTATTGTGAGTCTGAACTAAATAATAATACCATGCGTCCTTATTTCTTGAAGATGCATCACTCTGAACAATCCAAGAGTCTAAATCAGACTCTAGGTAATTTGCTTTCAACTCTTGATTCAATGCGTTTTGAATCTTTTCTAAATTAGTAGGTTTAATTGATTTATCATAATACTGCGCGCTAACACAATAAGACATAAAAGCAAAAACCAATAGTAAGTAACTCTTTTTCATAGTTTTTTGGTCGTTAAATTCGAACGTGAAGATAACACTTATTGTTATTATAATAAAAAAATACCGAATAATTTAACAATTAAGCACTAAAAGACACCTTTTAACCTATTGAACTGTAACATAGCTTTAGTATCGGATAAAAGGGAAATAAAATGAGATACACTTAACAGTCTTTTATAAAGGGAACTGTTTTCAAAATTTATTGTAGAAGGCAGATTCTGAACTAATAATTTATCATAAGCTGTAGCGTTATTGTAATACATATTATTTACAGCTTTAGTGTATCGACTTAATAAGGTTTTAATAACTTCGTAACCAACAATTTCCTTATCTATAACTTCTTGGCACTTATAAACTTTTTCAATACTCAAGTTTATAATATCGTTAATTTGGGCTTCGTATTTACTTTTATCCAATAACGAAATATTGAATTCTCCTTTTAAGATAGTTTCTTCGTTAGTTATAAAGATTTGAGCAGCTTCGTTAATTAAAGTATTTATTGCTAAAGCTCTTAAATAACTTAATCGGTCTTGTGTATTCTGTAATTGTGCGTATTTTTCTTTATTTATTGTACTTCTAACTAAGTTTATTAAATACTCTAAAGCGTATTCTTCTGGAATTAAACCTAAGTTTATTCCATCTTCAAAATCTATAATTGTATAACAAATATCGTCTGCAGCTTCAACTAAAAAAGCTAAAGGATGACGAGCATAACTAACATTATCATCTTGACCTCTTTTAACCATTCCTAGTTCTGAAGCAATCTCTACAAATGACTCTTTTTCGGATTGAAAAAAACCATATTTTTTATCTGATATAGCGCTTGTAGGCTTTTTAGGCAAAGATTCTTTTGGATATTTTGTAAATGCACCTAATGTAGCATAACTCAATCTTAATCCGCCTTCTCTACCTTGACGTGATTCTGTTACAATTTTTAATCCATTAGCATTACCTTCAAAATCACATAAATCCTGATATTCTTTATCGGTAAGTTGATCTTTATACTGAAGTCCTTCGCCCGTTTTAAAAAACTCGCCAATAGCTTTTTCCCCAGAATGTCCAAAAGGTGGATTTCCAATATCATGCGCTAAGGCTGCAGACGCTACTATAGCTCCAAAATCGTTTGCTTGATAACCTAATGAATCTTTTAAATTTGGATGTTTTTCTAATATTTTCTTACCAACTAATCTTCCTAAAGATCTTCCCACAACACTTACTTCCAAACTATGTGTTAGACGTGTATGTACAAAATCTGTTTTAGATAATGGTATAACTTGAGTTTTGTCTTGTAAGCTTCTAAACTCTGTAGAAAAAATAACACGATCGTAATCCACCTCAAATCCTAAACGAGTTTCGTCTTGTTCTTTTCTTAAACGTTTGTTTTTATCGCCTTGTCTTTTAAGTGATAAAAGCTGCTCCCAATTCATCATAAATTTTGATTATTTCCAAGTAATAGTTTCCATTAATTGTTGGATGTCACTTTTTAGGTAATGTGCTGCTGGTAAAATAGAATCGTAATTAGGTTTTGCATAAAAATACAATGATCCTGTTAAAAAATGATTTATACTATCTGTTACATAAAATTGAGATTGCGATGCCGCATTTCCGCCAACTTCATAAAACATCCCATAGACCTTTCTGTCTTTGTTTTCGTATATTTGCTCAACAATATCGTCTGCTTTTTTAGTATGCTCTTGTGTAAAATTCTGAGCATCTATTAAATATTTTTTTAAATTTTCCGGATTATTATTTACAGGCTTATATGTTAAATAAATAGTCCCTTTTATCATAGAATATTCAATATTTACTGCAATACTTTCTTTATCCCCTCTAATTTTTGAAATTTTTAAGGTGTCGGAAAACGTATTTACATCAATACTAAAAGGCAGATTAGTTTCTTTCGTTTTATAAATTGCTTCTGGATAACTTAATCTTAATTGTGCTTTTGGTTTTGGCGTAACATCTTCCTGACAAGATACCACTAGAAATAATAAAAAAAGTATAAGAATTCTGTACATATTAAATTTAAGGTAAGGTTACTTTTAAACGTTTTATGCGTTTTTTATCTAAAGCCTCTATAGTGAAAACGTAATTTTCGAAATTTATTTTACTATTTCGTTTAGGAAATTTTCCTGAAACTTCTAAAATCAACCCAGCTAAAGTTTCTGCTTCACCTTTTTTTGTTTCAAAAATGGTTTCGTCTTCTAATTTAATAACTCTATAAAAATCTTTTAAAGCTGTTTTAGCTTCAAACACATAGTTTTTATCGTCTAACTTAGAATAAACTAAATCCTCATCATCAAATTCATCACTAATATCTCCAACAATTTCTTCAATAACATCTTCTAAAGAAATCAATCCAGATGTTCCACCATATTCATCTACAACAACTGCTAAATGGACTTTTCTCTCTTGAAATTCCGACATTAAATCGTCTAATTTCTTATTTTCTGTAACAAAAAAGGGTTCTCTTAAAAGCGTTGTCCAATCATACTCATCTTCGTTATTATGTGGTAATAAATCTTTAACATAAAGAATACCTTTAATTTGGTCTATACTTTCTTCGTAAACAGGAATTCTAGAATAACCTTTATCTATTAATTTAGGAAGAATGTTTTGAAATGACTCGACTATATTCAACGCAAAAATATCAATCCTTGGTTGCATAACTTGTCTGGTATCTGTGTTACCAAAAGATACAATTCCTTGAAGGATTTTCTGTTCTTCGTCTGTAGTATCTTCATCACTAGTTAATTCTAAAGCTTGTGATAGCTGATCTACACTTAAATTAACTTTTTGTTTTCCTAATTTCTTATGAATACCAATAGTAATAGCGCGCATTGGCATACTTAAAGGCGAGAACAACACGTCTAAAACCTTTAACGGATACGCCATAAGTTTTGCGAATTTTACATTGTTTCTACTTGCGTAAATCTTAGGTAATATCTCTCCAAAAAGTAAGATTAAAAAGGTGATTAAAACGACTTCTAAAACAAACTTTAGTACTTCCGAGGAAATCCCTGCAAAAATAATATCTCCTAAAAATGCAAAGAGAATTACTACAGCAATGTTTATAAAGTTGTTGGCAACAAGAATAGTTGCTAATAATTTTTTGGGGCGTTCTAAAAGTTTTGAAATTATAATGATACGTTTATCAGTTTGCTCTTCTTCTAAAACCGATTTAGACAAGGAGAAAAAAGCTACTTCTGCTCCAGAAATCAATGCTGAAAAAAACAACAGAATAAACAGTAATATAAAACTAAAAACATCTGAAAATACAGAAAAATCGATAGTTAAAAATGAAAATAATAATCTTGTGGGTTCAGGATCCAATGTTATTTTTTTAAATTAAAAGGGTAAATCATCTTTTTCGGGTTTATCCTTAATTGTCTTTGTTGCTGTTTTTGGTGTTTCAGTTTGCTGTGGTACGTTTTGAGGATCTTTTTTAGTACTTAAAAACGTGAAATCTGTGACTTGAATTTCAGATGAATAGCGTTCTACACCAGCATCATCTTGCCATTTTCTTGACTTAATTCTTCCTTCTACATAAACTTTATCGCCTTTTGTTAGATATTTTTCGCAGATTTCTGCAGCTTTATTTCTAACTACAATATTATGCCATTCTGTGTTTGTAACACGTTCGTTAGTTTGTTTACTTGTATAAGTTTCGTTAGTGGCTAAAGGAAAACGACCAACACAATTACCACCTTCAAAATAATGCATTTTAACTTCGTCGCCTAAATGGCCTATAAGCATCACTTTATTTAAAGTTCCAGACATAATTTTTAATTTAAATGGCTAATCTACTATTTCAATTTAATAAAGTTACAAAAAAAATAAAAGTTCGTGCTAAAAATTAAATGATTTTATAAAATTCGCTATTAAAACTGGTACAGGAAAATCGTGTAATTTGTTTATTTTAATTGAATTTTTACATTTCTCAGACGTATTAACCACCCAAAATTTGGTATACAAATGCTGATGTGATAATTTATGAACTACAGGCACTTGATTATATAAAGACACATCAAAATCCTTAAGTTCTAATTCTCTTTTTATATATGAATAGATTTCGGAAGTATCAACTTCAGATAAACTATTATATAATGGAAACTGATAAAGGTTTTGCCAAATACCTTTTCCTATACGTTTTTCTAAAACAACATTATCATCATTTATAATTACCAGAAAATTAAAAAATTTAGTAGTCACTTTAGTTTTTTTAATTTTTACAGGTAATTCATTCACTTTATTTGTGTTAAAAGCTATGCATTTAGCATTAAATACGCAGTCACTACATAAAGGCTGTTTTGGCTTACAAACTTGCGATCCATAATCCATTATCGCTTGATTAAACGTAGCTGGTTGTTTTTTATCCAATAACTCTTGAGCTAAAACTTTAAATTCTTTAATCCCATTAGTGCTATTTATAGGTGTCTCAATACCAAATATTCGAGCTAAAACTCGATAAACATTGCCATCTACAACTGCAGTTTTCTCATTAAAACAAATAGAAGCTATTGCACTTGCTGTATAATCGCCAACGCCTTTAAGTTTTTTTATATCATCATAAGTACTAGGAAAAACACCATTAAGATTTTCAACTACATATTTAGCAGATGAGTGTAAATTTCGTGCTCTAGAATAATAACCTAAGCCTTGCCATAAATTTAGAACATCTTCTTCTTTTGCTTCTGCTAAATCGAAAATTGATGGAAAATTCACTGTAAATTTAGTGTAATATGGCCAGCCTTGCTTAACCTGTGTTTGCTGTAATATAATTTCAGACAGCCAAATAAAATAAGGGGTTTGAGTTTCTCTCCACGGAAGACTCCTTTTATTTACTGAATACCAATTAATTAGAGTTTTTGAGAAATTCATCTAGTACTAAAAATATAAAAGTCAAAATTAATCTTTTATTGCTATAAATTTTAATGAATTACGCTTGAAATATTGAATATTAAATGACTATATTTGCAAGCCTTATAAATTTAGTAACTTAATTATAACAAAATGACTAAAGCAGATTTAGTATCTAAAATTTCTGAAAAATTAGGAATAGAAAAAGGAGACGTACAAGCTACAGTTGAAACTTTTATGGAAGAAGTAAAAACTTCTTTAGAAGCTGGAGATAATGTTTACCTTAGAGGTTTTGGAAGCTTTATAATTAAAACCAGAGCAGAAAAAACTGGTCGTAACATTTCAAAAAATACGACTATTAAAATTCCTGCACACAACATACCTGCGTTTAAGCCAGCTAAAGTATTTGTAGAAGGTGTAAAAACTAACGTAGAAGTAAAGTAAAAACGAATTATTAATCTAAAAAAACCTATTTTATGCCAAGCGGTAAAAAACGTAAAAGACACAAGGTTGCGACACACAAGCGTAAGAAAAGAAGACGCGCTAATCGTCACAAGAAAAAGTAATAAGTTAAAAAAGTAGTTGTAAGACTACTTTTTTGGTTTATTAAAAACTCAGTTCTTTGAAATAGAGTTCTACTTAATTTAACAACCTTAATTAAGCTAGAAACTCATTGGATTTAATCATCCTGTGAAAGAAATAATGTATAATCCATCTGTACTTAATTGTATGGATAAAAATTAACGAAATGGAAAAAGAATTGATTATTCGATCTAATCCGGAACATGTTGATTTTGCCTTATTAAAAGATGGAAAACTTATTGAATTACATAAAGATGAAGATGATAACAAATTTGCTGTAGGCGATATATTTATTGCTAAAGTACGCAAAGCTGTTCCGGGACTAAATGCGGCATTTGTAAATGTAGGCTACGAAAAAGATGGCTTTTTACATTATCACGATTTAGGACCTAAAATCTCTTCAGTTATAAAATTCACTAAAAATGTAAGCTCAGGTAAACTTAAAGATTTTTCTTTAAAAAATTTCCCATTTGAACAAGACATTGCTAAAGACGGAACTATTAGCGATGTTCTAAAATCTAACCAATCTATACTGGTTCAAGTTGTAAAAGAACCAATATCTTCTAAAGGCCCAAGAATAAGCTCAGAGCTTTCTATTGCCGGAAGATATATAGTTTTAGTGCCTTTTTCTAATCGTATTTCTATTTCTCAAAAAATAGAGGACAAAGAAGAAAAAGACCGCTTAAAAAGACTTGTAAAGAGCATAACACCTCAAGGATTTGGAGTTATTGTTCGTACAGTAGCAGAAGGCCAAAAAGTGGCAGAATTAGATCAAGATTTACAAAACTTACTTGGTAAGTGGAATACAATGTGTAAAAAACTACACAAAGCAAACCATCCAAGTAAAGTATTAGGAGAATTAAATAAAGCCTCTTCAATTTTAAGAGACATATTTAACGATTCCTTTACAGGAATTCAAGTAGATGATGCACAACTATTTGAACAAGTAAAAGATTATGTGCAAACAATTGCACCAAAAAAGGAGTCTATTGTTAAGCATTACAATGCTAACGTACCAATTTTTGAAAAATATGGTATTGAACGTCAAATTAAAACTGCTTTTGGCAAAACAGTTTCTATGTCTAGAGGTGCATACCTTGTTATAGAGCATACGGAAGCTTTACATGTAGTAGACGTAAATAGTGGTAATCGTTCTAACAAAGCAAACTCTCAAGAAGATACAGCTTTAGAAGTCAACTTAATTTCTGCAACGGAGGTTGCAAGACAACTACGTCTAAGAGATATGGGCGGAATTATTGTGGTCGATTTTATTGACTTAAATACTGCCGAACATAGAAAACAACTTTTCGATCATTTACGAGAAGAAATGAAAGATGATAGAGCAAAGCACAAAATATTGCCTCCAAGCAAATTTGGGCTAATACAAATTACAAGACAACGTGTAAGACCAGAAATGAACATCAAGACGCGAGAAGCTAATCCTGATGGAAATGAAGGCCAAGAAATTGAAGCACCAATAGGAATAGTGCAAAAAATTGAACACGAAATTGATCAACTATTAAAAAAAGGCCATAAAAAGGTAACGTTAAATACGCATCCTTTTATTGCAGCCTTTTTAACCAAAGGATTTCCGTCTATCCGTTCAAAGTGGTTTTTTGAACACAAAAAATGGGTGAAAGTATCACCAAGAGATGCATTTACTTATCTAGAATATAATTTTTCTGATAAAGATGGCAAGCTCATTAATTAATAAAAAACGCGTTACTAATATTTAGTAACGCGTTTTTTTATGTCTTAAAATCACTTTTTTTAAGAAGCTGGATTAGGCATAATACTATGAATTTTATTTATTTCTCCTAACAACTCATCCGAAATAGTAACCTCTATAGATTTAATGTTTTCTTTTAATTGCTCTAAACTTGTTGCTCCAATAATATTACTTGTTATAAATGGTCTTTGGTTTACAAAGGCTAAGCTCATTTGTGCTAGTGTTAAATTATTCTTTTCTGCCAATTCTAAATACAGTCTAGTAGCTTCTGTGGATTGCTCACTGCTATATCTTGCAAAACGTGGAAATAACTTTAATCTTGAATTAGATCCTTCAATTCCTTTTAAATATTTTCCAGACAATACACCAAATGCCATTGGAGAATATGCCAAAAGTCCTATGTTTTCTCTGTCAGAAATTTCCGCCATATCACCTTCGTAAATACGATTTATTAAAGAATATGCGTTTTGAATAGTTATTGGTCTTACTAATTTATTTTTATCTGCTTCATTTAAATAACGCATAGTTCCCCAAGCCTTTTCATTACTTAAGCCTACGTTTCTTATTTTTCCAGATTTTACTAAATCGCTTAATGTTTCTAAAACAGTTTGAAAATTATCCTGCCAAACCTCTTCTTTTTGCTTTACATAATCCCTTACACCAAAAGTATTTGTTGTTCTTTCTGGCCAATGTAATTGGTATAAATCTATATAATCTGTTTGCAAACGTTTTAATTCAGAATTTACTGCTTCATTTAGAGCTTCTTTAGAAAAACCAGAGGTTCTAATATGTGCTGTATAGTCTCCAGGACCTGCAATTTTTGAGGCTATAACTAAATCTTCTCTTTTTTGATTTTTTAACCAATTACCAATTATTTTACTTGTTCTTCCTTGAGTTTCTGCTGTGGCAGGAACTGGATACAGTTCTGCAGTATCAATAAAATTAACACCTTGACTTACGGCATAATCTAATTGCTCGTGTCCTTCTGATTCTGTGTTTTGGTTTCCCCAAGTCATAGAGCCTAGACAAATTTTACTTACTTTTATATCTGTATTAGGTAGTGTTGTGTATTTCATCTTTAAAAAATTAGTTCTGTAAATATAAAAAGCCTTTTAGCATGTTATCCTGCTAAAAGGCTTAAATGTTTGTTAATTTGGTAAAATTAATAAAAATTATCTTTTCTCTAACAATCTTGAAAGCTTATCTAACTTAGGTGTTAGTATAACTTCTATACGTCTATTTTTTGCTTTTCCTTCAAGAGTTTCATTAGTTGCTATTGGAGCAAATTCTCCTCGTCCTGCTGCAGTAAGATTATCTCTTTTAATTGACTTATTTTTTTCTAATATATTTACAATTGCTGTAGCTCTTTTAGTAGATAAATCCCAATTACCTGAAATTTGATTAGATCCTTTAAATGGATCGTTATCTGTATGTCCTTCAATTAAAACTGAAATTTCTGGGTTTTCTGCTAAAACTTCACCTAACTGCATAACAGCTTTTGCGCCATCTTGTCCAACAGACCAACTTCCTGGTTTAAACAACAGCTTGTTTTCCATAGATACATAGACTTTTCCATCTCGTTGCTCTACCGTTAACCCTTTACCTTCAAAATCTGTTAATGCACTTGAAATTGAATTTTTAAGCTCTGTCATAGAAGCATCTTTTGCAGCTATTACACTTTCTAACTCTGCTACGCGCTGAGATCTATTTTCTAATTCTGCTTTTAAAGTTTCTAATCTTGCACTTTCTGATGCTAATGCAGATTCTTTAGCTTCTAGTTTTGCTAAAAGCTCTTTATTTTTCTTAGTGTTTTCTGATAAAGCAGATGAACTGTTTTTTTCTAAAGCATCATAAGATTCCTTAAGTGTATTATAATTTGTTCTTGCTGCGGCTAAATCTGCTACTAATTTATTTTTAGTGTCAACTGCTTGATCGTATTCAGACTTTAACTTAATAAAATCGTTAGACGTTGCATTTTTAGTTTTTAATAAGGTTGCATTCTCATCGGCTAAATCAGAATTTTCCTTTTTTAAATCTGCATATTTATTTTCTAAATCTTTATATACTTTTGGCGATACACAAGCTGTTAATAATACACTTGATAAGGCAAAAGTTAGAAGTCTGTTTTTCATAATTTATTTTATTTATCTAATTCAACTACTATTGGACAATGGTCGCTATGTTTGGCTTCTGTTAAAATAAGCGCTCTTTTTATTTTTGATTTTAAGTTTTCTGAAACCATTGCATAATCTAAACGCCAACCTTTATTATTAGCTCTAGAGTTTGCTCTATAACTCCACCAACTAAATTCTTGTTTCTCTGGATGAATAAAACGATAAGAATCTGTAAAACCTGAATTTACAAAACTGGTTAACCACTCACGTTCTTCAGGTAAAAACCCTGAAACACCTTTCATTTTTGGATTATGAATATCTATTGCTTCGTGACAAATATTATAGTCACCACAAACTACCAAATTTGGTTTTTCTACTCTTAATTCCTTTAAATAGGTTTTAATTGAATCCATATAACCAAACTTAAACTCTAAGCGTTCAATATTTGTTCCACTTGGCAAATATATACTCATTACAGATATGTCGCCAAAATCTGCACGAATATTTCTTCCTTCAAAATCCATTTCTTCTATTCCTGTTCCATACTCTATATGATCTGGTTCCACTTTACTTAAAATAGCCACACCACTATAGCCTTTTTTTTGTGCAGAATACCAATAGTTATATTTATAACCAGCTTCTTCAAACACACTTAAATCTAACTGTTCTTTATTTGCTTTAATTTCTTGTAAACATAAAACATCTGGATTAGCACTTTTTAGCCAATCTATAAACCCTTTTTTTAAAGCTGCTCTTATACCATTTACATTGTAAGAAATAATTTTCATTAGGATATATTGAAATGAATTTTAGCTAAAGTAAATAATGCTTTACTTTTACACTATAAAACTTACTGTTTTTTATGAAATAATTCTATAAAAATTTAGTTTACTCAATATGAAATATTGTCTTTTTATAATTCTCTTCTTTATAGGCTGTGTTGCGTTTTCGCAAGATGAGTTACAAGAGGTGAGTTCAAAAAAAATGGCTGTTTCAGATACTATTACAATAGAACCATTTAGTATTAGATCTTATCAATTTAAAGTAACTACAAAAAGTGGGGAAATTATAGATTCTACAAACTACAGTATAGATTTTAGTAGCGCTACCTTAAAATTAAAAAATACTATTGATTCTGATAGTATTATTATAAATTACAGAAAATACCCAGAATTTATTACTAGAATATATCGAGGTTTAAATACTGATTTGATTGTTGAAAATAATAGTAATCAAGAAAAATTATATAAATTTCAGGAACCCACAGAAGAAAAAACATTTAAACCTTTTGATGGATTAAACACGTCTGGAAGTATCTCTCGTGGTGTTACCGTAGGAAATAATCAGAACTCTGTTTTAAATAGTGAATTAGACTTACAAATTTCGGGGAAACTAAACGATAAAATTACATTACGGGCAAGTATTCAAGATGCGAATGTGCCATTACAACAAAGTGGTTATTCTCAGCGTTTAGATGAATTTGATCAAATTTTTATAGAACTTTATACTAATAAATGGTCTATAAGAGCTGGAGATATAGATCTCCAAAACAACACCTCTTATTTTGCCAATTTTAATAAACGTGTTCAAGGTTTATTACTAGCTGCAAATATTGGAAATGAAGCTAACGAGACAAAAATTTTTGCTGCTGGTGCATTAGTTAGAGGTCAATTTCAAACCTACCAATTTACTGCACAAGAAGGAAATCAAGGTCCATATAAATTACAAGGTGGAAATGGAGAATTATTTGTATTAATTGTGTCTGGAAGCGAAACTATTTCTGTTAATGGAATTGCATTACAAAGAGGAGAAAACAAAGATTACATTATAGATTATAATGCTGGAGAACTAATTTTTAACTCCACTTATCCTGTGACTTCAGAAATGCGTGTTAACGTAGATTTTCAATATAGTGAGCGTAATTATTCTAGACTTGTTGTTTATGCTGGTGGGGAACATAAAGGTGAAAAACTTCAAGTTTCTGCTTCTGTATATTCTGAAAACGATTCTAAAAACAACCCATTACAACAAAATATAAGCACTGAACAAATAACTACTTTAAGTGAAGCTGGAGATAACCAAGCACTTATGACAACAAATTCTGAAATTGCCGAAGCTTATAACGAAAATCGTATTTTATATAAGAAAGATGTTGTTGGAACAGAAACTATTTATGTTTTTTCTACAAATCCTGCAGATGAATTATTTAGCGTTCGTTTTACTAATGTTGGGCAAAACAATGGAGATTACAACATAACAAGTTCTAATGCCATTTCTAATATTTTTGAATATGTTACGCCAATTTCTGGTATTTCTCAAGGAAGTTATTCACCAATAGTACAACTTATTGCACCAACAAAATTACAAATAGCTACTGTAAATGGTAGTTACGAATTTAATGAAAAAACAAAAGCATTGTTTGAAATTGCTGCAAGTAAAAACGATTTAAACTTATTTTCTGATATAGACGATGAGAACAATAACGGATTTGCAGGAAAGCTAAATTTAACCAGAGACTTAATTAAAAAAGACCGTCTAAATCTATTATCTGTTTATACTGATGTGGATTTTATAAATAAAGATTTTAGAAATATTGAGGGTTTGTATGAAGTAGAATTTAATAGAAACTGGAATATAAATCAGCCTAGAAGTAATCAACTAAACACAAATTTAGGAGATCAGCTTCTAGCAACTTCCGGTATATTTTGGACTAAAAAAGACAAACTAAATGTAAATTATAAATTTGAATATTTAGACTTTGAAGAAAATTTTAAAGGAAGCAAACACAATATAAGCTCCAATTACAAACACAAAAAACTAAACATTAATACAAACACAAGTCTTTTAAACACCGATGAAGTTAATGCAGAATCTCGCTTTTTTAGAACCAACAATAGAGCAATTTATAGACTAGAAAAGCAATGGTTTGGAGCTGAATTTTCTTCCGAAGAAAACAAAAAAAGAATAAAAGACACAAAATTACTTACCAATTTAAGTCAGCGATTTATTGCATACAATGCCTTTACAGGAATTGGTGATAGTACAGGTGTTTTTACAGAAATTGGCTACAAGTATCGTATTAACGATAGTTTGGTTAATAACAAATTAGAAGAAGTAAATAAAAGTAACACTTATTATGTAGACTCTAAATTAATAGAAAACTCAAAAACTAATTTAAGTCTATTTGTAAACTACAGAACGTTAAACTATTCCGCAGAAAACATCTCTTCAGAAAACTCATTAAACTCCAGATTACAATATAATCAGAAATTTCTAAAAGGATTTGTTCAAAGCAATACGGTTTTCGAAACCAATTCTGGCGCTATTCCAAGACAAGATTATACTTATGTTCAAGTGGAATTAGGTCAAGGTTCTTATGTCTGGATAGATTATAACACTAATAGTATTCAGGAATTAGAAGAATTTGAAGTTGCGCCTTTTCAAGATCAAGGCGAATATCTTAGAGTACTTTTTCCAAATCAAAATTTCTTAAAAACACATCAAAATAGATTGAGTCAAACTTTAATATTAAATCCAACAAATTGGGTTAATTCTGAAAATAAAATTAGTAAAATTTTATCCCATTTTTATAATCAAACCAGTTACTTAATTGACCAAAAAACAGAACGAAAAGGAGATAACTTTAACCTAAATCCTTTTAGAAAAAACGAAGAAGATATTTTAGGCTTACAACTTAACTTTAGAAACACATTGTTTTTTAATAGAGGAAAACAAAAATACACCACAAGTTATTCTTATTTAAACAACTCTACTTCTAATACCTTAACCTTTGGATTTATAGAAAACGAATTAACAAGTCATATTCTAAATTTTAATCACAAAATTAAAAATAGTTGGCTAGTTACTATTGAAACAATTTTAAGTAATAGTATTAGTGAAAGTGAAAACTTTAGTAGCAAAAATTTTAATATTGATAGCGAAACATTTTTCCCAAAACTATCTTATTTACTTACCGAGAACACACATTTTGATGTGTTTTATCAATATTTAAACAAAAATAATACCATTGGAAATTTAGAAGCCTTACAACAAAATAAATATGGCTTAAGTTTTGGACTAACTCCAAAAGATGCTATTAAAGGTACAGTAAGTGGAGAATTTAATGTAATTAACAACACCTTTTCTGGAAACACAAACTCGCCAGTTGGTTATCAATTACTAGAAGGTTTACAACCAGGTAGAAATTTAACTTGGAGTGTTATTGCGCAAAAGAAAATCACCAAATACTTAGACTTAAATTTAACTTATTTTGGTCGAAAAACAGAAACCAGTAGAGCAGTTCACACAGGAAATATTCAGTTAAAAGCTTATTTTTAATAAAACATCTAAAGTAGTTTTAAAACATCTTTTTTTATATATTGTACCAAATTTTAAAAACACAAACTACCACTTATGAAAAAATTTGCTCCTTTACATATAGCTTTAGCTATATTTTGCCTTGCATTTACTACTAGTTATGCTCAAGACAAGCCAGTAAAAACCTTATTAAACTCATATATAAAATATAATAATACTTTAAACGATAGTACAAGTATTACTAAATTAGGAGATTTAATGCACGAGAAGTTTAACAACAATACTACGTATGTTGGTTTAACAGGTGCTTTAAAAAGATATACTTCTAACTTAGAGGAAACTAAAATTGAACTAAAAGACAAAGCTAAAGACAATAACTACAATTTTAAACTGACTTTAAAAGATGTTGTTTATGAGTCTCAAAAAGAAAAAGCAGGAACTATTTCTGGTGTTGTAGAATTTGTATCTACTATAGACGGACAAATTACTGAAAAAGGTACTATCCTTATTAATTTAGTAGCTACTAAATATGTTGGCGACTGGAAAATTATTCAGATTAATACCGTTAAAATTTCTGAACGTAGCGAAGTTGGTAACTGTGTAAGTTATTTATTTTCTAACGGAAACTCTTACTTTAACTCAGAAACTTATTATCCTGCAGGAGTAAAATACAACAGAGAATTTCAATCATTTAGAATTGGTAAATCTCAAGGTGAACGTGCTATTGTAAATAGAGGAGATAATAACAAAGCATTTATCTGGAAAGAAAATGGAGATGTCTATAATGGAAAAGAACTAATTGGTAAAGCTGAAGAAGGAAAAGATGCCATTAAATTAGTTATTCAAAATGCATACTCTAAAACATGTACAGAGTTTACTTTTAATTAGTACTTAGTTGCTAGTCTTTTAGAGATTAGAAAACTATTGCTTAATAAAAAAACTCCCAAAACTGAAGTTCAGTTTTGGGAGTTTTTTTATGGCGTTAATCTAAAAATTAACACATTAATATATTACGAATTTACATTCGCTTCAACCAATGTTTTACATCTACTTCTTGAGCAATAATATCTTTTAAATCTGCTATAGCAACACGTTTTTGCTCCATAGTATCTCTATGCCTAATAGTAACCGTTTGGTTTTCTATAGTGTCATGATCTACAGTAATACAAAATGGTGTTCCTGCAGCATCTTGACGTCTATAACGTTTTCCAACAGCATCTTTTTCATCGTATGCTACATTGAAATCCCATTTTAAATCTTCAACAATTTGTTTTGCTATTTCTGGTAATCCATCTTTTTTAACTAATGGAAAAATAGCGGCTTTTGTTGGTGCTAAAACTGCTGGTAATTTTAAAACTGTACGTGTTGTATTATTTTCTAATTCTTCTTCCATTAAAGAAGACGAGAATACAGCTAAAAACATACGATCTAAACCAATAGACGTTTCTAATACGTATGGTGTATAACTTTTGTTTTCTTCGTGATCAAAGTATTGTAATTTCTTACCAGAATGTTCTTCGTGCGCTTTTAAATCAAAATCTGTACGAGAATGTATTCCTTCTAATTCTTTAAACCCAAAAGGAAACTTAAACTCAATATCAGATGCTGCATCTGCGTAATGTGCTAATTTTTCGTGGTCATGGAAGCGATAATTTTCCGCACCTAAACCTAAAGAATTATGCCATTTTAAACGATTTTCTTTCCAAAAATCGTACCATTCCATTTGAGTTCCTGGTTTAATAAAAAATTGCATTTCCATTTGTTCAAACTCACGCATTCTAAAAATAAATTGCCTTGCAACAATCTCATTTCTAAACGCTTTTCCTGTTTGAGCAATTCCAAAAGGAATTTTCATACGTCCCGTTTTTTGAACGTTTGCAAAGTTTACAAAAATACCTTGCGCTGTTTCTGGTCTTAAATACAAATCCATTGCAGATTCTGCACTTGCTCCTAGTTTAGTTCCAAACATTAAGTTAAACTGCTTAACATCTGTCCAGTTTCTACTTCCAGAAAGTGGACAAGCAATTTCTAATTCTTCTATTAAAGCTTTAACATCGGCTAAATCTTCGTTAGTTAAAGATTCGCCTAAACGCTTTAAAATACTATCTATTTTATCTTGATACCCCTTAACTCTGCCGTTAGTAGCTACAAATTCCTCTTTATTAAAATCATCACCAAAACGTTTTGCGGCTTTAGCAACTTCTTTATCTATTTTAGCTTCAATCTTAGCACAATAATCTTCTACTAAAACATCTGCTCTGTAGCGCTTTTTAGAATCTTTATTATCTATTAAAGGATCCGAAAACGCATCTACATGACCAGAAGCTTTCCACGTTTTTGGATGCATAAAGATAGATGAATCTAAACCAACAATGTTGTCGTTTAATTGCACCATTGCTTTCCACCAATAATCGCGAATGTTCTTTTTTAATTCTACTCCATTTTGTGCGTAATCATATACTGCACTTAATCCATCGTAAATTTCACTACTCTGGAAAATGTAACCATACTCTTTTGCATGAGAGATTACTTTTTTAAATTGATCGTCTTGATTTGCCATACTACAAAAATATAAAAACTATGGTTATTTATCTCGCTTTTTAGAATGATAAACGTTTAAAATCTAAACATCTTAAAATATTTTATAGTTTTAAATTTTATATATAAGAATCGTTTTAATTATATTTTTCGTAAATTGAAGTGTATCAGCAACATAGACTTATGCTAAAAGCGCTTTTTAATTTGTTTTTCCCAGAAGTTTGCTTGGCTTGTATTCAACCTCTTTTAGATAATGAACTTACTATTTGCACTAATTGTAGACACAATTTACCAGTGACTAATTTTCATTACAACGACACTAATAATTTAGTAAAGAAAGCCTTGTATGGTAGAGCCGAAGTTGAACAAGCTACGTCTTTATTTTATTTCGAAAAAAAGAGTATTGTTCAGCAGTTAATACATCAATTAAAATATAAAAATCAACCCATAATAAGTGATTTTCTTGGAAATTGGTTAGGTTCAGAACTATCTAATTGTAATGATTATAAAAATATTGATGTTGTAATTCCTGTGCCACTGCACTATAAAAAACTTAAAAAAAGAGGCTATAATCAAGTTGAAGGTTTTGGAAAAACTCTGGCTAAACATTTAGAATGTACTTATTTGGATAATGTACTTGTAAAAACAACTAATACATCTTCTCAAGTTAAAAAAACACGTTTAGAACGTTGGCAGTTAAAAAAGGAATTGTTTACCACACAAAACTTAGACCTTATTAAAAACAAACATATCTTACTGGTAGACGACATTATTACTACTGGTGCAACTTTAGAAAACTGTATTATAGAACTAAACAAAGCACATAATATTAAAATTAGTATTGCTGTTATGGCAATAGCATAAGTTGTTTTTCGTTAAAAGCTAAATAAGTTGTTTCTTTGTTTTAGAATTTAGTTTAGGTTTATGAAAACACGTATTTACAATACTTTATTTCTAGTAATTATTCTTGCTATTATTTTAAATTGTGCCAACAGAGGAAATCCATCTGGTGGCGATAAAGATGTGTTACCTCCAAAAATAACAAAATCTGAACCAGAAAATTTTAGCACTAATTTTAAAGGGAAAGAAATCCGTATTTACTTTGATGAATATGTTAAGATTAAAAATCTAAGCAAACAATTAATTATTTCTCCACCAATGGATATTGAGCCAGAAATAACACCTTTAAGTACTGCTAGCAAGTATATTAAAATTAAATTAAATAGTGATTTAGAAGAAAACACAACCTATAGTTTTAATTTTGGAAATAGTATTGTAGATAATAACGAAGAAAACCCATTTCCGTTTTTTAAATATGTTTTTTCTACAGGAACTTACATAGACTCTCTAAAGGTTCACGGGAAAATTAGTGACGCTTTTGATAGAAAAGTAGAACCATTTGTAATTGTTAATTTATACGAAAAAGATAGTACATATAAAGATTCTGTAGTGTATTTAAAGAAACCTAAATACATGACTAACACACAAGATAGCACGACTAATTTTAAAATAGAAAACATAAAAGCTGGAACCTACAAGTTAGTTGCTATTAAGGATAATAACGAAGATCAAAAATTTCAGCAAAAAGGAGACAAAATAGGTTTTATTGAAGATTTTATTACTGTTGGACAAGATTCTACTTTTTACGATATTAAATTATTTAAGGAAGCAATAGATGATAAGGCTTTAAAGCCAAGGTTAGTTTCTGGGGAGAATATTACTTTTGGTTTTGAAGGTGATTACACAAATTTTAAGATTCAAACGCTTTCTGAAACACCAAAAGAATTTGAGTCTGTAGTTATTAAACAATTTGAAAAAGACAGCTTAAATTATTTTTACAAGCCTAAATTAGAACAAGACTCTTTAATCTTTAAAGTGACTAATTCTAAAAAGATTGACACATTTACAGTTAGAATTAAAGACAATAGACGCGATACTTTAAAAATAACTGACTTAAATAAAGGTAAGATTCGTTTAGACGAAAACTTTAGAATAAATGCTAACATTCCATTTTCTAAAATAGATCCAGCCTTTATTAAAATAATGGATAAAGATTCTGTTTCTGTAAGTTTTAAAACTGACTTAGATGTTTTAGAAAACACGTATAGCTTCAATTTTGATAAAACCGAAGACAATAAATATACTTTAGATTTATTACCAAATGCCATAACAGACTTTTTTGGTAAAACGAATGACACGTTACAGTTTAGAGTTACTACTAAAAAACTAGATAGCTACGGGAATAAAAAAGTTAATTTAAAAAATGTAACATTTCCTGTTTTTGTTCAGCTTGTAGATAATAAAAACGAAATTAAATATAGTGTTTACATTAAAGAAAAAACACAACCTATTGAATTTCTCAATACTGAACCTGGCATTTATTATCTAAGAGTCCTTTTTGACACCAATAAAAATGGCATTTACGATGCTGGAAACTACTTAAAACAAGAACAACCAGAACGTGTAAGTTATTCCAATGAAGAAGTAGAAGTTAGAGCAAGTTGGGACGAAGAGATTGAATTTACTTTAGATTAGTCTAAACTGAAAAATTATTTTTTTCTCATTCTTCGCCACTACGCAGAATCTACAATACTATATTAGTACTCAGATTTGAATCCGACAGAAAAACATCTATTAATCTAAACGCATTTCAAAATCATCCATATCGTTTAAGAAACCAAGCTTTTTTCTTGTGGTTTCTATATGGGTTTTAGATAAGGTTACTATTTCAATGCCTGCTTTATAAGCTTCTAATTTTGATTCTTTTTCGCCTAAAACATTATAGACCGCAGAATCTCCGGAATATTCATAGTTGTTTGCATCCAAACCTACTCTATTTACACCAATACAATAACTCATATTTTCTATGGCACGTGCTTTTAATAGTGTTTTCCAAGCCTGAATACGTTGTTTTGGCCAATTAGCTGTATAAAGTAGAACATCGTAATTCTCAACGTTTCTAGCAAAAACAGGGAAACGTAAATCGTAACAAATTAATGGGCAAATTTTAAAGCCTTTATACTCTATAATTAGCTTTTTATTTCCTGACGTATAAACCTTGTTTTCTCCAGCTAAAGTAAAACTGTGGCGTTTATCGTAATAATTTATAGTTCCGTTTGGCTCTACAAAGACTAGCCTATTTCTATACGTATTATCAACTTTAATAACCAAACTACCAGTTATGGCCAAGTTGCATTTTTTGGAAAGTTGTTTTAACCAAGTTATGGTTTCTCCTTCCATAGTTTCTGAAACGTTTTCTGGATTCATAGTAAAACCAGATGTAAATAATTCTGGTAAAACTATAAAATCTGCTTTACCAGAAATCAATTCTATTTTTGAAGTGAAATTGAGTCGATTTTGTAGCGGATTTTCCCAAACTAAATTAGATTGAATTAAAGCAACCTTTAAGCTGGCTTCTTTCATTTTAAAATTATAATTTTTGATATTTACGCTCGTAATCGCTAGCTTTCTTTTGTAATTCCTCAAGTTTCTCTTTCCAATCTTCAATATCGTTTGGAGATAACTTCCCTTTTTTTAATTTTCTTTCGTATTTGTTTTGTGCGTTTTTTAAATCGTCTTTAGCGTCTATATAACTTTTTCTTGCACGGTTTCGTTCTTCTATTTCCTTTTCTATTTTGTCTTGTTTTTTTTCAGCCTTCTCTTGTGCTTTTTCTAATTTATCTTGTTTTTTCTCTAAAGCATCTTGCTGATCTTCTATTTCTTTTTCAGCGTCTAAACGATCTTCTAATGTATTTAATACATTTTGTTTTTCTTCCTTAGATAAACTTTCAGTAACATCTACATCTCCTTTAAAAATTGATGTTCCTTTAACCGTATATATACTTCCATCTGTAGTAATTACTTTATCGGTAGAACCGCAAGAAAAAGCTAAAACAACAAATACTATGGGTAATAATTTCTTTAGTTTCATTTAGTGGTTTATTTATCAGGTTAAATATATTAAACCCTTTTAAAAGCTCACAATCTTTAGTAAAATATTATGAAGTTTTACTAATAAAAGAAGTTTTAAGGTTTTTTACTGTTCTCTTAATTTAATATATTGCTAGTTCAAAATAGATATAATTATATGAAATATTTGAAAATTTTAATTCTCTTAGTTGTAAGTCAAACTTTTGCGCAACAAGGCGGAATGTGGATTCCTTCTTTATTGGAAGGTATGAACGAAACTGAAATGACTGCTTTAGGAAGCAAAATGACAGCTAAAGACATTTACGATGTTAACAATTCTAGCCTTAAAGATGCTATTGTACATTTTAATGGTGGCTGTACTGCCGAGATTATCTCGGACAAAGGTCTGTTATTAACTAATCATCATTGTGGTTATGGTGAAATCCAGTCGCATTCGTCACTTGAAAACGATTATTTAAAAGATGGTTTTTGGGCAATGTCTTTAGACGAAGAGTTACCTAACAAAGATTTATATGTAGAGTTTATTGTTAGAATAGAAGATGTAACCACTAAAGTTTTTGAAGGTGTTTTAGATACTATGACTGAAGAAGAAAAGCAATCTCTTATAACAAAAAATAGTAACGCTTTACAAAAAGTAGTAACTAAAGAAACTTGGCAAGACACCAAAGTAAAATCATTTTACAACGGAAATCAATTTTTCTTATTTGTTACAGAACGTTATAATGATATAAGATTAGTTGGTGCGCCACCAACAAGTATTGGTAAATTTGGAAGTGACACAGATAATTGGGTTTTTCCAAGACATACTGGAGATTTTTCTATGTTTAGAATTTATGCAGATAAAAACAATAGACCTGCAGAATACAGTAAAGACAATGTACCATTTACACCAAAACATCATTTACCAATTTCTTTAGATGGTATTGAAGAAGGTGATTTTACTATGATTTTTGGATTTCCTGGCAGAACAGACGAATATTTACCTGCAGCAGCAATTGAGCATATTACTAAAGAATATAACCCTACAAATATTGCTATTAGAGAAGCTGCTTTAAAGGTTATTGATGCTAATATGAAATCGAGTGATGATGTTCGTATTAAATATTCTTCTAAACAAGCAAGAATTGCAAATGCTTGGAAAAAATGGATTGGAGAAAATTTAGGAATCCAAAAAAGTAATGCCATTGCAGAACGTAAAGCTTTTGAAGCTAAGTTTACTAAAGCTTTAAAAGAAAAAGGATTAGAAGAAAAGTACGGTGCAATTTTACCAGAATTCGACAAACTTTATAAAGATTTTGGACCTATAAATATTAAACGTAGAAACTTTATTGAAGTATTTTTAGTGACTAATGAATTAATGCAAATGACATTTAGAGCTTACCAATTTGAACAAACTGTTGCTGCACAACCAGAAGCATTTGATAAAGCTAAAGCAAGTTTAGAAAATACATTAAAAGGGATTCATAAAAACTATGATGTTACTGTAGATAAAGGTGTTTTTGAAAACGTTATGCCATTTTATCAGCCAAACAATGTAGATTCTACTATTTATAAAACCTCTGCATTTACAACTTTAGATAGTGCTTTAAAATTATTAAATGGTTCTAAAGAAGACATTATTAAAGCGTTAAATAACGATACAGCTTATGCTTATGCAAAACCAATGATTTCTGAGTTCTATAATAGTATAAACGCGGAATACATTGCCAAAAACACTCCAATTACTGCTTTACAAAAAAAGTATATGACAGCATTAATGGAAGCTTTACCTAACGCACGCTATTTTCCAGATGCAAATAGCACATTACGTGTTACCTACGGACAAGTAAGAGGTTACTCGCCTAGAGATGCGGTTTATTACCAACCTGTAAGTTATTTAGATGGCGTTATTGAAAAATATGTACCAGGAGATTATGAATTTGATGTACCACAAAAATTACGTGATTTATACGATGCTAAAGATTACGGAGATTATGCAGATAAAAATGGAAAAGTACCTGTTTGTTTTTTAGGAACTAATCATACTACTGGAGGAAATTCTGGAAGTCCTGCAATAGATGCTAACGGAAATTTAGTTGGTTTAAATTTTGACAGAGTTTGGGAAGGAACTATGAGCGATATGAACTACGATCCTGAAATTTGCCGTAACATTATGGTAGACGCAAGATATGTACTTTTTATTGTAGATAAATATGCTGGAGCAACACATTTAATAGATGAAATGACTTTAGTACATCCAAAAAAAGAGGTGAAAAAAGAAGCTCCAAAATCTAAGTCCAAAAAGAGAAATAAAAAACGTAAGAGATAACCTTACTATTTAGTGAAAATAAAAAAGCATCAAGTTCTATAGAGTTTGATGCTTTTTCTATTTAAAATTAGAGCAAAACTATACAATTTCCATTTTCTTTAATAAGAAACTGGCGTTCATATTTTGACAAATCCCTACTTTAAATTTATAATCAAAAGACAACACATCGTTTTCTATAAATGCGTCAAAATAATAATTTTTTACTTCAGGTAGTTCTGCTGAAATTTCACATAAACTTAAATCGTGTGTTGCAATAATTCCATTGGCGTTACTGGCAACTAGTTTTTGCACAAACTTTTTAGAGCCTTCTGCTTTATCTTTACTGTTAGTTCCTTTTAGTATTTCATCTAGAATAATAAAATAGCTTTCATTTTTAATAGCATCTACTATAAATTTTAAACGTGTTAATTCGCTAAAAAAGTAAGAGCTATCATCTGTTAAATTATCTGTTGTACGCATACTTGTAATCAGTTTTGTAGGCGCATAAGTACTTTCTTTTGCACAAACTGGCAAACCAACGTTAGCCATTACAATATGTAAAGAAATGGTTCTCAGAAACGTACTTTTTCCGGCCATATTTGCACCTGTAACAATAAAAAACTGATTGTTTTTAATTAAAACATCACTACAAACTCTTTTGTCTTTTTTTAATAATGGATGACCTAAATCTTTAGCTTTAATCGCATTATTTTGATTTAATATATTTGGAAACACTAAATCTTGATTATTAAAAACATATGTTCCAAAACTTTGGTAAGCATCAAAAAAAGAAATAACACTAAACCAGTTCTCAACAATGTTTCTGTGTTGTTTAATCCATTTTTCTATTAAAAAAGCATTTTTAATATCTAATAGAAAATACCCATTTCCAAAAATGGCACCAATTAAATTATTTCGATTATCTAAAGCATCTAAATGTTTTGAGAACTGCTTAAAAATAGCTGAAGCTTTTTTTTCTTCAGAATTAATTAAAGCTTGCTGTTCTATTAATTTTTTTGAAGTAAATGTTTGATTTTCTATAGCATCTAAAAGCGTTGCGTACTGCTTAAATGTGTCTTTTATTTTAGAGGTATGTTCTGATAACGATGATATTTTCTTAAAAAAACAACCAGATAATCCTAAACCAACTAGCAACCAATAACCAAAATAAGCTGCTGGCAAAATTTTAAAAATTGTTAAAGCTAAAAGCGCTAATGAAACAATTGAGAATCCATAAGCTAAACCAACACTATATTTTGGTAAAAAAGGCTTATAAGCTGTCATCCATTTTAAAACTGTAGGAATTTTAGCTTCGGTTTTTATTAGGCTTGCTGTAGCTTGATAGTGTTGTCTAAATTTAGTTTTGTCTGCTAATTCTTTAATAGCATCTTGACGTGTTTCTATATTAGAAACCTGATTAGCTTTAAGTAATTCTGCTAGGTATATTTTACCTTCTAGTGTTTGTGTTCTATCTAAATTTTGAAAAAAAGACCCTTTACCAAATAAATCTATATCTAAACAATAGGCGTGATTAGAATCTTGAAATTCTAAACCTTGTTCTTTATAGAAGAAATCTCCCGTTGCTTGTTTTATTTCGTCTTTATTAATAGCAATTAATGCTTTATGGTAATCTCTTACTGCTTTTAAGCTTGTATATTTATGTAGTAAATATAAAAATACAATTAAACCTATACAGCCAATTATTAAAGCTATTGTGGTTGTTCTATAAGTAAAGTATAATCCTAAACCAGTGGCTAAAAAGACAACTAATCGTGTAAAACTAAGAACTAAAAGCTCTTTTTTGTTTTTAGATAATTGAACTTTTAATTCTGTTAATGTATCTTGGTAATAGGTTAATGATTTAGACATGTAAAATGAAGAAGGGTTTGAAATTAATTAAGCGTTTAAAGTTGATCAATTTCTTTGAAAATATTGAATACGGTTTGTACTGCATTTTTGAAAAATAACTGATCTATTTTATCAAAATCGTCTGTTGGTTTATGATAATCTTCGTGATCTGCTACACCAAAATAAATAAATGGAATGTCTGCTTTAAAAAACTCTGCGTGATCACTAGAATATATCCAATTCTCTGTTCCATCAATTCCCTCGTGAGAACGAATTAATTTCACCTCACCAATTTGCTTATGGTTTGACACAATGTTTTTAAAAGCGTCGTTATATCTTGTTCCAACCGCAAACAATTCATTATCATCACTTCTACTAATCATATCCATATTAAGGTTTACAATTATGTTTTGCTTTGGTAAAATTAAATTATTTACAAAATATTTAGCGCCTTGTAATCCTAATTCTTCACCATCAAAAGCTGCTAAAATAACATTGTTTTTTGGTGGATTAGTTTTAAAATATTCTGCAAAAGCTAGTAATGCAGATGTTCCAGATGCATTATCGTCTGCGCCATTATAAATTTTACCGCTCTTTACACCTTCATGATCGTAATGTGCAGAAATTACAATAGTCTTTTTACTTAAAGAAGTTCCTTTTATAAATCCAATCACATTTGTTGCTTTGTATTCTTTACCTCTTGCTACAAAAGTAAATGGTTGCTCGAAAGACTCAAAAAGTGGTAACACGTTCTGTTTTGTAAATGCTTTTATTAGGTAGTTTTTCGTTTTTATAGCTCCAGCTGTTCCGGTTCTTCTTCCGGTAAAACTATCGTCCGATAAGGTTTTAATATAAGATATAAGATTCACAGAGTTAAAATTATATTTTACATCTGGTGATTCTATACTTTGTTCTTGTGTGTTTATATTGGAGGTGTTTTTAGTTGCTCCGCAAGACATTAAAAGTACGAATCCTAAAACACCTATATAGATTTTCATAATTTGATTATTTTTTGATAAATTTCTTTTGATATAAACGCTGTTCTTTTTGAAACGACAAAATATATGTCCCTAATTGTAAAGCTCTTATGTCGACCTTGTTTTCAACTGTTTTAAAATTAAAAATGCGTTGACCATTTATATTATGAATTAGCAGTTTTCCTTCTTGTAAATCTATGTTTTTAAAATAAATGTAATCTTTGGAAGGGTTTGGATAAATCAATATATCTTCAGATAAAAAATCATTTATACTTAAGGTTTGTCCTTCAGTTACATTGATTGTTGCATTGATTGTTGGGTTGTTAATAACATCTACTATACCAGAAGGCCAATTTATAGTTATCTGAGTTATTGATGTATCTGAACCTAAACCAAAATGAGCTGTTAAAGAACTCATATGTCTAAATCCGTCTCCGGATCTAACATCTCTTATTTGAGTTCCAAGTGCACTTACAATTTCAATTCTTGTTCCAATACCATTTAAATTACTTCCTGTTGGATTACTAATATCTCCAATTGTATTTATTTTAATCCAATTGTTAGAATTCCCTTCATTTCTATACCAATTACCATTTGAATTAAAAACATCTAAAAAACCATCGTTATTTAAATCTCCAACAGCTCCAACAGAAAACCCTACTGTTGTTTCTGTAAAAGTTAAATCCTGATTATTAATTAGCATTTTATTTCCTGCTGAAAAAACATCTAAATAGCCATCATTATTAAAGTCATGAGTTATATGTTCTATTCCTGTATCTAAAAATGTATCTATTCCTGTACCAGCAGTAATATCAGTAAAAGTCCCATCTTGATTATTATGCATCAATTTATGAGAACCATCTATAAAAGAACTTGCTCCAACAAAAACATCCATCCAACCATCATTATCATAATCTCCCCATGCTGATGACCAAGTTTGAATTGGATCATATAAGCCAGAGGCTACACTTACATCTGTATAGTTTCCATTTCCGTCATTCTGAAATAATTCATTAAATCTTGCAGATGCTGCTGCTCCACCACCATTACATTTAGATATAAACAAATCTATATCACCATCGTTATCATAATCTGTCCATAGAGAAGCATAATTTCCACCACTTGGAGCATCTCCTAAACCGCCTTGATTATGTGTTAAATTTCCAGAACCATCATTTAAATAAAATTGGTTAGGACCAACATCATGACAAACAAAAGCATCTAAATCTCCGTCGTTATTAATATCTACAAAATTTGTTCTTTGTGAAAAAACATATTCTGGGCCAGAAACTTCTAAATAACCTGTTCCGTCTCCATTTGCTTTCATGAAAGTGACTCCACTACCAGATCCATACATTAAATCATTATATCCATCATCATTAATATCTCCTGCCGCTATACTCCAGCTTGGTAAATAATCTGCATTATCTGTTGTATAATTTTCAATTGTAAAAACGCCTGAAGGTTGTTGATAGTTAATATTTATATTCGTTGCACTTACAGCTACAATATCATCTAAATAATCACCATTCATATCTACAACACAATTTCTATAACTTCCTGTAGATGTTATTGGTGTTGTAATAAATGAAACCAATGGCGGTACATAGACAGCTTCAGTTAATTGAAAATCAAACCCGTTAGATTCCCATCTATTATCAAAAGCTACATAATAAGTTACCCCACTTAAAGCGTTAAAGGTTGCTGTAGATAAAAATCCTGCTCCAGAATCATCATCTCCAGAATGACAAACTAATGAGCCACAAGAACCTTTATACACATGAAATCTTGTGTCTTGACTTGTATTTATAGGTAAATCTGTAGTAATTGTAACTGTATAATTATTTGTTGGTGTATAAGTATACCATTCTGCAGCGGTTGCATTTCCTGTTCCTGAACAAACTAGCATTACGCCATCTGTACCATCTATAGTTGCAACTGTGGTAATTCCTGACGAGACTGCAACTGCTGTGTTACATGTGTTTTGTGCTTCTACTATTAAACCAAATAGTAAAATAATTATTAATGTAATTTTTTTCATAGTTTAATAAGTGTTAATTATTAATTACAAACTTGAGTTAATTCATCAATCCAATCATTGATTAAAGTAACAGCTTTATCATCTACTAAATTTCTACCTATTAAAGGCATTCTTGTACTTTCATTTATGGAATTCATTCTAAAAGACATTACAGATCTTTCTGGTCTTCCAGGAGAAACCACATGTGTTAATGTACTATTAATATCTTCATCTGGAATTACACAAATTCCAATGTTATCTTCTGAAGTTTCTGTATCTTTAAATGATAACCTAATAGGTCTATAAGAACAATGTGTATTGTCCGAATGGCAATGTGCACAGTTTATATCTAAATAAGATCTTGCTCTTAATTCTAATGGTTGACTTAGGTCTTTCCAATCTATAACAGAATTAACTGAGCTTAGGTCCGTATTATTTAAATAACCTTCTTGAATTAATTTTTGTAATTGATTTACTGTTCCAGAAGAATAACTATATGTAGAATTTAAATTTTGTGGCTTTACACCAATTGGTGTTGATATGTTACTTTTTTTATGGCAAGTTAAACACTCAGATTCTGAAGGAATTCTGTAATTATTTGATTTAGCAACTCCTTCTTCTAACCACTCTATGTTTATATTACTACCTGAGTTATCTAAGAATGCTTCAGTTTGACTGCTATTCCAAACATACTCTGAAAAAATCCAGCCAGTTGTTTTTTTAATAAGTAGTCTTGTTTCTATTATTTGTGTAGAATTTGTTGGCAAAACATTATCGTAATAAAATGTTTTAACAATAATAGTACCTACAGGGAAATCTAAAACTTCAAAATCCGAAATATAATTTGCCGAAACATTATCTGGCATCCATATAAAATGCTTCTTTTTGGCATAATCTGTAAATAAAGAAGAAATAGGTTGATATGGTATTACTCCTAAAACAGGAGATTGATTTTTTAAACCTCCATCAAACATATTATAATCTGAAAGCTTAGTATAGGGAAAAGCTTCTAAGTCATAATTCACAGGAGACTCAGCTGGCACATAAAGTTCTTCATTATCATTTTCAGAACATGAAAACAAAAACAAAAAAATAAAAAGAGTACTTAGAAATTTGGTTGGTTTTATTTGCATAATTTAATCTTTAAACTTCTAACAATATACATTTTTTATAATAAAAAAGCCAAGCATAATATGCTTGGCTTTTTTTATTTTAAATAAAATGTTTTTTATCCTTTTAAAGATGCTGATAAATATTCGCGATTCATACGAGCAATATTCTCTAAAGAAATTCCTTTAGGGCATTCAACTTCACAAGCTCCTGTATTAGTACAATTTCCAAATCCTTCATCATCCATTTGCTTCACCATATTTAAAACACGGTCTGTAGCTTCTACTTTTCCTTGAGGCAACAAGGCAAACTGAGAGACTTTAGCACCGACAAATAACATTGCCGAAGAGTTTTTACAACTTGCAACACAAGCACCACAACCAATACATGTTGCTGCACTAAATGCATCATCTGCATCTTTTTTATTTATTGGAATTGCATTTGCATCAATTGTGTTTCCAGAGGTATTTACCGAAATAAATCCACCTGAATGCTGAATACGATCAAAAGCGGTTCTGTCTACAACTAAATCTTTTATTACAGGAAACGCTTTTGCTCTAAATGGCTCTATAAAAATAGTATCGCCATCTTTAAACATACGCATATGTAACTGACACGTTGTAACACCTCTATCTGGTCCGTGCGCTTCTCCGTTTATATATAAAGAACAAGATCCACAGATTCCTTCACGACAATCGTGATCGAAAGCAACCGGCTCATCTCCTTTTTCAATTAACTCGTTATTTAAGACGTCTAACATTTCAAGAAAAGACATATCTGGAGAAATATCGTTGATTTTATAATCAACCATTTTCCCTTTATCGTTAGCGTCTGTTTGACGCCATATTTTTAACGTTAAATTCATAGCTTTTCTTATTTATAACTTCTTTGTTTTAATTCAATGTCGTTGAACTCTAATTGTTCCTTGTGTAAAATAGCATCACTTGGTTCTCCTTTGTATTCCCAAGCAGATACATATGCAAAATTAGCATCGTCTCTTTTAGCTTCACCTTTTTGTTCACCATCTAATTCGACAGCATCTTCTCTAAAGTGTCCTCCACAAGATTCTTCTCTATCTAAAGCATCTTTAGCAAAAAGCTCTCCTAATTCTAAGAAATCTGCAACACGTCCAGCTTTAGCTAATTCTTCATTAAACTCGTTAGCTGTTCCAGGAACTCTAACATCGTTCCAGAATTCTGTTCGTAAAGCTTTAATTTCTGCAATTGCTTCGTTTAAACCTTGTACATTACGAGACATTCCAACTTTATTCCACATAATCTTACCTAAGCGTTTGTGGAAATAATCTACAGAATGAGTTCCGTTATTATTAATTAAATGATCTATATTTTTTCTAACTTCAGCTTCAGCTTCGTCAAATTCTTTAGTGTCTGTTGGAATTGAACCAGTTCTAATATCATCAGATAAATAATCACCTATAGTATAAGGTAATACAAAGTATCCATCTGCTAAACCTTGCATTAATGCCGAAGCACCAAGTCTGTTTGCACCGTGATCAGAAAAATTAGCTTCTCCAATACAATATAATCCAGGAACTGTTGTCATTAAGTTGTAGTCTACCCAAACTCCACCCATAGTGTAGTGTACTGCTGGATAAATCATCATTGGTGTATTATACGGATCCTCGTCTACAATCTTATAATACATCTGGAATAAATTCCCGTATTTATTTTTTATAACCTCTTGACCTAACTTTTTAACTAAAGCAGCATCGTTCGAATCTAAACCTTTAACAATAGTTTGTTCTGTTCCGTAACGTGTAATTGCAGATGCAAAATCTAAATAAACAGCTTCTCCTGTTGCATTAACACCAAAACCAGCATCGCAACGTTCTTTTGCTGCACGAGACGCTACATCTCTTGGTACTAAATTACCAAATGCAGGATAACGACGTTCTAAATAGTAATCTCTATCTTCTTCTGCTAATTCTCTTGGTTTTAAAGTTTTGTTACGAATTGCCTCAACATCTTTTATATGTTTTGGAACCCAAATACGTCCATCGTTACGCAACGACTCAGACATTAACGTTAATTTAGATTGATGATCTCCAGAAACAGGAATACATGTTGGGTGAATTTGCGTGTAACATGGATTTGCAAAATATGCGCCACGTTTATGTGCTTTCCAACCTGCGGTAACATTAGACCCCATTGCGTTTGTAGATAAAAAGAATACGTTACCATAGCCTCCAGTACCTAAAACAACTGCATGAGCCGAATGTCTTTCTATATCTCCATTAATTAAATTTCGCGTAATAATTCCACGAGCTTTACCATCAACCTTAACAACGTCTAACATTTCGTGACGGTTGTACATCTTAATTTTACCACGACCAATCTGACGATTCATTGCAGAATAAGCTCCTAATAATAATTGCTGTCCTGTTTGTCCAGCTGCATAAAAAGTTCGAGATACTAATACACCACCAAACGAACGGTTATCTAATAATCCACCATATTCACGTGCAAAAGGAACTCCTTGAGCAACGCATTGGTCAATAATATTGGTAGAAACCTCAGCTAAACGATATACGTTAGCCTCACGAGAACGGTAATCTCCACCTTTTACAGTGTCGTAAAACAATCTGTAGGTAGAATCTCCATCTCCTTGGTAATTTTTTGCTGCGTTAATTCCTCCTTGTGCTGCAATAGAATGCGCACGTCTTGGAGAATCTTGGAAGCAAAATGCTTTTACGTTATACCCTAACTCTGCAAGCGTTGCCGCTGCAGATCCACCAGCTAAACCAGTACCAACAACAATAACATCTATATTACGCTTGTTTGCCGGGTTAACAAGATCAATTTTATTTTTATAATTAGTCCATTTGTCTGCAATTGGACCTTTTGGTATTTTAGAATCTAAAGCCATAGTAAACTATATTTTAGTGGTTTAAAAAGTGAAAAATTGCAATAAAAATAAATCCAACTGGAATACCAATTGCATAAACCTTGCTGAACGTTTTTAAACCTTTTGTATATTTATTGTTTGCTCCAACAGATTGAAATGCTGACTCAAAACCGTGTAATAAGTGAAGTGCTAAAAAGACAAAAGAAATTACATAAAGTGCAACTCTCCAACCATCTACAAACTTATGCTGTAAATGCTCTAAATATCTATAACCACTATCAAGACTATTTGGATCTATTAGACCAGACATATCTCCTTCAATAAATTTTATATTTATTTCTGGAAACCAAAAATCATAAAAGTGAAGTGCCATAAAACCTAAAATGGCAAGTCCACTCCAAATCATATTACGACTCATCCAAGAAGAATTAGCTCCTCCATTATTTTTTGCATAGCTAATTTGACGTGCTTTATTGTTTTTAATTTCTAAAACAAATCCCATTACAAAATGGAAGATAACACCAAGTATTAATACAGGCTGCATTACATATTGAATAACCCAAAACGTTCCCATAAAGTGAGAAACTTCGTTAAAAGTATCTGGACTTAATACAGAAATAATGTTTATTGAGAAATGTTGAAGTAAGAAAACCATTAGAAAGAGTGCTGAAAGTGCCATAGCAAACTTTCTTCCAATTGAAGAATTTAAAATTCCGCTCATTATTTTATAGTTAATTGTTTGTTACACAAATATAAGACGCAAAGCCTACTATAACAAATATTAACAATTAATTATAAGCTTATTTAGAATGGGTAAAGCCAGAGGCTGATTTTGTTTAACTTTTAACACATAAAATCAGCGAAAGCAACAATATTTAATCTCTCTTTTTTAAGCCAGTGATTTTTATTGACTTCATACCTTCTATCTAAACAATTATCTCTTTTGTTAAAAAACTCTTTTACAGGTGTCATAAATTTTTCCAATATTTTTACAGAACCTAAATTAATAGTATTAACATCTGCTGTAACTTTATCGACTTTTAGCACTTTAAAATAATAATCTAGAAGTCCTTTAGTAGTTTCTGTCCCGTAACCTTTTTCCCAATAATTTGCTCTAAAACGATATCCTAACTCATTTTCATTCTTTTCATTAAACAAAAACATACAAAGTCCAATAAGTTCTGGTTTCTCTTTTTCAAAAACGCCAAAAAGACACTTTTTAGTATGTAAGTTGCTTAATTCTATATTCAGGTTTTTATTAAATCGTTCGGATATTTGACTTTCAGTAAAAGCCACTTGTGGTATTAACGCTAAAACTTATGTATCCGCAAGCATTTCAGCAAAGTGATTTTTATCTACTTGCTCTAATATTTTTATAATTAACCGTTCTGTTTTGAATAGTACCATTTTTAATTTATTTAAGATTTAAAAAAATCACTCAACCTCAAACTTCTTCTGTAAACCATCAAAATCAAAATAATAAACACCTTTTGGCAAGTAACTTTCTCCATTTTTAGCTGGCTCAATATCTATGCTTGAATTTTCTTTAAGTAACGCTTTAACTCCTTTTTCTGTTAATACTAAATTATAGGATGAAGAGTTAAATCCTTTATTTGCTATTATAGTAAACAGATTCAGTACTTTTTTGTTTTCGGAAAGTACTTTTATTTCAATCTCTTGGGGTTTATTAGAGAAAAACTGAAGCTCTAAACTTGGCTCAGAAGCTTTTAACCATTTACTCCAAGAATTCCCCCAAGACTTTGAATGCCTAATAGATTCTATTTCAAAAACGGTAATATTTTCAGTTAATAACACTTCTGAATAATTTTGAAGTGCTTTAATATTGGTTTTATAAATGCTTCGGCCGTGAGTTCCTAATAGCAAATCTCCAGATGCTTTTTGCAAGACCAAATCGTGCACTGCCACTGCTGGTAAATTCTCAGAAAAAGCGTGCCATTTTTCGCCTTTATTAAAAGACACATAAGCACCATTATCTGTTCCTAAATACAAGATATTTTGTTTTTCTAAATCTTCTTTTATCACATTTATGGGTGACTTTGCAATTCCTGAATCTATTAATTTCCAAGTAATTCCATAATCTTCGGATTTATAAACATAACTTTTAAAATTATCGTTTCTATAACCATTTAAAGTAACATAAACACGTTCTTTTTTATGTTGTGAAGCCACAATTCTTGAAACCCATAAATCTTGTGGAAAATTATTAGAAATAAGCGTCCAAGTTGCACCTGAGTTTTTTGTAATTTGAACCAAACCATCATCCGAACCTGAATAAATTAGTCCGAATTGAAAAGGCGATTCGCTTATAGTAGTTAAAGTTCCAAAGGCTACATTACCTTTTTTTCCACCTTTGGTTAAATCTTCTGAAATAGCTTCCCAGTCGTTTCCTTGATTTAGAGAACGCATCAATTTATTTCCTCCTAAATATAAAATATCTTGATTATGAGATGATAGTAAAATTGGTGTTTGCCAATTGAACCTATAAGGACTTTCGCCTAACGTATGTTTTGGCTGAATGTATTTTTGATCATCATTTTCACGATTAATTCTGTAATAATTACCAAACTGGTAACCTGTGTAAACTATATTAGAATTTCTAGTATCAACTTGAATTTGCATTCCATCTCCGCCCATAATACTCTTAAATGGGTTTTCTCCACTTTGTTGCCAACGCTTACTAATTTTTGATTTGCTTGACCCAACCCAAACACCATTATCTTGTAAACCACCATAAACATTATAAGGCGTTTCGTTATCTACATTTACGGTATAAAACTGACCGACTGGATTAACGTTTAATTTCTCCCACGTTTCGCCATCATCATAACTCATATTTAATCCGCCATCGTTTCCATTAATTAAATGTCCTGCTTTTTTAGGATTTACCCAAAGCGCCTGATGATCTGCGTGTACATTTTCTCTACTTATAGATTCAAAATTTTTACCTGAATCTTTAGATTTTAAAATGGGAACACCTAAAACATAAATGTTATTTTCGTTTTGAAGATCTACTCTGATTTCGCCAAAATAATAACCGTAACTATACACCAAATCATCTAAATAATCCTGATGCGTTTTTTTCCAATCTTTTCCACCATTAATAGTTTTATAAACTTCTGCTCCAACTACAGGTGTATCAAAAAGCATAGAATTAGCATCTTCTAAATAATGTGCCAAATCTATAGGTTTTACGTTTCCGCTTCTAACCATTTGCTTTACGTTTTCGGCACGATATTTCTCCTGAAAATCATTCGTTTTTAAAAATCCATTCAGTTTTTTATCTGTTAGAGCTAAAAATTCCGTTTCGCTCATAGTTTTAAAATCTTCTTTAACTAAACCTCGCTTTTTAGTTTCCTTATCCTCTAAAGGTCTTCTTGCTTGGCTATCGTGATACGCATAAACTGTATTTGCATTAAAAACCGCTAAACCAATACGTCCAACCGTTTTTCCTGTTGCAAATCCACTTTGTTCTGTAGAAATTTTAGTCCACGTTGCTCCTGCGTTTTCACTTTTATATATGGCTGAATTATTTCCGTTACCATTAAAATTCCACGCTTTTCTATCTTTAGTCCAAGAAGCCGCATACATAACATTAAAATTTTCTGGAGCAAACTGCACATCTATAATTCCGCTTAAATCGTCTACAAACAAGGTTTTATTCCAAGTTTTTCCACCATCTAAGGTTTTATAAATTCCTCTATCTTGATTTGGCGTATATAAGCTTCCTAAAACACCAACAATAATTTGGTCTTTATTGTTTGGATTTATTAAAATTCTTCCTATATGTTGAGAGTTTGGTAAACCTATATGTTCCCAATTTTCACCATTATCTCTAGATTTTAAGATTCCAATTCCCACATAAGAAGAACGTGAACTGTTATTTTCTCCTGTACCAACATAAATTGTTTTACTTTTCCAATGCACAGCAATATCTCCTACATTTTGTGTTGGATAATTATCCAAAATAGGATCAAAACTACTTCCGTTATTTTTAGTATACCAAACGCCTCCAGAAGCATAGGCCACATAAAATTCGGTTGGATTATTAGGGTTTACATCTAAATCCACAACGCGACCACTCATTACAGTTGGTCCAATATTTTTAAATGCGATGTTTTTTACTAACGATTGCTTTTGTAGTTCTTGTAATTTTAAAGCGTCTTGCTGAGCATCAGCCGAAAGAACCAAAGTAAAAAAAGCAAGAATGGAAACGAATATTTTCATAGGAAACGAATATTTTGAATTAATAACGTAAAAATTCACCTTAAAAATACAGAAGAATAGACGTTTAAACCCTATAAATTGGTTAAAAACTAACAGTTTGGCTTAAATAAACGTACTTTTGCGACTTATATATACCCAAAGAGTGACTACTGGGTTAGAAATACGATTTATGACATTTGAAGAATTAGGCTTATCAGAACACATTTTAAAAGCCGTTAAAGCAAAAGGTTACACACAACCTTCGCCAATACAAGAAAAAGCAATTCCACATATATTAGAAGGTAAAGATGTTTTAGCATCTGCACAAACAGGAACCGGAAAAACTGCAGGATTTACATTACCAATTTTAGAAATTTTAGCAGCTTCTAAAAAAGAAGGAAAAAGACCAATTAGATCTTTAATCCTAACTCCTACAAGAGAACTAGCTGCTCAGGTTTATGAAAACGTTAGAGAATATAGCGAGCATTTAGATGTTAAATGTGCCGTAATTTTTGGAGGTGTAAAAGCAAAAGCACAAATTACTACGTTACGCAGAGGTGTTGATGTTTTAGTAGCAACTCCAGGACGTTTGTTAGATTTAGAAAGTCAAGGCGCTTTATCTCTAAAACGTGTAAAAGTATTTGTTTTAGATGAAGCAGATAGAATGCTTGATATGGGTTTTTTAAGAGATATTAAAAAAATAATTTCTTTAATGCCTAGCGAAAGACAAAATTTACTGTTTTCAGCAACGTTTTCTAAAGACATTAAAGCTCTAGCACATACGTTTTTAAACAATCCTGTATCTGTAGAAGCTACTCCAGAAAATACTGCTACAGAAACTATTACACAACGTGTTTATAATGTTGATAAAGGCAAAAAGACCGAAGTTTTAATTAATTTAATTAAAGACGGAAATTGGAGTCAGGTTTTAATATTTACACGTACAAAACACGGTGCAAATAAATTAACCGAAAAACTTAATAAAGCAAATATTACGGCAGCAGCCATTCACGGAAATAAAAGTCAAGGTGCAAGAACTAAAGCTTTAGCTAATTTTAAAAGTAATAGCATTAGAGTTCTAGTAGCTACAGATATTGCAGCTCGTGGATTAGATATCCCGCTTTTACCACATGTTGTTAATTTTGAGTTGCCAAACGTACCAGAAGATTATGTACATAGAATTGGTAGAACTGGTCGTGCTGGAGCAAAAGGAGAAGCGATTTCTTTAGTTTGTAGCGAAGAAATGGATTACAAAAAAGCCATTGAAAAAGTATTGAACGAGCGTTTGGAAAATGGAATAATTCCAGGTTACGAACCTACAGATACTGCAGCACCAAAAAAAGCAGCACCACAGAAAAACAAGAAAAAATACTCGGACAATAAAGGTAATTCTGGAAACGGAAAACCAAAAAGACAAAGACCAAGTAATGACGATCAAAGAGGACGAAATTCTGGAAACAGAAGACGTTCTTAAAATAAATTATATTAAATGGAATATGATCAAGTAAATTTAAAATGTTACTTAAAAAAACATATTAATGATGCTTATTTAGAACATCATATTCCATTTATATTAGAACATTTTACTTTTCAAGAATTAAAAAAGAACAGCTTTTTTTCTCAAGAAGGTAAAATTTGTAATGCATTTTGTTACATCGAGTTTGGAATATTACAACATTCCATATCTACTAAAAAAGACGAAAAAACTACTTATTTAGCTTTAAAAGACTCTTGTACTTCTGCCTTAAAAAGTTTTAAAAACAAAACACCTTCTAAGAAAAACATTAAAGCCATTAGTAATTCTGGTTTGTGGGTTATTAATTTTACAGATTTTTCTTTTCTACTAAAAAACAATAGTGCATTTAAGACATTCTATTACAACCTTGTGGAATATCAAATATTTCTAATTGATGATTATCGCATTGATTTATTAACGCTTTCTCCTGAAGAACGCTATAAGAAAATGCTTAAAAAAGAATCAAAACTACTTCAACAAATTCCATTAAGCTATTTAGCCACATTTTTAGGGATTTCCACTAGAAGTATGAGTAGAATTAGAAAACTTTCAAATTAACGCCATTTGGCGTTTTTAATATCTTTTTCTTTAACTACTTTTGAAGTATAAAATCATACATTATGAAATACGACAGAATAGATTCTAAGTTATTTATTAAAAATAGAAAAAACTTTGCTGCAATAATGCAACCTAAAGGGATTGCTTTTTTTAACTCTAACGACATTTATCCTGTTAGTGCAGACAGTACTTTACCTTTTGCGCAACATAGAGATATCTTTTATTTAAGTGGTGTAGATCAAGAAGAAAGTATTTTAGTTTTATTTCCAGATTGTCCTAACCCTAAAAATCGTGAAGTTTTATTTTTAAAAGAAACTAACGAACATATAGCAATTTGGGAAGGCGAAAAACTAACTAAAGAAGCGGCTTTTGCTACAAGTGGTGTAAAAACAGTTTATTGGTTATCGGATTTAGACAAAGTGTTATTTGAAATGATGACACAAGCTGAAACCATTTACATTAATACAAACGAACATTATCGTGCTAATGTAGAAACACAAACACGTGAAGATCGTTTCACTAAATGGATAAAAGATAAATATCCAGCACATAGCGTAGCTAAATCTAATCCTATTTTACAACGATTACGTTCTGTAAAAGATCAAATAGAATTGGATCTAATGCAAATAGCTTGCGATATTACTAACAAAGGTTTTAGACGTGTTTTAGGCTTTACAAAACCTGGTGTTTTTGAGTACAACTTAGAGGCCGAATTTATGCACGAATTTTTAAATAACCGTTCGGATGGATTTGCATATACACCAATTATTGCTTCTGGAAATAACGCTAACGTATTACATTATATAGAGAACAACCAAGAATGCAAATCTGGAGATTTAATCCTTATTGATGCTGGCGCAAGCTACGCTAATTATAGTAGTGATATGACTAGAACAATTCCTGTTTCTGGACGTTTTACAGATAGACAAAAAGCAGTTTACAATGCTGTAAATAAAGTAAAAAACGACGCCACTAAATTATTAGTCCCAGGAACTATTTGGGCCGATTACCACGTAGAAGTTGGTAAGATAATGACAAGTGAATTATTAGGTTTAGGCTTATTAGATAAAGCAGACGTGCAAAATGAAAATCCAGATTGGCCAGCTTACAAAAAATACTTTATGCACGGTACAAGTCACCATATTGGATTAGACACACACGATTACGGAATTTTGACAGAGCCTATGCAAGAAAATATGGTTTTTACTGTTGAGCCTGGTATTTATATTCCAGACGAAAACTTAGGAATACGTTTAGAAGATGATCTTGTTATCCAAGCCAACGGAGAACCTTTTAACTTAATGAGAGATATTCCAATTGAAATTGAAGAAATTGAAGATTTAATGAACTAGTTAAAACTAGATTTATCATATTTAAAAACCACTACTTCGTTAGTGGTTTTTTTGTACTTTTAAATTAGAAAAAAATAAGAAATCTATGCAAACCAAAATAGCAATTCTAAGAGGTATTAATGTTGGCGGACATAGAAAAATATTAATGGCGGATTTAAGACAAGTTCTTGAAAATTTAGGTTTAAGAAACGTATCAACTTATATACAAAGTGGTAATGTTATTTTTAAGTCGGATAAAAGTAATGCTGTTTTAGAAAACGAAATTGAAAACACTATTAAAACCAACTTTAATTTTGATCTGCCTGTTATTGTTAGAAGCAAAGATGAATTGTTTTCAATTATAGAAAACAATCCTTTTAATAAAGATGATGTTGATATTACTACACTTCATATTACATTTTTAAAATCATCACCAAATAAAAAAGAAACAAGTCTTTTAGATTTGAACTTATATAAACCAGATCAATTTTTAATTTCAGATAAAACGGTTTATTTGTGTTTAGAAAAGAAGTATCACAAAAGTAAATTATCTACGAACTTCTTTGAGAAAAAATTAAACGTTGGTGCAACAACTAGGAATTGGAAAACAACACTTAAGCTATTAGGGTTGTGTGAGAAATTAAATTGATTTCTTCTTAAAATTAGCCAATACAAAAACAAATATTGATGGTAAAACCCAAGCTAAACTATATTTAATTAAAGGAATTTTTTCAATTAGATTAATCACAACATTAGAACTATCAAAATCTAACGGAAATGCATCTGGAATACTAAAAAGTATAGCTGTAATAACAACTGCTTTAAAAACAAATCCTGAAGTGTATTTATCTGGCAGCACATTTAGAATTATTAACACAATGGTTACTGGGTAAATAATCATTAAAATTGGAATAGCTATTTCAATAATAAAATCAACATTAAATTGCCCTATTAAAACACCAAAAACACAACTGAAAACTGCTGTTATTTTATAAATTAAATTAGAGTTATTAAAAAAACCTCTAAAATAATCTGAGACTCCAGTTACAATTCCAACTGCAGTTGTAAAGCAAGCTAAGGCAACTAAAATGCTTAAAAAAGTAGTTCCTATATAACCCAAAGTAGATGTGCTTAATTGTGTTAAAATTTCAATTCTTGATGCTTCTTTTGGGATTTCTGAGTTAAAAGAAGCGCCTAAAGCAATTAAGCCTGCATAAATTATAAGCAACCCGAAACCGGCTATTAATCCAGATTTTTTTATAATGTCTTTTTTAGCTTCAAAAGAAGTAAATCCTTTAAGTTTTAATGAGATTACAACAACACCACCAATTACTGCGCCTCCAATAGCATCGAATGTTTGATAACCTTCTAAAACACCAGATATAAAAGGCGTTTTAAATGTAGATGGATTTATAAGTTCTGGAGATGTAAAAAGTCCAATACAAATTATTGTTAATAGTATTGCTACAATTATTGGGGTTAAAAATCGTCCCATTAAACTCAAAATTCGAGATCTATTCAATACAAAAATCAATACTAAACTAAAATAAATTGCACTTGTTAATAATGCACTAGTTTCAAAATAAGGTTGAATAGACATTTCGTGCGTAACACTTGCGGTTCTTGGCGCAGGTAACAACACACAAATAACATAAATAATAAAACAATAAATGGTGGCAAATAATGGAGATACTTTTTTAGCAAAATCAAATAAAGAGCCTTGAAGTTTTGCGTGAGCCAAAATAGCTAATATTGGAATAATAACCGCTGTAGTTATAAAACCTAAAGTAACCAACCACCAATTTTCGCTAGCCTGAACACCTAAAAATGGAGGTAAAATAAGATTTCCAGCACCAAAAAACATAGAAAAAAGTGCAAATCCAGTAATTAGTATTTCTTTAGTTTTATTCATTTTAGGAATTTATCTTTACCGAATATAGAACAAAAATGATTTTAGAACACAAAAGCGCCAAAATATTTTATTCCGTAACTGGTGTTGGAGATCCAATTGTTTTACTTCACGGGTTTCTTGAAAACACAACTATGTGGAATAACCTTATTGATGATTTATCTAAAAAAAATCAAGTTATAACTATAGATTTATTAGGTCACGGACAAACGGATTGCTTAGGCTATGTGCATACAATGGTAGATTTTGGAGATGCTGTAAATGCAGTTTTAAATCACTTAAAAATCTCAACTTTTAAAATCGTTGGACATTCACTTGGCGGATACGTTGCTTTAGCCTTAGCAGAATTAAATCCAAATGCGATTAAAGGTCTATGTTTAATGAATTCTACAACAGAATCAGATGATAAAGACCGAATAACACTTAGAAACAGAGCTATAAAAACTGCTAAAAAACAATATACTAGTTTAGTATCTATGTCTATTAATAATTTGTTTTTTGAAGCGAACCGCAATGCTTTTTCTGATGACATTGAAAGCCTTAAAATTGAAGCTTTAAAAACACCTATTCAAGGCTATATTGCTGCGCAAGAAGGAATGAAAGTTAGGTCTAACCAGACTGAATTTTTTAAATCTTCAAAATTCAATAAATATATTATAGCTGGAAAAAAAGATCCTGTTTTAGATTTTGAAGCGATTAAAAATATAGCGTATAGTTGTAATGCTAATTTTATAGGTTTAAATGGCGGACACATGAGTCAAATAGAAGCTTTAGCCGATTTAAAATCGGCCTTGCTTCAATTTATAAACACTTAATTTTCTTCTTGAAAGTTTTTCCAACCTTGCGCTTGTAACTCTATTTTTGTTTCGCCACGGGTTACTAAATGCTTTCCAAGCTCAGGTTCTGTCATATAACCAATAACCGTAAAGTTAGGATTTCCTTTTATTTTTGGAAAATCTTCTTGAGAAATAGTCATTAACAATTCGTAGTCTTCTCCACCATTTAAAGCAATAGTTGTACTATCCATATTAAATTCTTCGGCTGTAGAAATTACTTGTGGATCCAACGGAATTTTATCCTCATAAAGATCGCAACCAACATTGCTGTGTTTACAGATATGTAGAATTTCAGAAGATAATCCGTCGCTAACATCTATCATACTTGTTGGTTTCACTTCTAAGTCTGACAACAACTTAATAACATCTTGCCTTGCTTCTGGCTTTAATTGACGTTCAAGAATATAGGTATAAGCATCTAGGTCTGGTTGACTTTGTGGATTTACTTTAAAGACTTCTTTTTCGCGCTCTAAAACTTGTAATCCTAAATATGCCGCGCCAACATCTCCTGTAACAACAAGTAAATCATTAGGTTTTGCGCCAGTTCTATAAACAACATCTTCTTTTTCAACTTCACCTAAAGCTGTAATAGAAATTGTTAATCCAGATAATGATGATGTGGTATCTCCACCAACAACATCTACGTTATATAATTTTGCTGCGGTTTCAATTCCTGCATATAATTCTTCTAAAGCTTCTAATGGAAAACGATTAGAAACTGCTATTGAAACAGTAATTTGAGTAGCGGTTGCATTCATTGCAAAAACATCGGACAAATTAACCACAACAGATTTATAACCTAAATGTTTTAAAGGCATATAACTTAAGTCAAAATGCACACCTTCAACTAAAAAATCTGTAGTTACAACCACTTGTTTACTTCCAAAATCAAGCACTGCAGCATCATCTCCAATACTCTTAATGGTTGATTTATGTTTAATCTCAAAGTTTTTTGTTAAATGTTCAATTAGGCCAAATTCACCTAAAGTATTTAAATCCGTACGTTGTTGGTTTTTATCCTCTATCATACTGCAAAATTAAGTAATCTTTAGCAATAGACAAATTTTGTTTAACCGTACTTTTTTATCGATAAAACAAACAATTCGAATGTTTTAACATTATTCAATTGTGAATATCTTAATAATTTTATATTTTAGTTGCCAATTCAACAAACCCCATCCAAATGCAGGTCAAAAAACTACTTACTTTATTATTAATATTACCTTTTTTTTCTATTTCGCAAGTACAAGAATGCACTAACAATCTAGCTGGCGGAATTTACCCATGTAATGATTATGATTTAATGTCTAATATTCCTATTTCTGTATTAGCAAATACAAATGGAAACCCAGAAGGTAGTGATGTTTGGGGTTGGACAGATCCACTTAACGGAAATGAATACGCAATAATTGCGCTTACAAACAGCACTGCTTTTGTAAATATCACAAATCCTGTTAATCCAGTATTTATAGGTCGTTTAGATTCTAACGCAGGTAATAATTATTGGAGAGATGTAAAGGTTTATAATAATTTTGCTTTTATAGTAGCAGACAATGTTGGTTCTCACGGAATGCAAGTTTTTGATCTAAAAAGATTAAGAACTGAAACACCATTAAATCAAACTTTTTCTGCAGACTCTATTTATACAGGTGTTGGTAGTTGTCATAACATTGTTATTAATGAGAGTGAAGCAATTGCTTATCTTGTCGGCTGTAGTTCTACAAATGGTGGAGGACCAATTTTTATAGATTTATCAGAATTTTCTCCAACTTCCTTAGCGCCTAATCCAACAGCAAATTTTATCAACGATTATACAGCTGGTGGATATTCTCATGATGCTCAAGTTGTAACCTACACAGGTCCAGATACAGATTATTATGATCCTGCAAATGGAATTACTGATAGACAAATTTATATTGGAAGTAACGGAAACACAGATAAAGTAGTTATTTTAGATGTAACCGATAAAAACAACATAATTCCTATTAATTCATTTACCTATACTCAAACTAGATATGCGCATCAAGGTTGGTTTACAGATGATCAAAAATATTTTATTATGGGCGATGAAGTAGATGAACAATCTATAGGTTTTAATACTAAAACAATAATATTTGATTTTACAGATTTAGACATAGATTTTGATGATGCTGCAAATTCAGGCTTAACTCGATTTTATTTTGGTCCAGAAAGAGCTATAGATCATAATGGATATGTAAAAGGAAATGAGTTTTTTCTTGCTAACTATAGAGCTGGAATGCGAGTTTTAGATATTTCGAATATAGATAACCCATCACTAAACCCAATGACAGAAATAGGTTATTTTGATACATATCCAGCAAGTAATTCAGCTAATTTTAATGGAGCTTGGAGTGTTTATCCTTATTTTAATAGTGGAAACATTATAATTAGTGATATTGAACGTGGTTTATTTGTAGTTAGAAAAAGTAATACACTAAGTACTCAAGAATTTAATACTGAAAACAGTATTAGCTTGAGTCCAAACCCTGCAAAATCATATTTTTCAATTAAATCTAATACTACAATAAAGAGTGTTCGTATATATAATATATTAGGTCAAATAATCTTTAAAAAGGAGCAACTAAACACTAAAACCCATAAAATTAATACGTTAAATATCACAAAAGGTGTATATTTAGTGAAAATTAACAATCAAATAACTAAAAAATTGATTGTGGAATAAATTGAAAAATGAAAAAACAACTATTCTTATTTGTCGCATTTTTATGCTTCTCAATTGTTTTAACTTCATGTAAAAACGATGATGAGTTTATTACAACTAATACAAGTATTGATTCTGATGGAGATGGTATTCTAGACAGTTTAGATAATTGTCCTAACACTTCTAATCCTGACCAAATAGATAATGACGGTGATGGTATTGGGGATGATTGTGATAGTTCTCTAAACCCTTTATCTCCATGTATATTAGGAATGGCTGGAGTTTACCCCTGTAACGGATTAGATTTAATGGGGTACATAGATGCGGATACATTAACTGGTGGAACTGGTATTGATGGTAGCGATATTTGGGGCTGGACAGATCCAATAACAGATCGAGAGTATGCTATAATAGGTATGGAAAATACAACTGCTTTTGTAGATGTAACAAACCCAACGGATCCAATATTTCTGGGAAATTTAAACAGTTCTGCTGGTTCAAATTCATGGAGAGACGTTAAAACTTACAATAATTTTGCTTTTATTGTGGCTGATAATGTTGGATCTCATGGTATGCAGGTTTTTGATTTAACCAAACTTAGAAATATAATAAACCCTCCTCAAAATTTCACCCAAGATGCTTTATATACTGGAGTTGGAAGCTGTCACAATGTAGTTATTAATGAAAGTGAAGGGGTTGCTTACCTTGTTGGTTGTAATTCTACAAATGGTGGAGGGCCAATTTTTATAGATATATCATTACCTACAAACCCAACACTAATAGGAGATTATACTGCTAGCGGCTATTCTCATGATGCACAAGTAATAACTTACAGTGGTCCAGATCAAGACTATCAAGGAAAAGAAATTTATATTGGAAGCAATGGCAATACAGATAAAGTTGTTATTTTAGATGTTACAGACAAGAATAATGTAATACTAATAAGTGATTTTACTTACCCTCAAACTGCTTATGCGCACCAAGGTTGGTTTACTGAAGATCAACGTTATTTTATTTTAGGTGATGAAGTAGATGAAATTAACTTTGGATTTAATACAAAAACATTAATTTTTGATTTCTCAGACTTAGACAACCCTTTACTTTCATCTAACTTCTCTGGAACTACAAAAGCAATAGACCACAATGGCTATGTTAAAGGCAATGAATATTATTTAGCAAATTATAGAGCAGGAATGCGTATTTTTAATATTGATAACATTGGTGCAGCATCTAATGCCTTATTAGAAACGCATTTTTTCGATACATATCCGCCAAATGATAATGCTAATTTTAATGGAACGTGGAGTGTTTACCCATATTTTAATAGTGGAAACATTATAATTAGTGATATTGAAAAAGGATTATTTATAGTTAGAAAAAATAATTAATTATGAAAACACCCCATATATTTATAATTCTGATTTGTTTAATACAATTTGGTTGTAAAAATGATGACGATCAAATTCTGAATGCCTCAGTAATTGGAGATCTAGAATTTGCTCAAAATTATGGGGGACAAAAAAACGAAAGTGGTCAATCTGTTGTTGCTACTTCTGATGGTGGCTATGCTATTTTAGGCTATACACAATCTACCAATGGTGATATTACAGACAAAAATGAAGATAGTTTTGATTATTGGTTGCTGAAATTCAATGAAACCAATGAGTTGTTATGGACTAAAACCTTTGGGGGCACTTTAGACGATAGAGGTAATGATATTGTTGCCACACAAGATGGTGGATTTGCTATTACAGGTTATGGTTCTAGTAGTGATAATGATATTGATCTAAATAATGGAAATCAAGATTTTTGGATTTCTAAACTAGACTCCGATGGAAATATAACCTGGGAAAAATCTTTTGGATATAATGGTTCAGATAGAGCATATTCAATTATTCAAACTCAAGATCAAGGATTCTTAATTTCTGGAGTTTTAGATGTTACAGCTTCTGCTGGAGAAGGCAATAGTAAGAGTTATTTTACAGAACATGCTGGTGGAGATTATTGGGCTATAAAACTAGATAATAATGGAAACCAAGAATGGACTAAGTATTTTGGAGGAAATCTGTCAGATGATCCTTATGGAGTAACACAAACTTTAGACGGTAATTTTATTCTAATAGGTTCTTCAGATAGTGAAGATGTCGATATTACGAACAACAAGGGTTCTTATGATTATTGGGTAGTATCCATTTCAAACTCCGGAATATTACTTTGGGAAAAGAATTTTGGAGGAACAGAAATAGATGAAGCAAGAGGAATTACAAATACTACGGATGGAAATTTCTTAATTATAGGAAACACAAGAAGTAATGATATAGATATCTCTAATAATATTGGAGGTTCTGATATTTGGTTAATTAAAATATCTCCATATGGAGAATTACTTTGGGAAAAAACAATAGGTGGAACAAGTTTCGATATTGGTAATAGTATTAGTAAAAGTATAAATGGGTATATAATTTCTGGTGCATCTAGAAGTTTCGATGGAAACATAACTAGTAATAATGGTCAAAATGATGGATTCGTAGCAGAAATCAATGAAAACGGAGATCTTCTTTGGGCAAAATCTGCTGGTGGTTCAGACGAGGATTTAATATATGATAGTACTCAAATTAATAATGGAACAATTATATCTGTCGGAGAAACAACAAGTAACGATTTCGATTTAAATAATAATAAAGGATTTACAGATTTATTAGTCTTAAAAATTAAATAAAAAAAATGAAAAAAGTATTAGCCCTATTTTTAGTCATTACATTGTTTTGGAGTTGTGGAGAAGATCTAGATGATAATGTTTCGACACAAGCAAATGTAAAATTTAATCTAACTCATTCTTTTGGAAACACAGAAGTAACTTTAGACAACTTTACAGATTTAGATTTAACTAATGCAAATGGTGAAGTATTAAATATTGAAAGAATAAGATACTTGATTTCAAGAATAGAATTAGTAAAATCTGATGGTGTTACATATAGATTAAAAGATTATAATTTCACAGATTTATCAGATAGTTCATCATATAATTTTAATGGAGATATATCAATTCCTTCAGGGATTTATACTTTAAGATTAGTTTGGGGGTTTAATGAAGAAGACAATTTAGATGCAGCGTATACAGATTTAAATACAGCTTCTTGGAACTGGCCTGCAATGCTTGGTGGCGGTTATCATTTTCTTCAGTTTGATGGAAAATACAATGTAAACACAACTACGCCATCATCATTTAATTATCATAACGGAACAGCTAAAAAAGCAGATGGCACTTTTGAACAAAACTTTGCAACCATAGACTTACCAACAGCTATTTTTGTAGAAAACACAACATCAATAGAATTAAAATTCGATATTTCTGAATTATTCAAAAACCCAAACACTTGGGATTTAAATGTATTGGATACACCTTTAATGCCAAATTATGATGCTCAAAAAATGATGCAAGCTAATGTTCAATCAGTATTTAGTATTGGAGAAGTAACTAATTAAAATAATGAAAATATTTAGACTCATTCTTATTTTATTTTTAGTTTCCTGTGGAGATAAAGAAACTGAAGTTGATACCTATGAGCCTATTCCATATACGTTACAAATCCCAGAATTATTTCAACAAAAACTAATTCCACCATTAATTCCTATTAATAATAAACTAACAATTGAAGGTGTTACTCTAGGAGAAAAATTGTTTTTTGATAAGTTATTATCTACAGACAATTCTGTGTCTTGCGCAAGTTGCCATAATCCACAAGATGCTTTTTCAGATAATAACATAGTAAGTACTGGTGTTAACGGTTTAACTGGCACAAGACATTCTATGCCACTATTTAATTTAGCATGGAACTTTGATGAAAAATTCTTTTGGGATGGTCATGAGTTTAGCTTGGAACAACAAGCTTTAGAACCTGTAATTCAAGCAAACGAATTAGGGAATTCAGATTGGGAAATCGTTGAAGAACGTCTTCAAAACACCACAGAATATCCAGATTTATTCCAAAAAGCATTTAAAACATCTACTATAACAAAAACATTAATCGCACAAGCTATAGCTCAATTTGAACGTACTCTAATTTCAGGAAACTCTAAATTTGACAGATACAGTTTAGGCATAGAAACATTAACATCTGAGGAGTTAGATGGTTTAGATGTTTTTATGAATGAAGAACGCGGAGATTGTTTCCATTGTCATGGTAATCCTAATAATCCACTTTGGACAGATAATAAATTTCACAACAATGGCTTAGATGCTACATTTACAGATTTAGGCTTAGGAGGATTTACTGGAGATCCAAATGACAACGGAAAATTTAAATCGCCTTCTTTACGTAATTTAGAATACACAGCTCCATATATGCATGATGGGAGATTTGCAACCCTAGAAGATGTTATAAATCATTACAGCGAAGGTATTCAAGACTCGCCTACAATAGATGCTTTAATTAAAAAAGCTGATCAAGGTGGTGTTCAGCTACCAGTCCAAGATAAAGCTAATTTAAAAGCCTTTTTATTAACACTTTCTGATCCAGATTTTGTAAACAATTCTTTATTTCAAAATCAATAAGAAAAACATATACTATCCATATCAAAATTTAATGTTAGGTTCTTTAAAAAAAAGAGACTTATATTGTATATTTGTGCTTTATTTAGATTAATTCTAATTGAAAAATTATGATAAAAGTTTCAGACATTGCTAAGAAAAAAGTAGTTGATCTTATGAATGATGATGGTTTTGACGCAGCGGTACATTTTGTACGTGTTGGTGTTAAAAGTGGTGGTTGTTCTGGATTATCTTACGACTTAAATTTTGATCAAAATCAAACCGAAGACGATAAAATCTTTGAGGATAATGGCGTAAAAATAATAGTAGACAAAAAAAGTTTTTTATACCTAATTGGAACCACTTTAGAATATTCTGGTGGATTAAATGGAACTGGATTTGTTTTTAACAACCCTAACGCTAACAGAACTTGTGGTTGTGGAGAATCATTTTCACTTTAAGAATTAAAAAACATATTGAAAAATTTTAACCGAATTAGTTTAAAATTAATTTTCAACTTTACAACATAAAACTTGATGAGTAAATATACTGAAGATGACTTAAGAGAAGAGTTAAAAACCAAAGAATACGAATATGGTTTTTATACAGATATTGAATCTGAAACTTTCCCTATTGGTCTAAATGAAGACATTGTACGTGCTATTTCTAAGAAAAAGAACGAACCACAATGGATGACGGATTGGAGACTAGAAGCTTTCAAGGTGTGGAAAACAATGGAAGAACCTGATTGGGCAAATGTAAATTACACAAAACCAGATTTTCAGGCTATTGCTTATTATTCGGCTCCAAAAGCTATTGACCCCAACAAAACATTAGACGACGTAGATGCAGATCTATTAGCGATGTATAAAAAACTTGGAATATCTATAGACGAGCAAAAGAAAATGAACAACATTGCAATGGATATTGTTGTTGATTCTGTTTCTGTAGCAACTACATTCAAGAAGACTTTAGGTGAAAAAGGTATTATTTTTATGCCAATTTCTGAAGCAATACAAGAACATCCAGAATTAGTTAGAAAATATATTGGTACCATTATTCCAACAACAGACAATTATTATGCTGCTCTAAATTCAGCGGTGTTTTCTGATGGTTCTTTTTGTTACATTCCAAAAGGGGTAAAATGCCCAATGGAATTATCTACATATTTTAGAATTAATGAAGGTGGAACAGGACAATTTGAGCGCACACTTGTTATTGCTGACGAAGGAAGTTATGTAAGTTACCTTGAAGGTTGTACAGCTCCAAGTAGAGATGAAAATCAATTACACGCAGCTGTTGTAGAACTTATTGCTTTAGACGATGCAGAAATTAAATATTCAACAGTACAGAATTGGTATCCAGGAAATGCTGAAGGAATTGGTGGTGTTTATAACTTTGTAACTAAACGTGGTTTATGCGAAAAGAATGCGAAAATCTCTTGGACACAAGTAGAAACAGGTTCTGCTGTAACTTGGAAATATCCTTCTTGTATTTTAAAAGGTGATAATTCTGTAGGTGAATTCTACTCTATAGCGGTAACAACCAATTACCAGCAAGCAGATACAGGAACAAAAATGATTCATTTGGGAAAAAACACAAAATCAACAATTATCTCTAAAGGAATTTCAGCTGGAAAATCTCAAAACTCTTATCGTGGTCTTGTACAAATTAGTTCTAGAGCAGAAAACGCAAGAAATTTCTCGCAATGCGATAGTTTATTAATGGGTAACGATTGTGGTGCTCATACATTTCCATACATAGAAGCAAAAAACAAAACTGCAATAATAGAACACGAAGCAACGACTAGTAAAATTGGTGAAGACCAAATATTTTACTGTAACCAACGTGGAATAGATACAGAAAAAGCCATTGCTTTAATTGTAAACGGATTTAGTAAAGACGTTTTAAACAAATTACCTATGGAATTTGCTGTTGAAGCACAAAAACTATTGGAAATTAGTTTAGAAGGATCTGTTGGATAAAAATTAAATTAAAATTTATTAAAAATGAGAAACATATTATACATTTTAGTTTTCGCGTTAAGCTTTTCAGCTTGTAAAAACGATTCAAAAGAAGTAGAAAAAATTGTAGAAACTATTGAAGATACAATTGCTAATGATGGTTTAACCTTAATTGAAGGTGATTTTATTTATTACGCAGATGCAGCGGTTTTACAGACAAAAACTGGTTTTTTTGGTGTTATTCTTAATGATAAAGCAAAAGAATTAGCCGAAAGAGCAAAACCATTTCAAAAGGAAACTACAGATATGGTTAAAGTTAGAGTTAGAGGTTTAATAGAACCTAAAGCTACTGATGCTGAAGGTTGGGATTTTACCGTAACCATTAAAGAAGTTGTTAGTGTTGAAGCATTAACTCTAAAAGAAAACGAAGTTATTAAAGTTGGAAAATAAGGTGATAAGCCTTTTCAAAATAAACACATTATAATGTTAAAAATTAAAAACTTACACGCTAACATAGACGGAAAATCTATTTTAAAAGGTATTAATTTAGAAATAAAGGCAGGAGAAGTTCATGCTATAATGGGGCCAAATGGTGCTGGGAAAAGTACTTTAGCTTCAATAATTGCTGGAAAAGAAGACTACGAAGTCTCTGAAGGTAACATTACTTTAGATAACGAAGATATTGAAGAATTAGCTGCAGAAGAACGTGCTCATAAAGGTGTGTTCTTATCATTTCAATATCCAGTAGAAATTCCTGGTGTTTCTGTAACTAACTTTATAAAAACAGCTATTAACGAAACGCGTAAAGCACAAGGTTTAGAAAATATGCCTGCAAACGTTATGCTAAAGTTAATAAAGGAAAAAGCAGAATTATTAGAAATAGACCGTAAATTCTTATCACGTTCTTTAAACGAAGGATTTTCTGGTGGAGAGAAAAAACGTAACGAGATTTTTCAAATGGCAATGCTAGAACCAAAATTAGCTATTCTTGATGAAACTGATTCTGGTTTAGATATTGATGCCTTACGTATTGTATCTAATGGAGTTAACAAATTAAAAAGCAAGGATAATGCTGTTGTTGTAATTACACATTACCAACGCTTATTAGATTATATCGTACCGGATTTTGTTCATGTTTTAATGGATGGGAAAATTGTAAAATCTGGAGACGCTTCTTTAGCTTTAGAATTAGAGGCAAAAGGTTACGATTGGATTAAAGAAGAAGTTAACGCATAATAGTTAGCAGTGTTTTAGTCTTCAGTTAGCAGTTAAGTAAAACGTTGTTAATTTTGGATTTAACAAAAACTATTATATTATTTAAAGTGAAAGATTGCAGTTTTTTCTAGCATTTACAGCTAACCGAATACTGAAAACTTAGTACTGAAGACTTAAAAAGAAATGGATTTAAAAGATAAATTAGTTACCTCATTTTTAGCATTCGAAAATCAGGTCGATGTAGACTCTAATATTCACGATATTAGAACTGAAGCTATAAAAACATTTGAAAGCAAAGGTTTTCCAACTAAAAAAGATGAAAACTGGAAATACACATCATTAAAAGGTGTGTTAAAACACGATTATAGTGTATTCCCTAAACATGAAAATGCTTTAGAATATAGTGATGTAAAAAAGTATTTCTTACATGATATAGATACCTATAAAGTAGTTTTTATTGATGGAAAGTACTCGTCTCACTTATCTCAAACAACACATGATGGTATAGATGTTTGTTTAATGTCTTCGGCTTTAAACAAACCTAAATACAAAATTATAGTAGATAATTACTTTAATAAAATTGCTCCAAAAGATAGTGTAACAGCTTTAAATACAGCATTTTCTAAAGAAGGCGCATACATTCATATCCCAAAAAATAAAGTGGTTGAAAAACCAATTCAAATTATTCATTTTTCTACAGGTAGTGAAGCTGCAACAATGTTACAGCCAAGAAATCTTATTGTTGTAGACGAAAATGCACACGTACAAATTATAGAAAGACACCAGAGTTTAACAAATAATCCTGTTTTGACTAATTCTGTTACAGAAATTTTTGCTAATAAGCGCGCAATTGTTGATTACTATAAAGTACAAAACGATAACCAGGAAGCATCGCTTATAGATAGTACTTACGTGAATCAAAAACGCGAAAGTTTAGCATCAGTACATACGTTTACTTTTGGAGGAAAACTAACTCGTAATAACCTTAATTTCTATCAAAATGGAGAACATTTAGATTCTACAATGAAAGGAATTACTATTATTGGCGATAAACAACACGTGGACCACAATACATTAGTGCATCATATTGAACCAAATTGCGAAAGCCACCAAGATTATAAAGGCATTTACAACGATAGTTCTACAGGTGTTTTTAATGGTAAGGTTTTAGTTGAAAAAGATGCACAAAAAACAAATGCATTTCAAGCAAACAATAATATTTTAACTAGCGATAAAGCATCAATTAACACCAAACCTCAACTAGAGATTTTTGCAGATGACGTAAAATGTTCTCACGGTTGTACTATTGGACAGTTAGATGAAAGTGCTTTATTTTATATGAAACAACGTGGTATTCCAGAAAAGGAAGCTAAAGCATTATTAATGTTTGCCTTTAGTAATAACGTATTAAGCTCTGTTAAAATACCAGAATTAAAACAACGTATTACAAAATTAATTGCTACAAAATTAGGCGTAGATATTGGTTTTGACCTTTAATTTTTACTAATAATTTTAAATTATATAAAGCAGTTACTTTTTTAGTAGCTGCTTTTTTATTGGCTACAATTACCATTTTGCATATCTAGTAAAGTTGGATTATACGCACAACCTGAAACACCTGGGTAAGATTCCAAATTACCATTATTAATTAAATTATCTAAACCACAATAATCCGCTAAATTTACATTATTATTAATTACTAACGTATCGGCTTGCAACAAATTTTCTAAACCATCAAACGAGATTAAGTTTGGATTATATTTTACATCTAAACCCCAATCACTAATACCTGAGAGGTAAGTTAGTTCACCTAATCCAACAAAGTTTGTCAATGAATAATTATCATAAATAAAAAAACCTCCAGAACCTTTTAAATTATCAAGGCCTGTAAAATTTGTGAGACTATTCTCCTGTTGTAAAACAAAACTTTCAATATACTCAATATTATTAAACCCGCTAAAAGAGGTTATGTTATCGTTAACAGAAATTCTAAGTTTTACAGAAATATTATTTAACTCTTCTAGACCAATAAAATTTAAAAGATTATGATTAGAACTAAAATTTAAAGTCCCTATACTTGAAGGCACAACAATATTTCCTAAAGATTCTAAATATTGATTATTGTTTATACTTAAAACCCCTAAAAATGTTTGATTCGTTAAATTTATCCCTTCTAGACTAGTTACATTAGTATTTATAACATATAATCCCATAACTTCTTTAATCCCCGATAATGGCAACAAAGAATTTATAGGAATGCTTTCCGGAGAACTCTCAATATGCAAAACACCATTTATCCCTGAATAACACATAGCACCAAAATCATTAACTTCAAATTGGTTCGTTAATGTAACATTTCCTTGAAAAATACTAGTATTTTCAGAACAAGTAGTAGATTGATTTTGTTGTTGGACTGAATTACTATCATCCGATGAGCAAGAAACAATAAAACAAATAAAAGCTAATAAGTATAAATTTTTCATGTTAAAATTAATTTGCTACAATATATATATATATATATATTCATGGATTCAAAACAACATTTTAAAATAAAATTTATAGAAAATATTGATTACGATGTTTTTGGAAGATAAATAATTCATAATTAAAGCTACATGCCTTAACTTTGTACTATGCTAGATATTAAGAAAATTAGACAAGATTTCCCTATACTAAATCGTGAGGTTAATGGTAAGCCTTTAGTGTATTTAGACAATGCAGCAACATCTCAAACACCACAACAGGTTATAGATGTTATTGTGGATTATTACAGTAATTACAACGCTAATATTCATAGAGGTGTTCATACCTTAAGTCAAGAAGCGACAGATAAATATGAAGAAGCTCGTTTAACGATTCAAAAACATTTTAATGCAAAAGAAGCGTACGAGATTATTTTAACGTCTGGAACTACAGAAAGTATAAATTTAGTTGCAAACGGATTTGCTTCACTTTTAGAAAAAGGAGACGAAATTATTGTTTCGGCATTAGAACACCATAGTAATATAGTGCCTTGGCAAATGTTATGCAAAAAAACAGGTGCTATTCTAAAAGTAATTCCAATGACTCCAGAAGGCGAATTGGATATGCATACTTACGCAGAATTATTAAATAACAAAACAAAATTAGTTTTTGTAAATCATATCTCTAATGCACTAGGAACTATAAATCCAATTGAAGCTATTATTGAACAAGCACACAATGTTGGAGCTGCTGTTTTAATAGATGGCGCACAAGCTTGTCCACATATTAAGCCAGATGTACAAGCTTTAGATATTGATTTTTATGTTACCTCAGCACATAAAATTTGTGGACCAACTGGTGTAGGAATGTTATACGGAAAACAAGAATGGCTAGAAAAATTACCACCATACCAAGGTGGCGGAGAAATGATAGCAACTGTAAGTTTCGAGAAAACTACGTATGCAGGTTTACCTCATAAATTTGAAGCTGGAACACCTAATATTTGTGGTGGAATAGCTTTTGGAGCTGCTTTAGACTATATGAATTCTATTGGATTCGATAAAATAGCAGCTTACGAAAATGAGCTTTTAGATTACGCTACGCAAGAATTATTAAAAATTGAAGGCCTAAAAATTTACGGAACCTCTAAACACAAAACCTCAGTAATATCATTTAATTTAGAAGGAATTCACCCGTATGATGTTGGAACATTATTAGATAAAATGGGAATTGCAGTAAGAACTGGTCACCATTGTGCACAACCAATAATGACCTATTTTAATATTCCTGGAACCGTTAGAGCTTCGTTTGCATTTTATAATACTAAAGCAGAAATAGAAGCCTTAATTACTGGTGTAAAAAAAGCAAAAATGATGCTGAGTTAAAAAACTCAGTCTTAATCCTTAAATATAAAAGGAACATATTTTCCTTCAAAATATAAACCATTAATAATACTTCCTTTTGGGATAGGTTGAGAAAACAAACCTTGTATAAAAAACGATTTTTTCTTACCAGGTTTTATTGTAAATATTCGTCTTTCTATTTTGTTTGCGAGCCGAAGACCTGATTGAATTCCTCCTACTTTTTGTGTTTTATTTGAATCGTATACAATACCTAATTCTCTTAAATCAATCTGAATTTTTTTATTTGTAGTATTTTTAATCCATATAACTACTTGGGCATTTCTATAACCTTTTTTTTGCAAAAAAAGTTTGAGTACCCTGAAAATTACTCATAGCTCTATGTACAGAGTAAGAAAAACCTCTCATAGAGAAATTTTCAGGGTACTCGATCCATTTTTTGGTATCTAAGCGCTGGTATTGTAATTTATTTTGAGACAAAAGAAACATTGGCAATAAAAACAAAATGGTAAAAAAATATTTCATATTAAATTTGGCTTATTTTTTGTAGTTTTAACCATAAAAATAACAAATTTTATGAAACTACTTATAATATCTCTTATAACTATATTTTTAAATGCTTGTGGTGGCTCTAAAGAGATTGCAAGTAATACAGCAAGTACAGAAATAAATTCTCAAACCTCTAAAGAACGTAATATGCAATCTGAAATAAAAAGAATAGAATACGTAGCATCTACAAGAGGTTTTTACAACCGTATAACTATAATTCCAGATTCTGTAGTAACACAAATGACTAGAAATGGAAAGGAAACGTCTGCCTTTTTATCAAAAGAAGATTGGGCTGAAATTAATACGCTAGTTTCTCAAATAGAAGTGGCAACAATTCCAAAATTAGAACCACCATCTCAAAACTACAGAACAGATGTTGCTGCAGCTGCTAGTTTACAAATTATTATTGGCGATAAATCTTATCAAACCTTAAGTTTTGATAATGGTAATCCTCCAAAAAAAATAGCAGCACTTGTAGAAAAGCTTATCGGATTCACAAAGAAAAAGGAATTAAATAAAAACAGTAAGCAATCTAATGTTACACGAATAGAATATGTTGCTGTTTCCAGAGGAACTTACAATCGTATTATCATTTTACCAGAAACAGTTATTACACAGATGTCAAGAGGAGAAAAAGAGATTTCAAATCCTTTATCTGTAGACGATTGGACAGAGATTAATACAATGGTAAGCAAAATTGAAGTTGCTGGATTACCAAAATTAGAAGCACCTTCTAAAAAACATCAATATGATGGCGCAGCTGGAGCATATTTTCAAATTGCTATTGGAGAAAAATTGTATAGAACTGTAACTTTTGATGCTGGAAATCCGCCGAAAGAAATAGCTGAAATTGTTGAAAAATTATTCGGTTTCACTAATACTACAAAAAAACAGTAAGTTCTTTTTTTAACGATATATTATATCTTTAAAGAGCTGTTTTAAAACGATATTCATTAATTTTGCAATCATTAAGAGTGATATAAATTCGCTTCATTTCAAAATTCAGAATACTATGCAAAGCATAAAAGACATACAAACCGATATTATTGACGAGTTTTCAATGTTTGAAGATTGGGAAGAACGCTACCAATATATGATAGATTTAGGTAAAACACTTCCGTTAATTAACGAAGAGTTTAAAACCGAAGATCATATTATAAAAGGCTGCCAAAGTAAGGTTTGGGTTCACGCAGAAATAGAAAACGCAAATGTTGTTTTTACAGCAGATAGCGATGCTATAATTACAAAAGGGATAATAGCTATTTTAATTCGTGTGTTCTCTAATCAAAGTCCACAAGCCATCTTAGATGCTAACACTGATTTTATTGATGAAATTGGGTTAAAGGAACACTTATCTGCTACAAGAGCAAATGGTTTGGTAAGTATGATCAAACAAATAAAAATGTATGCTGTTGCATACCAAGCACAATTAAATTAATTCACGCGCAAGCAGGAATCTATTAAATTACCATATTAAGATTTCCGTCTTTACGGAAATGAAAAAAAATTATAAAATGAGCGACACAACTATAGATACAGCAGATTTAGGGGAGAAAATTGTAAAAGTTATAAAAACCATTTTTGATCCAGAAATTCCAGTTGACATATATGAATTAGGTTTAATTTACGATGTTTTTGTAAACGAAGATTACGATGTTAAAATCTTAATGACTTTAACAACACCTAATTGTCCAGTAGCAGAAACACTTCCTCGAGAAGTTGAAGAAAAGGTGAAGTCTTTAAAAGATGTAAACGATGCAGAAGTAGAAATTACTTTTGATCCACCTTGGACCCAAGATTTAATGAGCGAAGAAGCTAAACTTGAACTTGGAATGCTTTAAGATTTACATACAGTAAATATAATATTTCAGCTATGGCAGAAGAAATTATAAATCGTGTTACCAATAGTATTCTTGAAGTTTTTGATTTAGAAGATTATTATCAAGAAGGTACAAGAACTTCAATTGACTTAAAAAGTTGGTTGGAGCACGAATTTATTCTACGTGAAAAAGACTTCAGAGCACAAGTTAAAGCCTACAATTGGGAACAACACAAAAATCAATACGTTGCTATTTATTGTTCTAACGATGCTATTATTGCAGACTGGGCTTTTATGCTAATTACTATTGCACTTAAGCCTTATGCAAAACACATTACGTTTGGTACATTAATTGATTTAGAAACTAATTTATACCAAAATAAGTTAGCAAGTTTAGACCTTACAATATACAAAGACAAGCCTATAATTATCAAAGGTTGTGCTAAAAAACCGGTTCCTACAAGTGCCTATATTATGGCAACTAATATGCTTCAACCTATAGCAAAATCTATTATGTTTGGTGAAGCTTGTTCTGCTGTACCACTTTTTAAGCGCATTTCGTCCCAAAAATAACACGCTTTATCGTATTTATTGGAAATAATGCGTTGAAAACACTTTTCTACTCGTCTTTTAAGTTAGCTTTGCGCTCTCAAAATTAACAATGATGAAAAAAATTACTTTTATTTTTGCATTACTTATTGGAACGCTTTCAATAAATGCACAAGAAACAACTCCAGAATCTACAAAAGAAGAACTAAAATCTCAAAAAGCTGAAAAACAAGCTGCTGCAGATGCTTTACAAGGCGAAGCTAATGCATTACAAGCTAAAATTGATGCACTTCCTGGATGGAGAAAAGGTGCTTTTGGTACTATTGGTGGTAGTGTTTCTGAATTTAACAACTGGTTTTCTCAAGCAGCAGCTAACAACTCTTCTGGAAACATTGGATTTACAGTTAACGGTTTTGCAAATTTAATTCAAGAAAAATATTTCTGGAGAAACAATCTTAATGTAAATTTAGGTTGGATAAAATTAGATAATAAAGACAACCCTTTTGATAGTGAAAAATTTGAACCAAATACAGATGTATTTAACATTAGTTCTTTATACGGAAGAAATATTGCTAAAAACCTTGCTGTTTCTACTTTAGGTGAATATAGAACAACTATTTTAGATAATTTCAATGATCCTGGTTATTTAGATTTAGGTGTTGGTTTAACTTGGACTCCAATAGAAAATTTAGTAGTTGTAGCTCATCCGTTAAACTACAACTTTGTTTTTGCTAAAAATGATGCTGTATTTGAATCTTCACTAGGTGCAAAAATTGTTGCAGATTATACGCGTCAAATTGGAGCTATTAGTTTTAAATCTAATTTTTCTACATTTCAATCATATAAATCTGGGGATTTGTCTAACTTTACTTGGATAAATAGTTTTGGTTACAAACTATGGAAATCTATTGGAGTTGGTTTTGACTTTGGTTTAAGAGGAAACAAACAAGAAGCTGCTAATTACCAAGGTGTATTATTACCAAATGCAGATAATAAATTACAGTCTTATTGGTTATTTGGTCTAAACTACCAAATATAATAACAACATTAATTATATAAAAAAATGCGCTTCAAAACTGAAGCGCATTTTTTATATGAAATAGTCACAATATAATTATTCCTCTTCCTCCGAATTCATATTTGCATAATCGTAATCCGGATATAAAAAGTGATTATATGGAAAACGAGTGACGTGAATTTCTCTTACCTCATCGTAAACACGTTTCTTAAAATCTTCTAAATTTTCTTTACTTAAAGCAGATATAAACAAAGCGTTATTTCCTACTTTATTCATCCACGTTTTTTTCCATTCTTCTAAAGAATAGTTTGCTCCTGTTCGTACAGCAATTAAATCAGTTTCATCAAAAGGTTCAGGTTTATAAGCATCAATCTTATTGAAAACCATAATAGTTGGTTTGTCTGCACCTTTAATTTCGCCTAGAATCTTATTTACAGAATCTATATGGTCTTCAAAATTTGGATGAGAAATATCTACAACGTGTAACAACAAATCAGCTTCTCTAACCTCATCTAAAGTACTTTTAAAACTATCTACTAACTGCGTTGGTAGTTTTCTAATAAAACCAACCGTATCACTTAACAAAAACGGTAAATTCTGAATCACTACTTTTCTAACCGTAGTATCTAAAGTGGCAAAAAGTTTATTTTCTGCAAACACTTTACTTTTACTTACCGTATTCATTAAAGTAGATTTTCCAACATTGGTATAACCAACTAAGGCAACTCTTACCATTTTACCACGATTTCCACGTTGTACGGCTTGTTGTTTATCTATAATTTTTATTTTGTTTTTTAGTAAGGCAATTTTATCGCGGACAATACGTCTATCTGTTTCAATTTCTGTTTCTCCAGGTCCACGCATTCCAATTCCACCTTTTTGGCGTTCAAGGTGTGTCCACATTCCTCGTAATCTAGGTAATAAGTATTCGCATTGTGCTAACTCTACTTGCGTACGTGCATAACTAGTTTGCGCACGTTGTGCAAAAATATCTAAGATAAGGTTGGTTCTATCTAACACCTTACATAAAAGAATTTCTCCAATGCTACGTTGTTGAGATGGTGTTAACTCGTCATCAAAAATAGCCGTACCAATATCATTTTCTTCAATAAATTTACGAACATCTTCTATCTTCCCAGTTCCTAAAAAGGTTTTAGGATTAGGCATTTCCATTTTTTGAGTAAATCGTTTTATAGATTCTCCTCCAGCTGTATAAGTTAAAAACTCCAACTCGTCTAAATATTCTGTAGACTGAGTCTCGTTTTGATCTTGTGTTATAACACCTATTAAAACGCAACGTTCTAAGGTAATATCTTTCTTTTCTAACATAAATTTTCAATTACTACAAAGTTACATAATTACAGCCAACTATTATTTCGTATTTTTAAACCTTATAAAAAATTTAGCTTTTGATATTTAACCTCTTCAACTTAAAAAAAAACAAGCATTGTTTCGCATTTTATAATATTGAAAATCTTTTTGATATTTATAATGAAAAAGATAAACACGACAGCGATTTTACTGAAACATCTGAAAAACGATGGACTCTAAAACGCTATAAGAATAAAGTAAACAAGATTAGTTTTGTTATTTCTAAAATAGGTTTGAAAGAAACTGAAATGCATCCAGCATTAGTTGGATTAGCAGAAGTAGAAAACGAATCTGTTCTAAAAAGTTTAATTGAGCACGATAATCTAAAAAATTGCAACTATAATTTTGTTCATTATAATTCCAAAGATGAAAGAGGTATTGATGTGGCCTTTATTTATGATACTAAAAAATTCTCAGTTTTAAATTCTAACGTTCATAGTATTATTTTACATGATGAAGACGGCGATGTAGATTATACAAGAGACATTTTACATATCTACGGATCTTTTTTAAATGAAAAAATAGATATTATTGTTAACCATTGGCCATCAAGACGAGATGGAAATAATGAAACGGCTAAAAAGAGAATGATTGCTTCTAACAAAGTATCTGAAATTATAACTAACATTAGAGCTAAAAATAAAGATGCTAAGATTGTTATTATGGGCGATTTTAACGACGATCCAAGTAGTAAAAGCATAAAGTCTTTAGTTAACAACAATGAGCTCTTTAATCCTATGGATACGCTTTTATCTATAGATAGAGGAACTACAGTTTATAGAGGCGATTGGAATTTATTTGATCAAATGATACTTTCTGTTAATTGTTTTAATAGAAAAGCTAAAAAACTACGCTTTGTAAATGCCAATATTTTTGATGCAGACTTCTTAAAACAACAAGAAGGCGATTTTAAAGGCACGCCATACAGAACTTATGTTGGAAAACAATATAAAGGTGGCTATAGCGATCATTTTCCGGTGTATACTATTTTTAAAAAGTAAGCCTATTCTTTTTTAGTCATAAAAAACTCTAAACCTCCCCATTCCATTCTGTATAAAACTGCTTTAAAAACTGTTCCATATATTGGTGACGTTCTAGAGCGAGTTTCTTGCCTGTTTTAGTATTCATTCTATCTTTTAAAAGCAACAATTTTTCATAAAAATGATTAATAGTTGGAGCAGTAGAATTTTTATAAACTTCTTTACTCATATTTAAATCAGGTTTTATTTCTGGATTATAGATAGCCCGATTTTTAAATCCTCCATAATTAAACGTTCTAGCTATTCCAACGGCTCCTAAGGCATCTAATCTATCTGCATCTTGTACCACATCTAACTCAAAAGATTTAAACTTCTGAGTCTCGTTTCCGCCTTTAAAACTAATGTTTTCTATAATAGCTATAACGTGATTAATTATAGATGCTTCAACTTTTAAAGATTCTAAAAATTGCTGCGCTACTTTTGGACCAACAGTTTCGTCTCCATTATGAAATTTACTATCTGCTATATCATGAAGTAAGGCTCCTAAAGCCACAACAAAAATATCTACTGGTTCTTGTTTTGCTATTAAAAGTGCATTTTTATATACACGTTCTATATGAAACCAATCGTGTCCGCCTTCTACATTTTTAAGCGTTTTTTTTACAAAAACTATAGTATCTTGAATGATTTGAGTGTTATCCATAACACAAAAAAAATCCTTTCAATTTTAAATTGAAAGGATTTTGAGTTATTTATATTAAAAGATTTCAGAATGCACTGTATTTTGCGTCGTAGCAAAGAATGGAAAAACTTCTATAATTTAGCTGGTTCAACCCATTTAAATTGGTATGAATTTTCTGGAATAGTCATTCTATCTGCTATACGAGTCATTCTACTTGGTAACTTCATTAGGTAATCTCGTGCCTTCTCGGCTTCAGGATTTAATCCGCCCATACTACCTATATCCCATTTCACTATTAATTTGTCAAGAATATCTATATAATCCATAGAAGTATATACACCAATACGCTGTGCTGTGTTAGAAAACTCCTCGAAAGCAGAACTAATTTTACCTCCAGATTCTCTTAAAAAGTGAGCTGGCATTGTAATTTTAGCTTTCATCATAGAATGAAAAGCCATCATCATTTGGTTTGGGTCTTCTTTAAAAATACGATCTACAAAATCTGAATATGCCATATGGTGACGCATTTCATCTCCTGCAATAATTTTACACATTTTAGCTAATTGCTTATTTCCTCTAGCTTTTGCCATTTTAGCAACTCTATTATGAGAAATATAGGTGGCTAATTCTTGGAAAGATGTGTAAACAAAGTTTTTATATGGATCTCTATCTGTTCCAATATCAAAACCATCTGAAATTAAATGATGTGTGGTTTTTTCAATCTCTTTCATATTAACCCTTCCAGATAAGTACAAATATTTGTTTAAAACATCTCCATGTCTATTTTCTTCCGCTGTCCATTGTCTTACCCATTTAGACCAACCATTTCGTTCTATTTGTCCAACACCTTCAACATCCATTAACCAAGACTCATAAGACGGTAAAGCTTCTTCTGTAATCATATCTCCTACCAATACAACCCAAAAATCGTAAGGTAAATCTTTAGATAATTCTCTAATTTCTTTTACTTCATCAAAAAAAGTATCCGATTCAGAATTAGGTAAAAAATCGCTAGGTTGCCAAATAGTGTCAACAGGTACTAAATATTTTTCAATTAATGTGTCGATGTCTTTTTCAAGATATCTCATCACATCTAAACGTATGTTTTTTAATGACATAATTATGTAGATTTAATAGCGTTTATAATGGTTTTTTCCACAGTTTGTATTAATGATTCAGTTTCAAAATCTGCTACATTAAGATAGTCGTGAACGGTGAATGTGATTTTATGACCAATTCCCATTGGAAATTTACCGTAAGGTAAGGATTTCCAAGAATTATTTATGGTAATTGGGATAACTATAGCATTTGGCGATTTTTTAAATAGTACAGTAAGACCTTTAGTTTGAAATGGTTTTGGCTTACCTGTCTTACTTCTAGTTCCTTCAGGAAAAATAACTACTGCACGATTGTGTTTTTCTATGTATTTGGCAATTTTTGCAATTTCAGAAATAGCTTGTCGTGGGTTTTTACGATCTATTAAAGCCGATCCTCCAACACGTAAATTATATGATACACTTGGAAAACCGTGACCTAATTCTTTTTTACTTATAAATTTTGGATGAAATTTACGCATAAACCATATTATAGGAGGAATATCGTTCATGCTCTGGTGATTTGCCACAATAATAACAGGCCTATTTTTAGGAATGTTTTTAGGGATTTTAAAACTATATGTAAAGCCTAATAAATGTAAGCATCTTGTTAATCCACAATTTAACAAAGCAACACTTTTTTTATGTGCATTGTAACCAAAAACCTTGTAGCAAAGAACTTGAATGGGATGAAATATAATTAAAAGCATCCCAAAAAAGAAAGCGTAAATAACGGTTAACGGATATGCTAATAATTTTCTCATTTTTAAAACCTAGTAATATTTAACAAAAATAGACACATTTAAGGATTAAGCATAAAAAAACCACGCAAATTTGCGTGGTTTTACTATGTGTGCATTGTAAATCTTAACAATGAGAATTATAAGCATCTTTTAAATTTTCTGCAATTAATTCAGCTGGTCTACCTTCAATATGGTGACGCTCTAAAACGTGAACTAATTCTCCGTCTTTAAATAAAGCCATACAAGGAGAACTTGGAGGAAAAGGAACCATAAATTCACGTGCTTTATTAACCGCATCTTTATCAACTCCTGCAAAAACCGTTACAATATGGTTTGGTTTATGTGCATTATCTAAACTCATTTTAGCGCCTGGTCTTGCATTTGCTGCAGCACAACCACAAACAGAATTTACAACTAATAAAGTTGTTCCTTCTTTAGAGATAGCACTTGTTACGTCCTCTGCTGTATGTAATTCTTGAAAACCTGCAATGGTTAAATCTTCACGCATTGGTTTTACTAATTGTTCTGGGTACATAATTATAATTTTTATTTTACAATACAAAGTTAATCAAAAACTATGCAAAAATCATAATTACATCTTTATATATATCTTATAGTGTCATAAGTTCAGACTATAACCAATCTTAATTATATAAAAACATAAAATTTGTAACAAAAGTTAATATTCACTACTAACAATAGTATATTTGAAAAACAGATTAAAAAAGAATATAAATGAGTGCATTTAAATGGATTGGCGCAACATTAGGTTGGTCTCTTGGCGGACCACTTGGCGCAATATTAGGTTTGGCTTTGGGTAGTTTAGGCGATGCTTTTTCGGACAGTGAAAAAACATTTACTATTGGAGACGGAAAAAGAAGTTCTAAAAGACCTCTACGATCAAGACAAAGACAACAAAACACACAACCTGGAGATTTTGAAGTGAGTTTGCTGGTTTTAGCTTCTGTAATTATAAAAGCAGATGGCATACAGGATCAACGAGAATTAGATGTTGTTAGAAGTCAATTTGTAAAAATGTATGGTAAGGAACGTGCAAATAATGCGTTTAAATTATTTAAAACGATTAGTACACAAAATGTATCTGTAAGACAAATTTGTATGCAAATACAACAACGTATGGATCATGCGTCTCGTTTACAACTAGTACATTTCTTATTTGATATTGCTAAAGCAGATGGACACGTTCACGAAAAAGAAGAAGACCAGATACATTCTATTGCTAGTTATCTAAATATTAATGCACGAGATTATGAAAGTCTTAAAGCTATGTTTTATAGTGCAAGTAATAATGCCTACAAAATCTTAGAAATAACAGATTCTGCTTCTATAGCTGAAATAAAAAAAGCCTACAGACGAATGGCTAAAAAATTCCATCCAGATAAAGTAGAGCATTTAGGTGAAGAACACAAAAAAGGCGCAGAAGCAAAATTTAAAGAAGTTTTAAAAGCTTATGAGCAATTGCAGGATGAACGTGAATTTTAATTTTTAAATTCTACGAAACTATAAAACATAAAAAAGGTGAAATTTCTTTCACCTTTTTTGCCCCAAATCTACCATTAACTTAACCTACTTATGTTATGGTGTAGTAAATATAACAGACTAAAACTAGTGTTTCTAATTTTTTTGTCGAAATGTGATTTTACTCGTTAAAATGCTTTTTAAAGCATCTAATTGAATTATTTTAGTTAAAAAACACCTTTAGTACAGCTTTTAATTTACTATATTTCATTTCAAAATAGATTTAACCTTCAAAAAATCACAAACTTCAAACTGAAATATATTTATTAAATTAAAATCATTTTGATACTAATAAAATTAGCTTTTTATTCGTTGTATTGAAATCAGATAAATCTATAACCTTATGCTTAACAGATTCAAATCACTTAAAAATATAGCCTTTATTTACTTTTTAAGTTTTGCATTATGGTCTTGTAAAAAAGATGTGGCTTTAGAAGTTTCGGATTATGAATATAAAAGCGAAAAAACAGCAATAATAGATGTTAATATTCAAACGGTAATAGGTAAAACCGAAGCTGTAAATAACATAAATCAGGAACTTTATAATTTTGTTTGTAATGGTTTTTATTTAGACGCTTCTAAAGATCTTCAAAATACTATTGAAGCTTGTGCGAATCAATTTAACGATAGCTATAGCAACTTTAAAACACAGTTTTCTAATGAGTTGTTTCAGGAGTTACCACAATGGGAAGCTTTTGTAGATGGCGAATTAATGTATCAAAACGAGCTTATTATATCTTTTGCTATGAGCTCTAGTATAAATACAGGTGGATCGCAACCAATTACAAAAATCACCTTTTTAAATTTTGACAAAACTACAGGTAAGCAATTACTTATTAAAGATTTAGTTTCTAATAAAACCGAATTATTAAACGTATTGAAGCCATATTTAGAACAAGAGTTATTTTCTTCTTCTTTAAAAATTGAAGAATTCATCTCTAAAGGGACATTAAAAATGCCTGATCATTTTGGTTATAACGATTTAGGTATTGTAGCGCTTTACCAAACGCCAACTAACGATTATATAGAAATCTCTATACCTTATAACAAAGTAGAAGATTACTTAAATTATTAAATACCTAATGCTTTCTTTTGTGCTAAAACATAGCCTAAATGAATGCCTTCGTGAAAATTATTAAACGCAATTGCATCTTCTGTATTTGTTAAAGTACTTTTTGTAGAAACGGTATATTCGTTATACGTTTTAAACACTTTTTTAGCGTAATCTTCCTGAGTTTTTTCTATAGTAGAAAATAACAAGTCTTTTACCTCATCTACTTCTTCTTGCGTTGCTTTGTGTTCTGTTTTTGTTCCTTTTCTATATCTATCTACAAAAGCATCTTCTAATAACATTGGAACACCAGACAATTTATAAACTAATAGTTGTTGCGTTGCAACTGTATGCGCTATATTCCAAAATATATTATTGTTAAATCCTTTTGGTACTGTATTTAATTGATCTAAAGTTAAATTCTCTAAAAACGATTTAAAAAGCGTTCTATTTTTTAAAGTGACATCGAAAGCAAAATCCATAGTTTTATTTTTTTTGATAAAGCTAAAAATTATGTTGAAGAATAAACTTAAATTTATATGAAATTTTAAGTTTTATTATAAAAATGAAAAAACACCAATACAACGCAAAAATCCACTGGACAGGAAACCAAGGCAAAGGCACAGAAAACTACAAAGTTTATAAAAGAGATTACACCATTACTATAAAGGGTAAAACCCAAGAGATTTTAGGTAGTAGTGATCCTGCTTTTTTAGGCGATGCGTCTCGCTATAATCCAGAGGATTTATTTTTAACATCAGTTAGTTCTTGCCATATGCTATGGTATTTACATTTATGCGCTACTAACAATATTATAGTTACCAATTACACAGATAATGCTATTGGAACTATGGAAGAAACTAAAAATGGAAGCGGTAAGTTTACAGGTATTACTTTACAACCAACTATTACAATTACAGATAAAAACAACATTAAAAAAGCACAAACATTACATCAAGGCGCTAACAACATGTGTTTTATTGCTAATTCTTTAAATTTTAAAGTATCACATAAAGCCAATATTTCGGCTTTAAATTAATTCAAAAAAGCGTTTCTTTGTAGCTTTAAAAACAAACAGAAATGCAAACATTTTTCTACTTAAAATCGTGTTCAACGTGTAAACGTATTTTAAATGAATTGAATTTACCAAAATCGGTAATACTTCAAAACATAAAAACAGATGCTATTACAGAAGCACAACTAGAAGTAATGAAAAATCTTGCAGGTTCTTACGAAGCTCTTTTTAGTAACCGTGCTACTTTATATAAGGAACGCGATTTAAAAAACAAGACCTTAACAGAACTAGATTTTAAAGCTCTAATTTTAGAACATTACACTTTTTTAAGCCGACCAGTATTGGTTATAGATAAAACTATTTTTGTTGGAAATTCTAAAAAAAGTGTTGAAGCCGCTAAAGCCTTTTTAAATGAGTAATAGAACTTTTGCCCTAATTGCTGTTTTCTTAGTTCAATTACTTTATGGACTAACCTTTACTTTTGCAAAAGGTATTATTGCCGAAGGTTTAATAAAGCCTTTTGGTTTTATTCTAGTCAGAATTATTGGAGCAACTGCCTTATTTTGGTTACTAAGTTTATTCACTAAAAACGAAAAAATAGATCCTAAAGATTTTAAAACCTTCTTTTTTGCTTCCATCTTTGGAATTGCATTAAATATGCTAACCTTTTTTAAAGGATTAGAATACACAACACCAATAAACGCTTCAGTTATTATGATAACTGCACCTATTATCGTGCTATTATTATCAGCTATATTTTTATCAGAAAAACTAACTACTATTAAAGTTTGTGGTATTATTATTGGCTTTTCTGGTGCTTTAATTTTAAGTTTATATAGTTCTGGAGGAACTGCAATTGGAAGTAATGTGCCTTTAGGAAATTTATTAGTATTTATTAATGCTGCCTCTTATTCTGTTTATATTATAATTGTTAAAAAACTAACGGCTAAATACCATCCGTTTTCGTTTATAAAATGGTTGTTTTTATTCGGTTTAATATTGGTTTTACCTTTTGGATACGATGAGTTAACACAAGTAGATCTCTATCAATTTACCTCTTACGATTTATTTGCTGTTGGCTTTGTAATTGTTGGTGCAACATTTGGAACCTACCTTCTAAACCCAATAGGTTTAAGACATTTAAAAGCATCTACTGTAACTGCATTTATCTATCTACAACCTGTTATTGCAGCAATATTTGCATTAATTATGGGAATGGATACTATAGATACCGCTAAAATTGTTGGTGCTGCATTAATATTTTCTGGTGTCTACTTAGTCACCAAAAAGAAAAAAACGACTACAAAAGATAGCTTATAACTCTAAGTTTTTTGGTTTTTTCCCAAAAGCTCTAGTATCTTCTTTTGTTAATATTTTATACTTTTCTGCTTTTGGAAATTTATTTGCCATAGCTAATAAATCTTCAGGCAAACCTGTAAGCTGTCTAGTATTTAAATCTATCCAAGCACCTAAAATTTCGCAATGTGCTAAATGTTTTCCTTTAGCATTGTAAAAATTATGGTCGAATTTAAAAAGTGTGCCATCTTCACTTAAACCAGAAACCTCAAGAGATACGTTTATGGTTTCACCTAAAAAAGCTTCTTTAAAATAATAAATGTGCTCATAAAAAACTACTGGTCCTAAATGCGCTTTGTTTAAAGCTAATAGAGAAAAACCGTGTGTTTGTAAAAAAGCAGTTCTTGTATGACTCATAAAATTTAAGTAAGCAGAATTGGCTAAATGTCTGTTAGCATCAATATCGCTCCAACGTAATTCAAAAGCTTTTGTGTACATATATTTCTATCTTTTTAAGTTCTACAAATTTACAATTCCATTTAGTAATTGGTTTAAGTTTCACAAACATTTATAATACTATAGTATTTGCTTACCTTTGCAGACTTATAATGAAGTTATGATATATTCAATGACAGGTTACGGTAAATCTGTTTTACAGTTACCAACTAAAAAAGTATCTATAGAGTTAAAGTCTTTAAATAGTAAAAGTATTGACTTAAGCGTTAGAATTCCTTCTATTTACAAAGCAAAAGAATTAGATATCCGTAAAAAAATTGCCAATACGTTAACGCGTGGAAAAGTAGATTTTTCTATTTATGTTGAAACGACTGCAGACGATACTTCTACTCAAATAAATCAACCTGTTGTTAAACAATACATGCAGCAATTAAAAGCAGTTGCAGATGCAGATGATGCTGAGTTGCTTAAAATGGCAATTCGTTTACCTGATGCGCTAAATACGGTTCGTGAAGAAATTAACGAAGACGAATGGTCTTTAATTAGTAAAGAAATAGATAATGCATTAAATGCTATTTCAGAGTACAGATTAGACGAAGGAAAAGTATTAGAACAAGACTTTAAAGACAGAATAGCAACTATTGGTAATTTACTTGAAGAGGTGATTAAAATAGATCCAGAACGTGTTGAAGCTGTAAGAGAACGTTTACACAAAGGTGTTTCTGAATTAAAAGAAAAATACGACGAAAACCGCTTTGAACAAGAATTGGTTTATTATATTGAAAAATACGATATTACTGAAGAAAAAGTACGTTTAACAAATCACTTAGATTACTTTATAGCGTCTATAAATTCTGAAGATTCTAACGGAAAAAAATTAGGCTTTATAGCTCAAGAAATTGGAAGAGAAATAAATACTATTGGTTCTAAAAGTAATTTTGCACCAATGCAACAATTGGTTGTTCAGATGAAAGACGAATTAGAAAAAATTAAGGAACAATTATTGAATGCACTTTAATAATTAAAGTAACGTCTCTTCGAGTGAATTAGACTAGAGGAAAATTTGTATCGAGAAGTACATTCAATAACAAAACATAAGTAACGTGTCACAAAACAACCCAAATCAAGGTAAGCTAATTGTATTTTCAGCGCCTTCTGGATCAGGAAAAACAACAATTGTAAGACATTTATTAAAACAAGAAGCTCTAAACTTAGCGTTTTCAATTTCTGCAACATCTCGTGAAAAACGAGGCGAAGAAGAACACGGAAAAGACTATTATTACTTATCGGCTCACGATTTTAAACAGCACATAAAAGCTGAAGATTTTTTAGAGTGGGAAGAAGTTTACCACGATAATTTTTACGGCACTTTTAAAACAGAAGTAGAACGCCTTTGGGCTTTAGGTAAAAACGTTATTTTTGATATAGATGTTTCTGGTGGATTACGTATTAAAAAGAAATTTCCAGAACAAACCTTAGCTGTTTTTGTAAAACCACCAAGTATAGACGAGCTTAAAATCCGTTTAAAAAAGCGTAAAACAGAAACCGAAGACAAAATTAAAATGCGTGTTGCAAAAGCAAGTGCAGAATTAGCGACTTCGCCTCTATTTGATGTTATTATAGAAAATGATAATCTTGAAAGAGCTTTAGCTGAAGCTGAGCAATTGGTAGGTGACTTTGTGAAAAAATAGAAGATAAATTGATGGTTATATTTATTATTTCTCTAATCTTAACTTTAATTATACGTGGAAATTTAATAAATAAGAAGCGAGAAAAAATGTATCAAAAATTTATAGCAGAAAGTAATGGTAAAAACATATTCTGCTATAATAATCGAAAAAATTCAAAAGAATTTATTGAGTTAAATCTGACACCTAAATTACCAAAAAGTACAGAAGTAATTTTTTTGAATGGAAAATTAATAGAATCAGAAATTAATATAGATTTTGCCAAAATACTACTTTCCAAATTTAAAAAATATAATCGATTTCCTCATTTAATTAAAATTAGAGATAAAAAAATTATCGATAAATCTATTAATAATTTATTTTACAACACTTTAAATTCAAGTAAAAGTAAAAAGGATTTAATGAAAGATGTTTATTCTTTTTTTGACATAAAAACAGATGAAAAAACTTAATTAAGAAATCTATTTAAACTCTTTCAATTCCAAAGTTTCTCCATTAAATTCTCCATACGTGTAGTACTTAATCCAATCGCCAAGATTAATGTATTTAGAGCTTTCTGAGACGTTTATATCTAAAGGTAAATGTCTATGTCCAAAAACATAATAATCTCTGTGTTGTTGCGCTTCTTTACGCTTACAATATTGAACCAACCATTCTTGGTCTTCGCCAAGAAATTTAGCATCGTCATCTCCAGAAATCAATTTGTTTTTTACAGACATATATTGCGCTAATTTTACGCCAATATCTGGATGTAACCAACCAAAAAGCCATTTACTAAATGAATTAGTAAACACTTTTTTCATTCGTTTATAACCTTTGTCTCCTGGACCTAATCCATCGCCGTGACCAATTAAAAAGGTTTTATTATTAAAAGTGAAATCTTTTGGCTTGTAAAAAACCTCAATATTAAGTTCGGTTTTAAAGTAATCTCTCATCCATAAATCGTGATTTCCTACAAAGAAATAAATAGGAATTCCAGAATCTGAAATTTCGGCTAATTTACCTAAAGTACGCGTAAAACCTTTTGGAACCACAGTTTTGTACTCAAACCAAAAATCGAATAAATCGCCTAGTAAAAAAATAGCTGCGGCATCTTGTTTTACCTCATCTAACCAAGCTACAAACTTTTTTTCGCGAGGTAAAGATTGCTCCATAGTTGGCGCACCTAAATGGTTATCGCTAGAAAAATATACTTTTTTGCCTTTTGGTATTTGCATTTGGTAAATATAAGTCTAATTCTTAACAAAATCTCGCGTTAAGGATTGAGCGGTTTGTTTGAACTATTTTATAATTGTCTCTTTGAGCGCAGTCGAAAAGTTGTCAATTATAAAAAGTGAGTAGCGAAAGCCTGACCTTTAGGTAACGCCAAAAACAATCTAATTATCGGATGCAAACCATTGTGCAAAACTACTATCTGTTTCTTGTAGCTTAAGCGAATGTAACTTGATAGTTTCTGGTAAACGTTGCTTAATTTTTTTGGCAAAATCTATAACCATCATTTCGCTAGTTGGCTGATAATCTACTAAAAGTACGCAATGTCCGCGATCTTTTAACTCTTTTGCCAACTCTACGTGTGGTGTGTTTTTATTAAAAACAGTAGCGTGATCAAACACATCTACAATTTCTTCTTTTACAATCTTTTTAAGATCTGTAAAATCTATAACCATTCCATATTTAACATTGTTAGTATCGCTTATTGGTGTACCAATTACGGTAACGTTAAGCTTATAGCTATGTCCGTGTACATTTTTACACTTACCATCGTAACCATAAAGTGCGTGACCAGTTTCAAAAGAGAATTTTTTTGTAATACGAATGTTACTCATTTTGGTTATTTTAGGCTGTAAAGGTAATTTAATTAACGTTTTTTATATCGGTTATAAACGAAAATTATAATTAAAACTAAAGCTAATACTGCAAATAAAGAATTCCCCATAATGAATTTATTTTTTGGTTAATGGATTAAAATCGAGTCTAAATTTAATAATTAATGGCAAACCTCTTGCTATCATCCACAAAGTAAATGCAATAAAAATAGCATGAAGCTTAAAATTAAAGTAATCGAAGATAAATAAAGTTGGTAAAAAAACTAGTAATGTAGAGAGTAAAAGTACATTTCTAAGATATTTCATTTTACCTAAACCTTTAAAAATTCCATCGAAAATAAAAGCGACTGCTGCAATAGGTTGCATTAATAAAACCATCCAAAATACAGATGTAAATGTTTCTAAGACTTCTGGTTCTTTAGTAAAAATCAACCCAATGTAATTATAACTTGCAAATCCTACTACAGCAATACATAGCCCGAAAACAATTCCGTATTTAGTTAGTTTTTTACTTAAAAGCATTAAGTCTTTATAGTTACTCTGACCAAATAATTTACCAGACAATATGTTTCCTACACTGGCATAACCATCTATTAAAAAAGCGCCTAAAAACCATAAATTAATAGCAATAGTATACGCTGCAATGTAGTTTTTACCATAACTAGTGGCAAAACGTGTGGCAAAATATAAGGCTGCATTTAATGCTAAAGTTCGTACAAACAGATTCAAAATCATTATTGTAAAATTCTTTGTTTTTGGATTAAAAGGAAACCTTACTTTAAGTGAAATATCTGTTTTTGTTAGTAATAAATAGGCGCTTGTTAACGCCATAATTAGTTGTGAAATTACACTTGCATAAGCTGCACCTTTTATATGCATTGCTGGAATTACATCTGTAATTCCATTAACCAATACCAAATCTAAAACTATGTTTAATCCTGTACCAAAAATGGCAATTAGCATTGGATAATACGTGTTTTGTAAACCTCTAAAAATACCAAAAACAGCAATTACAAATAACGTAAATGGAAACCCAAAGACGCGAATTTTATAATAATCTACAGAATAATCTAAAATAATATTTTCAGCATTATAAAGCTGAAAAATCTGTGTTGTTAATGGATAACTTACTGCAATAATTAAAATACTTAAGCTAGTAATTATAAAAATAGCTTGTGCTGGTAAATCTTTTAATTGATCTAATTTATTTGCGCCTAAAGCTTGAGATAACAAAGATGAAATAGCACTTCTAGTTTGTCCTAAAATCCAGATTAGCATAGATAAAAAGGTAGATACAATTCCAACTGCCGCTAAAGATTCTGTAGCGTTTAAATCTACATTTCCCACAACTGCTGCATCTGTAAGACTTAAAAGTGGCTCAGAAACACCAGCAATTATTGCAGGAATGGCTAACTTATTAATCTGTTTTAAGGTTATTGCCATTTAAAAATTAAAATCTGGTAGTTCTTTTTCTAAAAATGGAATGTCTGCATTACAGATTTCGAGAATTAGTTTTTTGAGTTCTGCTTTGTAGTTTTCTATAATATCTGCGTCTATTTCTGAATTGTATTGTCCGCGTTTTTCACCTGATTTCTGAAAAGGAAGAAAGCCTGCTTTTTGATTTTTGAATGATATTATTCCTGCTGTAATTGGCAATGTTACTTTGCTTTTCTCCTGAAGCATATAAGCATACGTAAGGATTTGAAAAGGTTTGCTATATTTATCGAAATCTGTGGTTATATTTTCCCAATCTGTAACTCTAACTTTATCTTGAGTTACTTTTCCTGTTTTATAATCTATAATTCGGGTTTCTCCGTTACATTCGTCTATTCTATCTACAGTTCCTTTTATGGTTATTGGAAAGTCTAATTCTGGATATCTAAACGTAATTTCCTCTTTGGCTTCTAAAGCTATAATTTTTATTTCGTTTCCGCTTTTAACCTCAGCAATTTCGTAGTCTATAAAGTTATATACGTAGCGTTTGGCTACTTCAAAAATAATTAGGTTTTTTCCTTGAGAAATATCGCCTTCTTTAAAAAATTTCTTAAAACATTTTTTAACCTCAGCATCAATTTTTGGCTTTAAAGCTTTTAAATTCTCTACAGTTAATAGTTGACCAATAAATGGAATGTAAAACACTTCTAAAACTTCGTGAACTATGGTTCCTAAAGTATTAGCTTCAACGGTTTCTTCTATAGATTCTGAATCTTTTACACCTAATATTTTCTCATTATAAAAATCGATTGGATTTCTAATGTAATTAGTTAAAGATGATGGTGAAAATCCGCGTTGTGCTAATTGTTTTATAAGTAATTTTACCGAATCGGTTTTGGTGATTTCTTGTAATTTTTCTTGTCGTGTTGGTATATGAGACGATATTATAGTCTGATTTATCTCGTGAATTCCTTCAACTTCTAACTGATTAATAAATCGACTTTTTTCGCCACCTAAAAGTGCATCCATTTCTGTGTTATAAATGATTGACACGTTTTTTGCACGTTGTAATAAATGATAAAAATGATAGGTATAAATAGCATCTTTATCTTTATAAGTTGGTAGTCCGTACTCTAATTTTAAATCGTAAGGGATAAATGAATTATTAGATTTTCCTGCTGGTAAAATGCCTTCGTTAACAGATGATATAATTACAGTTTCGTAATCTAAAACTCGAGATTCTAACATTCCTAGAATCTGTAAACCGTGTAATGGTTCGCCTTGTAAATCCAACGTTTCTGTAGACAACAATTCTTTATATAATTGGTAAAGCGTATTTACACTTTTTATGTGTTTATGCTTAGTGTTTAGCTGTTGTAACTGTGTAAAAATTTTAGAGAATTTATACAAATACTCTAGATTTAATTCTTGATTTTCCTGTGCTTGTAAATGGGTTTTTATTAATTGAATTAACCCTAAAACATTAGTTAATAATTGATCTTTAGATTTCTTAAATAACAACTCTAAAAGCGGAGTTTCCTCTTTAAAGATATTTTCTAAATCTTTTAAGCTATATCTGGATTTATTCGTTTTTTTAAGTTTAATTAAATCGTTATCTAATGTTTCTGATTTGAATAATGGTTTTATAAATTCATTTTGAAACAAGACTAAAATATCTTTAAAATAGATAAGCTCTGATTCTGACTTATGTATCTCGAACAACTTCTCGAAAACATAGTTTATTGGCGATAATTGCAACGGTAAACCCATTGTAATATTAGTGTTTTTAATATTTTCTGGTAACGAATTTAAAACAGGTAAAAGCAAACCTTCATCACTTAAAACTAATGCTGTTTTTTCTAACGTTTTTGGATCAATTTCTGATAATAATTTTCCTATAACCTTAGCTTGAGCCACACTTTTTTGTGTTCCAATAACTGCTATATTTTTAAAGGATGTAAAATTAGATTTAAATTGCTCTTCTTCAGTTTCTGTTATAAGTCCGTTCTTTTTATGCGTTCTTATAAACTGTCCTGCAGCGTGATGCTTTTTAGTGTAGAAATGCGCATCTATATCCCAAAACACTTTTCCTCTACCTTCTAATTTTGCGGCTTTAAAAATCTCTTCTTCACAAGTATTTAAAGCGTTAAACCCTATAAAAACTAGAGACTCTTCGGTTTTAGATAGGTAAGCATCAATTGTATCGGCAGCTTTTCTATAGGCTAAACCTTGGTAGGCTTTGTTTTGCTGAAGTAATAACGTTGTTAATTCATTATAATAGGTTTCTAGGTAATTCCAGAATTTTAAGTAGTTTTTAATAAGCTCTGTTTGTGGCTCTAACAAAGACCAATGTTCTAGCTCTTTAATAGATTTTAAGTAGTTAAAAATAGAAGCTTGATCTACTTTATAACGATCAATCTCGTTAAAATCTTGAAGAATAACTTGTGCCCATTTTGAAAACGTCTCAAAAGACTCTACTTCTTTCGCTGGTGTGTTTTTTAGATAAACATCGTAAAAATCGAAAAGAATTTCTGTGTTAGAAACAGTTACTAATCCGCTAACGTCTTCTATAAACTCTTCTATACTAATAATTTTAGGCGACAAAATGCCTTCTGTTAACTGACTAGTTAACGCTTTTTTAAAAAACAATCCAGCTCTTTTACTTGGTAAAACAATAATTTGGTTTTTTACCGAGCCAAGTTCTGCTATAACTTCTTCTAAAAATGTTTTCATTAGGTAAAAATAAACATTGCTTATGGTAAATTAGCAACTATCTTATTTTTCCTGAAATTTTTAGTTAATGATTGTGTTAAAATTACTCTTCAAACACAAACCATTTTTTCTCCATATAAACATTACCCAACAATTTTCCTTTTTTTAAAACGGCAATTTCCATAAACATTTCTTGAGTAGATAAATACTTTAAAACCATATCACTCATAGATTGTGTATGGTAATATGAACCATATTCACAATTGTATGGATTATTCTCTACATCGTTAGTAAATACAGATATTAGAATCATTTTCTTAGACTCAATATTTTTATATTGATATCCAAATATTTTAAGTTCACTATGTATATTTTCAGGAACCCAAATTGTACTATCTTTTTCTATATATACTTTAGAAGGCTTAATTACAATTAACTCCAACTGTTTTAATTTTACTGAACCTTTACAAACATTACCTTCTTCTTCTCCATCTATCCAAACGTTTAATTTTTGTGTTCGTTCTTCTGTAAGTTCTTTTAAAAATAGAGAAACACACATTGAATAAACGCTACCATAGTCTAGTTGTTTGTTTTCAGCAGGAAATTTCATTTCAAGTTCTGCATCACGGTAAGCAATCCAAATTTTTTGAGTTTTTCTAAGTTTTTCAATAAAAACAGTATCGGTTTTATACTTGGAAAGTATTTGCTTGTAAACATTGTTTAGGTTAGCGTCTGCTTTTTTATAAGCATTACTAGCTTCTTTGTTCATTTCAGATTGTGTCTGTGAAAAACAAGTAAAATTAATAGATAAGAATAAAATTAGGATTAAGTGTTTCATAGATACTTTTTGATTATTTTTTGAAATAAAACTCTACTCCAAAACCTTAATGCTCTTAATAATAGCTTCTAACTCAAACATATAATCACGTTTATTTACAGATGGCGCAAAAGCAAAACCTTCGGCAGCTACATATCGGTTATTTTTTATGTCTTTAATTAGAAAAGTAGTAAATGGTCCAGCCATCCAAGCGCCATCTACATCCCAAGTTCCTCGCATTTCAAGGGTTGGTTTTTTGTCTAAAGTTGTAGTATAGAAAAATGGTGAATACGCTTCTTCGGTTTTCATAAAAGAACCTTCGGTTGGTCCAGGAATATGTTGTTTTCCAATACTATCTCTTACTCCAATTACTTGCTGTATAATAGTAGAATCGTTTTTTATTCTATCCATAGGAATCTCATAAACCATAACATTTAGTGTTCCCGTATTAATATCTCGTCTTAACCAGAAAAAATCATCTGTAGCTTTTGCAATTCTATAAAACGACGGAAACTTAATACTAATACCTAAACTATCTTTTAAAGATTTACCTTCTTCACTTAATGATTTAGCAATTAACCTTTGGCGTTCTGTAATTTCTTCAGCTTTTAAAGCATTTATAATTTTATCTTTTTTCTCGATTAAGACACGACTAATTTGTTGTGGATCTTTACCTTGAACAATAACTACTTTTTGTGGTTTTGCATATACGTTTCGTTTAATAATAACTTTAGGCGCATCTCCTTTTTCAATTTTTAAAATGATACGGTTTTTAGTCGCAAAGTCCGAAAATACAGACGTAGGAATCTGATTAATATTAAACAAAGGTTCTTTTTGTGGTAAACCATCTACTGGCGCAGCAAAAACGGTTCTAATGGTTTCTCCAACTGCACCATTCCAACTTTCGTTATCTGTAACTACAGATAAATGATTTAAGTTCCCGTTAGAGTCTGATAAATAAATTTTGTTTTTAGAGTTCTCGTCGTTACAAGACCAAAGTGTAATAACTACTAATAAAAGGCTTAAAATACGTTGCATAATAATTGGTTTTACTTAGAAACTTTTAAAGTTTGTCCTAATTTTAATTTAGTACCACTAATATTGTTCCAATCTTTCAAATTCTGAACAGAAACATTAGAATATTTTCTTGAAATACTCCAAAGTGAATCGCCACTTTTAACTTTATATGTTTTTCCTGAACCTGAAACAGTTGTTTTTGGGGTGCTTTTTTGGGCTGAAGAACTTATTGATCCTGATGGATTACGTGGATAAATCGTTAAACGTTGTCCAATTTTTAAATTATTATTTCTTAAACCATTCCACTTTTTTATCTGACTAACACGAACTCCAAATTTTCTAGCAATTTTCCCTAAATAATCTCCAGATCTAACCTTGTATCTTGTTTTACTTTCGGCTTTAAGTAATTGTGGTAATGGTTTTTCACGCTTTTCGTTATCTTCTTTAACTAGAGCATATAAATCAGCTTCATTAGCCACAAATGGCCCAATAGCTTCTCTTGGTAATCTTAAAGTGTAATTTTTTCCTTCAATAAAAGGAATAATATCTAATTTATAAGATGGATTTAAGTATTGTAATTCTTCAACATTTACACCTGTATATTCAGAAACTTGATCAAAAGAAATGGTTTGTTTTACTCTAATCGTATCCGTTTCTCTGTAATAATATTGAGGTTTGTGCTTTACAAAACCGTGCTCTTCAGCATATTCAAAAATATACATTGTTGCCAAAAACGCAGGAACATAACCAGCTGTCTCACGAGGTAAATTTGGTCTAATATTCCAGTAATTTTTATAACCGCCAGAACGTCTAATGGCTTTATTTACATTTCCAGGTCCAGAATTATAAGCCGCTAAAGCTAAATCCCAATCGCCAAAAATTTTATATAAAACACCTAAATATACTGCTGCAGTTTGAGTAGACTTTACAGGATCAGAACGTTCGTCTACATAACTACTAACATCTAAACCATATTGTTTTCCTGTAGCAAACATAAATTGCCATAAACCTGTTGCACCAACACGAGATCTTGCCCTAGGTTTTAAAGCCGATTCTACAATTGCCAAATATTTCATCTCTAATGGAATATCTAAATTATCGAACTCTTGCTCAAATAATGGAAAATAATAAGCGCTTAAACCCATTAAACGTTCCATTGATTGGTGTCTGTTTTTCAACCAATTTTTAATCACACTTTCTAATTGCGGATTGTATTCTACGTTAAAAGGTGTTCTAGCATTTAAGCGTTTTAACCTTGCCTTTAAAGTATCTGTTGGTAATTCTGGGTAATAAACCGCTTCGTATTTTAAGTTAGTTACATCTCTATAAATCGTGTCAAATAAAGTGGTGCTATATAATTCTTCGCGCCACTTCTCGTCGAATTTGGCTGCTTGTTCATTATCTAAAAAAGTTCTAATAGAATCGTTTTCTACTTCTTGAGTAATCTCTAGATTTTTGTAAGTTTTACCATCAATAACACTATCAATTTTAATTGTTTTGTTTTCAATTGAAGGTGAATTTTGCGCGGATAATGTAAGTGATAAAAAAAAGGCGAAATATATAAAGAGTTTGTTCATAGTAGGTTTTATAGAATATAACGTGATTTAAAGCTAAAATCGTACATTTTTATTGAATTATAATAGATTTAGCCATAAAAAAAGCCAAACTATTAATAAAAATAGTTTGGCTTAAATATATTTATAAAATTACTTTACTATTTTAAAATAGCGGCAATTCCAGGTAGTGTTTTTCCTTCTAAACTCTCTAACATTGCTCCGCCACCAGTACTAACGTAGCTTACCTTTTTTTCAAAACCAAACTGTTTTACTGCAGCAACAGAATCTCCACCACCAACAAGTGAAAAAGCGCCATTTTGAGTAGCTTCTGCAATAGAGTTTCCTAACTCAATAGTTCCATTAGCAAATTTTTCTAATTCAAAAACACCTAAAGGTCCATTCCATAAAATGGTTTTACTGTTTAAAACAACCTCATTAAAAGTCTTTATAGATTCTGGTCCAGCATCTAATCCCATCCAACCATCTGGAATACTATTAATATCGCAAATCTTTGTGTTTGCATCATTACTAAAAGCATCTGCTACTATAGCATCTGTAGGAATATGAACTTTAACGTTTTTAGCTTCGGCTTGTTTTAAAATATCTAAAGCCAATTCCATTTTATCGTCTTCACAAAGCGAGTTTCCAATGTTTCCACCTAATGCTTTAATAAACGTAAAGGTCATTCCTCCACCAATAATTAAATGATCAATTTTATCTAAAATATTTTCAATAATGGTAATTTTAGATGACACTTTTGCACCACCTAAAACTGCTAAAACTGGTTTTTCTCCAGTTTGCATTACTTTATCTATACTTTTAATTTCTTGCTCTAATAATAATCCAAAACATTTATTTTCTGGAAAGAAATCTGCCACAACTGTTGTAGAAGCGTGAGCTCTATGTGCTGTTCCAAAAGCGTCGTTTACATAAATATCTCCTAACTTAGATAGTTGCTCTGCAAAAGCACTATCTCCAGAAGTCTCTTCTGAGTGAAAACGTAAATTTTCAAGAATTAAAATTTTTCCTGGTTCTAAGTTAGCAACAGCAGCTTCTGCTTCCGCACCAACACAATCTGAAACAAACTGAGTTTCTACACCAATAATATCTTCCACCTTATTCACAATATGCTTTAAAGAAAACTCATCTTGAACACCTTTTGGTCTTCCTAAATGTGACATTAAAACACAACTTCCGCCATCTTCTAAAATTTTAATTATAGTAGGCTTTGCTGCTTGAATTCTTGTAGCATCTGTTACTTTAAATTCATTATTTAAAGGCACATTAAAATCTACACGAATTAATGTTTTTTTGTTTTTAAAATTAAAGTCGTTTAGGGTTCTCATTAAAGATTAATTTAGGTTATAAATCTGAGTTCAAATATAAGAAATTGCGTACAACATTATTTTAATTGTTTTAAATACTATAATATACAAGCTCATTTTTACGAACTTCTTATATTTGTGTTATGCTATTTTCGGAAATCTTAGGGTTATCACATATAAAATCTCACTTATCTAAAAGTGTAGAGAATGGTCGTATTCCACACGCACAATTATTTGTTGGACCAGAAGGTTCGGGTACATTACCTATGGCTATTGCTTATGCACAGTATATTTTATGTGGAAATACAAATGCAGAAAACACAAACGGAAACGAAGCTTGTAATATAAAATTCAATAATTTTTCGCATCCTGATTTGCATTTTGCTTTTCCTGTTACTACCAACGATAAAATTAAAAGGCATCCAGTTTCTTCTCATTTCTTACCAGAATGGCGCGAATTATTAAAAGAACAACCTTATGGTAATCTATTTGATTGGTATAAACGTTTAGGCGTAGATAATAAGCAAGGACAAATTGGAGTAGACGAAGCTTTAGATATTAATAAGGCTTTAGCGTTAAAATCTTTTGAAGGTGGCTATAAAATTATGCTGATTTGGATGGCTGAAAAGATGAATACTGCTGCTGCCAATAAGCTTTTAAAACTAATTGAAGAACCGCCAAACAAAACCGTTTTTCTTTTAATTGCAGAAGATGAAGAGCAAATTATAAACACGATTAGGTCGCGTTGTCAAGTATTACATTTTCCACCTTTAGCTCAAGATGATATTAAATCAGGTTTAATAAAACAGTATAATTTACCAGAAAATGAAGCTATAAAAATAGCACATCAAGCCGATGGAAATTATAATAAAGCCTGCGATTTAGTCTATCAGGATTCCGAAGATTTACAATTCGAAACTTGGTTTATTACGTGGATTCGTTCCGCATTTAAAGCCAAAGGAAACAAATCTGCTATTCACGATTTAATAGGTTGGAGCGAAGAAATTTCTAAAACAGGTAGAGAAACTCAAAAGTTGTTTTTACAATTTTGTATTGAGTTTTTTAGACAAGCTATGCTTTTAAATTATGGCGCAGATAGTTTGGTTTATTTTGAAACACAAACTAAAGGATTTGATCTTTCTAAATTTGCCCCTTTTGTACATAACAATAACATTTTAGACATTTCTGAAGCTTTACAAGATGCTATTTATCATATAGAACGCAACGGAAATTCAAAAATTATTTTAACCGATTTATCAATAAAACTAACGCGTTTACTTCACGCAAAAAAAGACTAACTATGGAACAACTATTAGCTAACATTACAGAAATTATTTTATTAGTATTCTTAACTATCACCTTTTTACAATCTGGTATAGATAAAATGCTTGATTGGAACGGAAACGTATCTTGGTTAAAAGGTCATTTTAAAGACACTTTTTTAGGTAAAATGGTACCTTTAAGCGTAGGAATTATTTTAGTAACAGAAGTTATTGCAGGAATTTGCACACTAATTGGTTGTTACGAATTAGCTTTTACAGAAGACATAACCTTTGCGTTAATAGGTGCAATTTTATCTTGTGTTACTTTACTAATGTTGCTATTTGGACAACGTTTAGCTAAAGATTACGAAGGCGCTAAAACCATAGCGGTTTACTTTATACCAGCTATATTCTTATTGTTTCTTTTAAGCAACTAAAAGTTCCCGCTTTTCAATTGTTGTATTAGATTATTGCCTAATTTTGTTTTGATAAATTTTTTAAAGATGAAAGTAGCAGTAGTTGGCGCAACAGGAATGGTTGGAGAAGTTATGTTAACCCTTTTAAAAGAACGAAATTTTCCTATTACAGAACTAATTCCAGTAGCTTCAGAAAAATCGGTTGGAAAAACTATTTCTTATAATGGTAAAAGTTATACTATTATAGGTTTACAAGATGCTGTAAATTTAAAACCAGATATTGCTTTATTTTCTGCTGGCGGAGAAACCTCTTTAGAATGGGCTCCAAAATTTGCGGCAGTTGGAACTACGGTTGTAGATAATTCTTCGGCTTGGCGGATGGACGAAACAAAAAAGTTAATTGTTCCAGAAATTAATGCGTCGGAATTAACAAAAAACGATAAAATTATTGCAAACCCTAACTGTTCTACCATTCAATTGGTTATGGCGTTAGCACCATTACATAAAAAATACAAAATGAAACGCGTTGTTGTTTCTACTTATCAATCGGTTTCTGGTTCTGGAATTAAAGCCATCAAACAATTAGAAAACGAAATTGCAGGCATAAAAGGCGAAATGGCTTATCCGCATCCAATTGGTAAAAATGCATTACCACAATGCGATGTTTTTGAAGAAAATGGTTACACTAAAGAGGAAATGAAATTAACCAGAGAACCTCAAAAAATTCTTAACGATCGTACCTTTTCCATATCGGCAACTGCAGTTAGAATTCCTACTGCTGGCGGACATAGCGAATCTGTAAATGTAGAATTTGAAAACGATTTTGATTTAAAAGATATTAGAATCATTTTAAGTGAAACACCTGGAATTGTAGTTCAAGATAATCCTGCTACAAGTACTTATCCAATGCCAATTTATGCGCATAATAAAGATGATGTTTTTGTAGGTAGAATTAGACGAGATGAAACACAAGCTAACTCTTTAAATATGTGGATTGTTTCAGATAATCTGCGTAAAGGTGCAGCAACAAACACCATTCAAATTGCAGAGTATTTGGTTGAAAATGGATTGGTTTGTAAAGAAATTAAAAAAAATTAATATGACATTATTCAATATGTTTTTAGGAATGATTGGACCATTTCAAATCATTATAATTTTAATCGTTTGCTTACTATTATTTGCTTTCCCTATTTATTTAATTTTTTATAAAAAACATGAAGCTGAACACAATTTACCAATTTGGTGCAAAATATTATTAATTATTCCTTCTTTAACTTTGCTTGGAACAATAACAAGTTTGTATATTCTTTTTAGAAAAAAAATTTTGATAACACAAAATTATATAAATTTGATAGCTCTACTCGTAACTATGCTATTTTCCTGTTAATTATGAGTATTGTTTTCTCTGTTTTACAATTCTTTTTAACGTAGATAAAACCCTAATAAATATTTCAATTAAGTTAAAAGCACTTAACCATTCGCAGTTAAGTGCTTTTTTCGTTAAATTTAGATTTTAAATACAAAACCTATGAAAAAACTAACCCTTTGCGTTATTACTTTGGCTACAATTATGGCTTGTAAAAACGAAGAAAAACCGAAAGAAGAAACTCCTATGGCAATTACTTACCCAGAAACCAAACGTGTAGATTCTACAAGAACCTATTTTGGCAAAGCTGTTAAAGACGATTTTGGTTGGTTAGAAGACGATAGAAGTCCAGATACTGAAGCTTGGGTAATTGCCCAAAACAAAGTGACTTACAATTATTTAGATCAAATTCCTTACAGAGAAGCGCTTAAACAACGTTTAGAAAAACTGTGGAATTACGAAAAAGTTGGCGCACCTTTTAAAGAAGGTGATAATTACTACTATTACAAAAACGATGGTTTACAAAATCATTATGTGATCTATAAAAAAGGTGCTCAGAAAGATGAAGTTTTTTTAGACCCAAATACGTTTTCGGAAGATGGCACAACATCGCTTTCTGGTGTTAGTTTTACAGAAGATGGGAAATTAGCTGCCTATTCAATTTCTGAAGGCGGAAGCGATTGGCGAAAAGTATTAATTATGAATACTGAAACGCGCGAAATTATAGAAGATACTATTATAGACGTTAAGTTTAGCGGAACATCTTGGAAAGGAAACGATGGTTTCTACTATTCAAGTTACGACAAACCTGTTGGAAGCGAATTATCTGCTAAAACGGATCAACACAAAGTGTATTATCACAAATCAGGAACACCACAAAGCGAAGATAAAATTATTTTTGGAGCAACTCCAGAAGAAAAACACAGATATATTGGTGCTTATGTAACAAAAGATCAGAATTTTTTAATGTTAAGTGCATCAGTTTCAACCTCAGGAAACAAATTGTTTATTAAAAATTTAAACGAGCCGAATAGTGTTTTCAGACCAATAATAGACAACGTAGAATCTGACACGTATTTAGTAGAAAACACAGGCGATAAATTGTATTTAAAAACCAACTTAAACGCACCAAACGGAAAAATAGTTGTGGTTGATGCTAAAAATCCTTCACCAGAAAATTGGGTAGATTTTATTCCTGAAACAGAAAACGTATTATTAGTTTCTAAAGGTGGAAACTACTTTTTTGCTGAATATATGGTAGATGCAGTTTCTAAAGTAATGCAATACGATTATAACGGGAAACTAATTCGAGAGGTGAAATTACCAGGAATTGGTAGCTCTGGATCTATTAATGGTAAAAAAGAAGATAAAGAATTATACTATTCATTTACAAATTACAATACGCCAAGTAGCACCTATATTTATAATGTAGAAACTGGAGAATCTACTAAGTATTGGACACCAAAAATCGATTTTAAAAGTGATGATTACGAATCTAAACAAGTCTTTTACACCTCTAAAGATGGTACTAAGATTCCAATGATAATAACCTATAAAAAAGGAACAGAATTAAACGGTAAAAACCCAACAATTCTTTACGGTTATGGTGGATTCAACATTAGTTTAACACCAAGTTTTAGCATTACAAACTCGGTTTGGTTAGAACAAGGCGGAATTTACGCAGTAGCTAATCTTCGTGGTGGCGGAGAATACGGAAAAGCGTGGCACGATGCAGGAACGCAACAGAAAAAACAAAATGTTTTTGACGATTTTATTACAGCAGCAGAATACTTAAAAGATAATAATTATACCTCAACAGACTACTTAGCAATTTCTGGACGTTCTAATGGTGGATTATTAGTTGGAGCAACTATGACGCAAAGACCAGACTTAATGAAAGTAGCATTGCCTGGAGTTGGCGTATTAGATATGTTACGCTACCATACGTTTACAGCTGGCGCAGGTTGGGCATACGATTACGGTACTGCTGAAGATAATAAAGAGATGTTTAATTATTTAAAAAACTACTCGCCAGTACATAACGTAAAACCAAATACACAATATCCAGCAACAATGGTAACTACTGGAGATCATGACGATCGAGTAGTGCCAGCACATAGTTTTAAATTTGCTGCGGAATTACAAGCTAATCAAACCGGAACAAATCCAACCTTAATTAGAATAGATGTAAATGCCGGTCATGGCGCAGGAAAACCTGTAAGTATGCAAATTCAAGAATGGGCAGATATTTATGGATTTACTTTATTTAATATGGGATATAAAACGTTACCAACTAAAGAAAAGAACTAAAATGTTCCGATGCTTTAATTGTTTTTGAATCCTAAAAAAATATCGAGAAATCTTCACCATAAATGAAATTCTCGATATTTTTTCAATTAAGGCAACTCTAATTAAAAAACACCAGACAGAAATAATCATATTTATCTTACGTTTTGTACATTTAAGATCTATGCTAAAAATTAAAAACCTTTCTTTTTCCTATATAAAAAAACCTATTTTAACCAACTTAAACTTCACGGTTAAATCAGGCGAACATTTAGCTATTATTGGCGAAAGTGGTTGTGGAAAAAGCACGCTTTTAGAGTTAATTTACGGCGAGTACGATTTAGAAATAGGTCAGATATTCTGGAAAGACACAGAAATTCTTGGACCAAAACACAACTTAGTGGCTGGTTACGAGTTTATGAAATCTGTAACTCAAGAATTCGATTTAATGCCATTTATTTCAGTAGAACAAAACATAGGTAAATTCTTATCTAACTTCTTTCCTGAAGAGAAAAAAGAACGTGTCGCAGAGTTAATTAAAGTTGTAGAATTAGAAGCTGTTGCTAAAACTAAAGTCAAACTATTAAGTGGCGGACAAAAACAACGTGTCGCTATAGCAAGAGCATTAGCAAAAGCACCAGAAATTCTATTATTAGACGAACCTTTTAGCCACATAGATAACTTTAAGAAACAATCTTTACGCAGAAATGTATTTAGTTATCTAAAAGAAAAAAGCATCACTTGCATAGTTGCAACTCACGATAAAAACGATGTTTTGGGTTTTGCAGATACTTTAATGGTTCTAGACCATCAAAAAATTGAAGATTACAACACGCCACAACACATTTATAACCATCCAAAAACCACACTTATCGCTTCATTTTTTGATGAATTTAATCTAATTAACAATCAAATTGTTTACGCTAATCAATTATTAGTAGTTAAGAATTCAGAATTAAAAGCAACAGTTGTTAATAGCTATTTTAATGGGAATAATTTCCTAATAGAATCTAGGCTAAATGATAAAGCTTGTTTCTTTTATAACGCAACAGCTTTAGATAAAGATGCTTTGCTTTGTTTAGAGGTTAATTAAGTCTAAAAAGAAGTGAGATTCTGCTCTTCTGCAGAATGACAAAATATTATAACTATAATGACACATTGAGCACTTCGACTGCGCTCAGTATAATCCTTCTTGGTCGAAATGCTATTTTAAAACACAATTCTAATATAAAAATCAGAAAAGCTATTTACTTATCAAAACGTTTTAATAAAGCTGGTAAGTAGAATAAATCTGTAATTAAAGCTACTGCAACGGTTACTGCACACAACAATCCAAAATCTTGCACCGATGGTGTTGCACTTGAGGCAATAATTAAAAAACCTGCAACTAATGCAAAAGTTGTGGAGATTAAAGCGGAACCTGTGTATTGTAAAGCATAATTTATACGTAGTTCTGGAGACGCATTATCTTTTTTTGTTTTTCGATACTTGTACATTAAATGTATAGTGTCGTCCATTGCAATACCAAGCATAATTGGTGTAATCATAGCTGTTGTAACATCTAAAGGAATATTCAACAAACTCATAAGTATAGCTAAAACAGCTAATGGTAATAGGTTAGGAATTAGTACTAATAATGTTGTTTTAACACTTTTAATAAACACTAAAAGACATAAAAAAGCCACAAAGAAAGCCGCGAAAAACGACCTAAATTGTGTTTGTAAAATGAAGTTGTTTAATTGAGCAAAAACAACTGCAAAGCCATTTATTTTCAGCGTGTACTCGTCTGTGTTAAACGTAGCATCAAAATCAAATTGAATTTTTGAAATAAGCGCTTCCAATTCCGAAGTCTTCATTTCTTTAAAACTAATGGTTATTCCTGCCGACTTTAAATCGTCTGAAAATAATTTAAAAAAGCTATTATTTTCATTATCAACGCTACTTAGTGTGTTTTTCATAGCATCTTCGGAGACATTAGATTGAAATAATATAGGCGTACGTTTTTCGAGGAAATTTTTAATATTAACCACAGAAACTGGTGAGTTAATCACTGGGTTTTCCTCTAATTTATTCTGAAAATCTTCAAGTTGTTTTAAAGCTTTTCGACTTATAATTTTATCGCCATTTACAACAGAAATATCCAACTGCATGCGCGAACTTCCGTTTAAATTTGTATCTACAAATCTAGCGTCTTGTTTGGTTTTTCCTTCAGCTAAAAGATTACTCGAATCTGTGTCTATTTTCACTTGAAATATTGAATAAATCCCGTAAAATAAAATAAGCGTAAACACAAGTATTATTTTGTTTTGGTAAACCGAAGTAAACTTATTTAGCCAAGTGACAAATCCATTTTGACTAAAACCTTTTATGGTAAACAATGGTTTTGTAGACTTAAAATCTAAGCTCATAAAACTAAACCCAATAATTGCAATAACATACACTAATACAAAGCTTAAAAATAAACCAATACAGGTAAAAACGCCCATGTTTTTAAATGCTGGTAAAGGCGACAAATACAACGCAAAATACCCTACAAATGTGGTTAAAGTGGTATAAAAACATGGCACAAAACTCTTTTTAATAGCAATAGCTAATAATTCAGTTTTAGAACTAAATTTATTTTTTAAACCTTCTTTATGGTAGATATTAATAATATGAACTGCATCACTAACGCTATACACCATTAAAATGGTTGGTATTAGCATCGAAATCATGTTTAAGGCAAATCCAAAAGAGGTAATTATGCCAAATAATATAGACACAGGAACTGCTACGGATAATAAAGAGACTATTAAATAGCGCTTGTTTGGTAACATAAACAGAAGCATTAGCGTAATAAATAGTACGGTTAAACTTCCAAAAACTAAACTTTCTTTATAAATACCTTTACTGTAAGCTTCGTTTAAAACTGGCGGACCTGTTAGGTAATAATCGCTGTAGTTTTTTTCTATTAGCGTTTTTATTTCATTTAAAATATCTTTTCGTTTTGATTCAATGGTTGGTGTTGGATTTAATTGAATGTAAAAAAACTGATGCTTAAAATCCTTAGTCACCAACTGACTTTTTATACTTGGCAATTTTGATATTAGGCTTTTTAGACCTTTTTCACTTCTTTCGGTATTATATAAATCGTCAAAACGAATATTTCTATTGGCGTAAACTGGATATTTTGCTTTAGCTATACTGAAAGATGTTTTAACATAAGAAAGCGAATCTATTGCTTTGTGTAATTTAAGAAGTTGTTGTTTTTCTGAAACTCCAATAGCATTTTCTACAGGAAACATAGCAACAAAAATCTCATCGGAGCCAAATTCTTTCTGAAAATCTATGTAAGCTTTATAACTTGGATCGTCTTCCAAAAACCAAATAGATAAAGAGTTATCTACACGTAATTTAATTATGGTTTGAAAACCTGAAAAAGCCATTAATCCGGATAAAACAATAATTATGGCAATTCTAAATTTTATAACATTATCAATGAGTTGTTCTATTTTTTTCATTTTTCAAAATTAAATCTATACAATAAAACAAAGATATTACTTCTAAAAGCCTAATGCGTTATTAATGGTTTAGTTAGTGCTTTTTTAGTTATTAACATATTTAAACTATTGTTTATTAGTTATGATTTCTATTTAAATAACCTCAACAATATCAAACCTGTTATCTCTAAAACTAATCGTATTTCCAATGGTTTTACCAAGAAGCAATAATCCTATTGGCGTATTTGGAGAAATAGCATAAAATTTATCGTTTTCAAAAATTAATTCTCCAAAACTTATAGCAATAAAATAATTCGCCTTTGTCGTAAACACAATACTACCTAAACCAATGCTTTTGGAAGAATACTCTGGATTTATTTTAGAAAGCGTCACTTGAGTTTTTTGAATTTCAGCTAATTGATTACCTGCTTTTTCACGCTCTAACTGCACCATTGCTCTTCCTGTTTCGTGCTTATCTCCAGCACTACTTTTAGTTTCGCTTTGTAAACTCTGCTGCAAGTCGTCTATTATAGATGCAAGCGTTTTTAAGCGCACATCTAAGTTTGCTTGACAAAGTGCTAGTAATTCGTTCTTTATGGCTTTATTTCTCATTTTTAACGTTCTTTTTGGGAAATTCTAAAGGTCCATAAAAATTCATTTGTTTTACAATCCAATTTTTTCGTTTAGAAATATAATTCGTTGCAGGATTAGCTTTATATGTTCTTGGGTTTGGTAAAACAGCAGCAATTGCAGCTGCTTGGTAATTACTTAGTTTTTTAGCTGAGGTTTTAAACCAATACTGAGATGCCGCTTCTGCGCCATAAACGCCTTTACCCATTTCTATACTATTTAAATAGACTTCCAAAATGCGTTGTTTACTCCAAATTAATTCAATTAAAAACGTGAAATAGGTTTCTAAACCTTTACGTAACCAACTTCTGTTTGGCCACAAAAAAACGTTTTTAGCCGTTTGCTGACTGATAGTACTTCCGCCTTTTATACGTTTTCCTTTTTGGTTGTTTTCGTATGCTTTTTCTATAGCACTAATATCAAAACCGTTATGATTAACAAATTTCTGATCTTCGCTACAAATAACTGCTTTTTTAAGATGAACAGAAATGTCTTCAAATGCAACCCAATCGTGTTTTATAGATTTTGTTTTACTATTGTCTTCTGTGTAACGAATTAACATTAAAGGTGTATAAAATACCGGAACGAATTTATAAATCACAACTAATCCTACGGTAAAGACTACAAACCAAAAACAACATTTTATAATAAAAGTAAAAAAACGTTTCATTAATTTACATTTCTATGTAGTAGGTTCTTATTTCTTTTTTTAGAGCTTCTATTCTATCTTTTTTGTTTCTAATAAGTCCTCTTTCATCGTTTAAGAAATAAGAAACCTTATTCGAGTCAATTCTTAAAACTGGAAATAATCTTTTTCCATTTTTATCAGTTTCAATATAAAATTCCCAAACTTCTTTATTTGTAAACTTAACACTACACAAAGGAAGAACTAAATCATCTGTTTGGTATTTACGATGTTTTATTAATTCTACACGAGAAGCTATAGTATCATTAGTTTTATCATAGAACAAAATGTTTTTATATGTAATTTTAATTTTCTCGTAATTAAATCGATTATCTTTTAACTGTTTTGATTTCCAAGTTCCAATCCATTTTAATGCTTCTATCTTTTGATATTTAGGGATTAAAGAATCTATTATCCTTTTTGATTTTATACCAATTTGATTTTTAGAGTTAAGAAAACAAGCGTTTCGAAAATAATGTAAAGCTAAGAACTCCTTATTTTCTTTTAAAATTTTCACTGCAAAACCATAATTTTTTTTTTGTTGTTCTAAAGAAGAGTTGTTTTGTGCACTTATGTTTATGCTTGAAAATAAAAGTATCAAATATATATATTTCATTTTTTTAATTTATTTTAAAAGTTCTGCTAATTCCTTACCTACTAAACTACCAATTGCAATTCCCATTCCTCCTAATCTAACACCACAGAAAACATTATTAGATATTTGTTTTACAATAGGTTTTTTTTGAGAACCTACTCCCATAATTCCGCTCCAACGTATATCTATTTCAAAATCTGTTTTAGGTAAAATAGTAGTTTTTAAAAGTTCTTCTAGCTTATTTTGAATCAGTTCGGTTTGATTAAAACTTGTGGTTTCTTCGGCTTTGAAATCTAAGTTTCTTCCACCACCTAAAAGAATTCTATTGTTTATATTTCTAAAATAATAGTAGCCTTGTTCTAAATGAAATGTTCCTTTTATTTTTAAGTCTTTTATAGGCTTAGTGATTAACACTTGAGCTCTTGCAGGCTTTACGGTTTCATTTAACAACTCTGATGCAAATCCGTTGGTTGCTACTAACACTTTTGATGCTTTTAATGTGAAGTGATTCGTCTTAATCTCTACAAAATCGTTATTATCTTGAAAAGCTTCAACGGATATATTATTTAAAATCTTGATGTCTTTTTTAATAGCTAATTTTAGTAACGAATTCATCATTTTTCCGGTATCAATCTGTCCTTCAAATCGATTAAAAAACAACTGATTATTCACGTTTTCAAAACCAAAATTATTTTCAACTTCATTATAAACGTCTTTCTTAAAAATAGGTTTTAAAATATGATTGATATGGTTTTTATGAAACTGGCATTCTTCAAATAAGAAATTGTCATCACTTGGAAACAACTCATAACCACCATAAGGTTTATACCTCAATTTTTTATCGCCAACGGTTTGTCTTAATACGTGTAAGCCTTTTAAACGCTGAATAACCAATTCTATAACCTCAGCTTCTGAATGTGTTTTTAAATCGTCTATAAGTTCTGTTAAGCTTCCAAAACAAGCAAAACCGGCATTTTTTGTACTTGCGCCTTGTGGTAAAACACCTTTTTCTAAAATTACAATTTTAGCTTTAGGCTGTTTTTTTCTGATTTGTAGTGCGCAGTTAAGTCCAACAATTCCGCTACCAATAATGGCATAATCTATATTTGAAAGCCAACTTTTATGTTCCCAATAACTATAATTCATAACCACAAGAAACAAAAAAAACCTTAATAGAAATAACTATTAAGGTTTTAAAATTATAAGTTTTATATAAATGAATTACTTCATTTTACTTGCCATAATTAAAGCATTATATGCATTAACCATTTTACCAGACTTAGATAATTCTGAAAATGGTCTAACATCTTCGCTATTACCACCAACAACTACTTTTGTAGAAATTGGTACTCCTGAAGTTAAAATAACTAATTTTACTTGTGCTGCTGTTAGTTTTGGGTATTGAGACCAAACTAATGCTGCAACTCCTGCAACTCCTGGAGAGGCCATACTTGTTCCACTTATAGACTTATACTCATTTTCTGGAAACGTTGAATAAATTTGAGCTCCTGGCGCAAATACATCTACATTTTTTTGTCCGTAGTTAGAAAACCTAGCTACTACATCTGTTCCATATTTTGGCCCTAATGCACCAACACGAATGTAAGTATTTGAAATTTCTGCTCCACCAGTATTATCATCTGGAAAATTAAGACCTAAATCTACATCTTTACTATCATTACCAGCCGCATGAACAAAGATTACATTATTATCACTTGCATATTTAATAGCGTCTCTAACCCATTCACTTTGTTGAGAAAATGATTTTCCAAAACTTCCGTTTATAATATTTGCGCCATTATCTACTGCATAACGAATTCCTTTTGCTACATCTTTGTCGTATTCATCACCATTTGGCACTACACGTACACTCATTAATTCTGCATTATTAGCAATACCATTTGCTCCTTTACCATTATTACGTTCTGCTAAAATAATTCCTGCTACGTGAGTTCCATGAGATTCAGATTTTTTTATAGGCATTACATTTGCATCTCCATAACCTGGTTTGTCGTTAAAATCGTTAGGATTATCTCCTGTTTTACGTCCTGAAAATTCTGGATTTAAATTTGTGTTTAAACGTTCTACCATTCCATCTAAAGCTCCTTTTAATTCTTCTTTAGCTTCTTGTATACTTGGTAAACCAAACCCATTCATTTGAGCAGCAACTGCTTTATGCTTTAATAAAGTTTCATCTTTAGTATCTAAGTTTTTAACTTCATCGTTAGTATAATCTGCTTTTCCAAAATGCTTAGTAAATGCTTCATCTGCATCTTTTAACGCACCGTATATTTGCTCATAACGCTGTTTTGTTGGTGCTACTTGTGCACGTTCTTTTTCTAGTAATGCTTTTGCTTCTGCATAACGAGGAATAGTTGTATCACCAGATGCTACAATACGAACATATTCTAATTGCTCATCGTAACCTGTTCCTAAAAAATTCCATCCATGAATATCATCAATGTAACCGTTTTTATCATCGTCAATTCCATTTCCTGGAATTTCTTTACTGTTTGTCCAAAGTACACCATCTAAATCTTCATGACTAATGTCAATACCAGAATCTATTACGGCAACTATTATTTTCTTTCCTTTTTTATCTTTTACAATTTCGGTATAAGCCTTATCTACACTCATTCCAGGAATAGTATCTTTTACAAGATCTAAATGTCCCCAATTGTGTTTTTCAGATTCTGTTAATTCTTGCTCTTTAATTGGTGTATTATCAATGTTTGTAATTGGTGTTGATAAAATCTCAGAAGATCCACCACAACTTGATAAAATAGCTGCAACTACTGCAGAAAATAGGATTGGTTTGTTAATAAATTTCATAATATATATTTAGTTAAAAATGTCTTGACACGTAAAGGTTTCTTTTAGTCTGACTCCTTTTTCTGTGTGTTTTACGGTTATAATTTCGTTATGTGCGTCGTGTTCTAAGAATAAGTAGAACTCGTTATCTGCTGCCATATTTAGAAAACGGTCTTTTTCGTCTAATGTTAATAATGGTCTTGTGTCGTAACCCATTACAAATGGTAGTGGTAAATGTCCAACGGTTGGTAATAAATCCGACATAAAACAAATGGTTTTCCCATTATATTGAATCATAGGAATCATTTGTTTTTCTGTATGACCATTTGCAAAAAAGATATCGAATCCTAGTGCTGAATTTTTTAAAATATCGTTTTCAGGAACTTCTGTAAATTTTAATTGTCCACATTCTTCCATTGGTAGAATGTTTTCTTTTAAAAATGAAGCGACTTCTCTCCTATTTGGTTCTGTTGCCCATTTCCAATGGTTTTTATTAGACCAGAAATGTGCATTTTTAAATACTGGTTGTAAAATTGTTCTGTCTTTATTGTATTCTATACTTCCACCACAATGATCAAAATGCAAATGCGTCATGAAAACATCTGTAACATCGTCTTTACTAAAACCTGCAGCGTTTAATGATTTGTCTATAGAATCGTTTCCATATAAATGATAATGACCATAAAATTTATCGGACTGCTTATTTCCCATTCCAGTATCGATTAAAGTTAACCGATTACCATCTTCTATTAACAAGCAACGTGCAGCAATATCTATTAGATTATTGCCATCAGCAGGATTAGTTCTAGTCCATAAAGATTTAGGAACCACACCAAACATTGCGCCGCCATCTAACTTAAAATGTCCTGATTGTATAGGATGTAATTTCATAAGGTATGCAAATTATGAAATTCTTAAATAAAGTAAGAGTTTTTTGGAATTTATTAACGGAAAAATAACGATGGTTTTAAAATTTTTATTCCATTATGGAATACTTAATCATCAATCAGGTCACGTAATTGTTTTCCAAAGTACAATAATGCTTTAATTTCTTTTAGACTTGCTACACGTTCTTTTGAGAAAATAAGTAATGATTTTCCATTAGATTCTACGTGGTAATATGGATTACTCTCGAAAAAATGAACTAATTCATTTGAGAAAAACTGTTTAATTTGATGTGAATTTTTACCCAATAAATAGAAACGTTTTGAAAAATCCGGATGTTTATCGATATTAATATCCGAGTATCCAGCAAAAGAATAAGCTTTCTCCAAAAAACCTTCTTTATCTAATGTAAATTCGGGAATATTTACATTTAAGTTTAAATAAAACAATGTAGATTTAATGGTTTCTTGGACTATTCCTTCTCCTTCAGAATACTCTAAATCGAATACTTTTGCACCAGATTTTTCGTCTAATAAATGATTGTTAGAAAAATTTAATGTTTTTGTTTTAAAATACTCAAAAGGTTCTAAAAAACTTAACTTCTCGTTCTTTTTAGCAGAATATCGTAATGCAAAATCTTCAGCAAAAATCTCTAAGCTATTTTGCCTTCTCGTTAAACTCTTCTTAATAATATTTGGAACTGGCAACATGCGTTTTAATGCAAATGGATGTCTAGTTTTGCTATCGTGCATATCTAAACCAATAATTTCAAAATGGCCACCTTTTTTATGAAACAGATCTTGATAATTACTTAAATTTTCCATCACTGTATCGTCTACAAATTCGCACATAGAAAAATCTACAATTACATCCAAGTGTTCTGGAATAGCATTGATACGTTCTTTTAGTTTATAGAAATTTAAAAAGCTACAAAAATGCTTTACGCTTATAAAATAATTCTCGTTATTATCGTGCTCTCGATACATTAAAACGTTAGGTTTTAAAAGGTTTTTAACAAACAATTTAAAACTCTTATTAATTAAAACGTGTAATATAAATGTGGCAATAATTCCTGCTAAAATTCCTTGAATTAAACCAACTAAAAGTGTGGTAAAAAGCGTGACAAAAAAGATGATTAATTGTTCTTTTCCTACACGTAAAATTCGCCCTAACTGATTTGGATTTGCTAATTTATAGCCTGTATAAACTAAAATAGCCATTAATGCAGGCAAAGGAATACGGGTTAATTGCGAACTAAACAGTACAATAAATAAGACCAAAAAGAACGCGTGAAAAAAGTTTGCCGACCTATTGCTTCCACCATTATTTACATTTACAGAACTTCTAGCAATTACTGTTACTACATTTAATCCACCTAAAAACCCACTGAAAACGGTTGCTAATCCTAGCGCTTTTAAATCTTTATTTACATTAGAGCGTCTTTTATCTACATCTAATTTATCTACAGCCTTTATACTTAATAACGATTCTATACTTGCAATTAAAGTTAAAGAAACTACACTTAACCAAAATGGTAAAGAATTTATTTTACTGAAATTTATACTTGGCAATTCTGAAATAATTTGATTTGCTGTTGGTATTCCAGAAACCATATAGTCATCTGCAATTGGTTGAGGTAAGCCTAAAATTAATTCATAATAATAACTCAGTCCTATAGAAAGCATTACAATCCACATGGGCGCGGGAACTAATTGAAGATATTTATTTCTGATTTTAGAATAAAAAACCATTATAAATAAGCTTACAATTCCTGCCAGGGCAGCATAAAGCAATCCTGTGTTTTCGAGGTGAAATAAATTAATTATAGCATTTGGAATTTCTAACAAGTAATCTACTGGTTCTGGATTTTCAAACTTTATTTTATTTGCAACCATTATATGAAATTGCTTTCCAAGAATAATTAATCCAATTGCTGCTAACATACCTTGTATGGCAGAATTTGGAAAGAAATCGGCTAATTTACCCATTCTTAAAAAACCAAAAATCAGTAATAATACACCAGAACAAATTATCGCAGCATACGCACTTTCTAAACCTAAAGTAGAAATAGCAATTAATAACACACCAACTAGCCCGTTTCCAGGACCTGTAATTGTTACATTGGATCCACCAAGAATAGACACCATAATTCCACCAACAACTGCTGCAATTATACCTGCTATTGGTGGCGCTTCACTTGCCATAGCAAGGCCTAAACCCAATGGTAATGCTATAAGACTTACTACAAAACCTGAAAAAATATTTTTAGGTAAGCTTTTAAAAAAGAGCGCTATGTTGTTTTTTGAACTCATCTTACAATTAAAACATCACTTGGTAATTCGGTCAAAATATATTCTATATCATGAGGGAAAATTCGATCCCAAAGGGTTAATTTTTTTGGTGCATTCATTACTAATAAATCGGCTCTAACCACTTCTGTATAATGTCCAATACTATAACCACTTGTTCCAAAAATAGGTTGCGATTTTATTTTCAAATTAGTTTTATAACTTTCTGGAATATTTTTTAAAATAGCACTTATTCGCTCTTCTTCTACTCGTTTTAGTTTTGCTTTTTCAATATTTGATTTTCTTAAAGTCACATCATCTTCAACCTTAATTGATAACTTTTGTTTAGAAATTTCTTCAACAATAGTAAGGCTTTTAGAACCAAATTTATGTGCCATATAAATAGCAGAAGTTACAGTTTGTTCGGTTTGTTTTTCATCTAAACCGTTAACCACAATATGCTCGCAAATCTCTCTATTTATAGATGCATGTGTTAATAACAGAATAGAACATTTAGCTTCTCTAGTAATTTTTCTGGCTATGGATCCTAAATAGAAATTTACAAATTTTTCACGCTTTAAAGCCCCTAAAAGCAATAGATCTATTTGAGAGTCTTCAATAGTCTGTAAAATAACGTCTACCGGTTTCCCTGACTTAAAAACAATTTCGAATTGTAAACCTTGTTCTGTATAAGGTTTTAATAGTGATTTGAATTTATTAGATTTCTCTTCAGAAGGTTCTCCAACGTGAATTAATACCAATTTAGAATTTAGGTAGATACTTAGTCTTGATGCTTCATTTAAATTAGCTTCAAGATTAGGTGAAAAAGCGACTCCAATTCCAATAGTATTAAATAAATTTAACGACAAATTTCTTTTTTTAAAAAGTGAAGATAGTATTTTTAGATAAATTTTAAAGACTAATCTTCAAAAAGCGAATAGACATTAAAAGCATATGGTTATAAATAGTATCTTGTAAACTTAAAATTTAAGATACCTATGAAGTCTTTTTCAATTAACGAAATTACAAGTTTAGTAAACGGAATGCTTGTTAACCCTATAAACGAAACTATTACAGGTTTAGAAACAGTAGATAATGCAACTACCGGACAAGCTACTTTTATAGGACATAAAAAGTTTGCTAAGAACTTTGAAAATTCAAAAGCTTCTGTTGTTATTGTTACTGAGGGTATTGAACTAAAAGACAATCCTACTTGTGCACAAATTAAGGTTACAAACGCAGATTTAGCTATGGCTAAACTACTAGAAGCTTTTTCTCCTGATCCACCAAATTTTATTTCAAATATTAGCCCAACTGCTGTAATAGATGATTCTGCGGTTATTGGTAAGAATGTTAAAATTGGCGCTGGTTGTTACGTTGGAAAAAACACTATTATTGAAGATAACGTTACTTTATACCCAAACACAACCATATTTGACGATTGTAAAATTGGAAAAAACACTACAGTTTGGTCTGGTACAGTAATTAGAGAACGAACTATAATTGGACAACATTGTATTTTTCATAATAACGTAAGTATTGGCGCAGATGGTTTTGGGTATAGACCAAGCGATGATGGAAGAGGTTTGGTTAAAATTCCACATATTGGAAATGTAGTTATAGGAAATTACGTAGAAATTGGAGCAAACTCTTGTGTAGATCGTGCGAAATTTAGCTCAACTATTATTGGCGATGGTTGTAAAATTGATAATTTAGTACAAATTGCACATAATTGTATTTTAGGAAGATCTTGTATTATGGCAGGAAGTAGTGGTTTAGCTGGTTCTGTAACCTTAGGCGATGGCGTTATTATTGGTGGAAGTGCTTCTATAAAAGATCATACCACAATTCATTCTGGTGCTATAGTTGGTGCTGGTTCTGGTGTTTTAGCAGATGTTCCTGCTGGCAAAACTGTTTTAGGCTATCCAGCAACAGATGCTAAAGAAAAAATGAAACAATGGGTTGCTTTACGAAAATTAGGAAGAGCATAATTCCTTTGAAGAAAGGAATCCTAAAGCGTAATTCTTATATTAAAAAAGGCTTAAATTAGAAATAATTTGAGCCTTTAATTTATTTATATATATTTTAATCATTTAGCTTTAAAACAGCCATAAACGCTTGTTGAGGAATTTCTACATTACCAACTTGACGCATACGTTTTTTACCTTTTTTCTGCTTTTCTAATAACTTACGCTTTCTAGAAATATCTCCACCATAACATTTCGCTGTTACATCTTTACGCAACGCTTTTACAGTTTCTCTAGCTATAATTTTTGCTCCAATTGCTGCTTGAATAGGAATATCAAACTGTTGTCTTGGAATTAATTCTTTTAATTTTTCGCACATTTTTTTCCCTATATTATGTGCATTATCTGCATGTATTAAAGCAGAAAGCGCATCTACAGATTGTGCGTTTAATAACACATCTAAACGTACTAATTTTGAAGTTTTCATACCAATTGGATGATAATCGAAAGAAGCATAACCTTTAGATACTGTTTTTAAACGATCGTAAAAATCGAAAACAATTTCTGCTAAAGGCATTTCAAACGTTAATTCAACACGTTCTGGTGTTAAATAGGTTTGATTCAAAATCATACCTCGTTTTTCAATACATAAAGACATTACATTACCTACAAAATCTGCTTTTGTAATAATAGTAGCTTTAATAAAAGGTTCTTCAACACGATTTACGGTTGATGGATCAGGTAAATCACTTGGGTTATTTACAATAAAGGCTTTATCTGGATGCTTGTTTGTAAAAGCGTTATAAGAAACATTAGGAACTGTTGTAATAACCGTCATATCAAACTCACGCTCTAAACGTTCTTGGATAATTTCCATATGCAACATTCCTAAGAACCCACAACGGAAACCAAAACCTAATGCTGCAGAACTTTCTGGTGCAAAAACTAAAGACGCATCATTTAATTGCAGCTTTTCCATAGAGTTTCTAAGCTCTTCATAATCTTCTGTATCTACAGGATAAATACCAGCAAAGACCATTGGTTTTACATCTTCAAAACCTTCAACAATATTAGTAGTTGGGTTTTCAAAATCTGTAATTGTATCTCCAACTTTAACCTCTTTTGCAGTTTTAATTCCTGTTATCAAATAACCAACATCTCCTGTTTTAATGGTTTTTTTAGCAACTTGAGTTAGTTTTAATGTACCAACCTCATCTGCAGTATACTCTTTATCTGTTGCAACAAATTTAATTTTTTGTCCCTTCTTAATTTCACCATTAAAAACTCTAAAATACGTTTCAATACCTCTAAAGGTATTGTAAACAGAATCAAAAATTAATGCTTGTAATGGCGCATCTGGATCTCCTTTAGGAGCTGGAACACGTTCTATAATTGCTTTTAAAATATTTTCAACTCCAAAACCTGTTTTTCCACTGGCGTGAATAACATCTTCTGCGGCGCAACCTAAAAGGTCAACAATATCGTCTGTTACTTCTTCTGGATTTGCACTTGGTAAATCTACTTTATTAAGAACTGGAATAATTTCCAAGTCGTTTTCTAAAGCTAAATATAAATTAGAAATGGTTTGTGCTTGTATACTTTGTGCAGCATCTACAATTAATAACGCACCTTCACAAGCTGCGATAGATCGTGAAACCTCATAAGAGAAATCTACGTGACCTGGTGTATCAATTAAATTTAATATATATTCTTGACCTTCGTAAGTGTACTCCATTTGTATGGCATGCGACTTAATGGTAATTCCACGTTCGCGCTCTAAATCCATACTATCTAATAGCTGTGCTTGCTCTTCACGAGCAGTTACAGTACCAGTAAAACCTAATAACCTATCGGCAAGTGTGCTTTTACCGTGGTCAATATGTGCAATAATGCAAAAATTTCTAATGTGCTTCATAGTCTTTCGTCTCTAAACAAGGTAGATATTGCAAATATAGTCGAAAAAAACGAGGGATTTTGGGAATTTTATGGGTAGTTATTTTACTTTGGAAGAATAACATATTTTAATCAAAATCATCCTTACATAAAAAAGCCTTAATTTTGCATAAAAATATTCAGTTTTGGTAAAAATAGGCGACATAGAATTACCCGATTTCCCTTTGCTTTTAGCACCAATGGAAGATGTAAGCGATCCACCATTTAGAGCCTTATGTAAAGAACAAGGCGCAGATGTAGTTTATACAGAGTTTGTAAGTAGTGAAGGATTAATTCGTAATGCAGCTAAAAGCGTTATGAAGCTAGATATTTATGAAAAAGAACGACCTGTAGGTATTCAGATTTTTGGAGCAAACTTAGATAGTATGCTTCAAACTATAGACATTGTTGCAGAATCTAAACCAGATATTATTGATATTAATTTTGGTTGTCCCGTTAAAAAAGTAGTGAGTAAAGGTGCTGGCGCAGGAATTCTAAAAGATATTTGCCTAATGGAGCAATTAACTGCAGAAATGGTTAAACGTACTCATATTCCAATTACTGTAAAAACACGTTTAGGTTGGGACGACGATTCTATTAGAATTGTTGAAGTTGCAGAACGCTTACAAGATGTTGGTTGTAAAGCTATTGCTATTCACGGACGTACCAGAGCACAAATGTATAAAGGCGATGCTAATTGGAAACCTATTGCTGAAGTAAAAAATAATCCACGAATGCATATTCCTGTTTTTGGAAATGGTGATGTTACCACTCCAGAACGCGCTATGGAAATGCGAGATGAATACGGTTTAGATGGCTGTATGATTGGAAGAGCTACCATTGGAAATCCTTGGTTTTTTAAACAAGTAAAACACTTTTTTAATACAGGCGAGCATTTAGGGCCAATTACCATTCAAGAACGTGTAGAAGCTGCCAGAAGACACTTACAAATGGCTATAGATTGGAAAGGTGAGATTTTGGGTGTTTTTGAAACTAGAAGACACTACACCAATTACTTTAAAGGTATTCCACATTTTAAAGAACATAGAATGAAAATGGTTACTAGTGATCATTCTGAAGATGTTTTTACTGCTTTTGATACAGTTTTAAAAGAATTTGGTGATCATATATTTACAGAATAACAACTTATTTAAAATTAAAAAAAAACCAGAACAAAAATGTTCTGGTTTTTTTAAGTAAGAAACTGTATCCTTATTTAACACAGTCAAAATAATTTAACTCTTTAATTTTTTATTATTCTTAGCCTCTTTCATAGCTTCTCCTATTTCGTTACTTGCAGCAAAACTAGCAACCATATCATTAAGCATATTACTTCCTGCTTGTGGAGAGTTTGGTAATAATATTAAATTACTGTTTGTTTCGCTACCAATAGCTTGTAGTGTATCGTAATGCTGTGTCACAACAATTAAAGCAGATGCTTCTTGAGAGTTAATACCAACTTTGTTTAAAACCTCAACAGATTCTTCTAATCCACGCGCAATTTCACGTCTTTGGTCTGCAATACCTTGACCTTGTAAACGTTTACTTTCCGCTTCAGCTTTTGCTTTTTCAACAATTAAAATACGTTGTGCATCACCTTCATATTGTGCAGCAGTTTTTTCTCTATCTGCAGCGTTAATTCGGTTCATTGCTTCTTTAACTTGTGCATCTGGATCTATATCTGTTACTAAGGTCTTAATAATATCGTAACCATAATCTTGCATTGCATCATTAAGTTCAGATTTTACTGCAATTGCAACATCATCTTTACGTAAGAAAACATCATCTAAAATCATCTTTGGTACTTCTGCTCTAACCACATCAAATACATAAGAGGTAATTTGGTCGTGCGGATAATCTAATTTGTAAAATGCATCTTCTACTTTTTCTTTAATTACTTTATATTGAACAGATACTTTTAGACGAACAAATACATCATCTTTAGTTTTTGTTTCAACAATAACATCTAATTGTTGAATTTTAAGACTTAAGCGTCCAGAAATTTTATCTACTAATGGAATTTTAAATTGTAAGCCTGATTGGCGTACAGCTTTAAATTTACCAAATCGTTCAATTATAGCTGCAGTTTGTTGTTTTACGGTAAAAATACCCGTAAATAAAATGATAAGTCCAAAGACAATAAAAGGAATGAAAAACATATTTAGTTAGGTTTTAAATGGTTAATGTTTAATGTTTACTAATTTAGTTATATTTGCGCAGTAAAACTCAAACAATCTATGAAAAATAAACATTTACTCTTATTAGTCGCAATATGTGTATGTTTTGTTACACAAACCAATGCACAAAGACGAAAAGCTAAAGGAACTGTTAATATAAAAAATGGATTTGCGATTGCTGGAGGACTAACTCAATATAATATTTTAACCGATAATTTTACAACAACTAAAGGAGAAGGCTGGATTTTTGGAATGAGTGCAACTGTAGATTTACCTCATAAGTTTTATAATGTAAGTTATGGTATGCAGTTGTCTGAAAACACTCTAGGTATTGCAGCAAAACCTTCTTTGACCACTTCTAGTATAGATAATTCTGTCGATTATAAAATATTTACTGCTCAAGTCGCTTTTTTATGGCATCTTAAATTAGGTACAGATCATTTAACCTTAGATGTTGGTCCAATGTTACAGTACAATAGTGATTTAGAGCTAAAAGATGAGGATAAAGAAAACTATATAATTGATGGTTTTAACTCAGTTACTGCAAAAGATTTTAAAAACTTAAATAACGTAAATTTTAATGGCGCTATTGGTTTAACTGCTGGTATTAGCCACTTTAAAGTTAAAGCACAGTATATTTATGGTGTAACAAATATATTAGGTGGATTAAACAAAGAAGATTTTGCTAAAGACTTAGATAAGAAATTTAAAGGAAATCAAAGTATGCTAGCTTTTACGGTAATGTTTTCGTTTTAATATATTTCACTTTCTATATAAAAAAAGGAGCTAATGAAAATTAGCTCCTTTTTTGTTTAATAAACCCAATATTAACAAACTTCTATTAATTTATTAATACGTTTTAAGGTTTCTGGTTTTCCTATTAAATACATAATGTCAAAAACATCTGGTCCGCTTAATCCGCCAACTAAAGCTAAACGTAAAGGCATCATAACTTTACCAAAACCAATCTCTTTAGAAGTTATCCAGCCTTTTATAGCGGTTTGTAATGGTTCTACATCAAAATCTGACACAGATTCTACTATCGTTGCTAATTCTTCTAATAAAGGCTTTGTGTCTTCTTTTACAGCTTTTTTTAACCCTTTCTCGTCGAACGTATTTGGTGTTACAAAGAAAAAGTGACTTAAATCCCAGAATTCGCTTATAAACGTAGCGCGTTCTTTTATTTTATAAACTACTAATTCTATAAAATTTACATCTAAATCTTTTAACTCTTCTCTTTGAGATTTAAAAGCTTCTGCTAACTCGTAATTGCTTTGCTCTTGCATATACTGATGATTAAACCATTTGGTTTTGTCTGGATCAAAACGTGCGCCTGCTTTATTAACTTTTTCTAAATCAAAGGCCGCAATTAACTCTTCCATTGAAAAAATCTCCTGTTCAGTTCCTGGATTCCAACCTAAAAAAGCTAAGAAATTAACTACAGTTTCAGAAAAATAACCTTCTTCTTTATAACCTTTAGAGACTTCTCCGTTTGGAGATGTATATTCTAATGGAAATACTGGAAAGCCTAATTTATCGCCATCGCGCTTACTTAGTTTTCCTTTTCCTGTTGGTTTTAATATTAATGGTAAATGTGCAAATTCTGGTGGATTCCAGCCTAAAGCTTGGTATAATGCGATATGAAGCGGAACCGAAGGTAACCATTCTTCACCACGAATTACATGAGAAATTTCCATCAAATAATCATCTACTATATTGGCGAGGTGATATGTTGGCATACCATCACTTTTAAACAAAACCTTATCATCTAAAACTTCTTTTTTAAAAGTTACGTGTCCACGAATAATATCTGTTGTTGAGATAGTTCCGTGTGAACCATTCTTAGTATCCAACATTTTAAATCGGATCACATAATCTTCTCCTGCTTCAATTTTAGCAGCAACTTCTTCAGCCGAAAGACTGAGAGAATTATCTAATTTTTCGCGATTGTGCCAGTTGTAGATAAATGTTTTACCATTTTCTTCGTGATTTTTTCTATGTGCATCAAGAGTATCAGCGGTATCAAATGCATAATACGCATTACCAGACGCAATTAATTTATCTGCATAGTCGCGATATAAATGTTTACGTTCACTTTGTTTGTAAGGACCAAATTTTCCACCAGCTTTTGGACCTTCATCTATAGTCATATTACACCAATTTAGAGATTTAGTGATGTAATCTTCGGCACCTTCAACAAAACGTTTTTGATCTGTATCTTCTATTCTTAAAATAAAAGTTCCGTTGTGTTTTTTTGCAAATAAATAGTTAAATAACGCGGTACGAACACCACCAATATGTAATGGTCCAGTTGGACTTGGTGCAAAACGCACACGAACATTCTTAGTCATAAAAATAATTTTATAACTGCAAAGATATAGTCTTTATCTATAAAGAGAAAACAGATGTTATTTTAGTTTAAAATTTTGTAAAGACTCCAAAATTTATAGCTGCTCTTTTTGCTACGTTATTTCCAGAAAAAGCACCGCCAAAACTAGCCGTAACACCAATTTTTTGAGTAATTTCTAAAAGTCCTTTTAATCCGTAAGCTACATATTCTTGATTGTTTACGTAAGTTCCTGTTAAAAGATTTTCTATAGGTAAATTAGTGTCGTTTTCGTTTTCAAAAGAATTAACCATATCTAAATAAGCTACAATCCATAACCTTTTAAAGGTTTTGTATCCAGCTTCTCCACCTAGCCTAAAATTAGAACTATAATTATTAAATCTAAAATTTACACCAGTAAAAGCTTGTACATAAAAATCTTTAAAACCTCTACCTATATTTAATGTTGGGGTTAAAGTCCAAGTATCATAACCTGTTCTTAAACCTGTTTTAACATCATAATTTCCAGTATTAGACTCTACATTAAACTGCCCAGAAATTACCCATTTTTTATCAAAAAACTTGTGCTTAATTCCTAATTCAATATTTCCTAAAGCGTTATTAGATCCGCTTTCTGTTATTGGTGTAAGGTTTGTAAATGTAGCATCTCCTGCTTTTAAACTTTTAAAAGGCACATTTGCTATTAAAGTGATTTTATCTGTTAAACCATATTCTGTATATAATTGTATGGTATTATCTGTAATAGTACGTTCTGTTTTATAATCTGGATTTCCAAACTGAGTGTTATAATTTGCAATAGAACTAAAACTTAACTGAGTAAAACCTTCGCCTTTTTTCTTTGTCCAAGCGCTTTGAGCGTCAATTGATTGAACAGTAATGATAAGTGTAAAAAGTAAAATAAGATATTTCATTAATAGTGATTTTAATACTTAGTTGCAAACGCTTCAAATTCCTTACAAGTTGTTAAAAATAAATTACTATTTCATTAAAAAATAAAAGAGTAATTTAGTGTGTTAATTATAAAACACAATAATTCTGAATTCATTTAACAATATACAAGATAAATTAGAACAATTTGTAAGTAAATATTACACCAACAGATTAATTAAAGGTGCTATTTTATTTTTTGCAATTGGATTGTTATATTTCATACTAACGCTTTTAGTTGAGCATTTTTTATGGCTTAATTCTACATTAAGAACGGCTTTATTTTTGTTGTTTATATTAGTTGAACTAGGTCTTTTTACTGTGTTTATAATGATTCCTTTGATTTATTTGTTCAAACTTAAAAAAGGAATTAATTTTAATGATGCCTCTAAACTTATTGGAGAACATTTTCCTGAAGTTAAAGATAAATTAACCAATGTATTACAGCTAAAAGAAGATAATTCTAACTCGGAATTAATATTAGCTAGTATTAATCAGAAAGCGGAAGAGTTAAGTCCAATTCCATTTAAAAATGCAGTTAATTTTAGAACAAATACCAAATATGTAAAATATGCGCTAATTCCATTATTAATTTTAGGCGCTTTTTACGCATCAGGAAAAATAGATTGGTTTAGTAAAAGTTACAATCGTGTGGTAAATTATAACGTGGCTTATGAGCCGCCAGCTCCATTTAAGTTTTTTATACTGAATGAGAATTTAGAAACCATAGAAAACAAATCTCTTACTCTTTATATTGAAACTATTGGTAATGTTATTCCAGAGAATGCAAGTATAGCCTTTAATAACGAAACTTACTTTTTAGAATCTAAAAGTTCTGGCGTTTTTGAGTATACATTTAATCGTGTAAACCAACCTATTACATTTAACTTATCTGCTAATAGTGTAAAATCAAAACCTTATACAATTAACTTAATAAATGCACCGCAGATTATAAGTTTTGATATGACTTTAGATTATCCTTCTTATACGGGTAAAAAAAACGAAACTCTTAAAAGTATTGGTAGCGCAATAATCCCTCAAGGTACAAAAGTAAGCTGGAATGTAAAGAGTAAATCTACAGAAAAACTTATGTTTTATTCCAAAGACTCTTTGGCTTTTACAAAAGTAGATTCAGATTTATTTAATCTATCTAATCGTTTTTATAATTCAACGGATTACTCACTAAGTACAACAAATAAAAACCTTAATAATTACGAAAATTTAGCCTTTAGCTTAAAAGTAATTAAAGATCAATATCCAGAAATTAATGTGCAATCTAAAACAGATTCTTTAGACCTACAAACACTTTATTTTTTTGGAGAAGTAAGTGATGATTATGGATTAACTAACTTAAAATTAGTCTATTACCCTACAAATGAAGAAGACAAAATAAAGACTCAAAATATTCCTATCTCTAATGGGAATTTTTCTGAGTTTATAAGTAGTTTCCCAAATAATCTTTCTATTGAAGAAGGTAAGCCTTATGAATTATATTTTCAAGTGTATGATAATGATGCTTCAACCAAAAACAAGAACACTAAGAGTAAAGTCTTCTCATATAGAAAAAGAACTAATTCTGAAGAAGAGCAGAAACAGTTGCAGGAACAAAGTAAAACTATTCAGGATTTAAGTAAATCTTTAAAGCAATTTGATAAACAGGAAAATGAATTAAAAGAATTATCTAAAACTCAAAAAGAAAAATCTACGCTAAGTTTTAACGATAAAAAGAAAATCGAGCAATTTTTGGAACGTCAGAAAAATCAAAAGAAATTAATGCAAGATTTCAATAAAAAGTTGAAAGATAACTTGGAAGAATTTCAGAAGAAAACAGACGAATCTCCTAAAAAAGAAGACCAGCCTAAAGATCAATTCAAGGAAGATTTAAAAAAACGCCTTGAAGAAAATGAAGAAAAACTTAAGGAAGACGAAAAGCTTTTAGAGGAACTTCAAAAATTAATGGAGAAGTTTGATAAAGAAGAGTTTTCTGAAAAAATGGATAATTTATCTAAAAAATCTAAAAACCAAAAGAAAAGTTTAGAGCAAATATTAGAATTAACTAAAAAGTATTACGTTACAAAAAAGCTTGAGAAAATTGGCAAAGAATTAGATGCTTTAGCAAAAAAACAAGACGCTTTAGCAAATAAAAAAGATGAAGAAAACACCAAAGAAGAACAGGATAAGTTAAACGAAGAATTTAATAACCTTAAAAAACAGTTAGACGAATTAGAAAAGGACAATAAAAACCTTAAAAATCCAGTTAAATTACCTCGAAACAAAAACATAGAAGAGAATGTTTCTGAAGATCAAAAAGATGCTTCAGAAGCTTTAAAAGAAGAACAGGAAAGTGCAGAGGAATCAGAACAGGAAAATTCAAAGAAAAAAGCAAAGAAAAAACAAAAAAGCGCTGCACAACAACTCAAAAAAATGAGTATGAGTATGCAGAAAAGTATGCAAGGTGCGCAACAAGAAAAAATGGAAGAAGATACAGCTATGCTTCGCCAAATATTAGATAATTTAGTGTTGTTCTCTTTTAATCAAGAAGCAAATATGGATGATTTTTCTAAAATTGACATTAACCATAGCGAGTATTCTAAGTATTTAAGAATACAGAACAATTTAAAATCAAATTTCGAGCATATAGACGATAGCTTATTTTCATTATCTCTACGTCAACCAAAAATTTCTGAAAAAGTTAATACCGAAATCAGTAATGTGTATTATAATATTGATAAAGCATTAGCGCTGTTAGCAGAAAACGATTTATATAAAGCTATTGGAACACAGCAATATGTTATTACAGCAGCAAATACTTTAGCCGACTTTTTAAGTGACATTTTAGACCAAATGCAAAATCAGCAAATGGGAATGCCTGCTCCTGGAGAAGGCGAAGGTGGAATGCCAATGCCAGACATTATAATTTCTCAAGAAGAATTAGCTAAGAAAATGGAAAAAGGTTCTAAAAAAGGAGAGAAAGGCGAAGATGGAGAGTCTGGTGAGAAAGGCGAAAAAGGAAAAGAAGGAAAGAAAGGTAAAGATGGTGAAAGCGGCGAATCTGGTGAAAGTGGTAAGTCAGGAAAATCTGGTAAAACAGGAAAAAACGGACAATCTGGTGAAAGTGGTGAAGGAGAAAGTGGGAAAGGAAATAAGAATGGTAAAAACGGTAAGAGCGGAAAAGGTAAAGGTAAATCTGGTGAAGGAAAAGACGGTAATAATCCAGAAGGTAAACCTGGAACTTCTGAAGAAATGAATGGCGAATTATTTCAAATTTACCAACAACAACAAATGCTTCGTCAAGCTTTAGAAGAACGTTTAGAACGTGACGGAATTAGAGAAACTGGAGATGCTTCAAAATTGATTAAAGAAATGGAGCAAGTAGAATTAGATATTTTAAATAAAGGTTTTACGCAAGAAACTGCATCTAAAATGAAGAATATTCAGCATCAATTAATGAAATTACAAAAGGCAACGTTGCAGCAAAATGAAGATACTAAACGTAAATCAGAAGCTAATAAAAAGGAATTCGAAAACACGTCAACTAATCAAATAGAAACCGCAAAACAATATTTTAATACCACTGAAATATTAAACAAACAACATTTACCTTTGCAACCAATTTATAAGCAAAAAGTACAACAGTATTTTAAACAAGATAATGATAAGTTATAACTACGAAACCGAATTTAATTTAGAAAATGAATCACTTTTAACAGACTGGATTAATCAGGTTGTAGAAAGTCATAATTGCACCATTCAAGAAGTAAATTATATTTTTGTGGATGATGAATATCAACATAAATTAAATGTCGAATTTTTAAATCACGACACATTAACTGATATTATTAGTTTTGACTATTCCCTAGGAAACAATCTACAAGGCGATATTTATATTTCTATTGAACGTGTAACTGATAATGCTAAAGATTTTAAGGTTTCTTTTGTGGAAGAATTACATCGTGTATTAATTCATGGTATTTTACATTATTGTGGTTTTAAAGACAAGACAGATGCGGATGCAAAATTAATGCGCTCCATGGAGGATGAAGCTTTAAAGCTATGGTCTAAATAATCGATTCAGTATCTTTGCAAAAAAATTATATCTCTTAATGTTCCACGTGGAACAACACACCTAGAATTATGTTTAACGAAATTTATGATGTAATAGTTGTTGGCGCAGGTCATGCAGGAAGTGAAGCTGCTGCTGCTGCTGCAAATATGGGCTCAAAAACCTTATTGATTACAATGAGTCTTCAAAATATTGCACAAATGTCTTGTAACCCAGCTATGGGCGGAATTGCTAAAGGACAAATTGTAAGAGAAATAGATGCTTTAGGTGGATATAGTGGAATAGTTTCAGACACATCAGCTATTCAGTTTAAAATGCTGAATAAATCTAAAGGACCTGCAATGTGGAGTCCTAGAGTTCAAAGTGATAGAATGCGTTTTGCAGAAGATTGGAGAACACTTTTAGAAGGAACGGAAAATCTTGATTTCTATCAAGAAATGGTTGCTGGGTTAATAATGGAAAACCACAAAGTGGTTGGCGTAAAAACATCGCTTGGCGTAGAAATTAAATCTAAATCTGTTGTACTTACTAATGGTACTTTTTTAAATGGTTTAATTCATATAGGAGATAAAAATTTTGGTGGAGGAAGAGCTGGAGAAAGAAATTCAACTGGTATTACAGAACAGCTAATTACATTGGGTTTTGAATCTGGCAGAATGAAAACAGGAACTCCACCAAGAGTAGATGGAAGATCTTTAGATTTTTCTAAAATGATAGAGCAACCTGGAGATTCTAACCCGGATAAATTCTCGTATTTAGATATTACAAAACCACTAACTAATCAGCGTTCTTGTCATATGTCTTATACAAGTTTAGAAGTTCACGATTTGTTACGTGAAGGCTTTGATAGAAGTCCCATGTTTAACGGAAGAATTAAAAGCCTTGGGCCAAGATATTGTCCATCTATTGAAGATAAAATAAATAGGTTTGCAGATAAAGATAGACATCAATTATTTGTTGAACCAGAAGGATGGAATACTTGCGAATATTATATAAATGGTTTTTCAACATCGCTACCAGAAGATGTTCAGTTTAAAGCATTACGATCTGTTGTTGGGTTTGAAAACGTGAAATTTTTCAGACCAGGATACGCTATCGAATATGACTATTTTCAACCAACACAATTAAAACACACTCTAGAAACAAAGCTTGTTAGTGGATTATATTTTGCTGGTCAAATAAATGGTACAACAGGATATGAAGAAGCTGCATCTCAGGGCTTAATGGCTGGAATAAATGCAGCTCTTAAAGTTCAAGAACGTGAACCATTTATACTAAAAAGAGATGAGGCTTACATTGGTGTTTTAATAGATGACCTAATTACAAAAGGAACCGAAGAACCATATAGAATGTTTACCTCTAGAGCAGAATACAGAACATTGCTTAGACAAGATAATGCAGATTTAAGATTAACTCCAAAAGGGTATGATTTAGGGTTAGCATCTAAAAAACGCTTAAAACGAATGGAAGAAAAACATTCTAGGGCACAAAATTTTGTAGACTTTTTTAAAGAAACAAGTGTAACTCCAAAAGAAGTTAATCCTATATTGTCTGCTAAAGAATCTGCTGAGGTTAAACAACAGGATAAGATGTTTAAGTTATTTGCTAGACCAAACATAACTATGGATGACATGAAGCAAATTGCTTCTGTTTCAGATTATTTAAAGGTTAATGATTTAGATAGAGAAGAATTAGAACAAGCTGAAATTCAAGTAAAATATGCAGGATATATTAACAAGGAAAAACTAAACGCAGACAAGTTAAAACGTTTAGAAAATATAAAAATACCTGAAGGATTCGACTACTCAAAACTTCAATCTATGAGTTTTGAAGCGAGAGAAAAACTGAAAAAAATTCGACCAATAACGATATCTCAAGCCAGTAGAGTTAGTGGTGTTTCACCAAGTGATATTTCAGTTTTATTGGTTTTTTTAGGACGATAGAAAACAATGTTCCACGTGGAACTATTATAAATGCATCAACTAATTATTAATAAAAAGCATAACATTTACAAATCCATAGCAGGAATATTAATTGCAATTTGGACTGTAAATTCACACTATTTATTATATTTTAATTGGCTAATTTTGGTAAAACTATTTTTAATTTTGTGGCTATTTGGACTTGGTGAGTTTTATTATTTTGATTCAAATAAAAAGCAATTAAGAGTTACAACTTTTCTAAAATATCCTATTATAAAACAAAATTTTATAAAATCATTTCCTGAATATATTTCAATTTATAAATCAACTTCTTCTGAATCTTACGAGTTATATTTGTATTCGAACAGAAAAAAAAGAGTAGTTTTAAACACAAATAATTATAATGAATTGTGCTTAAAAGCTAATCAGATTAGTCATCTTTTAGCTATACAATTTTATAATCCCTACGAGTCTTATGATTAATATTAAAGTTAAAGATTTTTCGGTTTCAGGTGAAGAATTCACTTTAATAGAGAATACAGAATTTGGTTATCTGGAAACAACACCAAAACCAAAAGTAGAAGATTTATCTAAGTATTATAAATCTGAAGACTATATTTCACATACAAATACACAACGTAATTGGTTCGAAAAAGCCTATCATAAAGTTAGACAGATTACGTTAAAACAAAAATTAAATTTAATCAATTCATTTAAAACTGAAACAAAATCTATTTTAGATATAGGTTGCGGTACAGGACATTTTTTAGAGACTTGTAAAAATAACGGTTGGAAAATAACCGGAATAGAACCAGACGAAAGCGCTAGAGAAATAGCAAATAACATTTTAATTAACAAAGCTTTTAATATAGATAAGTTAAATAAACTTGAAAAATCGAGTTTTGATGTGATTACCTTGTGGCATGTTTTGGAGCATTTACCAAATCTACAAGAACAATTAAATCTAATAAATTCATTATTAAAAACTAACGGGAAACTAATAATTGCTGTTCCTAACTTCAATAGTTATGATGCGAAATACTACAAAGCAAATTGGGCAGCATTAGATGTTCCAAGACACTTGTGGCACTTTAATAAAAAAAGCATAAAAAAACTAGCTGCAAATTCTAGATTTAATCTTGAAAAAGTTAAGCCTATGTGGTTTGATGCCTTTTATGTGTCTTTATTATCTGAAAAAATTAAGTCTGGAAGTAAAAATATAATTAAAGCATTTATTGTTGGATTACTTTCAAATTTATCAGCATTAATAACAAAAGAAGCTTCTTCACACATTTATATTCTAAAGAAAATCTAATTTATCAATTTAAGGTGTAATAATTATTAGATTTTAAAGCTTAACATAAATTGCTTGCCAAAACAATTAAAAGCAGCTTAAACGAGCTTATTCAAACACAAGACCAATAGAATATATTTATTAAAACAACTATGTTTATAAATTATTTGAATAACACATTAATATAGTCGCTAGATTTAATTGATTATACCTTTAAATTAAAATTAACAAGATTAATAAATTTGTTTTCTATTTTAGCACACTATAAATATATATCAAAGATGAAAAAATTAAGCATTGCAGTATTAGCATTAATGGCATTAACTTCTTGTCAAAAACAAAAAATAGCATTTTTAGATACAGGTAAAGTTGTAAATGAAATTAAGATCAAGAAAAGTGTAGAAGAAAAATACAAACAAAAAGAAGCTGCTTTAACTCAGAAAACAGATAGTCTAAAATTAGCATTTCAAACAGAAATTCAAGAAGCTAGTGCTTTAGCAGCAAATATGAAAGACCAGAATAAAATCCAACAACTGTCTCAGTCTTTTCAGCAAAAAGAACAAATGCTAACAAGACAAATTCAGTCAGAACAACAACTACTTGCAAGCGGTTATAGAACAGAAATTGATTCTGTAATTAACAACGTAAAAACTTTTGTAAAAGGTTACGGTAAAACTAATGGCTACGATTTTATCCTAGGAACAAGCGATAACACAGCAAGTGTTATGTATGCTAAAGAAACAACAGATTTAACCGAAGATATCATTAAAGCTTTTGATACTGAAAACGATAAATAATTATGAAAAAAAGTATTCTTTTAACAGTATTAGCAGTTACGTTATTAGCTTCATGTAACTCTACAAAAGAAGCTGTAGCAACAACTTCGGTTAAAACAGTTACAACAACTGTAAAAACAGATTCTTACTGGCAGCAACACGTAGACTACAACATGGATATAGACATGAATGTAGAAAACCATCAATACAAAGGAAAGCAAACCATAATTTACACAAACAATTCGCCAGACGTTTTAAGTAAGGTATATTATCACTTGTTTTTTAATGCATTTCAACCAGAAAGCGAAATGAATGCAAGGTTAAAAAGTGTTTCGGATCCAGATAGTAGAATGGTTACAAATATTGGAACTAAAGCAAAACCTGTATTTGAAAGTAGAATTGATAAATTAAAGTCAGACGAAATTGGTTTTATTAAAGTAAACAGTGTAACGCAAAATGGTAAAAGCGTTTCTCATGAAACGGTTGGAACAGTTTTAGAAGTGACTTTAAATAAACCTATTTTACCAGGGGAAAAAGTAACATTTAATATGGATTTTAACGCACAAGTGCCTTTACAAATCCGTAGATCTGGTAGAGATAATGCGGAAGGTGTAGCACTTTCTATGACGCAATGGTATCCAAAATTAGCCGAATATGATTTTGAAGGTTGGCATGCAGATCCTTATATTGGAAGAGAATTCCATGGTGTTTGGGGAGATTTTAATGTAACACTTCATATAGATAAAGATTATGTTGTTGGTGGAACAGGTTACCAAGTTGGTGAAACTAAAATTAACGGAACTAAAAAGACCCTAAAATTTAATGCACCAAATGTGCACGATTTTACTTGGGCTGCAGATCCAGATTTTAAGCATGATACAATGCAAGTTCCTAATGGGCCATTATTACATTTCTATTACAAAAAAGATTTAGAACAAGAATACTTAGAAAGCTGGAAAAACTTACAACCTAAAACGGTTGAGTTAATGCAGTATTTCAATGAAAAAGTAGGCGAATATCCATACAAACAATACTCAGTAATTCAAGGTGGTGATGGCGGTATGGAATATGCTATGTGTACATTAATTACTGGAAAACGTAAGTTTGGAAGTTTAGTTGGTGTAACAGCACATGAATTAGCACATTCATGGTTTCAGTTTTTATTAGCAAGTAACGAATCTAAGCACGAATGGATGGACGAAGGTTTTACAAGTTATATCAGTCATAATGCAATGAACACCATTATGAAAGAAAATAAAGTAAATCCAAATTTAGGTGGCTATAGAGGATATTATTATCTAGTAAGTACAGGTAAAGAGCAACCACAAACAACGCATTCAGATCGTTACCATAGTAATATGGCTTATGGAATTGCGGCCTATAATAAAGGTGAAGTGTTTTTAGCTCAATTAGCTTATGTTATAGGTGAAGAAGATCTAGAAAAAACATTAAAAAAATACTTTACAGATTTCTCTTTTAAACATCCAAAACCTTTAGATATTATCCGTTCTGCAGAGAAAGTTTCTGGTTTAGAATTAGATTGGTATTTAACAGATTGGACGCAAACCACAAACACTATAGATTACGCAGTAACTTCTGTAGAAGGAAATACAATTAATTTAGAACGTATTGGTGCTATGCCAATGCCTTTAGATGTTACGGTTACTTATACAGATGGAACTACAGAAGACTTCTACATTCCTTTACAAATGATGCGTGGCGAAAAACCAACAACAGCAACACAAGTAAAAGATTGGGCTTGGGCTTATCCAACCTATAGTTTTACCGCTAAAAAAGCAGTAAAAACGGTTCAAATAGATCCAAAAGAACTAATGGCAGATATAGATAAAGCTAATAATTCTAAGTAAATTTACATTACTTCTTATAATATTTAAAACCACTTATAACTAAGTGGTTTTTTTATTTTGAATCATATGGTTACCTTTGGATAACAACTATGAAATTAACCTACAACAAACACGAAAAACTCAAGAGTAAAAAAGCTATTGAGCAATTATTTTCTGAAGGAAAGTCAATTTCGGCATATCCTTTGCGTTTAGTATATATAGAAAATAACGAAACACTTAAAATTGGTGTATCTGTTAGTAAAAGAAATTTTAAAAAAGCAGTCCAAAGAATTCGTATTAAACGCTTGCTTCGTGAAGGTTATAGACTAAACAAACAGCAACTAGTAGAAAAAGAAATTAAAAACTATTATATAATGCTGATTTATATGTCCAAAGAAATGCCAAACTTTGAAACTGTAGACTCATTAACGAAAAAGGTTTTTAAAAAGTTTATAGCACAGTTAGAACAGTAGATTGATTAAATATATAATTAAAATGAAACATTTTTTTAAATACAAAATTGTAGTTCCAGTACTTGCTGTTATTATATTTATATCTACATCAGCTTTTAAAAATGATTTTTTTGAGATCGCAAAACAAATAGAAATCTTTACAACTTTGTTTAAGGAATTAAACATGAATTATGTGGACGAAACCAATCCTGCAGAATTAATGGATATCGCATTAAAAAATATGTTAGAAGAGTTAGATCCATATACAAAATACTATAACGAGCAAGATGTAGAAGCAGCAAGAATTAAACGTAAAGGAGATTATTCGGGTATTGGTGCAAATATTATGACACTTAAAGATAAGGTTGTAATTATTGAACCATATAAAAATTATCCTGCAGATAAAGCAGGACTTAAAGCTGGGGACGAAATTATAAAAGTAGAAGGAATTGCTCTTGCAGATTTTAAAGATGATGCTTTAGATTTGTTAAAAGGTGCTCCAAATTCTAAAATCAATATAGAATACATCCGTCAAGGAAAAACAAATACAGCTTCGGTATTAAGATCTGAAGTTCAAATAGATGCAGTACCACATTTTTCTATGATTAACGAAACAGTTGGCTATATTGTTTTATCAAAATTCAACGAAAAAACAACCACACAAACTGCTTATGCTTTAAAAGATTTAAAATCACAAGGCGCAAAACAAATTATCTTAGACCTTAGAGGAAATCCTGGCGGCTTATTATCAGAAGCTGTAAATATTGTAAACCTATTTGTACCAAAAGGCCAATTAGTTGTATCAACAAAAGCAAAAATTAAAAGTTACAATCAAACGTATTACACAAAAAATGAGCCATTAGATACAGAAATCCCTTTAGTTGTTTTAATTAATGGAAAAAGCGCTTCTGCTAGCGAAATTGTTTCTGGAACATTACAAGATTTAGACAGAGCTGTAATTGTAGGCTCTAGAAGTTTTGGAAAAGGTTTAGTACAACGTTATAAGAAGTTAAGTTACGGAACACAATTAAAAGTTACTATTTCAAGATATTACACGCCATCTGGTCGTTGTATTCAAGCATTAGATTACTGGAATAAGGATAAAGAAGGAAATGCAGTAAGAACTAAACAAGAAAATTATAACGTATTTACCACAAAAAACGGACGTAAAGTATTTGATGGTGGCGGAGTTTTCCCTGACGAATCTGTAGCTGTATCTAAAAACTCAGCGATAACAAAAGCAATTTTAAGTAATCAGAATATTTTTGAATATGCTACCAAATTCTATTATAATAACAATATAAAAGATATTAATACATTTAAAGTAACAGATACACATTTTAATGATTTTAGAAGTTATTTAAAATCATCTAATTTTACTTTCGAAACAAATACAGAGAAAGCTTTAAAAAAAGCATTAGAAGTCTCTAAAACAGAAAATTTAGACGATGACATTTCTAAAGACTATCTTAATTTGGTTTCTAATTTAAATAAAGCAAAAGATCAAGCTATTCAGGATAATAAAGCACAATTAATAAACCTGTTAACAGACGAAATTGTGAAACGTTATGTTTACAGAGAAGGTTTATTTGAATATTATAAAATTCATAATCAAGATATAAAAATAGCTACAAAAATTTTACTAGATTCTAACACCTACAACAATTACCTAAAATAAAATATTATGATAAGAACTACTTATTTAAAAAGCATTTTACCTCTAATATTAGTTGTGTTTACTTTTTTTGTGAATGCACAAGAAGAGATAAAACACCAAGTATATTTTAATACCGATGAGTTTGAAGTGCCTTTAACAGAAGAAAACAGATTATTACTTTTTATCTCTAATTTAGAAGATGTAAGCGTTAATAAGATTGAAATATATGGATTCTGTGACGATAGAGGAACAGATGCATATAATCTAGATTTATCGCAATATCGTGCAGATAAAATAAAAGAGTTGTTTTCTGGTTACGGTATAGACGAAAACTTAATTACCAATGTAAATGGTAAAGGTGAAATATTACTTCGTATTGTAAAAGAAAGAGATTTAAGCAAAATTCGTGGTTTAAACCGTAAAGTAGAAATTGTTGTAAAAACTGAGCCTAAAAAAGCAACAGATTTAGAAGAAGAGGCTTTATCTGAAGATGCAAAAGAAAAAAGAACTTTAGATGATATAGAAAAAGGAACTATTAAAAAAGGAGATAAAATAACTTTAGATAATATTAACTTTAAAACAGGTTACAGCTACATAACTAAAGAATCTCGTAAAATTTTAGAAAACATTTCAGCCGTTTTATTAAGAAACCCACACGTTTACTTTACTATAGAAGGACATGTTTGTTGTACACAAGGTTCTAGAGATGCTGTAGATAAAAAAACAAGAAAACGTAATTTATCTGTTGCAAGAGCACGATTTATATTTGATTATTTAGAAAAACGCGGTGTACACAGAAATAGAATGAAATACATAGGAATGCGAAGAAGACAACCATTAGGTGGAAATCCAGAATTTGATCGTAGAGTAGAAATTTTAATCACCTATATAGGAAAGAGAAAATAAAAACTACATATTTAAAACCCACCATTAATAATGGTGGATTTTTTATTACTTAAGTGTATTTTATTTAAAAGGATTACGTTGTTCCCACGGTTTTAATGGGCTTAAGTATTTAACAATAGCTTTTAAAATAACGTTAGCTAAAAATTGGTTTGTATGTTTTACATATAAAACCATTGGATTTGGTTTAGCACCAACACTACTTTTAATTTCCATTGCTGTTCTAGCAAAAACAATAGATTTAAAAGAACTAGCAACACCATAATCTATCATATCATACAACATATTTAAATAGATTTGATGTTTATGATTTAACTTAGAGTTGTATCCTAAAAAATACGTTTCTAAAGTAGTCTTATTATTTATCAAAGTGAAGAATCCAATAAGTACTTCATCTATAAAATAACCAATTAAAACAAACTCATTACCAAAAGCTTTTTTAAGCTCGTAAAAATGATGTTTGGGCAACACAAAAGAATTTACACCTGCGTGATCCGAAACGCTTTTATAAAGCCTAAAAACAGCTTCTTCATGTGTTTTAATCTCTTCTAAACTTAGCGACCTTGATATTATGCCTGATTTCTTTTTTAGTGCTGTTGTATATCGTTTTCTATATTTTTTATTTAAAGCAACTTTATAATCGTCTGTCTTTTCCCAATTAGAATTTAAGTTAAAAATCATATTGGGTTGCACTTCTATTTGATACAATTTCTTTGCTTTAAAAAACTCAGTTTGATTATGAATATCATCATCCAAAAAATAATCTTTAAACGTGATAATTCTAATTGTTTTACCAAAATCGAGTTTAATTTGTTTAGAAACCTGTTCAATACCTTGGTAAGCAAATTCTAGAAACTCAGAATAATTTAAAACTTCAGAGTTAAAACTAAATCCGTGTTGTCCCGTATGCATTAAATTCCCTAAAACTAAAATATTACCTTTTACTATTTTAGAAATCAATGCTGTAGTTAGTTGTTTAACCCAAGTAGAATTGTCTCTAAAAATAGCATCCAAATACATTTTAACACGCTGTAATAATACAATTCCAATTAATTCATCGTCATTAAAAATAGCAATATAATAAGCTGAAATATTTTCTGGATAAGAACACTCTAAACCTTTAAGAAAATGTGTTTGTAAAAAAATATCATGTGCTACTAATTTGTTCCACGAATCTGGAAGTTCATTAATATTAGAAAATATTTTTATGTGTTTCAATTAGAGAAAAAATAAAGGCATAAAAAAAGACTGAAATTAATAAACTTCAGTCTTAAATACTGTTAAAACTTATAAAATTTTATGGATTAAACCCAGCCACAAACAATTGCACCCATAATAGTAAGAGAAACAATCCAATAACCAGAATTAATAAAAATATACTTCCAACTCTTACGCTCAAACATACCATTAATTGCCATAACAGGAAAAAATAAGAATAAACCGGCTAAAAGACCATGTAGTGCGCCATGTTTAAAGGTTCTAAAAGCTGTTCCATAATCTGCCATAAACGCATGAAAAGATGGATTTACATTTGTTAAATCTCCTCCAACCATTCCTAAAGCACCAAATTGATGAATAGTTAATGTTTGTATAAAAAAGGATAATAAAAACGAAAGTAATAAAGTTAAGGCAAAAATAATTGGCATATTTCCACCTTTCATTTTTTCCTCAGTCATTTCTGCTTCACGCATCCAAGCGTTTCCAAACAATTTAGGATTATACCATAAAAAACCAATTACAAGAGGCGCTAATGCGGCTACGAAAATGGCTAAAAAATTAAATTCCATAAAAAATTAATGTTTTGATTAGTTGGCTTAAAGTTAGGTAAAAAAGAGGTTTGTTTAACTTATATAATCTTTTTTAATTGTTTTAGATGTAATAGATAAACAAAACAGAACAAAAAAACCTTTCAGAATTAGCTTCTGAAAGGTTTGATATTACTTCAAATGAAAAATCAACTTACTGTATGCTATATTTTAATTTCTAAATTACTTAGAACCTGATTAACTATTAAGTCTTCAAAAACCTCTCTTTTTCTAATCAAGCTTGTATTACCTTTGTAAAATAAAACTTCCGCAGGCCTGTATCTTGAATTATAATTACTTGTCATTGAATAACAATAGGCTCCTGCATTATGAAACGCTAAAATATGTCCTTCTGCAATTTCTGATATTTGTCTATTATTTCCAAAAGTATCATTCTCGCAAATATACCCAACCACGCTATAAAAACGTTTTCTATCGCTTAAGTTGCTAATGTTTTCTATATGATGATAAGCATTATAAAGCATTGGTCTAATAAAATGATTAAATCCAGAATCTACACCTGCAAAAACAGCTGAAGTAGTTTGTTTTACAACGTTTACTTCGGCTAAAAAATAACCAGCTTCACTTACTAAAAACTTCCCTGGCTCAAACACTAACGTTAACTCTTTACCGTAATCCTTACAAAAAGCATTAAATCTTTTAGTTACTTTTTTTGCTAATTCTTCAATATCTGTAGAGCCATCGCCTTCTTTGTAAGCAACTTTAAATCCACTTCCAAAATCTATAAATTCTAAGTTTGGAAATTGTAAAGCTACATTGTATAAAATTTCTGATGCATATAAGAAAGCATTAATGTCTAAAATATCACTTCCTGTATGCATATGGATACCATTAATAGTCATTTTTGTGTTTTTAACTATTCGTAAAATATGAGGAATTTGATGTATAGATATCCCAAATTTAGAATCTATATGTCCTACAGAAATATTAGAATTTCCACCAGCCATAACGTGTGGATTAATTCTAATACAAACAGGTGTTTTAGGATAAAGAGTTCCAAACTGTTCCAAAATAGAAAGATTATCTATATTAATCTGAATACCCATTTTGGCTACTATTTCAATTTCTTTTAATGACACGCCATTAGGTGTGTAAATAATATACTTAGTATTAACACCTGCGTTAATACATAGCAGCACTTCTTGATGACTTACTGTATCAAACCCGGCACCTAACTGATTAAATAGTTTTAAAACAGAAACATTAGATAAGGCTTTTACGGCATAATAAATTTTCAACTGTTTTACCTTATTAAATGCATTAGTAAGCTGTTTGTATTGTGATATGATTTTCTCTGCGTCATAAACATAAACAGGTGTTCCAAACTCTTCTGCAATGGGTAATAATTGTAATGTGTTCATTTAAAAATTTATTAAGGTTTAGTTAAAAAAAAACCTCGACTACAATGAGTCGAGGTTTGATAATTTTATATTAATTCGGATTTTTATTTAATAGACTCATTCCTTTTTAAATAATATAATAGCAGATTTAGAGCTCTGTTTAGAAAACATACTCTTTATTGTCTTTTTTATGCTATTTAATACTATTAATTTCATTTAAAAATGATAGGTGTTTGAGGCCAAAGGTAATACTTTTTTAGCTTAACAATTCAGCTTCACTAACTAGAAGTGAATTACTATCTTCTAATGCTTTTTTTACAAAACTATTTACAGCATCATTACGCTTTAAACCTTCTTGAAGTTTTACACTTAAAATAAGCATTGCTGCAATACGAGTTCCAACTTTTTTAGCAGCTGTTCCAAATAAAGGTTCTAGCTCTTCGTAAGTAACTTCTTTAGCTAATTCTAAAATTTCTGCACGTACTTTTTGTTGCTTTTGTTCTAGTAAATTAGTGTATTTTTTACCTAATTTATTAATGGTGTTAATTGCTTTGGCGCCTTGTTGTGGATTGTTATTCTGCTTAGATTGATTATTTTGTTGCTGAGGTTTTGGTTTTATCTTTTCCCAAGAATCTCGTAATCCAACGGTTTTATTGAATACTAATTTAGTGGCGGTAGAATCTTTATCTACATTAAAATAACCTAAACGTTGAAACTGAAACTGATTTCCAATTTTAGCATCGGTTAAACTTGGTTCCACAAAAGCGTCAATAGCTTTTAAAGAATTAGGATTAATAAAATCCATAAAGCTTTTATCCGCATGAGAATCTGGAGTTTCGTCCATAAATAAACGATCGTATTCTCTAACTTCTGCTTTTACTGCGTGTTTTATAGAAACCCAATGTAAAGTTCCTTTAACACGTTTTTCTGTGTCTTTAGAATATGTACAATGTACTTCTGTAACGTTACCATTAACATCTTTTACAACACTTTCTGCTTTTATTATGTAGGCGTTTTTTAACCTTACTTCTCCACCTAATTTTAAACGAAAAAACTTACTGCTTGCTTCTTCTTTAAAATCGTTTTTTTCAATATAAATTTCACGAGAAAAAGGCACTTTTCTAAATCCTGCGCTTTCCTCTTCTTGGTTATTCTCTGCTTCTAACCATTCCTCTTTATCTTCAGGATAATTAGTAATAATCACCTTTAGAGGATCTAAAACTGCCATAACTCTTGGAGCAGACTTATTTAAATCTTCACGAATACAAAACTCTAATAAAGACACATCAATAATATTGTCGCGTTTTGCAACTCCAGCTTTTTCTATAAAGTTTTTAATCGCATTTGGCGTATAACCTCTTCTGCGTAGACCAGAAATAGTTGGCATTCTTGGATCATCCCAACCATTAACAATATTATCTTCTACCAATTTAAGCAATTTACGCTTACTCATTATGGTATAACTAAGATTTAAACGTGCAAATTCGCGTTGTTTTGGCTTCATTGGATATTTGTCCTTTGCATGGGGAAATACTTGTTCCTTAAACCAATTATAAAGCTCTCTATGAGGATTAAACTCTAAAGAACATAGAGAATGTGAAATTTGTTCAATATAATCACTTTCACCATGTGTCCAGTCGTACATTGGGTAAATACACCAATCGTTTGCTGTTCTGTGGTGATGCTTATGTAACACACGATACATAATTGGATCTCGCATTAACATATTTACATGTTGCATATCTATTTTAGCACGTAAAATATGTTCACCATCTTTAAACTCTCCGTTTTTCATACGGCTGAATAAATCTAAATTTTCTTCAACAGTACGATTTCTAAATGGACCATTTACTCCAGGTTGTGTAGGTGTTCCTTTTTGTTCTGCCATTGCAGCACTACTCTGGGAATCTACATAAGCTTTATCTTCTTTTATTAAAATAACAGCCCAATCGTATAGTTCTTGAAAGTAATCTGACGAATAGCGTTCTTCTGCCCATTTATAACCTAACCATTCTATATCTCTTTTAATAGCATCTACATATTCTTGCTCTTCTTTAGCTGGATTAGTATCGTCAAAACGCAAATTTACGGGTGCATTATAACGTTCACCCAAACCAAAACTTATACCTATGGCTTTAGTGTGACCAATATGTAAATAACCGTTTGGCTCTGGAGGAAATCTAAAACGAAGCTTATCTTTAGATAAACCGTTAGCTAAATCTTCTTCTATAATATGCTCTAAAAAATTGAGTGATTTTGTGTTTTCTTCCATAATATTATTATAGTTTAAATAAGGCTAAAACCTTAATCCTAAACCAAATTTTAAAAGATTGATGTTTGTGTTGTAAGGTGTAAATAAAGTACCATTTTTTGAATCGAATTTAATATAATCGTACTGAATTTGTAAAAATATATTTTTAATTAAATCAATAGCTAATCCCGCATTAAAGTTAAAACCAGATTGCGTGTCAAAAAAAGAAATTAACTGATTAGAATTAATTCCATTTCCGGGTTTACCGTTAAAAAGCGTAAATGTATATCCAAGTCCTAATTGTGGATGAAATTTTTCTAATCCTGGTAAAGAAAATTCTACAAATAATTTAGGCTGTATATTATAAACAGAAACATTGTAATCTTTATTTATAGACGATTTTGTATTACTAAAAAATCCACCATTTATTCCTGCGCCTAACTTGATTAAATTTAACTCATAAATTCTATATTTTAAACCCAAATCAACATATCCATTATAATTATCGGCTATAAAATTGTTTCCAAAAGCCAAAGGATAACTTAACTCTAAACTTAATTTATCTTCTTGAGAAAATGAATTAATTGAAGAAATTAAAAATATAATTATAAGTAAACCTTGTTTCATTAATGTGCTAATTTGAATCTATTTATGGCTTTTTGAGCAATACAAAATTAGTTAAATTTTAACGGAATAAAATCACTTCATAATATTTAAAATTAATAGTGCCTTTTTTTGCCTACTTTTGGACAAAAATTAAATATAAATGGGAATAATTAAAGTTGAAAATATAAGAGTTTTTGGACATCATGGTTGTTTAAAAGAAGAAACAGAAATTGGTAGCGATTACAGCGTAGATATAAAAGTAAAAGCAGATTTACAGAAAAGCGCAAGTTCTGACAAGTTAGAGGATACAGTAGATTACGTTCTTTTAAATAAAATTGTTGCAGAAGAAATGGCTATTCCAAGTGCACTTTTAGAAAAAGTTGCAAAACGCATTATAGATCGTATTTTTAAAGAAGATAAATTAGTTTCTGTAGCTACTATAGCGGTAAGTAAATTAAATCCTCCTATTGGTGGCGATGTTGAAAAAGTAACGATTGAAATTTCTGAAAAAAGAAAATCGTAATAGTTAGGTTATAAAAACTATATTTTTTTATATTTGCAGTCATAATGGCGTCGTGGCCGAGCGGCTAGGCAGTGGTCTGCAAAACCATCTACAGCGGTTCGAATCCGCTCGACGCCTCAATAAAGAGTTACTTTTTTAAGTAGCTCTTTTTTTGTGCTAAATTTAATGAGTTTGTTAAGAGGTAAAGTCGTTATTATCTTAAAACAATTTAATCCAAAGGATTTATTTGCTCAATTTTTTCTTTAAGCAGTGCTTTTTCTTTAGGAAAAAACCCTTGTACTAAAAGTAAAACACCAAAGCCTAAAATAACTAAAGCAATTATCTTTTTACTCTTATAAATACGTTTTGGTGTAAGCTTGTTTTTTAACCCTTTTGCTGCTGCCATTTTAAATAAATCTGCAACAAAATAACTTGTTAACATACTGGCTATAAAAAGAATTACACCATTTTTAGACGTAGTAATAGAATTTGCAATAACCATAAAACCTAACCAACCTGCTAAGACACCAATGTTTATAAAGTTTAATAAAAACCCTTTTATAAAAAGTTTTCCATAGTCTCTTTGTATATGGATCTCTTGATATTCTCTTACAATAGATTTAAAAGATTTACTGGCTTTTATAAAGGAAATAATACCATAAACAGTTAATAAAACGCCACCAAAAAGTAAGAAATTAGAGTCGTCTTTTACTTTTCCTATTAAACTTTCAGTGCTATAAAATGCTACTAGAATAAAAAGTATATCGGCTAAAATAACACCTGCATCAAACACCAAAGCACTTTTAAAACCTTTAGTTGCACTAGTTTCTAATAGCACAAAAAAAACTGGTCCTATCGTAAAAGATAGGATAATACCAAATGGAATTCCTGCTAAAATATCGTCGAACATATAGATCTTTGAATGTGACTACAAAGTAAAGAAAATTTTATGAATTTACTTTACAATACTTACGGCAGTTCCTGTAACAGAAACTACAGTACTATTTGATTGTGTTATCTCAATATCTACTTTTATACCAATTACTGCATTTGCATTTAAAGCTATGGCATTATCTTTTAATTGCTGAAACGCTATTTCTTTAATTTCGGTCATACTTTCTTGCATAGCAACATAATATTTTGCCATAGAAAAAGTCATTTTTATCTTTTGCATATTAACAGCTATACCAGATACAATACCTTTATATTCTGAAACTCTATATCCGTCTACCGAATTTGTTGTGGTTAAAATCATAGTTTGTTAGTTTATATTATTAGTAATATTTAAACTCTAAATGTTACGAAAATTCATTTTATTTAATAAAAAATCAATCTATAAATAACGTTTTAGCAAATTTTAATTAAGTTTTTATTAATTCTACTACTTGCAATTTTAGAAGCAATAACACCTAAAACTGTAATGGTAACAAAAACAATAACAAAGTTTTGAAAATGTATAGCAACAGGATATGGTAAATTTGGAGTTAACATAATTAATGAAAAACTATATTGTAATTGAATTATTATATAACCGATACATAAGCCAATAAAACCACCAAAAATTGACATTAAAAGACCTTGATAAAAGAAAATTTGCCTTATTTGAGGAATTGTTGCACCAACATTATAAAGTGTGCTTAAATTGTTACGTTTATCTAAAATCATCATAATTATAGAGCCAATTACATTAAACAGCGCAATAATTAATACTAAAGTAAAAATAAGATAGACAATTAAGTTTTCTGTATTTAGCATTTTATATAATGCATCGTTTAATTGTGACGTGTCTTTAATGGTGAACTTGTTTCCAAAAACCGATCCTAATTCTGCTCTAAAATCGTCTTTATTAAAATTATCATTTACTTTTATTTCTATGGAAGAAATCTGATTTTCTTTATAGTTTAATAAATTTTTTGCTGTGTTAAAAGATGAAAATATATAAGAATTATCAACGGTTTCATTAACTGCAAAAACACCAACATTTATAGTGCTTGTGGTGTTAAAAGCTTGATTTTTATTAGTTATTTGACCTTTTCCTGGTTTAGGAACATAAATAGAAATGGCCTTTCCATAATCTAAAACGCCAACGGATAAGTTTCTTGCAATACCATAACCTGTAACAATTTGAGGTGTATTTTGTTCTAACCAAGAACCATCGTCTAAAATAGAATCTACGGGATTTACGCGTTTAAAATTCTCATCAACGCCTTTAATAAAAGCCATTATTTGCTTTCCTTTGGAAGATGCCATAACACGTTCTTCAATTACCTTAGAGTAAAAAGCCAAACCTTCAATACTATCTAGTTTAGTTTGAAGTTCTTTCTCTAAAATAAAAGATTTTCCTGTGGTACTTTCAACTTTAAAATCAGGATCTATTAAACTGGTAAATTCTAGGGTGAATTCCTTTAAACCAGAAAAACCAGATAGTACAATAAATAAAGCTGCTGCTCCTAATATTACACCTAACAAAGCAATGTAAGTAATAATATTTATAGCATTATTACTACTTTTAGAACGCAGGTAGCGTTTTGCTATGTAAAGAGAAAAATTCAATTAGCCTTTTTTTCTATCGTCTAATAAACTTGGGTCTGTAATTGGATTTTCGGTACGTTTTAAAGATTGATCAATTTTAGACATGAACTCAATAGAATCGTCTAAAAAGAATTCTAAATTTGGCATTCTACGTAACTGATTTCTTGTGCGTTGCGCCATTTCATGACGAATAAAAGGTGTATTAGCTTTAATTCCTTCTATTATTTCTGAGCCTTTTTCGTTAGGAAAAATACTTATATATACTTTAGCAACACCTAAATCAACCGTTACTTTAACTTTAGATACAGATATAATAACTCCACGCATTCCTCCTTGTGTAGCGGCTTTCTGAAGTATATCTACTAAGTCTTTTTGTAAAACTGAACCAATTTTTTTTTGTCTTTGTGTTTCTTCCATAGTGCAAAAATAGTGTTATTTAAAGATTATAAGACTTTTACCCTACAAAATTTATACCTTTAGCATACTAAAATTAAGTCATAAACCACCTTTTTAAGATGAATAACATTGAACATATTGGTATAGCCGTAAAGGATTTAGAAACATCTAACGCATTATTTGCAAAATTATTTGGTAAACCACACTATAAAGAAGAATCTGTAGAAAGTGAAGGTGTAAATACATCGTTTTTTAAAGTTGGGTCTAATAAAATTGAATTATTAGAAGCTTCTAAACCAGATAGTCCAATTGCTAAGTTTATAGAAAAGAAAGGCGAAGGTATTCACCATATTGCTTATGACGTGGATGATATTGAAGCTGAATTAAAACGACTAAAGTCAGAAGGTTTTATTATTTTAAACGAAACACCTAAAAAAGGTGCTGATAATAAGTTGGTTGCATTTCTACATCCAAAAAGTACTAATGGTGTTTTAATAGAATTATGCCAAGAGATTAGATAATTACTATTTTTCTTGCTGAAAAATAAAATAAGTAGTAATATTGCAACCTCAATTACAGGTCCTATAGCTCAGTTGGTTAGAGCACCTGACTCATAATCAGGTGGTCCATGGTTCGAGTCCATGTGGGACCACTTTAATTGAACACGAAACCCTATAAACATTACGTTTGTAGGGTTTTTTTATTTATAAATCCCCCTTATTATCCCCTTTTGTTAAAAAATAATCAAATTTAGGACTATTTAATTCCGCTAGTTTTATGCTTTTTAAAATAGATAAGTATCTACGAGTTGGCTTGTTATTATAGTGGGTTTTAAAATGTTTACTATAAATAGTTTGATAATAGCTGTCTAATTTGAATACTTTACCAAAATTTTTATCTAAAAACCTATAATGCTTCGACTGTGTTTGACTTTCATACATAGCGTTATTACTTGATGTTCTGTGTGCAAAATAGCCATTAAGTAGGTATAGATTCCTGCACCTCTTATTAGTCATTGGACAAATAAATAAAGGTATTTTTCCTTTGCCTAAATTGGAATTTATATAAATAATAGGAACACTATAACATATAGGATTACCATTCAACTTATAGCTAATTGTTAAAATACTATTGTTATTATTAACGGAGATGTTAACCTCGCTTTGATAACCAAAACTTGAAGACCATTTTAAAACACCAGCTCTTACCTCTGAGTATTTTAAATAATCAAAACGCTTTAAATCTTTTATTTTTATAGTTAATGTTTCGTCTATTAAAGTTGTATTTGTCGAGTTTCGTCCCATTATTTTTAACCTAAATTATTAAAGAAGTTTATATTTACGATAATTGTTTTTACAAAATTTTAATGCTTGAAAAAATTTGCGTAAAAACCCTGTTAAGTTTTGTTTTTATTGAGTTTTGCAAAGGCAAAGTACTTGTTATACTCTATTACAAAAACAAAGTACTTTGCTAGGTTTGAACCCTAGAGTAAATACGTGTATTTTTATCCTCTTCGTATTTATGAAAGTGGAGTACTAAATCTTTTAAATTGTAGCCTTTTACATTTATAGAATTACATCTTTGTTTTTTCCAAAGCTTATATAGAATAGAATTATTAAACATCTGAAGCTTTGATACTTCATTTATAAAACATTTCATTTTTTCAGCGTTTTTAAAATCTTGTTTTGTCTTTGGATTATTTATAGTATCTAAATTTCTATGTAAACAAAGCGTTCTATTTATTGTTTGCTTATCGTTTAATTTATCTTCAGAAAATAAAAGTGTATTAATGTCTTTTACTTGTAGTCTTTCAAACTCACTTTCAGTAATTACAATGTATTCAAAGGTTTTTTTGTTAGCGGAAACTATGTCATAAAAAAGATTCTTTGGCTTATAACCTGTGTATTCGATTATCTTTTTAACATTCTTATTATTTGTTATTTCCCTTAAAGCGCTTGTTATTTCAAAATTGTTTGATTTCCAAAAATTAAAAACACTCTGTTTTTGTGTTAAAATTATATTTTTTTCATTTTCATTATTCTGTATAGCCTTTTCAAATTCAGAACATACATTTAGCTTTAAGCTAAAATTTGTTTCTATATAATTAATGTATTCCTGTGTATTTAGTTTTTTAAAATACAACTCGTTAACCGAATAAGCTAAGGCGTAATAATTAATGGAGTTATTAGAATAGAGGTAATTATCATAAGTAGCATTATTAATCTTATTATATACTGAATTGCCTCTTTCTTTTGCGTATTCTTTAACCTCATCTTTTAGCTTATTATAAGAGTAACCTATATTAAAAGGTTTAAAAAATTGGTCGTTCACTTCTTTATAATAATAATAGTATTTTCGATTAAAGTCTTTATTTCTAAACCTTGCTATAAATTGCTTAAAGGCTTCCGGATTTGGATTGTATTCCGTTTCTATAAATACAACATCTGTAAAACCTTGCTGTTTTATACTTAAGCCCTCATCAATTATAGACGTTGTAAATACAATTTTTATATTGGCTTTAAATTTTGAAGCGTTACTTAATTCTTGAAAATCTGAGCTATGTTTAACGGCATCACTTGAATTTAAAATAAGTATTTCATCTTGCTTATATGTTTTATCTTTTACAAGTGTTTTCTTTAAAGCTTCTGCTGTATTAATTGAATTAAATCTAAAAATACTTTTTCCTTTTGTATTGCTGAGGTGGTTTTTTAAAACAGATAATGTATTTCTATTGTCGATTCTAAAATTAACTTCTTTTTGTTCTGAGTTTTCTTTTTGAATTTTAAGAAGCTTATAACCTATGTGCATAAACAAATTATTCGGTGTGCCTGTTAAACCAATTACTTTTATATTCTTTAAGCCCTTTGTTAATTCTCTTATTGCTTCATACTTATATGAATTAGCACTTATAAGATTATGCGCTTCATCTATAACAACATAATCAAATAAATTTTTATTTAAGTACTTAGCTCCCTGCTCATAGGTTGCTACAACAATAAAGCTGTTTTTTACTTTGCTGTGTTCGTCTGGAGTCGAGTTTCCTGTTAAACATAAAACTTGATTATTCTCTGCTTTTAATTGCTCAACTATTGCGGTTAGTGGCGCAAGTAACAAAAGCTTTTTATATGGTCTTAAACGTTTAAATTCTTTTATAAAAGCGGTTGTTTTACCTGTTCCTGTGTCAGCACAAAGTAAAGTTTTGTTATTTATATCTGAATAGTTTAAAATTTGGCTTATTTGCTCAGATACATAGTTTTTTATATAAAGTGTTTTATCATAATCTACACTTAAAGATTTAAGGTTTAAATAGTCAAAAAAATACAGTTTTTCACTTTCAGTATTTGCATTTTCGTTGGCAAACTTTATGCGGTTTTTATAAGTTGCATTTCTTAAATTATAACAAGCGTCAAAGATTTGCTTTACTCTATCTTTAACTTTGCTTTTTAGCTTCGTTTCAGCCTCTATAAAATCTTTATTTGTTGGCTCTATGTCTTTGTAGCCTTTTTTTATTAAATCTTTTAAAATAGCCTTAAAATCATAACCATAATTTTGTGTATAATACAGCCAAAAAGGAGTAAATACTTTATAATCTGAAAAGCTTTGACTATGGTTAAAAAATAAGTTTCCTGAAGTTTCTCCTGTTGTGGAGCTTGTGGTTTTAAAATGCTTATATCTGTTATCGGTTACTTTTGTAAAACCATTATCTATTAAAGCATTGCTTATAAAATTGTCTTTATTAAATTGCTCTATTAGAGAACCTTTAACAACTCTATTATCATTATAAATAAATTGAGGCACACTATTTACAGAAAGTTTTTGCGTTTCTTTTACTTCAAAATCAAAAACATAAGGTTTTAAATTAAGCGCTCTTTTGTCATCTTGTATAGCTAAATAACGCAATTGTCTAAATTTACTTTGCGCATTATCAAAAGTAGCATTTAAACAAAGAGATTCCATTATATAATCTGTTATAGCTCCGCCTATTTTTTTATGAAGTATAGAGTCTTTATAGGTGTAATTAAAAAGCTTTGGAACATATAAAATACCAGCCATTCCATTCTTACTATTGGAGCGCCACGCAAGTACAGAAATTTCTTTTAATCTATTAAAAACCTCAGCATTTAAACAAGGCTCTAATAAGTGTAAGTTCTCTTTTTTTTCTTTACTTACATCTATATCATAGAATAAAAAAGGTGCTGAAGTATAGCAATACATTCCTGATGTGCCACCACTATACAAGCCTTTTAACAAAGCTATACTTTTGTGCTTACTTTTTGTTTGCACTATGTTATTTAGTCGTTCGTTTATAGACGCCAAAGAGTGAAAGCAATACACAGCTGTCCCCTCTTTTTTAGAATTACTAAAATAGGAGTTAACCTCGCTAAAAAATTCAGTTTTAGAATTTAGCGGATTTACAGCTGTTGTATGCTTTACATTTACTTTATAATCTACTTTAGGAACGACACTTTTAATGTCGTCCATTTGTAGTTATTCAAATAAATCTAATTGATTTGTTTCAGGTAAAACAAAAAGTGCTGAGTTAGTAGTTACAAATCCAACAATTTCATTCGAACGTTCGCATCTTGCCATTTTTACTACTTGTGCCTTACCATTTTTTAGCCATTCGCTAACAGCACCTGTAACTGAAAAGGTTTGGTCTATCTTACCTAACTCAGTTGCAGCCATTCGCCTACTTATAGGTTTAATTAACAACAATTTATATAATTTCCTTTTTAGTTCGCCCTTTGGGTCTTTTCCGTTAATTGCTTTGTTAGTTTCCATAGAGCAAAGCATTTAAAGTGTGTGAATAGAATTAACAATGTTTTCATAAGAGTACAAGACCCTACGACCAATTCCCATTGCTTTAAGTGTTCCGTTTTTGTTCCACGCATTAAGTGTTGGTAGTGAAACATTTAGCATACTTGCTACTTCATTCCTTGTGTAGAATGGCTTTTCTTTTAAAAAAATACTCATAATTAAGATGTATTACAAGCCCTTTTAAAATACTTTTTTTATATCCATTAAAAAATAAAACTGAGTTTTTTAATTTTCAATCTTATTTTTTGTAATTTTGTTATAGCGTAAACAAAATTAATTTTTGTTAACTCAAAAAGTATCTCACTACTTTTTAAGAAATATAAAGCTTTGGTATTTTATACTGAGGCTTTTATTATTAAATAGGAACAACTAGTATTCCGTTTAGTAAATTTAAATAAAAGTTAGGTAAGTTTAATAAATAAGACCCTGACCTATAAACAAGTTTTTAACAAATACTCGAAACCACAACGAACACTATACCTAAGCTATTATGTTTTTTTACGAAAACTCTATAAATCCAATTCTTTAAGTTTTTGGGTAAATGTAATTGCTAAGTCTTTTGGTTTTGCTTTAACGTAATTTTTGAAAATTATCTCTGAGGAATGTCCTGTTATAGTAATAATTAAAGAAGTAGGTATTAATCCGTAATAATTTGTACTAAAGCTTCTGCGCCCTGTATGGCTTGAAATAAACTTATACTTTTGGTCTTTAACTAATTCGAGTCTATTGTTTACTTTTGTATAAGCTTCAATTTTCTCAGTAATTCCACAATGATAACCAACACGTTTTACAAGCTTATTAAATGTTTGTTCGTTTTTATCTTTTGAGCTTGAGTATAAAGGCGGAAAGTTTCCTTTATATTTTTCTAAAATTCTAAGCACTACATCATTTAAAGGTATGTAAACTTGCTTATTTGTTTTAACTTGAATAATGTCTAAATACTTATTATTATCTTCAAGAGTAACAATGTCTTTTGCGGAATAATTCAGAAAATCGCTAACTCTTTGACCTGTAAAGCAACAAATAAGAAGTAAATCTCTTGTAATGTCAAGCTCTTTGATTTGTATTTCTGTTTCTTCTATTTGTTTTAATTCTTTGAAAGATAAAAAAATGTAATCCGTTTGTATTGGTTTCATTTCTTTACCTGTGTTTAAAGTTGAGGTGTCGGAATGAAGTTCCTTTTTGCTAACCTTTTTAGCGTAATTACAAACGGTTACAAGCTCTTTAATTTGCTTTTTAAATGTATTGAAGTGATAACCTTTTAAATTAATAAACCACTTCTTAAAATCGGCTCTAAATTGGTTATCCAATTGCTGAATTAAAATCGTTTGTTTTGTGTCTTCTACGTATTCAGCATAGCGATTTCTAACGTTTAAATGCTTTTTAACACTTCCTTTACTTAAATCGTTTTTGCGCTCATTTATAAAATAATCATAGTATTTAATTAATTCATTTGGAATAGAGTCTTTATTTTTATCTGCATTTAAAACACTCTTTATCCATTTCGCATTAATTATATCGTACTCATTTCTATTATTATAACCTGAAATAAGTTTTTTTTCTATAACCTTTAGTTGTTCGTTTTGCTTATCAATTTCTTTATTAGCCTCAGTAACCTCAGCTTTTTTATGAGCTAAATCTTTTGGAGAGCTTTTTAAGTTTTGAATTTTACCTTTTTTAAATTGGTCTTTAAAAACTTTTAAACCTGTTCCAGCCATAGTGTCTATGTTGTAGGCTGTATCTTTTAACCTTACATAAATCTGTGAAGCTTCTTTTTTACCTTTTAAAACAAAGTTTATAGTCATTATAATAAGATTTAGAACGTAAAAATAAGTTATTATATCTAAATTCCCCTTATTTTCCCCCAAACATCATTATATCAATTCATTTAACTTTATTCTACTTTACTTTAATAAAACCATTATTTATAGTACTTTTGAACTTATACAAGGCAAAACTCTTGGTATTGTTGAGGTAAGTAAATAATAAGATTTGGTCCATGTGGGACCACTTTAATTGATAAAAGCCTTTACAGCAATGTAGAGGCTTTTTTTGTGGTTAAAAAATTATTTCAAATTATCTAACATCTCTTTAGTAATAGCATCTAAATTAAAACCGTGTTTCCAATTCCAATCGGTTCTAGCTTCAATATCACTAATACTTCCAGGCCAAGAGTTAGCAATGGCTTGTCTAAAATCTGGTTTGTAACTTATGCTAAATTCTGGAAGTTGTTTTTTTATAGATTCAGCAATTTCTTGAGGCGTAAAACTAATACCTGCTAAATTATAAGAAGATCTAATTTTAATGTTTTCTGGTTTAGCCTGCATAATATCTACGGTTGCTTTAATAGCATCGTCCATAAATAACATAGGTAAGTTGGTTTCTTCACTTAAAAAACACTCGTAACTATTAGTTTTTAAAGCTTCGTGATATATTTCTACTGCATAATCTGTAGTTCCTCCACCAGGTAAAGTTTTCCAGCTAATAATACCTGGATAACGAATACTTCTAACATCTACATTATATTTTTGGTGGTAATACTCACACCAACGTTCACCAACTTGTTTCGTAATACCATAAACAGTTGTTGGTTCCATAATAGTATATTGAGGTGTATTTTCTTTTGGCGTTGTAGGTCCAAAAACAGCAATACTACTTGGCCAGAATATTTTATCTATAAGCTTGGCTTTTGCTAAATTTAAAACATGAAATAAAGATTCTGTATTTAAATCCCAAGCCTTATTTGGATACTTTTCTCCTGTTGCACTTAACATAGCAGCCATTAAGTAGACTGTTTTTATGTTATGTTTTTCGCAACAAATTTGGATGGCCTGATAATCTTGAGCATCCAAAATTTCAAAAATACCTGAGTTTACTAAAGCAACATTATTATAATTTATATCGCTTGCAACAACTTGATTTTTTCCGTAAATTTCTCTTAGTCTAACCGTAAGCTCAGAACCTATTTGTCCTCCAGCACCAATAATTAATATTTTACCTTCCATTATGGTATCTTTAATTTAAGTCTAACAAAAGTAAAATAAATAAAATTGTAAACGTGTTTTTTTAAGAATTGTATATATTTTTATTAATATGTAGCCATTTGCATTTATACATTATATTTGTCTTAAATAACTATAATAATGATTAAATATTTTATGCTTTTTGTTTGCTTTTTTAGTCTAAGCTGTATTAATAATTCAGATAAAGAGATAGTAAAAGAAACTACTGTAATTCAAAAAGATATTTTAACAAAAGGGTTAATTTCTAAATTAAAATTTAATGATATTTTATTAGATAAATCTGCTAAAGTCATTATTGAAGAATGGAAATCTTATACCGCAATTGATAAAGCTATAATAGATATAAAAAGTTTAAAGTTTACGTTTTTTACAGAACAAGAAGATATTTTTAGGTCTACGCTTTTAGAGTTAAAAACAACCATTCCGGAAGCTATAGATTCTCAACCTATAAAGGCTAGAATTTTAGTACTTCAAAATCAGCTATACCGATTTCAAGAAGAATTAAAAATAAAAAAACAATTAAAAAAAGAGGATATTATTTTTATAAAAGAGGTCTTTGTTGCATTTTCAAACTTAAATCTTCAAATAAATAAAAAGCTTGAAAAAGAAGCACAACAAATTATAAAACCAGAATAATAATGAAAAAACTAATTCTAGTAACTTTAATTATAATTTTAAATTTTTCTTGCAACAGTTCAAAACAAACCATCTCTAAATTTGATGAAAAAAAAGAGGTTAATACTGTTTTAAATAATTGGCATTTAGCAGCTGCTAATACAAATTTTGACGTTTATTTTAGTTTAATGACAGACGATGCTATTTTTATAGGAACCGATGCTACAGAAAACTGGAATAAAAAAGATTTTAAAACTTTTTCCAAACCCTATTTTGATAAAGGAAAAGCATGGAGTTTTACTTCTTTAGAACGAAATGTTTTTATAAATAAAGAACAAAACTTAGCTTGGTTTGATGAAATTCTAGATACACAAATGGAATTATGTAGAGGTTCTGGTGTTTTAGAAAAAACAAAAAATGGGTGGAAAATTAAACACTATGTACTTTCTATTACCATCCCAAACGAAAACGTTTCTGAAGTTATTGAACTAAAAAAACAAAGTGAAACCGAATTAAAAAATATAAAATTTAATCAAATCAATTAACGTTTGTCGATTATATTGTTAATTAATCGGATTTAATTTCCTTTTTATCTATTTTTATAAAAAAACAATAGATTTATGAAATTAAAATTATTCTTTATTGCGTGTTTTATATTCGCAGTTTCTACACAAGCACAGTTTAATCCAGATGCTCCTTGGATGAAAACATTAAATATAGAATCTAGAACATTAGACAATCCATTAAGATTTCAAGAAATTGTAGATGCTTTTAATGTCTATTGGGAAACTAGAGATCCTAATATTAAAGGAAGTGGTTACAAACCTTTTAAGCGTTGGGAAAACTATTGGAAAAACTTTGTTAAACCTGATGGAACGCTACCAACAACAAAAGAATTATATAATCAGTCTCAAGATATAAAAAATCAAAAAATAACTCAAGAGAGCATTTTAATTGATGAAAGTAATTGGTTACCTGTTGGTCCTTTTACACATACAAATACTGGTTCTTGGTCTTCTGGACAAGGAAGAGTTAATGTAATTATTAAAGACCCAATAAATAATAATACTTATTATGCCGGTGCACCTGCTGGTGGGTTTTGGAAATCTACAGACAATGGATCTACTTGGAACACTTACACAGACAATTTAGATCAAATTGGTGTCTCTGGAATTGCTATAACAGGAAACACTATATATATAGCAACAGGTGATGATGATGCTGGAGATTCTTACAGTGTTGGAGTTATGAAATCTACAGATGGTGGATTAACATTTCAACCGACTGGATTAAACCCTAATACATTTCCCAATATTGACAGTATGAACGATATCTATATTAATCCAAATGATACAAGTATGCTTTGGGTTGCTACTAATGCTGGAATATACAAATCTATAGATGGAGGAGATAATTGGATTGTATGCACTGGGACAGCTTTTAGAAATATGAAAGACATTAAAATAAACCCAACAAACTCTAATATTATTTATGGTGTTTCTCAAAACAGATTTTATAAATCTATAAATGCAGGAGATACATTTACAATAATAAGTTCTGGGTTACCCGTTAGTGATATTTCTCGTTTAGTAATTGATATAACAAAATCAAATTCTAATCTTGTATATTTATTAGCAGCAGATAATTCTAATGGGTTTAAAGCAATATATAAATCTTCTAATTCTGGTTCTACATTTACTACTGTTGCTGATTTGGCAAACAATGGAGATATATTTCAATCAACTCAATCTTGGTATGATTTAGCTTTTGCGGTTTCTGATACAAATGAAAACGAAGTTTATGTAGGAGTATTGAATATTTGGAAAGGAACAATAGGTACTACTCCTACTCAGTCCTCTTTTACTCAAATTAATAATTGGAATTCACCTAGTAGTTCTGCATATACGCATGCAGATATTCATTATTTAAGATTTTTTAATGGCGAATTATTAGCTGGTACAGATGGAGGATTTTATAAATCTACTAATGCTGGTTCTAGTTTTACGGATTTAACAGCGGGTATGCAAATTAGCCAATTTTATAAAATATCGGTTTCTAAGCAAACTTCAGATAAAATGGTAGGTGGATTACAAGATAATGGCGGACATGCTTTTAGTAATAATAATTGGCAAAACTACTATGGTGCTGATGGAATGGATACTGCTATAGATCCAAATAATTCTGATGCTTATTATGGGTTTACTCAAAATGGTGGTGGTTTATATATATCTAATACAGCTGGAGCAACTAGTAGTGGAAGTATTGGAGGACCGGCTGGAGAAAATGGTAATTGGGTTACTCCTTTATTTATTAACAGTGAAAGTGAAATATATGCTGGTTACTCTAGCTTGTACAAAGTTATAAATGGAGCTTTTGTTTCGGTATCAACAGATTTTGGAACAAATATAGATAAACTAGAAATAGACGATATTAATCCGGATAATATTTATGTAGCAACTAATGGGAATCTAAGAAAAAGTACAAATAGAGGTGTTAGTTTTTCAAGTATTGAATCATTTAGTTCTAATATTACATCAATAGAAGTAAATAATTCAGACAGCTCTATAGTGTATGTTACAACTTCTTCTACAGTATATAAATCTACAGATGGAGGAAACAATTTCACAGATATATCTAATGGTTTACCAAACATTGTTAAAAATGTAATTAAACATCAAAATCTTCATTCTAAAAATCCTTTATATGTTGGAACAAGTTTAGGTGTATATAGATATGATGACGACACTTTATTATGGGAACCATTTGAAATGGGTTTACCTAATGTTTCTGTAACAGACTTAGAAATTAATATTTTTGATGATAAAATTACTGCAGCTACTTATGGTAGAGGAGTATGGCAGTCTGTTATTCCTACAGAATTAGCAGTAAATGATGTAAAACTTATATCAATAGCTGGATTTTCTAACGAAATAAACTGTGATACTAATATAAATCCAACTATAGAAGTTAAAAATAATGGAACTAACATAATAAATAGTGTAAATGTAATTTATACCGTAGATGGAACTCCTAATAATTTTACATGGAACGGTTCTATAGCTTCTAATGTAACAACAACTATTACATTACCTACAATTTCTCTAGGAAGAGGTTTGCATACATTTAAAGCTAATACAACAATAACAAACGATGCGTATGCAATAAATAACGATTCTGAAGAAAAAATTATTTATGCAACAGATTCTGGTTCTACAAACGTTGTTAATACTTTAGAAAATTCAACTCAAGAATTATTAGTTTATAATGAAGCTTCTACAAATCAATTATGGACTAGAGGAATTCCTTCTGGAGCTGTTTTAAATGATGGTAACACAGTAACAAATAATGTTTACGCAACTAATTTATCTGGAAATTATCCGGATGCTACTAAAAGTTTTATTATCTCTCAATGTTATGATTTAACAACAGTAACTGCCCCAGAATTAAAATTTGATATGGGCTTTGATTTAGAATTAGATTGGGATATAGTTTATGTAGAATATAGTTTAGATAATGGAATTAACTGGAATATATTAGGAACATCTTCAGATTTAAATTGGTATAATAGTAATACAACTCAAGGTCAAAATAATAGCTGTTATAATTGTCCAGGAGACCAATGGACAGGAACTAATGCAAATTTAACTGAATACAAAAAAGACTTAACGGCATTTGCTTCAGAAACAAATTTTATGTTTAGAATAGTATTCCATTCTGATGAATCTGTAAATCAAGAAGGTGTTATTGTAGATAATATTGTAATTATTGGAAATGCATTAAGTACAGAAGAGTTTTCTTTAAATAGCCTAAATATTTCTCCTAATCCGTCAAATGGAATTTTTAATATTACGACAACAAAATCTTTAAATTTTAATTATACAGTTTCCGATGTAACAGGAAAATTAATAATTAAAGAAAATAATGTTAACACTACTAATAATATGTATCAAATAAACTTAGCTAATTATTCAAATGGAATATATTTCTTAAATATTATTTCAGATAAATCAACAATTACAAAGAAATTGATGTTAAAATAAGACAATTAACATATTAATAAAAGCGCATTCATTAACTTGTAGTGCGTTTTTTTATGCACTAAACTTTGTAAATCTTTTATTTAAAATGAAAACAAAATTAACCACAACACTTTTAGGTGCTTCATTACTGCTAACTTTTAGTTGCAAAAATGAGCCTAAGACAACAGAAAACCAAGACATTGCAGAAGTAGTAACTGTTCCGGGAATTAATTTGGATTATATGGATAAAACCGTAAAACCAAACGACGATTTTTTTAAATACGTTAATGGAAAATGGCTAGAAAATAACGAAATTCCAGACGATAGATCGCGTTGGGGAAGTTTTGACGAATTAAGACAAATGACAGATGAAGATGCTTTAAGTATCTTAAAATCTGCTATGGGAACAAATAACGATTTAGAAAAAATAAATGTTATTCCTGGATCAGATCAAGAAAAAGCGGTCTTTTTATTCCAAACTATAATGGATACGGTTTCTAGAAATAATCAAGGTATTAATCCTATAAAACCTTATTTAGCAAAAATTGATGCTATTTCTAATTTAGAAGATTTACAAGCTTACTTAATAGAAATGGAGCCAATTGGTGGCGGACAATTTTTTGGTTTTGGTGTAGGATCAGATGCTAAAGACAGTAATAAAAATGTAGCTTATTTAGGAACAAGCCGTTTAGGTCTACCAGACAGAGATTACTATGTTAAAGACGATGAAGATTCTAAAGAAAAGCGTGAAAAATATATAGCACATGTTTCTAGAATGTTACAGTTTTTAGGAGATTCTGAAGAAGCTGCAACTACACAAGCAAAACAAATTTTAGCTTTTGAAACTAAATTAGCAACACCTAAATTAGATAAAGTAGAATTAAGAGACGATCGTAAAACATACAATCCAACTTCTATAACAGATTTACAAAAAATGGTTCCTGCAATAAACTGGAATGCATATTTTAACGGTATTGGTGTAAAACAATTAGATACTGTAATTGTATCTCAACCAAAATACCTAAAAGTTGTCAACTCTATTTTAGAAGAAGATAATGTAGATGTATGGAAATCTTTTTTACGTTGGTCTACATTTAACAAATCTGCTGGAAGATTAAGTACAGAAATAGAAAAAGCCAATTGGGATTTTTATAGTAAAACTTTAGGCGGAGCAAAAAAACAAAGACCTTTAGAAGAACGCGCTTTAGGAACTTTAAATTGGACTATTGGAGAAGCTTTAGGTAAATTATATGTAGATAGAATGTTTCCTGCTGAAGCTAAAGTTAAAGCAGAAAAAATGATTAAAAATGTTATTCTTTCTTTTGAAGGTCGAATTAAAAACTTAGACTGGATGAGTAAAGAAACTAAACTTAAAGCTATAGAAAAACTTAAAGCGACTACCGTAAAAATAGCTTATCCAGATAAATGGAAAGATTACTCTGAGTTAGAAGTTGCTAGTGTAGAAAAAGGAGGAACCTATTTAAGTAATATGCTCAACGCTTCTAAATGGGACTTTAAAAAAGATTTAAATAAACTAGGAAACCCAGTTGATAAATCAGAATGGGGAATGGCACCACAAATTGTTAATGCGTATTTTAATCCAAGTTATAACGAAATTGTATTTCCAGCAGCTATTTTACAACCACCATTTTATAATTACACGGCAGACGATGCTGTAAATTATGGAGGAATTGGAGCCGTAATTGGTCACGAAATTTCGCATAGTTTTGACGATTCTGGTGCTAGATACGATAAAAATGGAAACCTTAATAATTGGTGGACAGACGAAGATTTATCACAATTTGAAGCCTTAGGTCAAGCTTTAGCAGATCAATATAGCGCTATAGAAGTTTTACCAGATGTAACTATTAATGGTGAATTTACTTTAGGTGAAAATATTGGAGATTTAGGTGGTGTTTTAGCAGCTTATGATGCGATGCAAATGGAATTTAAAGAAAATGGAAGACCAGAAGATATAGACGGATTTACTGCAGAACAACGTTTCTTTATGAGTTGGGCTACAGTTTGGCGTACAAAAATGAGAGATGATGCACTTAAAAATAAAATTAAAACAGATCCGCATTCTCCAGGAATGAATCGTGCTGTACAACCTTTATTAAATATTGATTCTTTTTACGAAGCTTTTAATATTAAAGTAGGTGATAAAATGTACATTGCTCCAGAAGATCGTGTTAGAATTTGGTAAATAAAATAGTTGTTATAATTATAAATAAAACCCAAACTTATTAAATAAGTTTGGTTTTTATTTTATTCGCGTTTTACTAAAGCAAAAAAATCGTTTTCTAAAGGTAAATAACCTTGATTATAAACAAAGTAATATATTGTTCCCGCTTTAGTGGTATAAATGCTTGTAAAGAGGTTAAAATCAAAACCAAGCTGTAATAACTTACTTCGTGTTGTTTTTGTTTTCTGCTCTGGGTTTAATTGCTCTAAAATGCGCCAGTTTTTACGTAGTTTATTATTTGTATTTCTAATTAAATTTACGGCATCTTTATTATTGCGGTTATTAGAGGTATTTCTGCAGCCATCACTACAGAATTTTTTATCTACTCTACCAATAATTCTATCGCCACATTCTGGACACATTTTTTGCATAGTCTAAATCGTGTTAATAATTAGTTTAATATAAAGTAACTCCAAACTTTTCAGACAATAAAATATCTAATTCTGTAAGTTCTTTTTTTAATTCTAAATGATTTTGAGTTAAAGTAGCATCTAATTCTTTTTTACTAAATACTTTTTTTAGTTCCACCATTTTAAAATAAAAGGATTCCGATTTTAATTCAAAATCTAAATCTTCTAACTTTTTCTCTATAGAAACACGAAGTTTTTTAGCATTATCTATAATATCTAAAGCTGTATCAAATTCTAGCTCTTTATTTTCTACAGATTTTAAAAGGCCACATTCAAATTTTCCGCATTGTTTAGGTCGTTCTGAATATATAGTACAACCATTACAATACTTTTTACAGGGTTGAAGAAAAAAGCCATTATCTCTTTCGTCTTCAATATCCATTATCTTTTTTAATCTTGGTAATTCTTCATTTTCTAGCTCTACAAAACCAATTAAAGTTCCGTCGCAACAAATTCCGCAAGGCAAACAAATATTAGATGAATCGCTCATAGTTATTTTTTAAAATATTTGTTTATTATTTTTTAGTTTCTTAGAAAGAATAATTGTTAAAATTTTATTACTTATATCCTGTGTTGTGCCATTTTTTTTTAAATTCAAGATACTCGGAATATAATAAAGTCCATTTTCGTTATAATACTTCAAGTTTTATACTGTCGTTTATAGTAATTGTTTTTTGATTAATCATATTAATTTTTTATTCTGTTTTAATTTACACAAGAATTAATTATCCTGAAAAATTCAAGCAACTTTATTATATACCAAGTGGAAACCAAAACAGCGGTTATAATTCCAATCGGTTTAACTATGATATCTAAATAGTCAGAGATTTTTTCGGCTAATTTTTTTCTATTATAAACTTTATGTTCAAATGTATAACCTCCATTATCTAAAAAAATAATTCCCTTGTATTTTATTCCATAATAACCTTCGGTTGTATGTTCATAAATATAACCATCGTCTAATAACATTTTAAACATCATATATGATTCCGATTTTTCAAAGTTCAGTTTTGCTTTTTCAACAATTCGGTCAGGTCTTTTTGGAATTTCTCCCATATTTTCAGACATATATTTTAAAATCGAATCTAATTTTTGATGTTTATCCATATGGTTTTGTCAAATGTGGTACAACATCTTATATAATTAATTTATAAAATAATAATAAGTTATACTATTCGTAAAAACTCCAATCTACAACATTTCCAATAAAATCAATACTAAAACCGACAACAAACATTTACAAACGATATTAAATACGTAACAACCGACTAAACTTTTAATCCAGTCTCATCTTTGCAGTGTTGAATAGAACTAATGACATTCAATATATTAAAACCTTATCTTATGAATACGTTAAGAAACAAAGTACAGTTAATTGGAAACTTAGGAAACGATCCAGAAATTATTAATTTAGAGTCTGGTAAAAAAATGGCTAAATTCTCTATAGCTACAAATGAAAGTTATAAAAACACAAAAGGAGAAAAAATTGTAGATACACAATGGCATAATATAGTAGCTTGGGGAAAAACAGCAGATATTATTGAAAAATACGTTTCTAAAGGAAAAGAAATTGCTATTGAAGGTAAACTAACCTCAAGAAGTTACGACACAAAAGAAGGCGATAAGCGTTACATTACAGAAGTAGTTTGTAACGAAGTTTTATTACTTGGTAAATCTTAAAGTTTAAAAGTTAAATTATACAAAAAGCATCAAGAGGTTTAAAACACTTTTGGTGCTTTTTACTTTTAAAGAAATAGTTAATTTTATAATTAATTGAAATAGAATTAATTATAAAATTAACTATTAAAACTCATTTTCAAAGTTATCCACATATATATAATACATATTTACTTTTCTTTTAAAATTTAAAAAAACAATGTTGCTTATTATAGTCTGTTAATAGCGGTATAACTTTAGTTATAAATACTTGTTTTAAAAGTTATGGATTAAATCTTATCAAGAAGTTAACAATGGTATGTATACTTAAAGTGCTTAAAATTAAAGCTTTTATAAAAGCTATTAACAACTGTTAATAATGTTAACTAACAACTAATGTTTAATAAGTATTTCTAAAAATTAGTTTAATAAACTATCTATTTAGGTCTAACAACTTCAATAAAATTAATGGCTAACTTTTTAGGTTTTAAACTTTCAATTTTTGATTGGAATTTTAAATTTAGAAACCTAATAAAACTTTTAAAAAACCATCAACACTTATTAACAAGTAATAAAAAATAGAACGCAGACTTATTAACAATCTATTTAAATCAAGCAATTATAGGTTTCAAAATTAAAATTCTCATTTAAGTAATTCTATTTAATATGGTTATACTTATTACTAATTGTTATTTTTGTTGTTAATAACCTCAATCCTTAAATTTTATTTAAATAGAATTTAAAAACACAACTTATATTATGACAATTTCTATAGGAAACGATCACGCAGGAACAGATTACAAACAAGCTATTGTAAAATTATTAGAAGCAAAAGGTTTTATAGTAAACAATTACGGAACAGATAGTTTTGATAGCGTAGATTATCCAGATTTTGCACATAAAGTAGCTAAAGATGTAGATACTAAAAAAGTAGATTTTGGAATTTTAATTTGTGGTAGTGCAAATGGAGTAGCAATGACAGCTAATAAATACGCAAATGTTCGTGCAGGTTTATGTTGGACTAAAGAAATTGTAGGACTTATAAGACAACACAACAACGCAAATATATTATGTATTCCAGCGCGTTACACAGCAATTCCTCAAGCTTTAGAAATGGTAGAGGCCTTTTTTAATACAGAATTTGAAGGCGGAAGACACCAAAATAGAATAGATAAAATATCTTGTATGTAATATGAGTCATTCGCACTCACATAACCATTCTCATAATCATAACGATTTAAAAGGTCGAAATTTAATTATTTCCATCCTATTAAATATACTTATTACAGCTGGTCAAATTATTGGCGGATTACTATCTGGTAGTTTAGCTTTATTAAGTGATGCATTACATAATTTTTCGGATGTAATTTCTCTAATAATAAGTTATGTTGCTAATAGATTAAGTAAAAGAAAAGCATCTTTACAACGTACTTTTGGTTATAAACGTGCCGAAGTTTTAGCCGCTTTTATAAATGCAGCAACCTTAATAATAGTAGCAATTCTATTAATAATAGAAGCCGTAAAACGATTTCAAAATCCACAAGAAATAGAATCTAATCTTGTAATTTGGTTATCACTTTTAGGAATAATTGCTAACGGATTAAGTGTCTTATTACTTAAAAACGATGCAAAATCTAACATAAATATAAAAAGTGCTTATTTACATTTATTAACAGATATGTTAGCAAGTGTAGCCGTTTTAATAGGTGGACTTTTAATGAAATTTTACCAAATATTTTGGATAGATAGCGCATTAACTTTTGTAATAGCATTGTATTTAATTTATGTAGGCTACGATTTATTAAAAGAATCTACCAAATCAATTATGCTCTTTACACCAGATCATATTAATATAAAAGAAGTTGTAAAAACGGTTAATAAAATAGAAAACGTAAAACAATTACATCACGTACATATTTGGAATTTAAGCGATAACGAGTTGCATTTAGAAGCACATTTAGACTTAGAAAAAGATGTATCTGTATCAGAATTTAATCATATATTAGATAAAATTGAAGACCTTTTAGAACATCAATTTAAAATAAACCACGTTACCATTCAACCAGAATATAACAAGCCAGATTCTAAAGCAATAATAGTACAAGATTAATAGTTGGGCAAGTTGTAAACAACCAGGCTATCGGCAGTCGCTTTTTTAATAAATTAATTTTTCCAAAATCAATTTATTAAAAAGAGCTCCAACAAAGCCTCTATCCTTCTTGCAAAATAGAACACATAATTATGTTAGAAATACAAGTAAAAACATTTAAAGACTTAACAAAAGACCAATTATATAATCTATTACAATTACGAAGCGAAGTCTTTGTAGTAGAACAAGATTGTGTGTATCAAGATATAGATTACAAAGATCAAAAAGCCTTACACGTTTTAGGAATTAAAGACCATAAAATTGTAGCCTACACGCGTATTTTTAAACCAGGAGATTATTTCGAATTAGCAAGTATTGGTCGCGTAATAGTAAAAGAAGACCAACGAAAATTTAAATACGGTTACCAAATTATGGAAGCTTCTATAAAAGCTGTAAAAGACCATTTTAATCAAACCGAAATAAAAATTTCGGCACAATGTTACCTAAATAAATTCTACAATAATTTAGGATTTAAAGATGTAGGAGAAACCTATTTAGAAGATGGAATTCCACATATTGCAATGATTAAGAACTAGACTATTTATTATATTTTAGAATAGATTCTGCGTCGTAGCGCAGAATAACAACTTTAAAAAAGCACTATATTTATATTATGAAATACGTCTTAATTTTATTAGTTGCTTTATCTTTTTCTTGTAAGGAAGAAGTATTAAAAAGTCACTTTTGTGATAATACAAAATTATTATTTGATGGCTCTAATCTAAAGATAATTAATATAGATTTAAATAATAATTATAATATAGTAAAAGAACAAATTCAGCAACAAATTATAGAAGATTTTTGTGGTTTTCCAGAGTACAATTTTTTAGTTAATTATAAAGGAGAAAAAATAATACTAACTTACAAAATCTATGATGAAGAATGTAATTGGAATATGATAAAACCAAACTCCATTGAATTCATTTTTAATAATAACACCTTTGCAATAGATTATGAGTTTCCTAAAGAAAATAATAGCTCAGAATTTATCTATAATAGAATTAAAGAAAATTTAAAAATTAGAAAATCTTCTAATTTTTATTTAAATTTCAATTTAAAAAGTAAAGTAGATGTAAAATTATTTAATTCTATAATTGAAAATTCTATTGATGGAGTTATTAAGTTTTATAAAGAGAAATCCTTAATAAATTACAAAAAACCTTTTTGTGATTTAAATAAAAAGGAGTTTGAAAATATAACAAAAGATTTTCAAATAGTATTTAATTCAAAACAACATCAGGATATTCCACAACCACCAAAACTTAATTCCTCTAATTAAACATCATTCTTTTTTGTCTGGTTGAGCGCAGTCGAAACCTTTAGAAAAAAACTAAAGCCAAAACTTAAACTTAACCTGAATGCCAACACACAAATAACCACTTCAACTTAACAAACATTTATTACAGTACATCATTTACTATTGTCGCAAAAAACCTTATTTTCGCATACTTACGACAAAATATCTATTATGAGTACTAAATTTGCTGAATACAAAGGACTTGACCTACCAAACGTAGCTTCGGAAATTTTAAATTACTGGGAAGAAAATAACATTTTTGAAAAAAGTGTAACCTCTCGCGAAGGCGCAGAACCTTACGTATTTTTTGAAGGTCCGCCATCTGCAAACGGATTACCAGGAGTTCATCACGTTTTAGCACGCTCTATAAAAGATATTTTTCCGCGTTATAAAACTATGAAAGGTTACCAAGTTAAGCGTAAAGCTGGTTGGGATACGCACGGTTTACCAGTAGAACTTGGTGTAGAAAAAGAATTAGGAATTACGAAAGAAGATATTGGTACAAAAATATCTGTAGAAGAATACAACGCAGCTTGTCGTAAAGCAGTTATGCGTTACACAGATATTTGGAATAATTTAACTCAAAAAATGGGTTATTGGGTAGATATGGAAGATCCATACATTACTTACGAGCCTAAATATATGGAATCGGTTTGGTGGCTTTTAAAAGAGATTTACTCTAAAAAGCTAATGTATAAAGGTTATACCATTCAGCCATATTCTCCAAAAGCAGGAACCGGATTAAGTTCGCACGAGCTAAATCAGCCAGGAACTTATCAAGATGTTACAGATACTACAATAGTAGCACAATTTAAAGCCATAGAAAATACGTTACCAGACTTTTTAAAACCGTTTGATAACTTAAATTTTATAGCTTGGACAACAACACCTTGGACATTACCAAGTAATACAGCATTAACTGTTGGTCCAAAAATAGATTATGCAGTTGTTGCAACATATAATCAATACACGTTTCAACCAATTCACGTTATTTTAGCTAAGAATTTAATTGGAAAACAATTTGCTGGAAAAACGAATGTTTTAGTAGAAACCGTAGAAGAATTAAGCGCTTATAATTCTGGCGATAAAAAGATTCCATACTTTATTTGTACAGAATGTAAAGGAACAGATTTAGTAGATATTAAATACGAACAATTATTAAATTACGCTTTACCAAACGATAATCCTGAAAATGCTTTTAGAGTTATTTTAGGAGATTTTGTAACAACAGAAGACGGAACAGGAATTGTACATACTGCACCAACTTTTGGAGCAGACGATGCAATGGTTGCAAAACAAGCTACACCAGAAGTTCCACCACTATTAGTAAACGATGGCGAAGATAACTTAGTGCCTTTAGTAGACTTACAAGGTAAATTTAGACCAGAAATGGGAGAATTTGCAGGTAAATACGTAAAAAACGAATATTACGCAGATGGCGAAGCTCCAGAGAAATCTATAGATGTTGAGTTAGCTATTAAGTTAAAAACAGAAAACAAAGCCTTTAAGGTTGAAAAATATAAGCACAGTTATCCAAATTGTTGGCGTACAGATAAACCAATTTTATATTACCCATTAGATTCTTGGTTTATTAAAATTACCGATGTTAAGGACAGAATGCATAGCCTTAATAAAACCATTAACTGGAAACCAGAATCTACTGGAACTGGACGTTTTGGTAACTGGTTAGCAAATGCAAACGATTGGAACTTATCGAGGTCAAGGTATTGGGGTATCCCGCTTCCTATATGGCGTACTGAAGATGGAAAAGAAGAAATTGCTATTGGTTCTATTGAAGAATTAAAAGGCGAAATGAAAAAAGCAGTGGATGCTGGATTCATGCAAAAAGACATTTTTGATGATTTTGTAACAGGAGATTTTTCGGAAGATAATTATGCAAAAGTAGACCTCCATAAAAATATAGTTGACGATATTATATTGGTTTCTAAAAAAGGAAACCCTATGAGCCGTGAAGCCGATTTAATTGATGTTTGGTTTGATAGTGGAAGTATGCCTTATGCTCAATGGCATTATCCTTTCGAAAATAAAGAAAAAGTAGATACTACTTGGCGAAAAGCAGATTTTATTGCTGAAGGAGTAGATCAAACACGTGGTTGGTTTTATACGCTGCACGCTATTGCAACTATGATTTTTGATGATGTTGCCTATAAAAATGTAGTTTCAAACGGATTGGTATTAGATAAAAATGGACAAAAAATGTCTAAGCGTCTAGGAAACGCAACAGACCCTTTTGAAACAATCGATACATTTGGACCAGATGCTACTCGTTGGTATATGATAAGCAACGCCAACCCTTGGGATAACTTAAAATTTGATTTAGCAGGAATTTCGGAAGTAAGAAATAAATTTTTTGGAACACTATATAACACTTATAGTTTCTTTAGTCTGTATGCTAATTTGGATAATTTTGATTATTCAGAAGAAGATATTGCATTAGAAAAAAGACCAGAAATTGACCGTTGGATACTTTCAGAGTTACACACCTTAATCGAAAGAGTAGATCAGTATTATGGCGAATACGAACCAACAAAAGCGACAAGAGCGATTTCAGATTTCGTTCAAGAAAATTTAAGTAACTGGTTTGTTCGTTTAAGCAGAAGACGTTTTTGGAAAGGTAGTTATGGCGAAGATAAAATATCGGCATATCAAACATTGCACACTTGCTTATTAACGATTTCTAAGTTAAGCGCACCTGTGGCTCCCTTTTTTATGGATCGTCTTTATAACGACTTATTGAACGGAACTATTAAAGTTGACGAAATCTCTGTACATTTAAGTAACTTTCCTGTTGCAAATCCGACATACATTAACAGGACATTGGAACATAAAATGCAAAAGGCTCAAACAATTTCTTCATTAGTGTTATCCTTAAGACAAAAAGAAAAGATTAAAGTTAGACAGCCTTTACAAAAAATCATGATTCCTGTTTTAAATAATGAACAGCGTGAAGAAATAATAGCAGTTTCAGACCTCATTAAATCTGAAGTTAATGTGAAGGAAATTGAATTGATTGATGAAGGATCTGGAATATTGGTAAAACAGATAAAACCAGATTTTAAAAAGTTAGGACCTCGCTTTGGGAAAGATATGAAATCTGTAGCGCAAGTAATAACTAATTTTGGTCAAAAAGAGATTGCAATTCTTGAAAAAGAAGGAGAAATTAATGTTTTAATTAATGAAAAAAATACTACATTGTGCAAAGATGATGTAATAATAAGTTCTCAAAATATTGAAGGTTGGTTAGTTGCAAATAATAATGGTGTAACGGTGGCTTTAGATGTTACTATAAGTCCAGAATTAAAGAACGAAGGGATTGCTAGAGAATTGGTGAACCGAATTCAAAATTTACGTAAAGACTCTGGTTTTGAAGTAATGGACCGAATTGAGGTAACTATTCAAGAAGATGAAAAATTAAAATTGGCGGTAAGCCAAAACTTAGAATATATTAAACGTGAAACGCTAACAAACATTTTGTGTTTTCATCAAAAATTAGAGACAGGAACTGAAATAATATTTGATGAAATAACAAGCAAGTTGGCCATTAAAAAAGTGTAATATGAACCAAGAAACATACGACAGATACAACGAAGCAGATTTAAAAGAATTCAAGGAACTAATACTTGAAAAAATTGAAAATGCACAAAGGCATTTGCATTTAATTGAAAGTGCTTTTAAAAACGATAGCGATAATGGTACTGATGATACCTCACCAACTTTTAAAGCCTTTGATGAAGGAAGTCATGTAATGAGTAAGGAAGCAAATTCTCAATTAGCTATACGGCAAGAAAAATTTATTCGTGATTTAAAAAATGCATTGATACGTATAGAAAACAAAACCTATGGAGTTTGTCGTGTAACAAAAAAATTAATTAACAAAGAACGATTAAAATTAGTTCCTCATGCCACACTTAGTATTGAAGCTAAGAATATGCAATAGTAAATTAATACGATCGTTAAAATTCCAAATTCTAGACTAGCTAAATGGCTTATGGAATTTGGTATTTATTTTTTAAACACAAATTAAATGGATTAGAAGTAGTTACCTATTATTTTTAATGCCAAAAAATTGTTATTCTCAAATTCATTAAATAATATTATTTTTACAAAGTATATAAAATAAAATGTCTCTTAAAAAATCGATATTCATTATAGTTTTGATCTTAGTAATCGATCAAATTTCAAAAATATACATTAAAACTCATTTTGTATTAGGGGAGACTATCCCTGTTTTTGAATGGTTTAAAATTGCTTTTGTAGAAAACGAAGGAATGGCTTGGGGAGCTAAAATTCCTGGTCAATACGGAAAATTAATACTTACCCTTTTTAGGTTAGTTGCTATTGTTGGTATAGGCTACTGGCTTTGGGATTCGATAAAAAAGAAACATTCTAAAATACTAATTATTTCTATTGCATTAATATTTGCTGGTGCTTTGGGGAA
>JAWUZD010000013.1:0-43755 GCA_034110465.1 Mesoflavibacter sp.
AGAATACAGAGAACCAAACTCGGGATCTAATGCTAAGAAACAATTTCAAGCCCATTTTACATTGAAGCGATAGATTGTAACGTTATTATATAACAACAAAAACTCCCAATTCATTTATTTGAATTGGGAGTTTTTTTATAATACGTTTTGTTTTTAGACGATCTATTATTTTATATCTATATCATAAATGAAAGACTTTGATTTGTTCTTTATAAGCTATAAGAATATGTTATTAATGGTTTGAAAATTTATTAGCTAGTAAAGCTTAGTTATATATTAGTAATAGAAGTAGTGCTTCACTAAACATATTTGATAAACCTACGGAATTAATAGACTAAGAAACTAAGAAACAATAAATACTTACAACACTTATAGATTGAATGATTATAATCGAATACACTAAGAAGTAAGGTTAATCTGTAAATTACCCATATAAAAAAAGCGTGCCTCTTCGATTATTGAAATGGCACGCTTTTTTTGTAAGTAGTATAAGTCTATTTATTTTCTTTAATTTTAGTAATGTATTTATCTAAAGCAATACCATATTTAGAGTTTTTAACGTCTTTAGTTAAAGAATTATTTATAGTGTCTAATAGAGTAATATTAGCATCGTAAATTTCTGTTAATGCTAAATAAGGAGCAACCTCACTATTGTTGTTTTTTACAGCAAAATTTGTAGTATAAAGGTATTTTCTTTTAGTGAAACTATTCAATTTGTTTTCAAAATCTTTAAAAGCAATAGTATCTTTAGCTTTAAGAGCATCAAATTTAGACTTTGTTAAATCTAAATTTCTATCATTAAATTTAGAAATCATTGTTAGGTATTCTTCAACTAAAATTTGTTGTTTAGAACCTTTAATTTCTGCCTTAAAAGCAAAATCTTTAAGTGTGGTGTTGATTTCTGTAATACCTTTATTTCCAAAAAACGAAATACGTTCGTCTGCTTTGGTCGTTTTATCTAATTCAATAAAAAACATTTCAGGTGAATCTATCTCAGCATACATTTCAAAAGTAGACGTTCCATTGACTTTAGTAGAGTCTATAATTACAATTGTAGAGTCATTAGCTTTTTTTAAATAGATTGTTCCTTTTTTTAAGCCTTTAATCTGACCTTTAACCGTCATATCTTTAGTGTCTTTTACGCAAGACATCATAGTAATTAAACTAAGTAATAATAAATATCTCATTCTAGTTGTTTTATTAAGTGGACAAATATCTTATTTAAATAGTTAAAATACTAACCTACAGAAACGATTCGCATTAATTCTGCACATAAAAGTGCGCCATAAGTTCCAACTACATATCCAAATACAGCTAACAATGCACCAACTGTAGCTAAGCTTGGGTGAAAAGCTGCAGCAACTATAGGAGCAGAAGCAGCGCCACCAACATTGGCTTGACTACCAACAGCTAAAAAGAAAAATGGGGCTCTTATTAGTTTGGCAACTACAATTAATAATACTGCGTGAATTGTCATCCAAACAATTCCTATAAGAATTAGACCAGGATTTTCAAGGATTCCACTTAAATCTACTTTCATTCCAATAGTAGCGACTAAAATGTAAATAAAGATGCTTCCTAATTTACTTGCTCCAGCACCTTCATATGTTTTTGCTTTTGTAAAAGATAATGAAACTCCTATAATGGTTGCAATGGTAATTAGCCAGAAGAAACCTGAGCCAAAAGATGATAATGCGCTTTTAGGATCTGCGACTAATTCAAAATTGTTTTTTAGAAACGTAGGAATATATTCTGCACCAAAATGTGCAATTCCAACAGCTACAAAAGCAATAGATAAAATAACTATAGAATCTGTTACTGTCGGATTTCTTGTCGTTTTCTCAGATAAGGCTTGAACTTTTTCTTGTAAAGCATCAATAGCTGAATTATCTGCTTTTAACCACTTATCTATTTTTTTACGTTTTCCAATTCCTAATAATAATATAGCCATCCAAATGTTCGCTACAAAAATATCTACCATTACCATTCCACCATATTTCTCTGGATTGAATTCGTAGACTTCTAACATAGCAGCCTGATTAGCTCCGCCACCAATCCAACTTCCTGCCAATGTGGCTAAACCACGCCAAACAGCATCAAAATCTGCTCCACCAACTGTTTCTGGTGAAAAGATGGAGATTAGTAAAATAGCAATTGGTCCACCAATTACAATACCAACAGTTCCAGTAAAAAACATAATTAAGGCTTTAGGGCCTAAATTGAAAATAGCTTTTAAATCTATACTTAATGTCATTAAAACCAAAGAAGCTGGTAATAAATAACGACTTGCAATAAAATAGGTTTGAGACGTTTCTGGAGATATAATACCAAACGAACTAAATATAGCTGGTAAGAAATAGCACATTAATAATGCTGGTACATATTTGTAAAACTTTGGAAAAAAGCCTGTTTTTCTACTTTCTGTATAAAAAACAATACCTAAGCAAAGCATTAGTATTCCAAAAACAATAGCATCGTTAGTAATAAATGGTTCTGATTGCATAATATCTTTAATTTATCTGCAAAATAGGGAATATTAACAAACTTATAAAACTATTAAATCATTTTTGGCACAGCATTTGCTTTATGTAACTCGTGATTAGGACGTTGACTATAATAGGTGTGGTTACCTAACTATAAGAGTCTTAGTTACATATTTTTGGTTGGTTAGTATGAAAACGCATTACGAGAGTAATGCGTTTTCTGTTTTATAGAATATTTATGTATAAAAAAAGGTTAGCATAGAGCTAACCTTTTTGTTATATGTTAATTGATTTTATTTCTTAATAAACGCCACAATATCAGAAACTAAATTCTCTGTTAATTTACGGTAAGGCTCGTTGTAAGATTTAGAATTTTCAAGATTATCACCTTCAATAGAAACTAAAATATGATTCATATTCTCGTAGATTTTTAAAGTTGAATTTTTAGCAGCTTCATTTAATAAATTTGCTTCAGCTTCAGAAACTTGTAAATCTTTTGTTCCGTTAATAATTAAACAAGGCATATCTAGTTTAGCAATTTCTTCAACAGGATTATATATCATCCAATTGGCAATAAACGGTTGTACGCCTAAATTAAATAATGAGCCTAATGCTACAGGGAAATCTGAAGTAGTTTCACCTTTCTTCAAAATTTCAAAAACACGTTCTGTATCGGCTTTAAATTGTGGAGCAGTTTTAGTAACTTGCTCTATAATAATATTATCTATACTTTGTCCTGCGCCAGCTAGAGAAATAAAACCATTAGCTTTGTTTTTAGCCGCTAATAAACCAACCAAACTACCTTGGCTATGCCCAACCATATAAATTTTATTGTAGGCGTTTGTTTTTTTGAAGTAATCTAAAACAGAACTGGCATCGGTAACAAAATCGTCAAACATCATATCTTTATCAACGTTACCTTTTCTAATTTGCTTAACAATTCGTTTATCATATCTAAACGTAGCAATACCATTTTGAGATAAACCAATGGCTAATTTTTTTAAGTTATTAGATTTTAAGAAGTTCTGATTTCCATCTCTATCCGTTGGTCCAGAACCAGCAATTATAATAGCTAAATTAGGCTTTGTAGAATTATTTGGCGTTAATAAAGTTCCGTTTATAAATGTATTAACTTCAACGTCTTTAGCAACAAATAAGCTGTCTTGTTGTGCGAAATTTGTCTGAAAAAAAGTAAGTGTTACTAATAAAAATAAATATTTCATAATAATTTGTTTGTTGGTTTAAAACAATAAAAATGCCAAAATAGAAACGTTAGCTAATTTAATTTATTATTCTAAAGGTAAGGTTTATTCTTTGACCAATTTCTTTTTTAGTTTTTGCGATTTGATGTAAGTAATTATGCTGAGTTTCGCCTTGCATAAGTAATAAACTGCCAGAGGTTAATTCTAATTTTTTCTTCAGTTCTTTTTCAGTTCTATGTTTTATATGAAAAAAGCGAGATGCTCCAAAACTAACCGATGCTATTATTGGGTTCTTTCCTAATTCTTTTTCGTTATCTGCGTGCCAACCATTACTATCGTTGCCATTTCTGTATAAGTTGGCCAAACAAGTAGTAAATTTATGTTCAGAAAACGCTTCAACTTTAGTTTTGATTTTTAATAGCACCTCAGAGAATTTATGTGGATACATTGTAATATTAGAATAGGAATATGGTTTACTGTTTTCTGCAAAAAGCGCTGTTAATCTTGGTTGCTTATGTGTTTTTCCAAAAAGAGTAATATTGTCTTGTTGCCAAGGAATTTCGTTTAATAGCAGATTAAATAACGTTTGACTTTCTTCATCCGAAAAAAAATCATCAAAATAAAAGATGTCTGAATCAGGTAAATTAAGATGAAGTGGAGTAGAAGCAAACAACATATCGATTTTATTTTCTAAATTAGCTTTAAACTTTTTATAAATGAAAAAATTAACGCTTCTTTTTACTTTTTTAATAGTGCAAATCACTCTTGCTCAGTTGCCTGAAGGTTTTGTGTACGCTAAAGAATTAATTCCTGATTTAGTTGAAGAATTACGCTATTGTACTGAAAATAACTTTGTTGGAGAAGCTATAGATGGCTACGAAAAACCAGTAATTATAATGACTTTGCTAACAGCTATTGCTTTAAAGAAAATTCAAGCCATTTTAAAAGAAGATGGCTTAGGTTTGAAAATTTATGATGCTTACAGACCACAACAAGCGGTAAATCATTTTGTGCGTTGGGCAAAAATTGAGAATGATACGTTAATGAAACATACCTATTATCCGGATGTTGATAAACGCAAGTTAATTCCTGCGGGATATATTGCTTCTAATTCAAGACATTCTAGCGGAAGCACTTTAGACTTAACTGTTATAGATTTAAAAACAGGAAAAGAATTAGATATGGGTTCGCCTTACGATTTTTTTGGACAGAAATCTTGGGTTAAAGCGCCACATTTAGAAAAGCAACATCGAAAAAATAGAGATTTACTACAAAAAGTAATGACTAAAAATGGGTTTAGGAACTATATGCAAGAATGGTGGCATTTTACTTTAAAAGGAGAACCGTTTAAAAATCAGTATTTTGATTTTGTAGTGAAGTAGTTTTAAGAATTACGCTGATTACCTTATTCAATAGAAAGAATAAATATAGAGAAGTGAAAAAAGCATCAAATTTTATAGGTTATATCCCGTTGTTGGCAATTGGCTTTTATTTTCGTTCGTAATAATTTAATTTCGTTAGATAAATCAGATTTTGCCTTTTTAATTCGTTCTTTTTTTTGTTTTTCAGTTTCTCTATCCGTCATTAAGTCAGTTCCAAGAATAAAAATTTGCAAATTATTCTCTGGGTTTGTAAAACTTCTGGTTAATCCACATAAACTAATCTCTAAAAATCCATCTTCATTTATGTTTCCATAAATTAACCATTTTCCTTTTTTGTTAATTATTGGTTCACACGTAAAGTTATATATTCCGTTATAAATTTCTCCTTTTTTGTCTCCATTAAAAGATTCGGCAACCTTAACTTTAAAAGTTCCTTTTTCAGAATCTAATACTATAACTTCTCCAACAAAAATACAGTCAGAATTTTCAAATTCATTAGTTTGTACAGAAGTCAAATCTTTTGGAATAGTACATTCGCAAGCAGTTAATTTACTAGAAATTAAAAAAGTCAAAAGTAGTATGATTGTTGTATATGTTTTCATTTTTCAGCTTGTTGCCAACGTGTTATATAGTATAATTATTGTCGTCGATATACCGTAAAAATAATTTAATTATTCCATTATTCAAGTCGCCTTTTTTAGTTGTAATTGTGACAAAAAACAGATAAAAGTTTAGCGTTAAAAGAACAGAATTATAAAGCGTAAAGTCTAAATGAGTTAGGTTAAACTGCTAACTGAGTACTATTAACAGTTAAAAAACTACTTAGAGATAATTTGCTTTACTTCATATCTAATAAAAGTATCAGCTAATAAAACATCTTCTATAAATCGTTTTATGTAGTGCTGCTGATAATAAAAATAAGCATCGCCGTGTTTATGTTCGCCATTTTTAATAGTGAATAACTGGCAGCTTCCATTTAAACGATCTATATGTTTAGCTATACTTTGCGATCCAAATAACATTAACCAACCAGTTGCATTTGGCGGACAAAACCTATGAGATCCAGTTGCAAATGGAACTGTTAGGTCTTTATCTCCGTGAAATAAAAATAGTGGAATTTTATTTTCTTTCGTAATAATGTTTAAGTCCATAACTGCGCCTGCGCCTGCAATTATTCCTGCATATTTGAAATCTATAGGTAGCATTTGTGGTTCAGTTAGCATTTGGTTTCTATTCCAAAAAGCCGTGTGTAAAATACTTTCTGCGCCAGCACTTGTTCCTGCTAAAAACACTTGCTTTTTGTTAAATTTAAGCGAGTCACTTTGTTTTAATAAGAAGTTAGTAGCTTGCCAAATTTCGTTTGCTACAATTTGAATAGCTTTTACCTTTTCGCTTGTAATTCCGTTACAACCATAATCTTTATCTTTCATATACAGTGTATAGTCTATACTAGCTACAACCATTCCTTGTTCTGATAAATACTTTCCTAGATTAGAACCATCTTTTCTGTCTCTATCCGAAAATCCACCGCCGTGAACGTAAATAACTAAAGGAGATAAGAATTTATTTTTCTCATCTTTTTCAGGTTTATATAAGTCTAATTTTAGTTGTGTAGAATCTGTATCTATATATTTTAGAGTTTCTTTTTTTTGAGAAAATATATTTGAAAATGAAAGCATACAAAGTGGTATTAAAATGATTTTTTTTATAAATAACATATATTAAGAAGCTTTTAAATTTTTAATGCGTTGCAATAATGTAGGATGCGAATAATGCATAAAAACAGTTGCTTTGTGAGGTGTTAAATTACTTAAACTATTTTTAGATAACTTTTTTAAAGACGAAATTAACGGCTCTGATTTAAAGGTATTTTTAGCATAATTATCTGCTTGATATTCAAATTTTCGTGAAAATAAATTCATAATTAAACCCGTGATTTCAGAAATTGGACTGTACAGAATTCCAAAAGCTATTAGTCCTATATGAAAACTGGTTTGGTTTACACTTAAAGCTTCAGAAAGTAATGTGTTTCCAACTAAAAGCGATAAGATATATAAGGTGATTCCTGTTAGCAAAATAGAACTACCTAAATTAAAAATGATGTGTTTACGTTTGTAATGTCCAACTTCGTGAGCAAGAACAGCTACAATTTCATCTTCGTTTAAATCGTTAATTAAGGTATCATAAAGTGTAATACGTTTTTCGCTTCCAAATCCTGAAAAATAAGCATTGGCTTTAGTGCTTCGTTTAGAGCCATCTATTACAAAAATATTGTCTAATTTAAAACCTACAGTTTTAGCATATTCTGATATGGCAGTTCTTAGCGATCCTTCTTCTAGAGGTGATTGTTTATTAAATAGCGGTACAATTAATTTACTGTAAAATAAGTTCATAAACAACGAAAAAACAGCAACTAATATCCAAGTGTACCACCAAAAATTATTGGGATTACTTGCGTAAAACCACGTAATAGCCGCTAATATTCCGCCACCTAAAATAACGGTCATTACTAAACCTTTTAACTTATCTAATAAGAAAGTTGATTTAGTTGTTTTATTAAACCCAAATTTTTCTTCAATAACAAAGGTTTTGTAATACGTAAATGGCGTTGTTAATAAATCGCTTCCAATCATTATAATTCCAAAGAAAATTAAAGTAATTAAAATGGGATTATCTGCAATACTACGAGCCAATTCATCTATAAAAGCAAAGCCTTTAAAAAAGAAAAAAGCTAATGTTAAGACTAAAGAGAAGATAGAAGATAATAGTCCAAATTTAAAATTCGTGGCTTTATAGTTTTGAGATTTCTTGTACTCTTCTAAATCATAAACATCTTTTAATTCCTCAGGTAATGCATCGTTAAAATGTTTTGCATTTAAAATATCTAAAACTGTATCAACAATAAAACTGATAATTAGAATGGCTATTAGTATGTAGAATAAGGTTTGTGGTGTCAATGGTTTATGTGTTTTTAATTGAGGTTATAAGTTTAGTTGTTGATTTTGTCATTATGAGCTCCGACACAGATTCTAACTTCTCTGCCTAACCGCTTCAAAAATTAAAATTCCAGCAGCAACAGATACATTCATAGAATCTATTTTCCCTTGCATTGGAATATTTATATTTTCTTTACTAGCTTCTCGCCATTCTTGAGTTAAACCAGTAGCTTCAGTTCCTACAACAATAGCGCTTGGCTTTGTATAATCTTGAGTCGTATAATTTACAGATTCTTGCAAAATAGCACTGTAAATGTTTATGTTTTTTGCTTTTAAAAAGCTAATAATTTCTTCTGTAGTTCCGGTTGCAATAGCATTACTAAAAACACAACCAACGCTAGAGCGCACAATATTAGGATTGTATAAATCTGTTTTTGGATTCGCAATAATTACGGCATCTACATTTGCAGCATCGGCAGTTCTAAGTAATGCGCCAATGTTTCCAGGTTTTTCTGGAGCTTCTGCAATTAAAATTAATGGTGTTTCTGTTTTAAAATGGAGTTGTTCTAAAGAATGTGTTTTAGTTTTTAAAACGGCTATAATGCCTTCTGTAGTATCTCTATATGCTATTTTGGAATATACTTCTTTAGATACTTCAATACATTTATAATCTTCTACATCTATTGTTTTTAAATTTTGGAAAGGAAATAAATCTTCGTAGAATAATACCGAAACCACCTCGTAACCACAAGATAGGGCAATGTTTAATTCGCGAAGTCCTTCTACCACAAACTCACCACTTTTTTTACGAGTTCTAGATTTCTCTTTTAGAGTCACTATATGTTTTATAAAGTCGTTTTGAGGACTTGTTATTTCTTTCATAAAGCAAAAATAATGTAAATACTGTAATTAGAATTTATAACTTACGACTAAATTGTTTTAATAAAAATAATCAACTTATAGCAAAATGAAAAAACTAATAGTATTAGCCTTAATGCTTAGCTTATTTAATTGTAAAAAAGACGTTAAACAAGAATCAGTGATTAAAACTGTTGATGAAGTAGTTGTAGAAACACCTAAAAAAGTGTATCTAGAAAATATTACAAAAGTCTTTGATGCACACGGAACTTTAGAAGCGTGGAATAGCTTTAATAGTTTGTCTTTTACAATGAATAAACCAAAAGGCGATGAATTAACTATAACCGATTTAAAAGATAGAAGAAGCTTTATTGAAACAGCTAATTTTAAATTAGGCTATAACGGAAAAGAAGCTTGGCTAAAAGAAAATGAAGGTTTTGAGTATAAAGGAAATAAAGATATGTATTATAATCTAATGTTTTATTTCTATGCTATGCCTTACGTTTTGGCAGATGATGGCATTACTTATACTAATGTTGATGCTTTAGAATTTGAAGGAAAAATATACCCTGGAATTAAAATATCTTACGGAAGTGGTGTTGGAGCATCTTCAGATGATGAATATATTTTATACTATGATGACGAAACTAATAAAATGGCTTGGTTAGGTTATACGTTTACTTATGGTTCAAATGAAAAAAATAACAATTGGAGTTTTATCCGTTATTCAGATTGGCAAACTGTTGAAGGCTTAATTTTACCAAAAACATTGTCTTGGTATAAAGCTGAAGGATTTAAAATAGGAGAGAAGCGCAACGATTTAAAATTTGCTGATGTTAAGTTATCTAAAGAAAAAATGGAAACTTCTCAATTTGAAAAGCCTTTAAAATAGAATAGAATAGCCATCTAGATGGATTCTGCGTCGGAGCGCAGAATGACAAATGCAATTAAATTAGAAACAGAAAAGCGAACTTTTATAGAGTTCGCTTTTTATGTTTTATAGTAATTTGTCTTCATATTAAGGTAGATTCTGCTTCGTGGCGCAGAATGACAAACTTCAATATTTAGATTAAAATCAACAAATCAACAGCTAAACTAATAAACTATTAACAGAAACAATTAATTCCCTAATTTCTTAGAATAGCGCTTATACAATTGTGTTTGATGAGATTCTAAACTAATAGTTCTACCTTGAATAAATGCTTTTTCAAGTTTGTTAGTTCTCATATCTAAAGCATCTCCTTCACTTATAAAAAGTGTAGCATCTTTTCCAACTTCTAAAGAACCAACGTTTTTATCTATTCCTAAAATCTTAGCTGTATTTATGGTAATTAAACTTAAAGCAGTTTCTTTATCTAATCCATAAGCAGCACAAGTTCCAGCTAAAAAAGGTAGGTTTCTTGTGTTCATACGTTCCATGTCTCCAGAGTTTTCTAGACCAACTAAAACACCAGATTTCACTAACTGATTAGCTAATTTAAAAGGTAAATCGTAATCTTCGTCTGTGTTGTTTGGTAATTGGTGCGTTCTTTGTAATAATACAGGGATTTCGTTCTTCTTTAAAAAACCACTTACCATATTAGCTTCGTATCCACCAACTATAACAATATTCTTAACGTTATTTTCTTTAGCAAAGTTTACCGCATCAATAATACCTTTTTCGTAATCTACGTGAATAAATAAGGTCCTTTTTCCTGTTGTTAATTCTAATAAAGCATCAAAAGGTTTGTTGTTTGTACTGTTTTTTGAATTATAAGCATTTGCGTTGTTAAAATAGTTTTTTAGTTCTTGCACTTGCTCAGCATAGTTCTTGTTTTCTTTTAAAGTAGAAGGTTCTCCAAGCCACCAACGTCCGCGAGAATACGTACTTGGCCAGTTTAAGTGAATCCCGTCGTTTTCTTTAATAATTGCATCTTCCCAATTCCACGCATCTAATTGTACTATAGAAGATGTTCCAGAAATTCTTCCGCCACGTGGCGTAATTTGAGCCATTAAAACGCCATTTGGACGCATAGATTCTACAACCTTGCTTTCTGTATTGTAAGCTATAATACTTCTAATATGAGGATTCATAGAGCCAACTTCGTCATAATCTCTTGTTGCTCTTACGGCATCAATTTCAGCAAGACCTAAAGTACTGTTTGGTGCTATAAAACCCGGATAAATGTGTTTTCCTTTACCATTTATAATTGTTCCTGTTCTAGCAATTTTCATATTGGCACTACCAACAAACGTTAGTTTACCTTCAGAAAACATTATTAGAGAATTTTCAATGACTTGTCCATTTCCTAAGTGTGCTGTTGCGCCTTCAATTGTAATAGCTTCATTTGGCTTGCTTCCTGGTGTTTGTTGTGCATTTGTTATAAAAGTGATTAATAACAATGCTATAATAGTTATGTTTTTCATTTGTGTGATTTTAAATTGAGAAATAAATTAAATGATAAAAAGAATTAGTTATGATCTATAGAATCACAATGCAATAATTCGTTTTCTTTTTTCTCAATAGGTTTTGTTTTTAAACCTTTATGTTTTGCTTGAAGCATTAATGTAGTTAATTCATTTTTCTCTTTTTTAATAGCTTCACGCATTTTCTTGTCCTTTTCAATATCAAAATAAACTGCACCTTCAATTAATGTTTTTTCAGCTTTAGAATAAATAGACATTGGATGACCAGACCATAAAACCACATCGGCATCTTTTCCAACTTTTAAACTACCAACACGTTTGTCTAAGTGTAATAATTTTGCAGGATTTAGTGTTACAAATTTCCAGGCATCTTCTTCGCTTACATTTCCGTACTTCACACTTTTTGCAGCTTCTTGATTTAAACGTCTTGCCATTTCGGCATCGTCACTATTTATGGCAACTGTAACACCAGCATTATGCATCATAGCTGCGTTAAAAGGAATAGCATCGTTAACTTCGTATTTATAAGCCCACCAATCACTAAATGTAGATCCACCAACGCCATGTTCAACCATTTTGTCTGCGACTTTGTAACCTTCAAGAATATGTGTAAATGTATTTATGTTAAAATCAAATTGCTCCGCAACCTTCATTAACATATTAATTTCACTTTGAACGTAAGAATGACAACTTATAAAACGTTCTTTATTTAAAATTTCAGCTAAAGTTTCAAGCTCAATATCTTTTCTGTAAGGTTTTCCACTTTTCTTTAAAGCATTGTATTCTTTTGCGCGTTGGAAATAATTAATATACACTTGTTCTGCACCCATTCTAGTCTGTGGAAAACGTGTAGTATCAAAATCACCCCAATTACTTTGTTTTATGTTTTCACCTAAAGCAAATTTTATAAATTTAGGACTGTCTTTGTAGATTAATTGGTCTGCGGTTTGTCCCCATTTTAATTTAATAATAGCAGATCTTCCGCCAATAGGATTTGCAGAACCATGTAAAATTTGAATACTAGTAACTCCACCAGCAAGATTTCTATAGATATTAATATCTTCTGCATCAACAACATCTTCTATAGTCACTTCTGCTGTACTATTATGCCCAGATTCGTTGACACTAATAGTAGCAATATGAGAATGCTCGTCTATAATTCCAGCAGTAACGTGTTTTCCAGTAGCATCAATTATTGTAGCATCTTTGCCAGATAAATTTTTACCGATTTTGGCTATTTTACCGTTTTTAATTAAGATATCTGTTTGCTCTAAAATGCCATCTTTCTCGTTAGTCCAAATGGTAGCATTTTTAAATAAAATAGTTTCTTGCTGTGGTAAACTACTTAATCCGTAAGCAGTGTTTGGATAGGTTGTAGGGAATAATTCTTGTATTTTATCTTCTTCATCTTCTTTTTTAGTAGAATCTTGAGCAATTACATTTAATTCTTTTTTTGTAGCCTTAAAAGTAGAAGTAGAGCCATCAGGAAAATATGTTTTTCCAGAAAAAGTAGTTTTAGATTTTATATGAGATGTGAATCTAATAAATTCTTTTTTTGTTGAATCTTTTGTTGGTACTATTAATTGCATCCAATCATCATTGAATTTTATGGTAGCATCGTAGGTGTCTGTTAAAGTTTTAAATGATGCTTTTAGTTTTTTAACTTCACCAGAAATATCTAAAGAAATAACTTCGTCTTTAAATAAAGCGCTATCTGAAGTAAGGCTGTATTCACCTCTTAAATCTTGAGTATCTATGTTGTTTATATCGTGTCTTTGTCCTGTAACCCAATTTTGGTATAAGGTTGTTTTTTTATCAAAAATATCGCCAGAAGTAATTAAAAAGTTAGCATAAGCACCAGCATTTAATTGACCTAATTGATTAGATTTCCCAATAATAGAAGCTGGAATTGTAGTTAAGGCTTCTAACGCTTTTGTTTTATCCAAACCACAAGAAATAGCTTTTAATAGTTGTGTGTTAAACGTTTCAACCTTTTCTAAATTGTGAGTTGTTAAAGCAAACATAATATTATTTTCTGCTAATACTTTAGGATTACTAGGCGCTTGATTCCATTTTCGCATATCTTCTAGTTCTACAGAACGCGCCAAAAGTGGATCTTCCATATCAAAAGCATCAGGGAAATTTAATGGCACAATTAGTTTAGCATTTGTGTTTTTAATCTGCTTTACTAATTCGTACTCATTTCCTCCAGCAACAAATACATATTGTGTATTAAACGAATCTCCGATTTTGTCTATACGAAGAATGTTGTTTTTATCGGAAGCATTAAAAAACTGTACTTCGCTTTTGTTATTTAAAAACGCTTCTAGAGCACGATCTTTTACAGACATATTTCCTGTAGCGTACCATTTAGCATCGTGATTAAACTGACGTAATAAAGCAAAAGTTCCCATTATAGAAGACGGATAAGATTGCTTAGATGTTTTACTTTTAGATGTTCCGTAAAACTGACCAGAATTATCGTCTAACAAGCGTTTAGAGTCATCGGTTTTATTAGTTAAAGCAACTAAAAGACCAGAACCTTGCATTATTCCGTCGTTTACGTGAGTATTTACGACACCAAATCCTGCTTTTTTCAAAGCTTCGGCTTTAGAATTATCGAAATTAAAATGATTTATAGCTTTTACATCCGGACGCATATGGTCGTTCCAATAAAAACCTTCACGACTTGCGTTATATTGTGGAGAGTAATTTCCTTTTGAATCGTATGGCGTAATACTTGTTCCAAAATCGGAATAGATATCTATAAAAGATGGGTAAATGCTTTTACCATTTAAATCTACTATAACACTGTTTTTTGGTATAGTAACATTGGCGCCAGAAGCAATAACTTTATCGCCTTTAATAACCAAGGTTCCATTTTCCACCACTTGAGTTGGTGTAATGTATATTTTGGCATTGGTAAAAACTGTGTGGTTTTTGGTGTTTGTTTTTACACCATCGTTTTTTGGAATGTAATCCTGAGCAAAACCTAGTGAAGTGACACTTAAAAGTCCGCAAAATAAAATTTTTCTTATCATAAAAGCTGTGGTTAATGCCTTAAAGATACTTTATATTTTCTTCGTTATAAAATAATTAACATATAACGCTACCACATAACTATAACTTTCTATGCCTTTAGACTGATTATTAGCTTTTAAAAAAGTGCTATAGGTTTCTTTAAAAACAGGTTCTGAACTATTTTTATGGCTATCCCAAAAATCACTAACTTCTTTATAATTCGCATAAATCCCAGGGTTTATAGTGCAAGCGACTTCCATATATAAATCGGGATTTCGTTTGTAAATTTCATACAAACAATGTCTTAACGCAAACGTATAACCAGAATAATTAAAATAAGCATTAGGATGATTTATAGACGCTAAACAACCTATAAAGTTAGCTTCGTTTTCTGCAGCATAACCTAATTGATGTGCAACTTCGTGAGCACAAGTTGTAGGGTATTTATAGATAGGAATTAATCCGTTTGGTTGAGCTTCATTGGTAAATGGATTTAAATAGCCACTAAATCCCATTTTTGTTAATGGATAACTAAATAATGAGTTTTTTATACTTGTAACGCTATAATCTAAATGCGGATAAGAGGTTTTTAATTTGTAGTATCCTAAATAAGTATTATTAATAACAAATGTTTTGTTAAAAGGAAACTCAACTTTTAAAGTGTCGTTTTTTGATAGTTTGGAGTGAAGTGAATTCGATTCTAGAATTAACATTTCTGTTACTTGAACTAACTGTTCTGTAGTGTAATCTGCGTTTAAATTTAAGTTTTCGTGAAGCGGTTTTCTATAATAATTAAAACCCCATAACACGTGAAATGCCATATAGAATAGACTTATGGCTGAAAAAACATCTAAAAACCAATCAAAAGTGTCTTTGTAAATGCGTTTTATGTTTTTAACAAACCAATAGAAGGCGTATAAACTAATTACAGTATAAAATACATCGCCAAAAGAAAAAGGAATCCAACCCAAACTATAATGTAAAAGTTTAGAAATAATAGGGTAGATGCCATTACTATAATAGGTTTCTACAGTTTCTGGAAAATAAGAAATCAACTTTATAAAAAGAAGTGTAGGAATTATAAGTAAAGCTAAAATAAGTGATTTTCTTTTTGGCATATTTCAAAAATAAGAAATGTTTGCAACAATCGTTTTCTATTAATTACCTTTGTTTGAAATTTAAATAGAAAAAAATGAGTCAAGAAGTTAGAGCTTTAGAACCAAAAGCACTTTGGAATAAATTTGCAGATTTAAATGCTGTACCAAGACCTTCAAAAAAAGAAGAACGTGTCATTCAATTTATGAAAGACTTTGGGACTAATTTAGGATTAGAGGTTATAGAAGATGAGGTTGGAAATGTAATTATTAAAAAACCAGCAACTTCTGGAATGGAAGACAGAAAAACCATTGTAATGCAATCGCATTTAGATATGGTTCATCAAAAAAATAACGACACAGATTTTGATTTTGATACTCAAGGTATTGAAATGAAAATTGAAGGCGATTGGGTAAAAGCTAATGGAACTACTTTAGGTGCAGATAACGGTTTAGGTGTTGCAACTATTATGGCAATTTTAGAAAGTACAGATATTGTGCATCCAGCCATAGAGGCTTTATTTACTATAGATGAAGAAACTGGAATGACTGGTGCTATGGGTTTAAAAGGTGGAATACTTACTGGTGAAATTCTTTTAAATTTAGATACTGAAGAAGATAATGAAATTGGAGTTGGTTGTGCTGGTGGCGTAGATGTTACTGCAACAAGAACTTATGAGCAAGAAGAAACACCTGAGTTTAAAAAAGGATACACTATTACTGTAAAAGGTTTGCAAGGTGGACATTCTGGAATGGAAATTATTACAGGATTAGGAAACGCAAATAAAATTATGAACCGCTTATTATTTGATGGTTTTGAAAATTATGGTTTACGTATTGCTGAGATTAATGGAGGAAGTTTACGTAATGCAATTCCAAGAGAAAGTAAAGCAATTGTAGCTATAGATGCAGTTCATGAAGTTGTTTTTTTAAGTGAAATGAATGCTTTAGCTGAAATTATTAAAATAGAAAATAAAACTTTAGAACCAGATTTTACAGTTGTAATTGAAGCTTGCGAAACACCAGAGTTTATTATGGATTTAGGGGTTCAAGAAGGAATTACAAGAGCATTATATTCTGCTTTAAATGGCGTGTATAGAATGAGTGCAGATATTCCTGGTTTAGTAGAAACATCTAACAATATTGCACGAGTAATTATAAAAGATGGCGCTATTAAAATCGGTTGTTTAACACGTAGTTCCGTAGAAAGTGCCAAAACAGATTTAGCTAATATGTTGCGATCTACTTTCGAATTAACAGGTTGTGAAGTAGAGTTTTCTGGTGAATATCCTGGATGGACTCCAAATATGGATTCGTCTATTCTAAAAGTATTATCTTCTTTATATGAAAAACTAAACGGAGAAAAAGCAAATGTAGCTGCTTGTCACGCAGGTTTAGAATGTGGTATTTTAGGACAGAATTATCCAGATATGGAAATGATTAGTTTTGGACCTACAATTAAAGGTGCACATTCTCCAGATGAACGTGCAAGTATTTCTTCAGCTAAAAAATATTGGAACTTTGTTTTAGAGATTTTAAAAGAGATTCCAGTTAAATAATGTAACAATGTGTCAAGTAGAATTGTAAATAATAAAAAATGCCTCATTAATAATTTAATGAGGCATTTTTTATGTTAAAGTGTTTTGTTATACTACAGGTTAAATCCTAAACTTAATGTAATGTTTGATATTTTACTATTTATTGCAGCTGCATCAGTTAAACCAACATTATACAAAGATTGGTTTCTGTCTTGCTGTGCAGTATCGTAAGTCAAATCTAATTTTGTATTCCCAAAACTATAGCCTAAACCTAAAGAGTAACCAGATAGATCTCCAACGGTAGTTTTATTTTTATAAGGACTTTCTTCGAATCTATATCCAGCTCTTAAACTTAATTGTTTAATTCTATATTCACCACCAATTTTATAAATGTTTGCAGCTGTTAATTGATCATTAATAGAATTGTTTAGTTCAGAAAAATAAGTATCAGAAGTTGGTTTGAATTTTGTGTTTCCGTAATTTTTACGTCCATAATCAAAACTAATTAATCCAGATGTCCCAAATATATAAGCTAAACTTCCTGTAATACTACTAGGTGTTTGTAATCTATATCTTGGAAAAACATTGACTATTCTTGGGTCTACAATTTGTAAAACATCTGTTCCAGCGTCATCTCTTAATGATTCAACAGATTGTGTGGTTTGATCCTCTATAGTATACCAAGTTGGCGAGTTATAGCTTAAACCAAATCTTACTTCATTACTTAGTTTCATAATAGAACCAAGTTGAAAAGAAAAACCATTTCCAGTAGTTGTTAGATTATTTTGAAAAGCAACCTGCTTTATAGTCCCGCCATTATCGTTTTCTTCATATAAAAACGTAGAGCGTTCATAATTTAAAAAGTGAGAATTTAAGTTTAATCCAAAGTAGAATTTATCTGTGTATTGTGTTGCAAAGTTAAAAGCTAATTTGCCATTATATCCAGTAGAAGCATAATTGTATTCTTGATTGTAATTACCAGTAGCTATATTAGATGTGTATAATGTATTACCATTATCTGTAATATCATTAGGTTCTAGTATATAAGAATCGTAACCTAAATAGGCTTGTTGATTTTGACTACCGTATGCAGATCCAATTCCAGAATAAGCATCAGATGTACTTTCTCCTGGAAAGGCAGAAATTTGATCTAAACGTAAACCTTGTGCGTTTTGTAAAAAATAATTACCAATAGAATTATTAGTGTTATTTCCAGAAGCAAACCAGTCGTTATCAAAATCACCTGTTTTATCATAAGCTAAACCAAGAATAAATTTCTTGAATTTTGAAGATTCGTTATTCGTTTTAAAAACAAAAGCTGCGCCACCTTGGGTCAAATCAAAATTTCCGTTTTTTTCTGAATTTTGAGTACCAAAAAAGGCTGTTTTGTTTTTTTTATTATTGATTCCTAATGAAAAAGAAGCGTGACTTACACTAAAAATAGCAGATCCAGCAGGATTTATACTTACAGCACTCATATCGCCTCCTAAAGCTCCAAAAGCTCCGCTTAAAGCTCTAAAACGTGCAGAACCTTGTATTTCTGTGTTTCCATAGCGTAGAGCATCACTAATATTTTGAGCATGTATTGTTGAAACTAATAATAAGCCTCCTATTGTGAATAATATTTTTTTCATAATAATTATTTGAGGTTAATTTAGATTTATCTTGGTCTTCTTGAGCTAGAACTAGAGCCACCTCTTGAAGAAGAGCTTCTTGAGCTGCTACTTGACCTTGGTGATGAATAAGATCTTGGTGTGCTACTTCTAGGTGTACTTGTTCTTGGCGTACTACTTCTAGGTCTTGTTGTTGATGTGTTAGTTCTAGGCCTTGTTGTCGAAGTGTTAGTTCTAGGTCTTGTTGTCGAAGTGTTAGTTCTAGGTCTTGTACTACTATTTGTTGAAGTTCTTGGTCTTGTAGATGTACTTGTTCTAGGTCTTGTTAAAGAGTTGTTTCTAGATGATAATACAGAAGATCCATTTCTACCAGCTAAATAACTATTTCCAGTTCTAGCGTTGTTTCTATATCCATTAGAAAAAGCATATCCATTACGTCCGTAATTCCAATTTCCATAATATCCATTGTTCCAACCGAATCCATTGTTCCAACCCCAATTATTTCTTCCCCAATTATTCCAACCCCAATTATTCCAACCGTTATCATAATAATTTACGTTTACAGTGGTATTGTTCTCTCCCCAACTTCCATTTTGATTATTTGAGGTTGTATTACTTTCGTATGTTTCTACATCAGTAAATGCTTCTTCAGTTTCTTCACCTAAATAAACTTCGTTAGATTTTTCTCTAAAATAATTACTAAAATAGTTCGAAGATTCTTCTTCTACTTCCTCAATTACGACTTGTTGATTAGTCTCTTCTCCATAAATACCATCATTGTCTTGACCTATATATTGGTAAGATCCACAAGAAGTAATACTTAAAAAGGCTAGTAAGCCAAGTAAATAGGATGTTTTTTGTGTTAAATGAGCAATATATTTCATAAGACGATAGTTTTTATTGTTGAACATAACAAAAATAGTTAGTTTTGTCCAAAGATTTATAATATTTAACATAATCACAATATTTGTGCCAAAAGACTGTATATGAGCAAAAAACTGACGAGTAGAGCAGAGGATTATTCGAAATGGTATAATGAATTAGTTGTAAAAGCTGATTTAGCCGAAAATTCAGCAGTTCGAGGTTGTATGGTAATCAAACCTTATGGTTATGCTATTTGGGAAAAAATGCAAGCAGAATTGGATAGAATGTTTAAAGAAACAGGACATCAAAACGCTTATTTTCCTTTATTTGTGCCTAAAAGTTTATTTGAAGCCGAAGAAAAAAATGCAGAAGGTTTTGCTAAAGAATGTGCTGTTGTAACACATTATAGACTACAAAACGATCCAGATAATCCTGGTAAATTACGTGTAGATCCAAACGCTAAATTAGAAGAAGAACTTGTGGTAAGGCCAACAAGTGAAGCTATTATTTGGAGCACTTATAAAGGTTGGATTCAATCTTATCGCGATTTACCATTACTAATTAATCAATGGGCTAATGTGGTGCGTTGGGAAATGCGTACACGTTTATTCTTAAGAACTGCCGAGTTTTTATGGCAAGAAGGACATACGGCTCACGCAACAAAAGCGGAAGCTATTACCGAAGCAGAATTAATGAATGATGTATATTCTACGTTTGTTCAGAATTTTATGGCTATTCCTGTAATTAAGGGACGTAAAACAGAAAGTGAAAGATTTGCTGGAGCAGATGAAACTTATTGTATAGAAGCTTTAATGCAAGATGGTAAAGCTTTACAAGCAGGAACGTCTCATTTTTTAGGACAAAATTTTGCTAAGGCATTCGATGTGAAATTTGCTAATAAAGAAGGAAAAAAAGATTATGTATGGGCAACATCTTGGGGAGTTTCTACCCGATTAATGGGTGCATTAATTATGACTCATAGTGATGACCAAGGCTTGGTGTTACCACCAAATTTAGCACCAAATCAAGTTGTTATTGTTCCAATATATAAAACAGATGAACAATTAAATGCTATTACTGAGGTAGTTAATGTTATTATGAAGGATTTGCGTAATGTTGGCGTATCAGTAAAATTTGATAATAGAGATACTTTTCGTCCAGGAGCAAAGTTTGCTCAGCATGAATTACAAGGTGTTCCATTACGTTTAGCTATTGGAGCTAGAGATTTAGAAAACGGAACGGTAGAGTTAGCTAGAAGGGATACTTTAACTAAAGAAGTTACAGAATTATCAACTTTAACTGAAAAGGTAAAAGGATTGTTAACTGAAATTCAAGAAAATTTATATAATAAAGCGCTTTCTTACAGAGATTCTCATATTACAGAAGTGAATTCTTTCGAAGAGTTTAAAGACGTTTTAGAAAATAAAGGAGGATTTGTTTCTGCTCATTGGGACGGAACAATCGAAACCGAAGATAAAATTAAGGAATTAACAAAAGCAACAACACGTTGTATTCCAGATAGTTTTCAGCCAGAAGAAGGGTTTTGTGTTTTTACAGGAAAGCCTTCTAAAACGAGAGTATTGTTTGCTAAAGCTTATTAATTATATTTTTTTTTAAAAGATATTGCAGAAGTTAAAATAAGTTGTATATTTGCACCCGCAATCAGTTATTAGTTGGTTGTATGTTCAAATAAATTTTGAAAAAAACTTTGCAAATTTAAAAATAACATTTATATTTGCAGACTAATTAACAAAATGGCCCGTTCGTCTATCGGCTAGGACGCATGGTTTTCATCCATGTAAGAGGGGTTCGACTCCCCTACGGGCTACAATTTTTTAAAAAAAGATACAAATGGCAAATCATAAGTCAGCATTAAAAAGAATAAGAAGTAACGAGGCAAAGCGTCTTAGAAACAAATATCAACACAAAACCACTCGTAATGCTATCAAGCACTTAAGAGAGTTGACAGATAAGAGTGAAGCTCAAACTTTATTTACCTCTGTAGTATCTATGCTAGATAAATTAGCTAAGAAAAATGTTATACATGCCAATAAAGCTTCTAACTTAAAGTCAAGTTTATCAAAGCACGTTTCTGCTTTATAATAATTGCTTAATTATAATATTAAAAGCCTCTAAATTTATTTAGAGGCTTTTTTTTGTTTGAAATTTAACGATATGTTATAAATAATAAAATAAAACAAATATTTCTATCAAAAGATAATGTGAATTGGATTCTAAAAAATTAAATTTGCAAGAGCACATATTAATAATCTAAATAATTATACTCCTTTGGAAAATAGTAAAGCCAATAAATTAATCGATAAGATTTTAGTAAATCTTGACAAAACAGGAATTAACACAGATTCTTTAATTGAAGACATTAAAGAATTAAGAACTTACGCTTTAGAACAGCAAGTGCCTTTAGTAGTTAAAGTTTTAAGACTTACTTACGAACATATTGCATCTACGGAGAGTTTTTTAATTCCATTATTAGGTGATGACGCTATTGAAACTGAGGTAGAAGAAGGCGAAGAAGCTCCAGTTCAGGTAGAAGTTTCTCAAGAGGTTAGTCCAGTTGAAAGTTTGAAATATGTAATTGCTTTAACTAGAAACCTTGAGAATAAATCTAATATATCAGATTTAAAAGAATACAGAGATCTTTTAAACGCTTATTAAGTTTTTTAAAAGCTTATAAATACAAAAAATGCCTTATACTAATTATTAGTATAAGGCATTTTTTGTATGATAGAATTTATATTTTTTTACCCTTTCCCAATATCTTTAAGTAAACTTAACGCAAAGTAAACTACAATAATACCGCCAGAAAGTATGCATAGCCACATAAAAAATTTCGTTTCCCAAAATGATTTATTAGCTGTTTTAATACTGGTGTTTTTAAGAGCGGTAAAGTTTAAGACTTTAGCTTCGTTGATATCCGTGGATGTTTTGTTTACAAAATTTTTTAAATCGTAGTTTGGTTTTTTTAGGGTAGAATCTACTTCTATAGTATAAATCTCGTTTTTATTAAGATTAGCAACAATGTATTTTGGTTTTTGAAATAAGGTAATCTCTTTTATATCTAAAGCGGGATTATCTTGATTACTTATTTCTATTGTGAAATCAGTTTCATTCAAGCCATATAAACTAAATGTGTTATTTTCTTCAGAGTTTAATTGAAACTGATTAAGCGTTTGCTTGTATGTTTCAATACGTTTTTTAATTTTTCGCTCTTTAGTGATTGTTATTTTTGCATTTCGTAAGAAATAATCTGTGGTTACGTTAAAAGAAATCGCATCTACTTTAGACGCTTTTGGTACCGAGAATTTAATTTCTGTCGTCTTTGTTTTTGCGTTTAATGTTATTTCCTGACTGTAACTACTTATTTTAGTAAGATCTTGCTTAAAATAGGTGTTTTCGTAAATCCCAACATCTAAAATATTTACAGGAATAGATGATTTGTTATTCAATTCTAATTTTATGAATTTATAGGTGTTTAAAGGTAAATCTATTTGTTTTTCGACGTAAGTTTCTGTGTTAGAATTTAAGTTGAATAATTGCTTGTTAGAAACTAATCCATACCAATCTGTTTTATTGTGACTTCCAAAAACGGTATAAGACTTGTTGATTTTTGTATTGGCAATTTTTAAAACCAATTGATCTAAACTATTGTTTTTATGCTGAAAAATAATAGACGTTATAGAATCCTTTATCTGTATGTTAGATAAAATATCGAAACCTGTGTAAGTTTTGAAAATCTTGTCGGTTCCATCCATTAGAACGTATGGCACTTGATTGTTTTTAGAATCCTTTAATCGTATAAAATTACAGTTATCCGTACTTGCAGCTCTTACATTTTGAGGTAATTCAATTTTATGTAATCCGTTGGTTTCAATTTTAGAAATTGCACCTTTATGACTTTGACCAAAGGAAACTATGGCACATAAAAAGACTATGGCAAAACTATAAATTTTCATCTTGTTCAGTTTTAATAACTTCATCTTGTTCATCAATAATTGTCTCATCTTCATCTGTGACTAATTTTTTAATTTTCTGATACACAAAAGAAATCACTAATATTAAGATTCCTAAAAGTATAAAAGCGATTATTTTTCCTGTTTCAGATACGTTTTTAATATCGTAAATAAATAGCTTCACTATAGTAATTCCTAAAAGTGATAACGCAATAATTCGTAAGTTTTTCCATTGTTTCTTTATACCAATAATTAAGAAGATAAAAGCAAATATTCCCCAAAGTATTGGATAGCCAATTTTAACTATTTGAGTTTGAACATCGTTTATATTATTCTGAACAAAGTTTCGTTTTAAAAATAATTTTTTTCCAACTTCCGGATAGTTTATGGCTAATTCAGAATTGTCAACTACAGAGTTTGAAAACTGTAATCCGTGAACCATAACTTCGTTACTAAGCACAAAAACTATGGCAAACACAAATACCCAAGGCAACCATTTATTTTGCTTAGTATTAATGTTAAAGCTGTTTTTTGTTTCTCTAAATAATACAATTCCAAAGTAAATTAAGCACGCTAAAATAATGTAATGGAAGTAGAATGCGTAATTGTAATCTGTTGTGTTTACAAGATTATTAGTCAATTCGTCTGTTGGTAATTTATGAAATACTATCAGATATAATACTATAGAAATACAACTTACAATTAATACCGCTTTAGATAATAACTGTTGTTTAAATTTGAAACATATAAATAATAAAGCAGCTACAAATATAAAATGATAAAGTACCGAAAATGATGTTGCCGATGCAGAATTAGTGATGTATTGAAACGCTTGATGGCTAACTTCTAAAATACCTGTAAAATATGTAATTATAACTCCTGCGACTAATACAATAGATGTATATGTTTTTCCATTAAAACTGAAGTATTTTGTAGTGATTTTAGTTTCGTTTCTTAGTAACCAGTAGGTTAAAAAGAATGATGCAATAACTACAAGTCCTGCTATAAATAATGGGTTTAAAACGACCGAAAAAGATTCTGTATAACTTGAATATCTAGTCCAATCCATAAACAAGCTAATTAAAGTTAACCCTTGAATTATAACAGCTCCAATTTTAAACGCACTAATTTTTGTTTTAAGTGATAACCAGAATAATAAAACCACTTCTGCAGCCCAAAATAAGGTAATTTGATTGCCTTCAAACTGAATTGGAATTGCTAGAGTAACAAATGTTAATGCTAACCCGATTAATACGTAAATAGCATTTTTGTCTAACCCAAATTTCTTATATAAAACCGAAGCAAAAACTACATTGTAAATGGCTAATGCTAACGTAAATAATCCTGTAAAATTAGAATCGCAATCTTTTAAAATGGTTAATCCAATTCCAAAATAGAAGAACGTATTAACTATTAATATTCCATATTCTATAAAACTGAAAACACCTTTGTTTCTGATATTTCCTAAAACGGTTGTAATACTAAAAATGAAGTAGAAAATAGTTGCGAATATAAATAAACCAGTACTTGGGAAATCGTCGTTCCAAATTTTAGTAATAATCCAACTAAAAAATAGTAGGATTGTAAATATAAAGGCTAAAATGGTGGTTAATTTCCATTTTTTGAAATAAGAAATAGCTAAAACACCAATATTTAAAATAGCGATGTAGCTAAATAATACCACGTAATTACTGCTTCCAGTACTTAGCATAAAAGGTGTTGCAAAACCACCAATTAAAGATAATACAGCTAATTCTTGTCGGTTATAAGATACAGATACCAATGCGCTAAACGCTGTAATTAACACCATTATAATAAACGCAACCGTTTGACTAAACAAGCCATATTCGTGAAAAGCAATATATATGGTAAAGTAAAATATACTTATCGCTCCAGCCACTAAAACAGAACTAAACGAGGCGAAATTCTTTTTAAGTTTATGTGCAATTGCCATAACTAAAGCGCCACAAAGTATGCCTATTCCAACGCGTGCAGGTTCGTTAATCCAATCTTTATCTATGGCATATTTTACAAAAAAGCTAATTCCTAAAACTAAAATTAGAATCCCAATTTTATTGATTAGGTTTTCGCCAATAAACTTCTCTAAATCTGGATTGTTTTCTTTAAAAGTTTCTATCCAAGATTTTTTAGGCTCTTCTGGTTTTTTATCTTCTTTTGGTGAAGTTGTTGCTTTTGTATCTTCAGAAACATTGTTGTTTTCCGAAAAAGATTCAGTTTTTATAGGTTCTTTTTTAATAGTATTAATTGGCGAAGCTATTTTTTCTAAATCGATGTCTTTGTCTAAAGTGAAATCTAAAGGTGTAATTTTAGATTCAGTTTTAGTCTCCGAAACTGTAGGATTAGTTGTTTTAGTTTCTGGAGTTATAATGTGGTCTGAAGTAACTTTTGAAGCTTCTGTTTCTGTGTTTGTTTTAGTAGAAGTAAATTGCTGACTACCTATTTTTTGTTGTAACAGCTTTATTTTTGATGTTAATGCACTTATAGTGTCTTCTAAAGATTGAAAACGATTCTTAATATTTTTATTAATGGTGTAAAATCCAATAATAAGGATAATTATATAAAGTACTTCCATAGTGTTCTTGGTTTACTGCTTATTCCAAATATATGATTTCTATTATGAATAGTGTAATGATACTTGTTTTTATAAATTGAAATAAAAAATATCGCTACAACTTATGTTATAGCGATTTTAGAACTTTGTTTACACTGAAATTATAAGATCTTAATAAACAAACTATTTTGATTAGGGCTTATTAATGGTGCTTTTTTCAAAGATTCGTTTAACGTTTAGTATATGAAAAGTAGGCGATTGCAAAGAATAAAAACTGTCTATTGAGAACAAAATAGACATGAGTCAAAAGCCTTGAATTTAGCAATATTTCGTCTATTTTTTATATACTTCTTAAGTTAGCATTTCGTTTTCTTGTTTATCATATTTCAGATAAAACTTTGAATTTCAGAAGGTGTAATTGTATTAGTAATATTTTTTTAAAATGATAGTAATTATTACGGTCTATTCTTTTACAATTTTATATGATTTTGAAATTTTTAAATCTTCATTATTAACTTTTAATAAGTAAACCGCATTAGGTGAGTGTGTTAAGTTAATGGTATGATTTTTCGTTTTTAAAATTTGTTTCCCCATAAGATCATACAATTCAAAAGTTAGATTTTTGTCAGAATCTATTTTTAATAATGAAGTTGTTGGATTTGGATAAATAGAAACTTTGCCAAAAACAGTTTCCAAATCTTGAATAGATAAGGTTGCGCCATCATCCACAGCAGTAATAGAGTTGAAATTAATTGATGAGAAGGTAAAAGATATTGAATTTAAGGTTTGATTAATAGTACCGGTATATGGAGTCCATAAACCACTAGGAGTTTCCTTAACTTCTAACTTTAAATCTGCTTCATTTGCACTAGTGTTATTAAGTTCGCTGTCTTCATAGAAAAAAGTAATTTCACCACTAAAATTGTTTATTGCAGTTGAGCTATTATAAACTCTATCAATACTGGTGCCATTTGAAGTAGTTACCGGTGTTTCCGATTTTGAAATTGTAATCTCTCCAGTAATATCATAAGTAGATGATGGTGCTAATTTTAAGCCACTAATATTTATAGAAGCTCCGTTTTCAATGGTAACTTTAGAAGTATTATCCACAGCTAATTGTTGTGCATTAATAAAGTTTGAATAAAGAAATACAATTAAGAGTAATTTTTTCATATCTAAATCTTTTTCTTAAGGTGTATAATTACCACCAACTATAACCCAAGTAGTAACAGAAAATGGAACAGTTTGAAATATTGCTTGTAATCTAATGTATTCCCAATTGGTATCTAATGTAATACTTGCGTTTCCATCTATAGTTTCTCCGTTGCCAGTTACAATATCTACTTGACCAGTAGCAATCATTCCAGCTTTAATAATATAAGTTTTACCATGTGTGTCAGCTGAGACAGTTGGCAATGTTACAGTTGTTGTTCCACCAAAAGAACATACTAATGTATGGTCAGATTCATCTAAAGTTATTGCGTTTGTAAGTGTTGCTTTTGCAGGAGTACTAAAACTACCATTAAGCGTTGTAGAACCAGGTATAGTTAAGTTTCCATTAGAATCTAATTCCATATTGTTTTGTGAACCCGATGTATTTCCTTGAGTCTGAAATATAAGCTTAGTAGGAATTTTCACTCCAGGAGTTCCATCAACTCTAGTGTAAATTTGTGCTGATAATTCTTCCCAACCACCATTATTAAATCCACCAAAACCAATGATCCCTAAATCATCATTATTATCTACCGTAGTTGGGGCAGTTAAAGAACCAGGCGTGAAGTGAAAATAAAGTTTTGGAAAAGCTGAAAAAGCGCCACTTTTACCTACAACAAGGTTAAGTTTTTCAGTACCATTATTATGTATAAAATTTACATTTCCTGATGGTAAATTAAATGCACTTTCCCAATCTCCAACGATTAACTTAGGTTGAGAACCTGTTCTTGAGGCTCTAATTATACTTGAGTTGTTTACATCTTCAACAACATAAGTTCCATTAGCACCTAAAGTATTTGTTATGTTTTGTGCTTGTGCGCTATTAGTAAATACAAAACTTACAATAAAGAGTAATGTAAAGAGGTTTTTCATATATTATTTATTTTTTGTTAGGAATTTGATTTTAAATCAAATACACGATTTTTTATCTTGTTTAATGAATGCCAATGTTAAGATGATATGAAATCGTTATAATGTTTTATATCAGCAGTTAAAAGAAGTTAGGCTAAAAAAATGACAAAGTCAAGTTTTGAGTTGTTAGATAAATTCATCAAAAAACCGCTATAACTTATCGTTATAGCGGTCTTTAGAATTTTATAAATCAAAATTATAATTACTTTCGTTTTACTACTTTTTCAGCAGCAAGAATAATAGCATTAGCATTTAAACCATACTTTTCCATTAATTGTTCTGGTGTACCAGATTCTCCAAAAGTATCGTTAGTAGCAACAAACTCTTGAGGTGTAGGATTGTGTTGTGCTAAAATACGAGAAACACTTTCTCCTAAGCCACCTAAATGGTTATGCTCTTCAGCAGTTACAATACATTTTGTTTTTGCAACAGAGTCTAAAATAGCTTTAGCATCTAAAGGTTTAATAGTATGTATGTTTATTACTTCGGCAGTTATACCTTTATCGTTTAACGTTTTAGCAGCTTCTAAAGCTTCCCAAACTAAATGTCCAGTAGCAACAATAGTTACATCTGTTCCTTCTGTTAGGTTTACCGCTTTGCCAATTTCAAATTTTTGATTTTCTGGTGTAAAATTTGCAACTTTTGGTCTTCCAAAACGTAAATAAACTGGTCCGTCAAAATCTGCAATTGCAATGGTAGCCGCTTTAGTTTGGTTATAATCGCAGGTATTAATAACTGTCATACCAGGTAACATTTTCATTAACCCAATATCTTCTAATATTTGATGCGTTGCGCCATCTTCACCCAAAGTTAAACCTGCGTGAGAAGCACATATTTTTACATTTTTACCAGAGTAAGCCACACTTTGTCTAATTTGATCGTAAACACGACCTGTAGAGAAGTTTGCAAACGTTCCAGTAAAAGGAATTTTTCCACCAATAGTTAAACCAGCAGCCATTCCAATCATATTTGCTTCTGCAATACCAGCTTGGAAAAAACGTTCTGGATGATTTGCTTTAAAATCGTCCATTTTTAACGATCCAATTAAATCTGCACAAAGTGCCACAACGTTTTCGTTAGTTTTTCCTAATTCTGTTAGTCCAGCTCCAAAACCTGAACGTGTATCTTTATTACCTGTGTTTTCGTATGTTTTCATAAGTCTAAAATCGTAATTCGTAAATCGGTTTTTAGTAGTCGCCTAAAGTTTCAGGGTTTTGTCTTAATCCTTCAGCTAATTGTTCATCATTAGGTGCTTTTCCATGCCAAGCATGTGTATGCATCATAAAATCTACACCATTACCCATTACAGTTTTAAGTAAAATAACTACAGGTTTTTTATTTCCAGCTTTTGTTTTAGCGTCTTTTAATCCAGTTTTAATACTATCTATATCGTTTCCTTTTTCAACTTCAAGAACATCCCAACCAAAAGCTTCAAATTTAGCTTTTACATTTCCAAGCGACATAACATCATCTGTAGAACCATCAATTTGTTGACCGTTTAAATCTACAGCAGCAATTAAATTATCTACATTATTAGCAGCAGCATACATAATAGCTTCCCAGTTTTGTCCTTCTTGTAATTCGCCATCGCCCATAAGAGCAAAAACAGTATGTCCGCAACCATTAAGTTTTTTAGATTGCGCAGCACCAATAGCAACACTTAATCCTTGACCTAAAGATCCAGAAGCCATACGGATTCCTGGTAAACCTTCGTGCGTTGTTGGATGACCTTGTAAACGTGAATTTAATAATCTAAACGTATTTAATTCTTCAATAGGGAAATAACCAGAACGAGCTAAAACACTATAAAATACTGGAGAAATATGTCCGTTAGATAAAAAGAAAATATCTTCGCCTAAACCATTCATATCAAAACCGTCTTTACGATCCATAACATCTTGGTAAAGCGTTACTAAGTATTCTGCACAACCAAGAGATCCACCTGGATGACCAGAATTAACCTTGTGTACCATACGTATAATATCTCTGCGTACTTGTGTTGTTAGCGCTTCGAGTTGCGTTGTCGTTGCCATTAAGTTGTGTGTTAAGTTAATTAGTGTCAAAATTAACTTTTTATACTGCCTAAACAAAATATTAAAACCAATCATTTATTAACTAAAACTTGTAGTTGCTAACAATTTTTAAAAATGAAGGATTAAAAGGTCTTTTATGGAGCTTATCTAAAAGATTAAAAGATAAGATGTCAATCAAATTGTTTTTTTATAAAATGTTTAAGACCTTAATACATTAAGTTATTTATATTTGCGCTTATACGTATATATTATTTTATGACTTTTACTTTAGAAGCTAAGGATGCACAAAGTAGTGCAAGAGCAGGAACTATGACAACAGATCATGGCGTTATAGAGACACCTATTTTTATGCCAGTTGGTACGGTTGGTACAGTAAAAGGTGTACACCAGCGAGAATTAAAAGAAGAGATAAATCCTGATATTATTTTAGGAAATACATATCATTTATATTTACGTCCAGGTATTCAAACGATTGAAAAAGCAGGTGGATTACATAAGTTTATGAATTGGGATAGGAATATCTTAACAGATTCAGGTGGTTACCAAGTGTATTCTTTATCTGGAAGACGAAAAATTAAAGAAGAAGGTGTAAAGTTTAAATCTCATATAGATGGTTCTTATCATGTTTTTACACCAGAAAACGTTATGGAAATACAACGTTCTATTGGAGCAGATATTATTATGGCTTTTGATGAATGTACACCTTACCCGTGCGATTATAATTATGCAAAGCGAAGTATGCACATGACGCATAGATGGTTGGATAGATGTATGAATCACTTAGAGAAAGTACCTTTTAAGTACGATTATTCTCAAACTTTTTTCCCAATTGTTCAAGGAAGTACTTATAAAGATTTACGTCGTCAATCTGCGGAATATATTGCAAATGCTGGAGCAGAAGGAAATGCAATTGGTGGATTGTCTGTTGGAGAACCAGCTGAGGAATTGTATGCAATGACAGAAATTGTTACAGAAATTCTTCCAGAAGATAAACCACGCTATCTTATGGGCGTAGGGACACCAATAAATATATTAGAAAATATTGCTTTAGGTGTAGATATGTTTGATTGTGTTATGCCAACACGTAATGCTCGTAATGGAATGTTATTTACTGCTTATGGTTCTATTAATATTAAGAATTTAAAGTGGAAAGACGATTTTTCTCCTATTGATGATATGGCAATAACTTGGGTAGATACAGAATATTCTAAAGCGTATTTACGTCACTTATTTCATGCAAATGAATTATTAGGAAAACAAATAGCATCTATTCATAATTTAGGATTTTATCTTTGGTTAACACGCGAAGCAAGAAAGCATATTATTGCAGGAGATTTTAGAGCTTGGAAAGATAAAATGGTAAAACAAATGGATAATCGTTTGTAAAATAACTCACTGTGAAAATTTTAGATTGGTACATATTAAAACGATATTTAGCTACATTTTTCGGAATGTTATTGCTGTTTATTCCAATTGCCATAACGGTTCATTTAGCCGAGAAAATTGGTAAAATTTTAGACAGTGAAGCTACTGGAGTAGAAATCGCTCAGTATTTCTTAGATTTTACTATTTATTTTGCCCATTTATTATTTCCATTATTTTTATTTTTATCTGTAATATGGTTTACTTCAAAATTAGCTAATAATACAGAAATTGTTGCTTTTTTAAGTTCAGGAGTTTCTTTTGCTCGTTTTTTAAGACCTTTTTTAATAGGTGCAACTTTAATTGCAGGGTTATCTCTTTTAATGGGCTTATATTTAGCACCAAAAGCTAGTGAAGGTTTTAATGGTTTTAAGTATAAACACCTTAATAAATATAGGCAAGTTACTGAAAAAGGAAACGTAATTAAGCAAATTAATGATAATGAAATCATTTACGTTAGTAGTTTTGACCCAAAACAAAAACAAGGTTATAACTTTACTTTAGAGCATTTTGAAGAAGGAAGAATGACTCATAAAATATCTGCGACTTCAATTAAGTATATAGAAGAAGATTCTACATACAGAATGAAGAATTATTTTTTAAGAAAAATTGGCCAATCTGAAGATGAATTAATAGTTGAAAGAAAAAAAGACACCTTATTTAATTTTGATTTAACAGATTTAACACCAGCTAAATATATAGCAGAAACTTTGCCCTATACAGAATTGATAGATTTTATTGACAAAGAAGAAAAAAGAGGCTCATCTAACATTAGTCGTTATAAATTAGAGCTTTATCGTAAATGGAGTCTACCTGTTTCAGTTTTTGTTTTAACTTTAATTGCAGTAGCAGTATCATCGATAAAGCGAAGAGGTGGGATGGGCGTAAATTTGGCTTTTGGAATTACAGTAGCTATGATTTTTGTTTTCTTCGATAAAATATTCGGGACTTTAGCTGCGCAATCAGATTTTTCTCCACTAGTAGCTGTTTGGTTTCCAAATTTTATATTTGGGATAGTTGCAATTTTTCTATTAAAAAATGCAAAACGCTAAGCAAAAAAACTACATACATTTACATCTTCTAGTTTTTATAGCAGGATTTACTGCTATATTAGGAAAGCTAATTACAATAGAAGCTATTTCTTTAGTTTGGTTTAGAATGGTTTTGGCTTCAATTCTAATGTTTCTTTATATTAGAGTTAAAGGTGTGGATCTTAGTATTTCAAGAGTTTCTTTGTTTAAGTTGTCGTTTGCAGGAATTGTGATAGCTTTACATTGGATTACTTTTTTTGCATCCATAAAATTATCTAACGCTTCAATTGCTTTGGCTATGTTTTCTACAGGAGCTTTTTTTGCTTCAATTATAGAGCCTATTATATATAAAAGAAAACTGATTCCTTATGAAGTTTTATTTGGTGTAATAGTAGTTGTTGGAATTTATCTAATTGTGCGAAGTCAATTAGATTATATCTTAGGAATGCTCTTAGGTGTATTGTCAGCTTTTCTATCATCTTTATTTGCTGTTTTGAATGGGAAATTTCTAGAAGAACATTCTGCAACTAAAATTTCTTTCTACGAATTTTTAAGTGGTGTACTTTTTATAACTGTAGTGTTGTGTTTTGTAGAAGATGACTTAAGTTGGGAGTTTTTTAATATTGGTTTGGAAAATTATGCCTACTTATTTCTATTAGCATCAATATGTACAGCTTACGCATTTATTGCATCTGTTCATGTTATGAAGTGGATAAGTCCATTTACAGTAGTTTTAACTTATAATTTAGAACCTGTTTATGGTATTTGTTTGGCGTTAATTTTCTTTCCAGAATCGGAAACAATGTTTCCAACCTTTTATTTAGGAGCAGCAATAATCCTAATTACCGTTTTGCTAAATGCTATTTTTAAGGGAAAGCGTAAAAATATTGGTTAAATGTGATTTTTTTTCCGATTAATTACATCAAAATTGTTTAATATTGTAAGCTAATAACTAATTATAAAAGTAGTTCCTTATGGAATATTTAGAATTTGAATTACCAATCAAAGAGCTAGAAGACCAACTTCAAAAATGTCAGATTATTGGAGAAGAAAGTGATGTTGATGTTACTGAAGCTTGCAAGCAAATTGAAAAAAAACTTTTAGCTACAAAAAAAGACATATACAAGAACCTTACGGCTTGGCAACGGGTTCAATTATCACGTCATCCAGATAGACCATATACTTTAGACTATATTAAGGCTTTATGTGGTGATACATTTCTAGAGCTTCATGGCGATAGGAATTTTAAAGATGATAAAGCTATGATTGGTGGTTTAGGTAAAATTGGCGATCAATCTTTTATGATTATTGGTCAACAAAAAGGGTATAATACAAAAACACGTCAGTATCGTAATTTTGGTATGGCAAATCCAGAAGGTTACCGTAAAGCATTGCGTTTAATGAAATCTGCAGAGAAGTTTGGTATTCCTGTAATTACTTTATTAGACACTCCAGGTGCATATCCAGGTTTAGAAGCAGAAGAAAGAGGTCAAGGAGAAGCAATTGCACGTAATATTTTAGAAATGACTCGTTTGCAAGTACCTATTATTAGTGTGGTTATTGGAGAAGGAGCTTCTGGTGGTGCTTTAGGAATTGGAGTAGGAGATAAAATTTTAATGTTAGAGAATACGTGGTATTCTGTAATTTCTCCAGAATCTTGTTCTTCTATTTTATGGCGTAGTTGGGAATTTAAAGAACGTGCTGCAGACGCTTTAAAATTAACAGCAAAAGACATGAAAAAAATGAAAATTGTTGATGAAATAGTTAAAGAACCTTTAGGTGGAGCTCATCAAGATAGAGAAGCTACTTTTAAAACAGTTAAAGCTGCTATAATAGAATCTTATAATCAGTTTAAAGATTTAACACCAAAAGAATTAGTAGCAAAACGAATTGATAAATATGCACAAATAGGAGAGTTTAAGGACTAATCTATCATAAATACCATTAACATTAAAAATCTGAAATGTAATGTTTCAGATTTTTTTTATGCTTATTAACAATTTTTCCGACTTATTAACAGTTTAAATGTTTATTAATGGTTGAGATTCAATGTTGAAATTATAGTAGTAATAGGTTTCAATATTCTAATTTCGCTATCTTATATTTCTTATATAAGATCAAATCATTCTTAAAATCGATAACCCGAATTATGCAACAACCTAATCAAGTAAAAGGCTATCAAGTAAATAAAAGTACTATTATAAATCTAGAGAAAGGTAAAATACCACCTCAAGCTGTAGATTTGGAAGAAGTGGTTTTAGGTGCTATGATGATTGATAAAAAAGGAGTTGATGAGGTTATAGATATTTTAAGTCCAGATGCATTCTATAAAGAAGCGAATCAACATATCTTTGAAGCCATTTTTATGTTGTTTCAAGAAAGCCAACCCATCGATTTATTAACGGTTTCTAATCAATTAAAAACAAACGGAAAGTTAGAATTAGCTGGCGGCGATTTTTATTTAATTGGTTTAACGCAAAAAGTATCTTCTTCTGCACATATCGAGTTTCATGCACGTATAATTCTTCAAAAATTTATACAACGTAGTTTAATTAAAATTTCTAATGAAATTATTGAAGATTCTTACGATGAGACTAAAGATGTATTCGATTTATTAGACAAAGCTGAATCTCGTTTATACGAAGTAACTCAAGGAAATATTAAAAAATCTAGTGAAACCGCAAGAGATCTTGTTGGTCAAGCACGTAAAAAGATTGAAGAAATTTCTAAGAAAGAAGGAATGAGTGGTATTCCTTCAGGTTTTGATAAGTTAGATGCGCTAACTTCTGGTTGGCAAGAAAGTGATTTAATTATTGTTGCGGCTCGTCCTGGTATGGGTAAAACAGCTTTAACACTTTCTATGGCTAGAAATATTGCTGTTAACCATAGCATTCCTGTTGCATTTTTCTCTTTGGAGATGGCATCAGTTCAATTAATTACACGTTTAATTTCTAGTGAAACAGGATTATCTTCAGAAAAATTAAGAACGGGAAAATTAGAAAAGCACGAGTGGGAACAATTAAATGTAAAGGTGAAGGATTTAGAAAAAGCACCTTTATTTATAGATGATACACCTTCACTTTCTATTTTTGATTTACGTGCAAAAGCAAGACGTTTAGCGTCTCAGCACGGAATAAAAATGATAATTATTGATTACTTGCAACTTATGACAGCTGCTGGTAGTGGAGGAAATAGAGAACAAGAAATTTCTATGATTTCTAGAAATCTTAAAGCATTAGCAAAGGAATTAAAAGTTCCAGTTATTGCGCTATCTCAATTATCTCGTGCAGTAGAAACGCGTGGTGGAAGTAAAAGACCTCTATTATCAGATTTACGTGAATCTGGAGCTATTGAGCAAGATGCAGATATTGTAAGTTTTATTTATAGACCAGAATATTATAAAATTGATGAATGGGATGATGATGAGCAAAGTCCAACAGAAGGACAAGCCGAATTTATTATTGCTAAACATAGAAATGGTGGATTAGATAATATCCGTTTAAAATTTATTGGAAACTTAGGAAAGTTTGATAATTTAGACGATTTTAGTACACCTTTTGGACAAGAGTTTCATAGTAAAATGAATGCAGCCGCAAACGATGATACTTTTACACCAGATAATTTTCCAGGTGTAAATCCTCAAGATGCTTTTGGTCCAGCAGAAACAGAAGATGATGGTGTACCATTTTAATACTAATAACTATTAAATATCCCAAATATGGATAACCTACGTACCACAAATAAATTACTTTTAGTTTTAGTAATTCCAGTTATATTTTATTTATTAAAATTACTGTCTTTTATCTTTATTCCACTAGTGTCATCAATGTTTATTGCATTGTTGTTTTTGCCAATAATGCGTTTTTTGCAAAAGAAAGGTCTTACTAAACTTTTAAGTATTGCCGTGGTTATAATTATTTTTGGTATTGGTTTAAAATTAGGAATAGAGTTGGTGAAATTATCGAGTCAACAAATAATGGCTTCAGATTCTCAGTTTTTTTCAAAGGCAGAAACTCAAATTAACAATTTAGTTGCTACTTATGGTGAAGATTTAGGAATAGAATCAAATTCAGATTCGTCTAGCTTAACTCGATTTATAAATAAAGAAGGTTTGTCAGGCCAATTAGCTCCAACATTTAGTTTTATAAGTCGTTTTTTAACAGCGCTTTTAATGACCGTTTTCTTTGCTATATTATGGTTGGCAGATTCGATAAATATTCAAAAATTATTAAATAATACTATTTTAAAGAAAAAACATACGTCTATTAAAACCTTTATGAAAATAGAGCGTGATCTAATTAAATTTATTAAAGTTAAGGTTTTAGTAAGTGCATTAACAGGTATATTTACAGGATTAGCTTGTTACTTTTTTGATGTTAGCTTTCCTATATTTTGGGGTTTATTTGCTTTTTTAATCAACTTTGTACAAATGGTAGGTTCGTTTATAGCAGTAATAGCATGTTCTCTTTTTGCATTAGTTGAATTAGAAGTTTCTAGCACTTTAGTGTTTTTTATTATGACAGTTTCTATGGTTCAAGTTGTTTTTGGAGCCATTTTAGAACCCGTTTTTATGGGTAAATCCTTTTCTATAAATATTATAACTGTTTTAGTTATGTTAATGTTTTGGGGATTTATTTGGGGAATTCCTGGTTTAATTATGGCTATTCCTATAACGGTGTTTTTCAAGATAATACTAGAACAATTTCCAACCACTAAAGTATTAGCGTCTTTATTGTCTGCAGATGATAAGTAATTGGTCTGAATATATGTTAAAATAATCATCTAGGACTTATTTTTGAGTATCTTTCAATTATTAATAGAAAGAATTTAAAACGTTATATGTCAAGACTACTAATCATTTTTTTACTTTCCTTGTGTTCTGTTAATGCAAAAGCTTCTTCTATATTAATACCAATGGATGCGGAAACGCAAGTCAATCATTTAAAAGCTTACGGAATTACTTATTGGGTTTTAAATCAAAATGTAAAAGTAAAATGGTTACTTAACTATCGTGGTGGTTCTTTTTTATTACCGAATGCCGAAATTTTTCAGAAAGAATGTATTATTAGAGGTGTTAGTTTTGAAGTTATTTCAGATTCTAAAGCAGCTCAAATTCTCGAAGAAATTGCTAGTCCTAGTCAAAATAAGGAATCCGTAGATTTAGAAAAAGCGCCTAAAATTGCAGTATATTCTCCTAAAGGAAAAATGCCTTGGGATGATGCTGTTACAATGGTTTTAAATTATGCCGAAATTCCTTATGAAACCGTTTATGATGAAGAAGTTTTAAAAGATGAACTTATTTTGTATGATTGGTTGCATTTGCATCACGAAGATTTTACAGGACAATATGGTAAATTTTATAGAAGTTTTAGAACAGCTTCGTGGTACATTGAAGAAAAGAATAATGCAGAAGCACTAGCAACAAAATTAGGATTCAACAAAGTGTCTGAAGCAAAAAGAGCAGTGTCTAAAAAAATTAGAGATTATGTTGTTGGCGGTGGATTTATGTTTGCTATGTGCAGTGCAACAGATAGTTTTGATATTGCATTAGCTGCGGATGGTGTAGATATTTGCGAACCAATGTTTGATGGCGATGGAAGTGATGCTAACTATCAAACTTTAATAAATTACGACAATACATTAGCTTTTAAAAACTTTACATTAGAAAGAAGTCCAATGGTTTACGAGTTTTCTAGTATAGATATGACTCAAAAAAGACAAATACCAAAAACACTAGATTATTTTTCTTTAATGGATTTTTCGGCTAAATGGGATATTATTCCTACTATGTTAAACCAAAATCATACCGCTTTAGTAAAAGGTTTTATGGGACAAACAACATCTTTTACCAGAGAAGAAATTAAAAGTAATGTTTTGATTTTAGGAGAAAACAAAAGTAATGGTGAAGCTAAATACATTCATGGAATAAAAGGAAAAGGCTTTTTTACGTTTTATGGCGGACATGATCCTGAAGATTATCAACATCGCGTAGGAGACCCAAAAACAGAATTGTCTTTACATCCCACATCTCCAGGTTACAGGTTAATTCTTAACAATATTTTATTTCCAGCAGCTAAGAAGAAAAAGCAGAAAACTTAAACATTTTTTCGATATTAATTATTATAAACAGTTTTTAATATTAAATCTGTTTACAGCACACTAAATATTTTTTTATGGTTTTTGAAAGAGTTAATAATTGGTTCAATTTATCTAAGCAATATTTTTTTACTTATACAGATGGTATTTCAACATTAAGTTTTAATCAGTTATCTGGTAATTATTATGTATCTGTTAAACATAGAAATCATTTAGGAATTATGACATTAGCTAATGTATCATTATCTGATACAGCTGCAATAGTGGATTTTACAGATGCAAATGATCAAATTACATTTGGAACAAATGCGCAAACCACTTTTGGAATGCCAACTGATATTTTAGGAATGTGGGCTGGAGATGTTAATAATGATGGTCGTTTAAACAATTTAGGAGCAAATTCAGAAACACCTTCTATAAGTAGTCAAGTATTTTAACGATCCAAACAATTCTCTATTTGGAGGACCACCAATAGCAACTTATAGTTCTTTAGGATATTATTCGACAGATATAAATATGAATGGAGAAACAATTTACATAGGTGCAAATTCAGAGGTGCAATTTATAAGTAGTAATATTTTTAATAACCCTTCTAATTCTTTATTTGGAGAACTACCAATAGCAACTTATCTATTTATACAAAAATTGCCTGAAGGCGCTAATAATTAAATTTAAAATGATGTTAAACCTTAAATAAACGATATTTTTATTAAATAATTAAAAACTGAACAATATAATTATTGTTCAGTTTTTTTTACTTGTCAGCCTCTTTTGTTTATCCTTTTTTGTGTTAGTATCGTTTTTTTTTATTCTAAAGCACTTAGAAATATTACTAAAAATGTTTTGCTTTTTTATTTTGGTTAATGCTCTATAAAAATAATTCTATATTCTTTTTTTAAATTAAAAGCAAGTTTTAGAAGACATCAAAATTAAGCCAATTAATAAGTACAAAATTACGTTTGAAATTAGATGAAAATAAAAAAGTCCGATTCGTTAGAATCGGACTTTAAATTATAAGTGAAAAAGTTATTAATTAGGCAGAAGCCTTATTTTACTTTATTTACAATTGCTTCAAAAGCATCTGGATTGTTCATTGCTAAATCAGCTAAAACCTTACGGTTTAATTCGATATTGTTAGCTTTTACTTTACCCATAAATTGTGAATAAGACATTCCATGTAATCTTGCACCTGCGTTAATACGCGTAATCCATAATGCACGGAAAGTTCTCTTTTTATTTCTACGATCTCTGTATGCATATTGCATAGCTTTGTCCACCGCATTTTTTGCTATAGTCCAAACGTTTTTACGACGTCCGAAATATCCTTTTGCTTGTTTAAGCACCTTTTTTCTTCTGGCTCTTTTGGCTACAGAATTTACTGATCTAGGCATAATTTAAATGTTTTTTGTAGTAGGCAATTACTAAGTAATATTTTTTATTCAATTAAGAACGCCTAACTCCAGGGTTTATAATTTTAGTTAACCGACTAAACTTAGTTTACTTTAAACGTAAAGTAAGTTTAATGTTTTTCGTATCCGCTTTTGAAACAAGTCCATCATGCGTTAACGCAAGCTTACGTTTCTTAGACTTTTTAGTCAAGATGTGACTCTTAAACGCGTGCTTTCTTTTAATTTTACCAGTACCAGTAAGCTTGAAACGCTTTTTAGCACTAGATTTTGTTTTCATTTTAGGCATCTTTTTCCTAGGTTTTATTATTTCACTTATAATACTATAAAACTGAACTCGATTCTGTATCTATTTAAAGACATTTGATTCAAGTTCAGTATTTAAATTATTAGGCTACATGAAGTAACACTAATAAAAATTTATTTTTTAGGGGCAATAAACATAGTCATACGTTTTCCTTCTAATCTAGGCATTTGTTCTACTTTACCTAACTCTTCAAGATCTTGTGCTAAACGTAATAACAATATTTGTCCTTGCTCTTTAAACACAATAGAACGACCTTTAAAGAATACGAATGCTTTTAATTTAGCACCTTCTTTTAAGAATTTTTCTGCGTGTTTTTTCTTAAACTCATAATCATGATCATCGGTTTGTGGACCAAAACGAATTTCTTTAATTACAACTTTACTTGCTTTTGCTTTTATAGCCTTATCTCTTTTCTTTTGCTCGTATAGGAACTTTTTATAGTCCATTACTTTACAAACTGGAGGAACAGCTTTTGGCGAAATCTCAACAAGATCTAACTCTTGTTCTTGAGCAATTTTTAAAGCATCTCTAGTGTCGTAAACGCCAATTTCGACGTTGTCTCCAACTAAACGTACTTTTTCAGCTCTAATCTTACGGTTAATATTATGCTGATCTTCTTTAATTACTCTTAATGGTCCTTTGGACCTTCTTCTACGAATTGCTATGGCTCTAAAATTTAAGTTAAACTTCTTTTTCTATTAAAATTGCTTTAATGTCTTTTTTATTTCTTCAGATATTAATGCTGCGAACTTATCTACACTAATTGTGCCTAAGTCTTCACCACCATGTTTTCTTACCGAAATTGTACTATCTTTTTCTTCAGATTCTCCTAAAATGACCATATATGGCACTTTGTTCATTTCTGCTTCACGAATTTTCTTTCCAATAGTTTCATTTCTATTGTCAATAGTGGCGCGAATATCGTGATTTTCAAACAAATCTAATACATTTTGTCCGTAATTCTCGTATTTTTCACTTAAAGTTAAGATAGATACTTGCGTTGGCATTAACCATAAAGGGAAATTACCTGCAGTATGTTCTAATAAGATTGCAATAAAACGCTCCATACTTCCAAATGGCGCACGGTGAATCATTATGGGTCTATGCGATTCGTTATCACTTCCTTTATAAGATAATTCGAAACGTTCTGGTAAATTGTAATCTACTTGAATGGTTCCTAATTGCCATTGCCTACCAAGTGCATCTTTTACCATAAAGTCTAGCTTAGGTCCGTAAAAAGCAGCTTCGCCTTCTTCAATAACATAAGTTAAGCCTTTGTCTTTTGCTGCACTAATAATAGCATTTTCTGCTTTTTCCCAGTTGGCAACGTCACCTATATATTTCTCTGGTGTTTTAGGATCACGCACAGATACTTGAGCGGTGAAGTTTTCAAAACCTAAAGATCCAAATACATAAAGTACTAAATCTATAACGTTTTTAAATTCGCTATCTAATTGATCTGGTGTACAGAAAATATGTGCATCATCTTGAGTGAAACCTCTTACTCTCGTTAATCCGTGTAATTCTCCACTTTGCTCATATCTGTAAACAGTTCCAAATTCTGCAAAACGTTTTGGTAAATCTTTATATGACCATTGTTGTGTGTTATAAATCTCACAGTGATGTGGGCAATTCATAGGCTTCAATAAAAACTCCTCATCCATTTTTGGGGTTTTTATAGGCTGAAAACTGTCTTCTCCATATTTTTCATAATGTCCAGAAGTTACATAAAGTTCCTTTTGGGCAATATGAGGTGTAATTACCATTTCGTACCCAGCTTTCTTTTGAGCTTTCTTTAAGAAATTCTCTAAACGTTCACGTAAAGCTGCTCCTTTTGGTAGCCATAAAGGTAAACCAGCACCAACTTTAGATGAAAAAGCAAACAATTGTAATTCTTTACCTAATTTTCTATGATCTCTCTTTTTAGCTTCTTCTAAAAGTTCTAAATATTGAGTCAACTCTTTTTGCTTTGGAAACGTAATTCCGTAAACACGAGTTAATTGTTTGTTATTTTCGTTTCCTCTCCAATAAGCACCTGCAACAGAAAGCACTTTTGCAGCTTTTATAATTCCTGTATGTGGAATATGTCCACCTCTACATAAATCTGTAAAGTTAGAATGATCACAGAATGTAATCGTACCATCTTCTAGGTTTTCTATTAATTCAGTTTTATAAGGATTGTCTTTATATAATGATAAAGCATCTGCTTTAGATGAAGACCTAATAGAGAATTCGTGTTTTCCTCTTGCAATCTCAATCATTTTGTTTTCAATAGTCTTGAAATCTTTATCTGAAACTATGTGTTCACCAAAATCAACATCATAATAAAATCCATTGTCTATGGCAGGACCAATAGTTAAATGAATACCACTATATAGCTCTTGTAAAGCTTCAGCTAATACGTGAGCAGAAGAATGCCAAAAGGCTTTTTTTCCTTCAACATCATTCCAGGTATATAAAGTAAGAGTACCATCTGTGGTAAGTGGAGTGGTGGTTTCAACAATTATGTCGTTGAATTTAGCAGAAATAACGTTTCTTGCTAATCCTTCACTTATACTTTTTGCTACATCCATAGAAGTAGCGTTTTGCTCAAACGATTTTACTGAGCCATCTGGTAATGTAATATCTATCATTATGTATGGTATGTTAATATGGCAAATATACTATCTTGATTTATGACATACAATATATAAGACTCAAATTACTGAGAAGGTAGGAATCATATTAGGTGATTTGTAATCGAATTCGAAATACCTTTTAATATAAAACACTTCCTTAATTTGTAATAGGATGATTTAAATCTGATAAATTAAACCTACCTGTTTGATGGTGACAATTATATATGTGCCATACTTTTTCTAAAAAGATAGATTATCTTATATATAATGTATAAGGTATTTTTTTTGAATGAATTGTAGTTTATACAGTAGAACACTGTTATGGATTGACCTTATGCCCAAGTATTGACACATGACTAAACAAAGAGCTAGGTGTAATGTAAGATTGTGCATTATTATAAATTCAATTCAGAATTCCAATAACTTATAACGATAAGTTTTAGTTATTTTAGCTATTAATATAAAGATATCATAATAAGAATTAAATACAATGATTGTTTTAAGCTGAATTTAATCCAATAAGTTTGATGTATGAGTAATTGAACTCACTAAAACCGATTAGATTTAAAAATAGTCATTTGTTTTAATGATATTAAAAGAAAAATAAGTGATAAATATCTGTATTCAAGAGTATTAAGTATAGTGTTTAAAAATAATTAAAAAAAGATTCAGAAAAGGGTTGTTAGTTTGAAAAAGGGTTGTAAATTTGCACCCCGAAACACATTATAAGTGTTTTGAAAAGTTCTTGAGAGTGTTGTAGTTATTGGATTAGATGCTA
>JAWUZD010000014.1:0-18016 GCA_034110465.1 Mesoflavibacter sp.
CATTATATCTGTCAGCTTACATTCTTCCGAAGTTTCTAATTTACTTAATAACGTATTGTTATCTATAGCTCTAAGTAAACGATGCGCATTAAAATCCTTTTTTGATCTAATTGTAACGGTTTGTAAAACGACTAACTTATCAGTTAAAACTTTTAGTTTAGAGAATTTTAGTTTTCTTAATTCTTCTACTGAAACCCCAATAAACTCATTTGGTTTCAATTTTAAATCATCAAACTCTAAAACACGCTCAAAGGGATAAATTATGTAAGCATCATTAAATTCAGGTGCTAGATTTGGAATCGGTTCTTTTCGCTCTAAATAATAAGACAAATAACTATTTAGTTCTCTAAAACCTTCATTAGACCGAGCTAAACCAACAAATAACTGCTTTGCACCATTTCTAAAATCTATTCCAATAACTGGTTTTATATTGTATTTGGGTGCATTTTTAATGAAACTTAAGCAAGCAGATGTATTATTAATATCTGTTAATGCTAAACAATCTATATTATTTTCTTGTGCTAATTCTAAAAGTTCAGTTTCAGGAAAAGTACCGTATCTAAGTGAGTAATATGTATGACAATTTATATACATTATTGTTTTCTGTGCGCTAATAAAACTGGTGGTTCGCCATTAAACGGATTTTGAAATCTACCTATGGTTTTTGCACCCATAGACGAAGCTCTCATAATACTTAATTCGCCGTAACGACCACGAATGGTGTCCATAGCATTATATAAATTGAGCATTTCTTCTGTATCGTCAAACATGTTAATTTGATAATTCCCACTAACAATATCATTTATTTTAACCCCAACTAATCGTATCAATAAACGACGATTATAAAGTTTATTAAACAATTCTAAAACGGCAGGGATAATAACATGATCTGCGCTTGAATAGGGTATTTTTACTTGTTTTGTGTACGTGTTATAATCTGAATATCTAATTTTCACACTTACGCTACTGGTTAATTTTTCACCACGTCTTAATTGAAACGCTAAGTTTTCAGCCATAGCAAATATGGTCGCTCTTAGTTTTACAACATCAATAGTATCTCTATTAAACGTTCTCTCAGTAGATATCGATTTACGTTCATAAAAAGGAACTAAGGGTGGATTATCCAATGCGTTAGCACGTTTCCAAATGGTACGTCCGTTTGCTCCCAAAGCACTAATCATCATTTCAAGTGGCATTTGTTGAATAACACCAACTCTATCTATTCCTAAATTTCTAAGTACACCATAAGTTTTTACCCCAACCGATGGAATTTTACGAATGGATAATGGGGCTAAAAACTGTTTTTCATAACCAGGATCAATCATCATTTGATTGTTTGGTTTCGCTTCTCCTGTAGCTACTTTAGATACTATTTTATTGGCTGATAATCCAAATGAAATAGGCAAACCCGACTCGTGAATAATTTTATGTCTTAATTCTGAAGCATATTTATAAGTGCCATAAAACTTATCCATTCCTGTTAAGTCAGCATAAAATTCATCTACACTTGCTTTTTCAAAAACGGGAACTTTTTCCTTTACAATCTCCGTAACTAATTGTGAATACTTCGTATAGATTCCTGAATTACCTTTAATTACAATAGCTTCAGGACATAAACGTTTTGCAACTTTCATAGACATACCAGAATGCACACCAAAGGTTCGTGTTTCATAACTGCAAGCTGCTACAACACCTCTGTCTCCTGTCCCTCCAACCAATAAAGGCTTATTTTTTAGCCTACTATCAATCAGTCGTTCACAAGACACAAAAAACGTATCTAAATCGAGATGTAAAATATATTTATTCACTTTAAAAAATTAGCTACATATAAAAGTATTTATTGCTTACATTTGTAGTATTATGAAAATAATTGCAAAAAACATCAAACACCTTAGAGGTTTAAAGAAATTGTCTCAGGAAGCTTTAGCAGAAGAATTAAAGGTTTCAAGATCAAGAATAGGTTCTTATGAAGAGAATCGTTCTTCGCCTACCTTAGAGTTCTTAATTAGCTTGTCTGACTATTTTAAATTACCCATAGATATTTTACTTAGAAACGATTTAACGAAATCGAAAGATTCGTCTTTTATAGAAATTGGAGATAAACGTGTTTTATTTCCAATTAGTATAGATGAAGATGGCGAAAACCTGATTGAAATTGTACCTGTAAAAGCATCCGCAGGTTATTTAAATGGTTACGACGATCCTGAATATATTGAACAGCTTCAGAAAATAAAACTCCCTTTTTTACCAACTGGTAAGCATCGAGCGTTTCCTATAAAAGGGGATTCTATGCTACCAATGAAAGATGGCTCTTTTGTTATTGGTAAATTTATAGAAGATCGTTCTGAAATTACTTCAGGAAAGACTTACGTTTTAATTACGCTTAACGACGGTATGGTGTATAAGCGTGTACAGAATAATATTGAAACGAGTAATTCACTTCAGTTAATTTCTGACAACCGAAACTACAAACCCTACAACGTGCCTATAAATGAAGTTATCGAGCTTTGGGAATTTGTGTGTAGTATAAACACCCAAGAATACAGCGAGCAAGAATTAAAACTAAGCAGTATTATTGGAATGTTTAATGAGCTTGGTGTGGAGTTGAAAGCTTTGGAGAGATCTGTAAATTAAAACTCCATCAATTCTAAAACCTTATTACCAATATCGGTATCTAGTTCCCCTTTTTCATTTAATACTGAAACAAACCCCATTTTACACTGATGATCTATTTCTAAAGTTTCATTATTTGAATAATTAGAATAATCATCTGTTAAATATGATTTAAACTTATTTTCAGAGAAGTTTCCTGGATATAATAACATCGCTTTTTCTGCATCCCAAAAACGACAATAAGCATACATTTGCCTTAAATCGCTTACAGAAGCTGAGCTTTTATTAGGACGCTTCCATTTAGTGTCAATAATAAAGGTCTTCCCTCCTTTTCGCAAGACTACATCTGGCTTTAAACTATTGTTACCCCAAAATGATTTAGACTCTTGGCCTGAAACCTCAACATCTTTTTCTATACCAACTTTTTGTAATTGTTTTAAAATATAGGTTTCCCACAATTCATTCATATTAAAAAGCAAAGACAACATTTTCTCCTTACCACTTGAAATATCTGGGGAATAGTTTAATATAATTAGTCTAGCTAATTCTAAGGCATAACCATAGCTTTGAGACTTTCTATTTAATTGTACAGTGTTTAATTGATGCTCTGTAATGTTTTTATGTTCTACTTCTGGAAAATTTAATTGTACTCTAGAGGTTAAATCATTCAATTTTGAACCTTTAGTAAATTGACTTATAATTGATAATGCTTTAAATAATATTTGATGTAATAAATGATTACTATCGTAAACCTGATGTGTTGTGTAAAAACGTTCTTTGTGAACTAAATTTTTTCTAATATGTCCAGAGAACTCTAATTTACCTTTTAAAGCCTTAGAATTCTTTGTTTCCTTTCTATATTGTTTAATTAAACCTTTTCTAACTAAGTTTTCTAACTCCAACAAATACAGCTCAAAATAGACTTCTAATAGATTAAGATTTTTTCGCTTAACATTAGCAGCCCCTGTAGAATCTGCTTTAAGTTTTCCACAAGCTTGAAGCATTTTTAATAAAACATTCTGCCATTTATTATCATCATCGTTTTTATCCGCTTTTGGATTTATCTGAATAGCTAAACCATCTATTTGGATAATTCCAACGTATTGATTAAACTTAATACCTTTGGCAATAGGTTCAAAATAATTACCATCGTGGTATTCACTTAATTTAAGTAAAGCATCTAAATGATTTTGCTCAAAACCCTGTTGACCAACATATAGACGTTGATGTTCAAAAACGGATATGAATTTTAGTTGTTTCAATTATTTATTATCTGTTTTTAAGATATTCCCAACAGCTATAACAATATTTTCTTCATTTATGGTTAATAATTTATAGGTGTAATTTATGAAATCTTGTTTATTGTCATATTTAAAACTTGAAAATCTAATCTTATCATTGTCTTCTTTTTTTACAAAACCTTCGCCAAGAACTAATCCAATTTTCCCATAATCACCATAGAAATATTCTTGTAACAAAGGCACTATTTTATTGTTAAACGCATCTGCTAATTCTGTAGGAGAATTTACATTAATAAAATATGAGTGCCCAATTGTGTGATCTCTATCTATTAAAACTTCTATACGGTCATTAATAGTTTTTAAAACTTCTGATAAATTAATACCATTAATTTCTTTATCTTCTAATATATCTGGATTAGGCATTTTTTCAGTAAAATTAAAACGACGTCTTAATGCTGTATCTAAAGCTTCTACAGAACGATCTGCCGTATTCATTGTCCCTATAACAAAAAGATTTGATGGTATCCCAAAATCTTCTTTAGAATATGGTAATTTAACACTTAATTCTTCTTCTTCGCCAATACGTTTGTCAGATTCAATAAGAGTTATTAATTCTCCAAAAATTGCAGACACATTTCCCCTGTTTATCTCATCAATAATTAAGACGTGATTTTTAGGTTTATTACTATTGCTTTCTACAGATATATTATAATTCTCTTTTATATACTCACCTATAGATGTTGTATATGTTCTCCAATCTTTAACAACATCATTTACAATATATTCTCGCATCATTTCTTTAGTAATTCCCATTGGAGTCGCTAACTCCGTTTTTGGCATTGCTACTGCTGTATGATTACGGTTTATTCTTACATTAAATGGTTTTTGCTGTTTTAATGATTTTAATTCTATAGTTTCCGCTTCTATAACATCACTTACAAATTCAGAATAAGCTTCTTCAAAATTATTTGAACTTTTTATTTCTGTAGCTTTTTTACACAAGCTTTTAAAAATACCATTTTCAATTTTATAATTAATTGGTGAATCATCTGATACAGGAGGAATAGGTTTTATTCCTTCTATAAAATCTTCATAACCTAAAGATTGGTGAAACGTTGTAAAAACAATTTGACCGCTATCACAGAACTCCTTATATCTGTTTTTAATCTCTCGTCTTCTCTCTAAAGTACTTAAATTATCATCCAGATTAGAAATAAAACTCTCATCAATTATTGATACTGCCATTTCTTTAGTTGCATACGTTTTTCCTGTTCCAGGCGGTCCATAAAGAATTTGATTTAATGGATGTTTAGTAAGCATTGTTCTTTCTTTTTTAGTCTTATTAATTATATTTTCAGGCTCTATTAAGTTTTGATTTCTATCTAAAAACAATAAAAAATCCTGAGTTAGCCAATTTATATCTAAATTTTCTAATCTATTTTTATCAAGTTTAGATCTTAGACTTGAGAGAATTTCTTTTTCATCGTAAAGTTTATCTTTAATCCGTTCCATATATGGCTGAACACCAATAACAAAACCCATCCCACTTTTTGATAATTTAACATCAAAAAGCAAACTGCATATATTAGCAAAACTTGTTTTACTTGCAGGAAGTACAAGATCAGGACAAAAGACCGATAAATAACATGATAATATAGGATAACTCATATTGCGTCCAGAACAATCCAACTCTTCTAATTCTAAACCACTACTAAAATCTTTAAATATTTTAATATCATCTATGCTAATAAATTTACTTAATTGTTCTCTAGCACCAGATTTTATAAACTGTACACCTTTAGATGTAGAGTATTGTTCTTCTTGAGATGCTAAACATATATTGAGAATTTCTTCTTCAGACTGATTTGAGATATGTACTTTTTTTGATAACCAATTTGCCCATTCAAACTTATATAATTCATCATCTAACCAATCTGAGGTTAAGATGTTGTTTTTGTATACCTTAATTAAGTTATTTATTTTTTTATCCTTTTTTCTGTAAAATTCTAAGAATTGCCATGGATAAGTTATTGATTCGTAAAAATTAGAAACAGACAAATTATCTTGAAACAATACAGATAAACTATGACTATCTTTAAACCAATTATTAGAAACATCAGGTAAAACAAGCGAGTTATCAGATTTAAGATAATTATATAATTCTTTTAAATCTGAATGATTTACAATAGTACATAATAGTTTTGGTTGCAAACTTGCAACTATTCTATGCGTTGCTGCATATCTATTAACTTTAGTATATTTACGGAATACTTTAACTAAAGCATTGTAGTTTTCCCAAATAGTCTCTTCTTGATTACTAGAAATCGATTTAAGAATTGGACTTACTTCATCCCAATTCTTCTTAATTTGATTTTTTTCATTCTTTGTAAAATAACCTTGACGTAGCGATGCCACACATTGGTTATTAGATCTTTCAAAAAACTCATGGAAAATATCTTTGTCCCAATCTTCCCATTTGTTCTTTGTTAAAGATTCTTGGATAAATTTAGGAACAAACTCTTTATATCTAATTTGCCAATCGTGCCAAACAGCAATCTCGTTCTCAATATGTTTAAAATTCATTTTTTAATTTTATTCTTCTCCCCTTCAGGGTATATAAATACATCTTTTTCTACATCTTAAATTATTATTAAGCCTGCATTCCACTTACAAACACCTCAACAAATTCTTTCATTTTATCTAAAATACGTTCGCCAATACTTCTTGCTTTAAGAATACTTGGTCTGTTATCTAAGCATTTAAAGACATCGTCTCGTATTGGTTCTCGGCCGCTATAGATATACGCGTCAATTAATGATTTAAACTGTGCTTTGTCTAAATGCTCTTCTTCACAAATCTTACCTAGAGCTAATACTTTTTGTTCTTGCCAATAATTATCAAATTCCTCTTCAATTTTATCAGCATCATGAATATTAGGTAGGTTTTCTTCTATAAATTTCTCTATTAATTCTCGTTTACTACGCAGCATAACATCGCCACCTAATAAATCTATAATCGCTTTTTTCTTAGCTGCTGCATTAGAGGTTTTATCCTCTTTCATTTGAGCTAATAACTTTATAATATAAGCCACATTAACGCGATCTCTATGAATTAACTCTAATTCAAAATCAATATCATCTAGGATAGAAATCTTTTCCTTTGCTGCTTCCCGTTTTACTTTTTCGTAAATATCTAAGTATTTTCCTTTGTAATCCTCAAACTCTTGAGCATCCATTGGTAAATCTTCCCAGTTGAAATCTGTATACGATTGTAACACATTTATATTTCGCATTAATCGTCTAAAGGCCTGTACAAAAGAAGCTTCATCATCTTCAGTAACTAAATCATTTACGCTTTGATACGTTGGTGTTATTTCTTTTAAGTTTTTAAAAGCTTCATCAAATTTCTTTGCAATGTCTTCGTAATCTGGCATAATTACCACTTCTATTGCTTCTTTGTTAGAAAACAATGTAATAGCATCATCAGTTGCTTTCTTAAGGTTTCTAAAGCACAATATATTTCCTTGAGACTTCTGCTCGCCTAAAATTCTATTTGTACGCGAAAATGCCTGAATTAAACCATGCTGTTTTAATTTTTTATCGACATATAGTGTATTTACTTTTTTGGCATCAAAACCTGTAAGCATCATATTTACAACAATAACTATGTCTAAACGATCTTTAGCATCATTAAAATTTTTCTTTTCACGTTCTTTTAAGCGTTTACTAATATCTTTAAAGTAGCCTTCAAAAAGTTTACCATCCTTAGTCGTATACTTTGTGCCATACATCTGATTATAGTCTCCTATAAAAGCTTCTAATTTATCTCTGGTATGACTCGATTGGTATTTAGGAGTAGGTTCTGCTGCTTTTCCATAATTATTGGCATCAAAATTATCTGGAAGGTAATCTTGCGCTTCTTTTCCATCCTCGTTAGCCCCATAGGTAAATATGGTTGCAATACGTAAATCGTGCTCTCCTGCTAATTTCTTTTTTTGAAACAATTCGTAATAAGCAATTGCGGCATCTATACTACTTACAGCAAATAAAGCTGAGTAATCTTTACTAGACGTTTTTCTGTTATGATTAGCAATAATATAGTCTACAACATTTTCTAAGTATTTAGTATCGTTAAAGACTTCTTCTTTATTAATATCCTCAACCATTTCATCAAATTGAGGCTTGTTTTTATGCTTAAAAACACTGTAATATTCTATACCAAATTTTAAGACATTTTCATCTCTAATAGCATCTGTAATCACGTACTTATGTAAGCAATTACCAAATAAATCTTTGGTGGTACGTTTTCCTAAATCGTTTTTAGAAGCGTTATCTGCAAATATTGGTGTTCCTGTAAAACCAAATAACTGACTCTTACTAAAAAACTCTGTAATTCTTTCATGTGTTTCGCCAAATTGAGAGCGATGACATTCATCAAAAATAAACACAAAACGTTCGTCTTTTAAATGCTCTAGCTTTTTACGGTAATGACCAGAAATGGCATTATTAAGTTTTTGTATGGTTGTAATAATTAAATCGGAATCTTTAGCAACGCCTTTTTTGTCTTTAAACTTTCCTAGAAATTGATTTACTAAACTTGTAGTATTGTTTGTAGAATCTACACTACCATCTTTAAAGGCATTAAACTCCTTCATGGTTTGGTAATCTAAATCTTTACGGTCTACCACAAAAACTACTTTATAAACCTCTGGCAAATCCATTAAGATTTGACTGGTTTTAAAAGATGTTAATGTTTTACCAGAACCTGTAGTGTGCCAAATGTAGGCGTTATCTGTTGTAGTTTTTACTTGTTTTATTAAGGCTTCTGTAGCAAAATATTGATAGGGACGCAATGCCATTAATATTTTGTGCGTCTCATTAATAACAATGTATTTAGCAATCATTTTACCCAAGTGATCTGGGTTTAAAAACGCATTTGTAAAGTCTTCTAATTCTGTAATATTTTTGTTGGTTGCATCTGCCCAAAAGAAGGTTTGTTTAACCGATTGCAACTCGTTATTAGCTAAATACTTAGTATTACCTCCATTACTAATTACAAATAATTGTACATATTGAAACAAACCATGTTTAGACCAAAACGAGTGTTTTTGGTATCGGTTTATTTGGTTGAAGGCTTCCTTTATTTCTAAACCTCTACGTTTTAATTCTATTTGCACAAGCGGTAAACCATTTACCAACAGGGTAACATCGTAACGGTTTTTATAAGAACCTTCTAAACTAACCTGATTAGTGACTTGAAAGAGATTATTATTCCAATGTTCCGAATCGTAAAAGCGTACATAAACCACTTCTCCACTCTCGCGCTCAAAACTAAATCGATCTCTTAAGGTTTTAGCTTTTTGAAATACATTACCTTTAGCTAAATGGTTTAGAATAGCATCAAACTCTTTGTTAGAATAAGTGTCTTTATTAAAAGCTTCTAATTGTGTTTTGAGGTTAGAAACCAATGCATCACCATCCATTACTTTAACAGATGCATAACCCAAACCAACCAATTGCTTGATTAAGTTGTTTTCTAATATAGCTTCCGATTGATGACTCATACTTTAATTTTTATACAAACATTTGCTGTAACAAGCCTTTTTTAAAGGTTTGGGTTTGGGTTATTTGATTATTTACACTTTCTATTTTGGTATCGATACGCGATAAGTAAGTAGCGATTTTTTGTTGTTCTTCAATAACAGGTAATTTCAATTTCAATTTGCCTACTCTTGTTGTTGATAAGCTTAAAACTTTAGTTCCTTGAGCTATTACCATAATTTGTTTTCTCATACTCCAAGATTTTAGCAAAACACTAAAAAAACCAACAGTTGTTTTCGATGTTATTGGACGTGCAAGGAATGTGTGAAGACCAGCTAAAACGTTTTTATCTTTCAAATCGATTAGCTCTATTGTCTTTCCTATATCTGCATAATCTTCAGAAGCATCAGCCATAACTAAATCGCCACTTTTGCAATATGAATCATCTTTAATTTTCGAAAGATCAACATCTTCATTTACAAAAGGAATATATGCTTCATTTAGTTTAAAAGCTGTTTTGAACTTGGTGTGAATATCTCCGTAATGAATATTATAGACTGATCCAGCATCATAATTCAGTTTATCTCTTGATAATGAGTTTGTAGAATGAAAAGAATACAAATCACTAAATATCTTCTTCTCCCAATCTGGGTAGGGATTACCGTTATCGTCTTTAAAGCGGAGTTTACCAGAGAAGAGTTGTTGCATAACGCCTTTTTTGTATTGCTCCAACAATGCCTTCTTTTTGGTGAGCTGCTGTATTTTATTATCAACAGCACTTAAAAAAGAGGCTGTTTTTTGTTGTTCGGGAAGGGATGGTAATAAATATTTAAAGTTTGAAAAATCCGTCTTATTAATTTGAGGAACTGCCTGAACACCTGCTAAAAGCTTTATTCTTTGCCCATTTCTCTCAAGTAAGGTAAAAATAAAATCATTTGAATAGTTCTCCTTAGCTTCTAAAGCATTTATTTGTTGGTTTGAAGAACACTCTTCAATAGTTTGAGCCACTTTTCCTATTGTTGAACCTATACAAACAAAAAGCACACTACCTTTTTTTAATTTTCTACATTTAGAAAAACCTGCATCTGTTAAAGTTGTTTTAGTATTTTTTATAAATCTATTTCCTTGCATATCAGCTGGGGAAACGAACAAATAATCACCATTATAAAACTCATTGACAGAAGTACTTGGTGTACTTCCTGTAGTAATTTTAGAAATCACTCCCAACTTGCTTTTAACCCATTCCTCATCAAACTCCTTAAACCTTAATTTAGGAACGAGCTTTTTATTTGTTTTAGCTACTTCTGTCATTAAAACGGTGTATTTATGCCTAATTGCTTGCAAAAATCGGCTATAGTATCATCCGTATTTTTAATATCTTGGTCTAAAGCTTTTAACTCTTGTGACACAGCATTTAAATCTACAGGTTCTTCTTCCTCAAACGTATCTACATAACGTGGTATGTTTAAGTTGTAGTCGTTTTCTTTTACATCGTTTAAAGAAGCAACAAAACTATACTTATCGGTTGTTTCGCGTTTAATATAAGTATCTATAATTTTGGCAATGTCTGCTTCGCGTAACACATTTTGTGTTTTTACTTTCTCAAAATGTTGGCTAGCATCTATAAACAAGATATTGTCCTTGTGTTGGCGTTCTTTTTTTAATACCAAAATACAGGTTGGTATACTGGTACCATAAAAAATATTTGCAGGCAAACCAATTACGGCATCTAAATAATTACAATCTTCTATAAGGTACTTACGTATATGTCCTTCGGCAGCACCACGAAACAGTACTCCATGTGGCAGTACAGTTGCCATAGTACCGTTACTCTCTAATTGGTGTACCATGTGTTGCACAAAAGCAAAATCGGCTTTTGAGCTTGGCGCTAATTTACCATAAGCAGAAAACCTATCGTCGCTCATAAATAATGGACTAGCGCTCCATTTAGCTGAAAATGGCGGATTGGCTACAATAGCTTCAAAACGCATATCTTCATGCTGTGGTTTTTCTAAGGTGTTTTCGTTTTTTATGTCGAAACGTTTGTAATGCACATCGTGCATAATCATGTTCATTCGGCACAAGTTATACGTGGTAGGATTCATTTCTTGTCCGTAAAAGGCACTAACATCACCAACTTCTTTAGCAACGCGCAGCAACAACGAACCAGAACCACAGGTAGGATCGTAAACCGATTTTAGCTTGTCTTTACCAACAGTTACTAATTGTGCTAATATTTTTGAGACTTGCTGCGGTGTATAAAACTCGCCTGCCTTTTTTCCTGCACCACTTGCAAATTGCCCAATAAGATATTCGTAAGCATCACCCAGAACATCGCTTTCTGAATTTTGTAAATCGAAATCTATTTCATCTAAATGCGACAATACTTTTACAATCAATTCGTTTTTGTCGTTTTCAGATCTTCCAAGCTTGTGACTGGTTAAATCTAAATCAGAGAACAAGTCACCAAAGTCTTCTTCACTTTCAGAACCCATAGTACTTTGCTCTATGTGCGTTAGCACTTTGGCTAAATCACCCAAAATAAATTGGTGCTTTCCGCCTGAGTTCCCTCTTTTGGCTAATTCACTAAACAATTCTGATGGCAATAAGAAGTAACCGAGCTTATCTAAAGCTGCATCTCTTAATGCGTCTATCAATTCTGATTCTTGGTCATGTCCTTCTACTTCTGTAAAGGTGATTCCATCTGGTTTTAAGGCTTTATTGGCATAGAGTTCCATTTTAGTACTCAGGTACTTATAGAAAATGAAGCCTAATATATAATCTCTAAAATCATCTGCATCCATTTTTCCACGAAGGGTGTTTGCGATGTTCCAGAGTTGTTGTTCTAGTTGTTGTTTTTGTTCGGTCATTATATTTATTTAATTCCTAGAATTAAGAGTTGTATTTTATTGTATTTCATCACCTAAAATAGGCATATAATTTGGTTTAATATTATGGTTGCTGTCATTTATTTAACAATAAATCTTAATAGCTTAATTACCAACTGAAAAACAACTATGCTAAACCCAACAATAAACCATTTTGCAACCAACAGTAACCGAAATCAACCAACTGCAACCAGAAAAACAACCAACTGCAACCGAAATCAACCAATTGCAACCGAAAACAACCAACTGCAACCAAAAAAACAACCAACAGCAACCGAAATCAACTAACTGCAACCAAAAAAAACAACCAACTGCAACCGAAATCAACCAATAGCAACCAGAAAAACAACCAACAGCAACCGAAATCAACCAATTGCAACCGAAATCAACCAACTGCAACCAGAAAAAATTACATAGAACAAACACAGGAAATCAATACAATTAATGTAATAATAAAGAACCCAACAACTCTACCCAAATAAAATATAACATCCTTTTTAAATAATCTAAAAGCCAAAACCTCCTAAAAATGTTGCATTGTTACTTATATCTCTAAACAACCTATAAACATTAAACCTAATAAGTTAACAGCAGCATAACAATCCTGTAACAATGTTGATTATTAACATTAAAATAAGTTCCTATTATGACAAAAACAATTATAACCCCAAACAACAACACAGCACTTTTACGTTGCTATATTGTTGTTTGTTGTTCGGTTGTCAATCCAATGTTTATTTACAAACACCTAATAATCATACAATTAATTATGTATTTAACAAAACAACACTGAATTAACCCTTTTGTTTATCGGAAATGAAATCTTCTCGTTTAAATATAAAATATCGACCTCTATGATTTGATTCCCCAACATAAGATATCTTATCTGGTATATCTGTTAAGTGATATTTTTTATAAGTTCCATTTTTGCTTTCAATCTTAAAACATTCTTTTAATACTTTTGAAACTGAAAATGTATTTGCTCTAATACTGCTCTTTGATAACTTTTCTACTAAATCACCCAAAGAATATTTTAGTTCTTCAACCTCAAACCTAATTAAGTCGTCTAAAATAATTTCACCAATCTCGTTAACCAAATTTGTTTTATTTCCATTAATAAGTCTATCTAAAGCCTCTGTATGGATCTGTTCTTTAGTAAACCACATTCTAGTTCTTCTTTTAGTTTTAATCGCTCTTAAATTTAAATAATACATAAAATAAGGCAACTCTTTTCTTAAACTGGTTTCTAAATCTGGATTCTCGTCTTCATCTTTTAAGGCTGGCACTTTAATTACCCAATATCTAATCTCGTTGTTATCTATTTTAATAAAATTCTCCTCATTATTAGAGCATAAAACAAATTTACCAAAAAAATAAGCTTCTACTTTATCTTTACCCTTAGCTTCGGTCTTAAATGAACTTGCTGTTGACAGGTTTTTTATGCGCTCGCTATCCTCTTTTTTATCTAATAAAACTTCGTCTATTGCTATTAATAATTTAGAAGACCAATCTGAATTAAATTGACTTCTAAAATCCTCGTTTTTATTAATAGTCATATTACCTTGATAAATAGATTTCAACCAATTTAAAAAAGTAGTTTTACCTGTTTTCCTTTCTGAACTAACTAAACAAAGAATTGGCAATATTTGATTTGGATATTTCCATAAAATGGATAAATAATCTAAACCTAAATCATATTGTTCTCCAAAAATATGTTTTAAAAATTTTGTTGTTTCAAGAAACTCTCCTGCTTTTAATTCAATATCCAACTCTTCATATCTATTATAAAATGTATCTATTACTTTCTTGTAATTTAAGTGATCTGGAATTGTAACAAAACCATCATACTTTTCAATACGCTCTAAATAATCCTTTCCGTGATCTGTAATAATTTCGCCTTTATTCCATTTCACTAAAACATTAAGTTTATCTCCGCTATTTAATGGCATTTTACACTTTTTAAAATACTCTACCCCAATTCTTAAATACTCCATTACCTAATTTTTAACAAGATTAACAACTAAAAAACCTGCGTTTTCCTTTCCTTTCTCTACAGCTTTATAAACAAATTTTATTGAAATTTCAGTTAAAGAATTATCCCTATTGTGCAAATCGTCTATACTTTTTTGCAAATACAGATGATTAAACCGAATAGAGTTGCTTACATATGCCTTAATTTTTTTTAATTGATTAAGCTGATACGTTAACAACTCTTTTAAGTCGTTTGTTACATATGTTTCGTTTAGATTATAATTAACAGAATCTATTAACTGATTTAAACAGGAATTAAGATTGAAGTCTTCAAAATACTTATTATGAAGTTTTGGTATTTTATTTGTAATATTTTCCATAATTAAAAAAGGCTATTTTTGGTTAAATAACTATTAGCTCTTTCTTCTAAATCGTCTTTAGATTTACTAGAACTAATCCAATTAAGTAACTCTGATTTATAGAAATAGAGTTTTTTTCCTTTTTTGTAAAATGGAATTTTCTTTTTATGCACTAAACCATAAAGTGTTGGCTTAGTTAATTTAATTATTTTAGATGCTTGATTTACATCTAATAATTCTTCAGAATCCGACTGATTCTGGTGTAGACCAATAAATTTATTGGCTAATTTTTCTGCTAGTTTTTCTAACAGTTCCTCATTGATAATTAGTACTTGATTTTTCATTCTATTGTATTTTAAGTTATTACAATAGTATGTAGTAGTTTAACTTTTCTAACAACGGCTAGTTCACACCTAGCATTCTAGAACAAAAACACAAAAGACTAACCAACAAGACTTTAAACACTTTTTTGATATTTATTTTGAGATTAAAAATAGATAAACTAGAATAGTTTATTTTAAATATTGTTTGTTTTCCTATACTTTTTTAAAGCAATATCAATAGGTTTTATATTATATATTTTAAATTTATCAATAAGAATATCTAATTTATCGTGCCTCTTTTGACTACTTAAACCATCATATAATTTTAAAAAAGTTTGATACGATGTACAACTTGGATTAGCAGTAGATGTTAAATTAATTTCTTCTTCCAAATTACCTAAAATAGAAATCATTTTATTGAAATCATTTTTAGTAAACGGCACACTTCTATTGTCTTGATATTTAAACGATCTTTCAATAACTTTGTAAAAAACACCTCTTAGAACTAGAATTTCTTCATCAGAAAATTCTTTAATAGAAATATTAGTTTGCTTATTTACTTCAGGTCTATCTTCTGGATTAAGTAAATAGTACATTTCTTTATATTCTGCAGTATTATCTAAAGAAAAACCATCCTTACCTTTAAAAACAAACCACTTATATTTTTCTGTTTGTCTAATTAAGTCAAAATAAGCTCTTCCGTTTCTAAAATCATTTGTCTTACGACTTATCAGATCCTGCTTTAATAATGTATAAATAATGTCATGTTTGTCTTCATCAGAAAAATCCACCAATAAATCCTCTATTTCATTTTCACAAACAGCTTCTATTAGCTCTTCAAAATATGAACAGTTATAATCACTTAATCCAACATTATAGGTTTTTAACAAACTACTGTTAATATCCTTAAGTTTATTAATAAGAGATGCTACTATATTATTGTAATGTTCTATTATAGGTTGTTGAATCTTCAAATAACATCTTAGTTTATTGGACTTTTTAAATTCTTCAATTATATAAGTTTTCATTTCATTGAATACCTCTTCGTTTACCTCTCTATATAACTTTCTATAATCCATCCAAATCTAAATTTATTCTATTAACCGCTTCTATTTTATTTCTGTCCATAACTTTAGTGTATATCTGAGTTGTTGATACATTTTTATGACCAAGTAATTTTGAAACCGTATAAATATCTGTTCCATTTGCTAATTGTAGTGTTGCAAAACTATGTCTAAAATTATGGAAAGAGATTTTTTTATTAATACCTGACTTAGTAACCCATTCTTTAATAGGTCTAACAATTTGTGAATACTTTAGTTCAGGGAAAACAAAGCCTTTATTAGTGCCTTGTATTTCTATTATTTTCATTGCAGCATCAGACAATGGCAAATTACTTACATTATTCGTTTTCTTCTCTTGCAGTTTAACATAATAACCTTGATGTTTATCATTATAAATACTTGACCAGTCTAGCGCTTTAATATCTACAAATCTTAAACCACTCAATGCAGAAAACAGTGCCATATGTTTAACACTTTCAATTTTAATTGGAGTATTCCAAAGAACTTTAAGCTCGCCTTCATCTAAATAATCACGAAATGTTTGATTCTCCTTTATGTAATCTGCTTCTAAAGATAAATCCTCTTCAGTTAGTTTTCTGCGATAAGCTTCCTTTAAAACAAAAATGAATTTTTTGTAATATGTTGATGCAGTATTTACAGATAGCTTCTTTTTTACTTTAGTTCTAAAATTATCTGTAGTTAATAGAAAAACTCTAAAATCTTTAACATGACTTTTATTTAATTGTCTCGTTTTTAGATTTTCACCAAACTTATGCTCAAAATATTTCTTTGCTGCAATCCAAATCAAGTAATTTTTATGAGTAGATCTATTCAAAGCATCCTCTGCTACTAATTCAAAGAAGCTTAAAAAATTAATATCTAAATTTATATTCTCTTTAAACCCATATTCTTTATTCCTTAACTGAATTAACCTTTTTGAACGAATTAATTCAGCGAATTGAATGGTTTCCTTATTATGAGCTTTCTGTAAATCGTTTATAGGTATAGCATATATTTTTAATTTCAAAAATTCTCGTCGTGTAGATTTACCCGTTTTAGGATGAACTATTTCTGGGTAAAAGTCCAAATACAGGCTCAACTTATCGTTTGCAATCTTTTTCTGCCTCAAGGTTACATTTACCATCCTCTATGAATTTAGTGCATTATTAGCTTCTTCCTTTAAAACAAATACTTTCTTATGCTGTGAGACCTTTCTAACTTCTTTAGTTTTTAACAATTGAAAAATAGAAGATTTAGAATATTGTCCTTGATATTTGTCTTGAAGTTCTGATATTGTATAGTAATCTCCTCTTTTAAAAATAGGTGAAAGTTTATTATTACTAATAGGCGTTTCTAGAAATATATTTATTTCTGATCTCGATATTCTTGTAATTCTTTCACTAAAGTTATGAGCTCTTATTTTTCCTTCAGTAATTAATCTATAAATTGTCTTTTTAGAACATCCAACCAAAATTGATGCATCTGACACATTTAAGATGTCTTTTTCCTGAATATCAATTTTAGTTGTTAGTTTAATTTTTTGTTTTGTTTCTATAATAGCAACACCAATCTTCTCCTCTCTTTTCCTTTTTTTATAGGCTTTTGAAGAACATTTTAAACCACAAAACTTTGTCTTAGTCGTCTTTGCAACAAAAACAGAATTGCAATGCTGACAGATTTTTTCTAAACGAATATTTGAACTCATAATTTGGCCAATTTAAGGGTAATTAAGCCGTCCTAAGACGTCCTAAGCAGTCCTAAGGGACATAATTTGCCCCCAAAACACCCATTTTTCAAATATATAACAATGAGGTACAAAATAGGTACAGAAAACCATAAAAAAAGTCATAATAATGCAAACCAACAAAGAATTAAACATAAAAAAACCCTTATTTAATAAGGGTTTTATATGTTTTAGTTTGTTTTATTTTGTACAATTATTTGCCAATACAGAAATTAGCAAATATATTACCAAGCAACTCATCGTTAGATACTTGGCCTGTAATAAGTCCAAATT
>JAWUZD010000015.1:0-100319 GCA_034110465.1 Mesoflavibacter sp.
CAGGCACTATTTATAATTTTGATTTAACAGTAAATACAGCAACAATTTTAGCAGCACAAGGCGGAACGAACTATACGGTAACGTATCACGAAACGCAAGTGGCTGCAGCTGCAGGAACACCAATGATAGGAACGCCAAGTAACTATCCAAATAACTTAAATCCACAAGAAATATTTGTAGCAATAACTAATACTACAACAGGTTGTCTTAGTACGTTAGGTTTCTTTATAGAAGTTAATGAAGCAGCAGTAGCAAATGCTTATGCAAACGCTTACGAAGTTTGTGATGATAATATGGAGTTTGATAACAATACTAGTAACGACAGTATGACGTTTGACTTAAGTACGCAAGATGCCGAAGTATTAGGCGGACAAGATCCATTAAATTACAGCGTAAGTTACTACTTAACACAAGCAGAAGCAGAAGCAGGAGATCCAGCAACCGCATTAACAAGTCCGTTTACCAACACAGTAAACCCACAAGTTATTTATGTAAGAGTAGATAATGATACACCAACAACGGATACAATACCTGTGGATAGTTCATTATGTTATGAAACAACAGCATTAACGTTACAAGTCAATCCATTACCTTCATTTGATTTAGATGATAGTTATATGATTTGTGCAAACACGAATGGTTCAGAAGTTGTATCAAGTCCAGCAATAACAACAGGATTAAGTGCAACATATTATACTTTTGTGTGGATGGGACCAGATGGTAATATTATACCAAGTGAAACAGGACCAAGTATCATACCAACCGAAGGCGGAAATTACACAGTAGAAGTAACAGATGTATCAACAAGTACATTAACAATGTGTAGTTCATCAGATACAACATTGGTAGAAGTAAGTCAACCACCATTAATTGAAGCAACAGTAACTACAGCTGCATTTGCAGATACACATAATATAGAAGTAACCACAGCCCCAAATGGAGTTGTATCTATCTTTGATGTATCGGTATATGAGTTTAGTTTAGATGGTGGCGCTTTTGTAAGTAACACACCAGACGATAATATGTATACGTTTACAGATGTAGGCGCAGGCGAACATGTTATCACAGTAAGAGATAAAAATGGTTGTGGAGAAGCAATTACAACAGTAATGATAATGGATTACCCATTATACTTTACACCAAATGGCGATGGTTATAACGATACGTGGAACATTTACGGTATCCAAGACCAACCAGATGCAACGATTTATATCTTCGATAGAATGGGGAAACTATTAAAACAAATCAGTCCAACAGGTCAAGGATGGGATGGAACTTACAATGGCGAGATAATGCCAACAAGTGACTATTGGTTTACCATAGAATATAGAGAACCAAACTCGGGATCTAATGCTAAGAAACAATTTCAAGCGCATTTTGCTTTAAAACGATAATCAGTATTAAAAACTTAAAAAAAAACGCCTAATTCATAGATTTGAATTGGGCGTTTTTTATCTTTAAAATCTAAATTAATTGCATAAAAAAGCCAGAACATAACATATTCTGGCTTTTTATATTATTTAGTAGTAAGAATTATTTTACTTCAAAAGTTAATTTTAAACTTACTCTAAATTCAGTTACCTCATCATCTTTTACTACAGCACTTTGGTCTTGTACATAAACAGATTTGATGTTTTTTACACTTTTAGAGGCTTGAGCAACTGCTTTTTTAGTTGCATCTTCCCAACTTTTATCTGAACTAGATAATACTTCTATTACTTTTAATACTGCCATTTTAATAAATTTATTTAATGTTAAGTTATGAAGTTAATAAAAATATTTTAACCATTTATAGCTTCAACACTATTAATTTTACCTTTCATCATTTCTTTTAACATATTTTCTATACCGCTTTTAAGTGTATATGTAGAAGATGGGCAACCACTGCAAGCGCCTTGTAAAATAACTTTTACCACTTTGGTTTCAGGATTATAAGATTCAAATTGAATATTTCCACCATCACTAGCAACAGCTGGCTTTACGTACTCTTCAAGTATGTTTATAATTTCTTTAGATGTATCGTCGTAAGATTCATATTTAACGTCTAAGACTTCCGCTGTTTTTTCTTTTGCAACTTTGGCTTCAGGATTAACAATCTCTTTCCCTGTTTCTATATATGTTCTAATAAATTCTCTTAATTCAAAAGTGATGTCATCCCATTCTGCAACGTCAAATTTTGTAATCGATATAAAGTTTTCATCTATAAAAACAGATTTAACAAAAGGGAAGTTAAATAGTTGCGTTGCTAATTCCGATGATTTAGCAGTGTCTATAGATGTAAATTCAAAAGTAGAAGTAACTAGTTTTTTATTAGCCACAAATTTTAAAACAGAAGGGTTAGGCGTGCTTTCTGCATAAACTGTAACTGCTATTTTTTTGTTTTTCACATTTTCATTAACTACAAGTTTTCCTTCGTTAAGGTAATTTGTAATTTGTTCTGCAACTTCATCTTGAACTTGATTCCATCCTATAATGTTATATCTTTCAATTGCGACAAAATTACTTGATATATACACTTTCTTAACAAAAGGCAGGTAAAATAATTCCTGTGCTAATGGAGATTCTTTTGCTTCATCTATATTATTATACTCAAAACTCTGATGTTTTGTTATAAATTTATTGGTTTCAAACTTTAAAATAGTATCGTTTGAAGTAGGTATTATACTAACTGTAAATGCAGACATTCGCTTTTTTTTTATGCAAAAATAATAAAACTTAACCCTAAAATTCTTTTTATTTAACAGAGAATAGTTATTTTTAGCTAAAATCTATAAGGAAACCATTATAATTAATAAAACTAAATTTATATATTTGGCTATTATTATAAGTTTATTAAGTGAAGCATACTCAAATCTGTTTCATCTAAATTTGAAACTATGAAATTTAACAAAGTATTATTTTTAGCGTTTGCTACATTATTTTTTTCAAACGTATCTATTTCGCAAGAAGGTATGCCTATATATTCAGATTACTTAACAGATAACCTGTATTTGATTCATCCTTCTATGGCAGGTGCTGCTAATTGCGCTAAAATTAGATTAACGGGAAGACAGCAATGGTTTGGAGATGAAGACGCACCAGCTTTGTTAAGTGTTAGTGCTAATGGACGTATTGGCGAATCTCAATCTGGTATTGGAGGAATTGCTTACTCAGATAAGAATGGTTTTCACTCACAAACTGGAGCTTATTTAACCTATGCGCATCATTTACTTTTTTCTAGAAGTGAAGTAGATTTAAATCAACTATCTTTTGGATTAAGTGTTGGAGCAATTCAATATAAGTTAGATGAAACTAAGTTTTTACAAGATGGATACGATCCAATTATTGCAGGTGTAGAGCAATCTGCAACTAATTTTAATGTGGATTTAGGTTTTTCTTACAGTTTATATAATTTTTCTGCTCACGCAACAGTTAAGAATTTATTAAAAAACGATGGTATTAACTTTAACGAACAAGGATTAAGTTATGATAACTTAAGAACTTACATCTTTTCTATGGGAAATACATTTTCTGTTGGAAACGATTTACTAGTAGAGCCATCTTTTATGATTTTTCATAGAGATGCAACTAAAGAAACTACGTTCGATATAAATGCTAAAGTATATAAGCCAATGGATTTTGGTAAACTTTGGGGAGGATTATCTTATAGAAGAAGTTTAGATGGTGCAGAATATATTGGTCCAGGAAGTACTGCGGTAGAATCTCAGAAATTACAATATATTACGCCAATTTTAGGAATGGATTATAAAGAATTTGTTTTTGCATATACCTACAGTTATCAAATGAATGATGTTGTATTTAACAAAGGTGGTTTTCATCAATTTACTTTAGGTTATAACTTTAACTGTAGAAGAGAAAAATACAAGTGTAATTGTCCTGCAATTAACTAATTCAATATAAAATAATACATTTTAAAGCTTCGCTATACGGCGAAGCTTTTTTGTTTTAAAATCTAATTGAGTTATTGGCTTCTTTAAACAAGGGAAACCTGTGTTTGGCTGAGTGAATGTGTTTTTTTTAGTTTTTAAATCGAGTTTTATATGTTTTGTCATTTTATTTAATGATTTAAAGTCAGTATGTTTATAGTATAAAATTTAATAATGAAATCATTTTATCAGTTTGTTTTTCTTTTTATAATAGGATTGTCTTCTGCGATATCTCAAGAATTTAAATCTTCAGAAAGTAATGCTATCTATTTTACATTAAAAGGTGAAATAAAAGAAGCAGATACAAATAATCCTATAGCTAAAGCTAGCGTAAATGTTAATGGTGGTTTTTATACCACTTCTAATAAATTTGGGCAATTTTCGGTTAAAGTGAAGTTAGGTGATGAGTTAATAATTACACATCAAGATTTTAATACAATTAATTATTTTGTTGAAACTAAAGACGATTTATTAATTAAGGTAGAACCATCATTTGAGACTATTCAATTAGAAAAAGCACAAGAAAAGCCTTTTGTTAAGTTAATAGATTCGGCAAGATATTACCAAACACTTTCAGCTGAAAAAAGTATTCAATTTATTTCAGAAAGTATAAAAAATAGTACATCTGTAAAAGATAACGCTACAGCTTTCGAGATTCTTGCAGAAACTTATATGTATTGGAAACAATATGATTTGGCTATTACTAATTACCGAATTAGTTTAAATAATAATAAGTCGAATTCAATTAAGCTAAAATTAGCTGAAGCGTATTTTTTAAACAACAATCTTGTTAAAAGTTTAGATGTTTACAATGAGGTTGATTTTACAGAATTATCTAATTGGGATTTAATTTCTAAAAATGAAGGTATAGCAGACGTCTACTTTGAGTCCGATAAAATTAAAGAAGCTCTAAATTTATACAAGAAGGCTTTGGCTAAAGCAAATGAGGCTAAAATTAAAGTAAAACAAATAGATTTAAATTCTAAAATTGCAGAAGTTTATAAAAAAATGCAAGCCTATTCTGAAGCCGAAAACTATTATAATAAAGCTTTAAATCTTGCAGGAAAAGAAAGTAAAAAAAGATTAATTGAAGAAAAGGTAAAAGTTGCAGATTTTAAAAATGAAATTAATAATTACGATGATGAAATTGAAGCTAGAAAATCTATAATTGAAGATGTTATAATTGAATCTCCAAAAATGTCTTTTTCAAATGAAAGTGCTTTAACGCTTCAAAAGCAAAATTATAAAATTGGTAATGCATTTTACCTTAAAAAAGAATATAACCAAGCGGTTCCTTATTTAGAAAAGAGTATAAAAATAGCATCAGACAATGAAGATTTAATAGTTAAAAAAGATGCTACTAAAAAACTGAGTGAAGTTTATAGTGCATCAAAAAAATACGATAAAGCCTTAGAGACCTATAAGAATTATACAAATTTAGTTGAAGCGCTTTATATTAAAAAAGAACAAGAAATATCTCAAGCAATTAGATTTTCTAAACGTTTGGCAGAAAAACAGAGTAGAATTACATCTCTTGAAACAGATAGGCAATTAGCGTTAAGTCAGGTAGAATTAATATCTGAAAAAACCAAGCGTCAACAATTAGTAATTTACTCTTTAATTGGCGGCTTGTTTTTAGTCTTACTGTTAGCTTATTTAATGTTTAAATTTATAAAACAACAACGCTTAGCAAATAATTTATTAGCATTAAAGTCGTTAAGAAGTCAAATGAATCCGCATTTTATATTTAATGCATTAAACTCAGTTAATAGTTTTATAGCAGTAAATGATGAGCGAACAGCAAATAAATACTTGTCGGATTTTTCCAAGTTGATGCGATCGGTTTTAGAAAATAGCGAAGAAGATTTTATTCCATTAGAAAACGAAATAGATTTAATTAGACGCTACACAAAATTAGAACATTTTAGATTTCAAGATAAGTTTGATTATACAATTGAGATCGATGAAAACATTACTATTTCAGATTATAAAATTCCACCAATGCTGTTGCAACCATATATAGAGAATTCGGTTTGGCACGGCTTACGTTATAAAGAAGATAAAGGTGTCCTAGATATTAATATTAGATTGTTAACACCTAATTCTATAAAAATATCTATTACAGATGATGGTATTGGTAGAGAACAATCTAAGGCTTTAAAAACTAATAATCAGAAAAAGCATAATAGTAAAGGTTTGGGAAATATTGCAAAACGTGTAGAGATTTTAAATCGTATGTATAAAGATCGTATTTCTGTAAATGTTTTAGATAACCTAAAAGAAATAGGAACACAAGTAGATGTAATTATTAAAAAATAAGCTTATGAAATTAAACGCCATTTTAGTAGAAGACGAAAAAATAAGTCGTGATATTTTAAGTAATTATTTAGCTAAATATTGTCTAAATATTAATTTAATTGGACAAGCAGAAAACATACAGCAAGGTTTGGAGTTGATCCAGACTAATAATTTAGATATTGTTTTTTTAGATGTAGAAATGCCTTACGGAAATGCGTTTGACTTATTAGATAAAGTTGAAAACAAAACTTTTGAAACCATTTTTGTAACCGCATATAATAATTATGCAATAGATGCTTTAAATGCACACGCATCTTATTATTTAATGAAACCCATAGAAATCGATGAGCTTATAAAAGCAGTAGATTATGTTACCGATATAAAAACAAAAGAGAACGCATTACAGGAACAAATATTAGTGCCAAAAATTAATACAGTTCAAGGCAAAATAACCATTCCTTTACAAGATGGATTTGAAGTTATAGAAACCAAAGACATTATGTTTTGTAAAGCAGACGATAATTATACAGAAATCTATTTAAATACTAATAAAAAGAAATTAGTAAGTAAAACCCTAAAGTATTTTGACGAAGCTTTAAGCTCATCTGGATTTGCAAGAATCCATAAAAGCTATCTGGTAAATGTAAACGAAATAACGAAGTACGTAAAAGGAAAAGGCGGAAGCGTGGTTTTGTCTAATGGAAAAGAACTAAGTGTTTCAGCATCAAGAAAAGCGGAGTTGTTAGCTTATTTCAAGTAAAATTCCTGCGTTAGGTAGGAATCTCATAATAAGTAATGTGAAATAAAATAATTAGCACTAAACAAAACAACTTCAGGCGAAGCAAGAAGAAGTAGATTTGAGTAGAAAAGCTAAAAAGCAATACAATTAATAAGATTTCCAATTTCACGGAAATGAAAAATAAATAAATTTAATGAAACCACTAATAAAAAAAGTAAACGGACATTCGCCAAAAATTGAAGACGATTGTTACATCTCAGAAAACGCAACCATTTTAGGAAACGTAACAATAGGAAAACAATGTAGTATTTGGTTTAATGCAGTATTGCGCGGCGATGTAAACTCAATTGTTTTGGGTAATAAAGTTAATATTCAAGATGGCGCTATTGTACATTGCACCTTTCAAAAATATGCAACCACTATCGGAAATAATGTATCTGTTGGTCATAATGCAATTGTTCACGGATGTACAATTCACGATAATGTGTTAATTGGAATGGGAAGTATTGTAATGGATAATTGCGTGGTAGAAAGTAATAGTATTATTGCAGCTGGCGCAGTGGTTACTCAAAACACGCGTGTAGAATCTGGAAGTATTTATGCTGGAGTTCCTGCGGTAAAAGTAAAAGACATTTCTGAAGAATTAATTAACGGAGAAATTAATAGAATAGCAGATAATTATTTGAAGTATTCTGGTTGGTATACGGAAGAGTAGAGTACTACTTATAATTAAACCTGTAAATTATTAATTCAAGGAAGATTATTCATGAAGACAATAATGATAACTATATTAATTGCATTATCCTTCTTCACTTCTTTTGGGCAAACTAAAAGTGAGTATCAGTTTGCAAAAAGAGTATTTAGTTCAAAGGAATATGTGAAGAGTAATTATAACAGATTTTCAGAGAAAATAGAATCGTTTGATTATGTATCTGATTCATTTGTCGACACAAATTTAACATCTCATACATTTCGATATGGGCAAAAAACAATAATTGTAAGAAATTTAAATCAAGAATTTATGCAGTTATTTAAAAAAGGAATATTTAATCCAGACGTTATTTTTGGAAAAGAAACGTCTAAGATGTCTAAAGTTAAATTTGATAGTTTAACTGAAAGTCAACAAATAATTTATAATCTTACTCGAAATGATAGTTTAACGATATCTGGTTTAGAGGAATTAAAAAAGTTAAATCCGAATTTTAAAACAAAACGTTTCAGCTTTTTGGTTTGGAGAATTGGTTTTGCTAATCCAACAGAGTATTATATTGAGTTTTATAATGGCGAAGCAAAAAAGAAATCTGGTTTTAATGAGTTTATCGAGAATTCAACAATGAGTTTCTTTTATAGAGGAACAATATTGATTTAAAAACTACATCGTAGATCATATTTAGTCTATTCTAAAATTATTTCATCCCAACGCAAAACAGTTTCAAAACCTTTAGATTCAAAATAAGGTTTAGGATTTTCTTTTGAAGCCACCAATACAAAATCTCCGCCCCAAGCGCCAAGACTTTTTATGCTACCATTAAATTTTTTGAACAATCTACTTTTTACAGTTTCCTGTTTGGTGATTTTTGCAATAATAGTTTCGTGTGTATTTATTAAATCACAGAATGTATTAAAATCTGTTGTAGAACTCAATTGTTTTGTAATTACTGAAATTTCAGTAATGGTATCTGTTAAATCAAACTGTTGCGCTTTGTAATGTTTAATTCCATCACGACTATTTTGTTTCTGATTTAAATGAAGAAAATATAAGCTATCTTTAAATTCAGGAGAAAAATGGATTGGTTTTATGTTTGGAATCTTGTTTTCTAAATTATAAAAAATAGGCGTGCTATTTTGAGCGCAAGCAATATCGTAACCAGAACCACCAAAAGTTAAGTTAGAGAGTTTAAAAGCATCAACTTTAGCCCAATTAGCGATGTTATTAAGTAACGTAGAAGATGAGCCTAAACCCCAGTTTTGTGGAAACTCTAATTTAGAAGTCACATTAAATTCAACTTCCGAATTTAAAAATTCAGGATTAAGCGTTTTAGCAGCTTCAAGAATTTTAATTAAATTTTTAGAAACAGCGTTTTCAATAGAACAAGAAATTGAATTATTTTCAATACTAAATTCAGCTTCAAACCAAATGGTATTTGTGTTAGTGTAACTTTTCCAAACTATAGAATTAGTATCATTTTTTTCAACCTCTAAAAATTGTCCAAATTTTGTAGGAACCGCTAAAGCCAAAGCGTTATCTAACACCACATATTCTGCGGTAAGCAATAATTTCCCGTGACTGTAAAAGGTTTCTTTCAATTTCAAATTTTATATTTCGCTATTTCCTCAATTCTTCAATCGCTTCAACAACTGCGCTATGCGTGACTGTTTCAGTTTTAAATTTTTCTACAATTATAGTTTTCTCTTCCTTTGTCGCTTCAAATTGGTTTAGAATATTCATAAGGTGCATTTTCATATGTCCTTCTTGTATTCCTGTAGTTGTTAAAGATCTTAAAGCTCCAAAATTTTGCGCTAAACCAGCAACAGCAACAATTTGCATTAACTCTTTGGCATTTGGATTACCTAAAATATCTAACGCTAATTTAACTAATGGATGGAGTTTTGTTAATCCGCCAACTGTTCCCAGTGCTAAAGGTAATTCTATCCAAAATGTGAAAATGCCATTTTCAACTTTCGCGTGAGTTAAACTAGTATATTTTCCATCTTTACTTGCATATGCGTGCACGCCAGCTTCAATAGCTCTAAAATCGTTTCCAGTAGCTAAAACCACAGCATCAATACCATTCATAATACCTTTGTTGTGCGTTACTGCGCGATAAGGTTCAATTTTAGCAATATTTACGGCTTGCACAAACTTAGTAGCAAATTCTTCAGCGTTAATACCTTTGTCAGTCAGTTCTTCAACCTTACAACTTACGCTTGCTTTTACCAAGCAATTTGGCACGTAATTAGATAAAATACTCATAACAACACTTAGATTGCCCTTTAGTTTTGTAGCTTCATTTTTTAAAGTAGTTGCAAATTGTTCTAAACACGAGTTTATAAAATTTGCACCCATGGCATCTAGGGTTTCAAATGTGGCGTGTAATTGGTAATAGTCTTTTAAGTCTTTAGTTTTATTGACTAAGACAAGATCTAAAATTCCGCCACCACGCTTTTCCATATTTTTGGTAATGGCTTTAGCATCTTTTATAATTCTTGGTTTTATGGTGCTAAAAAAAGCTTCTAATTCTTCAAAAGTACCAGAATATGTAAAATGAACCTGTCCAATTTTTTCGGTAGAGATTACTTCGGTTTTAAATCCACCACGAGCTTCCCAAAACTTAGCAGCTTTACTTGCGGCTGCGACTACAGAGCTTTCCTCAATAACCATTGGGATGGTGTAAATCGTTCCGTTAATATCAAAATTAGGTGCAATTCCAAGTGGTAAATAGAAATTAGAAATGGTATTTTCTATAAAATCGTCGTGTAGATTCTGTAGTTTTTCATTGCTATTCCAATACTGAGTAATGGTGTTTTTTGCGGCTTCATTTCCATTTAAATAGGTTGTTGTTAACCAATCTATTTTTTCGTTTTTAGATAATTTCGAAAAGCCTGAAACTAATTTTGTCATTTACATTAAATTATAAGCTACAAAGATAACATTCTTATCTTAATTCAAAATTAAGCCATCAAGCCAATTATAAGGATTTTTAACTAAAAAACGAACACAAATAAGTGCTAATTAATAAGGTTTTTTGCGTAATTTTTAGTAAACTTGAACTCTTGTTACCAAAAAATTAATCTATATGACGCTTAATAAGCTATTTACAATTTGTTGCTTTTTAGTAACCACTTTAATTTCAGCCCAAACCAAAGAAATTACATTAGAAGATATTTGGTCTAAAGGAACATTTAGAACCGAACGTTTAGATGCTTTGCATTCTATGAATAATGGAAAGCAATACTCGGTTTTAAATTTCGACAGGGCTGCGGGTAGTACTGCAGTAGATGTCTACGATTATAGTACTTTAAAGAAAACGAATACTTTAGTAAGTTCTACGGATTTAGAAGCTGTACAGTATTTTTCAGATTATAGTTTTAGTAAAGATGAAAGTAAAATTTTATTAGCCACTAAACAAGAGTCTATATTTAGACATTCTACTTTAGCTATTTATTTTGTGTATGATATTGCATCAAAAAAATTAACGAAAGTGTCTGAAAATAAAATACAAGAACCAACATTTTCTCCCGATGGTTCTAAGATAGCATTTGGATATAATAATAATCTATTTGTAAATGATTTGTCTTCTGGAGCAACCTCTCAATTGACTACAGATGGCGAACAAAACAAAATCATTAACGGAATTACAGACTGGGTTTACGAAGAGGAATTTGCTTTTGTTAGAGCTTTTGACTGGAATGCCAATGGAACAAAAATTGCTTTTATTCGTTTTGACGAAACTAACGTTCCAGAATTTTCAATGGATGTTTATGGTGCTGACCTTTACCAAACACAAACAGTTTTTAAATATCCTAAAGCTGGAGAAGCTAATTCTTTAGTCTCGCTTCATATGTTCGATTTAGCAACTAAAACATTAAAGGAAATTAAGGTTAGTAAAACTTACAAAGACTTTTATATTCCAAGAATTAATTGGACAAATAATCCAGATGTTTTAAGTGCGCAATTTACAAATAGACATCAAAATGAATTGGATTTATGGATGATTAACACAAAATTAAACACAACTAGTTTAGCAGTTGCAGAGAAAGACAATGCTTATGTAGATGTTACAGATAACTTAACTTTTTTAGAAGATGATAGTTTTATTTGGACAAGTGAAAAAGATGGTTTTAATCATATTTATCATTACGATAAAAGCGGGAAATTAATTAATCAAGTCACAAAAGGGAACTTGGAAGTAACCTCTTATTATGGTTACGATGCTAAGTCTAAACGCATATTTTATCAGTCTGTAGAAAACGGATCAATTAATAGAGATGTGTATGCTATTAAATTAGATGGACGTAAAAAACAACGTTTAAGTCAAAATACAGGAACCAATAATGCAGATTTTAGTGCAGATTTTTCTTACTTCATTAATACATTTTCTTCTGCTAATACGCCACCATTATATACGTTAAATACATCTAAAAAAGGTGAGGTTTTAAAAGTTATAAAAGATAATTCTAACACAAGAACAGTTGTTGCAGGATATAAAATGTCTAAAAAAGAGTTTTCTACAATTAATATTAATGGAAACGATTTAAATATGTGGATGATTAAACCATCTAATTTTGATGCTAAAAAACAATATCCATTATTTATGTTCCAGTATTCTGGTCCAGGTTCGCAACAAGTAGCTAATAAGTGGAATTCAGCAAACGATTATTGGTATTATATGTTAGCAGAGCAAGGCTATATTGTGGCTTGTGTAGATGCTAGAGGTACTGGTTTTAAAGGTGCGGAATTTAAAAAAGTAACTCAAAACGAATTAGGTAAATTTGAAGTTGAAGATCAAATAGCAGCAGCTAAATTATTAGGTGCTCGCGATTATATAAATAAAGGCGAAATCGGAATTTGGGGTTGGTCTTATGGTGGTTTTATGAGTTCTAATGCCTTATTTAAAGGAAACGATACGTTTTCTATGGCAATTGCTGTAGCTCCAGTTACAAGTTGGAGATTTTACGACTCAATTTATACAGAACGTTATATGACAACACCACAAGAAAATGCTTCTGGTTACGACGAGAATTCTCCAATTAATCACGTAGATAAATTAAAAGGCGACTTTTTATTAATTCACGGTTCTGGAGACGACAATGTTCATGTTCAAAATACAATGAGAATGGTTGAAGCTTTAGTGCAAGCCAATAAGCAATTTGAATGGATGGTATATCCAGACAAAAATCATGGTATTTATGGAGGAAACACACGTTTACACTTATACACTAAAATGACGAATTTTATTAATCGTACTTTAGGAGAGAATAAATAAAAATAATCAAACTAAATTTTAACTAACATTATACCTTATGGCGGAAACAACTAATGCTCAAGAAAAAGAATTATTCGGTCACCCATTAGGACTCTACGTTTTATTCTTTGTTGAAATGTGGGAACGTTTTTCTTATTATGGTATGCGTGCCATATTAACACTGTTTTTAGCAGCGCCTGTTTTATTAGGAAGTCCACAATCTGGATTCGGCTGGACAAATACAGAAACACTTTCGTTTTACGGTACTTATACTATGTTTGTTTATCTAACTTCAATTCCTGGTGGTTGGATTGCAGATAAATTTATTGGCCAAAAAAAGGCTGTAATGCTTGGTGGTATTTTACTATGTATTGGACATGGGATTCTAGCTGTAGATGCACAATGGGCCTTTTTTACAGGACTAATTTTTATTGTTATTGGTGTTGGGTTTTTAAAACCTAATATTTCTACAATGGTTGGTGGACTATATAAGAAAGGTGACGACAGAAGAGATAAAGGATTCTACGTGTTTTATATTGGAATTAATTTAGGTGCCTTTTTAGGTGCTTTAGCAGTTGGTATTGTAGCAGCAGAATATGGTTGGCATTACGGGTTTGGTCTTGCAGGTATTGGTATGGCGTTAGGACAAATTGTTTATATGTTAGGGTTGAAGCATTTGGAAGGTGTTGGTGATTTTATTGGTAAAAGTGATTCTCCAGATAAAGAAGCTATGAATAAGCCATTAACTAAAGTTGAAAAAGATAGAATGTTAGTTATGTTTTTATCGTTTATAATCATCATCGTTTTTTGGGGAGCCTTTGAGCAAGCTGGAGGATTAATGAGTTTATATACTGAGCAAAAAACTGATAGATTACTATCTTTTATGGATTATGAAGTTCCAGCAGCTGCTTTTCAATCTGTTAATGCATTTTTCATAATAGTACTTGGTACAGCAGTTGGTTCATTTTGGTACAAATGGGGACGAAAAGGAAAAGAATCTTCGTCTTTGTTTAAAATGGCTATTGGTGTTATAATTATGGCTTTTGGTTTTTTCTTTATGAGTAAAGCAACTACAGAAGTGGTAATGAATGGCGATGACATAGTCACTAAATCTGCAATGATTTGGTTAGTATTAGCTTATTTATTTCATACTATTGGAGAGCTTTGTGCTTCACCTGTGGCATTATCTTTTATTACTAAGTTAGCACCAGTTAAATATGCATCGTTTATGATGGGAGCATATTTTGCAGCAACTGGTTTAGGGAATAAATTGGCAGGTCTAATAGGAGAGCTTTCTGAAGGTGCTGGAGAGTTTCAAATTTTTACAGGTATTGGTGTGTTTTGTACTATTTTTGGAATATTAATTATTTTGATATTAAAACCATTGAAAAGATTAACGCACGGTGCGGAAGATATTGCAGGAACTAAAAATGAAGAAGCTGAAGGTTTTGAGCTGGCAGATAATTAACGAAGGGACAAAGTCTTAGTTATGGAGACTAAGGCTTATTTATTATAAATTAATTTCGAATTTTATGAATACAGATATTGAAAACCTATTTAAAGACAAAGTAATTGGACATCCAGCAGGATTGTTTGTTATATTTTTTACAGAAATGTGGGAACGTTTTTCATTCTACGGAATGAGAATTCTTTTAGTCTTATTTCTAACCGCACCATTGGTAGGCGGTAATGCAGGTTGGGGATGGACTAGTGAGAATGCTTTATCGCTTATTGGGACTTATGGTTCACTTCTATATTTAACGCCAATTCTTGGAGGTTGGTTAGCGGATAAATATACAGGATATAGAGTAGCTGTTGTTATTGGTTGTTTGCTTATGACTTTAGGTCATGCCGCAATGGCTATAGAAACCGTAAATTCTTTTTATATAGGCTTAGGTCTGTTGATTTTAGGAACAGGTTTTTTTAAACCAAATATGACGTCAATGATTTCTGACATGTATGAAGGTAAAGAGTCTAAAAAAGATGGTGCTTATACAATATATTATATGGGCGTAAATGCAGGTGCCTTTTTTGGGATGATGCTTTGTGGATATTTAGCAGAAAACTATGGCTGGAGCTATGGATTTGGATTAGCTGGAGTTTTTATGTTATTAGGTTTGATTCAATTTTGGTTAGCAAAAGATTTATTTGGTGAAATAGGAGGAAAACCTTCTGGAATCCATGAAGTAGAATTACCTCAGAACATAAATGAGGAAAGCCCAAAAGAGCACAATACCGAAATTGCTCAAACTGAAAAATTAAACCCGTTCACAATGTTTGATAAAATCCTAATGGTTTTATCTTCAGTTGGTGGTTTACTATACCTATTTAACGATCCGTTAGAAAAGATTGAAAACTTAAATCTGTTGCCTTTTACTGTTGGTGATTGGAGCGGTTCTAATATTGTAGTATTAACTGCATTAATATTATTTTTAATTTTGTTAGTTGCTAGAATTTCTCGTTATATGCCAATAGTTAGAGATCGTATTATTGCGGTTTCTATTTTTGGGGTGTTTACAGTATTCTTCTTTGCATTTTTTGAACAGGCTTTAGGTTCTATGACTTTATTTGCAAGAGATTATACTGATAGAAGTTTAGTTGGTAGCTCTGCTACAATATTTAAAATTGTAGATTTATTATTAACAACTGTTCCATTGGTTATTATTACTTGGGTTCTTATTCTCTTGGCTAAAAAGACTTACAAAAAAATTGGATTGTCTAATGTGTTTTTAGCGATAGCTTTTATAGGTTTATGGATTTTAGTTATTTTTAGATTGGTAGATAAATTCTCTCAAGATGGAAATGAAGTAGATGCGTCTTGGTTTGGAATTCTTAACTCTTTCTTTATTATTACTTTAGCACCATTATTTTCTAAATGGTGGGAAAGTAAGTATAATCCTAGTGCAGCGATGAAATATGCAATTGGTTTAATTTTATTAGGTCTAGGTTTCGCATTTTTAGCATATGGAACTGGTGATGTGCCTCAAGGCGCCAAGACAGCATCAGTAAGTATGATATTTTTAATTATGGCTTTCTTATTCCATACTATGGGAGAATTATGTATTTCTCCGGTAGGTTTATCGTACTTAAGTAAGTTAGTTCCTGGTCGTATGATTGGTTTTATGTTTGGAATTTGGTACTTAGCCATTGCTGTTGGACAAAAAGCTGCTGGAAAAATGGGAGGAATGATTGACTCTATAAGTGAACAATATTCGTTAAGTACTTTTTTCTTAATTTTTACATTAATTCCAATAGGAGTTGGATTAATATCTATGATATTGAATCCTTTATTAAAAAAATTAATGCACGGTATTAGATAATATCAATTAATTGATATAAAAATAAAACGCCTCATTATTGAGGCGTTTTATTTTTTTGTAACTTTGAAATGCTATTTGCGACAGAACACATAAATAAAACAGATATAATGAAAAACATATTTTTAGTATTAGCTTTAGTAGTAACAACTTTAGTAAGCGCACAAAAAGAAATTAATTGGGTAACTATTGAGCAAGCTGTAGAAATGCAGAAAAAAACACCTAAAAAAATAATGATGGATGTTTATACATCTTGGTGCGGACCTTGTAAAATGTTAGACAAAAACACGTTTCATAATGCTGATGTTGTAGATTATGTAAATAAAAATTATTATGCCGTAAAGTTTGATGCAGAAGGAAAAGATACGGTTACTTACCAAGGTAAAACCTATTCTAATCCAAAGTATGATCCAGCAAAAGCAAAACGTCGTAATTCTCAACATCAATTAGCTGGTGCATTTGGTGTAAGATCTTATCCTACCATATTATTTTTAGATGAGTCAGCTAATATTATTTCTCCAATTATTGGTTACAAAACACCACAACAATTAGAGTTGTACTTAAAAATGTTTAAGAAAGATGAACATAAAGATTTAACATCTCAAGATGCTTTCAATAAATATTACGAAGCTTTTAAATACGAGTTTAAGAAGTAATTATTTTAAAATTTCAATACAAAAGCGCCTTTTTCAGTACTATGGAAAAGGCTTTTTTTGTGCCTACACGTTTCGTTCCATCTGTTAACGTAACTTTTATAATTACTTCCGTCTGCAATTATTTTTTGTGGCTGTAAAGTTTTAATTAATCGGTCTAAATTTAACTTACACGATTGCCTTAGTAAGATATAATCTGGTTTAAAATTAAGGTTTTTATAGACACTTAAACTATCAATGATTAGAAGTGTTTTATCTTTAAAGTGAATCATATTAGGAATAGAATCTACTGTAGTTGTTCTAATAAAATTAGCCACTTTATAACTTGTTGTAATTGGATTTGTTTTAATGGTGTCGGAATTAAATAGTTTTAGGTTATTATCAGTTTTTAGCGCAATTAGAGTTTGTTTCGTTTTATGAAAGATAATTAAGTCATCACTTTTGTGATTCAAATTTGCGTGAATTAAACTCGTTTGAAATCCAATAAAAGCAATCAGCAAAAAGATAATGTTTTTAGCTTTAAACCTATTCCAAGTCATATAAATAGCAATCACTAAAAGAATACTCGTAATAAGATTTAATGAGTTAAAAGAAATGTCTCTAATTAGAAATTCTTCAAAACTTGAAACCCAATTTAGAAATTCAGTTAGCTTTCTAATCACATAGCTAAACGTATCTGCAAGCCAATTTGGTAAATAATTCAGTAAAGCTAAGAAAATAACTAATATACCTAATCCCAAAATAAAACTCAAAGCAGGAATAACGACTAAGTTAGATAACCAAAACAAACTTGGAAACTGATGAAAATAATACAAACTAACGGGTAAAACGCCAAATTGCGCAGCTAGAGTAACCGAAAATGTTTGCCAGAAAAAATTAACAAACTTAGTTTTTGGAATCCAAAGTTTAGCTATTAATGGCTGAAACGCTACAATTGCAAAAACAGCAGAATAACTTAATTGAAACCCAACATCAAACAAAAATAAGGGTTTAATTAAAAGGATAATAAAAACAGAACTGATTAACGTATTGTAAATATTAGTAATGCGCCTTAAATTCCAGGCAATAGCAACAATACTAAACATTGTAGTCGCTCTAATTATAGATGCAGATGCACCAGCAATAAACGCATAACTCCATAGAAGGAATATAATTATAACAGTTTTAATGAATTTTCCGTGTTTTATGCTTTCAATAGGTTTAAAGAGTAGGTTTAGTATTAAAAGAATAATTCCAATATGTAAACCAGAAACTGCTAGTATATGTGTTGCTCCTGCGTAAGTGTAGCTATCGTAAACAGATTTTGTAATGTCTTGTCGCTGACCTAAAAGTAACGCGTTTATAATACTTAATTCATCTTTAGAAAAATGGTGTTGCTCAAGTCTTTCGTTAATGGTGTTTCTAAGTTCTGCGGCATATCCATTTAAGGTGTGGATGGAGTTATCTAATAAAACAGCACTAGTGTTAGAACTATAAAACTGATGATAAACACCTTGCTTTTCTAAATAATCCTTATAGTTAAACTGGTTTGGGTTTTGTGAAGTTTTAACTGGAATAAATATAGTTGAGGTTGTGTAAATAGCATCTACTTTAAGTAACGATAAACTGTCTTTTTTAAGTTGAAGTAGTGCTGTTCCTTTAGTGATTTTATTATTCACCTTTAAAATTTCTACATAATATTTAGAATAGTAATTGTTTGGTTTTAGTCGTTTAACAATTTTATAAATAATTGTTTTAGCCGATGCATCAGTTATGGAATGTGAATAATGTAAAGTATTATTTTTAGGGGAATGAATATTAAAACTCAGCACACCTAAACTCATAAAAGTTAATAGAGTAAAAAGGCTAAAGAATAAGGTTTGTTCTTTTAGCTTCGATTTATATAAAATGAAAAAAGCAGCTGTAAATAGTAATAAAACTAAAAACACAACTGCTGAAATATAAAGTAATATGCTAAAGTAATAGGCAATTAAAATCCCAATTACAATACATAAAGTGAGTTTAAAAAGTGTAAAATTAAATAGTTTCACACTTAAATATAGTGATTTTTACAATACGCGTCTAGCTTGTACGTAAGCTAAATACCAATAACGTTCAGATAATAGAGACTCCATAACACCTTTACTAGAGCTAGAATGTATAAATTTAACATAACCGGTTCTTGATTCTGTAACCAAACCTACGTGGTTAATACTTCTATTATTTTTACTTGTTGCAAAGAATATTAAGTCGCCTTTTTTAATTTCTTTTACATCTACCCAATCTCCTTTTTTAGCCATATCTCTAGAAACCCGAGGCATTGGTATGTTTTCCTCGCCAAAAGCGGTGTAAATTAAACCAGAGCAATCCATACCTTTTTTAGTAGTTCCTGCCATTTTATATTTTACGCCTAAATAATCTTTTGCATTACTTACAATGTTATTGACCCTTTTAGAACTGTACATTTTTGTATTGGTTGTTTGGGACTTAGTCGTTTCCTTTTTAGGAGTACTTTTCCTAGTAGAAACTCGTTTTGATGTCTTACTTGATTTTCTAGTTGTAACGTGACTGCTTTTTCTTGAACCACAGGAAGAAAGTATAATAAGTAGCGTTAGTATTAGTGTGATTTTCTTCATCTATAAAGACTTATTTTTTATAATTAATTCTGCCGTTTTTTGACTTGCGCCTTTTCCACCAAGCTTGGTTTCTAATTCATTATAATAATTAAAAATTGTGCCACCTTTAGGTTCCGTTAAAATAGCATCTAATTCTTTTTTAAGGTTTTTAGTGTTAAAATCATCTTGAATTAACTCTGTAACCACTTCTTTGTCTAATATTAAATTGACTAAAGAAATATATTTTAAATTTATTAATCGTTTTCCAATTTGGTAAGAAATCCAACTGCCTTTGTAGCAAACCACTTGCGGAACTTTAAATAAGCCTGTTTCTAAAGTTGCTGTTCCAGAGGTTACTAAGGCCGCAGTACTAATACTTAGTAAATCGTAAGTTTTATTGCTAATAAAGGTGATGTTATCTTTGTTAATAAAGGTTTCGTAAAAACTAAACTCCTGACTTGGAGCTCCAGCAATTACAAATTGATAATCTTTAAAATCTTCTACAATACTAAGCATAACACTAAGCATTTTAGAAATCTCTTGTTTTCTACTTCCTGGTAATAAGGCAATAATTGGCTTGTCGCTTAATTTATGAGTTGCTCTAAAATCAGCTTCATTAATATCAACTCTGTTAGAGATAGCATCAATCAAGGGATGACCAACAAAGTTTACCGGATAATTGTGTTTGTCTTCGTAGAACGATTTTTCAAAAGGAAGAATCACGTACATATTATCTACGTCACGTTTTATGTCTGTTATTCTACTTTCTTTCCAGGCCCAAATTTGTGGCGAGATGTAATAATCTGTAGTAATATTTTTAGCTTTTGCCCATTTTGCAATTCGTAAATTAAAACCAGGATAATCTATAAATATAATAGTATCTGGTTGGTAAGCTTCAATGTCAGTTTTACAGAATGACAAGTTTTTAGTTATGGTTCTAAGATTCATTATAACTTCTATAAATCCCATAAAAGCCAAATCTCGGTAATGTTTAACCAAAGTGCCGCCTACATTTTGCATTAAATCGCCGCCCCAAAATCTAAATTCTGCTTTAGGATCTTGCTTTAAAAGTGCTTTCATAAGATTACTTGCGTGTAGATCTCCCGAAGCTTCACCTGCTATAATGTAATATTTCATTATGTTAAAACAGTTTTTGTATTAAAAAGACAAATGCTAAAATAATTGTGGTAATTAAAACGCCTTTTGCACGTTGCTCTTGGTCTTTATGAAGGAAAAAATAGAAAGCAGCTAAGTTTAATAAAGCACCTAAGTTTACAAGTTTGTTAAAAGAATTAAATCTCATAACTTGTTTAAAAGAAGTTGCAAGGTCAAATTTTGAAAAAAACGTAAGGTAAAGTATGCTTCCAATAATAGTGGTAATAATGCCTGTTACAATTCCTATAATTATATCTTTATTCTTCATTTAAATCCCAAGTATTAAGTTGTTGTAAAAAGTGGTGTGCTGTTAAATCAAACTGCACAGGAACTATAGAGATATAGTGTTTCTCTAAGGCATATTCATCAGTGTCTTTTCCTTTGTCTAGGTTTTCGAACTCACCAGTTAACCAATAATAATCTTTGCCTTGAGGTGTTCTTCTTTTGTCAAATTTCTCTTTCCAGTTTGCTTTTGCTTGTCGGCAAACCTTAATGCCTTTAATTTCTTTTTTATCAGAATTAGGAATATTTACATTTAAAACAATGCCTTCAGGTAGTTTATTGTCTAAAACTTGTTGCGCAATTTGTTTAATATAAGGTTTGCTATCTTCAAAATGCGCATTCCAATTATGGTCTAATAAAGAAAATCCAATAGCAGGAATACCTTCAATTCCAGCTTCTACTGCAGCGCTCATTGTTCCAGAGTAAATTACATTTATAGAAGAATTAGAACCGTGATTAATTCCAGAAACACAAAGATCTGGTTTGCGGTCTAACACTTCGTTTATAGCAATTTTCACACAATCTGCTGGAGTTCCAGAGCAACTATAGGTTTTGTAATCGTCATTTTCCTGAGTTAAATTGTCTAAATGCAATACAGAATTTAAGGTAATAGCGTGACCCATTCCACTTTGTGGACTATCTGGCGCAACAACTACAACATCACCTAAATTTAGCATCACATCTATCAAGGCTTTTATACCTGGAGCAGTTACGCCATCATCATTTGTTATTAAAATCAAAGGTTTTTTAGACATTTAAAGCTGAATTGTTTGCAACAAAAATACATATTTTAGTTAGTTTTATCACATTTAGACGAGTTTAACAAAAAATTAGAGTTAATTCATTTTATTGGCATAGTTTTTTCTTTACATTAGTGAATTATTACCCAAATACAGTTTGTTATATGAAGAGGAATTATAGTGTTTTAGTACTTTTAGTCTTGTTTGCTTTTGGCTCTTGTAGCTTCACATCTAAAGTAGATAACGATCCTAATAAAGATAAGTTGTTAATCCAAATTATAACTATGGCTTTAGAGCAATTGCACTTTGAGCCAAAAGAACTTAATGACGATTTTTCTAAAGAAATCTATTCAGATTATTTACAAGCTGTAGATCCTTTTAAACGTTATTTTGTTCAAGCAGATATAAAAGAATTTAAAGTTTTTGAAACTCAGATAGATGATCAGCTTAAAGCTTACGATATTTCGTTCTTTAATTTAGTAAACGAAAAAATGTTGATGCGTCAGCAAGAAGCTAAAAAGTATTATAAGGATATTTTAGAAAAGCCTTTCGATTTTTCTAAAGAAGAGTCTTATAACGCCGATTTTGAAAATTTAGATTTCACTAAAAATAAAAAAGCCTTAAAAGAACGTTGGAGAAAACAACTAAAATATACGGTTCTGTCTAATTACGACGATTTACTAGATCAAAAAGAAGCAGAAAACAAACCTGATTTTAAGGCAGAGAATGCTACAGGTGTAAAAACAATGTCTTCTAAAGAATTGGAAGCTAAAGGTAGAAAAGAAACATTAAGTTCTCTAGACTCTTATTATACAGATTACTTAGAAGATATGGAGCGCGAAGATTGGTTTTCTGTCTATGTAAATGTTATTGTTGAAGAGTTTGATCCTCATACATCTTATTTGGCTCCAAAAGATAAAGAAAAATTTGACCAACAAATGTCTGGTAAATTAGAAGGTATTGGTGCTAGGCTTCAAAAAAAATTAGACAATATTAAAATTGTTGAACTTATTTCTGGCGGACCAGCTTGGAGAGGTGAAGAGTTAGAGGTGGAAGATGTTATTTTAAAAGTGCGTCAAGAAAAAGAAAAGCAACCGGTTAGTATTGTTGGAATGCGAATAGACGATGCTATTAAGTTAATTAAAGGACCAAAAGGTTCTAAGGTTATTTTAACAGTTAGAAAAGTAGATGGTACTATTGAGGATATAGCAATTACTAGAGATATAGTTGAGCTAGAGGAAACATACGCAAAATCATCTATTGTAGAGAAAGAAAACAAAAAATTTGGTATTATAAATTTACCTCGCTTTTATGTAGATTTTAATGATTATGATGAAAGAAATGCAGCTTCAGATATTCGTCAAGAAATTGAACGTCTAAAAGAACAGAACATAGAAGGCTTAGTTTTAGATTTAAGAAATAATGGTGGTGGATCTTTAAAAACAGTTGTAGATATGGCTGGTCTTTTTATTAAAGATGGACCAATTGTGCAAGTCCGTTCTGCAGGCGAAGCTCAAGAAGTTTTAGAAGATACAGATAAATCTATAGTTTGGGACGGACCATTAGTTATTATGGTGAACGAATTATCTGCTTCAGCAAGCGAAATTCTAGCTGCTGCAATGCAAGATTATAAACGTGCAATTATTATTGGAAGTCAACAAACGTACGGAAAAGGTACGGTTCAAAATGTGTTAGACTTAAATCGTATGGTTAGAAATAATTCGCATGATGACTTAGGAGCTTTAAAATTAACACGTCAAAAATTTTACAGAATTAATGGTGGTTCTACACAGTTAAAAGGTGTGACTAGTGATGTGGTTGTTCCGGATCGTTATAGCTTTATTGATATAGGCGAAAGAGATCAAGAAAATCCTTTAGCTTGGGATAAAATAGAACCAGCTAAATACCAAGAATGGAATCGTTATTTTGATTACGATAAAACCATTGCAAGTAGTAAACAACGTATGCTTACAAATCAGCAATTACGATTGATAGAAGCAAATGCTAAATGGGTGAAATCTAAAATGGATAAAAAAGAGTATTCATTAAATTATAAGGCTTACAGAGCAGAATTAGATCAAAACGAAAAAGAAGCTAAGCAATTTGATTCTATTTCTAAGTATAAAACAGACTTAGTGTTTAATTCTTTACCATACGAAAAAGTATTGTTTGAAAAAGATACGGTTTTGAAAGAAAAACGTGATCGCTGGCACAAATATTTAAATCAAGATGTATATGTTGAAGAAGCAATTCACGTCTTACAAGATTTAAAAACTACCTACGAAATAAAGAAAATAGAGACTATTAAAGGATAATTAATGGCTCACAAATCAACGTCATTAACAGGTATTGCGCTCCAAAAATTCAAAAAGAATTTTTGGGGCGTTTTCAGTTTTACCTTCGTTTTGTTAATTGGTTTTTGTGCTTTATTTGCTTATGTCTTAGCACCAGATAATTCTGAAAATGCCAATCAGATTCAATTAAGTATTCATAGTAAATCGCCAGGTTTTAAAGTGAAATGTATTGAATTGCCTTCAACTAGAGATAACACACAAAGTGTATATAGTAAATGGTTTTTAGGCGATGACAATCCAAATCTAGAAATTCCAGTATCCTCTTATAAAATTGAAGGAACTAAAATAAGTTACACAGAATATGCTTCCGATGGATTAATAGGACAAAATAAGCAATTAGATGTGTCTAAATTTACCAAAAACCCTCAAGATTTAATAGTTAATAAAACCTTTTATTTAGGAACAGATAAATATGGTAGAGATTTATTAAGCCGTGTATTAATTGGTTCTCGTATTTCTTTTTCTATAGGATTTATAGCAGTTTTAATATCTTTATTTATAGGCATAACTTTAGGAAGTATAGCAGGTTATTTTGGTGGTAAAACAGATGCTTTTATAATGTGGATAATAAATATTACGTGGTCTATTCCAACCTTATTATTAGTTATAGCTATCACTTTAGCTTTAGGAAAAGGGTTTTGGCAAGTCTTTATTGCGGTAGGATTAACTATGTGGGTTGAAGTTGCCAGAGTAGTTAGAGGACAAATAATTAGTGCTAAAGAATTACAATATGTAACAGCTGCAAAAGCATTAGGTTTTAATAATTATAGAATTATTTCAAAACATATTTTACCAAATATAATGGCGCCAGTTATTGTTATTTGTGCGGCTAATTTTGCTGCTGCTATTTTAATAGAAAGTGGTTTAAGTTTTTTAGGAATTGGAGCGCAACCGCCAATGGCAAGTTGGGGTGCAATGATTAAGGATCACTATAATTATATTATTCTTGGAAAACCGTACTTAGCTTTAGTGCCAGGTTTGTGTATTATGTTCTTAGTAATGGCATTTATGTTAATAGGAAATGCCTTACGTGATGCTTTAGATGTGAAGAGTTAGTGTTTTTTAATTGGGAAGAATAGTCTCTAGTTTTCGTCTTTTAAATGTTCCGAGATAGAATCAGTACTTCTACTCATTCTTTTTTAATTTATGTTTAAAATATTGTTGAAGCGGTTAATTATTATTTTAACTATTTTGCTACAGGTTTGTCAATATTGTCATCTTTGACATACACTGATTTAGTAAAGTTATACCTATGCGTGACAACTACTTTCTTAGTTGAGTCTTTAAATTTAGTTGCGGCTAATATATATTCAACATCCAATAATGATGAAAAATTCAATTTACCTATTTTATTAGACTTAACATAAAAAGGAATTATTAAAGTATCTTTAAGGGTTTTACTTATTGCATAAAAAGTATCACATTCTATTTGTAAAACTTCTTTAATGTTTTTGTTTGTAATTGAAACATATAGCCTTGCAAACTTATAATCTTTATCTGTTTTCTTTACACTATCTGCTGAATAAGAAGCAATCCTAAATTCTCCTTTGTTATATTTATTTTTTATAAATGTATCATTCAATTTAACCTCAACAAAAAGCTCTTCTGAGATAGTTTTGTTATTACTACTATTTTTACACGAAAGAATTGAGAGTAATAATAAAATTATTATTTTTTTCCACATAATTTGTTTTCATTAATAATTAAATATCTAATTTGATTACTAAAATTAACACTTCCATTTATATAGACTTTTTCTTGAGAGAATGAATTTTGATTTATATTAAAAAATAAAATTAGATGATTAATCTTTAAGAAATCCTTGGCTTTCCATATTTTCATTAAGTTCTCCAATATATCCTAAGACTTCGTCTTTACCAACAAATTTAGAAGAAGACGTTACAAAGTAGTTTGGTATTTCTTCCCAAGTTTCAAGCATTACATTTTTGTAGTCCTCAACGTGTTTAGTAATAGCATTAGGTTTTAATTTATCGGCTTTCGTGAAAATCATAGAAAATGGAATTCCATTTTCGCCCATCCATTTCATAAACTCCAAATCTATAGGTTGAGGTAAATGTCTAATGTCAACCAAAACAAAAGCAGTAACTAATTGTTCTCTATGGTTAAAGTATTGTGTAATAAATTTCTGAAACGTTTTTTTAGAAGACTTACTAACTTTAGCGTAACCGTAACCTGGTAAATCTACTAAATTCCATTCGTTATTAATTTTGAAATGATTAATAAGTTGTGTTTTCCCTGGTCTTCCAGATGTTTTTGCTAAACTCTTTTGATTAGTTAGCATATTAATTAAAGACGATTTCCCAACGTTACTTCTTCCAATAAAGGCGTATTCAGGAATTAAATCTTTTGGGCATTTTGCTACTTCAGAATTGCTTACTAAAAATTCTGCTGACTTAATATGCATAATAAAAAAAGGTTATAAGTTGTGTTTAGTTAACCAAGCATGTAAAATTTGGTTAAACTCTTCTGGATGCTCCATCATTGCAGCGTGACCACATTTATCAATCCAAAACAATTCTGAATTTGGTAAAAGTTTGTGGAATTCTTCTGCAACTTCTGGAGGAGTTACTATATCATTTTTACCCCAAATAATACACGTATTTGTCGTCATTTTAGGTAATTCTTTAGCCATATTGTGCCTAATAGCACTTTTTGCAATAGCTAAAGTTTTAATTAATTTATTTCTGTCGTTTACAGTTTCATAAACTTCATCTACTATTTCTTTGGTTGCTACAGCTGGATCATAAAAAACATCTTGTGCTTTCTTTTTCATTACTTCGTAATCACTACGTTTTGTGTATCCACCACCCATAGCGCTTTCATACAAACCAGAACTTCCTGTAATTACTAATGCTTTTACGTGTTCCGGATGTAATTTAGTTAGGTATAAGCCAATATGTCCACCTAAAGAATTACCTAAAAGTATAACTTGATCTAATTTTTTGAATTTAATAAAGTCAAAAACATACTTAGAAAAAGCTTTAACATTAGTCTTTAAAAGTGTTTTAGTGTATAAAGGTAGTACAGGCACAATAACTCTGTAACCTTTTTCGCTAAAATGAGAAGTAACAGCTTCAAAATTACTTAATCCGCCCATTAAACCATGAAGTACTAGTAAAGGTGTACCTTTACCTACTTCTAAGTATGTGTATTTACCTTCTGTGGTTAATTCTTGCGCCATCAATCTATTCTAATTTCAAAGAAAAACAAATATAGTTAATTCCATTAAAAATCAATACCGAATCCTATTTATTACATTTTAATTTTTTTGATAATTTACCTTTTAAGAATTGTTGAAAACTGGTCGCAAAACATCAAGTTATTAACAATGTGGGTTTTTGTGGTAAAAAGTGGTATTATTTTCGATATATTTGAACATTAAATCAGATTATTGTAAAATTTCTTGTGAACTCATTAATAGGAACATACGAGTGTAAAGCAGATGCCAAAGGAAGGTTAGCAATTCCTATGGCCTTAAAAAAGCAGTTGTCACCTATTGTACAAAATGGGTTTGTGTTAAAGCGTGCTGTTTTTCAGTCTTGTTTGGAATTATATCCTATGGATGAATGGGAGAAATTAATGCAGAAAGTTAATAAGCTTAATCGTTTTAAAAAGAAGAATAATGATTTTATTCGTCGTTTCACTGCTGGTGTAAAAGTAGTTGAGGTAGATGCTAATGGTCGATTGCTTATCCCAAAGGATTTAGTGACTTTTGCTAATATATCAAAAGAAGTTGTCTTGTCTTCTGCGGTTAATATTATTGAAATTTGGGATAAAACAAGGTATGAAGAAGCTATAAATGAAGCTGCATTTGATTTTGCGGATTTAGCTGAAGAAGTAATGGGTAACGAAGATGAAGACAATGGAATATCATAATCCTGTTTTATTACATGAAACTGTTGATGGTTTAAATATAAAACCTGATGGCGTATATGTCGATGTTACTTTTGGTGGCGGCGGACATTCAAAGGAAATTTTAAAACGTTTAGGAGAAAATGGAAAGTTGTTTGCTTTCGATCAGGATCCAGACGCATTAGCTAATAAATTAGATGATCCAAGATTTACTTTAATTCACGAAAATTTTAGATACGTAAAACGTTTTTTAAGATTTTATGGTGTAAAAGAAGTTGATGGTGTTTTAGGAGATTTTGGTGTCTCATCTCATCAGTTTGATGTCGCTGAAAGAGGTTTTTCTACGCGTTTTGATGCTGATTTAGATATGCGAATGAATCAGAAGTCAAAACTATCTGCATATAATGTGGTTAATGGGTATGAGGAAGAGCAATTAAGAGATGTGATATTGCAATATGGAGAGTTGCGTTCTGCTCCTGCAATGGCAAAGTCCATTGTTGAGGCAAGAAAAGATAATCCTATTGTAACTAGTGATCAATTAAAAAAGATATTGGCTAAATTTTTATCGCCAAAATATGAGAATAAAATATTAGCACAATTTTATCAAGCAATTAGAATAGAAGTTAATCAAGAAATTGAAGTATTAAAAGAGTTTTTAATGCAAATGCCAGAGGTTTTAAAACCAGAAGGTAGAATAAGTTTAATATCATACCATTCTCTAGAAGATAGATTAGTAAAGCGTTTTATAAGGAATGGTTTGTTTGAAGGAGAACCAGAACGTGATATGTATGGGAATTTTGAAGTGCCATTAAAAAAAGTTGGTGGTTTGGTTATTCCGTCTAAAGAAGAAATTAAAATTAATAATAGAGCTAGAAGTGCAAAACTTAGAATTGCTAAAAAAATATAATGAAACAAGGGTTTTATAACATATTGCGAGGTAAGTTTTTAGTAAGTGACGATTCATTTAAAAATTGGCGAGTCATCTTATTTATTTCTGTTTTGGCTTTGGTAATGATAGGAAGTTCGCATAGCGCCGATAAAAAAGTGCACGAAATTGCACGCTTAACAAATCAAGTTAAAGAATTGCGGTCTGCTTTGTTTGATGGGCGAACCGAATTAATGCAATTGAAAATGGAATCGTCAATTGTAGAAAAAATGAAAGTAAAAGGTATTATGCCTTCAGAAATTCCACCAAAAAAAATATTAGTAAAATCATTTCAAGAAGATTAAATTGGCAGTAAACGAAAAAGACATATTAAACCGATTGTATTTTGTGGCAGGATGTATGTTCTTCTTCGGAGTTCTTGTGGTGTTTAAATTGTTGTCTATTCAATTTGTTCAAGGCGATAAATACCGTGCACTTGCAGAAGATATTTCTAGTAAAGCTATGGTTGTTCCTGCAAATCGTGGAAATGTGTATTCTGCTAATGGTGATTTGTTAGCCACTTCAATTCCTAAGTATGATATTAGATTAGATTTATTGACATCTACAAATAAACGTTTCGAGAAACATATTGGAGATTTGTCGGATTCTTTATCTGCTTATTTCGGTAATATTCCTTCTTATTATACTAAAAAACTAAGAAAAGAACGTAAAAACAAAAATCGCTATTTTTTATTAGCTAGAGATATTGGATATTCAGACTATGTTTGGTTTAGAAATTTGCCATTGCTAAATCTTGGGGCTTATAAAGGTGGACTTATTGTAGAGCAAAACACAAAAAGAGAATATCCGTTAGGAGGAATTGCGCAAAGAACTATTGGTTACGAGCGTAAAGATGCAAATGGAAATATTACAAGACCAGGAATAGATGGCGCATATGGCGAAACTTACTTAAAAGGTACTGATGGATCACATTTAAAACAGAAAATTGGAAAAGGACAATGGAAACCAATTTCAGATTCTAATCAAAAAGAGCCAAAAGACGGCTTAGATGTTTATACAACTATAGATGTAAATATTCAAGATATTGCTCATCATGCGCTTTTAGAGCAGCTTGAAAAATATAAAGCAGATCATGGTTGTGTGGTTGTTATGGAAGTTGAAACGGGAGAGATTAAAGCTATTTCTAACTTAGGTAGAAACAGTAAAGGTTATTACTACGAAAGATTAAATTATGCTGTTGGAGAATCTCATGAACCTGGATCTACGTTTAAATTAATGGCGTTAACAGCTGCTTTAGAGGACAAAAAAGTAGACACAAGTGATGTTGTGGATACTAAAAAAGGTGTTTTAAGATTTTATGGAGAAAAAGTTGAAGATTCTAAGGTTGGTGGTTATGGTAAAATCACTTTATCTAAGGCTTTCGAGGTGTCTTCAAATACTGGAATTGTTGCAGCTATAGATAAAGCGTATAGAAAAAAACCGTCAGAATTTATTGATCGTCTTTATGAAATGAATGTAAGGCATAATGATTCTTTGGGTATTCCAATAATAGGAGAAGCTAAATCAATTGTTCCAGACCCAAGAATTAAGAATGGTCGTTGGTCTGGTATTGCTTTGCAATGGATGGCTTATGGTTATGGAGTTTCTTTTACGCCATTGCAAACACTTACGTTTTATAACGCTATTGCTAACGATGGTGAAATGGTAAGGCCAAAATTCTTAAAAGAAGTAAAACGATTTGATGAGGTAATTGTGCCTTTTGAAAAAGAAGTCATAAATAAGCAGATCTGTTCTAAAGAAACAACAGCTAAAGTAAAACAATTGCTTAAAAATGTAGTAGAGAAAAAGCACGGAACTGGACACGGATTGTATTCAGAGAATTTCTCTATGGCTGGTAAAACAGGTACATGTCAAAAAGATTATAAGAATAAAGATAAGTTGGCTTATATATCTTCTTTTGCAGGTTTTTTTCCAGCAGAGAACCCTAAGTATTCATGTATTGTAGTAATCCATGAGCCAGATAAAAGCGTTGGGTATTATGGTGCAGACGTTTCTGGTCCTGTATTCAAAAAAGTAGCTCAAAAAATATTTACAGACACACCAATTAAAGACGAGTTAAGTTCTTTAGACGTAGATATTGTTCAGATTGATAAGTCGTATAATGCATACGACAAAAAAGCAATCAATTATTTAACTATAATGCCAAGTGTAATTGGAATGCCAATAATGGATGCAGTAGCACTTTTGGAAAATATGGGTTTAAAAGTTGAGTTTTCTCAAACTGGAAAAGTAAAATCACAATCTATTGCTAAAGGCATAAAAATAAAACGAAATCAAACCATAATATTAGACGTTTAGTGAAGCAGTTAAAAGATATACTTTATAAAGTAGCTATAGAAAGTGTTGTTGGTAATCCAGCAACAGAAATTAACGCACTTCAGTTTAATTCTAAATTAGTAGAGGCAAACAATGTTTTTATTGCTATCAATGGAAGCGTTGTAGATGGACATAAATATATTGAATCAGCTATTAAATTAGGGGCTACGGTTGTAGTTTGTGAGGTTTTACCAGATAAAAAAAATGCGAATGTAGTTTATGTTCAAGTAAAAGACTCGTCTGTGGCTCTAGCAATAATGGCTTCTAACTATTACGAAAACCCATCAGCTAAATTACGTTTAGTTGGTGTAACAGGAACTAATGGAAAAACAACTATTGCGACTTTATTGTATCAGTTGTTTAAAAATGCAGGTTACAAAGTTGGTTTGTTGTCAACAGTGAAAGTAATGGTAGATAATACCGAATTTCCTGCAACACATACAACACCAGATTCTATTACGATAAATCGTTATTTTGATGAAATGAATTCTGCTGGTTGCGATTTCTGTTTTATGGAAGTAAGTTCTCATGGGATTGATCAAAATAGAACTTTAGGTTTACATTTTGAAGGTGGAATTTTTACCAACTTAAGTCATGATCATTTAGATTATCACGATACGTTTGCAGAATATCGCGATGTTAAAAAACGTTTTTTCGATCAGTTACCAAAATCAGCTTTCGCATTAACTAATGCGGACGATAAAAACGGAATGATTATGCTGCAAAACACCGCAGCTAAAAAACAAACCTATGCACTAAAAAGTATAGCAGATTATCAGGCAAAAATATTAGAAAATCAACTAAGTGGCTTATTGTTAAAAATTAATAATCAAGACGTTTGGACTAAGTTAATAGGGAATTTTAACGCTTATAATGTGTTAGCAATTTATGCTACTGCAGAACTATTAGGTTTAGAAAACCAGGAGATATTAAGATTGGTTTCAGTTTTAGAATCGGTAAGTGGACGTTTTCAGTATATAGTATCTAATTCGGGAATTACGGCAATTGTAGATTATGCACATACGCCAGATGCTTTAAAAAATGTATTAGAAACCATTAATTCTATAAGAACTAAAAACGAAGAACTTATTACTGTTGTTGGTTGTGGAGGAGATAGAGATAAAACTAAAAGACCAAAAATGGGACATATTGCTTCGGCTTTAAGTACTAAAGTGGTTTTTACAAGCGATAATCCAAGAAGCGAAGAACCGCAAACTATTATAGAGGATATTGAAAAAGGTGTAGAAGCTCAAAATTTCAAAAAAACAGTATCTATTTCAGATAGAAAACAAGCTATTAAATCGGCTTGCCAAATGGCAAATGCAGGCGATATTATTTTAATAGCGGGAAAAGGTCACGAAACTTATCAAGATATTAAAGGTGTAAAGTCAGATTTCGACGATTTAAAAACCGTAACAGAATTATTAAACCAATTAGATAAATAAATTACAGATGTTATACTATCTATTCGAATTTTTAGAAAAAGAATACCAATTAACTGGTGCAAGTGTGTTTCAATTTATCACATTTCGTGCAGCTTTGGCTATTATATTTTCGTTGTTATTTTCTACGATATTTGGAAAGAAAATCATTGTATTATTACAAAAAATGCAGGTTGGAGAATCTATTCGTGATTTAGGATTAGACGGACAAGTAGAAAAAGCAGGGACACCAACTATGGGTGGAATTATAATAATTTTAGCCACTTTAATTCCTGTGTTATTATTCGCAAAGCTTGAGAACATATATGTTATTATGCTAATTGTTACAACCATTTGGATGGGAGTTGTTGGTTTTACAGATGATTATATTAAAGTATTTAAAAAAGATAAAGCTGGTTTAAGCGGTAAGTTTAAAGTTTTAGGTCAAGTTGGTTTAGGTGTTTTTGTGGGTTGTATTATGTACTTTCACCCTGGAGTTACCATAAAGCAAGAGAAGATTAATCCTGAATTTTCAACAGAACAAATTAGTCAAAACACAGTAAAAGAGTTTAAAGCAGAAGAGCAGTCTTTAAAGACAACTATTCCTTTTGTAAAAAATAACGAATTCGATTATGCAGAGATTACGTCTTGGTTTGGAGATGAAACGGGTAAATATGCTTGGTTAATTTTTATTCCAATCGTAATATTTATTATAACTGCAGTATCTAACGGCGCTAATTTAACCGATGGAATAGATGGTTTAGCAGCAGGAAGTTCTGCTATAATAGTATTTGCATTAGCTGTTTTTGCATTTATTTCTGGAAATATTGTGTTTTCAGATTACCTAAATGTGATGTTTATTCCGCGCTTAGGAGAACTCGTTGTTTTTATAGCAGCTTTTGCAGGTGCATTAATTGGCTTTCTATGGTACAATACATTTCCAGCACAAGTTTTTATGGGAGATACAGGGAGTTTGACTATTGGTGGAATAATTGCTGTAATTGCTATAGCTGTTAGAAAAGAGCTTTTAATTCCATTGTTATGTGGAATTTTCTTCGCAGAATCGTTGTCGGTTATTTTACAAGTGACTTGGTTTAAATACACACGGAAAAAATACGGAGAAGGACGACGCATATTTAAGATGTCGCCTTTGCATCATCATTATCAAAAAGGTGGTTTTCACGAAAGTAAAATTGTAACACGTTTTTGGATTGTAGGAATTTTCTTAGCAATTCTTTCGATTGTTACATTGAAATTAAGATAGAATTAAATATGAATCGTAAATCAAAAATAGTTGTGTTAGGTTCTGGCGAAAGCGGAACAGGAACAGCGCTTTTAGCTAAGGCTAAAGGTTACGACGTTTTTGTGTCTGATAAAGGTGAAATAAAGCCTAAGTATAAAAAAATACTTCAAGATAATAATATCGATTTTGAAGATAAGCAGCATACTGAATTTAAAATAGTAGATGCAGATGTGGTAATGAAAAGTCCTGGAATTCCAGATTCAGTACCATTAGTAAAACAATTACGAGAAACAGCTAAGGTAATTTCGGAAATAGAATTTGCGGCAGAATTTACAGATGCTACTTGTGTGGCTATAACAGGAAGTAACGGTAAAACAACAACAGCTAAGCTAACGTATCATATTTTAAAACAAGAATTAGAAGTTGGTTTAGGTGGAAATATTGGCGACAGTTTTGCTTTGCAAGTTTTGGGTTTTAATTATCCAAATTATGTATTAGAGGTAAGTAGTTTTCAGTTAGATGACTGCTATACGTTTAATCCCAAAATAGCAGTAATAACAAACATAACACCAGATCATTTAGATCGATACGATTATAAACTAGAAAACTATGTGGCTTCAAAATTTAGAATTGTTCAAAACCATACAAAAGCTGACTATTTAATTTACGATGCAGACGATGAGATTTTAATTAATTACATCGCTTCACATAATATAAAATCAACATTGCTACCGTTTTCGTTAACTAAAACCTTCGAAAATGGTGCTTATTTAAAAGATAACAACCTAACAGTAACCATAAATAATAACACTTTTACTATGCCAACAAAAAACTTAGCATTAAGCGGAAATCATAATATTAAAAATGCTATGGCAGCTTCTACTGTAGCTAGTTTGCTTAGAATTAGAAAGCAAACTATTAGAGAAAGTTTAGAAAATTTTCAAGGTGTAGAGCATCGTTTGGAGAATGTTTTAAAAATAAACAAGGTTCAATATATAAACGATTCTAAAGCAACTAATGTTAATGCAACATATTATGCCTTAGAAAGTATGGATGCGCCAACGGTTTGGATTGTTGGTGGTGTAGATAAAGGAAATGATTATTCTGAATTGTTCGCTTTTGTTAATGAGAAAGTTAAAGCTATTATTTGTCTAGGTAAAGACAATGAAAAGTTAAAGGAGAATTTTGGTGGAATGGTTGATGTTTTGGTTGAAACTGAATTTATGAGCGAAGCTGTTAAAATTGCTTATAAAATAGCAGAAGCTGGAGAAAATGTATTGTTGTCGCCTTGTTGTGCAAGTTTTGATTTATTCGAAAATTATGAAGATAGAGGAAGACAATTTAAAAACGCAGTTAGAAATTTATAAAACAAGAAAGAATCTTTAAGATTCATTTAAATTAAGAATGAAGCAATTATTTCAAAATATAAAAGGAGATAGGTTAATATGGGCAATTGTTGCGCTTTTAGCTATGTTTTCTTTTTTACCAGTTTATAGTGCTTCAAGTAATTTGGCCTATACCTATGGTAATGGAAATACAATTTCGTTTTTAATAAAACATTTTGTGCATTTGGTTTTAGGTTTTTCTATAATGTTTGCGGTACATAAAATTCCTTACCGCTATTTTAGAGGATTATCTTTAATGGCAATGCCATTTGTAATTGTGTTACTAGTAGTTACAATGTTTCAAGGAACAACAATAGAAGGCGCAAATGCAAGTAGATGGATTAAGATTCCAATTGTTGGTTGGTCTTTTCAGACATCAACTTTGGCAATGGTTGTTTTAATGGTTTATGTAGCTAGATATTTGTCTAAAGTAAAGGATCAAGTTGTTACTTTCAAGGATTCAGTGGTACCTCTTTGGGGTCCCGTTTTTATAGTTTTAGCTTTAATATTGCCAAGTAATTTTTCTACCACTGCAATTATTTTTGTTATGGTTTTGGTGTTAACCTTTTTAGGCGGATATCCATTAAGGTATTTGGTTGCTATTGTTGGAGCTGGTTTAATAGGGTTAACAATGTTTATTTTGGTCGCAAAAGCATTTCCGGATGCTATGCCAAATCGTGTAGATACTTGGATAAGTAGGATAGATAGTTTTACAAATGTAGAAGATACAGCAGAAGATTATCAGATAGAAAAAGCTAAAATAGCCATTGCTTCTGGTGGAATTAGTGGTGTTGGACCAGGGAAAAGTGTTCAGAAAAACTTCTTACCGCAATCATCTTCAGATTTTATATTTGCTATTATAGTTGAAGAATTTGGTTTAATTGGTGGTTTAGGTTTGTTTATAGCTTATATGTTGTTGCTATTAAGAATAGTAATTGTAGCACAAAAAAGCGATTCCGTTTTCGGTAAGCTATTGGTGCTTGGCGTAGGTTTGCCTATTATTTTTCAGGCTATGATAAATATGGCTGTAGCTGTAGAATTGTTTCCTGTTACAGGTCAGACTTTACCTCTAGTAAGCAGTGGTGGGACAAGTATTTGGATGTCTTGTTTAGCTATAGGAATTATATTAAGTGTAAGTGCTAAGCGTGAAGAAATAAAACAAAAAGAAGACGAAGAAATAGATTCGGATTTAGAAGAAAATCCTTTAGAAATTTTATCTGAAGCACTCTGATTTTAGATGTACGATTTTTGATTTACGATTATATCCAATGAAACAAGTATTAAAAAATAGAACTAAGAAATTTGCTGCAGACTGTTGGAGTTTGTGTGCTAAGTTTCCTGTTTCTCGTGAATATAATGCTTATTGTAATCAGTTAATTCGTTGTTCAAGTTCTGTAGGTGCAAATTATAGGGCAGCTTGTAGAGCAAAATCTACAGCTGATTTTATTAATAAATTAAAAATTGTTGAAGAAGAAGCGGGTGAAAGTATGTATTTCTTAGAGTTGTTATTGGAGTTAAGTGATAAAGAGCATAAAGAAATGAAACGTTTGCATTCGGAAGCAAACGAATTGTTATCAATAATAGTAGCGTCAATTAAAACACTACGAAATCGTAAATCGTAAATGGTAAATCGTAATTCAAAAACATATAAAATCATACTTTCTGGTGGCGGAACTGGCGGACATATTTATCCAGCTGTTGCTATTGCTAACGAGTTAAAATTACGTTTTCCAAACGCTAAGTTTTTATTTGTTGGAGCAAAAGATAGAATGGAAATGGAAAAAGTGCCTCAAGCTGGTTATGCTATAAAAGGGCTTTGGATTTCTGGTTTACAGCGTAGTCTGAGTGCTAAGAACTTAATGTTTCCATTTAAACTAATCAGTAGCTTGTATAATGCTTATAAAATTATTTTAAAGTTTAAACCAGATGTTGCTATTGGAACTGGTGGATTTGCAAGTGGACCATTATTGCAAATGGCTAATTTAAAATCTGTACCAACATTAATACAGGAGCAAAACTCGTATCCTGGAATTACAAATAAATTATTAGGAAAACGTGCCAATAGAATATGTGTGGCATATTCTGGGTTAGAACGCTTTTTCCCAAAAGATAAAATTCAACTTACAGGAAATCCAGTAAGGCAAGATTTATTAGATATTACTTCAAAGGTAGATGAGGCTAACAAGTTCTTCGACTTAAAAAAAGATAAAAAAACGTTGTTAGTTCTTGGTGGAAGTTTAGGAGCTAAAGCTGTAAATGAATTGATAGAAAAAGAATTAGATTATTTTAAATCTAATAATATTCAGGTGATTTGGCAATGTGGTAAGTTGTATCAAGATCGTTTTGAGAAATATAGTAAAGTGGAAGATATACAAGTGCATACTTTTTTAAATCGAATGGATTTGGCTTATGCCGCAGCAGATATTATAATTTCAAGAGCTGGAGCAAGTTCGGTTTCGGAATTGTGTATTGTGGGTAAACCAGTAGTTTTTATTCCTTCGCCTTATGTGGCAGAAGATCATCAAACTAAAAATGCGGAAGCTATTTCAGTTAAAAACGCTGCTATTTTAATATCTCAAAAAGAGTTAGATATTCAATTTGAAAACCAGTTTACTGATTTGATTAATTCTGAAGAAAAACAGCAGTTATTAAGTCAGAATATAAAAGCTTTAGCATTAGTAAATGCAACAAAAGATATTGTAAACGAAGTTGAAAAACTTTTAAAGTAAATGAGTCAAAAGCAATCACATATAAGTCAGATTAGATGGTCTAATATTTATTTTCTTGGAATAGGAGGAATAGGTATGAGTGCTTTAGCGCGTTATTTTCACGCAACCGGAAAGGTTGTTGCTGGCTATGATAAAACAAAGACAAAATTAACATCGGAATTAGAAGATTTAGATATTAAAATCCATTACGAAGATTCTGTTTCTAATGTGCCAATGTCTTTTTTAAATTACGACAGAACATTAATAGTCTATACGCCAGCGCTGCCAAAAGATAGTCGTGAATTTGCACATTTTAAGAATAGTCCATATACTATTATGAAGCGTTCTGAAGTTTTGGGAATAATTACAGAAAACACCTATAGTTTAGCTGTAGCCGGAACACACGGAAAAACGACAACATCTACAATTTTAGGTCATTTACTGCGTTTTTGTAATGTAGAATTAACTGCGTTTTTAGGTGGAATTAGTGAAAATTATAATTCTAACTTAATCCAAAATGGCGATAAAGTAAGTGTTATTGAAGCAGATGAATTTGATAGGTCGTTTTTAACCTTATCTCCAGACTTAGCTTGCATTACATCTATGGATGCAGATCATTTAGATATTTATGGTTCAAAAGAAGCGCTGCATGAATCGTTTAGGGATTTTACAAAAAAGATAAAACCAAATGGGAAGTTATTTGTTAAAAATGGTTTACCAATTGAAGGCTTAACTTATGGTATAGAAGATAATTCTGATTATTGCGCAAATAACATCACTATAAAAGATAATAGTTACTTTTTTGATGTAAAAACACCAACAGAAACACATACAGGCTTTAGTTTTAGTTTTCCAGGAAGGCATAATCTATCCAATGCGCTAGTCGCTTTAGCTATGGCTTTAGAATATGGTTGCAATGTTGAAAAATTGAAATTAGCATTAATCGATTTTAAAGGTGTGCAAAGACGATTTTCTTATCAAATTAAGTCAGACGATTTGGTTTATATAGATGATTATGCACATCATCCAGAAGAAATAAATGCAATTCATCAAGCAGTTAGAGAAATGTATCCTAAACAAGAGGTTTTAGTAGTTTTTCAGCCGCATTTATTTTCAAGAACCCAAGATTTTGCAGAAGAATTTGCAGATAGTTTGTCCAATTTTGATGAAATTCTATTGTTAGATATTTATCCAGCAAGAGAATTGCCAATAAAAGGTGTAACGTCTGAGTGGTTGCTGAAAAAAATCAAAAACGAGAATAAAAAATTAATTAAAAAGGAGGAGTTGATTCAGGTGATAAAATCATCCAAAGCAAAAATAATTTTAACTTTAGGTGCAGGAGATATTGGAGTAGAGGTTCAGTCGATAAAAAAAGCTTTGCTTAATGAGAATTAATTATAACATGATAAAGTTTATAGGGTTGTCTGCTTTTTTGATAACAATTTGGTCTTTTTCGTCTTCAAAAAACGATAAAAGAATAGTTGGTAGTCCAGAAGTTTCTTTTGTTGGGTCAAATACAAATTTATTTATTACTAGTCAGGCTGTTAGTAACTTGTTAATACAAAGTCAAGGTAATCTACAAAATGTAACAAAAGAAGCTTTAGATTTGAATGGTTTAGAGCAGTCGTTAACAAAGAACCCAATGATTTCAAATGCAGAGGTTTACGTTAATGCGCTCGGAGAATTAAGTGCAAAAGTTGAGCAGAAGCAACCAATTGCACGCGTTTTTGCTGCAACACAGTTTTATATAGATAGTAAAGGTAACTTTATGCCTTTGTCTAATAATTATACAGAACGTGTGCCTTTAATAACGGGGAAAGTTGCTAAAACAGATTTACAAACGGTATTTACTATTGCTGATTATGTTAAAAATGACGACTTCTTAAAGAAGCAAGTTGTAGAGATTCATCAGAATGATGATAAAACAATAGAATTAAAACTAAGATCTGCAGCTTTTATAGTTAGGGTTGGAAGTTTAAATCAATTAGAGAAAAAAATAAACAACCTAAAAGCATTCTTTATTAAAGCTAATAAAGATAATGTTTTAGGAGAATATAAAATAGTGAATTTGCAATTTGATAACCAAGTTGTTTGTACCAAATTTTAAGTTATGGAACAAAATATTTCAGTAGGATTAGACATAGGAACCACAAAGATTGTTGCTATGATTGGTCGTAAAAATGAGTATGGTAAGGTTGAGATTTTAGGTATTGGTAAATCTAAAAGTTTAGGTGTACATCGTGGTGTAGTAAATAACATTACGCAAACAATTCAATCAATTCAATTAGCAATTCAAGAAGCAGAAGCAGCAGCTTCTGAAAAAATTATAGGTGTTACCGTAGGTATTGCAGGACAGCATATTAGAAGTTTGCAGCATAGCGATTACATAACAAGATCTAATGCAGAAACGGTTATAGATGAAGATGATATTGATCGTTTAATTAATCAAGTTCATAAATTGGTGATGCTTCCTGGAGAGGAAATTATTCATGTTTTACCTCAAGAATATAAAATAGACGGACAAGCAGAGATTACAGAGCCAATAGGAATGTATGGTGGACGTTTAGAGGCTAACTTCCATGTTGTAGTTGGTCAAGTAACTTCTATTAGAAACATTGCACGTTGTGTACAAACTGCAGATATTGAATTAGAAGGTATTACTTTGGAGCCTTTAGCTTCTGCAAACGCAGTTTTAAGTCAAGAAGAAAAAGAAGCTGGAGTTGCATTAATTGATATTGGTGGAGGAACAACAGATTTAGCTGTTTTTAAAGACGGAATTATACGTCACACAGCAGTTATCCCTTTTGGAGGAAATATAATTACTGAAGATATAAAAGAAGGTTGTTCTATAATTGAAAAGCAAGCAGAATTATTGAAAGTTAAATTTGGTAGCGCTTGGCCTGGTGAAAATAAAGAAAATGAAATTGTTTCTATTCCAGGATTAAGAGGTAGAGATCCAAAAGAAATCACATTAAAAAATTTGTCTAAAATAATTCATGCTAGAGTTGTGGAAATTATAGAACAAGTTTATGTAGAGATAAAAAATTACGGGCACGAAGAACAAAAGAAAATTTTAATTGCAGGAATTGTATTAACTGGTGGCGGAAGTCAGTTAAAACATTTAAAGCAATTAGTAGAATATATAACAGGAATGGATACCAGAATTGGTTATCCAAACGAGCATTTAGCAGGCGATAGTGATGATGCAATTACTAGTCCGTTATTTGCAACCGCAGTAGGATTGGTTATGGATGGCTTACATCGCCAAGAACGTAAACGAGAAGAAGCTTTAGAGGATGAAATTGAAGAAACTCAAATAACTCCAGAATTTAAAGAAGCAGTTTTAGAAAACGAACTTGAAGAAGAACAAGAAATTGAAGTAAAGCCAACAGCTCCAAAAAAGGAGAGACGTTCCTTTATAGAAAATTTTACATCGAGAATAAAAGATTTTTTAGATAACGCAGAATAATTAAGAATAATTCTTCTTAATAAGATTAAAGTTTAGAATTAAAAATAGAGGAGAAAATAAGGAAATTAGAATTTATGAGCAGCAACAACGAATTCGAAAGTATTTCATTTGATTTACCAAAAAATCAATCAAATGTAATTAAAGTAATAGGTGTTGGTGGCGGCGGAAGCAATGCCATTAACCATATGTTTCAACAAGGAATAAAAGGTGTGGATTTTGTAATCTGTAATACTGATTCTCAAGCTTTACAAAATAGTGGTGTACCTAATAAAATACAATTAGGTGTTCATTTAACAGAAGGATTAGGTGCAGGAGCAAACCCTACTGTCGGAGAGCAATCTGCTGTAGAAAGCTACGAAGAAATAAAACGTATGCTAGATGTAAATACAAAAATGGTATTTATAACAGCAGGAATGGGCGGAGGAACAGGAACTGGTGCCGCACCAGTTATTGCTAAAATGGCTAAAGATATGGATATCTTAACCGTTGGTATTGTTACAATTCCATTTAAGTTTGAAGGAAGAATGCGTAATGAACAAGCGCAAATCGGAATTGAAAAACTACGCAAAGAAGTAGACTCTTTAATTGTAATTAATAATAATAATTTACGTGAAGTATATGGGAATTTAGGTTTTAAAGCTGGGTTTTCTAAAGCTGATGAAGTTTTAGCTACTGCTTCAAGAGGAATTGCAGAGGTTATAACACATCATTACACACAAAATATTGATTTACGTGATGCTAAAACAGTTTTGAGTAATAGTGGAACTGCAATTATGGGTTCTGCAACTGCAGATGGACCAAATAGAGCTTTAGAAGCTATTACAAAAGCTTTAGATTCTCCTTTGTTAAATGATAATAAAATTACAGGAGCTAAAAACGTATTGTTGCTAATCGTTTCAGGTTCTTCGGAAATAACTATTGATGAAATAGGTGAAATTAACGATCATATTCAAGATGAGGCAGGTAATGGAGCTAACATTATTATGGGAGTTGGAGAAGAAGAAGGTTTAGGAGAATCTATTTCTGTAACTATTGTTGCTACAGGTTTTGATGTAGAGCAACAAAACGAAATTACCAATATAGAAACTAAAAAGGTTGTACATTCTTTAGAAGGTAAAACAGAATCGCCTAAAATCGAAGCTGTAAAACCAGAAACTCCAGTAGCTCCAGCAAAACCAGTTTTTGTTGAAAAGAAACCTGAAGCTGTAATAAAACATACACTTGATTTAGATGAAGATTTTGATATTGTAAACACAACATTTGTACCTAAATCAATAATTCAATCAAAAGAAGAAACTAAAGAAGAAATAGAATTAGATATTATTCCTACTTCAGAATTAATTAAAAATATTGATGTTGTATATGAAGAGGTTTCTGTAAATGTTAAAGATTTTAATGATTTCGTTATTACTTCAACTCAAGAAGAAGTTGTTGTAAATGAGATTGAAGAAGATGAAGAGCAACAAATAACTTTATCTTTCGACTTACCTTTTAGTAATGATATTGAGTTTGAAGAAGTAAAAGCAGAAATTAAGTTAGAAGAAACCGTTGAAGCTTTTGAAGAGGTTACAGAAAGTCAAGTGATTCAACCCGTTATTCATCAATTAACAGAAGATGAAGAACAAATAGAGGTTAAGGACGAAATAGAAATTATTCCAGTTACAGAAACAACTGATTCAGGAGAAATTCGTTACGCTTTAGATGATTATGAGACTGAAGAGTCTGCATTAAATTCAGTTACTGAAGTTGAGAAATTAGAAGAAGACGTAGTTTTTGAAACAAAGATTGTTAATGAGTCTGTTTTAGAGCCTAAAAACGATACTATTGAAGAGGATATAGATCCTTTACATACGCCAATTTCGGAATTATTAAAAAGTAGAGCAGAAGAACGTCGTCAAAAAATGAAATTATTCAATTATAAATTTAATAATTCAAAAATCGATGATATAGAAAAAGTTCCTGCTTATAAACGTCAAGGTCTAGATATTGAAGAAGGACAACATTCTTCTGATAACAAAGTGTCAAGAACAATGTTGGGGACAGATGATAATGATGATATTCAATTAAGAAGTAATAATTCATTTTTACACGATAACGTGGATTAATGCATTTTAAATAAAATGTTCTGAAACCCAATATAGTCTTTGATTGTATTGGGTTTTATTTTTTTTATATTAGCAATTAAACAAAATTAAAAAGATGGGTTTATCACAAGATATTATGGTAGCATTGAAAACTGCTATGAAAAGTAAAGATAAGGTAGCACTAACCGCATTAAGAGCAGTTAAATCTGCAATACTTTTAGCACAAACGGAAAGTGGTGCAAAAGAAGAATTAACAGAAGAGCAAGAATTAAAAATACTCCAGAAACAAGTAAAGCAACGCAAAGATAGTGCAGCGGTTTACTTAGAACAAGGAAGAGAAGATTTAGCGGAACCAGAATTAGCAGAAGCAGAAGTGATTTCTCAATTCTTACCAGAAGCAATATCAGAAGATGATGTAGCAAATGTAGTAGATACTATTATTGCTAAAGTAGGAGCACAAGGAATGAAAGATATGGGTAAAGTTATGGGTTTGGTAAGTGCAGAGTTAGCTGGTAAAGCAGACGGGAAAACCATCTCTAATATTGTGAAAGCTAAATTAGCTTAAAAATATCTTAAAAGTAAAGAAATTTATTAGACTATAAGAATCTTATTTTTTTGACTTTCATTTTGTGTAATAAATTTCTATTTTTTTAATATGAATTGTATTCAGCTATTGGTAATTGAGAATAAAACATTTTATTCGTTTTTTAATATTTTTCTCTTTCTTACTTTTTTGTTTTTACTTTATAAGCTTTCTCAGAGGCTTTATTATAGATTGTTTAATAAGTCTATAATCGTCCATTTTTATCCTATAAAAAAAACATTACCTCAAACAGATAAAGCGTATTTGTTAGCTAATTTTAAGTTTTATAAAAATTTAATACCCAAAAGACAACGTTTTTTTGAGCATCGTGTTGTGGTTGTTTTGAATAAAAAAGAATTTATAGCTCGTCAAGATTTTCAAATTACACAAGAGGTTAAGTTATTGGTTTCTGCTACAGTTGTAATGCTTACGTTTGGAATGAGAAATTATTTAATTAAAGCTTTAGAGCGAATTATTATTTATCCTAATGTGTTTTATTCAACCGTAAACGATAATCATCATAAAGGAGAATTTAACCCTAATTTAAAGGCTATTGTATTTTCATGGGAAGATTTTTTATCTGGATATCAAATAGATAATGATAATTTAAACTTAGGAATACATGAGTTTACTCATGCTATTCATTTTAATAGTTTAAGTCAGAGCGATTATAGTTCTAAGATTTTTAAAAAGAGTTTTAATGATTTAACTCTTTTTTTAAGTAAAAACGAAGCCTTAAGAAAAGAACTGATCGCTTCAAAATATTTTAGAGATTATGCGTTTACGAATCAGTTTGAGTTTTTGGCAGTTTTAATAGAGAATTTTATAGAAACACCAGAAGAGTTTAAAAGCCATTTCCCTAGTCTTTACGAGAAAGTGAAACAGCTTTTAAAGTTCAATTTTGCAAAGTATTAATTATTTGCTAATTTTTTTAAAGTTGAAATTGTTTCTTTTTGATTTTCACTTTTAAAAACGTGACTTCCAGCTACAAAAACATTAGCTCCAGCTTCAACTAATTTTTGTATATTCTTATCTGTAACGCCACCATCAATTTCTATTAAGGTGTCTAAACCTTGTTCATCTATCATTTTTCTTAATTTCCTTACTCTATTGTAGGTAATACCTTCAAATTTTTGTCCTCCAAAACCAGGATTAATAGACATTAATAAAACTATATAACATTCTGGTAAAATATCTTCTAAAACAGAAATTGGTGTTGTTAAATTTAAAACAATACCAGCTTTACAACCTGCGTTTTTAATTTGTCTTAATGTTCTATGTAAATGGACTGTAGATTCATGATGGACTGTAATAATATCTGCACCAACTTTTGCAAATTCTTCAATATAGCGCTCAGGCTTTTCAATCATTAAATGAACATCTAATGGTTTTGTTGCGTGTTTTTTTATAGCTTGAATTACTGGCATTCCATATGATATGTTTGGTACAAAATGACCATCCATAACATCAATATGAAACCAATCAGCATCACTATTATTAACCATTTCGGTATCACGTTGTAAATTACCAAAGTCTGCCGCAAGCATAGATGGCGCAATCAAATTTGAAGACATAGTGTTGTGTTTTTAGTTTCACAAATATATTAAAAATAAAAACCCTTAGCGTTAACTAAGGGTTTCAAAATTATTTATTTAAAAGATGATATTATCCTAAATACGTTTTTAAAATTTTACTTCTAGACGTATGCTTTAATCTTCTAATTGCTTTTTCTTTAATTTGTCTTACACGTTCACGTGTTAAGTCAAAAGTTTCACCAATTTCTTCAAGAGTCATTGGATGTTGGTTTCCTAACCCAAAGTATAAACGAATAACATCTGCTTCACGTGGTGTTAATGTTTCTAAAGCACGCTCAATTTCTGTACGTAAAGATTCGTGTAATAATTCTCTATCTGGATTTGGAGACTCACCTGAATTTAAAACATCGTATAAGTTAGAATCTTCACCTTCAACTAAAGGTGCATCCATACTTACGTGTCTTCCAGAATTTTTCATAGACTCTTTAACATCGTTAATCGTCATGTCTAATTCTTTAGCTATTTCTTCAGCACTTGGTGGACGTTCATGCGCTTGTTCTAAATGAGCAAAAGTTTTATTAATTTTATTAATAGAACCAATCTTATTTAATGGTAAACGTACAATACGAGATTGTTCTGCTAAGGCTTGTAATATGGATTGTCTAATCCACCATACAGCATAAGATATAAATTTAAAACCACGAGTTTCATCAAAACGTTGAGCCGCTTTAATAAGTCCTAAATTACCTTCGTTAATTAAATCTGGTAACGTTAAACCTTGATTTTGATATTGTTTAGCTACAGATACTACGAAACGTAAGTTAGCTTTAGTTAATTTTTCTAAGGCTATTTGATCTCCAGCTTTAATACGTTGAGCTAATTCTACCTCTTCGTCTGCCGTAATAAGATCTACTTTTCCTATTTCTTGTAAATATTTATCTAGTGATGCGGTCTCTCTGTTTGTTACCTGTTTGGTAATTTTAAGTTGTCTCATTTAAAAGTTTGGGCTTTAAATTAATAAGTCTTCGTATGCTTATACGTGAGATCTTTTTAAATGTTACAAAATTTTTATTTTTTTTCATAAAAAAAGACTATTCCATTAAGAATAGCCTTTTTACTAAGTTTTAATTAACTGTTAATTTTTGCTTTTAATTTATCTGCAGCATCAGTAGTTTTGTCTGAAGCTTTGTTTACAGCATCTGTAGCTCCATCTTTTACTTTATTAGCAGCTTCTTTAGTTGTGTCAACAGCATCATCTACCATATCACCGGCTTTATCAGCAGCATCTTCCATAGCATCTCCAGTTGCATCAGCAGCATCTCCGGCAGCGTCTATAGCACCATCAACAGCATCTTCTGTAGCTTCTGCAGCGTTCTCTAATGCTTCACCTGTTGCATTTGCAGCATCGTTTACAGCATCACCTGTAGCTTCTGCAGCATTTTCAACAGCTTCACTAGCAGCGTCTGCATTTTCTTTAACTTCTTTACAAGATGTAATTGATGCGCACATTGCTAATAATAAGGCACCAGATAAGATTACTTTTTTCATTTTTTGAGTTGTTTGATTAATTTAAAGTATAAATAAACAACAAAAATTACATTTTAACAATTTTAACAAATATTTATTTGAATAAATATTCGGTAATAGCCTGTTTAGCACCTAATTGAGTAGAGATAAATTCTTTACTTGCTTTAGAGCTATTTGTATGTAGAATTTTGTCTTCTAGTAAGGAAGTTATTTTTTTGTGAAATATTTCTTTTGACGTGATTTCAAATCCACCACCAAAATCCATTAATGCTTTTGCTTCAGTAAATTTTTTGTGATTCTTACCAAATAGTACAGGGATTCCAAAAGTAGCTGGCTCTAAAATGTTGTGTAAACCAGTTTTTCCAATAGCACCGCCAACATAAGCAATATCTGCGTAGCTATATACTTTACTTAAAATACCTATGGTATCAATAATAAAAACGTTATAGGTTTTTAAGTCTTTGTTTTCTTTGTTGCTAAATAATAGGATGTCTTTTTTTATTTTTTTTTGAAGTCGTAAAATAGTTTCATCTTTGATTTCGTGTGGTGCTATTATAAACTTTGTAGAATTGTCAGAATTGTTTATGAAATCAATATAAACTGTTTCATCTTCTTCCCAACTACTACCAAAAACTATAGTGGTTTTGTCGTTTTTAAATTCTTCAATAAAACTTAAAGTGTTATCTGTTTTTAATTGATTATTTACGCGATCAAAACGTGTGTCTCCAGAAACGGTTACTTTCTTATAATTAATTTTAGATAGTAGTTCTTTACTGGCTTCATTTTGAGTAAAAATATGATCAAAAGATTTTAGAGCTTCCTTAAAGATACTACCATACCATTTGAAATAAATTTGATTTGGTCTAAAAACTGCCGATATTAATACCGCTTTTAAGTCTAGTTTTTGTATTTGATTTAAATAATTTGGCCAAATATCATATTTAACAAATACAGACAATTCTGGTTTTAAATAATTAATAAATTTTAAAGCGTTTTTAGAAAAGTCTAAAGGTAAATAAACAACAACATCTGCAATTGGACTGTTTTTACGAATTTCATATCCTGATGGCGAAAAAAAACTTAATACTATTTTGTGTTTTGGATAATGTAATCTAATGTCTTGGAAAACAGGTAAACCTTGTTCATATTCACCTAAAGAGGCGCAATGAAACCAGATGGTTTTGTCGGAAGAATTTATGTTTTGATGAATTTTATTAAATGTTTCTGACCTACCAATAACACCTTTTTTAATTTTAGAATTAAAAAGGCTTAAAAAGCGAATAATTATAGCCGCTTTAAGCATGAAAATATTATAAATAAAACGCATCATAAAATATTTCAGCTAAAATACCAATCTTTAAACTTTTTTTCGTTGTTTTAACAACACGAAATTTTGTAAATTTGTTTCTATGAAGAAAATTCAAATGGTAGACCTTAAAGGTCAATACAATAAAATAAAAAAAACTGTGGATGCTCAAATCCAATCAGTTTTAGATACAACAAGCTACATAAACGGACCATTAGTTAAAGAGTTTCAAAAGAATCTTGAAGACTATTTAGATGTAAAACATGTAATTCCGTGTGCAAATGGAACAGATGCGTTACAAATTGCTATGATGGGATTAGGATTAAAGCAAGGTGATGAAGTTATTACTGCGGATTTCACCTTTGCTGCAACCGTAGAAGTTATTGCTCTGTTAAATTTAACACCTGTTTTAGTAGATGTAAATCCAGACGATTTTAACATTAATATAGAAGCAATTAAAAAAGCCATTACGCCAAAAACAAAGGCAATTGTTCCAGTACATTTATTTGGACAATGTGCTAATATGGAAGCTGTAATGGAGCTTGCAAAAGAACATAACTTATTTGTAATAGAAGATAATGCGCAAGGTATTGGTGCAAATTACACTTATAAAGATGGAACAAAAGCTAAATCTGGTACTATAGGACACGTAGCTTCAACATCTTTCTTTCCATCTAAAAATTTAGGTTGTTATGGAGATGGAGGCGCTATTTTTACTAACGATGATGATTTAGCTCACACACTTAGAGGAATTGTAAATCATGGTATGTACGAACGTTACCATCATGATGTTGTTGGAGTAAATTCACGTTTAGACTCAATTCAAGCAGCAGTTTTAAATACTAAATTGCCACTTTTAGATGGTTATAACGTAGCCCGTAGAAATGCAGCTCGTAAATATAACGAAGCTTTTAAAAACGAAACTAAAATTACCACACCTAAAACCGTAAATGGTTGCGATGGTATTTGTGATGCCTGCGATTGTCACGTATTTCATCAATATACTTTAAAAGTTACAGGAGTAGATAGAGATGCTTTAGTACAACATTTAAATGCTAAAGATATTCCATGTGGTGTGTATTATCCAATTCCATTGCATTCACAAAAAGCATATAAAGATGCACGTTACAACGAAGCAGATTTTCCAGTAACCAACCAACTTATAAAAGAGGTTATTTCGTTACCAATGCATACCGAATTAGAAGACGATCAAATCAAATTCATTACAGATACCGTAAAAGAATTTATTAATAAATAATTTTTTGGCGTTACCAAAAGCCTAAGAAAAATAGGCTTTTGGTCAGGTCTTCCATTATATCTTTTTTTTGCATAAGTGCAACAAAAAAAAAGATGCCATTTCAACCCTTAACGCAATAGCAAACATTATGAAAATTTTAGTTACCGGAGGATTAGGCTACATTGGTTCTCATACAGTTGTAGAACTGCAAAACAAAGGTTATAATGTTGTTATTATAGACAATTTATCTAATACAAGATTATCTGTTCTAGAAGGTATAGAAGCTATTACAAATAAGAAACCCAAATTTCATAATATAGATTTATCAGACAGAGAAGCTGTTAATCAATTTTTTAAAGCAAATCAGGATTTAGATGGAATTATACATTTTGCGGCCTATAAAGCAGTTGGCGAAAGTGTAAAGAATCCTTTAATGTACTACGAAAACAACTTGTTTTCTTTAGTTAATATATTACAAAATATAAAAGCTTATAATTTAAGTAACTTTATATTTAGTTCGTCTTGCACCGTTTATGGCGAATCTAAACAACAACCTATAACAGAATTTGCACCAGTTTTAAAAGCAGAGTCACCTTACGGAAACACTAAACAAATTGGTGAAGAAATTATAGAAGATGTTTATAAATCTTCAAATCAATTTAAAGCTATTTCATTGCGTTATTTTAACCCAATTGGCGCACATAATTCTGCAAAAATAGGAGAATTACCTCTTGGAGTTCCGCAGAATTTAGTGCCATATATTACACAAACAGCAGCTGGAATAAGAGAACAACTTCAAGTTTTTGGAGATACGTATCTAACACCAGATGGAACTTGTATTAGAGATTATATTCACGTAGTAGATTTAGCATTGGCACACGTAAAAGCTTTAGAGGTTTTAAGCAAAAAAGACGCAGCTACTTTTTACGATACAGTTAATTTAGGAACAGGAATAGGAAGCTCAGTTTTAGAAGTGGTAAAAACGTTTGAATCTGTTAGCGGACAAACATTAAACTACAAAATAGTACCAAAACGAGAAGGCGATATTACAACTGCTTTTGCAGACACTACAAAAGCAAAACAGGTTTTAGGTTGGGAAACCAAATTCACTTTAGCGGAAGCTTTATTATCTTCCTGGAATTGGCAGAATAATTTATAATTCAATTTATATAAAACAAAAAAGCGAAAGAATTATTCTTTCGCTTTTTTGTTGTTTTAGTGTTTGTTTGTATAAAGTTAAGAACTAACTTCTGGATTTTTCTTCTTATTGCTTTTAAAATGCGACCGCAATAAACAACCTAAACCAAACATTACAGACATATCTGCTACGTTAAAAATTCCTGTTTTAAATACGCCACCTAAATCTATATGTAAAAAATCGGTTACAGAACCATATACAATTCTGTCATAAACATTAGCAATTCCTCCACCAATTATGGCAGTGAAACCAATAATTGAAATATTGTCTAAAGTTTTATCTGTTATAACCATTCTAAGTACAAAACCTAAAACTAGAACAGGTAAAACTAAAAGTAAAATAAGTTTAAGTGTTGGGTTAAAATCGCTACCTAAACCTAAAAAAGCGCCTTTGTTTTCTACATTATTAAGTGTAAAATAGCTGCCTAGAATATGAATTTCTTCATAAGGTGTTAAGTTTATTCTTGCAATAACTTTACTAATTTGATCTATGGCAATGTTAAATACAATAAGTAAAAGAATGTATATGGTACGTTTAGACATATTAAGCTTGTGTTGTAAAAGTTGCAGAAGCAGTTTCAGCAGAACGTTCTATTTTCTTAACTAAACCTTGTAATACTTTTCCTGGTCCAACTTCTGTAAATAACGTTGCGCCATCAGTAATCATTTGTTGTACAGATTGTGTCCAACGTACTGGAGCAGTTAATTGAGAAATTAAATTAGCTTTAATCTCATTCTCATCTGTAATTGCTGTTGCCGTTACGTTTTGATAAATTGGACAGTTTGGTTTGCTAAACGTTGTGTTTTCTATAGCCGCAGCTAATTCTTCTCTTGCAGGTTCCATCATTGGAGAATGAAATGCGCCACCAACTGGTAATACTAAAGCACGTCTTGCTCCAGCTTCCTTCATTGCTTCGCAAGCTTTATTAATAGCTTCAATCTCACCAGAAATTACTAATTGCCCTGGACAGTTATAGTTTGCAGCAACAACAACACCTTCTGTTGTGCCACATATTTTTTCAACAATATCATCGTCTAAACCTAAAACTGCAGCCATTGTACTTGGAGCAGCTTCGCAGGCTTTTTGCATTGCTAATGCTCTTTGTGATACTAATTTTAATCCGTCTTCAAAAGTTAATGCGCCAGCAGCAACTAATGCCGAAAATTCTCCTAAAGAATGTCCTGCAACCATTTCTGGTTTAAAACTATCGCCTAATGTTTTTGCTAAAATTACAGAATGTAAAAAGATAGCTGGTTGTGTAACTTTAGTTTCTTTAAGTTGCTCTGCAGTACCTTCAAACATAATGTCGGTAATATTGAATCCTAAAATCTCGTTGGCTTGTTCAAATAAGTCTTGTGCTTCTGGAGAGTTCTCGTATAAGTCTAAACCCATTCCTGAAAATTGTGCGCCTTGACCTGGAAATATATATGCTTTCATTTGTACCGTTTTAATTATAAAATGCTAAAATAAGCATATTATAGAAATAAGGACTATTAATGAAAATTTGTTACTTTATTTTTATGAATAAGTTATGATATAGAGCCTCGCATAGGTTTCACAGAATCTGCTTGAGATTTTTTTAATGTACTTGTCATACTGCGCTACTACGCAGTATCCATTGTGATAATAGTTAAGATTTTATCTATGGAAATAGATTCTGTTATGCAGCAGAATGACAAAATGTATTCTAAAAATCACAAGCAGATTCTGCGCAACGCTCGCCATCCATAGCAGCACTTACAATCCCACCAGCATATCCGCCGCCTTCGCCACAAGGGAAAAGATTAGTAATTTCCGGATGCTGTAATTTTTCGTTTCTGGGAATATTTACTGGCGATGAGGTTCTAGATTCTACACCAATAACATTAGCTTCCTCGGTATAAAAACCTTTCATTTTACCACCAAAAGCAGCAAATCCTTTTCGTAATCTACTTCCTATAAATTTTGGCATTAAAGAGTGCATTGGAACCGATTTTAAACCTGGTTGGTAAGAGGTTTCGTTTAATGAGTTAGATAATTTTCCTTCTACAAAATCTGTTAAACGTTGTGCTGGTGCAGTTTGTGTTTTTCCACCAGAAACATAGGCGAATTTCTCAAAATCTTTTTGAAATTCTAAGCCTTTTAAAGCACCAAAAGATGCGTATTTTTTTAAATCGACATCTGCATTAATCTCTACGACAATTCCAGAATTTGCAAACTTGTTATTTCTACGAGAAGGCGACATTCCATTTACTACAACTTCGCCATTTGCTGTTGCTGCAGGAACAATAAAACCGCCAGGACACATACAAAATGAGTACACACCACGACTATTCACTTGTTGTACTAAACTATAAGAAGCAGCTGGTAAAAGTTCGTTACGTTCGCCAGTACAATGGTACTGAATGTTGTCTATAATTTGCTGCGGATGCTCTACACGAACTCCCATAGCAAAGGATTTTGCTTTTAAAGTTATTTTTTTATCGTCTAATAATTGGTAAATATCTCGCGCCGAATGTCCTGTCGCTAAAATAACCCGTTCGGTTACTAATTCAGTATCATTTTTAAGCCTAAGCGCTTCGATTTTATTGTTTTTAATTACAAAATCGGTTACTCTGGTATTAAAATGAATTTCTCCACCATTATTTATAATGGTTTCACGAATATTCTGAACCACTTTTGGTAATTTGTTGGTTCCAATATGCGGATGTGCATCGACTAAAATTTGATCGGTTGCGCCGTGAAATACTAAATTTTCAAATATTTTACGTACATCTCCACGTTTTAAACTACGTGTGTATAATTTTCCATCGCTGTAAGTTCCTGCGCCGCCTTCGCCAAAGCAATAGTTAGAATCTTCGTTTACAAAATGATCTTGATTTATAGCTTTTAAATCTCTACGTCTGTCTTTTACATTATTACCTCGTTCTAATACAATAGGTTTGTAGCCTAATTCTATACAGCGCAATGCAGCCCACATTCCTGCTGGTCCAAAACCAATAATGTGTATAGCTTTTGCTTTAGAAACATCTTTATATTCAAACTGGTAGTCCGATTTTTCTGGTAAAGCTTCTTTTATATAAACGGCTAGTTTATAGTTTAGAATAATTTTAGCTTTTCTGGCGTCTATAGACTTTCGTAATACTTTTATTCCTGTAATTTCTGAACGTGGAATACTTAAAAATGCTGCTGATTTTTTAAGTAAAATATCGCTTATTTCTTCTTCTTTAAGAGTAATACGAAGTTGAATGTCTTTAACCATAGTGCGAAATTAACAAATAAATTAAGATAAGTTGCTTGTTAAATCTAAACTTATCTTCTAAGATAAGTGATAAAAGAAAATTCGTAATCGTGATTTTCATCTTTTGAGTGAAACTGATTATTGATTTCTTTCCATTCGCTTAAATCGAATTTCGGAAAAAATGTATCAGCATCAAAATTGGCGTGTACTTTTGTTAATTCTATTTTCTCAGTAAAAGGAATAGCTTGCTTGTAAATTTCTCCGCCACCAATAACAAAAGGTTGTGTTTCTGTTTTAGGAATTTTAGTAAATGCTTCCTCTAAACTATTTACTGCAATTACACCTTCAGGGACTTTATAATCTGCTTGTCTTGTAATAACAATATGTAAACGGTTTGGTAATGGTTTTGGAAAACTCTCAAACGTTTTGCGACCCATAATTATGCAATGTCCAGATGTTAGTGCTTTAAAACGTTTTAAATCGTTACGTAAATGCCAAATTAAATCGTTGTTTTTACCAATTTCGTTAGCTTCTGCAGTAGCAACAATTAATGTTAAGTTTGGAATGGTTTGCATAAGTTGTTTGTTGTAAATTTCTGATTTAGCAATATGAATGTCTTCTTTTTCAAGTATTGATTTAATTTTCTCTATTCGTGTTTTTTGAGCATCAACTAGCTTTTCTAATTGTTGTTTTTCCCATTTAGCATTCATAAATGTATTTAAAATGTACACTTTTATGGCGTGATACATTAAAAATAGAAACCATAAAACAGAAACAATAACGCTCCAAGGATTTCCAAATACAGTAAAATTATTTCCTAGTTTTAAAAGAATATTAAAAATTAGTAGAATAGAAGTTGTTATAAAAAAGCAAATAACGTGTGTGTAAAATCGTTTTTTCTGCGAGATACGTTTTTGAGCATAGGTTATTAACTCTAATTGCTCTTGATCTATTTTTTGTATTGGTTTTTTCTTACCGAACATAGTTGCTTTAGAAATAAATAGTCATTAAATAAGAGAAATCAAAATCAATTGGTTTCTCATTTTTTATTGCTGGTTTTTTAAATTTAGGAAGTCTTCTTAAAACTCGAATAACTTCTTTTGCCATTTCTTTTTTATGAGCTTTAGCGGTTATATCTTTTATATTTCCTTCTTTGTCTACAGTAAATAATACTCTAAATTGAGTTGTTTTATCTTGAGGAAATAACCTGTCCGCTAACTCTAAATCAACACTTAATTGTATAAAATTGGAAACTTTTTTAATAGTGCATTCTTCTAAAAGTTTATTATTAATAATTTTAGTACAGCGTTTATGTGTTGGATAAACTAAAGGGGTTTGTTTTATGGTAGCTTCGTTTTTAATAACAAACTTTATTGGTAAGCCATATGGAACGCCAACTGGTTTGCCTTTAAAATAACCTGGTTTTTCAAAAGTTGGAATTAATTTTAGAACTCTAATAGCTTCGGCTTCTAGGATAATGTGTTCCGCTTTTACTTTAATATCTATTATTTCACCTTTTTTACTGATCTTAAAGCTACAGCTTATTCTTGTAGGTCCATCAGGTAAACCTAATTTTTGTGCAATTGAAATATCAAAATTTTTAGAGATTAGTTCATTAATTTTTGAACTCATACATTGTTTCCTTTCTTCTGAATTTATAGCGGTACTACAACCAAAATAAATCGGTACGTCTTCTATAATTGAAAATGGAATTTCTTTTACCTTATTTGTTACACGTAACGAGTCTATATCTATTGGACTTGTGCTCTCTTGAGAGAAAATTATGCCTGTTGTTAAAAGTAGTGCAATAGCTAATAATGCCTTTTTCATATTTTATTAGGTTGTGTAGCGCTTATTAGATAGCAACTTTTCCTTTAATATGCGGATGCGGATTATAATCTGTTAATGTAAAATCTTCAAATTTAAAATCGAAGATATCTGTAATTTCAGGGTTTAAAGTCATTTTTGGTAATGGTCTGCATTCACGAGATAATTGTTCTTCTAATTGTTCTTTATGATTGTTATAGATATGTGCATCTCCAAAGGTGTGAATAAATTCTCCTGCTTCGTAACCACAAACTTGTGCCATCATCATAGTAAACAACGCATAACTTCCAATATTAAAAGGTACGCCAAGAAAAATATCTGCGCTACGTTGGTATAGTTGACAACTCAACTTTCCATCGGCTACATAAAATTGAAAAAATGCGTGGCAAGGTGGCAATGCCGCTTTTCCGTTAGCAACGTTTTCATCAAAAGATAAAGATGTGTCTGGCAAAACTGATGGATTCCAAGCAGAAACTAACATACGTCTGCTATTAGGATTGTTTTTTAAAGTATCTACAACTTCTTTAATTTGATCTACTTCGTCGCTATTCCAATTACGCCATTGGTGTCCATAAACTGGACCTAGATTTCCATTTTTATCGGCCCATTCGTTCCAGATTCTTACGCCATTTTCTGTTAAGTAATCGATGTTTGTATCTCCTTTTAGAAACCAAAGCAACTCATAAATAATAGATTTTAAATGCAATTTTTTAGTCGTAACCATAGGGAAACCTTCACTTAAGTCAAAACGCATTTGATAACCAAAAACACTTTTAGTTCCAGTTCCAGTTCTGTCTCCTTTTTCGTTTCCGTGTTCTAAAACGTGTTTTACTAAGTTGTGATATTGTTTCATCTATTTTAAGATCTAATATTAAAGTTTAAAAATAAAAAATAAGGGTTGAATGCTAAGCAATCAACCCTATAATATATAAAAAAGTTATTAACTAATTTTATCCAATAATCATTCCTGCAATAGTAGCAGAAATTAAAGAGGCAATTGTTCCTCCAATTAAGGCTTTCATTCCAAATTTAGACAAGTTTTTACGTTGTCCAGGAGCTAGAGAACCAATTCCACCAATTTGAATTCCAATAGAGGCAAAGTTTGCAAAACCACAAAGCATATAAGTTGCCATAATAATTGACTTTTCGTAGGTTAAATGTGTTGCGTTTGCTACGTTTTTAAGTTCTGCTAATTGTATATATCCAATAAATTCGCTTGCGGCTAATTTTATACCTAACAATTGTCCCATTAAAGCCATATCTTCTGTTGCAACTCCAATTAACCACATTAGTGGTGCAAATACATAACCTAAAATAAACTCTAAAGATAAACTATCATATGGCGTACTTTTAGCAATTACTTCGTTTAAAGAAGTGAATGTCCAGTCTAAATTTAATGCATTAATAGTTATTCCACTAAAACTTGCTAATCCACCTAAAAGACCATTAATCATGGCAATAAAAGCAACAAAAACTAAAAGCATTGCTCCAACATTTACTGCTAAACGCAAGCCTTCTGTTGTTCCGTTTGCAATAGCATCTAATATGTTAGACCCAATTTTTTCTTGTGATACTTTTACATCTGTATTAACTTCTTCTGTTTGAGGAAATAATATTTTAGAGATTACAATTGCTCCTGGCGCAGCCATTACAGATGCAGCTAATAAATGCTTAGCATAAAATAGTTGTAAAACTTCATCGTCTCCACCTAAAAATCCAATATATGCTGCTAAAACGGCTCCAGCTACGGTTGCCATTCCGCCAATCATAACTAAGAGTATTTCCGACTTATTCATTTTTTCTAAATAAGCTTTAATTAAAAGAGGTGCTTCTGTTTGGCCTAAAAAGATGTTTCCTGCAACACTTAAACTTTCTGCTCCAGAAATTCCAAGGACTTTAGATAGTAGAATTCCCATAAGTTTTACTACTTTTTGAATAATACCTAAATAAAATAAAACAGAAGTTAATGCAGAGAAGAATAGGATAGTAGGTAATACTTGAAAAGCAAAAATAAATCCAAAAGAAGTAACATCTAACATTCCTCCAAATAAAAATTCACTACCAGCTTGAGTAAAACCTAAAAGTTTAATGAAACCTAAACCTATAAATTCAAAAACTGTTTTTACAAAACTAATTTTTAGAACTCCAACAGCAATTATTAATTGTAGTGCTAAACCTAAACCAACGGTTTTCCAATTTACAGCTCTGCGGTTACTACTAAATAGAAATGCTATAAAAATTAATGAAATCATTCCTAATATTCCACGCCATAAACTTGTAAATGTAAATCCCTGACTTGCTATTATTTCTGCTGTGCTTTCTTTAATTGGAGTCGCTAAAATAATTTCTTTTTCAATCTTAGTTGTATATGAAAATGATTTTCCTTCAGATAATAGTGTTAAGGTTGAATCTGTTAACGTATTAATTTTATAACGTTCAATAGAATCGTTTCCTTTAGAGAAATAAGTAATTATAAGATTGTTTTGCTTGATATAATCTCCAGTAGCAATTAAACTATCTGATTGTGATGTGTATTTAAATGTATTGTCTTTAAATTCTAAGTTTGAAGTGTTATCTGATGATAACCATTGTTTTTCTAATTCTTGACTGTTTGAAAATTGAATAGCAAAGCATAAAAATGCCAAAAATAGAAAAATTGATCTCATAAAAATTATCGTTTTGAAATTTCGTCTCTTAAATGAGCAGCTTTTTCGTAGTCTTCGTTAGCTACAGCTTCATCTAAAAGATCATTAAGTTCTTGTAAAGATTTACCTGATAAAGTGTTTTTGGGCGTTTCTTCTTGTTCTTCTTCAAGATCAGCTAAAATCGCATCTACTAAAATGTCATCTTCATCGTTAAAGTCGTCGTCACTCTCAGTTGTTGTTAAGCCTTGTTCTCCTTTTAAGAAGATTCCTGCCTTGTCCAATATGTTTTTGTAAGTAAAAATAGGCGCTTTAAAACGTAAAGCTAATGCAATAGCATCGCTTGTTCTTGCGTCTATAATTTCTTCAATGTTATCACGCTCACAAATTAGGCTTGAGTAAAACACGCCATCTACTAATTTATGGATAATGACTTGTTTTACAACAATGTCAAATCTATCGGAAAATGTTTTAAATAAATCGTGTGTTAAAGGTCTAGGTGGACTAATTTCTTTTTCTAAAGCAATAGCAATACTTTGTGCCTCAAAAGCACCAATAACTATTGGTAGTTTGCGTTCGCCATTAATCTCGTTCAAAATTAGCGCATAAGCACCATTTTGTGTTTGACTATACGATATGCCTTTTATGTTTAATCTTACTAAACTCATAGTTGCTATAAAAAAGTAAAGAACTGCTTAAATTAGGACTTTACCAAACTGATGTTATCAATTTTAGAGGTCTAATTTAAGCAATTCTTTTAAAAGAATAATCTTTAATTTGTAATTAAGCGTTTGCTAATTTAAATGCTTTTAGTTTTTCTATAAGTTGTGGGACTACTTCAAAAGCATCTCCTACAACACCATAGTCTGCAGCCTTAAAGAAAGGTGCTTCTGCATCTGTATTAATAACAACTTTTATTTTACTTGCGCTAATTCCTGCTAAATGCTGTATTGCTCCAGAAATTCCAATAGCAATGTATAGGTTTGTTGCTACAGGTTTTCCTGTTTGACCTACGTGTTCACTATGTGGTCTCCAACCTAAATCAGATACTGGTTTAGAGCAAGCTGTTGCAGCTCCTAAAACATCTGCAAGTTCTTCAATCATTCCCCAGTTTTCTGGACCTTTTAATCCTCTACCTGCTGAGACAACGACTTCTGCATCTGCAATACTAACTTTGTCTGACGCTAAGTCTATAGATTCTACAGTTACACCATTTGTTGGTAGGCTAGGAGCAAAAGATTCAGAAGTTGCGCTTGCAGAATTTTCTACTAAACCGTAAGCATTGTTAGAAATTCCAACAATTTTTACGTCTGTATTTATAGTTGTATTGTTAAAAGCTTTATTAGTAAAAGCAGTACGTTTTACCGTAAAAGGTGATGTGTTACTTGGTACTTCAACCACATTAGAAACATAGCCAGCTTCTAAATTAATAGCTAAAATTGGTGCCAAATATTTACTATCTGCACTTTGGCTTACTACAATTACTTTTGCGTCTTCTTGCTTTGCGGCTTGAGAAATAGCTGAAGCGTAAGATTTTGCATTGAATTTATCTAATTCAGAACTAGAGATGTTTAATACTTTATCTACACCATAAGAAGCTAACGCACTTGCATCTGCTGCGTTTACAGTAACAGCTGTAACTGTAGTACCTAGTTGAGAAGCTACTGCTTTTGCATATGAAGCGACTTCGAAAGCTGTTTTTTTAAATTTTCCGTTTTCTGATTCTGTATATACTAAAACTGACATAATTTAATTTTTGTTTTTAATTTCCACGAAGGTGAAAATCTAATTAATGTTTACTTAGAAATTCTAAACTTATAATTATTCTGAAATATATTCAGAATAATTTAGGTGTTACCTAAATAACTTTAGCTTCGTTATGAAGTAAGTTTATTAATTCGTCTAAGTTTTCTGCATCTACTAATTTAACAGCGCCTCTTGGTGCTGGTTTTTCAAAGCTTACGGCAGAAGTTTCAGTTGTTTCTACAGAAGCCTCTAAAACCGTTAAAGGTTTTTTACGAGCCATCATAATTCCTCTCATATTTGGAATACGTAAATCACTTTCTTCAACCAATCCTTTTTGTCCACCAATTACTAAAGGTAAACTTGTAGCAACAGTTTCTTTTCCACCATCAATTTCTCTAATAGCTTTAGCATTAGTGCCATCAATTTCTAAAGAAATACAGTTAGTTACAAAATTAGCATCAGTTAATTCGGCTAACATTCCTGGTACCATAGCACCATTATAATCTATTGACTCTCTTCCAGCAATTACTAAATCGTAGCCACCATCTTTTACGACTTTAGCTAATTCTTTAGCAACCTGAAAACCATCTTTAGCTTCCGTGTTAACTCTAATTGCATTATCTGCTCCAATGGCTAATGCCTTACGTAATGTAGATTCTGTTTCTGCACCACCAACATTTACCACATCTACACTTGCGCCTTGTTTTTCTTTAAACCACATAGCACGCGTTAATCCAAACTCATCATTTGGGTTAATTACAAATTGTACACCATTGGTATCAAATTTTGTGTCTCCATCTGTAAAATTGATCTTTGATGTTGTGTCTGGTACGTGACTAATACACACTAAAATTTTCATATAATTTTTTTTATAAATTGTCTAAAACGATTTTGTAAAAATCCGCTATTTTTAACCTTTTGCAAAATAAAAAGAGTAAAATTTACGAGAATACGAATTTAATACATTTTTTATAAAAATATACTATGCGTGCATAATAAATTTTAAATAAAACTTTTACTTATATTTTTTTATTTATGCTTATTTTTGCTCCTTAATCGAAATTAAACTATGAAAACTATTCAATTTAGGGAAGCTATTTGCGAGGCAATGAGCGAGGAAATGCGCAGAGACGAAAGCATTTACTTAATGGGTGAAGAAGTTGCTGAATATAATGGTGCTTACAAAGCATCTAAAGGAATGTTAGATGAGTTTGGTGCAAAACGCGTTATAGATACACCAATTGCAGAACTTGGTTTTGCAGGAATTGCTATTGGTTCTACAATGACAGGGAATAGACCAATTGTAGAATATATGACTTTCAATTTCTCTTTAGTTGGAATAGATCAAATTATAAATAATGCCGCTAAAATTAGACAAATGTCTGGAGGACAATTTAAATGTCCAATAGTATTTAGAGGTCCGACTGCATCTGCAGGACAATTAGCAGCAACACATTCTCAAGCCTTTGAAAATTGGTTTGCTAATACGCCAGGTTTAAAAGTTGTAGTACCATCTAATCCATACGATGCGAAAGGACTTTTAAAATCTGCTATACGAGATGATGATCCAGTTATTTTTATGGAAAGTGAACAGATGTATGGCGATAAAGGTGAAGTGCCTGAAGGTGAATATACAATTCCGTTAGGTGTAGCAGAAATTAAAAGAGAAGGAACCGATGTAACTATTGTGTCTTTTGGTAAAATAATAAAGGAAGCTTATAAGGCAGCAGATGAGTTAGCTAAAGATGGTATTTCTTGCGAAATTATTGATTTAAGAACGGTTAGACCTTTAGATAAAGAAGCGGTTTTAACCTCTGTAAAGAAAACAAATCGTTTAGTTGTTTTGGAAGAAGCGTGGCCATTTGGAAATGTTTCAACTGAGTTAACCTATATTGTACAATCTGAAGCATTCGATTATTTAGATGCACCAGTTGTCAAAATTAATACAGCAGATACACCAGCACCATATTCACCTGTGTTATTTGCAGAATGGTTGCCAGATTATAACTCAGTAATTAAAGCTGTAAAAAAAGTAATGTATAAAAAATAATTTATTATTTTTGTTTACTTATAAACTTCATTAACATAGTTTGTTAATGAAGTTTTTTTTGTTCAATTATGAAAAGATATTTAGTACTTATATTAATTTTTATAGCGTTTAACACAATAGCACAAACTAAGGTTAGTGGTTATGTGTTAGATGAATTTAACGAGCCGGTTTCGTATGCTAATGTGATTTTTAAAAACTCATCTAAAGGAACAATTACTAATGAAAACGGTAAGTTCTATATGGAAGATGATGTGGATTGGGATACATTAATCATTTCTTTTTTAGGTTATTTAACCCAAGAAGTAACACTTAAAAAAGGCGCTAATTACGATCTTAAAATTGTTTTGAATGAAGAAGTAGCCTCTTTAAATGAAGTTGTTATAGTTACAGGAAAACAATCTAAAAAAAATAATCCAGCAATAGATATTCTTCGCAAAATTTGGGCTAACAAACGCGTTAATGGCTTAAATAAATATAAACAATATCAATACGAAAAATACGAAAAAGTAGAATTCGATCTAAATACAATCGATAGTGCTACAATGAAAAGTAAGCTTTTTCGAGGAATGGAATTTGTTTTTGATCAGATTGATACTTCTAAGGTTACAGGGAAAACATATTTACCTATGTTTATAAATGAAGCTGCAAGCGAAGTTTATGGCGATAATATATTAAAAGAAAAACTTGAAGTACTTAAAGGGAATAAAAATTCCGGTTTTAGTAATAATCAAACCATAATAGATTTTATAGACGACCTTTATTCTGAATATGACGTGTACGATAATTACCTAAAATTCTTCGATAAAAGTTTTACAAGTCCTTTGTCAAAAACAGGAATAAGTACTTATAATTATGTTTTAGCAGACAGTTCTTACAGAGATAATAAATGGTGCTACAACATTATATATTATCCAAGACGTAAAAATGAATTAACTTTTAAAGGTGATTTTTGGGTTGCAGATACAACTTTTGCTATTAAAGAAATTAATTTACAAGCTTCTAAAAGTGCTAATATAAATTGGGTTAAAGAAATTTATATAGAGCAAGAATTTGATGTTTTAAACGATTCTGTGTTTTTAATTAAACGTGATTATTTTATGAGTGATTTCGCGTTTAATAAAAAGGAGAAGTCAAAAGGTATATATGGAAAACGTACTACGTTGTACGATAATTATAAATTCAACATAAAAAAGGACAAAGAGTTTTACGCTAAAAAAGTCTTCAGTTTTGATGAGGAACTCTATAATCAAGACGATTCTTTTTGGGAAGAAAAACGATTAGAACAATTAAGTAAAGACGAAAAAGGGGTTTACGTTATGTTAGACTCTTTAAAGAATACAAAAAAATTTAAGCGGTTATATAATCTTGGAAGTATTTTAGCTTCAGGATATATAGAACTCGATGCACTAAATTTAGATTATGGACCTATTTTTTCTACGTTTGGATTTAACGATGTTGAAGGATTACGACTTAGAGCTGGAGGAAGAACATATTTTGGGCAGAATGATGTTTGGCGCATAGAAGGTTATACGGCTTATGGCTTTAAGGATAATAAGTTTAAATATGGTATTTCTGGAAAATGGCTAATAGATAAAAAAAATAGATTTATAATTTCTGGAGGAAATAGAAGAGATGTAGAGCAAATAGGCGCCAGTTTAACTACAAGTACAGATGTTTTAGGGCGTAGTTTAGCATCTTCTTCAGTTGTAGGAACAGGAGTTAACGATAAATTAACTAACATTAATTTAACCTCATTATCTTTTGAATTAGAGCCTTCCAAAAACCTTATAACACGTTTAAGTACAACTTATAGAACTTTAGAGTCGGCTTCTAATACATTTAGCTTAGATTATTATACAGACGCAACTCAAACAACGACTAAAAGTGAAGTAAAACAGTTTGAAACCGCAGTTTCATTATCATATTTTCCACAAAGGGAAATGACAGGTTATGGCGTAGAGCGTAAAACAAAAAATGATGATTTTGCACGCTTTTTTGCTCAAATAAGCAGAGGAGATAAAGGGGTTTTAGATGGAGATTTCAATTATACAAAAGTGCAATTTTCGTATACGCAGCCATGGGCAATTGGTGGCTTTGGAAGATTAACAACTACAGTAGAAGCTGGTAAAACATTTGGACAAGTGCCATTAGGTTTGTTAAGTGTTGTTCCTGGGAATCAAACTTATTTTTCGATATATAATACATTTTCTAACTTAGATTTTTATGAATTTGTAACGGATGAATATGTAACACTTCATATGGAGCATAATTTTAATGGAAGGTTGTTTTCTAGAATTCCATTTCTTAGAAAATTAAATTGGAGAGAAGTTGTTAGTGTTCGTGGAGTTCTTGGAGATGTGTCACCTGAAAACAGAGCTATTAATGCTTCAGGATTACTTTATAATGCGCCAAATAAAGATGCTTATTACGAGTATAGTTTTGGGATAGCTAATATTTTTAAAGTCTTTAGAATTGATTTTAATTTTAGAGGAAATTATTTAGATGTACCTCAATCTAGAGCATTTGGAGTTACGGGAAGCTTCGGTTTTTACTTTTAAAACAGTCTTAAACTCTACCATAAAAAACATAATAGCTTAAAAATTTTTAAAAAAACATTGATTTCCTTACTTTTGCGCTCTTAAAATTAAAGACTTAAAAGATGAGTAAATCAGATAAATTAACTTTTGACGCGTTAATAGAGATTCCTAAAGGAAGTAGAAATAAATATGAATACGATTTCGATTTAAAGAAAATCCGTTTTGATCGTATGTTGTTTTCTTCTATGATGTATCCTGCAGATTATGGATTCGTTCCAGAAACATTAGCATTAGATGGAGATCCATTAGATGTTTTGGTATTAGGTCACGAACCTACATTTCCAATGTGTGTAGTAGAAGTTAAAGCAATAGGTGTTTTTCATATGGCAGATGAAAAGGGTCCAGATGAAAAAATTATCTGTGTACCAGTTTCTGATCCTATTTGGAATAAATGTAACGATATTTCGGACTTAAACCCACATAGAATAGATGAAATCACTCACTTCTTTAGAGTTTATAAAGATTTAGAGAAAAAAGAAGTTACTATTGGTGCTTGGGGAGACGCAAAAGAAGCAAGAGAAATTTTTAAGGTATGTGTAGAGCGTTATGAAAATAGTGATCATAAAAAAACTAATGATTTTAAAATCTAATTAGATTTTATTTTAATACAAAAAAGCCTTTTTACAATTGTAAAAAGGCTTTTTTGTACTTTATAGTTGTCTGGTTTACTAAAACAAACCATTTATCTCAGCATCAATTTTATTAATAATGTCTCCTAAATCTTCTGGATTAGCTACAAAATCTAAATCGTCTACATCTATAATTATAAGTTTTCCTTTTGTGTAACCTTGTATAAATGCTTCATAACGCTCGTTTAATCTGCTTAAGTAATCTATGCTAATAGAGTTTTCATAATCTCTTCCGCGTTTATGTATTTGTGCCACTAAATTTGGAATACTACTTCTTAAATAAATTAAGACATCTGGTGCTGCAACAAAACTTTCCATTAAATCAAATAGTGACTTGTAATTTTCAAAATCACGATTAGTCATTAATCCCATAGCATGAAGGTTAGGTGCAAAAATATGTGCATCTTCATATATGGTTCTGTCTTGTATAATATCTTTTCCGCTTTCTCTAATTTGTGCTACTTGTCTAAATCTACTATTTAAAAAATACACTTGTAAATTAAAACTCCAACGTTCCATTTGGTTATAGAAGTCATCTAAATATGGGTTATCTACAACATCTTCTAGTTGTGCTTCCCATTTAAAGTGTTTTGCCAATAACTTTGTTAAAGTTGTTTTTCCGGCACCTATATTTCCAGCAATTGCAACGTGCATATTTAATAGTTTAGTTGGTATACGTAAATTTTATTCTGTTCGTAAATATAGAGGTTTTGTTGTGATACAAAAAACGAATCTATAAGTTGATTTGTTAAAGGAACTAAATTAGTTTCTTTTTTGTTTTTATTATATAAATAAATTGAATTTCCTTTTTTTAAGACTAAGTTTTCATTAATGTTTTTTATACTTTGGTACTGGTCATTTTTAAGTTTGTAAATTAAGCTTCCAGCATAGTTGTAACATAATATATTCTCTTCTGTTAGGAGCCAAACATAATTATAATCGCTAGTAATGTCTATAATATTAGAAATAATTGGGTTAGTTTTTATTTTAGTTGATGAGGTTTTATAGTCAAACAATTCTAATCTATTATCTATGGTGTTAAAAATCCAGAAACTATTGTTGTTTGCATTTGATATATGAGAAATTAACCTTAGATTTTTTAGCTGATTAAAATCTATAATTTTAATTTCTGCCAACCTATTGTCAAGAATAACAACAGAATTTGTATCGTTATAAAGAATAAATATTTTTAATGGGTTAAAAGTATCGATTCCTGCAATGCTTCCAAGTTTAAGGTTGCTGTAATTAAATGTATTAAGCGAGTTCTCTTTTTTTAATTTATTATTTTTTAAAAAATATTTAAATTCAAAACTATCTATACCAATTATAGAGTCTTTTGGGTATTTCCTTACTTCAATTAAGTCTGCGCTAACTTGCGAATTTAAATTATTGAATAGAAGTAGTACTAAAACGCAAATTACTTTTTTCATAAAGAGCAAGTTACAAAATTTACAGTTTAAATTTCCAACTAGGTTTTTTTTTACTCAAAGAAATCTGGGCTTTAAATGTTAAATATTCTTTTAACATTAATTTAACAGGTTTGGAGTTAACATTTTCGTCTTAAGAGCGTCTTGTATGTAAAGTAAAAGGTAAATTTATCACTTAAAAATAAAATTAAAAATGAAGATGTCATCAATAAAATTAACCATTTGTGCAGTATTTGTATTAATAACAGTATCAGGATTCTCTCAGTCTGATTTTCAAGGGAAAGCAACTTATATATCTAAAACATCAATGGATATAGATAATTGGGGCGGAAAAGAGATGTCTCCAGAGCGTAAGAAAATGATGCAAGAACGTATGAAAAGTTTCTTGGAAAAAACCTATGTGCTAACATTCAATAAAACGGAATCAATCTATAAAGAAGAGGAGCAGTTAGATGCGCCAGGTGGCGGAAGAGGTTTTGGAGGTATGATGAAAAGTTTTACTGGAGGAGCTCAGTACAAAAATGTTAAAGAAGGAAATATTAAACAAGAACAAGATTTTTTTGGTAAGCAGTTTCTAATTAATGATTCTATTCCTAAGTTAGCATGGGAAATGTCTGGAGAAACTAAACAAATTGGAAAGTACATGTGTTTTAAGGCAACTGCTATGAAACCTGTAGATGAGTTCGACTGGACAAATATGAGACGTAAAGGCCCAAAGAAGGATAAGGAAAAAGAAGCTGTTGCAGAGGTTAAGAAAGACTCCACAGCAACTACAACCTCTAGTTTTATGGAAGATATTGAAATGCCTAAGGAAGTAGAAGTGACCGCATGGTATACAATGGATGTTCCTGTTAGTAATGGTCCTGGAGAGTTTTCTGGTTTACCAGGTTTAATTTTAGAAGTAAGTTCTGGCAAGACAACAGTCTTATGTTCTTCAATAACAATTAATCCTGAAGAAAAGGAAGATATTAAAGAACCAAGTAAAGGTAAAGAAGTAACTAAAAAGGAATACCAGGATATTGTAAAGAAAAAAATGGAAGAAATGCGCGAAATGTACGGTGGACGAAATGGTGGAGGAAAAGGCGGAAGACGATAGAACCAAACCAACTAAAAATAATAAATGAAACATATAATTACAGGAATACTTTTACTTGTTGTAACAGTATCCTTTTCTCAAATAAAATTTCAAGGAACAATAAAAGATAGTATTGGTGATCCCTTGGAATTAGCAAATATTGTAGCTATAAATAAAGTAACCAATAAAATGGATTCTTATGCAATATCTAATGATAAAGGAAGATATAAGTTAGATCTTGAAGAAAATACGCCTTATAATATTAAGGTGAGTTATATAGGAATGAGGTCTGTTGATATTACTATTGAAACAAAAGCTGAAAACATCGACAAAGCGTTTACGCTGGTAGAAGATAACAACTTAGATCAAGTAGAATTGACTTATGAAATGCCTGTAACTATTAGTGGAGATACATTAATTTATAATGCAGATTCTTTTAAGAACGGAACTGAGCGAAAGCTTGAAGACGTTATGAAAAAACTACCTGGTGTAGAAATTAATGATGACGGACAAATAGAGGTTGAAGGAAAAGTAGTTGGAAAGGTTATGGTCGAGGGAAAAGATTTTTTCGATGGCGACTCAAAATTAGCATTAAAAAATATTCCTGCTAATGCAGTGGATAAAGTTCAGGTTTTAAAAAATTATTCGGAAGTTGGACAATTAAGTGGTGTTAAAAACAATCAAGATAATATTGCTATAAATATTAAGTTAAAAGAAGGTAAAAAGAATTTTTGGTTTGGAACAGTAACAGCAGGAACAGGTATAGCTGATTCTGATGGACTATATTTAGCACAGCCAAAATTATTTTATTACAGTCCAGATTATAGTATAAATGTAATTGGTGACATAAATAACATAGGCGAAGTTGCTTTCTCTAGGAGAGATTATTTTAATTTTTCAGGTGGATTTAAATCGCCAAGCCAAAGTAGTGGAACTAATTTAAACCTTGGGGGAAATAGCTTAGGTTTTTTACAATTGCAAAATAATAGAGCTAAAGATATTAATACCAAGTTTGGTGCATCCAATTTTAGTGTGTCGCCAAATAAGGCATTAGATATTGGTGGATTCGGAATTTTTTCTAGTAGTAGAATAGATTTACAAGAAAATAACAGCCGTATTTTTACAGATCAAACATTAGGAATTCCAAACGAGAATACAGAAAGTCTAACACACCAAAAAAGTGATTTAGGAATGCTTAAGCTTAATACATCTTATAAGCCTAATGGAAACAATCAGTTAGATTATGAGATTTTGGGACGAATGTCTAATGAAACTCAAACTCAAAATGTAGCATCTTCCGTAATTGGAAATATTGAAGAGATAGAGTCTAGTACACCATTTAGTATAAATCAGAATTTAGACTATTATTATACGCTAAACGAAAAAAATATATTTGCTCTTAATGCACAACACTTAATATCCGACGAAGATCCTTTTTACAATGCATTTTTAGAAGATAAATTAAATTATGATTCTACAGCAGATGCTTTAGGATTAGATAAATTTCAAGTAGGTTATGATTTAGGTCAACAAAAAAGAGTAAGATCAAACCAATTAGATGCTAAACTAGATTACTGGAATATTTTAAATAAGAAAAGTGATATTAATTTAACCTTTGGAACTATACTTAGCCGTCAAGATTTCGATACTAATATTTTTCAAACTTTAGATAATGGTTCTATTATTAACCCTACACCAATAATAAATAATGGATTAAGTACAAATAATACCACTTATAATTTTAGTGATTTATATTTAGGTTTTCATTATAGGTTAAAAGCAGGGATTTTTACTTTTACACCAGGTTTTTCTGCACATACTTTTTCTTTAGGAACTAAACAGTTTGGTCAAGATTACAGCCAGACATTTACGCGTTTATTACCAGATGTAAATGTTAGAATGCAGCTGAAAAACAGTGAGCAAATAATTTTTAATTACCGTGTGCAAAATCAGTTTACAGATGTTTCTCAATTTGCTCAAGGTTTAGTATTGAATAATTATAATTCTTTAAGTTCTGGTAATCCATTATTAGAAAACTCATTGTCTCACAACTTAAATTTATCTTATTTTAGTTTTAATATGTTTAATTATACAAATGTATTTGCAAATCTTAATTACACAAGGAGTATAGATAACATAAGAAATGAATCACAATTTGAGCCAGGAAGTGTTGTAAATGTTAGCGCGCCATTTAATTCTAATTTTTCAGATGAAAGTATGTCTGCTAATGGACGTTTTCAAAGAACTTTTGGTAAATTAAAAGCTACGGTTAATGGAACATTTAGTTATACTAAGTTTAATCAAATAATTAATAGTAATGTGTCAGTTAACGAGAATTATGCTCAAAATTACAGGTTTGGATTTAGTTCTAATTTTAGAACTGCTCCTAATTTTAACATAGGTTATCGTTATAATATTCAAGATAATGATCAAGGATCTTCACGCACTAAGTTTTATACTCATGCACCATCTGTAGAGTTTGACGCATTAATATTTAAATCGTTTACTTTTAAAACAGATTACACCTTTAACGATTTTAGAAATGAAACAGCTTCGTTAAATACATTTGAATTTTGGAATGCCTCTTTAGCTTATAGAAAAGACGAAGATTCTAAATGGGAATTTGAGTTAAAAGCAACTAACTTATTAAATACCACTTCTCAAAATCAATCTAGCGTATCTAATCTATCTGTAAGTGCAACAGAATATTTTATACAACCAAGATTTTTAACTATTAGAGCAATTTATAATCTATAGAATACTAGTGGTAAATTACTAAAAAAAACTTCTCAAATTTTTGAGAAGTTTTTCTTGTTTTATAGATAACATATAATATATTTGCAATCGGCTTCGGGGAGATACTCAAGCGGCCAACGAGGGCAGACTGTAAATCTGCTGACTACGTCTTCGTAGGTTCGAATCCTACTCTCCCCACATTAATAAAAAAACGCTTCACAATTTGTGAAGCGTTTTTTTATGCATTAAAATTTGGAATTAGAAAGCTTAAAACGAAAAAACCTCACTGCAAAAGCGAGGTTTTAAATTCTAATTTAGAGTGAAGTATTACTCACCTAAAAATGGATATCTGTAATCTGTTGGAGTAACAAATGTTTCTTTAATCATTCTAGGAGAAACCCAACGTTGTAGGTTTAAAATACTACCTGCCTTATCGTTAGTTCCAGAACCTCTAGCGCCACCAAATGGTTGTTGTCCAACAACAGCTCCAGTTGGCTTATCATTAATATAAAAGTTACCAGCACAGTTTTCTAAAGCTTTTACAGCTTCGTCTACCGCATATCTATCTTTAGCAATAATAGCTCCAGTTAAAGCGTAGTCACTTGTTGTGTCTACTATTTTTAACGTTTCAGAGTATTTGTCATCATCAAAAACATAAATCGTTATAACTGGTCCAAATAGCTCTTCAGACATTGTTACGTAATCTGCACTATCTGCCAATAAAACTGTAGGTTCAATAAAGTAACCTTTAGATTTGTCGTAATTCCCACCTGTAATAACTTCAACACCAGTATCTTTTTTAGCTTGGTCAATATACTTTGCTAATTTATCAAAAGAACCTTCGTGTATAACTGCAGTCATAAAGTTTTTAGTGTCTGCAGGAGAACCCATTGTTATAGATTTTACATCTTCCATAACGTAGTTCTTTACATCGTTCCAAATACTTCTAGAAATATAAGCTCTTGAGGCAGCACTACATTTTTGTCCTTGAAATTCAAAAGCACCTCTTACTATTGCAGTAGCTACTTGCTTAGCATTTGCAGATTGATGAGCAACAATAAAATCTTTACCACCAGTTTCTCCAACAATTTTTGGGTAAGTGCTGTAGGTGTGTATGCTGTTTCCTATTTGTTTCCATAGTTCTTTAAAGATGTAAGTAGAACCTGTAAAGTGTAATCCAGCAAACTCTTTACGAGCTAAAACAGTATCTGTAATCATTTTTGGATCTCCAAAAACAACATTAATAACACCAGCAGGAACTCCAGCTTCTTCAAAAACATCCATAATTACTTTAGCCGAAAAAATTTGACTATCACTTGGCTTCCAAACCACAACATTACCCATTAAAGCCATACATGCAGGTAGGTTTGCGGCAATAGCAGTAAAGTTAAATGGTGTTACAGCGTATGTAAAACCTTCTAAAGGTCTGTATTCTAGTTTGTTCCAAGCATCACTTGTGCTCTCTGGTTGTTCGTGGTACATATCTGTCATGAACTGAACGTTAAAACGTAAAAAGTCTATTAGTTCACAAGAGGCATCGATCTCTGCCTGATGTACAGTCTTAGATTGAGCAATCATTGTAGATGCATTAATTTTAGCACGGTAAGGTCCAGCAATTAATTCTGCAGCTTTTAAGAAAATACCAGCGCGATGTTCCCAAGGCATTTGACTCCATGCTTTACGAGCTTCTAATGCAGTTTCAATAGCTTCAACCACATTAGCTTTGTCTGCTAAATGATAAGAACCAACAATGTGTTTATGATCATGTGGTGGAGATATTGTACGTGTGTTTCCCGTCTTTACATCTTTACCGTTAATATACATTGCAACTTCTGTGTTGCTATTGTAATAAGTATTGTATTGAGCTAAAACTGCGTCACGTTCTGGAGAACCTGGAGCGTAACTCTTTACTGGCTCGTTTATTGCAACTGGTACATTGAAAAATCCTTTTCCCATAATATGTTGTGTTTGTTCTTGTTTTAAATTAAAGTACAAAGTTACCAAATTTTTTGCTATTTCTTGCCCTGAATGAATTCACTCTTTGTGACTTGGTTTTATTATATTTTTTTGTAAGTTGCTCTTAACTAAAATAGTTTTTATTTAATGTGTACCGTAACTGTTTTTTGTAAAGGTAATATGGATTTTGTGCTAACATCTAATAGAGATGAGGCGCCAAATAGAACTGCTTTACATCCAGAAAATTATAAAGTAAAATCTACCCAGATCCTAATGCCAAAAGATGAAATGTCTGGAGGAAGTTGGATTGGAGCAAGTTCTAAAAATCGAGTTGTTTGCTTGTTAAATGGTGGATTTGTTAAACACAAACGAATTTTGCCTTACAAAAAAAGTAGAGGCGTTGTTGTAAGTGATTTACTCCAAATGGATACTTCTGAAAATTTGAAAGAATATAATTTTTCCAATATAGAACCTTTTACTATTGTGCTTATAGATTGGAATACCGATTTGAAATTTATAGAAGTTGTTTGGGATGGTTTGATAAGTCATATTAAAAACCTGGATTTGTCTTCGCATATTTGGTCGTCTTCTACTTTGTATAGTCCGGATCAAAAAAAAGAACGATTAGTTTGGTTTAATGTTTTTAAAAGTGAAGGAACTCTTAATGCTTCTAGATTGTTGGAGTTTCACAAAACCGCAGGAGAAAAGAATTTAGATTATGGTGTTGTTATGGATAGAGGTGTTGTAAAAACAACAAGTATAACTCAGATTGAAAAAACGGGGAGTAGTATAAATATAAGATTCGAGGATTTTAATACCGGACAAATATCTAATAAGATATTAAAACTAGCATAGATTTTAATGAGTAAAAACACAGCTTTTATTATTCCTTTGGCATATCCAGATACAGTTGTTAGAGTTTCTAATGAATGGTATTTGCAACACTTACATTATGTTGGGGTTGGTAAAAAAAACTATGTAAAGGCCGGACATGCTGCTTTTGTTTTAATCGAAAAACAAACAGGAATTATAGAGTATTTTGATTTTGGAAGATATATTACTCCAGAGCCTTTTGGTCGTGTTAGAAGTGCGCTTACAGACTATGAATTAATTGTTGATTTTAAAGCTGAAATTAAAAATGATACCATTTTAAATTTAAAAAATATTCTTTCATTTTTTTCAACAAATCCAGAATTAACTCATGGCGTTGGTAGAATGATTACTACTGTGTGTTCAGAGGTTAATTATGTTAAAGCAAAGCAATATATAACACATCTTCAAAATAATTATTTAGTGCCTTATGCTGCATTTAGAAAGAAATCGTCAAACTGTGCACGTTTTGTAACTGATACACTTTTAGTTTCAGTTGAAAATAAATCATTTATTAAAAAATTAAATAAAATCAAACTTTTTACACCAAGTCCTATAGGAAATGTTTTGGCTGTAAAAGGCGATGTAGACGTTTTTGAGGTAAGTGATAGTGGTGATATTTCAATATTTAAAAACAGTAAATACGAAGAGATTTTAAATTGTTTTTTAGATTCCGTAAAAGAACACAAAGAAAATCTACAAGGAAATATAGAGCCTAAAAAAATTAATGGTTTATCTAGTAATGCACAATGGTTATCAGGAATTGGTGCAGGAGCTTGGTTTGAACTTTTTAAAACTGAAATAAAAGATGAATTTCTTTTTAAGCGAACTTCGGCTTTTGGAACTGTAGATATTGAAGCTGTTTTTAAAGTGGATAATTTAAATTTCGATATTAATAAAGGCTATCAATTCACTTATAATAGTAACTGTAATGGGTTATTTGTTTATCAAAACAATACTCATTATAAATTTAAAAACTGTCCTAATTTAGTGCATAAGGAGCACTTAGCTTAAAGTTAGGTATTTCTACTATAAAAGTTTCATTTGTTGTGAAATTAGTCATTTGGTAATTGCCTTTCATTGCGCCAATTGGAGACGTTAATAAACAACCAGAGTTATAAGTGTGAGATTCTCCAGGTAGTAAAATTGGTTTTTTGCCAATAACACCTTCGCCAGAAACGGTTTCGGTTTTATTTAAAGCATCCTTAATTATCCAATATCTCGTATTAAGTTGTACTGAATTTTGGCTTTGATTTTTTATTATGATTTGATATCCAAAAGCAAACAGCATTTTATGATCTTTATAAAATGCACCTTCAAAGTTAGTTTTTACCTGAATTTTAATTCCAGAAGTAACTTGTTCTACCATATCTAAAATAGGTTTAAAATGAGCTTAATTGTGTAGCTAATATAATTTTTTTTAATTGAATTGGAGAACTCTTTAATTTAATTAGTAATACTTGTAGAGTTTGTTTCTCCAAAACCAATTAATCTATCATATCTAGCTCCTAAATCTCTGTAATAGACCAAGACTTTATAACTGTTCTCTGTTTGCCAAAAATTACCATCAACTTTATTGTGATTAATTTCTTTAGTATCATTATTAACTACTATATACTTGTAATTGTAAAAACCCTGCTTTAATAAAAGTGGTTTTTGGTAAGTTCTAGTTTGATAGTTGTAAACCATTTTAGTGTTTTCTGTAATGTGGTAATTATTGAAATTTCCATATATGTAAACCGATTCGTTTGGTTTTAAATCATCCATTTTTAGTGAAAAATGAATAAAAGCATAATCAGCTTCAGTATCCGGATCTTCTCTATCTAAAACTGTTACTAAAAAATTCCCATTAATATCAGGGAAATATGTGTATCGTAGGTTTTTTCTAGGAAAGTTTGTGAATAAAATATTTTCGTATAAGTCGTTTAATTCTATATATTGAACCCCATTAACTGAAGCTCTTATGTCTTTGTTTTCAAAAAATAAAAATTCGTTTCCAGCATCAAAAGCAGTTTCTTTAGTATATCTATAAGTAAGTTGATTTCCTAGTATGAATTGCGGTTTTATATTACTTATAGAGGTCGTTAAATTATTATTTTGAACAATTATTGTTTTAATGGTTTCTTTTGGGTTGTTTAGTTGAAAATTAATGGGGTCTATAACAATATCAACAGTTTGTTTTGTTTCAATTGTACTTACGTCTCTAGAGCGTTTTATGTCTATACCAACATTGGCACCATTTTCATGAATCATAAACTTCCTTGAAAAAATAACATCATTATTATCGTCATAGATGTAAACTATGTAATTTCCAGATTTAGTTAACCCTTTAGTGAACTCGTTAGGTATGGTTAGATCGTAATGCGAATAAAGTTGATAAGTGTTAAAAGAGTTTTCGTAGGTTCTTATACGTTGTTCATCAAAACCATTTAAGAATTCAGCTTTAGCTAAAACAGATGGTGTCCAATCGTAATTGTAGTGTTCGATTTTGTAATAATAATCTTCTTCATCACCATTTAAGGCGTCAAACTCCATAGTGATAAATTCTCCAAGCTTAATAACTGGCAGTTGACTCTCTGGAGTGTTTCCTTTAAATGTTATTGTTTTTATGTAATCTGGTTCTATAATTTCTTCAACTTGAGCCACGCTAAATTGAATTATAAATAAGAATAGGAAAAAAAGTTTAACAGTTTTATACATATGAATTCTTTTATAAATGTAAAGATAAGCAAAATCTGTGCCTAACCATTTTAGTTATTTAGATTTGTTATAAATAATTTTTCTCTTAATGGATTACTGATTAATTGCTAATTAATTTGTAAATTCGCTGGGATTTTTTATAATCAAATTCAGTATAACTATTAACAAATAGATTGTAATATGTCAAAAGACATTAAAATTTCAAAAGGTCTAGATATAAAGCTTGTTGGGCAAGCAGAGTTGGTTACTGAGAGTGCTATTTTAAGCAATTTCTATACCGTTCGTCCAGAAGATTTCCATTTAGTCACTCCGAAATTAACAGTTAAAATTGGCGCTAAAGTTAAGGCTGGGGAAACCTTGTTTTATAATAAAGCTAATGAAGCCGTTAAGTTTGTGTCACCAGTTTCGGGTGAAGTAGTAGAAATTGAACGTGGCGAAAAACGTAAAGTTTTAGCTATAAAGGTTCAAGCAGATAAAACACAAGACTTTCAAGATTTTGGTGCTTTAAATGTAGATTCGGCTAAGCCGGAAGATATTAAAGCGCGTTTATTAGAATCTGGATGTTGGGCATTTGTAAAACAACGTCCTTATGATGTTGTGGCAAATCCTGAGTCAGAACCTAAATCAATTTTCATTTCAGCTTACGCAAGTGCGCCATTAGCAGCAGATTTAAATTATACGTTAGAAGGCAAAGAAGCTGAGCTTCAAGCTGCAGTTACTGCTTTATCTAAATTAACATCAGGAAAAGTTCATGTTAGCGTTGCTAAAAAAGGAAAATCGCCTTTAGAAATCTTAGATAATGTTACCTTACATAAAGTAACTGGACCACATCCATCTGGAAATGTAGGAACTCAAATTAATAAAATAGACCCAATTAATAAAGGCGAAGTAGTTTGGACGCTTAATGCTCAAGACTTAGTTATAATTGGAGAGTTATTTTTAACTGGAAAGTTCAATGCAGAGCGTATTATTGCTTTTGCAGGATCTTCAGTTAAAAAACCTCGTTATTTTAAAACCAAAATAGGTGCTGAGGTCTCTACAATGGTTTATGATAATGGTGTAGAACAAGACGGAAATGATCGTATTATTTCTGGAAACGTATTATCTGGAAAGCAAATTAAACCAGATGGAAGTTTAGATTATTATAGTAATATAATTTCTGTAATTCCTGAAGGAGACGATTATGAATTTTTTGGATGGAATAAGCCAATTTTTAATAAAGTATCTACGTCTAGAGCCTTAACTTTTTCTTGGTTAACACCAAAGAAAAAATATAGCTTAAACACAAATACTAATGGAGAACATAGAGCTTTTGTTACAACTGGTAATTACGAAGAAGTTTTTCCTTTAGATATTTTTCCTTTACAAATTTTAAAAGCTTGTAAATATCAAGATTTAGATGAAATGGAAGCTTTAGGGATGTATGAGGTTGCTCCAGAGGATTTTGCCTTAACAGAATTTATTTGTGTGTCTAAACAACCGCATCAAGATATTATTCGTGAAGGTTTAGACTTAATGTATAAAGAAATAGGATAGTTATGGGATTGAAAAGTAATTTACATAATTTAAAAGAAAAGTATAAAGGAACCAAAATGGCACCTGCGTTTAACGCAATCCATACCTTTTTATACTTGCCAAATGAGATTACGCACAGCGGAACTCATATTAAGGCAGCAGACGATTTAAAACGTACTATGAATATGGTAATTATGGCTTTAGTGCCGTGTTTAATATTCGGTATTTTTAATGCTGGTTACCAACATTATGCTGCAATTGACCCAACATTAAGGTTAGATGCTTTAGCAAACTTTTTTACGTTCGCTAATTTTACAGTTGGAGCTTGGACAGTTTTACCATTGGTAATTGTATCTTATGGAGTTGGTCTAATTGTTGAATTTATCTTCGCAATTATTAAAGGTCATGAAGTAGAAGAAGGTTACTTAGTAACAGGTATGTTAGTGCCATTAATAGTGCCTGTAGATATTCCATTATGGATGTTATCTGTAGCTGTTATTTTTGGTGTAGTAATTGGAAAAGAAGTGTTTGGTGGTACAGGAATGAATATTCTTAACCCAGCATTAACTATTCGTGCATTCTTATTCTTCGCTTATCCAACTTGGATGTCTGGAGATAAAGTTTGGATACACGAAGCAGTAGCTAGAACAGGAACAGCAGATGCTATTTCTGGGGAAACCATTTTAGGTAGCTATGCTCAAAATGCAGAAGTTGCTTACAGTGCTTTCGATAAGTTCTTTGGGTTTATTCCAGGTTCTGTTGGAGAAACATCTACATTCTTAATCTTAATTGGTGCCGCTATTTTAATTTTATCTAAAATTGGAAGTTGGAGAATTATCTTATCTACGTTTGCAGGTGCAGCAGTAATGGGATTAATATTTAATCAAGTAGTTGCAGCAGACCTTATTACAGAATCAAGCAAGTTTTACGGATTAATGAATACCTCTTGGTATGAGCATTTAATGATTGGTGGATTGGCATTTGGAGCTGTGTATATGGCTACAGATCCTGTTACAGCTTCTCAAACTAATAAAGGAAAGTGGATTTATGGTTTTTTAATTGGGTTTATTTCAATTATGATTCGTGTATTCAATCCAGCATATCCAGAAGGTGTATTCTTAGCTATATTATTAATGAACGTTTTTGCTCCAACCATTGACCATTATGTGGTTCAAGGAAATGTAAAAAAGAGAATGAAACGTTTAAAAGTTAAAACAGCATAATTATGGCAATTAACACAGACAAAAACTCATATACTATACTATTTGCTATTGCAATGGTAGTAGTGGTAGGATCGTTATTAGCCTTTACAGCATCGTCTTTAAAGCCTGCGATTACCAAAAATAAAGAAATTGAGAAGCAACAGAATATTCTGTATGCTATGGGAGTAAATGGAAATGAAGGTACTGGAGATATTACTTTTGTAGCTAAACCTGAAGTAGCAGATGCTTTTGCTTCTAATGTTTCTGAACAAATTGTTCTTGAAGTAAAAGATGGAAAAATTTTAAAAGAAATGACTCGTGATGAGTTTATGAAATCTAAAGCTCAAGGCGCAGGAAAAGAACCTTATTTAATTGATATTAAAAAAGAGCAAACTAAAGCTAAGAATGGCGAATCAAGATTTTTGCCATTATTTAAAGGCCAACAAAACGGAAAAACAGTTTATGTTACAGCTGTAAGAGGTAAAGGACTTTGGGATGCCATTTGGGGATATATAGCTTTAGATAAAGATATGGTTGTACAAGGTGCTTTTTTTGATCATGCAGGAGAAACACCTGGATTAGGTGCCAATATTAAGCAACGTTACTTTATGGATGATTTCAACGGAGAAAAATTATTTTCCGATGCAGGTGTTTTTAAAGGTATTAAAGTAGCTAAAGGAAACAACGATCCAGTTAACAAGATAAAAGATGATAATGAAATTGATGCTCTTGCTGGAGCAACAATTACAGGAGATGGCGTATCTGCAATGATAAAGAAAGATTTAAAATTGTATTTACCTTACTTTAAAAACTTAAATTAATATGGGACTACTTTCAAAGAAAGATGCAAAGTTAATCACAGATCCATTAGCAGATAATAACCCAATTACTATTCAAGTATTAGGTATTTGTTCTGCATTAGCAATTACGGCAGAGCTTAAAGCTTCGTTAGTAATGGGAATAGCTGTATTATTTGTATTAGGTATAGGTAATGTCGTAATCTCTTTAATGAGAAACATTATTCCTTCAAAAATTAGAATTATTGTACAATTAATAGTAGTTGCTGCTTTAGTAATTATTGTTGATCAAGTATTAAAGGCTTTTGCTTATGATTTAAGTAAAACACTTTCAGTATTTATTGGGTTGATTATTACAAACTGTATTATTATGGGACGTTTTGAAGCTTTCGCTTTGGCAAATAAACCATGGCAATCGTTTTTGGATGGAATAGGTAACGCTTTAGGATATGCGGTTATTTTAATAATTGTTGGTTTCTTTAGAGAGCTATTAGGATCTGGAACTTTATTTGGAATTCCTGTTTTAGGAGATGCAATTGAAAAGACAGGAGTTTATGCATTAGGTTACGAAAATAACGGTTTTATGTTAATGCCACCAATGGCTTTAATAATTGTTGGTTTAATAATCTGGGTACAACGTAGTAGAAATAAAGATTTAATCGAAGACTAAATCAGTAAACAGTTTTTAGGTGAAGTTAGAAGTAACTCAGCCAGAAAACTTAAAAAATATAAAAATGATAGAACATTTAGAATTATTTTTCAAGTCAATTTTTGTTGACAATATGGTGTTTGCGGTTTTCTTAGGTATGTGTTCATACTTAGCCGTTTCTAAAAAAGTAGCAACAGCAGTTGGACTTGGAGCAGCAGTAATATTTGTATTAGCTATTACAGTGCCATTAAACTGGTTATTGGATCAATATTTACTGCAACCAGGAGCATTAGCTTGGATAGATGGAAGTGCAAACGGAGAAGGTTTCTCTGGTATGGATTTAGGTTTCCTTTCTTTCATTATGTTTATTGCTACTATTGCAACAATGGTACAATTAGTAGAAATTGTTGTAGAGAAATTCTCTCCATCATTATATAATTCACTTGGTATTTTCTTACCACTAATTGCAGTAAACTGTGCTATTTTAGGTGGTTCATTATTTATGCAATCACGCGAAATTGAAACTTTTGGCTTGGCAGTAAATTATGGTGTATCTTCTGGTATTGGATGGTTTTTAGCAATTTTGGCTATAGCTTCAATTAGAGAAAAAATAAGATACAGTAATGTTCCAGCACCTTTAAGAGGTTTAGGAATTACGTTCATAATAACAGGTTTAATGGGAATAGGTTTCTTAAGCTTTGGAGGTATGTTAACTGGTGGCGAAGAAGAAAGTAAAGGAACTGAAAAACAAGCTTCTCAAACTGAAATTCTTAAAGAAGATCAAAAAGAGTTAGTATCTAACACTAAAATAATTGAGTAATATGATTTTAGCAGGAACATTAGGAACAGTTGCAACAACTGTAGTTGCCTTTTTACTGATAGCATTAACTTTAATAGGAATATTGTTATTCGTAAAACAAAAATTATCACCATCAGGTCCGGTAAAGATCTTAATTAATGGTGAACGTGAAATAGAAGTAGCATCAGGAAGTACTTTGTTATCTACTTTAGGAGCTCAAAAAATATTTTTACCATCAGCTTGTGGTGGTGGTGGAACTTGTATTCAATGTGAATGTCATGTTACATCTGGAGGAGGAGAAGCACTTCCAACAGAAACACCTCATTTTTCAAGAAAAGAATTAGCACATGGAGCTCGTTTATCTTGTCAGGTAAAGGTAAAACAAGATATGGAAGTTACCATTCCAGAAGAAATATTTGGAATTAAAAAATGGGAAGCAGTTGTAGTTTCTAACTATAATGTAGCGACATTTATTAAAGAATTTGTAGTTGAAATTCCTGAAGATATGGGATATAAAGCTGGTGGATATATTCAAATTGAAATTCCTGAATGTACAGTAAATTATTCTGAAATGGACGTTACAGCACATCCTCAAGATCATCCAGGTGAGCCTAATAAATTTGAAGCAGATTGGGATAAATTTAATTTAAGACCATTAGTTATGAAAAATAACGAATTGGTAGAACGTGCTTATTCAATGGCGTCTTATCCTGCTGAAGGAAGAAAAATCATGCTTAACGTACGTGTTGCAACTCCTCCATTTGACCGTGCAAAAGGCGGATGGATGGATGTAAATCCTGGTGTAGCTTCTTCGTATATTTTCAATCTTAAAGAAGGTGATAAGTGTACTATTTCTGGACCTTATGGAGAATTTTTTATCAATGAGTCTGAAGCAGAAATGTTATATGTAGGTGGAGGAGCTGGTATGGCTCCAATGCGTTCTCATTTATATGAACTGTTTAGAACGTTGAAAACAGGTAGAAAAGTAACGTATTGGTATGGTGGACGCTCGAAAGCAGAATTGTTTTATATCCATTACTTTAGAGATTTAGAAAAAGATTTTCCAAACTTTAAATTTTACTTAGCTTTATCTGAGCCAATGGAACAAGATAATTGGAAAGTAAAAGAAAATTTAGATGCTCCAGGAGATGGATTTACAGGGTTTATACACCAAGTAGTAATAGATCAATATTTATCTAAACATGAGACTCCAGAAGATTTAGAATTATATTTCTGTGGTCCTCCATTAATGAACCAAGCGGTACAAAAAATGGGAGAAGACTTTGGTATAGCAGACGAGAATATTAGATTCGATGACTTCGGAGGGTAGTCGATTTTAGTATTTAAACGATATAAAAAAGCAGCTTTTATTTAAAAGCTGCTTTTTTATTAATTGCTTTTTGAAAAAGGAGTTTTTTTTTGAAATTAGACTCTGTCTCTTTTTTTTGTATATTTAGCAAAATAAAATAAAATAAAATCAAAATGAAAAAAACTACTTTTAAAAAATGTCTTTTTTTGTTTGTTTTTCTTTGCTCTATATCTGTAATGGATGCGCAAAAAAAACAAACATTTGGATTGGATGATTCTGACCATAGAAATTGTGGATTAGAAAAGCATGAGCAAGAAATGCTAAATAATCCTGAATATGCAGCCTCTTTTTATGAGAGACAAGCAGTTTTTCAAGAAAAATTACAAGAAATTCATTCGCAAAAAATGAATGGGACATACCAAAAAAAAGCAACACTATACATTCCGGTTGCTGTACATTTTGAGGTTGGAACTGAAGCTGATAGAGCTTGTTTAGAGGCATATGCTCAAACTCAAATTGATGTTATTAATGAAGATTATACCTTTACTAATCCAGATGGAGCAAATTGGGCAGCGGCTAGTGCTTTTTACCCTGGTTTAACACCTGGTTCTACGGATGTTAAGTTTTGTATAGCGACTCAGAATCATCCAGCTGGAGCAGATCCTGAAGTTTTAGAAGGTAGTCCTTTAGTAACAATTGGGGCTAATGGTTCTAATTTTCCTGCAGGTTTTCCAGAGACTGATGCAACTTACTCTGGGTATATGAACTTTATAATTAAAGATATAGGAGCTGGTCTTTTAGGTTATTCTCCTTTAGGAGGAAGTATAGCTGCTGGTGGAGCTGTTGTAATGAATACAATTTGTTATGGTACTGGTGCTGGTTGTGCTGGAATTGCAACGCCAAATGCACCTTATAATTTAGGTAGAACTGTTACTCATGAATTAGGTCATTTTTATAATCTTAACCATACATTTATCGCTGATGGGGGAACAAATTGTGGTCCAGCAGATGGAGACGGAATTGCTGATACGCCTAAGGTAGCTGGTTCTACATATGGAAATCCTGCAAATGGTTCTGTACCAGGTTGTGTTGGAGGTGAGTTTTCATTAACTATGAATTATATGGATTATGTTAACGATGCATCAATGTATATGTTTACGCCAGACCAAATGACTGTTGTAGAAGCTTATTTTGCAACTCAAACTTTTGCATCCAACAAGGTAGATTGTTCAGGACCAAACTTTAATATTAATTCTGCTTCTTTAGGAAATTGTGGTGCAGATTCGGCAACTTCAATTGTTAACTTTGTAACAGAAAACGGTTTTACTGAAAATACAACATTTACAGTTACAGGAGTACCAGCTCCGGCAACTTATTCATTCTCTCCAGGAAGTTTAAGTGCGGATGGATCTACAACTTTAACTGTTTCTGGGTTATTAGGTGTTACTGAAGGTGTTTATCCAATTACAATAACTGCTACATCAACTTCTATTACTAGAGATATTGGTGTTAATTTAAGTGTTGGTACAAATCCTTGTTCTTCTGTAGCCAATACATTATGGGGAACAAGTACAACAAGAGTTTTATTTGAAGCTATAGACAATGTAACAGCAAAGCCTGCAGGTTATAATGATTATACAGCTACATCAACAGATGTATATGTTGGTGATACTTACCCTTTATCGGCTAACGTTAATACAGATGGAGATTGGCCTGTAGGAACAGTAGCTTGGATTGATTGGAATCAAAACTGTACATTTGATGCTAATGAAGAATATATACTTGGAGATGCACAAAATGTAGCGAATGGTTTAACTAGTTTATCGCCATTAGATGTAACAGTGCCGTTAGATGCTGTATTAGGCTCTACGACTATGAGAGTTTCTACTAAATTTAATGCTTATGCTATTCCATGCGATGATAATGGTGCAGATCCAACTGCAGATGTTTTTGATGGTGAAGTTGAAGATTATACTGTTAATGTATTATCTACATTAGGTGTTGATGATAATTCTTTTGAAAATTTAAGTTTATACCCAAATCCTACAAATGGCACATTAAATATTGCGTTTAATACGACTAAAAATGTTACTGTAGGATTATTTGACATTAGAGGTCGTTCAGTTTATTCAAATTCTTATGAAGTTTCTGGTTCTAGATTTAATCAATCAATAGAGTTAGGTAATTTATCTTCTGGAATATATGTTATTAAAATTAAGAGTGGATTAACTTCTGTTGTAAAAAAAATAGTAGTTAATTAAAAAGGTAATAAACACCAATAACGAAAAAAACCAACACGAAAGTGTTGGTTTTTTTTTGGAAATTAATTACTACTATGGTAAAGACTTTGGCTAATTATTACCCTTTGGTTTTTAAAGATATTATGTGTTAATTTTATTACTAAGGATTTTTTGTCCGATTTTATTACTTTTAATCTCTTTAAAATAGAGTTTCATCTATTATTTTTGTTTAATTATAATTAGTTGTTATATATTAGTTACTTAAAATATTAATTAAAGGTTATTATCATGAAAAAAAATACTTTAAAAGTTTTTGCTTTTTGTGCATTTGCTTTTACCTCAATGGTATCAGCTCAAAACACTTCAGCTGTAAAAGGCTTTGATCAGTCTTTACAATTAAATGAAACTAGTCAAGAATCACTTAATCAAACTGGATTCGTAAAATGTGTTACTGATGAAATGCATAAGAGACGTTTAGAACGTAATCCGAATTTACAAACTGATGCAGAATTTGAAGCATGGTTAGCGCCACTAGTTACAGCTAAAAAAGTAGAAATTGCTCAACAAAAAGCAGCAGGAAGTTTCCAACAAGTTGTTGTAACTATGCCTATTGTTTTTCACGTAATTACAGATGGGACAGCTCCATCTAATATTTCAGGAGCTTTGGTTCAAGCTCAAATAGATCAACTAAATTTAGATTTTAGTAATCAAGCAGGCGCAGATGGCGGTTTTTGGGATGGTCGTGATGCAGATGCAGAAATTGTATTTCTTCCTGCTCAAGTTGATCCAAGTGGAGCTCCTATGGCAGAGCCTGGAATAAATAGAGTAACTGCATTTGGTGCAGGTCCTTTTGGAACGGGTGCATTTGATGGTGTTGCAGGAAGTGGTCAAATAAAACCAGAAACTGTTTGGGATAGATCTAAATATGTTAATGTTTGGGTTGCTCAAATTTCTGGAGGTATTTTAGGATATGCACAATTTCCTTCGAACTCTACATTGCCAGGATTAGATGCAAATGGAGGGACAGAACTTAATGATGGAGTTGTAATAGGAACAGGAACTGTTGGTTCTGTTGCAATGCCAGGAACTGCTGCACCATATAATATGGGTAGAACATTAACTCACGAAATTGGTCATTGGATTGGATTACGTCATATTTGGGGAGATACAAATTGTTCTGGAGATGATTTTTGTAATGATACACCAAATGCAGCAGCTTCTAATTTTGGTTGCCCTAATACTACGGATTCATGTACAACAGACGCTGATAGAGATATGGTAGAAAATTACATGGATTATACAGATGATTCTTGTATGGATATTTTTACTACAGATCAAGTTTTTAGAATAGCTACAGTAATAGCAAATTCAGATGGAATTTCGGACTTGCCTAATTCAACTACTGGTGTTGCTGGACCTATTGTTTCTTTTTCAGGAAGTGCTCAATCTCAAGCAGAGCAATCTGATTGTTCATTTACAGATGTTACAATTAATATGGTAATTGGAGCTGGAGCTTCTGCAAATGCAGACGCAACTGTTTCTGTAAGTGGTGGAACTGCTGCAGATACAGTAGATTTTATGTTAATGTCTAGTGCTGTTTCTTTTGCTTCTGGTGCAACTGCTCCATCTTCTAGTATTGTTTTAAGAGTTTATAACGATAGTGAAGTTGAAGGTGACGAAACAGTAGAGTTAACTTTTGCATTAAACGCAAATGGTGGAGATGCAACAATTGGTAATAATACATATATAGTAACAATAACTGATGATGACGTAAATCCATTAACAGGAGGAGCACCACTTTCTTTGTTTTCTGACGATTTTGAGTCTGGACTTGGAAATTGGACAGTTACTGGAAATGGAACTAGTAATTTTGCAACAGCAACTAACGGAACATATCCTGATGCAGGATTCTTTAATTCTGATCAATCTAATGGAACAACTTATGTGTTTGTAAATGATGATGATTGTGATTGTGATATGAGTCAAGAGCGAATTGCAATGGCTACTAGTCAAGATTTATCTACTTATACGGAAGCTTATGTTACTTTAGATTATGCACACGATAATCAATATGGTGGAGGCGCTGAATATGCTTCTTTAGAGGCTTCTATTGATAATGGAACAACTTGGACTGAAGTAGAAGTTTTAGCCCCAGACACTGTTTCAGATAATTCATTGATAACATTTCAAACACCTATTATAGATGTTTCTGCTTATGCAGGTCAGTCCAATGTGCGTTTTTCAGTATTTTACAATGATGGAGCAGGTTGGGTTCAAGGTTTAATTTTTGATAATTTTAATTTATATACACCTGGTGCAAGTGGTGTGCAAACGGCTGTAAATGCTGGTGTAACTGAAGATCAAGTTCAGTTGTTAGGTAGTAGTGTTGCAAATGCTTTCGACACAGGTTCTGGTGATATGATTTTAGATATTAATATAACAGATACTTCTAATTATGGTTGTACATCTGCTTCTGTTAGTAGAGCTGGAACATCTGGAGAATCTTTTCAAGGTAGTATTGCACCTGCATTAGTTACAAATAAAACATTTACTATAACTCCAACAACAGATAATGTTTCTGGAACATCAACTTTATCTTTCTATTTTACAGAAGCTGAATTAGCTGGTTGGGAAGCAATTACTGGAGATGATAGAAACAATTTAAGAATAGGAAAAGACAATGGATCTACTGTGGTAGATGTAGCTTCAACTATAACTGCTTTCGGTTCTAACTGGAAAGTTACTGGAGATTTTACTAATGGAATAGGTGGAACTTACTATTTTGGTAGGTTAGCTTTCTTGAGTACGTCTAAATTTTCTTTCGACAATTTTGGAATGTATCCAAACCCTGCTGTAAACGAAGTAACTATTAAATTTAACACAACTAAAGATGTCGCTATTAATTTATACGATATTAATGGACGTTTAGTTATAGATACTACTTTTAAAACAGAAAGTTCTTCTTTTAATCAAAATATTAATATTTCTAATTTAGCAACAGGTGTTTATGTTGTTAAAATTGAAAGTGGAGATAATACAATGTTTAGAAAATTAGTAGTTAACTAATTTGTAGCAAAATAAATTTTTAAAAACCAACACGAAAGTGTTGGTTTTTTTTGTTTTTATACCGATCAAAAAATCAGAATACGATAAATATATCTGATCATTCAAGTTGTTTATTTTCTAGTGCTAAATTTGTGCGCTTCAAATAGAGTTTTTGTATTTTTGTATTAATGAGAAAAGTATTAACACCACAGCAATTACATAATTTAGCTATGAATTATGTTGGTAAGGAATTAGAGAAAAGAGGTTTTGAGTTTGTTGCTATAAATAGTAAGCTAAAACGCCATCCTCAATTTGTTTGCATAGATAAAAAGAGTCAATATTACTTTGTAATAGTCAAAGCCGTTTTGCTTCCAGAAAATCCTAATAATTACGATATGGTTTGGATGGAAACTTTCAAAAAACACGCTTTTGAGAAAGATGCAAAAGTATTATACGCTGGAGTTGGATTATCTAATCCAGAAGGCGAAGGTTTACCCATTTATTTAAATGAAGAATATTTAATGGAATACAACGGAATTCAATATTTAGAACATCAATTAAATTAATATGAAGGCTTTTTTTTTATCAATTATAATAGTTGTTTTGTTATTTTCTTGTGAAACAAAATCAGAATTAAAAAAACTCTCAGGACCTATTTTTGGAACCAGCTATAATATTCAATATTATACGAAATCAAATCAAGATTTTTCTAAAAGTATAGATAGCTTGTTTTATGTTATAAATAAATCTATGTCTAATTACCAGGCTAATTCTATTATTTCTAAAATAAATAGAAACGAGTTTGTAGAAGTAGATTCTCATTTTACAAAAGTATTCAATACTTCTAAAGTTATTTATAAGCAAACTGAAGGTGTTTTTAATCCCGCTATTGGAGCGTTAGTTAATTATTGGAACTTTGGAGCTGAAAAGAACGAAAACAAATTAGATAGCCTTAAAATTGATAATTTAATGCGTTTTGTTGATTTTTCTAAAGTTGATTTAAGTAGAAACCTAATCAGAAAACAAAAAGAAGCTTATATAGATTTTAATGCCGTAGCAAAAGGTTATGCAGTAGATGTTATTTCAGAATTTTTATCAAAGAAGCAATTAGAAAATCATTTGGTCGAAATTGGAGGCGAAATTAGAGTAGAAGGCGAGAATTTGAATAAAAAAATGTATTGGAAAGTTGGCGTGCAACAACCCAATTTTAATGGAGAAACGGATTACGATAAAGTACTTTTTCTTAGAAATGAAGCAATGGCAACCTCAGGAACATACCGTAAGTTTAAAATAGATGTTAACGGAAATAGGTATGCTCATATAATTAATTCTAATACAGGTTATCCTACCAAAACAAATGTGTTAAGTGTTTCTGTAATTGCACCTAATTGTATGTTGGCAGATGCTTATGCTACAGCATTTCAGGCAATGGGAGTAGAAAAAACAACTTCTTTTTTAAAAAATCATCCAGAACTAAAAGTCTATTTTATTTTTGAAAACGAAGCTAATCATATAGAGACATTAGCTTTAAATAAATTTCCAGAATAGAAAGCTTTTTCGATCTTAGAAGTTCAAATCTTGCATTTAGAAGTTATATTGCGTAAGTTTTACAAGATTAATTAATATTTGTTAATACTATAATGCGCTTATAAAACTTTTTATACATCTTTATGATTTATCGATTTTTAATTCTATTCTTCTTTCTTTCTATTGACATATGTTTTTCTCAAGATAAAAATCTGGATAGTATTAAAAAATTAGTAGAAACTCATAAAGAAAGAGATTCGGTAAGGGTTAATCTTTTAAACGAGTTAACTACTTATTACATAATGCGTGATATTTCTAAAAACGAAACGTTATTAAATGAAGCAATAGCAATTAGTAAAGAAATTAATTACACTGTTGGTTTAGCAGACGCTTATACAAGTAAGGCTTCTGGTTATATACATTCTGGAAATTATGATAAAGCTTTAAAACTTGCTTTAAAAGCAAGAGAATTACAAGACAGTATTGGTGATAAAGATAGAGTGATTTTTTCTAATAGTAGTATTGCCCGAATATATAATCATTTAGAAAAACCTAATAAGGCAATAGAAATACAATTAGTGAATTTAGAGTTGTTAAAAGAGAATCCTAATGATAATCTAAAAGCTCAAATTCATTTTTATTTAGCATCTGCATATACAGAAATTGAAAATTATGATGTTGCAGAATACCACTATAAAGAGGCTAAAAAAATAGCTAAAAAGGTTGGTTTTAAAACAGGAATTGCCATAGCAAATTCTTCATTAGGGATTTTAGAAAATAAGAGAGAAAATTATAGTGAAGCAATAAATTACTTAAAAAGCTCTTTAGAATTTTTTAAAAGTAATAAACAAGATGCCAATATTGCACATTCTAATATAGAACTAGCAGTTGCTTATGCTAATACTGCTAAAATTAATGAAGCTATCGTTGCTAATAATGAAGCTATAGTAATTTATAAAAAACAAAATAATTTAAAAAATTTAAACAGAGCGTATAAAGAGCAAAGTGATTATTATAAACAAAAAAAAGATTACTTAAACACTAACAAGTATTTAGAAGAACACTATAAAATAAAAGATAGTATTTTCTCCAAAGAAAAGCTTTCGGTTATGGAAGAAATGCAAACCAAATACGAAACTGAAAAAGTTCAAAAAGAAAAAGAACTAGCAGAAAAACAAGTAGCCATAACAAAATTAGAAAGTCAGAAAAATAGAAATATGTTTTTAGGTTCTTTAGCAATTGCTGGTTTATTATTATTGGCAGCACTATTTTATTTTGGACGTATAAAAGCTAAAAAGAAAGCCGAGTTAATAGCTGTAGAACTTCATGAAACACAAAAGCGATTAGCAGTAGAAAAACAATATAGAGATTCAGAATTAAAAGCTTTAAAAGCACAAATGAATCCGCATTTTATTTTTAATGCATTAAACTCTATTCAAGATTATATTGTATTAAATCAAAAAAGCCTAGCAAGCGATTATTTAGGCAAGTTTGCAGATTTAATTAGAAATTATCTTCATTTTAGCGATACAGGTTTTATTTCTATTTCAGATGAAGTTCATAATTTAAACCTCTATTTAGAACTAGAAAAATTACGTTTCGAAGAACAATTAGAATATACGTTTCAAGTAGATGATGAAGCAAATTCTGATGGCATAAATATACCAACCATGCTAATTCAACCTTATGTGGAAAATGCCTTAAAACACGGTTTACTGCATAAAAAAGAGAATAGAAAGTTGCATATTTATATCTCTAAACCTTCTAATAAAATTATAGAATGTATTATTGAAGATAATGGTATTGGTAGAGAAAAATCTAAAGAAATAAATAAAAAAAGAGAAACACAACACAAATCTTTTGCTTTAAAAGCAACCACAGAACGGTTGGATTTGTTAAACTATGGACTTGAAAAAAAGATAGGTGTAGAGATAATAGATCTAAAAGAAAACAATCAAGCAACAGGAACTAAAGTGGTTTTACAAATTCCTATTTTAAAATAATAATATGAAGGCACTAATTATAGACGACGAAAAAAAAGCAAGACATGTTCTACATGTTTTAGTTGAAGAAAATTGTCCAAAAATTACGCAAATTTTTGAAGCAGCAGATTTACTCTCAGGTGTAGAACTTATAAAAAAAGAAGAACCATCTATTGTTTTTTTAGATATTGAAATGCCAGAACATTCCGGGTTAGAAATTTTAAATTTTATTGAAAAAGACGTTTATAATTTTGAAATTATATTTACTACTGCTTATAGTGAATATGCTATTCAAGCCTTTCAATTAGCAGCAATAGATTACTTGTTAAAACCAGTAAGACCAAACCAAATTAAAGAAGCTGTAGATAAAGCAGTTGCTTTTTTAGGAAACTCGCAAATAAATAAACGCTTAGTCGAATTAAAGAATAGCCTAAGTCAAGCCAATTTTAGTAAAATAGGATTACCAGTTGCAGACGGAATAAAATTTGTAAACTTTAACGAAATTATTATGTTCGAAGCAGATGGTATGTATACTAAAATTACAACAATCAACGACTCTGGAATTTTAATAAGCAAACCTTTAAAACATTTTACAGAGCTTCTAAAAACTCAAACCACTTTTTATAGACCACATCGTTCCTTTTTAATAAACCTATCGTTTATTAAAGAGTATATTAAAAAAGATGGAGGTTATATTATAATGGACAACAACAAAACTGTCTCTATTTCTAAAGATAAGAAAGAAGAATTTTTAACCATTGTAAGTAATATTGGTTAATAATTGCAACCAAATATTAAATACGTAAATTTATAAGGTTATATATTTATTTTTCTGAAAACGTATTTATTACATATCATTTGTTTTTTAGTTGGCTTACAATTGCTGTTTGCACAACAACCAGTCTCTATACATTTAACCGAAAAAGATGGCGTTCCTGATAATGAATTTTACGATATTATTGAGGATGATGAAGGCTACATATGGCTTGCAGCAGATAAAGGTTTGTTTCGGTTTGATGGTGTAAACTATAAGAAAATACAACACCCAGAGCAACGTGGTTTATCTGTTTTTAATTTAAATAAAGATGCAAATGGAACGATTTGGTATGTAAATATTTCCGGTCAAGTTTTTTATATAGAAAATGAAGAATCTGTGCTTTTTGGGGATTATAAAAAAATTTTTAAAGGCGAATTACCACAACTATCTATTTCTAAACATTTAATTATTCTGTATAGTAAGTTGCAACTGTCAATTTTTGATAGAACCACAAAAAAGGAAGTATACAACTTAGATATTGAAAAAGAATATGGATTACTAGAACCTAAAGTAATTGATAACTATTTGTATTACAGTACTGTTTTAAATGCGGTAAAATTAAATTTAACAAACTTAGAGAAAGAAGAAAAACTTCCAATATTAAATTACTATTCACGCTATATCCAAGCTTCACAATTTTTAAGTACAAAACAAGATGCATTGGTGTATTTTACAAGAAGTGAAAAAGAAGGTGTAGAATTTTACAGGCTTTCTAAAGGTTTTAAAAATAGTATAGAAAGTTTAAAAGATAGTTTCCCAAATGTTAAAATTGTAAATTCAAAAAGTATTAATAACCAACTTTGGTATTGTACAGAAAATGGTGTGTATATATGTGAGATAGAAGGCAATGAGGTCGTTGTAAAACAACATTTATTTCCCAATCAATTTATAACAAGTGTATTAGTAGATAAACATACTAATTATTGGTTTACAACAATTAATAACGCATTGTTTGTAGTGCCTAATTTTGCAATTAATACAGCTAGTTTAGATTTGCAAAACGATAAGATAAAAGCAGTAAAACTTGGGAAGCAAGACGAATTATTAATAAACACAATTAATTATAAGTTGCATAAATACAATGTGTCTTCTAAAGAAAAGTTAACCTATACCTATAAAGGAAAACCAGATATTCACTATTCAGTATACAATCCATTTAATAAAAAATATTATGGGTATACTAATCTAGGAGTTTATGAATTTAATTCCAATTTAAAGGAAGAAAACTTAAGCATTTCAGCAAGTACATTAAAAGATATGTGTTTTATTAATAAGGATAAAATCGTATTTGCCTTCGGAAGTATAGTGACAATTGATGAAGGTTTTTATAAACATAAAAAACTTTTTTACAAAAGAGCTAGAGGTTATGCTGTAACGTATGATACTATTACAAAAACAAGTTATTTTGCCACCATAGACGGTTTATTTGCAGTAGATGAAAACTATAAAGAAAAAGAAATAACCTTTAAAGGGCAATCTATTTACATTAAAGATCTAGAACAAACTGCAGATGGAACACTATGGTGTAGTTCTTTTAAAAATGGCTTGTTTGCTATTAAAAACAATAAAGTTGTAAAACAGTATACTACAAAAAACGGCTTACTTTCTAATAACAATCCTATTATAAAGGCAAAAAAAAATAGTTTATGGATTGCTGGAGAAAATGGTATTCAATATTTTAATACAACTTCACAAAATTTTCAGAATTTAACAAAAAGAGAAGGTATAGGGTCTTACAATTACAATGGTTTAGAAATTATAGACGATAATGTTTATATAAGTAGCCCAGAACAACTTATTTATTTTAATGAAAAAGAGGTGTTTAAAAGCTATAATACACCAGAAGTTTATTTTACAAGTATAAGTATTGCTAATGTAAAACAACCAATACAGACAACTTATAACTTGCAAGAAAAAGCAAGTTTAATAGATATTTATTTTAATGCTATTGGCTATAAAACAGGTTCTAGTGGCAAATTTGAATATAGATTAATTGGCTTACAAAATAATTGGATAGAAAGTGTTGCAGGAATATCTAATGTACAATACAATACACTTTTAGAAGGCGAATATAGGTTTCAAATACGCAATGTTACAGATAATAAAAGTGAAGTTGTAACTAAAGAAATTCAATTTATAGTAACCAAGCCATTTTGGGAAAAATTATGGTTTTATGTACTTTTGAGTTTGCTTTTCTTAGGCATTGTTTCACTGTTTTATAGAAAAAAAATAAAAACGCAAGAAGCTGAAAAAAATGAATTATTGAAACAGTTAGAAGTAAATAATGAACTAGTTAACTTAAAGCTTGAGAATTTGCGTTCACAAATGAATCCGCATTTTGTATTTAATGCTCTAAACTCTATTCAAGATTATATATTAAGTAATAAAAAAGACTTAGCGGGAGATTATCTTGGTAAGTTTGCCGATTTAATTAGAGCCTATTTAGACCATAGCACCAAAGGTAAATTAACATTGGAAGAAGAAATTAGGACCTTAAGTATGTATATGGAGTTAGAGAAATTGCGTTTTGAAGATAGTCTAGAATATACAATAGAAACAGAAGAGAGTATTAATCCAGAACTCACTAGTATTCCTACAATGTTAATTCAGCCTTATGTAGAAAATGCTTTAAAACATGGCTTATTACATAAAAGAAATAACAAAAAATTATCTATTAGCTTTTCAAAATTCACTGAAGGAATAATACAATGTATAATAGAAGATAATGGTGTTGGAAGGGAAAAATCTAAAGCGCTAAATAGAAAACGATTGCAACAACACAAATCTTTTGCATTAAAAGCAACCAACGAACGTTTAGCTCTTTTAAATTATGGAAAAAGCAAAAAAGTAGGTGTACAAATTATTGATTTAATGTCGATAAAAAATGAATCAGTTGGAACTAAGGTAATATTAAAAATACCAATATATTAAAGTTGTTTCTAATTGCTGTTTTTTTTAGCAACTCAAAAAAGAGTTTCAGCAACTCAGTAAAAATAAAACCCAACTCTATTCTCATATTTGTTTAATAATTAATTTATTTAAACAGATGAGATCATTTATAACATTTATAGTAACATTGTTTTTGAGCTTTAGTTCTTCTGCTCAAGAAAATCAAAACAAAATATTGGCTAATTATACTTCAGGGAAATATGGGGTTTATAAAGTAGAAAAAGTATCCTATAATAAATATAAAATGGTTCCTGTAAAAAAACAGTGGCCTATTGAATTCACAAAATCAGGAAACGATATTTCCAATGTGTTGGTTAAGCGTTCAGGGATTTTGGATGAAAATTTTATTCCAGATGTTCCCGGACATCCTGCGTATTTTTCATACTCAACGTATCGACTTTCTTTTGTAGATGGGTTAGGTGTTTACTATAGTTGGAATGGGAAAGGGCACGCCACTACAAAGTATGTTTTTGTAAAAGCAGGTAGTTCTTTAAAATTAAAATATGAAGAATTAAACACCAAAGTCGCTAATTATGCAAAGTCAGTATTTAAAGGACAAACATCTGCACGAGCAAATGTTAAGGAGAAAAAAATTGAATTAGCTGAAGCAGATAGAAAAGCTAATTCATTACAAGGAAAACAAGTAAGTAAAATAGAACTTATACTGGTAAATAAACCTAGTAAAATAGCACATTTTGGCGATGCTATAAATTACGGTATAGTGGCTACTTTAAAAGATGGTTCTCTGTTAAAAACTATTTCTTTAGGTGGTAAATTACCTTGGAGTGATTTTAAATTACAACATAAAGGCTGTAGTAATACTATAGATAAAGTGCAAATAGATGAAGACGCTAAAGGTCTTATACAAGATAGAATTACGTTATCTGTAGTGTCTAAATATCATCCTACATTAAAAGCACAAAAGTATATAAATACAACTAATGATCTAGATTTTCAAGTTGCTAGAAATGGTTTCTATGGTGCTAATAGGCATAACGCTACAAATACTACAGTATTTGGTAGGAGCCAAAGAGGTGGAAATGGTCATGACTTAACCATTAAGGTTGAAAAAGTAAAACATAAGCAACTAGGAACTGCATTATTAAAAGTAGAAGTGTATGATGCTACAGATAAAATAATAGTAGGTCGTTATAAAATAAAGCCAACAACACAAATTAGTATCTACAGTTTAGGAGGCGCAGGTCAATCAGGAAGTGATGGTAGTAGTTCATCATCACCACACGGAGATAAAGGTGGAGCTGGTGGAGCTGGTGGAAATGTAACAATTATAAAAGATTCTTCAGTTTCTACTCTAAATATTACTGTAAACAATAATGGTGGAAATGGAGGTTCAGGAGGTAAACGATATAATATTAACGGAAACAACGGACAAAAAGGAAATACAGGAAGTAAAGGTATTTCTAAAACAATAACACAATCAGTATCACTTAATTTTTAAAAATAAACAAAATGAAAAAACAAACACTATTAACACTTGTATTAAGTATAGGTATGCTTATAGGAGGAACAAATTCAGCTAATGCTCAATTTGGTAAGCTATTAAAAAATGCTGTTAAAAAAAATAAATCTAGTTCATCTAAAAAAGGAAAAACAAAAGGAAAGTCTTTTTCAGAGTTTAATAGCGAAAGTGATGAGTTAGGTCTTACAGGTGAGTATACAGTTTTAGTAGGAAACCAGAGAATTGGATTACGCTTTGTAAAACTTAAGGATGGAGCGTTAGCTAATAAATTAGAAATGTATGTTGATTCTAAGGAAAACTCATATTATACCTGGGAATTAAAAGAAAAGTATTTAAGAAAACATCAGCTTAAATATTTTACAGGTAGTAAATCTTCTGCTGTAGAAATTGCAGAAGGTGTAATGGCAGAAATGAAAGTAAGTCATGAAGGAAGAAAAGTAACAAATGTATATGCAAGAGATAAAGCAGAGTTTGAAACTTGGGATATAGAAACTGCACAGGCAAAAGTAGATATGATAAGTATGACGATTGACAGTGAGGAGGTTACGAGTAATAAAGCAAAATTAGAAAAAATATCTGCTGCATATAAAAACAATAAAGGTAAAGTGGTTTTTGCAGAAAGCTATAGATGGTTATCAAAAAGAGAGCAAACAGCACACGACCCAATGGTAGATGAGAAAGTATTTAGATCAAAACTAATGTTAGGAGCTAATATTGGCTACAAGCCTTTCTTTGAAATGCCTTTAGCAGTATCGCATCCTGGTGCATGGTTTAATATTACTTACGAAATTGCGGGTCATAAAACAGATAGAGAAGCATTAAGAAAAAGCAGTACATTTTATGCGAAAAATATTCCGCAAATGGACAAAAGTATAGATTTAAAAGGATTCTACTTCTTTTACGGTAAAGCAGCTTTAGATGATAGAATAGTAGATTATGCCTTTTTAGAATTATTACGTTTAGCACAAAATGATTTTACTTCAGGAAAAACCTACGATTTAAAAGTAACAGTTTGGGCATACAAAGACGGACAAAATATAGATTCTGTTGCTACTGGGACGTTACAGTTAGAATATAAACCAAAACCAACTCAAACAAAATACAAATTGTTTGACCCTAAATATGGATGGATACCTAAAATTGAAGGTTGGTTAGATGAATAATCACTATTAAAAATAAAACAAGCCAAAAATGTAGATTTTTGGCTTGTTTTAAAAACTCAAAAACCAGTTTCAGAAATTTATACTAATTATTTTTGTTTTTAATGAGAAACTTGGATTAAATATTAATTATAAAATTATAAAATTAAAAAAAATGAAAATTTTAAAAACAATTTTGTTATGTTTTACCATTGTATTATTTGCTTCATGTAGTAAAGACGATGATTCGTCTCCAGTAGCAAATAATCCCCCAGGAGAATTTACAGCAAGTTCTAGTTTAGTAGCAGTTGTTTCTTTACAAAATAGCATAGTTAATAGCCTTCCAAGTGAATATGCATATAGAATGATTTGGACAGAAGCTATCGATCCAGATGGAGATACAGTGACCTATGATATTTATGTAGATAATACTTTAATGTTAGAGAATCAAACAATATTAACGACAGATATCTTGAGAGCTGATGTTTTAGATGTTATTGGAAATGCAGCAGAGACATTTGTTCTAAAAATAGTTGCTAAAGATGTTTATGGTGCAACATCAGAAGCTCTGAATACCTACACAGAAGAGACTTAGAGTTAGAGTGTTCTAAATAATCTATACATTATTATATGATTAATTATTTAAATCTGAGCAATGGAATTATTGTTCAGATTTTTTTTATCTGTAAGTTGAGTCGCGTTAAGCAGTTTAATCTGCGTAGAATGAAATTTACTAAGAGTTTGTTTTTTGGTTTAAAAGTTCAAAACCCAGTTTCAGAAAGTTGCCGCTAGAAAAATATTTTTTTAGTGGGATTTTTGTGTTATAACAATCACACTAAAAATCATTATGAAATCAAAATTATTTTTAATACTACTTTTTGTAAGTGGTATTGCTTTTTCGCAAACTTGGAATCAAGTTGGGCTAGCAGAATTTACAGATTTTGCAAGCAATGGAGAAATGGCATTTGACAGTACAGGCGTTCCCTATTTGTTATATGAGAATTCTACCACAAATCAAGTTTCTGTTATGAAATTTAACGGAACAAGTTGGTTACCTGTTGGTTCTGGTGCAATTTCTACAGAAAATTACAATAATATAACAATTAAAATAAATCCAGTAACTAACCAGCCTTGGGTTGCTTTAAAGGCAGAGGCTAGTGGAGCAGCGAGTAATATAGATGTTTTTAGTTTTGATGGCAGCTCTTGGATTAGCGAAGGAGCAAATATTGGAGGGTCTTTTTATAGTTATGGAATACAATTACAGTTTAGCACAGCTGGAGTTCCAAGAATAGTTGGTATGATAGCTTCAGTAGTACCATCATATAAACCTAGTTTCTATACTAAAAATGGAGCTAATTGGTCAGTTACTACATATCCTACATATACTGGTGCACCTAGAGGTGTAAATGCAAGAATAGATTTCTACGATTTTGACCATTATACGATGGCTCAGCAGAGTAGTGTGAAAAATTATAATGTATCAGATAATAATCAAACGGCACATGAAACATTATTATATACCGGCGGAGTTAATTATAGACAAGTTTCTGCTAATGGAGGAGCAAAATATTTTGCAGTAATAGATGCTGGTACTAGTAAAAAAATTACAGTTGGTAAAAGTGGAGGAGGCGTAACTCAACCCTCAGGAGTTACAGGAGTTACAGAAGAGATCGTTGCCTTTAGAGAAAGTATTACCGATAATCAACAATATTTAATGTACTCTGACGGTTCGTATAATTTAACATTTAAAAAATATAAAACTTCAAATACTTGGGTAACCCTAACATCTATAGGTATTCTTACCAATACAGCTGGTTTTTTTGTTAAGATGGAAATGAACCCTGTTAATGGAGATATGTATGTTGCATATTTAGATGGAGGTAAAGTTTCTGTGAAACGTTTTTCAATTCGAGCGCCTTTAACTAAATATTATGTAAATACTAATGTTGTTGGTGGAGATAGAAGTGGAGATTCTTGGGTAAATGCTATGCCTAATTTAGAAGATGCCTTAAGTTCAGCTAGTCCTATAACTACAGATATTTGGGTTGCAGCTGGAACTTACAGCCCTGGAACTAGCAGAAGTGATTCATTTTCTTTCAATCAAGATAATCTGGAGGTTTATGGCGGTTTTTTAGGAACAGAAACGTCAATATCACAAAGAAATATAGCCACAAACCCAACCATTTTATCTGGAGATGTTAATGGAGATGATGCCGTTGTAGATTTTGCAACAGCTTCAGGAAGTTCGCGAATAGATAACAATCATCAGGTAGTAAAAATATCTGCCAATAATGTAACTATTGATGGTTTTAAAATTGAAGATGGAGATGCAGTTCAAAATAGTACTGGTTACACGCAAGGAGCAGCAATATTGGTTGACCCTACAGCACTTAACCTGAAATTACAGAATTGTGAGTTTAATAATAATGTTACCTATAGCGGTGGTGCAATAGCATTACGCCATACCGTAAGTACAGATTTTACGATTACTAATTGTAAATTCAATAATAATGTATCTAGATATGGAAGCGGCTTGTAT
>JAWUZD010000016.1:0-52831 GCA_034110465.1 Mesoflavibacter sp.
AAATGGTTGTGGAGAAGCAGTTACAACTGTAATGATAATGGATTACCCATTATACTTTACACCAAATGGCGATGGTTATAACGATACGTGGAACATTTATGGTATCCAAGACCAACCAGATGCAACGATTTATATCTTCGATAGAATGGGGAAATTATTAAAACAAATTAGTCCAACAGGACAAGGATGGGATGGAACTTACAATGGCGAGATAATGCCAACAAGTGACTATTGGTTTACTGTAGAATATAGAGAACCAAACTCGGGATCTAATGCTAAGAAACAATTTCAAGCCCATTTTGCTCTAAAACGATAACCAGTATAAAAAAAAACTTAAAAAAACGCATAATTCATTTAGTAGAATTAGGCGTTTTTTATCTTTAAAATCTAAATTAATTACATAATGAATAAAGTTTTAATAATAACGGTATTCGTTTTTTTAGCGAGTTGTAATGTTTCAAAAACAAAACATAAAACTGTTTCTGATATTTCTTCAGAATATTTAAAAGAGAAAGTAACCTATTTAGCATCTGATGAATTAAAAGGTAGAAAAACTGGAACGCCAGGAATTAAAACTGCAGCAAAATATATTGAGAACGAATTTAAATCATTAGCAATTCAACCTTATTTTTCTATTCAAAAAGGAAGTAATATGTTTCATTCGTATTACGATAATTTCGAATTTACTTCAAAAGAAGAAAAAGTTGAAGGTTTTAATGTGGTTGGTCTTTTAGAAGGTACTGATAGAGAATTAAAAAATGAATACATTATTTTAGGTGCTCATTATGATCATATTGGTGAAATGGGCGCAATAAATGGCGATGTTATTGCCAATGGCGCTAACGATAATGCTGCTGGTACAAGTGCTGTTTTGGGACTAGCTAAATATTTTTCGGAAGCTAAAAATAATAAGCGTAGTATTTTGTTTGTTTTGTTTTCTGGTGAGGAAATGGGTTTGAAAGGGTCAAAACATTTGTCTAAAATTTTAAAAGAAGATGGTTTAGATTTATATGCCATGATTAACTTTGAAATGATTGGGATTCCAATGAAAAATAGAGGCTTTAAAGCATACTTATCTGGATATGATTTAAGCAATATGGCTGATAAGATTAACGAACTAACTAAAACTAAAACAATAGGCTTGTTACCAAAAGCAAAGTCGTTTAACTTATTTAAGAGATCGGATAATTATCCGTTTTATCAAGATTTCAAAGTGCCAAGTCAAACGGTTTCTACATTCGATTTTGAGAATTACGATTATTATCATCACGTAGATGACGAATCTGAATTAATGGATTATACCTTTATGGCTTCACTTTTAAACGAAATAAAACCTGCAATTGTTCATTTTGCAAACACATCAAGTAAAGAAATAAAAATGTATGAGTAAGAATATAATAATAACAGGAACAAGTCGAGGAATAGGTTTTGAATTAGTGCACTTATTTGCAAGTCAAGGTTATAATGTATTAGCATTATCACGAAATGCACAACCAGTTGCAAACCTTCATTTTGATAATATTACGTCTTTTTCTTTCGATTTAAATAATCAAGATGATTATAAAAAAGTAGAATCATTTATAAAAAAGGAATGGAAAACGGTAGATGTTTTAATTAACAATGCAGGAACGTTATTAAATAAACCATTTGCAGAAACATCATCTGAAGAGTTTGCAAACGTATATAAAACCAATGTTTTTGGTGTTGCAGAAATGACGCGTGTTGTATTGCCATTTATGAAAGCTAAAAGTCATGTAGTAACCATAAGCTCTATGGGTGGAGTTCAAGGTTCTATAAAATTCCCTGGATTATCTGCTTACAGTTCAAGTAAAGGCGCAGTAATTACGTTAACAGAGTTATTAGCAGAAGAATATAAAGAACAACAAATTTGTTTTAATGTTTTGGCTCTAGGAGCAGTACAAACTGAAATGTTAGAAGAAGCATTTCCAGGATATGAAGCACCAACAACAGCTTTAGAAATGGCAGAATATATTGCAGATTTTTCATTAAATGGGCACAAATATTACAATGGTAAATTATTACAAGTTTCTAATTCAACACCTTAAATTATGGCATTAACCGCATCTAATCCATTTCCATTAGGAACTTTAGCTCCAGAATTCTCTTTGTTTGATACTGTTTCAAATAAAATATTAAGCCTTCAGGAGTTAAAAGGAAATAGAGCTACAGTAATAATGTTTATATGTAATCATTGCCCATTTGTAATTCACGTGAATTCTAAATTGGTCGAATTGGCTAATAGTTATAATTCTGATGATATTAGTTTTATTGCTATTAGTAGTAATGATGTAGATAACTATCCACAAGATTCGCCAGAATTAATGACTGAATTAGCTCAACAGGAAAACTATCCGTTTCCTTATTTGTACGATGAAACTCAAAATGTTGCTAAATATTACAATGCAGCTTGCACACCAGATTTCTATGTGTTTAATTCAGTATTAAAAAGTACTTATCACGGACAATTAGACGATTCTAGACCAGGAAACGACAAGCCATTAACAGCTAAAGACTTAAAGGAAGCTATAGAATTAACGGTTTCTGGAAATCAACCTTTAGCGCATCATAAGCCAAGTATTGGTTGTAATATAAAATGGAAGTGATTTTTTAGCTGTAAAACGACTTTTTTCAGCATAAAAAATCTAATTTTGCTTCAAAATTTTCAGAATGCAACAAACAACAAATACTATTGTAATGATTCGTCCTATTAACTTCAGGATGAACGAGCAAACTGTAGTAAATAACTATTATCAAAAAGAAATAGATAATTTATTGCCAGAAGCTGTAAATACAAAAGCGCAACAAGAATTTGATGCTTATGTAGATAAATTACGTGCTGTTGGTATAAATGTAGTTGTAATTGAAGATACTGAGGAGTTTGATACACCAGATTCTATTTTTCCAAATAACTGGATTTCTTTTCACGAAAATGGAAATGTTGGTTTATATCCTATGTATGCCGAAAACAGACGCTCGGAACGTCGAGAAGATGTTTTATTTAAGTTAGAAGAGGCAGGTTTTATAATCAACCAAATTGTAGATTATACATCTGCAGAAGACGAAGGTGTTTTTCTAGAAGGAACAGGAAGTTTAGTATTAGATAGAGAAAATAGAAAAGCCTATTGCGCATTGTCTCCAAGAGCAGATGAAGATTTATTCATTGAATTTTGCGAAGACTTTGAATACACACCAGTTGTTTTTAAAGCGAATCAAACAGTAAACGAAGAACGTAAAGCAATTTACCATACTAACGTTATGATGTGTTTAGCAGAAACGTTTGCAGTAATTTGTACAGATTCAATAACCGATAAAAAGGAACGTAAAAATGTAGTTAGTAACTTGCAAGAAGACGGAAAAGAAGTCATTAGAATTACGGAAGCTCAAGTTAATAACTTTGCAGGAAATATGTTGCAAGTTCGTGGCGCAGATGATAAGCGTTATTTAGTAATGAGCGAAGCTGCTCATAAAAGTTTAACCGACGGACAGATTAAAATAATAGAAAAACATTGCGAGATTTTATCAAGTTCTCTTGATACTATCGAGGCTTGTGGTGGCGGAAGCGCACGTTGTATGATGGCAGAAGTGTTTTTGCCAAAAGCATAAGCTTAATAAAAATAATAAAAAACTAGTTAAATGAGTCTTCAAAACACATTAACAACACATATACAAACCGCTGTAAAAAGTTTATATAGCGTAGATTTAGAAACCGTAGAATTTCAAGCGACACGTAAAGAATTCCCTGGAGATATTACTGCTGTGGTGTTTTCTATGTTGCGCGTAGTAAAAGGAAATCCTGTTCAAATAGGGGAAGCTATTGGTAATTATTTGGTAGAAAACGTAGCAGATGTTGTGGCGTTTAATGTGGTAAAAGGCTTCCTTAATTTAGAGATTAGTCAGTCGTATTACTTAGATTTTTTCAATAGTATAAAAGACAATAAGACCTTTGGATTTGGAACGCCAAAAGCAAGAGATAAAGCGGTAATGGTAGAATATTCTTCGCCAAACACCAATAAACCTTTGCATTTAGGTCACGTACGTAACAATTTGTTAGGTTTTAGTGTGGCTAAAATTGTTGAAGCTTCTGGCAAAAAAGTATATAAAACTCAGATTATTAACGATCGTGGAATTCATATTTGTAAAAGTATGTTGGCTTGGCAACGTTTTGGAAATGGAGAAACGCCTCAGTCTACCGGTTTAAAAGGCGATAAATTAGTAGGTAATTACTATGTTAAGTTTGATCAAGAATATAAAAAGGAAATTGAAGTTTTAAAATCTGAAGGTAAAACAGAAGACGAAGCAAAAAAAGAAGCGCCATTATTAGTAGCAGCACAACAAATGCTATTAAAATGGGAAGCTGGAGACGAAGAAGTAGTCGCACTTTGGAAAAAGATGAATGCTTGGGTTTACAGTGGTTTTGCAATTTCTTATAAGAATTTAGGTGTTGAGTTTGATAGTATGTATTACGAAAGTGAAACATATTTATTAGGTAAAGAATTTGTTGCCGAAGGTTTAAAAATAGGTGTTTTTATTAAAAAAGAAGATGGTTCTGTTTGGTGCGATTTAACCGAAGATGGATTAGACGAAAAAATTGTATTACGTAGCGATGGGACTGCGGTTTATATGACCCAAGATATTGGAACTGCTATACAACGTATTAAAGATTTCCCAGATGTTGGTGGAATGGTTTATACGGTTGGAAACGAGCAAGATTATCATTTTCAAGTATTGTTTTTAATTCTGAAGAAATTAGGATTTGATTGGGCTAAAAATTTGTTTCATTTAAGTTATGGAATGGTAGATTTACCTTCTGGAAAAATGAAGAGTAGAGAAGGAACCGTTGTAGATGCAGACGATTTAATTACCGAAATGGCAACTACAGCAGAAACTATTTCTAACGAATTAGGAAAGCTTGAAGATTATTCTAACGAAGAAAAAAAATCGCTTTATAAAACCATTGGTTTAGGAGCGCTTAAATATTACATCTTAAAAGTAGATCCTAAAAAACGTATTCTGTTTGATCCAAAAGAGTCTATAGATTTCCAAGGTAATACAGGTCCGTTTATACAATATACGTATGCCCGTATTCAGTCTATTTTACGTAAAGCAGATTTAAGTTCTGCTGATGCGTTGAGCGCAGTAGATGCATCTTTTCCGTTACACGAAAAAGAGCAAGAATTAATTAAACAATTACAAGTGTTTCCAGAAGTTGTACAAGATGCAGCTGTAAAGCATAGTCCTGCATTAATTGCAAACTATACTTACGATTTAGTAAAGTCTTTTAACTCGTTCTACCAAAATGTTCAAATTTTAGGAGATACACCACAAACTGAAAAAATATTTAGAGTACAATTATCTAAAGTAGTAGCAAATACTATTAAAAAAGGCTTTTCAATATTAGGGATTAGCGTTCCAGAACGTATGTAATCTTTTATTGTTTATTCTATATTAAAAACGCCTAAAACTATCAAGTTTTAGGCGTTTTTATAATATAACTAAGATGTTTTAATAAACTACTTAAGCTTATTAAATTTCTACTTCAGTTTTTCAAGTAAAAGTTCTGCAACTAATTCAGAAGATGCAGGGTTTTGACCTGTAATTAAGAAACCATCTTCAACTGCATAAGGATTCCAATCTTCTTTTTTAGAATAGAGACCTCCATTATCTTTAAGCATATCTTCAACCAAAAACGGAACAATAGACGTTAGTTGTACAGCATCTTCTTCGCCATTTGTAAATCCGGTTACTTTTTTCCCTTTTACTAAAGGTGTCCCATCTGTACTTTTTGTGTGTTTAAAAATAGCTGGCGCGTGGCAAACAGCAGCAATAGGTTTATGGTTGTTATAAAAATCTTCTATTAAAGCAATCGAATTTTTATCTTCAGCTAAATCCCATAATGGTCCGTGTCCTCCAGGGAAAAATACAGCATCATAATCTGCTTGGTTTATGGATTCTAATTTTAAAGATTTGGATAAAGTTTTTTGAGTTTCTGTGTCTTTATTAAATCTAACGGTTGCAGGTGTTTGAAAATCTAGTTCGTTACTTTTTGGATCAATTGGTGGTTGTCCTCCTTTTGGAGAAGTCAAAGTAACTTCTATGCCTTTATCTTTTAATAAATAATATGGTGCTGCAAATTCTTCAATCCAAAAACCAGTTTTGTGTCCTGTAGTTCCTAAATCTTCGTGACTTGTTAATACAAATAATACGTTTTTCATTGTGGTGTCTTTTTGAGTTATGACTTAATTTATGTTTAGCAAATTTACTTTATTTGAATTCTGATATCATAAGAACATAAAGTGCTAGGTTTATTAGTGCAAATTTAGATTGAAAAGACTTCTTAAAAATTGATGTATGGTAAGAAACTTAACTTTGAGTTATTTCTTTTCTAATCCGACTTAGACTTTCTGTTGTAATTCCTAAATAAGAAGCAATATGATAGTTTTTTATAAGCTGTTCAATATTTGGATAAGTTCTTACAAAAGAAATATACCTTTCTTTAGCAGATTCGGAAAGACTTGCAACTATTCTTTTCTGAAAACTGGCGAATGCTTTTTCCATTTTTTTTCTAAAAAACGTTTCTAATTTAGGAATCTCGCAATATAAGTCTTCCATATTTTTTCTGGAAATTTTATATAAGTCCGTATCCTGAAGGCACTCAATAGTCATTATTGCTTTTGTAGAAGAGAAGAATGCCGTATAATCGCTTATCCACCAATCTTTAATAGCAAATTGTATGGTATGTTCTTTTCCAGACTTATCTATAAAATACGTTCTTAAACAGCCGGTTTTTACATAGTATTGATTAGTAACAATTTGATCTGCTTTGAGAAGTGTTTCGCCTTTTTTAAAACTAACATTTTCCAGCTTACTTTCAATAAGACTGATTTCTTCTTTTGAAAAAGAAACGTCTTTAAAAATTTCAGATAGTATTGAATTTTCGAGGTTCATTTTAAATTATACAGTGAGTTACTAAAATTAAAAAGGCTAAACCTCTATTTAGTTTACTCAAACTTAATATAATCTAATTCAATATCAAAATCACCTTGTTTTTTATCACTAATAATTAAAACCAATGTAAATACATTGTCTAAATAACTTAATGGCATTTTAGCATTGTAGGTTTCGCTAATCCTGTAAGGTTTGAAATTTTCTAAATTAACGGTTAGCGTTTGCCAACTGTTAGTTTTTGGCGAGAATACGTGTTTAAAATAAGGCATATAAAAACGCTCTTTATCCTTAAGAGAAATCCCAAAAGACCTGTTTGTAGTGTTGCTTTTAAACTTAATAGTCATTGTTTTACAACCTTTAAGTGTACCTGGGTTAAAAGAAGTTCTAATACTTGCGAAACCACCATTGTTTTCTAAAGACGTTTCGCCTTTAAAAAGTAGTGTGTTTTCAGACAGTTTGATTTCAGATTTAGATAATCCTCCCATAACACTATCATTTACAACACGCCAATTTTGTGAGTTGGAATTTGTGCCAAAGTTAAATTCAATTCCATAAAATACTGTCATAGATATCATTGAGAGTAATAAAAATAATTTCATATTCCTAAAAGTAGTAATGTTAGAACTCAATCAGTAGTTTTTATAAAAATCTTAACTAATCTGTTTAATGTTTTAGTTTGTTATATGTTGCCTTTAAACTTTACGGCTAATTTTGATTTAAAATTTAATTCTAACTACTATTGCAAATCAATTACAAAATTTTATTCCAAAAGGCTTTATCTTAAAAACACCAATAATTTGCAAATTATAAAAAATGATTGTAAAATGGAGGACATAGATGATAATTACTTCTAAACCTAATCGCGATTAATAACCAATTTGGATAAAGAATCTGGATAGCCACGTTGTGTGGCTAGTTTTGAAGCTAATATGTTAATATCATTTTTGCTAATACTATTTAATAAAACGTTTTTAGTAGTCATTGTTTTAATAGTAGGAATAATACCTTCTTCTTGAATTTTATCTATAATTTGATTAGCAACAGTTAAAGCAGAAGAGGCTTTAATAATTTCGCTACGTGCATAAAATTTGTACGGAAAACTAACTTCTCCAACTCTTAAAATAGGATCGTCTCCAGGAATTTGTTGTGCACCATAAAGTGGATTACCTCCAAGTTTTGCAGATTTAAATGAAGGAACAAACTTAGTAACTAAATCAATAGCATTTTGGGTACGTATTGCAATATCTATAGGTTTCCAGCTGCTTTTTAATTTTTCTTTAATATCATCGTTAAATTCCGGTTGAGATTGGTTGCTTTTAGATTGTATTAAACCGTTTTTAAACAAGGTAATGTCTTTGGTCATTCCGTGGATTTGGTAATAGTCATTACAATAAGGTGTTAATTGTACCATTCCGTTTGGAGTACCACGTTTACCGTGAAAAATAAGTTCTGGAATTAAACCGTTTATAGGTTGCCATTTAGAAATGTAAGCTGCTTTAAATTCTATTAAACGTTTAACATTTAAATTAAGTGTTACATCAATTTTACCAGTTTTAAATCCGCAAGAATTAACTAAGTAATTAACCTTATAAATGTCATTTTTAGTATAAATTTTCCAATTATAGTCAAGGTTTAAATGTCTTACATCTTCTACTTTTGAAACATTAGTATTTAATTGCAGCTTGCACTGTGTTGCTTTATTTAATGCTAGTTGTGCTTGTGCTCCAAGCCTGAAAAAATTCCAACCATATTCTTGAACTAGAATAATAGGCGTTTTTAGTTTTGTGTAATCTACTAATTTTAGCGCGTTAGTTACCCATTGGTTAGCGGTTTTAGGTACTTTAGTTGTTGGTTGTTTTGCAAGTGTTTTTAAATCTTCTTTAGTATATATTTTATAGTAATCTTTTGGTGAGCCAAGAATTTCATTTTTTGGATCTTCTTTAATAAGTGTTTTGTAATAATCTACAAGAACAATTAATCGGTTTTGTATGTCTCTAACTTTGTAGGTTTCGGACTTTGGAATACTTATAAAAGTTGGTCTTTGGTCTATAGATTGAGGGAATAATCGCGCCATAGTTATAGATTGTTTCATTAGAACTTTACATTGCTCTGTAGAAATATCTGGGTACAAATTACCGCCTGCATGTAAATGGCAAAAAGGCGAGCTATTTACAAGACTTTCTTTTTTTTCTAACAAGATATTATCTACGCCATACTTAGCAAGTTCTAAAGCTATAACAGCTCCAGAAACTCCGCCTCCAATAATACCAATATTGTAAACTTTACTCATGTTAAAAAAAGTCTTGTAATGCTTTAAAATGGTCTATAACTACTGTTGGTTTGTAATCTTTAATATTTTCGTTATAGTTATAACCATAACTTACACCAATATTATCCATTTTAGCGTTTTTTGCTGCAAGAATATCATTTTTAGAATCTCCAACCATTATACATTGTTCTATGGTTACTTTGTTGTTTTTTGCTAAATGTAATAGAGGTAATGCACTTGGTTTTTTTTCGGCTAGAGAATCTTCACCAATCCAAGTTGTGAAAAAATGTTTTATATCTAATTTCTCCAAAATAGGCGCAATAAATCCGTAAGGTTTGTTAGTGCAAACAGCCATTTTGTAACCTTTTTTATTTAAAAAACTTAAGGTTTCTAAAACATTAGGATACATAAAAGTGTCCTTACACGTGGCTTCTTTGTAGGCAGAAAAATAAATATGAAACGCTTCGTCTAAAAAAACTTCACTAACCTTTTTAGGCTTTGTAGCTTCTTCCAAAGCTCTTTTTACTAGAGGTTTTGCACCATTTCCAATAAAAGGTGTTACCTGTTCTGTAGTTAATGGCTGTAAATTATAATGAGATAACATTTTATTTACCGCTAGAGTTAAATCTGGAATACTATTTATAAGCGTTCCATCAAAATCGAATATAATAAGTGCTTTGTCTTTAAAATTCAAAGTGAAATAATTTGTTACAAAGATGCGTAAGATTTATTGAAAGTACTTGAATAAAATAAAAGTTATTCCGAACTAATTTAAATTGAAGTTCTACCTTTACCTTGAGAATGAGTTAAGAATATTATAGTATGGTTAATCAATTACAAAATTATATTTCAGAAGCAGCTTTTTTTAAAGTATCTGAGCTTTTAGATTATGACAACCTTTCTGTAATTATAAAAAATGAACGTAAAACTAGACATGGAGATTATAGGCGTTTAGCAAATAATAAGCATCAAATTACTGTAAATAATAACTTAAATAGTTACCGATTCTTAATAACACTTATTCACGAAATCGCTCATTTTGAAGCTTATAAGAAATATGGTGGAGCCATAAAACCTCATGGTTTAGAATGGAAACAAATATTTCAGCATTTAATGTTACCATTTATAAACCCAAATATTTTTCCAAATCATTTATTACCTCTTTTGGCGCGTCATTTTAAAAATCCAAAAGCTAGTTCTGATACAGATATAGTATTGTCTGCAGCATTAAAAAAGTATGATCCGCCAAGTGATTCTGTTTTTGTTTCGGAATTAGCATTAGAAACCGTTTTTAAAATGCCAAATAATCGTGTTTTTAAGCGTGGTTTAGTAAGACGAAAACGTATAGAATGTTTAGAGATCTCATCAGGAAAGACTTATTTGTTTCACCCAAATGCAGAAGTTGAAGTTGTTGCTTAAAATATTTCAAAAAAAAGCAGAATCAATTTCAGAATTTATATATTGCATAGTTAGAAAATAAAAGCAATGAATAGTAATTACTATGCAATAATTATGGCTGGTGGCGTTGGATCTCGCTTTTGGCCTGTAAGTACCAAAACATTTCCAAAGCAGTTTCATGATATGCTTGGAACTGGAGAAACATTAATACAAAAGACGTTTAATAGGTTGTCTAATATTATCCCTAAGGAGAATATTTATATTTTAACTAATGAGGATTATAATAATTTAGTCTTAGAGCAATTACCAGAAATTTGCCAAGAACAAGTGGTTTTAGAACCAGCAATGCGTAATACAGCACCTTGTATTTTATACGCATCTCTTAAAATAAAAAAATTAAACCCAAATGCTTTAATGTTGGTGGCGCCAAGTGATCATTGGATTGAAGACGAAACGGCATTTAATAAAAACGTAAAGCAATCCTTTCAGTTCTGTGAGCAAAAAGATGCTTTAATGACTTTAGGAATAAAACCTACATTTCCAAATACAGGTTATGGCTATATTGAGTTTAATAAAGCCGATGATTATCCAGTTAAAAAAGTAGCTCAATTTCGAGAAAAACCTGATTATAAAACAGCAAAAAGCTTTTTGTCTAAAGGCAATTTTTTATGGAATGCAGGAATTTTTGTTTGGTCTGTTAATTCGGTTTTAAAGGCTTTTGAAAACAATCAGCCTGAATTGTTTAAGCTGTTTAACGATGCTGAATGTGTTTATAATACGCCAGAAGAAGCTAAGTTTATAGAAGAGAATTACGAAAAAGCAGAAAATATATCTGTAGATTATGCAATTCTAGAAAAATCGCCTAATGTATTTGTTTTACCAGCAACTTTTGACTGGAACGATCTTGGAACTTGGGGAAGTTTATATGATAAACTAGATAAAGATTATAATAAAAACGCAGTGGTTAATTCTAGAATTTTAACTAATAATGCACAAGGAAATATGATTCGTACGTATAACGATAAAGTTGTTGTTGTAGACGGATTAAGTAATTATATTATTGTAGATAAAGAAGACGTTTTGTTGATTTATCCTAAAGCTAAAGAACAAGATATTAAAAAGGTTAGGCAAGAAGTAAAAGATGAGTTTGGCGATCATTTAGGTTAAAATATTTATTATGGAAGAAAATAAATTTAATTTTTCAGAAGATCCTTCTAACGAAGAATCAAAAGAGAAAGTTGTTCAAGAATCTAAAGATGCAATAAAAAAGGATGCAGTTGGATTACTTTCAAGTTTTCTTAAGTTTATTAATAATTTATTAGACTTTAGAGATGATACGGATAGAGATGCAACTATTGAAGCTATTAAAGCAGATATTCCTTTTAAAGGTGCAACCGCATGGATTTTAATCTGTTCTATTTTTGTGGCTTCTATAGGTCTAAATGCTAATTCTACGGCTGTTGTAATTGGTGCCATGTTGATTTCGCCATTAATGGGACCAATTCTGGGTCTAGGTTTGTCTTTAGCTATTAACGACATTGACACATTAAAAAAGTCTTTAATAAATTTGGGAACAATGCTGTTTTTAAGCTTGTTGACCGCATTTTTGTTTTTTAAGTTCTTTCCTTTAAGTGAAGAAACTTCTGAACTTTTTGCAAGAACAAGACCAGATATTAGAGATGTATTGATAGCCTTTTTTGGTGGAGCATCTTTAATGATTGCTAGAACAAAAAAAGGAACTATTGCTTCGGTTATTTTTGGTGTTGCTATTGCAACCGCATTAATGCCACCTTTGTGTACGGCAGGATTTGGATTAGCAAAAGGTAATTGGAACTTCTTTTTTGGAGCAATGTACTTATTTACAATTAACACTATATTTATTGCTTTAGCAGCTTTTGTGGTTCTAAAAGTGTTACGTTTTCCGATGCTTAAATACGCTAATTCTAAAAAGCGTAAACGTATTGCTCAGTTAGCATCTTTAGTTGCAATAATTGTTATGATTCCCGCAATAAAAACATTTATGGATGTATGGGAAGAAACTAAGTATGAAATGGATTATAAAAATTATATGTCTAATGAAGTTAATTCTAATGATGATTTATGGTTACAACGTGATGATTTAGATATGGATAATAAAACTATTAAATTGTTTTTTAATGGAAATGTGTCTAAAGAAATGAGAACGAGTCTTAGTAACGATTTAAAAGATTATGAAAACATTCAAAATTTTAAATTGATCATAAATAGTAATAATTCAAGATCTACAGATTTAATTGCTGACATGTATGATAGAGCAACTATTGATTTGGAACAAAAAGGTTATATAATTGAAGGTTTAGAAATTCAAATTGATAGTTTGAAGAAAGAAATAACAGATTTAAAAACTGTAAAAACAAAAGCTATAGATGTTACAAGTTTAGCAAAAGATGCTAAGATTAAGTTTGAAGCGTTAAAATCTTTTGGGTATTCTACGATGTTGGAATCTAAGGATTTTATGACAATAGATACAATTGGTTTGGTCAAGGTTTCTTGGAAAAAATCCCTTTCAGATAGTTTAAAAACTGTGGAAGAAAGTAATTTAAAAACTTGGTTAATTACAAATACAAAACAAGAAATAATAGAAATAAAACGAGATTAATTAATTTATTCAGTCAAGTACATTTTACGTACTTTTTTAAACAAGTTAGAAGAGTAAACGAAGTTGGTAACAGCTTCGTTATCTGTTTTAAAGATATCATGCCTTGTTCCTTCCCATTCTTTTAAACCCAACTGTAAGAACACAATTTTTTCTCCAATCTCCATAACAGAATTCATATCATGTGAATTTATTACGGTTGTAATATTGTATTCTTCTGTAATTTCTTTAATTAAATTATCTATTACAATAGCAGTTCTTGGGTCTAATCCAGAATTTGGTTCATCACAAAACAAATATTTTGGTTTATTTACAATTGCTCTTGCAATAGCCACACGTTTTTGCATTCCTCCAGAAGCCTCGCTAGGCATTTTATTATGAGCATCAGATAAATTGACACGATTTAAAACAAAGTCCACACGATCTTGCATTTCGCTCTTACTTAGGTTGGTAAACATACGTAGTGGAAACATAACGTTTTCGGCAATAGTCATAGAATCAAATAGGGCAGAACCTTGAAAGACCATACCAATATCTGCTCTCATATTTCGCTTTTCAGACTCGCTTAATTGTGCAAAAATGTTTCCGTCGTAAGATATACTGCCTTGTTCGTAATCAAATAAGCCTAAAAGACATTTTAAAAATACTGTTTTTCCTGAACCACTTTGTCCAATAATTAAATTGGTTTTACCAGCTTCAAAAGTCGTTGTAATACCTTTAAGAATATGATTTTCTCCAAAGGACTTGTGTAAATCTTTAACTTCAATCATTAGCTTAAAAGTAATTGGGTTAATATATAATTTAGTAATATAATAGCTACACTTGTCCAAACAAAAGAACTTGTGCTGGCTTGTCCAACCTCTAGTGCGCCACCTTTCATATAATAACCATAAAACGATGGAACTGTTGCTAAAATAAAAGCAAATACAAATGTTTTAAGAAAAGCATATATAATATGAAAAGGAATAAAATCTAGTTGAACTCCAGTAATAAAATCTTCAGATGTAGCATATCCGCCCAAGATACAGGCAGTTAATCCACCAAAAATACCTAAAAACATTGCAATTGATATTACAAATGGATAAAGTGTTAAGGCAATTACTTTTGGGAAAACTAAGTAATTAAGCGAGTTGATTCCCATAGTTTCTAATGCGTCAATTTGCTCAGTAACACGCATAGTTCCTATGCTAGATGTAATAAAAGATCCTACTTTTCCAGCCATAATTATAGAAATAAATGTAGGAGCAAATTCTAGGACAATAGATTGTCTTGTGGCAAATCCAACTAGAGATTTTGGGATTAATGGACTATCAATGTTTAATGCTGTTTGTATGGTAATAACGCCACCAACAAAAAAGGCAATAAAGGATACAATTCCAATAGATCCTATAATTAAATCGTCTATATCTTTTAGAATTAACTTTTTCATGACAGACCATTTTGTTGGTTTTCGAAACATTTTGATAACCATCAAGAAATAAGCGCCAAAATTATATAAATATTGCATAAGCTATTTGTTACTGCTAAAATATGAAAATTAAAGACTTGTTAACTTATAAATTAAAAATCATCCATAAGAAAATAGTATTTTTGAGAGATTAAAAATAAGTGTTATGAAAAAAACGGTGATTCTTTTAGTAATATTAATTTCTTTTGGTTGCGTAAGTATTAAAAACCCTGAAGTTATAGTCGTTAATAATTCTTCTACTCAAAAAACAGAAATAGCTAAACCTAAATTGGTTATAGGTATTGTAGTTGATCAAATGCGTTATGATTATTTAACTAGATTTTATTCTAAATATGGGACTGGTGGATTTAAACGTTTAATTAATGATGGTTTTAACTTTAAAAACAATCATTATAATTATGTGCCAACATATACAGGTCCAGGACATGCTTCAGTTTTTACTGGTGCTACGCCTAAAACACATGCGGTAATTGGTAATAGTTGGTATGATAAATACGAAAATAAATATGTTTATTGCACTGGAGATGATAACGTTTTGCCAATTGGAACAGAAAGTGATGCAGGGTTGATGTCTCCACATAGAATGAAAACGACAACGTTTGGAGACGAGAATAGATTATTTACTCAATTTAAAGGTAAAACAATTGGTGTTTCTGTTAAGGATAGAGGTGCTATTTTACCTGCAGGACATAGTGCAAATGCTGCGTATTGGTTTCATGGAGCCAAGGAAGGTGTTTTTATTTCAAGTTCTTATTATATGAAATCACTACCTAAATGGGTGAAGGATTTTAATGCTTCAGGTGCTGTTAAATCTTATTTAAAAGAATGGAACACATTATTGCCTATAGAAACATATACAGAAAGCGGTACAGATAAGAATGCTTTCGAAACTGGTTTTAAAAAACAGAATTATTTCCCATATGATTTAAAAGAGTTAGCAAATTCAGAGACTCCATTTGATATAATAAAAGCTACACCATACGGGAATAGTTTAGTCGCAGATTTTGCTATGGAAGCAATTAAAAATGAAGCATTAGGAAAAGATGAATTTACAGATGTTTTAACAGTTAGTTTCTCAAGTACAGATTATGTAGGTCATAATTTCGGTGTTAATTCTAAAGAACTAGAAGATACTTATATTAGATTAGATAAAGATTTAGAGCGTTTTTTATATTATTTAGATGCTGAAGTTGGATCAGAAAATTACACCTTATTTTTAACATCTGATCATGGTGCGATTGATGTACCAAATTATTTAAAAACAAAAAAAATACCTTCAGGATATATTGATAAGGCTGCAATAGAAAAAAAACTAAATTTATTTTTAGAAACTAGATATGCTGTTAACGGATTAATAAAAAAAATAAGTAATAATCAAGTGTTTTTAGATGCGGAAGTTTTAGCTTTAAATAAATTAAACAAGTTCACAATAGAAGAAGAGATTGTAAACGAAATAATTACATATAACACGGTATATAAAGCATATAGTTCTAAAACATTACAAACCTCAAACTTCACGACTGGTTTGGAATATTTAGTACAAAATGGATTTAATCAGAAGTATTCTGGAAATGTTGCTTTTGTATACGATCCAAATTATATTTCATACAATAAGACTGGTTCTACACATGGATCTGGTTTTAATTACGATACACACGTACCATTATTGTTTTATGGTAATGGTATACAAAAAGGAGAAACTTTTAAGAAAACTGAAATAACTAGTATTGCTCCAACTATTTCGGCATTATTAGGTGTTAGTTTTCCAAATGGGTCAAGTACAACGATTTTAAGTGAAGCTTTAAAATATTGATAATTATACTAGTAAACGCAAAATTTTCTTGTTTTTTTAAATCATACAAAAACTTGAAAAACAACTATTTTCTATATAAGAAGTAGTTATTAACTAAGTCTATGTATTGTTGCTTAGCGGTATCTTCAGAAATACTTTGTATTTGAAATAATGCATTTGTTTTAAACGCATTAATTATAGGTTCGCGACTACTAGGTCTGCTGTAATTGTTTGTAGATTTTTTATAGTAAGCGTAAAGACGTAATAAAAAATCGGCAGGAAAAGGCTCCTTGTGTGCATTTATTCTTGCCACAGCATCTTCAAACGTTTTATTTAATTCGTCGTTAGTCATTATTAAGCTTGAGCAATTATACTTTCGCCGCCTTTTACTTTTTGATTTAATGCTACTTTTATGTCAGTACCTAAAGGTAAATATAAATCAACTCTTGATCCAAATTTAATAAAACCAGAATCATTTCCTTGAATGGCATTATCATCTGCATTAGCATAATTAACAATGCGTTTAGCTAAAGCACCAGCAATTTGCCTATATAAAACCGGTCCTACAGTATTGTTTTCTACCACAACAGTAGTGCGTTCATTTTCTGTACTTGCTTTTGGATGCCAAGCTACTAAGTATTTTCCTGGGTGATATTTACTATAAGTTACTTTTCCTCCAATAGGAAAACGCGTAACATGAACATTTATAGGAGACATAAAGACACTTACTTGTAAGCGTTTATCTTTAAAGAATTCTGGTTCATAGACTTCTTCAATAACAACAACTTTTCCATCTACAGGGGATACTATAGTTTCATCGTTTAAAGCAGTTAATCTTTTTGGGTTTCTAAAAAACTGAAGAATTATAAATAGAAAGAACCCAATTACTGTAAAAGAAATCCATTTTAGCCAATCAATAGTTATAAAATAATCGGATACTAAGAATAAACTTATGCATATAATAAACGTAATTGTAATAATTTTAAAACCTTCTTTATGAAACATATGTTGTAATTCTTAAAAATAAATAAATAAATGGTGCAGCAAATATAATACTATCTAATCGATCTAAAAGCCCGCCGTGTCCTGGCATAATAGAACCGCTGTCTTTTACATTGGCTTGACGTTTAAAATTAGATTCGATTAAGTCGCCAATAGTCCCAATAGAGCTTATTATAATACTTAAAATAAGCCAAGATGTAAATGTCAATGTTTGAGTATATTTATATATAAAATAACTTGTAATGCAAGCAAATAGAACGCCTCCTAAAAAGCCTTCTACTGTTTTTTTTGGTGAAATCCTTGAGAATAGTTTTTGTTTTCCAAAGTTTTTTCCAACTAGGTATGCAAAGGTGTCATTAACCCAAATTAATATAAAACTGGATAATAAAATTTTATAATCAAATGTTCCATTATAATTTGTAATTAAGGGTAAAAATACAAATGCACTTGATAAGTAAAATATGGTTAAAAGATATTTTCTAAATGTAAATAATGGAATTGTTTTTTCTGAAAATAAATCTCTAATTAAAAACAACTGAACAAATATGGTAAACACTTGAAGGGTTTGAGTTGCTATATCTATAATATGTGTATCGTCTGAAATAATATTCCAATAGCCAAAAACAAAATAGATTAGCGTAAATGCTAGGTATGGTATTTTACTTTTTAATGTAATTAACTTTTTAAATTCACTAATACAAATTATTCCAAACACGAAAAAAATCAAGATTAAGGAATGTTGATTGAAAAAGGAAATTATTAATAGTGATATAAAGATAAAGCCAGAAAAAGCTCTTGTTATGGTTTCTCGCATATTATAAATCTTCTAGCAAAAGAAGGTACACATTTTTAGCACTGCTACCATAAGTTAAAAAAGTTTCTTCTTCACCTTCTTTAAAATTCTTTATGGTTGTAATGTTGGTTGGTATTTTAGGCGCGTTTTTTTGCTTAATTCCAGTTAAGCCTTCACTAATATTATGTACAATTTGACTTGTAGTGGCAAAGACAATAATATTATTTGGATACTCGTTAATTTTTTTCTCTGCTATTTGGTTAGAAGATATTAATAGAGATCCAATTTCTGCAACTAAAGCTTCTACTGTTGTTACAAAATAAGTGGCATTTTCTAAATCTTCGGTAAGCTTTATTTTACTATTTTTAAATGTTTTTTTTGTGGACTTGCAATAAATAAAACCTTCTTCTTTATCCCATTTTGTTTCTTCTAAAATAGAATTTAAATTAACCTGTACTTCATCTAAGTCAACGCAATAAAGGAATTTCCCTCCATTTTGTTTAAACTCAAGCATAAATTTTTCATCTACAGGAGTCTCAATTTTTGGCATATGTTTACCTCGTTCTTCTTTCGAAGAATTTTCTTTGGAAGGGTTAGATTTAGAACCGAAAATTTTTCTAAATAAGCTCATATATACCTTAAGAGCTTTTTTTATGTAAAAAGCTTGAATCAAATATAAAAAAAAACTTAGACTAACGTGTTGTTAATCTAAGCTTTTGTTCTGAAATTTATGTTTTTTATTATTCTTCCTCTTCAGTATTAATATCAATAATTGGTTTGTCATCAAAAGGTCTCTTACCAAACAACTCTTCTAAATCATCTTTAAATACAACTTCACGTTCCGTTAAACGTTCTGCAAGTAAAATTAAAAGATCTTTTTTATCTGTTAAAAGATCAATGGCTCTTTGGTATTGCGTCTCAATAATGTTCTTAATTTCATTATCAATTAATTCACCAGTCTTTTCGCTATAAGGTTTAGTAAAACCATTTTCTCCAGCTGGATCATAAAAGGTTACGTTACCAATTTTTTCGTTTAAACCATAGATCATAACCATAGCTTTTGCTTTCTTGGTTACACTCTGTAAATCGCTAATAGCACCTGTTGAGATCTTTCCAAACATAAGCTGTTCTGCAGCTCTACCAGCCATAGTCATACAAATCTCATCTAAGAACTTTTCGGTTCTTGTTAAGTGTGTTTCTTCTGGTAAATACCATGCAGCTCCTAAAGATTGCCCACGTGGTACAATTGTTACTTTTACAAATGGATCTGCATATTTTAAGAACCAACTAGCAGTTGCATGTCCAGCTTCGTGATATGCAATTAAACTCTTTTCTTCTGCTGAAAATATTTTACTTCTTTTCTCTAATCCACCAACTATTCGGTCTACAGCATCTAAGAAGTCTTGTTTTTCAACTGCTTTTTTATCGTGACGTGCAGCAATTAAAGCAGCTTCATTACAAAGATTTGCAATATCTGCTCCAGAAAAACCTGGTGTTTGTTTAGATAGGAAGCTAACATCTAATCCATCAGCCTTTTTAAGTGGTTTTAAATGCACTTCAAAGATTTCTTGACGTTCTGTTAGATTCGGTAAATCTACACCAATTTGTCTGTCAAAACGACCAGCACGCATTAAGGCTTTATCTAAAACATCCGCTCTATTGGTTGCTGCTAAAACAATAACATTTGTTTTAGTTCCAAAACCATCCATTTCTGTTAGTAATTGATTTAACGTGTTTTCACGTTCATCATTACTTCCTGACATAGCATTTTTTCCTCTTGCTCTACCAATTGCATCAATTTCGTCTATAAATATAATTGCAGGCGATTTTTCTTTAGCTTGTTTAAATAAGTCTCTTACTCTTGATGCTCCAACACCAACAAACATTTCAACAAAATCTGAACCAGATAACGAGTAGAAAGGTACTTTAGCTTCTCCAGCTACTGCTTTTGCTAATAATGTTTTTCCTGTTCCTGGAGGACCAACTAAAAGTGCTCCTTTTGGTATTTTTCCACCTAAATTGGTGTACTTGTCTGGGTTTTTAAGGAAATCTACAATTTCTTGCACTTCTTCTTTTGCACCTTCTAATCCTGCAACATCTTTAAATGTTGTTTTAATATCTGTTTTTTCGTCAAATAATTTGGCTTTTGATTTTCCAATATTGAAAATCTGTCCGCCAGCGCCGCCACCAGAACCACCAGACATTCTTCGCATAATAAAAATCCAAACACCAACTAAAATAATAATAGGTAAAAGGCTAATTAATAAATCGCCAAATGTGTCACTTTCTGTTTTAAAACCAACCTCTGGTTTATTTGTTAATTCTTTAGAAGTTGTTTGTAATTCATTTTCGAAATTTTGAAGATCTCCAAATTCAAACGTGTAATTAGGTGCGTTTTTGCTTGGTAAGCCAAAATTATTTGGTTTACCTTTAGAGTGTTCTTCTTTTTTTGCAGCATCTTCAGTTAAAAAAACTTGTGCAACACGAGTGTTTTTAACGATTAAAACTTTTGAAACTTCACCGTTTTTTAAATAATTGAAAAAGTCACGAGGTGTTGTTTTGGATGGTTCTCCAAGACCACTACTAAAAACTTGTACAGCTATAAAAAGTAATATTAATCCACCATATATCCAATAAGTGTTGAATTTAGGTTTCTTTGGAGTTATTGGAGTTTTTTTATTATCTGCCATGTAATTTTTTTAATAATTTGTTTCGATTAGAGTTGTTTTAGCATCGCCCCATAATCCTTCAATATCGTAATATTCTCGAACTTGTTTTTGGAAGACATGTACTACTACATTTACGTAATCCATTAAAATCCACTCGCCATTATCTTCACCTTCAATATGCCAAGGTTTATCTTTAAGCTCTTTACTTACTTTTTTTCCTACAGCACCAACAATAGCATTTACTTGTGTATTAGAGCTACCTTCACAAATAATAAAATAGTCGCAAACTGTATTTTCAAGTTCTCTTAAATCTAATAAAACAATTTCTTTTCCTTTTACATCTTCTATACCGCTTAGTATAGTTGCAATTAATGCATCAGAATTTGTATTTTTTTTAATCATGTATATCTTGTAGTATTTGACAAAGTTATTATATTTAGCTTCTAAGGAATCTAAAAAAAATCATAAAGATTTTAGTTTGCAAAGATAATTCTTTTTTATGCGTATAATCAAACTTAATGCCACTCAATCGACTAATGACTATTTGCGTGCGCTTACTTTAGATCAAAAATGTAATGATTATTTAGTTGTGACAGCTAAAGAGCAAACTAAAGGTAAAGGTCAAATGGGAAGTTCTTGGGTTTCTGAGCCTGGTAAAAACCTTACTTTTAGTGTGTTTAAGGGTGATTTAAATTTAAATATTAAAAATCAGTTTTTATTAAATGTTGTTGTTGCTTTGGCGCTACATAAAACATTAGCTACTTATAAGTTAAAACATTTGTTTGTTAAGTGGCCAAACGACATATTGGCAGAGCAAAAAAAGATTTGTGGCGTTTTAGTAGAAACTGCCATTAAATCAAGTAATATAGAATCTGCTATTTTAGGAATTGGCTTGAATGTAAATCAATTAAATTTTGATGAATTCCCTAAAGCGTCTTCTTTAAAAAAGTTAACTGGAGTACATTATAATTTAGATGAAGTTATGGAATCTATAATTAATTCCCTTCAATATTACTTTAAATGGTTGGATGCAGAAAAATTTGATCAGCTTTTAGATGCTTATGATGGCTTACTTTTTAGAAAAGAAAAACCTTCGACGTTTAAAACTGCCGAAGGTGATTTATGTGTGGGAATAATTAAAGGAATTACTGAAAATGGTTTATTAAAAGTCCTTTTTGAAGACGATATTTTAAAAACCTTTGATTTAAAGGATATAACTTTAATGTATTAAATAGCTTTAGGCATATTGGTAGCCAAAGTCTCAATAAATTTAGAGATTGGTCCCTTTATCATCATTGCCATCATAGCATTAAATTCTCCAGAAAAAGCTAATTGTACTTCTGATTTAGAAACTTCTAGTTCTGTAATATTTGCTGTAAGAGAGAAATCTAATTTACCAGCAGCACCTAAAACTATTTGAGAAGGTTCTGTAACTTCTTTGCGCTTAAGTACAATTTCTGGCATTCCTTTTAAAGCAAATAGAAATTTATCTGTATCTAAAACTTCAAATTTACTAATGTTTTCAGGCATTAAAGCTTTGAAGTTTTCAACATTATTTAAAAATGTAAACGTGTCTTGTGCAGACTTGTCTATAGTTACTTTTGGAGATTCTAAATTCATAGGTTTGTTTTTTATTAAGAGAATATCAAATAGCGTTCCATTCGCTTGGATTTGCATTCCAAATGGCTAATGTGTCTAATTGTTCTTGTGTAATATAGTTAGACTCTAAAGCTTCTTCTAGCAAAGCTTCATAATTACTCATAGTATTTAATCTAACGTTTGCAACTTCAAAATTATCTTTAGCCACATCAAAACCGTAGCTAAAAATGGCAACCATTCCTTTTACGTTTAAATTTGCAGCTCTTAAAGCTTCTACAGCAGCAAGACTACTTTTTCCTGTACTAATTAAGTCTTCAATTACTACAACATTTTGTCCACTTTCTGCAAAGCCTTCGATTTGGTTTTGTCTACCGTGTTTTTTTGCTTCAGGTCTAACATATATAAATGGTAGTCCTAAATATTCTGCTACAAGCATACCTATTCCAATAGCTCCGGTAGCAACACCAGCAATAACATCTGGTTTTCCGTATTCTTCTTCTATAAATTTTGCCATTTGTTCGCGTATGTAATTACGAATAATGGGAAAAGATAACACAATACGATTATCACAATAAATAGGGGATTTCCAACCACTTGCCCAAGTAAATGGATCTGTTGGTTGTAGCTTTATGGCGTTTACTTGCAATAAAACTTTTGCGGTCTGTTTAGAACTATTCTTATCTAATGTCATACTGCAAAACTACATTTTAATTTAAATTTTAACTATTTTAAGGTTGAATTTCTTTAAATAATCGATGAGTGTCATATTTTTAATTATTTTTATCTTTTCAAACTTAATCCAACGCTTTAAATGCTTAAAGTATTTGTAAATGATAAACCAATTTTTTTAACGACCAAGGTTGAAAAAGAAACTGATTTTAAAAATTTCTTATTAAAAGATGTTACTATTGAAACTGTTTTAGAGACATTAGCTAAAAAACGTTATAATTCTGTACGATTAATTCATCATAACGAAGCTACTATGTTAAAGCATTTTTGTAAAAAGCTACCTAATGTTATAGCTGGCGGTGGAAAAGTGTATAATTCTAAAGGTGAAATTTTATTTATTTTTAGGAATAATAAATGGGATTTGCCAAAAGGAAAAGCTGAGAAAAATGAAACTATTGAGCAAACTGCTATTAGGGAAGTTATAGAGGAAACAGGCGTAAAGTATTTAAAAATTATAAGTCCGTTGCCTATAACCTATCATATTTTTAAACGTAACGGAAAAACTAGACTTAAAATAACGTATTGGTTTACTATGGAAACTACGTTTGAAGGACATCTTTTCCCGCAAGAAAGCGAAGGCATTACTAAGGTGGAATGGCTTAATGAGAAAGAAGCAAAGCAAGCTTTAGATAATAGTTATGCTAATATTAAATTATTAGTTTAATTACTCTACGCTAAAGTAGAGTATAAAAAAAGCGTTGTATTTTAAACTAAATACAACGCTTTTTTTATAAAAGTAATTATTACTGTATTTTAATACATCTAATAGCTGCTCCAATTTGAATACCCGAAGTGTCATAACGAATTGCTCCGTCATCAAACAAAGATACATTAACTCTGGTTTGAGATGCAATACTCCCAGAGCTTACTTCTGTTGTAGCCCAAGTAGATATTCCTCCAGCTAGAGTAGGACCACCTAAAGCATTTACATAACCATTAGGAAGACCATTAAAATTATATAGATTTGTTCCATTTCCGGATAATGAAGACCAGCCTGAAACAGATTTTAATACTGTTGCTTCATTTCCTGTATGTCCTTGACTTGTTAAATAGCTTTCTAATTCTTCAAAATCTTCAACAGTAGGAATTCGCCAGCCTTCTGGTGCTAATTGACCTGTTTCTATAGCAAAATGATTGTACATTCCGCCATAATAATCAACAGGTAATTCTTCATCATAATCATTATTCAAGTCATTTGTATCTGCCCATTGATAAAAAGGATCTTGATTACTCAAATTCATCCAATCGTTTCCAAATTCTGCAAAAGTATATTCTGTAATTGGGTTTCCATTATTATATTTGGTAGTTTTTAAATTTTCTGCCATCCAAATTTGGTTTCCAATTTTAACGCTTGAATATGTGTTTCCATCTGCATCCATAACTGTTTCTGGGCCTAATGTAATTGTGTCGGCATCATCGTTAGAGCAATTAACAATTAAAAGAGAAATAAAAATATATAATGGTAATTGTATGATTTTTTTCATATAAATAGATTTTTTATAAGATGTATTAATTTGTTAATAGTTGCGTTAAAATAAAAAAAAACTGACCTATATTTTTAATAAGTCAGTTTTTATAGAATTATATATTACTATTCAACATTATAAGTAATTAAATCTCCACATTCTGTAGATCCAGTTATTCTGTAGTAATCTATTGCTCTGTCGTTCCCATCTATTTCTAAAGAGTACGTGTTGTCACAATGAACCGTTAGGAATCTTTTTTGCGTAAGTGCATCGTTTCCGTTTGTACTTTCTTGATTATAATCAAAATAGTAGCGTCCATCTGTTAATTTCCCCCAAGTTCCATTTGCTGTTACAACATCTACATATTTGTCTAAAAAAGTACCATCAGATTTAAATTCTAAGATAATTCCAGAATCGTCTCTTACATTTTGGTACCATTCGTCTTTATAAGTAAATTCTGTTCCAGTCCATTGGTCTATTACAGATTCTAACCTTTCATCTATATATAATTCCCACGTTCCAATAACTTTAGCAGTTTCTGCTTTTTGCGGTTCAATAGAATCGTCTTTTTCGCAACTCGTAAAAGAGAATGCAAGTAATAAAATAAGTAGTAAATTTTTCATAGCTTTTGTTTTTTTTGTTACTCAAATTAAATGAATCTTTAATAAAAAAGCATCACGTCTATAAGTGAAAAGGTTGATTTCATTACTAAAAATGAAAAAAAATTAATTATTAGAGATTTTTATAGCTTCCATAAGTAAAGAGATTTTTTTGTACTTAGATTCTTTAATATTAAATGTAATATACATTCGTCTTAGACTTGATCCAATTCCATCTACACTCATAAATGCCTTTTCTGCTATTTGTTTATTTGGAATTACTGGGTCGTCTAATAAAATATTAAGAACGGTCCAATCTGTTTTATTTAATTCCTGCTTAATAGTTACCTCTATTTTATTTTTAACTAATTCAAATTTGTTAGAACTAGCAGCAATATTAGAACTTTCTCTAGTTTTTAAACGTTCTAATTCTTCAAGTAATTGGGTTCTCTTTTTTCTATTGGCTGAGCTGTTTCTTCTGGTAAAGAATAAAATCAATGTAATTAATGCAAGACTAAAGGCAATAATTCCATAAGTTTTTTTAGAGTGATTTGACTCTAGTTGATCTTGTTTTTCTTTGTTTTTTAGTTTGGATTGGTACAGTTTATCATCAAATTCTCTTTGAATGGCATCTTTAATAATGGCCATATTGTTTTTTTCTTTTTTAAGACTATCATTATATACCACATATTTTTCGTGCATTGTAAGAGATGCATTGTAGTTGTTTTTAGCTTTATGGCATGTATATAATAAATGATACAAATTTGCTTTTAGTTCATTTTTTGTATCCTTATTAATTAATGTTAAGACTTCTTCTGCTTTTTTAGTGGCTCTATCTAAATCAGTATCTAGGTCTAAATCTGCTTTAAAGGTTAAATGTTGTATAAGTTTAGATTTGTTTTTAATCGTTTTATCTATTTCTAAGCATTTATTTATATAATCTAAAGCTTTGTCTGTTTGATTTAGTTTTAAATGAGATTTTGCTAAAAGATAATAACAATCAGCAGCAGAAAATTGATCGTTATTTTTAAGTAAAATAATTAATGCTTCTTTGGCTAAGGTTATTGCCTCATTATATTTTTTTTGATTAAAATAAACAGATCCAATATGAGATTTTGTTGTTCCTGTTCTTTTTTTTAATCCAATACGTTCATTAATTACAAGTGCTTTTTGTAAATAATTTAGAGCTAAGTCATTATTGTCTAACTTGTAATAGATTAATCCTAAATTATTTAGCATTCTGGCTTCGCCTTTTATAATCCCATTTTCTTGAAAAATTTCAAGTGTTTTACTAAAATATCTAACCGCTTCTTGGTATTTGTTTTCTTCACCATAAATATTTCCCATATTACCGTAAATGGTTGCTAAAGCATTAGAATCTTCTAAATCTGTATAAATGTCTATTGTTTTATTAAGCTCCACCATAGACTGTTTGGTGTTTCCTTTTAAGTAATACGCGTAAGATTTTTCGTTTAATGCATTAGCTATTTCTCTTGTTGCATTTTTTTGTTTCGCTAATTCTATATGGTAATCTGCTATGACTAAGGTAGAGTCTGGTTTTGCATGTGTGTTTTTTCGGTAATAAGCCATTATAGCTTGGAACCTATCAGAACTTAGTGCTTTAGGGTTTTTCCAAACAGATTTTAATGAATCTATATTATTTTGAGAATAACTAGCACTAGGCAAACTAAGGCTTATAGTGCATAAGATTATAATTGAAGCGCATTTGTTGAACATATTTTATTTCTACTTTTAAGTAAATTTAGTCTAAATTTATATTATAATGTTTATGTTTTTTGATTAAAAAATTAAACAAGAAAGATTGATTTTAGTCTTAGTAAATGTGTGTATTATTAATTATGTAAACATTAAAAATTTTTTATATAAATATTTTTAATGTTTATTATAAAAAGTATAAATAAAAATGAATACATAAATTATTTAATATTTGTCCGGAATTTATAATTCATAAAAATTAACCAACTAAAAATGAATCATGGCAGCTACAAGTAATTTAGAAACAAGTTTTACTAGCGACACACAAAAAGAGTCTGAAGCTAAAACGCCTTATGTTTTATCGCAAACATTAAGCACTGTATTATGGGCTTCGTTTGCTTTAAATATTTTTGCGCTTTTTTATTTTTACCCAAATATTCCAGAATGGACTTTAGGAGATTTATTTAGAATAAATGGATTTACTATTTTAATATGGGCTACAGTAACTTTTTTTAGCGCATTAATTGGAACATACTCAACCAATTATTTAAATGGTTTTAAATACCAATCTAAATTTATGATGTTATGTTTTGGATTTACAATTTCTGTAATGTTGTTTGTAATGTCTAACCATATTATAGTTTTAATATTAAGTTGGTTATTAATGGGTTTTTTAATGTCTAGGCTAATTGGTGTAGATAAAGATTGGGGAGAAGCAAGAGAAGCTTCAAAATTTACACAACGTTATTTTTTAGCAGGAACACTTTTCTTAGGCTCAGGATTATTTCTATTAGCTTTTCAATTAGACTCTTTTTTATTAAGTGATATTATTTTACAAATAAACACAGTACCATATTACATTCAATTAATAGCTGCACTTTGTATTATTACAGCAGCAATTATTCAATCTGCAATTTATCCATTTCATCGTTGGTTACTTTCTGCTATGACCTCGCCAACGCCAGCATCTGCATTAATGCACGCAGGTTTTGTAAATGGATCTGGAATCTTATTGGCAATTTTTGCAACTTTAATTTTTGCATCTAGCACACAAGATGTTTTACTAATTATTGGAGGATTAACAGCAATACTAGCACAATTCACAAAATTGATACAAGTAAATGTCAAACAAAAATTAGCATGTTCTACTATTGCTCAAATGGGTTTTATGATTATGCAATGTGGTTTAGGCTTTTATAATGCTGCAGTTGTGCACTTAATACTTCATGGTTTTTACAAAGCATATTTGTTTTTATCTTCTGGAGAAGAAATTAAACACGCATCGCCTAAAAAATTAGAGCAAATAACAATTAAACCAGTTCAAACTTTAGCAGTACTAATTTATGGTGTGTTAGCTGCATTATTGTTCTCAGTTATTACAGGTAAAGGCATACAATTAGATAGTGGTATTTTCTTAACACTTATTGTGGCAATTACAGTTGGACAAGTAACCTATAATATGGTAAAGGAAAAAAGTCTTTCAACAGGACAAAAAATAGTTTTACCACCAGTTTTATTCTTACTTGGAATAGGAGCTTATGGACTAATGTATAATGTTGTTACAACTATTATGGGTTCTATGCCTATGGTAGCACAAGCAATGCCACTTTCTACATTACAAATTATTTTTGGAATCATATTCTTAATAGGATTTTTTATTATGAAACTAGGAATTTATAGACGTATACCTTGGTTATATGTAAAATTAATGAACGTTTCTCAGCCTTATAAAAAAACAGTATTAATGTATAAATCTAACTCATAATGAAACCAACAGAAATTTCAAATTCTATTCAAAAAGCGGCAAAAGTTATCGGAAAGACTTGGCCATTATATTCTTTTGTAACTTCTAATCCGCTTTCAGGATATGAGAATTCACATTTTAAAGAAGCCGTACTAAGTGCTAAACAATATTTAAACGCAACTATTTTTCCAAAGGCAGACATATTTAAGCAAGCCTTACAGATTGGAGAAATAGATATGGCAATACTTTCTAATTTATTGAAAGAAAATAAATTTGATGAAACTCCTGAATTCTATTTAGGAGAAATGGAAAACACTAAAGTAGAAGCATTAAATCTAAATCATGAGTTAGACAGAATGATGTCTAAATGGTTAGCCGCATTTATGGATGAAGGTTTGGCAGAATGGCAAATACCAGGAAAAAAAGAAGGTTTTTATGCAGCATGGAGAAAGTTAGCCAAGTATGATAAAGCTTTAGAGATTAAAAATATTTCAGACATTCCAAATTCTGCAACAGAAGCATTGGTTACTGCTTTAAAAGACTTTACAGCTGAAGAGTCTCAAGAGATTTTTACACAGCATTTAGCCGCTTTGCCAGGTTGGACCGGTTATATTAATTACAGAACTGAAGCAGATTCTAATTGGCAAAAAGAATACCCAATAAGTCTAGAGCAATACTTAGCGGTAAGATTATGGATAGCAAAAAACTTAAATATTAGTTTATTGCAAAACAAGACATCGAATAGTTCAAATCAAGATGCTCAGCTTAAATATGTGTGGTTAAAAGCTTGGGAAAAAAGTTGGCAAAATAATATGATTAATACTGTTAGTAATACAACAGTATCAGATGATAAAAACCATAAACCAGATGCACAATTAGTTTTTTGTATTGATACACGATCTGAATTAATTAGAAGACACGTGGAAAGTAAAGGAAATTACGAAACGTATGGTTATGCCGGTTTTTTTGGTATCGCAATGGATTATACAAATCTTGAAGACGATATTACCAGAAAATCGTGTCCACCAATAGTTGGTTCAGCCTATCAGGTTACAGAGCATGCTCAACTTGGTGAGAGCGATAAAATGATAGCTTATAAAAAGAAAAACGAGGTTTCTAAATTTAAAGAATATTTTCTAAAGCGAATGAAGAATATGTTGCCTTCAACCTTCGGTTTTGTGGAAGGTACAGGTTTGTTTTACGGATTTTTACTAGTTGGAAGAACATTGTCTTCTGGATTTTTGTATCGTTCTAAAAACAAAAACAAGAAGTCTTTTGAAACCATTGCAGAACCTCAAATTAATTGTACAAATGCAGTTGTAGAAAATGAAGGTATTCCATTGGAAGATAAAGTAGGCATTGTAAAATCTGCTTTTGATTTAACCGGATGGAAAAACTTTGCACCTTTAGTTGTTTTTGCAGGTCACGGAAGTCATACCTCTAATAATCCCTTTGCATCTAGTTTAGATTGTGGTGCTTGTGCAGCAAGTCCAGGAAGACATAATGCACGTATGTTAGCTAAATTAGCAAATTTAAAAGAGGTTAGAGAAGCGTTGGCAACAACTCATAAATTAATCATTCCTAACGATACTATTTTTATTGGAGCTGAACATAACACTACAACAGACGAGATTGAGGTTTTTGATGCAGAAGTTCCAGCTTCTCATATAGAGCGATTAAAAGTATTAAAAGATAATTTAAAGAAAGCACAACAAACTGCTACAAAAGACAGATTAGGTGTTGAAAACTCTGTAGTATCTGCAGAAAAAAAAGCTAATGATTGGGGAGAGACAAGACCAGAATGGGGACTTGCCAAAAACGCAGGTTTTATAGTTGCGCCAAGACAATTAACTAAAAACACAAACCTTAACAGCAGATGTTTTTTACATTCTTACGATTGGGAAAAAGATATTTCAGGTGCAGCTTTAGAAGGTATTATGCAAGGACCAATGGTTGTAACACAATGGATTAATAATCATTATTATTTTTCTACTGTTGATAATAAAACATTTGGTGGCGGTTCTAAAATAACACATAATGTTACTGGGAAATTTGGTGTATTACAAGGGAATGGTGGCGATTTAAAAATGGGCTTACCATTACAATCTGTAAGTGCAACAGATTCAAAAATGTATCATCAACCTTTACGTTTGTCAGTGCTTATTAATGCACCTTTGCCAAGAATAATAGATGTTTTATCTAGAAATAAAAACTTAAAATCATTATTAGATAATGAATGGATTTATTTAATGGTGATGGATCCAACAGATGATAACAAAATTAAAACCTACCAAAAAGGTATGCAATGGGAATTGTCTTCGGATCAAAATCTAGTAAATAGAACAATTAATAAATTGGACTTGCAGGTAGCGGAAGCTATTTAAAAGTTCAATTTTAAATCTGAAATACAAAAGATAGGCTTTAGTCTATCTTTTGTTATTTTAAAAACTATGATAAAACTCTATATCTTGAATAAGCTAAATATATGGTTTCGTATAATTGAGTTACCTTTTTTCCACCATATCCACATAAATATCTTCTACAAACTCTCTAGCCCAAGTTGTTTTTCTTAAAAAACCAAGACTCGATTTCATAGTTGGGTTAAACATAAAACATTTAATGTTTGTGCGATCTCCTAAATATTCCCAACCATAATGTTCTACTAAACGTTCTAATAAATCTTTAAGTTTTACGCCATGTAAAGGATTGCTAAGTTGTTCTGCAGTGGCTTCTCTTCTAACTCGTTTAGTTTTTTTTACTTCACTTAGTTCATTATTTGTTTCAGCTTTCAACTTTGTGTCTAAAGAATCATCTGATTGTTTTTGATTTTCTTTTGGTTCGTTATTAGTGTTGTTTTTTATGTCCATTATTGAATGCTTTTTTATAGAATCCTAAACACTGGATAAGTTAAATGAGCTTTTTCGTAATTAGAGCTATGTTTATGGAGCCATTCTAATTGCGCGTACCAATTTGTAGAAAAATTAACTTCTTTAGTTTTTTTAGTTTCGAATTCCCTTTTTAAGTCAGGATTGCTATTTAATAACTCCAAAGCTTTGTCTTCCCAAACATAAGGCGAAAACCCTTCTTTTTGCTGCAAAATAGTATCGAAAAAATTCCAATTAAAAAATGAATCTGGCGCTTGTGGCTCTAATGTTTCCAATAAGTAGCGAATTCCATTTTGATTAGTATTTATTATATAATCGCCTTTACTGAATTTAATCGTTTTATTAGAAGTGCTAATTATAGTGTTGTAATGTTGGTAATGACCTTCGTATGGTGATTTTCTAGTGTCGTAATCTTCAATTTTGTAGGCTTCAATAATAATTGTAGAATCTTTGTCTAATGGTTTTAATGCAATGTTATTCAGCTTTAAACGAGAAATGATATTGTGCCAACCTTTTGGGATAATGTAAGCTTTAGGAATCGTTACCTCTAATTTAGGTTTGAAATGATTGTTATAAGTAACAGGTTTTGTAAATGGCTTTTTAGTATCAAACTTTAATCTATTCTGTCCTGTAATTTCACTTGGAATAAATTCACCTTCAAAACCTTTAAATTGTAATGTGGTCGTTTGTGTAGTGTCTATTTGCCAATCTACCGCATAGGTTTTAGCGGCTTTAAAGTTTTTGGCTTGTTTCAGTTTTAAGTCAGTAATTTCTAAATAATCGGTTTCAGAAATTTCAATCATACTTTTCATTAATTCATACGTTCCTAAAACACGTTGTTTGTATGGTTTTAGCATATGTGTTTCTACCATCATTCCAAGTGTATTAAACAATGTAGTGTAGCCAGTAGAGTAGCGTGGCGAATCCATAAATTGTGTAAATCCGTTTTCTGGTACTTTATTAAAGACGTTAACATAAGGTGTAATGTCCCAATCTTTTTGTTTTAGTTTGTCTTCTAAAGCAGGCATTAAAGTATTTTGTAAATATGCGCCTTGTTGTCCGCCTAATTTATTGTGTTGTGTAAATAGATGTGTTAATGTGTATTGATAATCTGCGCCATTACTAACGTGATTATCTATAAAAATATCTGGTTCTATTAAATGAAACAGTTGCGTAAAACTCTTGGCATTCTCCGTATCACATTTTATAAAATCACGATTTAAGTCGTAATTCCTAGCATTACCACGAAAGCCATAAGCTTTTGGTCCGTTTTGATTGGTTCTAGTTGAGGTGTTTCTATTTAAGCTTCCTCCAACATTATAAATTGGGATAGTTACTAATTTTGTGTGTTTTGGAGCTTTAATTTTACCTTGAACAATATCTCTAAATAGCATCATAGTTGCATCTATTCCATCAGGTTCTCCTGGGTGAATTCCATTATTTATTAATAGAGAAATCGTTTCTTTTGTTTCGGCTTTAGGATTTAAAGTAATATAATGTAATGGTTTTCCTGAATCTGTAATGCCAATAGAATCAATATTAATTTCAGAATAAGCTTCTGCTAATTGCTTATAAAACGTAATGGTTTCTTTATAAGTAGCCGTTTCTAAACCATTACTTTTTTCGAAAACAGTAGTGAAATCAAAATCAGTAGTAGTTTTGTCTGTTTCTTTTTTACAAGAAGTTAGTATAATTAGTAGGATAAGAAAGCCTTTTTTCATCTAAAGCAATTTAGTAATTAGTATAAGTAACAAATATAACATATCCATTTGTGTATCTTCTAATTAAGCGTACTTTTGCAGCTTCAAAAATTAGGTATTATGACAGAATTTCTACGAAAAATAGTCCCAAACGCAAAAGATGATGTATTAGCAGGGATTACCGTTTCTCTTGCAATGATTCCAGAAGTGGTAGCATTTGCATTTGTGGCACAAATTGATCCGCTAATGGCATTGTCTGGTGCTTTTATTATTGGATTAATTACAGCTATTTTTGGCGGAAGACCAGGATTAATTTCTGGTGCTGCTGGAGCAGTTGCAGTTATTTTTGTAACAATGATTGCTGACGGACATACCAAAGGAATGTTATTAGACGTGCCAATAGAAAATATGGGTTTCTTTTATCTTATGGCTTGTGTGGTCTTAATGGGATTAATACAAATTCTTGCAGGTGTTTTTAAATTAGGACGTTTTGTGCGTTTAATTCCGCATCCAGTAATGATGGGGTTTGTAAACGGTTTATCTATAGTTATTTTTATGGCTCAAGTAAAAATGTTTTCGCATAAAGAACTACAACTATCTACTGCTGGCGTAAAAGAATACGTTAGTACATATATGGAAGGTTTGGAATTATATATAATGATTGGTTTGGTGTTATTAACTATGGCAATTATTTGGGGTTTACCTAAAATAACGAAAAAACTACCTGCAGCATTAACTGCTATTTTAGTAACCAGTCTTATTGTTATTGGTTTTAATATGGATGTTTCTACCGTTGGTTCTTATATAATTGAAGGTGGAGGAACTGGTTTAAAAGGTGAGTTTCCAACGCCAAATTTAGAACTTTGGGAGAAATTACCTTTTAATTTAGACACGTTAAAGTTTATTGCATTACCTGCATTTTTAGCAGCTTCGGTTGGATTAATAGAATCGTTAATGACTATGAATTTAGTCGATGAAATAACAGAAACTAGAGGAAACGGTAACAGAGAATGTGTAGCGCAAGGTGCTGGAAATATTGTTTCTGGTTTATTTGGTGGAACTGGTGGATGCGGAATGATTGGTCAAACCGTAATTAATGTTAATGCTGGTGGACGCGGACGATTATCTGGAATTATGATGGCAGTTACGTTATTGTCTTTTATCCTTTTTGCAGATCAATTAATAGAAATGGTGCCAATTGCAGCTTTAGTTGGTGTTATGTTTATGATGGTTATTGAAACATTTGCTTGGTCTAGTTTTAGAATTTTAAAGAAAATCCCAATGTCGGATGCTGTGGTTTTAATTACAGTTTCTTTAGTTACCGTTTTTGTAGATTTAGCAGTAGCCGTATTTATTGGGGTTATTATTTCGGCTTTAGTTTTTGCTTGGGAAAACGCTAAGAAAATTAGAGCAAGAAAACGTTTTAAAGCAGATGGAACTAAAGTTTACGAAATTTGGGGACCATTATTCTTTGGAAGTATTCAAGCGTTTAACGATAAGTTTGATGTTAAAACAGATCCTGAAAGTGTTGAAATTGATTTTGTAGAGTCTAGAATAAGTGATCACTCTGCTTTAGAAGCCATTTCTATTTTAGTAGAGAAGTACGAAGCTGAAGGTAAAAAAATCGTCCTTAAACATTTAAGCGAAGATTGCAAAGCTTTATTGTGTAAAGCGAACCCAAAATTTAGACAAGTTATAGAAGATGATATAGACGATCCGCGTTACCACTTAGCTGCTAATCCAGAAGATTTTCCAAAACCACTTGGTGAGTATAAGTTTTAAAAAAGGTTTATAAGTTTAGCTTGTATTCTATAATAAAAGCCTCAAAATTGAATTTCAATTTTGAGGCTTTTTAAATTATTTAGAGTTATTTATTAATTCGTAAAAAAGATTATGCGAATTGTTAATGTCTTTTACTAAGCTAAACTTGTTTTTGCTTAAAAGTAGTTTGGAATTCTCGTTTTGAAAATGAGTATAAGCTTCAATCTTGTTTAGGTTTAAGTTATTAAAACCAAAATCAATTACTTTGTTTAAAGCCTCATTCATAATACCTTTTTTTTGAAACTCAGGAATTAAATCGTAACCAACTTCTGCAATAATGTTATTATTAGAAAAATTCCAAAGACAAATTGTGCCAATAATTTTGGGATTGTTTTTTAATGTAATTCCCCAAGAGACAGAACTGTTGTTTTCAATTTGATGCGTTAGTTTTTTTATATGATTTATGGCATCTATATTGTTTTTTGTCTGACTATTTTCTGGGCGTAAAATGTATTTGTTTATAATTTTATCTGACCGTAAATATAAAATGATAGGACTATCCAATTCTTCAATTTGTCTTAAAACAAGTCGTTCTGTTTATAACGTTGGAAAAGGTGTGAAGTTCATATTAAATTGTTATTAAGCTTTATTTCACCCTAACACTATCAGGAACCAATTTAGTATAATCGCCATTATTTCTAATAACATCTCTAACAATAGAAGACGAAATGTAAGATGTGTTTGCTGCAGTTAATAAAAATACAGTTTCTATGGGTGCTAAATCTCTATTGGTATGCGCAATTGCTTTTTCGAATTCAAAATCTGCTGGATTTCGTAAACCTCTTAATATAAAGTCAACGTTATTTTTTTGGCAAAAATCTACCGTTAAACCTTTATAATCTACAACCGTTACTTTAGGTTCGTGTTTAAAAGATGCTTTTATAAAGTTTTTGCGTTCTTCTAGAGAGAACATATATTTTTTATCAGCATTAATACCAATAGCCACAATAATTTCATCAAAAAGTGTTACGCCACGTTCTATAATATCAAAATGTCCTTTGGTAATTGGATCAAAAGATCCTGGGAAAATTGCTCTTTTCATAACCTTAATTTTAATCTCGTTGTATACCTGTTATTTTTTTTAAGTCAATTAATTCTAAAACTTTAGATTTATGATATGATTCTAATCGACTGAAATCATAGTTTTCTAAATGATCAATAGTATGTGTTCTGTAAGTTTTTGTAACAGTTAAGTTATTCAAACTAAAATAGATGCTATCTGTCGTTACTTTTTCTATTTTCATAGTCGAGTAGTTGCTGTTTGGTCTTTTTATAGTATAAATATCTCCGATTTTTGGATCGCTTTTTAAGCCATCTTGTTTGGCGTTATGTCTATTGCTTTGGTAAAAAGCTAAGCCAAGTAGCATAGTGAAAATAATAAGTCCTGTATAATTCCAAATAGGTGATTTTACATCTTGAGTTTTTAGTGCTAATTTCTGTTTTATAACTTCTGGAAGTTCTTTAAATTTATATGTTTTAAAGCAATATGTACATTCAATAATTTTTTCTTTTCCCATTGGAAATGCAGGAATCCACCAAATATGAGCATACTTCCCCATAATAGTAAAATCCATACGTGTTTGCTCTTGGCAATCTGGACAACTAACGTGATTAATGTGTCCTGTTTTTAAAGTTGTACTTTTTCTTCCAAAAAAGATCATATAATTATTTTAAGGCTTCTTCAATAGCATTACTAAATAATTCGGACATACTAATTCCAGCAACAGCAGCTTGTTGAGGTAAAATACTTGCTTCGGTTAAACCAGGAACTGTATTCATTTCTAATAAATGTGGTTTTCCATCTTTAAAAATAAATTCGCTTCTACTAAAACCTTTCATTTTTAATATTTCGTATACTTTTTTAGCCTCAATATTTACTAAGTTTTCTTGTTCTTTTGTTAATCGTGCAGGTGTTATTTCTTGGGATTTTCCTAAATATTTAGCTTCATAATCAAAGAAATCGTTCTCGCTAATAATTTCGGTAATTGGCAAGACTTTAGTTTCACCTTTATAGGTAATTACACCAACAGAAACTTCAATACCATCTAAGTATGATTCAATTATAATTTCGTCATCTTCTTTAAAAGCAACCTCTATAGCTTTGTCTAATTCCTCAATTTTATGCACTTTAGAAATCCCAAAACTACTTCCAGCTTTATTGGCTTTTACAAAACAAGGTAGACCAACTTTGTCTATAATGGCTTGCTTATTAATAGTATCGCCTTGATTAATGTAGAAACTTTGAGCAGTTAAAATGCCGTAAGGTTTTAGAATACTTAAACAGTCGCGTTTGTTAAACGTAACACTTGCTTGGTACATTCCGCAACTTGTATGTGGAATGTTAAGTAATTCAAAATACGCTTGCATATAACCATCTTCTCCAGGCGAACCGTGAATGGCATTAAAAATACAATCAAAAGTGATTTTATTGTTGTTTTCTATAATAGAGAAATCGTGTTTGTTAACAGGGAATTCTTTGTCTTTAGAATTAACATAAACCCATTTATCCTTAAAAATATGAATACGATAAGCTTCATATTTAGATTGGTCTAGCGCGTTATAAACTACGTTTCCGCTTTTTAGAGAAATTTCAAATTCGCTTGAAAATCCTCCCATAATTATTGCAATATTTTTTTTCATTTATATTGGAAGTGTTTTTTTTGAATATGTAAAGTATAAATCTACTGCTATTTTATGAAACTGAAAACAATAAACCTTTTAGTTTTTGATAAGTTGGTTGTCGTTTTATATTGAAAGTAAATTGCACTTCAATTTTATTAAAAGAGAACACATCTAAATCCTGTATGCTCTAATCCTGTATCTGGAGAAGAGCTCATTCTTGCAGCAGATCTGTAACCTGTACAATAGCTTTCGTTACATAAGTAAGAACCGCCGCGCATTACTTTTTGTTGTTTAGAATTGTAATATTTTTGGAAGGAGCCATCTTCTAAATTATCAGTTTTACTGTATGCATTGGGATAATAAGTATCTAGGCACCATTCCCATACGTTTCCAGAAATGTCGTATAAGCCTACTGAGTTTGGTTTAAAAGAACCAACTTGAGCTGATTTTTCATAGTTGTCTATTATTGTGTTTTTTGTAGGGAATTCGCCTTGGAAAAAATTTGAATATAAAATAGCTTCATTATAATCATTTCCCCAAGGATACATGTTGGACTTTAATTTTCCTCTAGAAGCATACTCATACTGAGCTTCTGTTGGTAGTTTTTTGTTTGCCCAATGTGCATACGCCATTGCATCGTACCAAGAGACTTGAACTACAGGATAGTTATCTTTTTCTTTTATAGAACTATTAGGTCCGTATGGATGTTTCCAATTAGCTCCTTCAATAAAATCCCACCAATTATTAGGATTATTTCCATTGAAAACTAATGCTCCAGGAGGAAAAGTTTCTCCTTCAATTTCTATGCTGCGTTCTGCAGTAGTAATATAATTAGTTTGCTCAATAAATGTTTTAAATTGAGCGTTAGTCACTTCATATTTATCTATCAAAAAAGCGTTTACAACTTTGTTGTGTTGAGGGAATTCATTTTCTCTTGCTTGTTTGCTAGTTCCGCCCATTAAAAAAGAACCTTTATCTAAAGAAATCATATTACTAGTATCAATTTTTTTTGATCTAATGAGTTTAGAGATTTCTAATAAATATTTTTCATGATAACTTAAAATAACTGAGTTGTCTTTTTGAGGTAGAATACTTTGTTTAGGCTCTTTTTTGCAACTTATTGAAGAAAGTAAAGAAACAATAAATAGAAGTTTATATATTTTTTTCAAGTTTGTTCTGTTTTTCGACAAGTTAAATAATTAAGGTTAAATAAGTCTTATTTTATAATGTTTTTAGGTAAATAAGGGTAAATAATATTTTAATGTTTGTTGATTTGTTCAGTTTAAAAATAAATTGAGGCAATAAACCTTTTAGTTCTTTATATTTGTTAAACAATTTGTGAAATATGAGTTTGGTAAAGTTTTTAATGAGTAAAACATTTTTTAAACAATTAGCTTTAGCTATTGTTGCAACTGTTGTAATTGTGTTTTTGGCCTTAATGTGGTTGGATAGTACAACCAATAATGGAGAATTTAAAACTGTTCCAAGTCTTACAGGTAAATCATTAAAGGTTGCAGAGATTGAATTAAATAAAGAAACTTTGGTGTTAGTTGTCCAAGATTCTGCTAATTATAATCCAAAATATCCTCGTTTCTCTGTAATAGAGCAAGATCCAATTTCAGGTAATAAAGTAAAAGAGAATAGAAAAATATATGTCACATTAAACCCATCGGGTTACCGTAAAGTTTTAGTGCCAGATTTAAAACAACGTACTTTAAGACAGGCAAAACCAGCGTTAGAAGCTTTAGGTTTTAAAGTTGGGAAGTTAACGTATGTAAACAATATTGCTAAAGATGTAGTTTTAGGTTTAGAATTTAAGGGTAAATCTATTGCGCCAAACAAAAGACTGCCTAAAACAACGGTAATAGATTTAGTTTTAGGAAATGGAAAACGTCCAGGAAGTTCATCTACTCAAGATGACACAACAGAAACACCTCAATAATATAATGGACGATAACACGCCAAAATTAGTAGAACAATCAGAAGACGGACTATACGAACATTTTAGTTTTACAGCCGATAAAGGACAATCGCCATTACGTATTGATAAATATTTAATGAATTTTGTTGAAAATGCTACAAGAACAAAAATTCAAGCTGCTGCAAAAAGTGGAAATATTCACGTTAATGGAGAACCTGTAAAATCTAATTACAAGGTTAAAGGTGAAGACCAAATAAAAGTGCTTTTTGAGCATCCGCCATTTGAGAATTTATTAGTTGGAGAAGATATGCCAATTGATATTGTTTATGAAGACGATGATTTGTTGGTTATTAATAAACAAGCCGGAATTGTTGTTCATCCAGGACACGGAAATTATTCAGGAACTTTAATAAATGGTTTGATTTATCATTTTGATAATTTGCCAAATAATTCTAGCGATAGACCAGGATTAGTTCATAGAATAGATAAAGATACTAGCGGACTTTTAGTGGTTGCAAAAACTGAACAAGCAATGGCGCATTTATCTGCTCAATTTAAAGCAAAAACTAGCGAGCGCGAATATGTTGCAATTGTTTGGGGAAATGTTGATGAAGAAGAAGGAACTATTGAAGGACATATTGGAAGACATCCAAAAAATAGATTGCAAAACACAGTCTTTTTTGGTGAAGATGAAGACAAAGGAAAACCAGCAGTTACACATTATAAAGTATTAGAACGCTTAGGTTATGTAACCTTAGTGTCTTGTAAGTTAGAAACAGGAAGAACACACCAAATTCGTGTTCATATGAAACATATTGGACATACACTTTTTAATGACGAACGTTATGGTGGAGAACGTATTTTAAAAGGAACAACCTTTACTAAATACAAGCAGTTTGTAGATAATTGTTTTAAAATTTTACCAAGACAAGCATTACACGCCAAAACTTTAGGCTTTGTGCATCCAACTACAGATAAATTTATGAGTTTTAATACAGAAATCCCTGAAGATATGGCAACTTGTATCGAGAAATGGAAAATGTATTCTAAGCATTTAGACGAGTAGTTTTTTAGTAAAAGATTATATAATGATTTAACTGTTTATTAGTTGAATTGTTTATTTGAAAACCCAAAAACCCAAAACGCCTAAATACTGTTTTAATGTTTTGTATGTGAACTACAAATTTGAATTTTTGTTATTCTGCGCTACAATGCAGAATCTATTTTAATTACTTTCCTATAAGTAAAAATTATAATAACCTTAGTAGTTACTCTTTCTAGGTTTTGTAAATTTGAGAATCAAATTAAACGTATGAAATTAGTAATATCGCCAGCAAAATCTTTAGATTTTGAAACTGCATTACCAACCGAAAAATTTACCGAAGCTCAGTTTTTAGATAAATCTGAAAGATTAAATAAATTGTTGCGTAAAAAATCGGCAAAGTCTATTAGTAAACTTATGAAAGTAAGCGATAATATTGGACAGTTAAATTACGAGCGTTTTCAAAATTGGGAATTACCATTTACAGAGAAGAATGCAAGACAAGCAATTTATGCTTTTAGTGGCGATGTTTATAGAGGATTTGATGCGTATTCTTTAGAGGCTTCAAAATTAGATACGTTAGAAAGCAAGGTTAGAATCTTATCTGGTTTATATGGTGTTTTAAAACCATTAGACCTAATACAACCTTACAGGTTAGAAATGGGAACAAAATTACCTGTTGGTAAAAATAAAAACCTGTACGAATTCTGGAAAAAAGATATTACGACTCAATTAAATAATGAGTTAGAAGAAGATGAGGTTTTTGTAAACTTAGCAAGTAACGAGTATTTTAAAGCTATAGATTTAAAAGCATTAAAAGTACCCGTAATTAATGTAGCTTTTAAAGAATATAAAAACGACACTTATAAAATTGTAGCCATTTTTGCTAAACTTGCTCGTGGATTAATGGCACGTTACATTGTAGAAAACAACTGTAAAACTATAGAAGATTTAAAAGGTTTTAGAGTTGATAATTATGGTTTCTCTGAAGAATTATCATGTGATACAGAATTAGTGTTTACGAGATAAGTTGTTTAAGCATAAACATCCATACCAACCTTTTATTCCAGAAAATGCCACAAAATTAATTGTTGGTACATTGCCGCCACCACGTTTTTCTGGTGGAAAACTTAAAAAAGGAGATGTTAATTTTTGTTATGGCAGTATAGATGGTTTGTTGTGTCCAGTTTTAGATAAAATTTTTCAATTAAATTTAGATTTTGAAACCACAGATAAAGCTATAAAACAACGTAAAGATTTTTTTGTTTCTAAAAACATTGCATTGGTGTTTGCGATATTGTAGATCATGGATATAGAGATAAAATTGATGCATCAGATTTAGGTTTAAAAAATATAGAGTTAAGACCACTAATAAATATTCTTGAAGTAAACTCTAAAATAGATACACTAATATTTACTGGTGGAAATTCTAAAAATGGGCCAGAATATTTTTTCAGACAATTATAAAAAAAAACATCAGATAAAATTAAAAGAGGTTAGGAGCGAAGTGCCTAGAGTTCACGAAGTAGAATTGCCAAAATCTAAACGAATAATTACAACCTATTCTTTAACTGCGCCATCTGGAGCAGCAAATAGAGCTATTGGAAGTATGCCGCTTTATAGGCAATTAAAACAAAGTAATCCAGATTTTAATACGTTCGATTTTAGAGTAATGCAGTATTTGGAAGTTTTTTAAGGTCTATTCTAGCTTGGGCTAAAAATATTAAATTCCATTCCTAATTTGTAAGCTAAATCTTGAGCAGAAACAGTTGCTTTATCTTCTTGTTTGTAGCGCTTTAAAATAATGCGTTCTCTGTGATTTTCGGTTAGCATATAAACTTCAAATACTTTGTTAGAAAAAGTTGTAGCTCTTTGTCCGCGACTTAATGCTGTTATTCCTTTATTAAAGGATAGTATTGAAATGTCTGTGAAATGAGAAAGCGATTTCCAGTTTCCAAGTTCTAAGCCTAAAAAGAAAACAGTCTTTTTGTATTTATTGTTTTCTTGGTCTAGAATAATTCCATTTTTTGCAGTTGCTAAAAATAACCCTAATAGTAAAGAAATTAATCCTATAAAAATTAGAGTTAATTCAAGATGTATAAAACAACCTAATCCAATTATTATAAATATATAACCTAAAGCGTTTAAGTGAATTGGTACAGTTTTTTCTAGTTTAAGTTTTATCATACTTATATGTAGTATATGTTTTTAAATTGTTACAGTTTTTTTGTTTTTTTAAGTTTTGAATTAAACCTTTTGTAATTTGCTAAGTCTTAAGGTAAAACCATAACTAATATATATGAAAACTAATTTAAATAAGACAGCAAAAATATCGGCTTTACTTTTTTTTGTAATCACGTTATTTACTTTCAATAATTGTAGCGATTCAGATTCTGAAGAAGGAGGAAATATTCCTACAGCAACTGAAACACCAGAAGTTGCTGATGTAACTCATTTGCCTTTTGGAGGACCTAATATTTTAATAAGAAACCAAGGAGATCCTGAACCAGATTTTTTATCTCTATGGCTTTGTGGAGTTCCATCTGATGGCGCAGGAAATGATGATGCAAGCGACTGGACAAATGCTGATGGAACTTGGGATTATACAAGAAAACCTCAAGTAGAAGGTAATGTACTTTGGGATAGCGAATTTAATGTTACTCTTGACGGAAATGGAAACAGAATTATAACAGGAAATGCATTACCAGATCATCCAACCGGAATTTTTCCAATAACACCAGGAAGTGTTGCTTATCAATACGATGGTAACCCAAACATAATTGTTGAGCATGAGGTTTTGTATACCTTTCCTGCAATACCAGAAGTTGCAGCTACAGAAAGTTGTACAGGTTTTGGCCCTTCAGGTATTTCTCTTACAGGTAGTTCTATTTATCATGGCGCATCTACACTTGCAAATGATGCTGCAGCTCACGAAATTTTTGATAGATTTGGAGGTCATACAGATGGAACAGAAAGATATCACTATCATTTTCCTTCTCAAGACCTTCAAGATCATATTCATGAATATGAATCTGGTCATTCTCCTTTAATGGGTTATGTGTTAGATGGGTTTGGTATTTATGGTCCATATGGAGAAGATGGAGAATTACTTTGGTCTGAAGATTTAGATGAATGTCATGGGCATACGCATCCAGTACTTTGGGATGGTGAAATGATAGATTTATACCATTACCATTGGACAAATGATTTTCCTTATAATATTGGTTGTTATAAAGGAACTCCAGTATCAAATTAAAGTTTATTTAAAATAAAAAAATAATACATAAATATAGAATGAATAAAATAAAATCAAGTTTAGTGTTGTTAGGTGTTTTAATTATTTTTATGGTCTTTTCTTGTTCCAAAGATTCTACCGTAACTTCAGAAGCTACAGGAAACAACACTTCTAGTTCTTCTCCAAATGTAATTTTTATTATTGCAGACGATATGGGATGGGATGCTTTTGGTAACTCTTCGGGATTTAATGGTGTAAAAGCTAATACACCAACTATAGATTCTCTTGCTCAAACAGGAATTACTTTTTCAAATTTTTGGACAAGTCCTATTTGTGCGCCAACAAGAGCATCTATGTTAACCGGAAAATTTCCATTTAGAACTGGAATTGGTGGAGTTCAAATACCACAACAAGCAACACTTCAAAGTAGTGAAACAATACTTCAAAAATATATTAGCGATAATACTTTTAATAAATATGAATCTGCGGTAATAGGTAAGTGGCACGTAAATTCTTCATCTGAATTAAATGCACCTGAAGATTTTGGAGTTGATTATTATTCTGGGATTTTTTTAGGAGCTGTACCGGATTATTATAATTGGACAGAAACAAGTTCTGGCATGCAACAGAATGTTACTACTTATGCAACGACACATATGGTAAATCAGTCTATTAATTGGGTTGAAGCGCAATCTAAACCTTTTTTCTTATGGTTAGCTTTTAATGCTCCGCACACACCATTTCATCGTCCACCATTAAATTTAATTTCAGATCAAACACTTACAGATAATCAAGCTACAATAGATGCAAACCCGTTACCTTATTATTTGGCATCTATAGAAGCTATGGATAAAGAAATTTCTAGATTAATAGATTCTTTAACCTTAGAGCAAAAAGAAAATACTGTTTTTGTTTTTATTGGTGATAATGGAACGCCAAACGAAGTTAGTCAAGCACCATACGTTTCTAATAAAGTTAAAGGAACGTTGTTTCAAGGTGGAATTAATGCGCCGTTAATTATTAGTGGAAAAAATGTAACCAGACAAAATATTCTTGAGACAGCTTTAGTAAGTACTCCAGATATATTCGTTACCATAGCAGATATTGCAGGTGCAGGAAATGGCACATATGAAGATGGAATGAGTCTTAAACCATTACTTGCAGATGCAAGTGCAACACAACGAGCTTATAATTACTCTGAACAATTTGGAAGTACAAATACTACAAATGATGGATATACGTTGCAAAAAGGAAGTTATAAATATATAAACCTTGATAATGGAAACGAATATTTTTACGAGTTAAATTCTAATCCGTTTGAGCAAAATAATTTAATGTCTGGAACTTTATCTGCTAGTGAGCAGTTAACACTTGACGAATTAATACAAATTAAAGCAGATTTGTAACACATATTTATTTAGTTTACTTTCTTTCAAATAAAAAGTCTCACTAATTTAGTGAGGCTTTTTTTGTTCAAATTTTGAATAGAAAATTGAATCTAACTTGGACTAAAAACAGTTAATTCCATACCTAACCTATGTGCAATATCTTGTGAGAAAACAGCTGCTTTATCTTCTTGTTTGTAACGTTTTAATATAATGCGTTCTCTGTGGTTTTCGCTTAGCATATAAACTTCAAAGACTTTTTTTGAGTGAAAAGCAGAAGAGTTTCGAGATGTTATTAAACGATAAAAACCGAGTCCTATATTTCCTGTTAAAATAGATATATCTGTAAATCTCTCTAGTGATTTCCAACTTCCAGGTTCTAAACCTAAAAAGAAAATAGCTTTCTTGAATTTATTATTTTCTTTGTTAAGTATTATTCCATCTTTAGCAGTTGCTAAAAATAATCCCAGAATTAGAGATATTGAGCCTATAAAATTTAGAGTTAGTTCAAGACGTTTAAAAAAAACTAATCCCATTATAATAAGAAAGTAACCGAAAATATTTAAATTAATTGGAAAGATTTTTTCTAGTTTAAGTTTTATCATACTTATATGTAGTTTAGTTTGCAGATTTGTTACATCAATTTTCAATAAAACCTGTAAATTTTGTAGATAATGACAAAAAACGAAACATTCCTAAAACTTCAGCACTCAAAAAAAAACTCTAAGGAACTCTGTGTTTCTCTGCAAATCTCCGTGTAATACGAAACGGCTATCAAAATCTACGCGTATAACATCACTCAGACTGCAAACTGTATACTGCCGACTGAAGACTTAAAAAAAACTAATCCTCAGTATTAAAATACACTTTGTAATAATTCATCTTTTTTTCTTCGTCGTAGCCACGTTCTAGATATTCTGTAGAAGCATCTGGTGCATCTATATCCAATTTAATTTGAATATTGGTGTCTAACTTAATTTCGGTTTTTATCTTTTTCTTCTCTTTATTTAATACCGCTTCCGAAACATCAAATTGATTACGAATTAAAACATCTTTTTCGCCTTCAAATTCTTTTTTATAATCGTCAAACAAAGTTTTGTATTTGTCTTCTTCAAAAACTTCGTCTTTAAATTTTTCAACATTTACAATTTCATTCTCCTTAAAAAAGTCAACCGTTTTTGCTAAAAACGAACTGCGTTCTTGTTGTCCGTAGGTGCTTTTTATAATTTCTGTAGAAAATTCTTTACACAGTTCTAAATAGTTTTGAGTATGGCTATTAGTATCGTCTGCATATTTAATGTTTAAGAACTTATTAATCCAATATTGTGTGTCGTAATTATTGTTATCTACACTTAAAATTATGTTTCCTTCTCTATCGCTAGTATTTAAAATAAGGCAACCTTTATCTACTTTTTTAGCGTTAATTCCGCTTTGCACTAAAACATCGTAGCTGTTATTTTCTAAATACGTTTGGAAGAAGTTGGTTTTATTTTCAATTTTAAAAATCCCCAAAGCATCAACCGTCATATCATTGTATTGTATGCCGTTAAAATAAACCACTAAAACATCTCCAGTTTTAATTTGTGCCGAGTTAGATTGCTCGAATAAATGCGTTACAATATGTTTAGAAGTGTCTAAAAACTGCTCATCATCTCCAAAAATTAGGTTACTGTAATTGTTAATTTCGTTAAGTTCTAAATTTGAATGGTGATTAAACCGATGACTTTGCACAACGCTACCAAAAGGACGCAATAAAAACGGAAGCATTAGTTCGTAGCTGGCTTCGTCAAAAACCACTTCTTTTTCAGAAAATGCATTTTTTGTACTGTTAAACTTGTTTCCAACTTTATGGATGACACATTTAAATATGGCTGCGTTGTTACGTTTTATCATTTAGTTTGTGGTATAAAATAGGATGCTGTTAGCATCGCCTTTTGTGATGATTTCTAAATTATTGGTATTTTTTAAATCTATAGTGGCATTTCCAAAAATAGGGAAATTAGGTAATAGTTTTGCGTTGCTATCAAACACATAGATTTTTTGCGTCTGTAAATCTGTTGTAGATGCAAATATTTTGTTGTTGGAGTAGAAGAGGTTTGGTTTTGTGTAGTTTCCAAAATCCAATTCTACAGTTTGACCTCTTATAGTTAATTTATTCTCTGTCTGATAAATTAGCGTTTTACTACTACCATCAAACCCGTGTTTTTTGTTTAATAATAAACTTTGCTTTGCAACGCGACCTTTGTTATCAACCTGAATTAATTCGCCAGACGTATTAGTAAAGGTAAACTTGTTGTTGTTTAAAAAGATGTTATTATCAGAAAAATCAAATTCATCCTTAATTGTAACTCTTGGTTTTCCAACGCGATCTAAAACTATTAGCTTGTTTTTTGAGCTAAACAGAATGTAATCTTTACTACCAATTCTGAAATGTTTTGGCTGAGATGTAATTTTGTTGTCTTTTTTATACTTAAAACCAGAAATTGTTTTGCCTTTTGCATCTAACATTAAAAGTTCCTTATTCTGAGTAATTAGAAAACGATAATCCTTTTTACCGTCGTAATCAAAAACAGAAAGTGGTTGCGTAATGTTATCGTTTAGCTTTATTGGAAATGGTTTTACTTGGTTTCCGTTTCGGTCTAATACATAGATGGCTTTTTTTGTGGCAAAAGCCAATTGCAATCTTCCGTTTTTATAAAGATCTACTTGTTCTATTTTTCCAAGAATTTCGTCTTTTAAGTCTTTTTCCCAAAGAATTTTCCCTGAATTAGAAATAAGGTATAAGGTTTTTTTAATGTCTTGAACTATAATTTCGTTTTTGCCAGAAACGTGATTTTTTACAAATTGTGGTTCGTTTAAAATGGCGTGATCTAATTTAATGTTGAATTTTTCGCTAATAGTATTTGCCTTTTTAGTGATTTTACTTTTATTAATTACCGCGTTAAAATGAGCAAAATCGTAATCGTAACTAAACTGAAAAGCACTTGTTCTATAATCCTCTAACTTTAAATCGGAATTATTTTTTAATGATGAATTTAAAATTGAAGCTAAAGCAGAATTATTTACCACTTGTAATAAAGACGATTGGCTACTTAATTGCTTGCTAACCGCTTTATAATAATCCTTAAAAAATAAGGTGGTTTTGTTTTGATAATTAGCAATTATATTTTGAAGCATTTCTTTTGAAGCCGAAAACACAAAAAACTGGTCTAATTGACAATACATTGTAACGTCTTGATTTATAAACGGTGAAAAGTGGTTTTTTAGAATTTCTGTTTTACTATAACTATGTATAGGTATGTTTCTGTAAGTTTCAATTTCGGTCTGTTCTTCCTGTAATGCAATCTTTGTTAATTCTACATCTATAGTATTTAGAACATACGCATTTGCATCATTATATATAACTCCAACTTCTGTAATGTTATCAAAAAGTAACGTTTCCTTTTTTATGGTAGCTTTTTTATTAAAGGTATTTAGGTTTTCGCGGAAAATTTCGAAGTCATTATATGTAATGCTTAAAAATCCATCGGAATTATTTGGTGTAATCAAAGCTAGTTCGTTGGCGTGTGGCGTAGTATTAGTAAATACGTTTATTAAACTTTTTGTAGAATCTGATGCTTTTGTAATTCCGTTTAACAAGATGTTTTCTTGAGATAAATCCACATCGAAAGCCAAATAATTAGTCAGCTGTTTTGTGTTTAATAAAGAATCTATAAATATAGGTTGCTTAAACGCTGCTTTCTGATTACTTAAAATTGAAATTTCTGATGCTTTATTAGTTGTTTTTAATAATTTTAAAAGCTCTGTATTTTTCTCCTGATTGTAAATGGCTTTAAGTTGCACTTTAGAATTGGCTCCTATAATTACAGAATCTCTCAAAGCTATAAATAAATTCTTATTATTAAATGTGATTTTTTCGACCTTTATGGCATCAATTGAAATGGAATCTCTTAAAACGTTTTTAGTATTTAGAAATTGAACTAATGAATCTGAATGTGTGGTTGAAAACGAAAATTCTTCCGAAGAAAAAAGATTCACATATATAGGACGCTTTGTTTTTATGTGATTAAATATTGAAAAGTTTTCCTTTAATGTTGCGTAGATTTTTGTGCCGTCTAATTGATTTAAAAAATGGGCATTATTTAAATTGGTTGATAAATGCTCTAAACCATTAATTTTAATTATTGTTTGTGCGTTTTTATTTAAAAAATCTTCGGGTTTTGCAGTGTTGTAATCTGTATTACAAGCAAAAAACGAGAGAAAGAGTAAGGACAGCAAAAATGCTTTCATATTATAAGGACTTTAAAATGCTAATTTAATTATAACTTTAGTTTAAGCTCAGTTTAATCGGCTAATAATTTAAACGATTTTCTGTGGTATTTTGTTGCGCCATACTTTTTAATGGCTGCTCTGTGCTCTTTTGTAGGATAACCTTTGTTTTGTTTCCAATTGTACATTGGAAATTCTTCGTGAATTTTATTCATATAATCGTCCCGATATGTTTTTGCTAAAACCGAAGCTGCAGCAATACTTAAATATTTTCCATCGCCTTTAATAATTGTTTCGTGTGGAATAGTTTTAAACGGTTTGAATTTATTTCCGTCTACAATTATAAATTCTGGAATTGGTTTTAGTTGTTTAATTGACTTCTGCATTGCTAAAATAGAAGCATTAAGAATATTCATTTTGTCAATTTCGGTTTCAAAAACGTGCGCAAACGCAAAACATAGCGCCTCTTGTTCTATAATAGGACGCAATAAATCGCGCTTTTTTTCGCTTAACTGTTTAGAGTCGTTTAGAATATGGTTTGTAAAATCGGGTTTTAAAATAACCGCAGCAGCAGTAACTGGTCCTGCCAAACAACCTCTACCAGCTTCGTCTGTGCCGCATTCCAACGTAATTCCTGAGTAATTAATTGATAGCATAATTGGTATTAACTTTTTTTAAGGCTTTACTTCTAAGATATTTCCTATTTTTGACACTAAATTATAAAATTGCAAGGTCTAAAATTTCGGTTGATGAAAAAAATAATTGTATTTCTCTTTTTGGTTAGTGCTCAATTTATGTTTGCACAAAGACTTGAAAAAAAGATAGAAGGTAGACCTGCTATTAATAAATTTAATTCTCCAACCGATTCTGTAAAAAGGAAATCTAAGAGTTCTTCTAGTAAAATTGAAAAGAAGCAAGAAGCTAAAATTACAGATTATTTAATAATTTCTCACGTATCAGACACTACTTTCGTGGATACGACTTTAACTGTTGCAAAAGATTACAAGTACAACTACTTACGAAAAGATAACTTTGAGCTTCAGCAGTTTTCGAATTTAGGACAAACCTATAATACTTTGGGTTACGACTTTTCTTCAACCAGATTAATGCCTGAGTTTGGAGCAAGAAGTAAGCATTTTAATTATATGGAAGTGGAAGATGTTAATTATTACCACGTTCCAACACCATTATCTGAGATGTTCTATAAGTCAGCTTTTAAGCAAGGACAATTGTTAGATGCTTTTTTTACGACTAATACGTCTAAGCAATTTAATATATCTGTAGCTTATAAAGGATTACGATCTTTAGGGACTTATCAGCATATTTTAACAAGTACAGGTAATTTTAGAACTACAGCAAGTTATCAATCTAAAAATAAACGATACGTAGCAAACGCACATTTTTTGTCTCAAGATATTTTAAATCAGGAAAATGGTGGATTAACAGACGGAAGTTTAGAATTCTTTCAATCTGGTGATAAAGATTTTATAGACAGAGGTGTTTTAGAGGTTAATTTTCAAGATGCAGAAGGAGTTTTAAAAGGAAAACGAACCTATTTGAATCATTATTATCAGTTAATTAAAAAACAGGATAGTGCATCTTACAATAATGTTTCTGTTGGACATATTTTTAAATTAAATGATAAGAATTACAGGTTTACACAATCTTCTCAAAATGATTTTTTTGGAGATGCGAGCTATACTAGTAATCTAATAGACTTTGTTAAACTTGAAGAACTGTATAATGAAGCTAATGTTACTTATAGTAATAACATTATTGGATCTTTAAAATTACATGCAGCACATACTAATTACAACTATGGATATGATAAAATTATAGTGCAACAAAATCAAACTATAACCAATAGACTTAAAGGTGATGTGTTTTCGGTAGGAGGAAAGTACAATAAGCGTATTAAAGGATTTGATTTTCAAGCTGAAGCAGGCGCAAATGTGTCGGGAGATTTTAGTGGTAATTATCTCTTAGTAAAAGCCAATTATAAATTAAACGACGATATTCTCCTAAAAGCAACAATAAATAATAATACAGTTGCACCAAACTATAATGCACAGTTATACCAAAGTAGTTATACAAATTACAATTGGGAAAATAAGTTTAATACTATAAAAACTCAACAAATAGATGCGGAAGTGGTTTCTAAAAAGTGGGTAAATGTTAAGTTGCAAGCTTCTACAATAAATGATTATGTATATTTTATGAAAAATACAACGTCAGAACAAATAGAGTCATTTCAAAACGATAAGAGTATATCTTATTTAAAACTAAATATTAATAAGGATATTAAGTATAGGCATTTTGGATTAGAAGCCACAGTGCAATATCAAAAAGTAAGTGATGATAATGAAGTTTTTAATGTTCCAGAACTTATAACAAGAAGTACATTGTATTATGAGAATTTTGCATTTAAGAAAGCATTGTTCTTTCAGACAGGATTTACAGTTAATTATTTCACTAAATACCATATGAATGATTACAATCCTCTGCTATCTGAGTTTTATGTTCAAAGAGATTTAGAGATAGGAGGTTTTCCTAAAATAGACTTCTTTATTAACGCTAAGCTAAGGCAAGCTCGAATATATTTAAAAGCAGAGCATTTCAATGCAGCTTTTACTGGGAGAGATTATTTGACAGCACCGAATTATCCATTTAGAGATTTTACTATCCGTTTTGGGTTGGTGTGGAATTTCTTTATGTAGTATAGTTGATTGCCTTATAAATCACGCCGTATATAATGTATTTCTTTATTATGACTTGTTTTTGTTATAGGTTTAATAATAATTTTTCATATCTCATTTAGTCATTAGACACTAATTAGGAATTCTTTCTTTAGGATTGATTTCTTAGGAAGGTGAGTTAAATTTCTCTAATAATTAAAAGTTAACAACTATTTTAAATTTACTGTATCAAAAAGGGTAAGCTATGTACTTGTATTCAAGAGTATTAGGTATAGTGTTTAAAAATAATTAAAAAAAGATTCAGAAAAGGGTTGTTAGTTTGAAAAAGGGTTGTAAATTTGCACCCCGAAACACATTATAAGTGTTTTGAAAAGTTCTTGAGAGTGTTGTAGTTATTGGATTAGATGCTA
>JAWUZD010000017.1:0-40122 GCA_034110465.1 Mesoflavibacter sp.
CGTTTGATAAAGCATCTTTCCACAACTCTAAAGCAGTTTTTTCTTCGTCTTGATTTTTCTCCTCTACAATAGCAATCGCATCATAGAAAATCTTAAAAGCAACTGATTTTTTACCATCCCACATCATCATGTTAACGAAACGAGTTACTAACTGGTCGTTAAACTTTGGATCCGGTAAAAGCGGTCTTTTTTTGGCTGCTTTTTTTCTCATGTCTTCTCTTTAAAAGTTGTTAATTACTTCTTAGGGCGTTTTGCACCGTACTTAGATCTTCTTTGCGTTCTACCCTCAACACCTGCGGTATCTAAAGCTCCACGAACGATATGATATCTAACACCTGGCAAATCTTTTACCCTTCCACCTCTAACCAATACTATCGAGTGCTCTTGTAAATTGTGACCCTCACCTGGGATGTACGCGTTTACTTCCTGACCATTTGTCAACCTTACTCTCGCAACTTTACGCATTGCAGAATTTGGTTTTTTTGGCGTAGTAGTATACACACGTGTACACACCCCTCTTCTTTGAGGACACGAATCCAAAGCAGCCGATTTACTCTTCTTGGTTATTTTGGCTCTTCCTTTTCGTACTAATTGTGAAATTGTTGGCATATTAATAAATATAATTTAACTTATTCCTCTTCTTAGAGGACTGCAAATGTAGTAATTTATTTTTAATTATAACTCCCCAAACCATTAATTTTAAATAGTAACATAATATTTAAACACATATCAATACTAAATATGACTATTTTGCGTTAATTTACACTAAAAAATAAAAGTGATTAAATCAGTACTACTTTTTGCCTTACTAACACTAACTTCTACATTATGTATGAGCCAAGAGGAACGTATTGAAATAAAACCATTTAAAACTGCAAACCAGAATAAAGCAGACTCGATAAGCCTATCCTTAAATCAAAAAAAAGAAACAACATTTAACGAATTAAAAAAAGAAGTTATTCGTCAAGGATATTTTGATTTTGTAATAAAAAAATTAGACACATCGACTTTTAACAAAAAATATATTGTAAAACTAAATAACCACCAGAAGAACATCTCACTCAAAATAAAATCAGAAGACCTTATATATATACCAAAAGAAATTAAGATTTACAATGGTAATGAAATAAAAATAGAAATTACAAAAACCGAAGCACTTCTAAAAAAAATAAGTGAAGGTGTTAAAAAAAATGGAAATGTTTTTTTTGAAGTGCAAATAAAAAACATAAAAAAATCAAACGAAACACTAGAAGGAAAACTTTCAATAACATTTAAAGAAAGAAAGAAAAGAACAATAGACAAAATTATTGTGAAAGGTTACGAGAAATTTCCAAAGAAATTCATAAACAAACATCTTAAAATTAAGATAAACCAAACAGTCGATTTAATTCATCTAAAAAAAAGAGCCTCAAAATTAAAAACATTAGATTTTGCAAAACAAAAAAAATCTCCAGAACTACTTTTTAAAAAAGACAGCACAATCTTATATATGTATGTACAAAAAAAGAAAAGAAACAGTTTTGATGGAGTCATAGGTTTTAACACTAATGAAGTAGATGGCAAACTAGACTTTACAGGGTACTTAAACCTAAACTTATTAAATAATTTTAATACTGGTGAAAAAATAACACTAAGCTATAGGAGTGACGAAAACAAACAACGCTTAATAAACCTAAAATTAGATAATCCATATTTATTTAAAACACCTTTTAATTCATCAACAAAACTAAATATTTTCTCAAAAGACAGCACTTTCACGACAACATATTTAGCACAAGAGTTTTCTAGAAATATTGGAGACAGGAACAAAATAGGAATTGGAATAGAAAACACAAACTCTAATGTCACAACAAACAACACAACAAACAACGACTTACTAAACTACAAAACTAATAGTGCTTTTGTTGTTTATGAATTCTATAACAATGAAGCATTAATAAATAATAAGGAGAAATTTCACATACTCTTAAAGAATAGTTTCGGTACAAGAAAAACTATTAAAAGCACTATTAATCAGTTAAATTTAGAAATTACATCATCCAAACTTATAAAATTAAATCAAAAAAATTATTTCTACCTTAAAACAACTAACAGAAAACTTTTTAGTGAAAATTTAATAAAAAACGAATTACATCGTTTTGGTGGTGTAAATACCATAAGAGGTTTTGATGAAAACAGCATAGAAGCAGATAGCTATTATACACTAAATATAGAATACATATATACATTAAACAATTTATTGAGTATAAATACCATAACAGACTTTGCTTATTTTGAAAACCTAAACTTGACACAGAAGGAAAAACTACTTAGTGTAGGACTAGGAATAGCCGCTACAACAAAAAGCGGACTGTTAAACCTAATAATAGCTACTGGCAAAACAGAAAATGACAGATTTAAATATTCGAACACAAAAATACACATCAGTTTAAAGACGTATTTCTAAGCACAAACACTTAAAAACACTTGATTGTAAAAAATAAAAAGAAAATTTAACCAATATTAATTGTTTAATTAACTTTTTATTATGATTTTTGACGTAGACTAATTCAAATAAAAAATAAAATGAAAACAAAGTTTAGTGGAATTTTAACGCTGTTTCTAGCGTTTGTTGTGCAACTAACGTTCGCACAAGAGAAAACAATTTCAGGAGTTGTTTCCGACGAAAACAGTTTGCCGTTACCAACAGCAACAGTTTTAGTTAAAGGAACTGCAAATGGAACATCAACAGATTTTGATGGTAATTATTCAATTACGGCAAATACTGGTGATGTATTGGTATTTAGCTATGTTGGTTATGCTGATCAAGAAGTTGCTGTTGGAACTTCTAATACTGTAAGTGTATCATTACAATTAGACTCTCAACTAGATGAGGTTGTTGTAACTGCATTTGGTATTAAAAGAAAGAAAGACGAAGTAACTACAGCTTATCAAGAAGTAGGTACAGAAGACTTAGTTAAAGCAAACAACCCAAACATTGTGAATAGTTTATCTGGAAAAGTTTCTGGATTACAGATTACACAAACTAGTAATGGAGTTGATGGCGATAACAGAATTGTATTAAGAGGAAATCGTTCAATTTCTGGGAGTAATGAAGCTCTTATTGTAATTGATGGTGTAGCTTACGGTACAAGTACTACAATTTTAAACTCATTAGATCCAAATGTGATTGAAAACGTAAATGTAATTAAAGGAGCTGCAGGTTCTGCATTATATGGTTCTCAAGGTTCAAACGGAGCAATTATTGTAACAACTAAAAAAGGATCTGGAGACGGGTCAAAAGCTAGTGTAAAATTCAATAGCTCACTTGATTTAGAAGTAGTAGATTATGTACCAGAAAGACAAACAAGATATGGTCAAGGTTGGGACTTAGGTAACGGTTTTGAAAACATAGTTTATGAAAATGGTGGTTGGGGTCCAGAATTTGATGGGCAAATGGTACCAGTTGGTTTACCACAATCTGACGGAACTTTTATTATGGCACCATACTCTTCAAGAGGTAGTGACCACATTAAAGAATTCTTTAATACGGGTATAACTAGACAGAACTCAGTTTCAATTTCAGCCGGAGATAGTGATGGTTATATTAATTTCAGTGCTAGAAATGTTGATACAGAATTTGTTATAAAAAATGATACTAGAAAAAGAAATACATTTACTGTAGGAGCAGGTAAATCTTTAGGTAAATGGACTTTAGGTTCTAATGTGATTTACACAAACACAACTGCTGATAGACATAACGGAGATCTTTACACACAATTATTACAGACTCCAGGAAATGTTCCAATAACTGCTTTTGAAAACTCTGGAAATGAAGGTCACTGGAATGCTTATTTCACGAACCCTTACTGGAATAGAGATAATCAAAGAGCTGTTAGTGAAAGTAATAATATAGCAATGAATTTTGATCTAGGTTTTAAATTTAATGATCATATATCTGCAAAAATTGTTACGAGTGCAAGAATAAACGAAGGAAATGGTTTATCATATCAAAACGGTTATTCTGAACCAGATGAAATTGTAAACAATACTGGTGCTGATAGATCTTTAGTATCTAACTTTCAGTTCAACAATTCAAGATCAAGTCAGTATTACACTGATTTATTCTTAAATTTTGACTATATGTTATCTGATGTTATTTCATTTAACGCACTTGTTGGAGCGAACAATCAATATAATAAAAGTAGTTTCACAAGTGTTGGTGGAGAAGATTTAACAATACCTGGTATTTTTAATTCTTCTAACTTAAATAATGGTTTTTCTGATGCTTTAACTGATGATGATAGAAGATCAAATTCTAGAATTGGTGTTTTTGCAAACGTAGACTTAGGTTATAAGGATTTCTTATATTTAACCATAACGGGTAGAAATGACTGGTCTTCAACTTTAGATCCTTCAAATAATAGTTTCTTTTACCCAAGTGTAAGTAGTTCTTTTATAGCAACTAAAGCTTTTCCTAGCTTAAAATCTAATACTTTAAATGCTCTTAAATTTACTGCAGCTTATGTGAAAGTTGGTAATGATGGAGGTATTGGTGCATATCAGATTACACCATTAGTAAATCAAGCAGCAGGTTTTCCTTTAGGAGGTCAAAACTCTTTTGTTGCAGATCAAACAATAACAGATCCTTTATTAACACCTGAATTTACAACTTCTTATGAATTTGGTATGAACTTAGGTATGTTTAAAGATCGTGTTACTTTAGATGGTAGTTTCCAATCTTTTAACACAACAGATCAAATTACAAATGTTGGAGCATCTGCTGCATCAGGATTATCTAGAGCAACAATTAATGTAGGTGAAACTAAAGGTATTGCATACGAAATTGATTTAGGTATAAAAGTAATTAAAACTGATAACATAAACTTTGATGTAAACTTAGGATACTATACTTCTGAAAATGAAGTTGTAAAAGTATCTGATCAAGCTACTGAAGTTTCATTAGGTGGATTTACAGGTTTTGCAGAAGTATTTGCAATTGAAGGGGAAAATTTCCCAGTAATTCAAACTAATTACTATGAAAGAGATGATTTAGGAAGAGTTATTGTTAGTCCAACAGGTCTTCCAGTAGAAGCTTCAGGTTTAAAAATTGCAGGTAGAACTACACCTAAACATATTCTTAACTTGAATACTAAATTCAGATATAAAAACTGGACTTTACAAGCAACTATGGATTATAGAACGGGTCATGTTTTCTACTCTGATACTAAATCTAACTTAACATGGTCAGGTCATGCTGTTGAAACTGCTCAAGGTGGACGTGGTGCATTTATATTACCTAACTCAGCTATAGAAGACCCAAGTAACCCAGGTACTTACATTGCAAACACAAGTACTCCATCTGGTGGAACTACGGCTGGTTCTTATATTAACTGGTTTAATAATTACAGAAATGTTGGTGAAAACCATATTTTAGATGCAACAGCTTTTAAAGTACGTGAATTATCTATAAGATACGATTTCAGTGATGAATTACTAAAAAACTCATTCATAAAAGGTTTAAGTCTTAGTGCTACTGCAAGAAATCCTTTCACTATTTTACCAGCTGAAAACAGAGGTTATAATGATCCTGAAGCTGGATTTACAAGTGGGAATGCTGCAGGTATTACTACTCAAGGTGGTAACTACCCTGCTACTAAAACTTTTGGTTTAGGTTTAAATTTAACATTCTAAAACAAATAAAATATAATTATGAAAAAATATATAAGCAAAATATTAGTAGCTGCTGTAATTGGTTTAAGTTTTTCTTCTTGTGAAGATGCACTTAACATCAACCAAACAGAAGTAGATGCTACTAGCGAAAACATTACACCTGACTTACTTTTAGCTGGTGCAATTGTTACACCAAGACCAACGTTTGAAGTTACAATAAATGAACTTGGAAACATAATGATGAATCACTGGGCTGGTGATGTAAATAATGTGACAGGTGGTTTTCAAGATGAATTCCGTTTGAACATTACTCAAAATTTTTACACAGGAGCTTTTAATGGTTTATTTAGAAACTCAGGTACTTACCAAGTTATTATTTCTTCGGATAAACCAGGCTATAATAACCATAAAGCAATTGCTAGAATCTTAAAATCATATTACTTACAATATGCTGTAGATTTATATGGAGATGTACCTTACTCTCAAGCATTGCAATTTGGAGATTTCTTAACACCAGCATATGATGATCAAAAGGACATCTATATGAGCTTGATTACTGACATAAATACAGCTTTAGAGACTATGGCAACATCTACAGATGTTGTCGGTGCTGAAGATGTTATTTTTAATGGAGATATGTCAATGTGGACTCAACTTGCTAACACTTTAAAATTAAAGATGTTATTAAGAGTTAAAGACTTTGCAGATAGTAATGTTGATGCTGACTTTACAACTTTCTTTAATACAGAAGTTACAAATTTAGATCAAAACTTCTTAAGTTCAGATGCTATTATAGACCCTGTTTATGAGAATGCTGCAGGTAAACAAAATCCATTTTTTGCAAATTATGGACAAAACGCAGCTGGAGATGATACATTCGATAATGATTTTATTGTTCCTTCTGATTACTCAGCGGAATTCCTAAAAGGTAACACTACTGAAGATGGAACCACTACAGGTATTTTTGATGCTAGATTATTAAGAATGTATGAGCCAGTAACTCAAGGACCAGATGCAGGATTTGTAACTGGAGTTCAACAAGGTGCAGATAATACAACTGCTCCTGTAGAATTATCTGAATTAGGACCAGGGGTTTTATTAGGTTCTGAACAAGTTAGTTACTTAATGACCGCTGCAGAAGCATTATTTATACAATCTGAAGCTGCTTTTTTAGGTGTAATTACCGGAGATGCTCAAATGTTATTTGAAGATGGTATTAGAGCTTCTTTTAATAACTTAGGGATAGCAGGAAGTGCTGATGCATATATTACAGCATCAACAAGTACGAACCTTTTAGGTTGGACTGGATCTGCTGATAAGATTGAAGCTATTATGACACAAAAATGGATTGCTTTAAGTCCTTACAATGCTATAGAGAGCTGGATTGAATATACAAGAACTGGATTTCCAGATGTACCAGTTTCAATAATAGCAGAATCTCCAACGAGACCAAACAGATTATTATATCCTTCTTCTGAGTATTCAACAAATTCAGCAAATGTACCAAATCAAGTACAGTCTGATGCTTTTGGAACGAAGTTGTTCTGGGATGTTAACTAAAAAAAAAAAAAACATGAAAAATTTAAGTAAATTATTATTGTTAGCTATACTGCCACTTTTAAGTGTATCATGTGTAGTAGATGACGAAGCAGAAACTGGTTTTGAAGCTAGTGCATACATTGTCGGATTTGAAAAATCTAGTACATTAGAAAGTTATTTCTCAGATATTGGAGCAGTTAATGTTGATGTAGCTGTGAATCTTTTAGGAGGTAACTCTGGTTTAGAATTACCAAATGATGTTACTGTTTCTTATACAGTTGATCCAGCTTCTACAGCAATTGAAGGAAATGAATTTTCTTTAGTTGGAAGCTCATTTACAATGCAAGAAGGTTATAGATTTGGTACACTACCTTTACAAATTAATACTGGAGGATTAGATCCTGATACTCCAACTGAATTAATTTTAAGGTTAACTACAACAGATTCAAATAACACTGTTGTATCTTCTGCAAATAACACATTCTCAATTACATTTGTTGGATGCCAATCAGATCATGCTGGCTCTTATACAAGTCCTGCAATTAGTTCAGGTACTGCACCTAATACTGTAATTACAGAATTAGCACCTAATACTTACAGAATCGAATCTATGCCATACTTAGCATTTGGTGGAGCAGGTGGAGCACCAGCATCTATGGATTTCACAAATGTTTGTGGAGAAGTAAAGGCTACTGGATGGGTTGCAGCTACTTTTATTGATGCACCTGCAGTTGTTGATGAGGTAACTGGAGCTATTACTTTTGAGTATTTAAAAATTTATAATGGAGATGATGTAGCGTCAGGTATTTGGTTTGACTTACCAGCTGCAACATATACACCTAACTAATTAAACTTATTATTATGAAAATAAATAAAATAAAAATAGGAGCTTTTCTATTATTAGGTTCAATCCTAATAAATAGTTGTTCTGAAGATGATGTAGCTGGTATGGACAATAGATCTGATAAGCCTACTGCAACAACTAGTGTTACTAGTTTGTCTTTAACAGAAGGAGAATCTGCTACAATTCCGTTTACAATTGATCAGCCAATAAACAAAGTTGCTCAATTTAAAATAGAAGTAGTAAATTCAACACGATCTACAGATGATTTAACTGCTGGGGATCAAGAAACTGATGCTGATACTGGAGTACCAGGTGAAGGTTTTGAAATTACAGTTCCTGCATTTGCTACTAGTTTTGATATACCAGTACAAGCATTATTTGATTTTGATAAAACAGAAGGTACAGAAGAAGTTATTTTAAAAATATCTGCTGCTGGTGTTAGAACTATATTAACACCTCAAGATTATTTAGTAACAGTTTCTATAGCTGATTTAAGCTTTTGTACTTGGACCCTATCTATGACTGATGATTACGGTGATGGATGGAGCGGAGGTTATATTTCTCTTGATAACGGAGGAGCAATAACTGAATATGCAAATGAAGATCTTGATGGTGTTTACGGATACATAGTGGAAACTCAAGAATTAGAAATTGCTATTTATGAAGGGTTTGACTTCGAATTTTATTATCACGCTGGTGATGGTGCTGGAGGACCTCCAGGTTGGGATGTTGAAAATAGCTATGTTTTAACTGCTCCAGATGGTACAGTTTATGCTGATGGACCAATTCCTGCTGATGGAACAATTATAATGGGTACAGGTGTAGCTTGTATGTAATATAAATAAATATTTTTTAGTTAAATAAGCCATCTCTCAAATGAGATGGCTTATTTTTTTTTATATTTGCAATTATGAAAAAGAATAACAATATAATTACGTTAATTATTTTACTTATTTCTTGTCATCTTATTGGACAAAATACTGTAGGAATAATAAGTAATACAGATGAGGCATACCAAGGCTATACCATTTTTGCTCCCAACAATTCATTGCACACCTATCTAGTTAATAATTGTGGCGAATTAGTTAATAAATGGACATCTACAAGTACACCTGCTGCTTCAGTTTATCTATTGGAAAATGGCAATCTACTAAGGACTGGAAAAGTAGCTAATACAGAAATCAGTTTTGGTGGTGTTGGAGGAAAAATAGAACTTTTTGATTGGGATAACAATCTATTATGGACTTATAACTATTCCTCAAATTTAATAAGTCAACATCATGATATTTATCCACTTCCAAATGGAAACATATTAATGTTAGCGGTTACAACTATGAGCTCTGCTGAAGCTATTACAGAAGGAAGGGACCCAACACTGCTAACAGAATCTAAACTATTTAATGAACAAATATTAGAATTAGAACCAGTTGGAAGCAATGGAGCTAATATAGTCTGGGAATGGAACGTAAAAGATCATCTAATCCAGGATATTGATGTTACAAAGAATAATTTTGGGGTTATCGGTGATCATCCAGAATTATTAAATGTTAACTTCTTAAATGGAGATTCACCTGTCGCAAATTGGTTACACATAAACTCTATTCAGTATAATAGTAATTTAGACCAAATAATACTTAGTTCAAGAAAAATGAGTGAGATTTATATAATCGATCATTCTACAACAACAGCTGAATCTGAAAGTCACTCGGGAGGTACTTATGGAAAAGGTGGTGATTTTCTTTTTAGATGGGGTAATCCAATTGCTTATAACAAAGGAACTTTTACTAGTCAAAAGTTATTTGGCCAACATTTTCCGCATTGGATAGATGATAGTTTTATAGATGGTGGTAAAATAATCGTATTTAATAATGGATTAGCTAGACCGTACTCATCAGTAGATATAATAGCTCCAAATCAAATAACACCAGGAGTCTATGAATATGATACAAATACAGGGTTTCTTCCATTGTCAAATTCTTGGGAATATACAGCTAGTCCTGATCAAACGACTTTTCAATCTTCAATTATCTCTGGAGCACAAAGGTTACCAAATGGAAACACTTTAATATGTGAAGGCACTAAAGGGAAGTTTTTTGAAATAAATCAATCAAAAGAGACAGTCTGGGAATATATAAATCCAGACACGTCTACTGGTATACTAACACAAGGAGATACGCCATCTGCTAATTTTGTATTTCGAGCTAAAAAAATAGCACTAGATGACCCTGCTTTAATGGGTAGAGATTTAACACCTTCTGGAACTATAGAAACTAATATTACAGCTCCAACTTGTACCCTACTTAGTGTTGATAAATTTGACTTAGCAGATTTAAAAATTTATCCTAACCCAACAAAAGGATTAGTAACCATAGAAAGTAATTCTAAAATCGATAAAATAGAATTTTTTAATATATATGGGAAATTAGTAAAGAAGAGTAATATAATATCAAACGTTAATATATCGGAATTAAGAACTGGGATGTATCTTATTAAGATATACAGTGAAAATAAAGTAAGTACTAAAAAAATAGTTAAACAATAAAATTAATTATTACTCTAAACAGCCTAACTTTTGTTAGGCTGTTTTTTTATACCTTTGTCTTATGGAAAAAAGTACACAAATTTTTGGTATTAGAGCAATTATTGAAGCAATTAATTCAAATGAAGCAATTGATAAGTTATTTCTTCAAAAAGGACTTCAAGGCGATTTATTTAAAGAATTGGAACAATTAATAAAAACAAAAAGATTAAACGCATCTTATGTTCCAGTAGAAAAATTAGATAAATTAACCAAAAATAACCATCAAGGTGCGGTAGCACAAATTGCACCAATTACATTTCACGATTTAGAAACACTTTACGAAAGCGTTATTGCAAAAAAAGATAAACCTATCTTTTTAATATTAGATCAGTTAAGCGATGTTAGAAATTTTGGTGCCATAATCCGTACAGCAGAATGTACAGGTGTAGATGGTATTATTATTCAGAAAAAAGGTGGTGCTCCGGTAAATGGAGATACTATTAAAACAAGTGCTGGTGCGGTTTTTAAAATGCCTATATGTAAAGTAGATCACGTTAAAGATGCTTTATTTTTCTTTCAAGCTAATGAGGTCAAAGTTATTGCTGCTACAGAAAAAACAGACCAAACAATTTACGATATTTCGTTTAACGAGCCTTGTGCTATTATAATGGGTTCTGAAGGAAAAGGAATTAACCCTTCTGTTTTGAAATTAGCAAATGAAAAAGCTAAACTTCCTTTATTAGGGGAAATAGAATCTTTAAATGTTTCTGTTGCTTGTGGTGCTTTTCTTTATGAAGCTCTAAGACAACGCCTATAATGCACTATTTTTCTTTAGGTGTATTAGATTTGAATTGATATACAAAAGTTTTATAATTAGGTAATGTAGAAGACGTTTCGTTTAAAACTGGCTCTTCTTCTACTTCATCTAAAACTAATTCATCGGGCTTCAATTCGAAAAAATAACCATTCTCATCAAACTGCCTTAAAAAAGGATCTTCTTGTTCGTTAAAATAAGGTTGTTCCCATTCGTAAAGTTTCGGTTTTTCTATTTTTCGATTAAAAATTAAAGCAAAAAATAGTCCTACAACAAATCCACTTAAATGTCCTTCCCAAGAAACACCTTCTTTTATAGGAATGGTATACCAAATCATACTTCCATATAAAAAAACGACCACTAAACTTAAAGCTATAAGTCTATAATCTTTAGTTAATATACCTTTAAAAAATATAAAACTAAATAAGACATATATTAAACCACTTGCACCAATATGAAAAGATGGTCTACCTATACTCCAAGTTAAAAATCCTGCTAAAATTATACCCATAACCATTACTTTAGTTGCAATTTTTGGATAAAAGAAATACAAACTAGAGCCTAAAACCAATAGTGGAATAGTATTGCTATATAAATGGGAAATATTAGAATGAATAAAAGGAGAGCAAATAACACCAATTAAACCTTTAAATTCTCTAGGGTAAATTCCAAAGCTATTAAAGTTAAGATTGTATCTTATTTCAATTGAAAAAATAAGCCACAACAACACAACACCAATAATTGGAATAGCTAAAGCTTTTATTAATAAATCAGAAAATTCATCTTTCATAGAATCTATTAGTCAAATAATAGTCCATTAAATTACAAAATGAAATATTGTCAGATAGAAATACTACAATAAATTTCTTAATTTTGAATATGAATACACCATTAGCAGAACGTTTACGTCCAAAAACACTTGAAGACTACATTAGCCAAAACCATTTGGTTGGTAAAAACGGTACACTTTCGCAGATAATTTCTCAAGGAATTATTCCTTCTATGATACTTTGGGGTCCACCAGGAACAGGAAAAACAACCTTGGCTAATATAATAGCACAAACTTCTAAACGTCCATTTTATCAATTAAGTGCCATAAACTCTGGCGTTAAAGATATTAGGGAAGTTATTGATAAAGCAAAACAAAGTGGCGGATTATTTACAACAAAAAATCCAATTCTATTTATAGATGAAATTCATCGATTTAGTAAATCGCAACAAGATTCTTTATTACAAGCGGTAGAAAAAGGTTGGATTACTTTAATTGGTGCAACTACAGAAAATCCGAGTTTTGAAGTTATTTCGGCATTATTATCACGTTGTCAAGTTTATATTTTAGAAGCTTTTAATAAAAATGATTTAGAAGCTATTTTAAAGCGTGCAATTAAAGAAGATGAGTATTTATCTAAAAAAAACATTAAATTAAAGGAAACAAAAGCTCTATTGCGTTTATCTGGTGGCGATGGACGAAAACTTTTAAATAATTTTGAATTAGTCATAAATGCAATAAATTCTGATGTTATCGAAATTACTGATGATTTAGTTTTTGAACACATTAAAAATAGTACAGCTACTTACGACAAAACAGGCGAACAACATTACGATATTATTTCTGCTTTTATAAAATCTATTCGTGGAAGCGATCCTAATGCGGCGCTGTATTATTTGGCACGAATGATTGAAGGCGGAGAAGATGTGAAATTTATTGCAAGACGTTTAATTATTTTAGCTAGTGAAGATATTGGAAATGCAAATCCTACGGCTTTAGTTATGGCCAACACAACGTTTCAATCTATATCTGTAATTGGTTTTCCTGAATCTAGAATTATATTAAGTCAATGTGTGACTTATATGGCGTGTTCTGCAAAAAGTAATGCCGCTTATATGGCTATTGCAGAAGCGCAAAAAGCAGTAAAAGAAACCGGAGATTTACCGGTGCCTTTAAGTTTACGAAATGCACCAACAAAACTTATGAAAGAGATTGGTTATGGTGATAATTACGGTTACTCACACAATGCAACAAATAACTTTATTCATCAAGAATTTATGCCAGAAGCTATTGCTAATACCACATTTTATAAGCCTGGAGAAAACGCAAGAGAGCAAGCACAAAGAGATTTTTTAAAAACTCGCTGGAAAGAAAAATACGGTTACTAAACTATATTTAGAAACCGTATTTAATCCTTAACTTATAAATTCAATTACTACTAAAATTCTATTTGCAATGATTTGATTTCCATTTTAGTTTCGTCTCTAGAAACTAAATGCCATAAATCACCTTCTTTAAAACACATCGTTTTATCTTGACTTTTTACTTGATCAACTAAATAAGTGTCTTTTTTTCCTGTACTATAAAAAATAAAATACAGCACACCATTTTTATCAACAATATTATAATCTTCCCAACCTATTTTTTGTATTTTCTTGGCATAATATTTAGTTGGTAATTTCCCTTCTTCCTCTTTCTTTTTTATGTCTTTTTCTTCAACAACTTTATTTAATAGTTCTTTTTTCTCACTTTTAGGAACAGAAACTTCTTTAATTATTTTGGTAATTGTAGTAGTTATTATAGTTGAGTCGTTCATAATAGTTTTTGTGGTTTCTTCAATACTATTTTGTTCTTTATCTGCTATACTTTCAGATTTATTAGAATCATCATACTTATAGTCTAAACTAGATAAGTGTTTTCCAGCTTCTCTTAAAGCTTCGTTATAAGCAACTTTATAACTTTTAGATCTAGATGTTCCAAATGGTGACATATAAACCACTTCGCCTCTACAATCTTTTAACTCAATTGCTACTTTTGTTTTAAACATACCAGATTCATTGATAACTTCTGCAAAAAGATTTATACAATTATTATTTAATGCTTCTTGTGGCGCGTCCTTTTTTCCAAGAAATGCATTAAATCCATTTTTATTTAATAGAAAATGAGTTAATCCGTTTAGCCTATATTCATCTGCTTCTTTTAAAAATTCAAACTTTTCTGGAACTAAAACATATTTATATTTATTAATGTTTTGTGCATAAATACTTGTTGTTAAAAAAAAACTAATCAGTAGTAAAATATTCTTCATTATAAATGTTTTTTAAGTTGTAATAATTGATTTATTGCTATTATATTAGGTGAGGTAATTACTTTTTTGGGATTAAAATATATGGCTGCTAATCCTATATTTAAAGCGCCTTCTATATCTGCTTCTAAACTATCTCCAATCATAATACTATTTTCAATTTTAGTATTAGCTTTATTAATAGCAAAATTAAAAATGTCTGGATTAGGCTTTTTAACACCAACAGTTTCTGCATCTGTTAAAGTTTTAAAATATGGTGCTAATCCAGATTTATTCATTTTATGACCTTGTACATTACTAAATCCGTTTGTAATAATGTGCAACTTGTAATTAGGTTTTAAATACTCTAAAACTTCAAATGTACCATCAAACAAATGGTTGTTATCTGTTAAATAGGTGATATAATCTTCGGATAAACGATTAATTAAATCATCTGAAGCAAAATAATTTATACCTTCTAAAACTTCTTTTAATCTGCGGTAACGCAATTCTTCTTTAGAAATTTTTTCATCTCTAAAAAGTTTCCAAAATTTAAAATTCACGGGTTCGTAAACTTTTATAAAATCTTCTAAATCTAATTTAACATTATGTTTCTCAAAAATGTATTTGAAAGTTAGTTTAGAGTTTTTATCAAAATCCCAAAGTGTATGATCTAAATCAAAAAACACATCGGTTATATTAGTGTTTTTAGTCATTTAATATTTGTTTAAAAATGGTTTTAAAATGAGTCCATTGTAACTCGTCTGAAAACGTGTAATTATGAAATACTGGAATAAAAGTTCCATTTACCTTTTTGATTTCATTCACTAATTGTGCCACTTTTTGTTGTTTATCTAGTAAAGAATTGGTTTTTAACAATGTATAATCTAGCATTTGATAGCTGTTAATTTTTAATGGCGTTTGTATTTCGTAATCCAAATCGTAGAAAAGAAAAGGAGAACATGTTCCTGCTCTAAAACCTAAATAATCTATATATCCCATAGTGTAATCTTCCGGAATTTCTAATTCTACTAGATTCCTATAAGCCTCTGGTAAATTTACTTTAGAGAAAGATTGCCTAGATCCAATAATATTTTTATTTGTAATTAACTCTAAGCGTTTTTTCTCTTTCTTTAATTCTGAAATTGAGCTTAAAGCTTCATAAGACGTTTTTAATCCAATAGAACAATAATCGCTTATATGTTTTATTAACGAGACATAATTTTGATTTTGAACACTTATGGTTTTATCATGCGAAGAATAATCGCCTACTAGAAAGAAAAACAAAAATTTTGATTTCGATTTTTTCTGACGATTAATAATATATTTATAAGTATCGTAACTATCTCTTTTAAAACCTAAAAGCACAGAAACTCTAAGATAAATGTCTTTAATTTTAAAATTAAGAAAATCTTTTGTAAATCCTGTTAAGGAGTTAAAAAAGCCAATATGCTTGTGTTTATAAGCTAATGGAACATCTATTACAGGTTTTACAGTAAATGGTTTGTTTTGAAACTCAAAATCTGGAAATTTTTCTTGTAAAGCCTTTTTAAATTTATTTGCCCAAATATCTACTACTGGCTGATGCAAAAAATTATTTTGAAAAGCTAGACTTTCTGTTGCCATAAAACGACCATATTCATCTTTTACGTGTGGTAAATATTCTTCATATCTAGACAATAAATAAAACGTTGCCGAAAATATATCGAATGGCAAATGGCTGATTTCACCATTTATAAAAAAGCATTTGGTTTCTTCCCACTTATAAACTTTAAACTCTAAATCGTTAAGTCCATTTTCAAATAACAAATCGTGAGAACGCACAAAAAACTCATTACCTAAAGGTTGCTTTGCGTAAGACATTTTTAAACTATCATGCGCAATAAAGTCTTCTACTGTAGATGTAAAACTAACAGGAATACCAAGAATACGTATACAAACTTGCTTAAAAGTATATTTTACTCTTGGCGTAATTTGAGGTGTATAAACTAATAGCATGCTGTTTTTTATTCTGGAAGTAAAAGTAATTATTTAAACTAAAGTAAAGCCTCATCCGCAAAACTAAAATAAGCAGTTTCTGTAATTATTAAATGATCTAAAACTTTAACATCTAAGCTTTGCGCTGCAATTTTAAGTTTTTGGGTAATTTGTTTATCCGCTTCGCTAGGTTTTAAAGTACCAGATGGATGATTATGGACTAGAATTAAGGCTACAGCATTTAACTGCAACGCTTCTTTTAAAATTAATCTATTATCTACTAAAGTTCCGGTAATACTACCTTTACTAATCTGAGTTTTTTGTAATATTTTATTGGAATTATTTAAATATAAAATCCAAAATTCTTCGTGAGGTAATTCACCAATAATAGGTTGCATTAATTCAAAAACAGATTTGCTAGATGTTATTTTGTTTAAAAGTACAGCTTCTTCTACTCTACGTCTTCGGCCTAATTCTAGAGCTGCCAAAATACTTATGGCTTTAGCCTCTCCAATACCTTTAAAAATTATTAAATCTGAAAGCGATAATTTCCCTAAAGCATTTAAATTATTATTAACACTAGCTAAAATTCGTTTACATAAAGAAACAGCGCTTTCTTGTCTGTTTCCAGAACCAATTAAAATAGCCACCAATTCTGCATCACTTAAAGCAGATTTACCTTTGTTTAAAAGTTTTTCTCTTGGCTGATCGTTTTCCGACCAATCTTTAATTGAAAAAGACGAATTTTTATCCTGCATCTTCTAAAGTTAATCATTTTTTTTAATCTGAAATAATTTCGAATTAATTTATCTTACTTTAGTCTTAAATTGTAACATTATTACTATTCCAAATACTAATAATACAAGAAACCAAATTTATGACCGCATACCAAGAGCAACGTTTAAATATCTTAAACTATCAAATTGAGCAATTACCACCATATAAAAGTAATATTAAAAAGCTTCTAGCTATAATTGGTATTGTTGTACTTGTAGCCATAGGATTAGCTGTGTTAATTTACTATACAGATTTATATACTGGTCGCTATCAAGACATAATTTCGGCAATTATAACAGTGCTTGGTATTATTACAGTAATTGTTTTGTATCATTTTATTTGGCACTTTCAAACGCTATATAAATTAAGGCCGCTTTTAGACGAAAAAGAAACGATTCTTAACATCATTAAAAAGCAAAAAAGAAACTTTAAACGTTTTGAAAAATTTGATGAAATTGGTAAAGAAGAAAACAAAAATTAATGATTGAAGAGAAGGAAGAACATTTAGATTATTTAGAGAACAAATTACTGCAAGAGCAATTTGCCAGTAATTATATATGGCATCGTAAAAAATCTATATTATTTACTGCGTTATTTGCTAGTCTAGTTCCACCAACTATTATTCATTTAAGTGACGAAAGACGTGTCAAATTCCCAGAGAGATATGATCCAATGTTTGCAATTTCTATTGGCTTTGTGTTATTTTTTGGGTTTATTTTTTTAGCATTAATTTTACATCTACTTTTTAAAAGAGATCATTATTTTAAAGCAAAAGCACTAGAAAAAGAAGTTATTGATTTAGATAGAGAAATATATCACCTTAAACGTAATTTTAAACGCTTTGAAAAATTTGATGAAATTGAAGATAAAACCACTAACTAAAACCATATAAAACTATGTCTATTTTAATAAACGCCATTATACTATGTATTGCAGCATTACATCTTTACTTTTTGTATTTCGAAATGTTTGCTTGGGAAACTAAAGGCCCAAAAATATTTAAGCACTTTCCAAAAGATTTATTTACGCCAACAAAAGCTTTGGCTGCAAACCAAGGTTTATATAATGGTTTTTTATCTGCAGGACTAGTTTGGTCGGTTTGTATTAGCAATCCAGAATGGCGTTTTAATGTGGCACTATTCTTTTTAAGTTGTGTTGCAATTGCTGGGATTTATGGCGGATTAACTGCTGCTAAAAAAATATTTTTTGTTCAAGCTCTACCTGCGTTAATTGGAATTGTTTTATTGGTTATTAATAATTATTTTTAAACAAAAGCTTAAAAAATAATAAACTTGATTTTATTATTTTTTTTAATATAACTTCGTTTAACGACTGATATAAAACATTAAAACGTATTCATATCATCTAACTGTTAAACCAACTTACCCAACTAAACCTTTAACTTCATTAAAATCTAATCCACCATAATTACCAGAACTCATTAACAACAAAGATTTGTTTTTATAATCTTGGCTAAATAAGTACGCTTTAAAATCTTCTGGATTGGTGTAAATAATTAAATCGTCGCGTTTAAAAGCATCTGCAATTTGTTGTTCGGACACTTTATCTAATTTTTTAATTTCTACTGCGTGCGGAGAATAAAAAACAACTGCAACATCTGCAGCATTTAAAGCGCCTTTATATTCCTTTAAAAACTCGGCATTCAAACTACTATAAGTATGTAACTCTAAACAAGCTACTAAAGTTCTATCTTGGTATTGCTCTTTTACCGCATTTGTAGTGGCTTCTACTTTACTTGGCGAATGTGCAAAATCTTTATAAGCAACACTTGTTGCGCTTTCCGCAATTTTCTCTAAACGTTTACTTGCGCCTTTAAAGGTAGAAATAGCTTCGTAGAAATCGTCTTCGTCAATTCCCATATGTTGGCAAATCCACTTTGCTCCTGCTAAGTTATTTAAGTTGTGTTTTCCAAAAACTTCTATTGGCATTGGTCCTTCTGGCGTTTCTAAAAGTGTTTCACCATTTTCTACGGTATACTCTGGCGTTTTATAGGCAATTTTACGAATAGGATTTTCGCTGGCTTCTACAACGCGTTTTACAGCTTCGTCTTCTTCATTATAATTTATGCTTCCACCTTTTACAATACTATCTACAAAAATGCTGAATTGCTCTTCATAATTTTCAATAGTTGGAAACACATTAATATGATCCCAAGCAATTCCACTTAACAAGGCAATATTTGGTTTGTATAAATGAAATTTTGGTCGTCTATCTATTGGAGAACTTAAATATTCATCGCCTTCTAGAACAATAAAATCGTTGTCTTCTGTTAGTTTCACCATAACATCAAAACCTTCCAATTGTGCGCCAACCATATAATCCACATCTCTATCGTGATAATGCATTACGTGCAAAATCATAGATGTAATAGTTGTTTTTCCATGAGATCCACCAATTACAACGCGTGTTTTATTTTTAGATTGCTCGTATAAAAATTCAGGATAAGAATAAATTTTTAAACCTAATTCCTGAGCTTTTAAAAGCTCCAGATTATCTTCTTTTGCGTGCATTCCAAGAACAATAGCATCTAAATTAGCCGTGATTTTTTCTGGAAACCAACCAAACGCTTCTGGCAATAAATGATGCTTTTCTAAACGCGATTTAGACGGTTCAAAAATAGTATCGTCGCTACCAGTAACTTGGTAACCTTTTAAGTGTAATGCTAATGCTAAGTTGTGCATTGCGCTTCCGCCTATAGCTATAAAATGTACGTTCATTGTAATGTTTTGAAGATAAAATCAAATATAGTTTTTTGATGTGAATTTCGCTAATTATCCCTAATTTCTGTTTTAATTATTCCGAATTAGTTTTTATACTGAATCAAGATTTTCAGAACCAAGAATTAAGGCTGATGAATTTTCTAATGAATAGAAACAAGAAAAGAGAATCAAGACTGCAAACTGAAGACTGAGGACTGAGGACTGAGGACTATAAAGCCAAAATAAGGTTACGTTCTTCTTTGAACACATCAATTTTAGGCAATTCTGAAATAGCTAAATCAATATACTTTAAAGCATTAGATTTAGCTTTTTTATGTTTATAAATTTGTGCTAAGCGGTAATTTGCCCAAGCTTTAGGCACACCATCTTTTGCAGAATAATTCTCTAAGTAAATCAACAAACACTTTTCGCCTTTATCTACTTGCACATTATATTCAGCGCACACTTTACCAATTTGGTAATGCATAGCATTCCTTTTATGTTTTACGTTTGCTGCTTCAAGATTTGCAACTGCTTTTTCGGGTTGCTTTTCAGCTTCATATAATGCTGTTAACTTATCAAAACACGTTAAAGATCCGCCTTCTTTTATAGCTAACAAATAATATTTTTCGGCTAATTCTGGCTCGTCATCGTATTCGTAAATATAACCTTTAGCTAAGTAACCATCAACCTTACTTAAATCTTGCAACTCGTTAGCATATTTAAAAGATGTGCTTTTACTTCCACCAATAATTCCAGGTAATTGCATATATAATTCCACTAAAGCCCAACGTGTATCAATATGATTTGGATCTAGTTTTGCGGCTGTTAAAAAGGCTTCTTTTACATCACCAATTAAGCCCAAAGCAGCAAATTTGTTGACTAATAAAGCTTTCATTCCCATAGCACCACCAAATTTATAATGGTAATTGGCAACGTTAGGTTTTTGCTCTTTTAATTTTTTATAATAGGTAATAGCATCATCCCATTTTTCTTGATGTCCATAGGCATCGCCAAGTAATTCTAGAACCTCTAAATTATTTGGCTGGATTTTTAGTTCTTCTGTTAGTAACAGTTCTGCTTTATAAAAAGATTTATCCACCAACAATTGTTTTGCTTTCTCTACGTTGTTTTGTGAGAATGCAGTTGTGAAAATTAAAAAACAGATGATAAAAAAACGCATATATTTAGCTTAACAATACAAATGTAACAATCTCTTGGAACAATTATTGTTTACATTTAGTTAATCTTATTTACTTTAAAATTGAACCACTTTACACAACCAAACGTTAGTTTTACTCATTTCGTCTTTTTAAAGAGGATTTTTGGGCTAACTTTATATAAAATACCAACTTATGAAAGCAACAGTTACATTTCTAACCTTAATTTTTTGCATAATGATTAGTCAGGCACAAAGCAACGACTATTCAAAATTGTGGAAAAAAGTTGAAACTTTTGAAGTTGAAGGCTTGCCAAAATCGGCACTTAAAACAGTTACAGAGATTGAAGCTTTAGCACAAAAAGACAACAATCAAAAACAGCTTATAAAAACATTATTATTTAAAAGTAAGTTTGCATTGACCTTAGAAGAAGATGCGCAACTTAAAGTGATTACCGATTTTAAGTTGGCTATTTCTAAGAGTCAATCGCCAGAAAAAAATGTGCTACAAAATATGTTAGCTACGTTGTATTGGCAATACTTCCAACAAAACAGATATAAGTTTTATAACCGTACAAAGACATCAGAAAAAGTAGGCAACGATTTTAGAACTTGGGATTTAGAAACCTTATTCGAAGAGATCCATTGTCAGTTTCAGGAATCATTAGAGAATAAATTGGTTTTACAACAAACACGAATTAGAGATTTTGAAATATTGTTAACTACACAAGAAAACTCAGAAACATATAGACCAACAGTTTTTGATTTAATAAATCATAACGCTTTAGAATTCTATAAAACATCGGAAAACAGAATTACAAAACCAGCAGAAACTTTTAATTTACAAAATGATAGTTATTTATCTGAAGCTTCAGAATTTGCTAAACTTAAATTAGAATCTACAGACGATTTAGCGCTTCAATATCACGCGATACGTATTTACCAAGACTTGATTCAGTTTCATCTTAAAAATCCAAAATATTTAGCCTTAACAAAAGTTAATATAGATCGATTACATTTTGTAAATCAAAATTCTGTCATAGAAAACAAACAAGATTTATTACTAAACACTTATAAATCCGAAGCTAAATCTACTAAAGGCAATAAAGTTGAAGCGTTATATAATTACGAAATTGCATATATATATTACAATCAAGGTTTACAATACAATCCGAACACACCAAAAAACCAATGGAAATTAAAAGAAGCTCTGGAACTTTGTGAAAAAACAATAAGTACATATCCAGAAAATAGTGGTGCAGAAAAATGTGAAACCATTAAAACTCAAATTTTAAAATCGCAATTACAAATTACAACCGAGTCTAATTTAAGACCTAATCAAAACGAAAAGGTTTTAATTCGTTATAAAAACTTAAATAGTGTAGAATTTACTTCATATAAATTAAGCAAAAAACAATTTGACAACATTAACAAAACGTATAATGAAACGGCTAGATTAAGTCTGATAAAAAAGCTAAAAGCAGATAAAACGTGGACAGCTTATTTAAAAAACGAAAACGATTACCAAAATCACAGTACAGAACTGTTATTACCTCTGCAAAATTCAGGTTTATATTTAATTACCGTAAAATCTGAAAACATTTGGGCAACTACAACATTACAATTTACAGATATTGCAATGGTAGAATCTGAAGATTTAGACCAAAAACAATTGCAATTTATAGATAGAAACAACGGAAAACCAATTGCAAATACAGAGGTTGAATTGTCTTTTAAGTATAGAGATTATAAAGTAAAAACTCAAAAGCTAACAACTAATGCTAATGGTTTTATTCGTTTTAAAAAAGCATCTCATAACCGAAGCTCTTTTGAAGCTGAAATTAGTTACAACAACCAAACTGCCTATTTTGGGAAGTCATACATAAATCATTACGACAGACATAACAACAAAGAAAAGACAGTTTATCAGTCGTTTATTTTTACGGATAGAAGTATTTACAGACCAAGCCAAACGGTTTATTTTAAAGCCATTGCATTAAAAACAGAACATTTAAAATCTGAAGTAATTCCAAACGAATTATTTGAGGTTACTTTATACAATACCAATAGGGAGAAAGTAAGTACACTAGAATTAAAATCTAATGACTTTGGAAGTGTTTCGGGTGAATTTATTCTACCAAACAATGGTTTAAATGGTCAATACCATATCGAAATCGATTCAAAATCGGGATTAAATTTAAAGAAGAATCATTATTTTTCTGTTGAAGAATACAAACGTCCAAAATTTGAAACCACATTTAATCCAGTAACTGAAACTTTTAAAGTAAACGATAGCGTAACCGTAAAAGGATTAGCAAAAGCATTTGCTGGCTCTAATATTACAGATGCCAAAGTAACTTACAAAGTGAAACGCGAAGTTAATTATCCGCGTTGGTATATGTGGCGTAGACCTTTCAAGAATTCACAAGCACAAGAAATTACATTTGGCGACACCACAACTAACGGAAAAGGCGAATTTGACATTACCTTTAAAGCTATTCCAGACGATAAAGCTAACAAAACAAATCTGCCAATTTTCACCTATAAAATTACCGCAGATGTTAGAGATATTAATGGCGAAACCAGAAGTGCGACTACAACTGTAAATGTAGGTTATCATACTATTTTGGCGAATATCTCTATTGCTGATTTAATTGACAAAACAAATAAAAAGCAAACGTTAAATATTGACACAAAAAACTTAAATGGTGAATTTGTGCCTGCTAAAGGTCAATTAAACATCTATAAATTAAACGCACCAAAAACCGTTTTAAGACAAAGACCTTGGCAAGCTCCAGATTATAAAAATTTTAGTGAAGCCGATTTTAAAACGCTTTTTCCACACGAAGCTTATGGCAATGAAAATGATGTACAAAACTGGACTATAGGCGATTTAGTTTTAACCGAAAAATTTAATACCGAAAAAGAAAAATCCGTTGTATTAGGCAACTTAAAGAAATGGCAATCGGGTAAATATGTGGCAGTTTTAACCAGTAAAGATAATTTTGGTCAAGCCATAAAAGACGAAGCCAACTTTACCCTATTTTCTAATAAAGACAACGTTTTAGCCGATAATCAATTATTCAGTGTAAAAACCAATAAAACAGCATATGGTATAAATGATGTTGCTGAAATTTCTATAGCAACTGCTGCTGAAAATTTAGTAGTTAGTCTAACCATTGAAAAAGAGTATCAAGTTATAGAGACCAAAATAATTACATTAAATAAAAACACAAAAACCATAAAGCTTCCAATCTCAACAAAAGAATTAGGCGGATTTGTTGTGCATTACAGTTATGCATTTGCTAATAGTTTTATGTCAGGACAAGTACAAGTAAACGTGCCTTATCCAACCTCTAAATTAGAGATAGAAACGTTAACATTTAGAGATAAACTACAACCTGGAACCGACGAAACTTGGTCTTTTAAAATTAAAGGCGATAACAAAGAAAAAGTATCGGCAGAGTTGTTAGCCAGTATGTACGATGCGTCTTTAAATCAATTTAAAGCTCACAATTGGCAATTTAATCCGTATCAACCACAAACTTACAGAAGTTATTATCGTTATAATGCCAACCACAGTTTTGGCACAGAAAGTTTTAGGGTTTATCAAGATTACCAACAATCTTATAATCAAAGTTATCAGCAATTTGATAGATTTAATTGGTTTGGATTTTATTTTGGGAATAATGTTGTTGTAACTGCTTTAGGAATAAAGAGAAAAAAAGACGAAGTAACTACTACTTATCAAGAAGTAGTTACTGAAGATTTAGTTAAAACTAACAACCCGAACATTGTTAATAGTTTATCTGGAAAAGTATCTGGATTACAAATTACACAAACAACTAATGGTTTTGATAATGACAATAGAATTGTACTAAGAGGAAATCGTTCAATAACTGGTACAAATCAAGTATTAATAGTTGTTGATGGCAAAATAGTTTCGGAAGAATTCTTATCTAGTTTAAATCCTAAAAACATAATATCCACAGAAGTTATTAAAGGGATAAGTGGTTCTGCCTTATATGGATCTCAAGGAGCAAATGGAGTCATTATAGTAACAACAAATGGAGATTATTCTAAAAAACCAGGCTTCACCCAAGTTAAAATCCGTAAAAACTTACAAGAAACTGCGTTTTTCTTTCCTAAGTTAACGACTAATGAAGTTGGCGAAATAAGTTTCAACTTTACAACACCAGAAGCTTTAACCAAATGGAATCTAAACTTATTAGCGCATAATAAAAGAGGTGAATTCGATAAAAAAACATTAACTGCAGTTACTAAAAAAGAGTTAATGGTATTACCAAATACGCCACGCTTTTTACGAGAAGACGATATTATTACCATAAGTAGTAAAATTGCAAACCTAACAGACAAAGCTTTAAACGGACAAGCAAGATTAGAATTAACAGATGCACTTTCTGGGAAACTAATAAATATTATTAATGGTGAAGTAGGAAAAAACTACACATTACGTTCTGATTTAACAGATAAAACTTTTGAAGTTTCGGCTAATGGAAATACCAACGTGTCTTGGGAATTAACTATTCCAAAAACTGTACAAGCAGTTCAATACAAAATAATAGCTAAAACAAATCAATTTAGCGATGGCGAACAAAATGTATTACCAGTTTTAAGTAATCGTATGTTGGTAACAGAAACTTTACCAATGCACATAAAAACAGGGGAAACAAAAACGTTTACTCTAGATAAACTTAAAAACAACATGAGTAAAACCTTACAACATCATAAATTAAGTTTAGAAATTACAAGTAATCCAGCTTGGTACGCAGTACAAGCCTTACCGTATTTAATGGAATATCCTTACCAATGTAACGAGCAAACCTTTAGTCGTTATTACGCTAATGCATTGGCTTCACATATTGCTAATTCTAATCCAAGAATTCAAGCCATTTTTAATCAATGGAAAAACAGCGATGCCTTATTATCTAATCTTGAGAAAAACCAAGAATTAAAATCTATTTTAATAGAAGAAACACCTTGGTTAAGAGATGCGCAAAGCGAAACAGAACAGAAAAAACGTATTGCACTGTTATTCGATTTAAATAAAATGAAGCAAGAATTAGAAGCTTCAATTAACAAATTAAAAACCAATCAAATGGGTTCTGGTGCTTGGTCTTGGTTTGGAGATTATAGAGCAAACAGATACATTACACAACATATTATTACTGGATTTGGTCATTTAAACAAACTTGGTGTTGATAGTAAAAACAAGGCTAATTTATCGGTTGGAGCGCAGTCTAGAACTACAAAATCAGAAATCATTCAAAAAGCCATTCCGTATTTAGATGCAGAATTTGTAAAAGAATACGAAGATTTAAAACGTTACAACCCAAAAATCGATTTATCTAAAGATCATTTAAGTATCACGCAATTGCATTATTTATATATGCGAAGCTTTTTCCCTGAAATAAAATTGTCTAACAAAGTCGAAAAAATCAAAGACTATTATTTAGGTCAGATTAAAAAATATTGGTTAAAAAGACCTCTATATGTAAAAGGTTTAATGTCTTTAATTAGTTATAGAAATGAAGACAAATCAACCTCAACTAAAATTCTAAATTCATTAAAAGAAACTAGTATTACAAGTGAAGAACTTGGAATGTATTGGAAAGAAAACACCAATTCTTATTATTGGTATCAAGCACCAATAGAAACACAAGCCTTGTTAATTGAAGCTTTTTCGGAACTAGAAAACGACACGAAAACTATTGATAATTTAAAAGTTTGGTTGCTAAAGAATAAGCAAACCAACCAATGGAGTACCACAAAATCTACTACAGATGCTATTTATGCCATTCTATTACAAGGTAGCGATTGGCTTAGCGTAAACGAAAGTGTAAACGTATTAGTAGGAAAACAAGCTATTCCAGAAAACAAATTACAAAATACTACAACCGAATCAGGAACTGGTTATTATAAAGTGGCTTGGAATGGTTCTGAAATTAAACCAGAATTAGCTGAAGTGACGTTATCTAAAAAAGAAAAAGGTATTGCTTTTGGAAGTTTGTACTGGCAATATTTTGAAGATTTAGATGCTATTACCTCAGCAAAAACACCTTTACAATTAAAGAAACAACTCTTTAAAAAGGAAAATACTAAAACTGGCGAAGTTATTACAGAAATAACAAAAGACAGTAAACTAAAAGTAGGCGATTTAATTAGAGTACGTATAGAATTAAGAAGTGACAGAACAATGGAATTTGTTCATTTAAAAGATATGCGTGCTGCTGGATTAGAACCAACCAATGTAATCTCTAAATACAAATACCAAGATGGTTTAGGCTATTATGAAAGCACAAAAGATGCTAGTACTAATTTCTTTTTTGATGCATTACCAAAAGGTATTTACGTTTTTGAATACGATTTACGCATAAATAACGCAGGACAAATGAGTAATGGTATTACAACCATACAAAGTATGTACGCGCCAGAATTTAGTAGTCATTCTAAAGGAGACAGGTTAAATGTAAGTGACTAAATTAAGGCTTATTCTATGTTGTTTTTTAATTGATTAACTTTAGGTAAATTAATTTACTAACTAAAAATCAAAACATTATGAATTCAAAAGTCTTTATGGTATTAAGAATCTTATTAGGTGTTTTTGTTTTACTCTTTGGGTTTAACAAGTTTTTTAACTTTATGCCAATGCCAGAAATGTCTGCAGATGTAGGTGCATACTTTGGCGCATTAATGAACTCTAAAACTATGGTTTTAGTAGCTCTAGTAGAAATTGCAGCAGGAATAGCTTTAGTTTTTAATAAGTTTGGAGCATTAATGTCTCTAATTTTAATGAGTATTTCTGTTAATGCTGTGCTATTTCACGCTGTATTAGATCCAGGAGGAATTGGTGGCGCTTTAGTCTTACTAATTTTAAATGTAGTTATTTTATATGGTTATAAAGACAAATACAAAGCATTACTGAATTAAGAGTTTAAGAATATTATAACAAAAAAAAGGCTTCCAGTTTGGAAGCCTTTTTATATTATTTAAAAAAGAGGTTTATTTCTTTTTATTCTTCATTTTATCAAACTCACTTGTAGTTTCAACTTTAGGCCACGAATTATTTGTAGTATCTACATCCGCCGTTTCTAAATTTGGATCTACTTGAATACTAACAATTTTCTTTTCTGAAGCTATTGCCTTACTAACTTCTTTATCGTTAAGTCTCCAGATTTGAGCTGGATATGTTTCCGTTCTAGACGTACCATCATCATAAGTATACTTTACAATAATTGGCATTACTAATCCTCCTGGCTTATTAAACGTTACGTTATAGAAGTACTTTGGGCTTTTTAAAGCCTTACGTTGTTCTGGCGTAAAATTATCCATTACATATTCTTTTAAAGACTTTGAAGACTCTAAAAGACTTTTGCTATCTGAATTGTCTGGATTTTCTTCCATAACAATAAGTGACGGCATATCTTTTGCATCCATATTGTAACGCTTAGCTGTTTCTTCTATCAAATCTTGAGATGTTTCTCCAACTTTATATGAAACTACTTCTTTAATTCCAATATCTGTATAATCTGTTGTATAGAACCAACCTCTCCAGTACCAGTCTAAATCGAATGCAGAAGCATCTTCCATAGTTCTAAAGAAATCTTCTGGTGTAGGATGCTTAAACATCCAACGTTGTGCATATTCTCTAAAAGAATAATCGAACAATTCGCGTCCCATTACTGTTTCTCTTAAAATGTTTAATGCCGTTGCTGGTTTACCGTAAGCATTGTTACCAAATTGGTAGGTATTTAAACCTTTAGTCATAATTGGCGCAATATAATCTTGATCTCCGCCCATATATCTTACAATTTTAGCTGCAGGACCACGACGAGATGGATATGCATTATCTTTTTCAGATAAAGCTTTTGGATACCATTCACCAAAATCTTGTTCTGCAACGTATTGCATAAAAGTGTTTAAACCTTCGTCCATCCAAGTCCATTGGCGCTCATCACTATTTACAATCATTGGAAAAAAGTTATGTCCAACTTCGTGAATAATTACAGAAATCATTCCGTATTTTACTCTATCCGAATATGTTCCATCTTTTTCTGGACGACCATAATTCCAACAAATCATTGGATATTCCATTCCTTGTTGTCTTGCGTGTACAGAAATTGCTTTATGGTAAGGATAATCAAATGTCATACGAGAATAAGACTTTAAAGTACTTGCTACTGCTTTTGTAGACCAAGCTTCCCATAATGGATTTCCTTCTTTAGGATATAAAGAAACTGCCATAATATCTTTTCCACCAACTTTAACTGCCATCATATCGTAAATAAATTTACGAGAAGAAGCAAAACCAAAGTCACGCACATTTTTTGCAGATAACTTCCAAGTTTTTGTTTTAGTAGCTTTAGATTTCTCTGCTTTTTCAGCTTCTTTTTGTGATACAATTACTACTGGCTCATCAAAAGATTTTTTTGCCTTTTCGTAACGTTTCATCATATCTTTAGTAAACACTTCTTTACGGTTAGTTAAAACTCCAGTTCCGTCTAAAATGTGATCTACTGGTGTTGTAATATTTACATCAAAATCTCCAAATGGTAATGCAAATTCATCTCTTCCCCAGAATTGAGAATTTTGCCAACCTTCTATATCGCTATAAACTGCCATTCTTGGATAGAATTGCGCTATAACATATAATTTATTATCTTCTTCTGGAAAGTTTTCGTAACCTGAACGTCCACCATATTTAATGTAGTCGTTAATTTGATAGTTCCATTTAATTGAAAAAGAAAATTTATCGCCAGAAGCCATAGGTTTTGGTAACTCTACTCGCATCATTGTACGATTAATCATATGTGGTAAAGGCTTACCATTAACATCTTTTACAAACTCGATATTAAATCCACCTTTAAAACCATCAGATAAATGATCATTTACAAAACTAGATGTTTGTCCCATTTTGTTAAATCCTCCACCATTAATTAATGGCGACTTAGAATCTTTGCTTCGTACATTTTGATCTAACTGTACCCATAAGTATTTTAATACATCTGGAGAATTATTAGTATAAGTAATAGTTTCCTCACCAAAAAGCTTAGCATTAACATCGTCTAAAACAATGTCCATTTTATAATCTGCTTGCTGTTGGTAATACGCATGTCCTGGAGCTCCAGATGCAGCTCTATATACGTTTGGTGTAGAAAATTCGTCATACAACTGCTTAAACTTGTTATTGTTGGTATGACCTTGTGGTTTTTCAGTCTCTTTTTCTGTCTCTTGCGCAAATGCACTAAAAGTGACAAAAAAAGCTGAAAGTAATAAATACTTAAGTGTTTTCATAGTATGGGTTTAGTTACTTTATAAGGTGTGAATTTAAAGTATTTTAAGAAATAATTAAGGATTTTAATTGAAGTTTAACATTCCTTTATCGTTTTCTGGAATCAAAACAAACGTTTTATTATTGTTATTTATATTAGTTCTAACCACATTTTTCTGGTCCGAGAAGCTATCAAAAAGAGCTGTGTTTTGAACCTTAAATGTATTAATTTTAGCTATGTTTTCTATTTCAAAAAAACAATATACAATATCGTTATCGTATTCTTTTCCTATAAAAACCAAATCGTTTTCAGACTTATTGATACTAATCTTAATTTTAGATTTTAGGTATTTTTCAATATAAGAATCAATTTTAGTTTCATCTTTATCTATTCCTAACTCTATAGAATCATCATAACGTTCTTTTAATAAACGTTGAAAATCGTCTATAAAAATTCGTGTAATAACTCTAACCGATTTTTTTTCTTGAACGTATTCTATTTCTGTAATACTTACATAGTATTTATGAACTGTTGTAAAAGATAAAAGCAATACTGCTATTAGAACAAAACCGAATTTATAAATTTTCATATTTATTTTTTTTATAGGATTTCAAAAAGCATTCCAAAAATACTAATTACTGTTGTTTTATACGTTCTAAAAAAACTTTATGTTGGTTTGCTAAAAACTGAAGTGTTTTTAAGTCACTACTAGAACACTGCGCTTTAAATTCTTTATGTTCTGAACAGAACAGAAAAAACTCATCTCGTTTAGATTCAATTAAAGGATATTCTTCAAAAAAGGTGTTTATAAATTTAAGCTTTACTTTTATCAATAGATTTTCTCTATTTTCTATATCTACTCTATTTTTAAGTTCTTTAGTTCGACCTGTTATGGCATTGATTATAGGATTCAGTTGTAACCCAATTCCTCCACCACCAATTCCTCCACCAACAGTAGGATTTAGACTTGACGCTTCTTTTAATCTACGTTCGCTTTGGGTTAAAGGCTTACCTGCATATCCTGGAATACCAACATCTGCAAACGTAATTTGCTTTTTATTTCCCATATTTTTAATATCGGATAACATATTCCCTGTAAGAATTCTTCCTATAACAACTTCGTCTAACTCATTAATAAAAGAAAACATTTTTATACTAATATGCTTATTTTTAACATCAGTTGGATTAACAATTATTTCTTTTTTTTGATATAATATGGATGAAAACACAATAGTATCGTTAAGTTTTGCTAAAATTTTAAAGTCTCCAGCAACATTTGTAATCCCGTAAGCTTTTGTCGTTTTATTAATAACGTGAATTTGATCTAAATCATCTTCACCTTGTACATTTCCAGTAAACTCTATAGTTTGAGCACTAACAAACGTTGTGGTTAATAGTAAGAAAAATAAGACTCGAAACATTATATCTTTTTTTGAGCCAAAAAGAGTTGGCTTTGTGTATTTAATAATTCTATAAGTTCCATTTCGTTTTCTGGAAGTAATAACAAATTATTGAAATTGTTATTTTCTACATAAACCATAAAAGCCTGAATTTTATCTTCTGGAATCTTAAAGTTATCAATATAAAAACTGTTTTCGTATTTATCTTCAAGCGTAATAGTTACTTCTGGAATATCTGCATTATACTTTTTATTCTTAGTAAATAGTTTAGAAATTAATTTAACTAATTCTCTTCCATCTACCATATTATAAAAAACACCTTGATTTACAGCAGTATTTTCCACACTACTAAATTGATCATCTGCCATTTCTAAATCAGCGTAATCATCCAAATCAAAAGACATTGTTATTGGTTTTACAACAGTTAGTTTTTCAAGATCTTTATTCAAAAACCCAGAAAGGCCATAACGTAAAACAACAACTTCGTCAAGAGTATTAACCGTCTCAATAAGATATATAATTATTTGTCTTTCTTTAATATCTTCCTTAGAAATTTGAATTGAAAAATTTTGATATAATAATGCTGAAATATCTAATCTATCATTCTCAGAAACCTCAATTTCAAACTCGCCTTTAGCATCTGTAATAACACCTTTTTTAGTTGTGGCATTGTAAATTGTTACACCTTCAATTTCTGGAATATCAACACTAACCCTACCTTTTATTAAAACACGGGTATTATTTTGAGCCACAACGGGTGCAGTCAAACCAATAAAACTAAGAATTAATAAGATGAATTTTATTTTCATAACAGCATTATTAAACTGGAATATGAAGTAAATATAAATTGAAACCCTTAAAAGATAATATTTAGGCTTAATAATGTTTTGTTAAATGTGAAGAATTTAGTTAATTGTACAAAAACACAGATGGTATGAAAAGATTAATAATAGCAAGTACTTCTACACTATATAATGGTAATTATTTAGACTATATCTTACCTGAATTAAATACATTTTTTAAAAATGTAAACACATTACTTTTTATTCCTTTTGCAAGACCAGGAGGAATTACACACGACGATTATACAACTAAGGTTCAAGAAGTATTTAATCAAATTGATATTAAAGTTGAAGGTTTACATACCAAAACAAATAAGTCTGAAGCTATTTTAAATGCTGAAGCTATTTTTACTGGAGGCGGAAATACATTTGTACTCTTAAACAATCTTTACAAACAGAACTGCATTGATGCTTTACAGAAATCCATTAATAATGGAACACCTTATTTAGGAACAAGTGCTGGAAGTAATATTTGTGGGCAAAATATAAAAACCACTAATGATATGCCTATAATTTACCCACCAAGTTTTGATGCTTTAGAGTTGATTAATTTTAATATAAACCCACACTATTTAGATCCGAATCCGGATAGCGAACATATGGGAGAAACACGCGAAACACGTATTAAAGAATTTCATTCTCAAAATAAAACTCCTGTAATTGGTTTACGTGAAGGAAGCTGGTTGTATGTTAAAGGTGATAATATAACATTGAAAGGAGCATTATCTGCTAGAATCTTTGAAAAAGATAAAACAGCTTACGAAGTGGAAACAGAATCAAAACTTAAATTTTAAATATGATGAAGATTTAGTGTATAAAAAAAGCTTCACTATTTCTAGTGAAGCTTTGAGCGAGAGATCAGGTTCACTTCGTCTACGCTCAGCATAAACTTCTCACCTTTTATCCTATTTCAATTTAACTTTATTGTACAAAAAAAGCTTCATCGTTATGATAAAGCTTTTAGAGCGAGAGACCAGGTTCGAACTGGCGACATTCAGCTTGGAAGGCTGACGCTCTACCAACTGAGCTACTCTCGCGTTTCCGATTGCAAATATAGTATCTATTTTAATATCTGCAACATTTTTTATAAAGTTTTTAAGAAATGAAATCCTAAAATTTTAAATCCTTCGTTATAATAAAATTTATGAGATGCTGTATTTCCTGTATATGTATTAAGCTCCATAGTATCCACTTGTTTTGTTTTCAAATAGTTATCTAACCAAACAAATAGTTTTTTTCCCACACCATTACCTCTTAAATCTTCGTTTATTATAACGTGATCAATTTCTACACTTTTACCAGAATAATGTCTAGTCATATACCACAAACCACAAATTCCAATTAATTTATCGTCAGAATAAATACCTACACACTCATAATTCTGGGTAAACATCTCTTTAAAACGTGTTTTTAAAACAGTTTTAGAAATATTTTCGTTATCCAATAAAAAAACCATATCAACAATAGTGTCAATATAATCTATTGATAAAAATCTAAAATCAAGATTCATAAATGTAATTTTTCTACAAAAATAATTAAGTTTTTGATAATATTACTATTATAGAAATCCTAAAAATTATTAACTATACGCAGTTTTAAACTTCAAAAGCTTAAAAAGCAATTGAGATTTTGTAATTTTATGCTTTAATTAAATCAATTATGAGAGGAAAGAATTTTAAAGTTAGAATACTGATTGCTGTAGCAGTAATTGGTTTTGCTTTTTTTAGAAAATGTAGTCAGGAAGAAACAAACCCTTATACAAAAAGAACACAAGCTATTTCATTATCTCCAAAAGAAGAAATTAGCCTAGGACTTCAAAGTGCTCCAGGAATGGCTAAACAACATGGTGGCTTATATCCAAACGAAAACTTTCAAGCCTTAGTTGATCAAGTTGGAAATAAATTAATTAACAATAGTATTGTTAAACAGACACCATATAAATATGAATTTCACTTATTAGCTGATGCAAACACAATTAATGCTTTTGCTCTACCTGGAGGACAAATATTTATTACTTACGCACTGTTTTCACAACTAAAAAACCAAGATCAATTAGCAGGCGTTTTAGGTCACGAAATTGGTCACGTTATTGGAAAACATTCTAACGAACGCATTACCAATGCTAATTTTTGGAAAACTATAGCTATGGGAAGTTCTGCGATTGATATGGGGCAAGCAGCACAAGAACTAGGTCAAGGAACATTGCTGAAAAATGGACGAAATGACGAATTAGAAAGTGATGATTTAGGTGTCTTATTTATGATAAAAGCTGGCTATAACCCGGAAGAAATGATTGGTGTTATGGAAATTCTAAAAGCTGCTGCTGGACCAGATCGACAACCAGAATTCCAAAGTACACATCCAGATCCAGACAACAGAATTGAACAAATTAGAGCTTCAATAAAAAAATACCGCAACCGTGCTGAAATAAGATAACTGATAGTTAAACTACTAAAACAATAGGCATATTCTTTTTAATATCTTTACAACTGAAATCTTTCCTATGAATAAAAAAGTTATACTAATGATTCTAGATGGTTGGGGGAAATCTCCTGACCCAAAAGTATCTGCAATAGATAACGCTAACACGCCATTTATAGATAGTTTATATACTAAGTTCCCAAGTGCACAACTTAGAACCGATGGACTTCATGTAGGTTTACCCGAAGGACAAATGGGAAATAGCGAAGTTGGACATATGAATTTAGGCGCAGGACGCATTGTATATCAAGATTTAGTTAAGATTAATTTAGCTGTTAAAAACAATACATTAAAAGATGAACTCGCTTTAAGAAACGCCTTTACATACGCTAAAAAAAACAATAAAAATGTTCATTTTTTAGGTTTAGTTAGTAATGGTGGTGTACATTCTCATATAGACCATTTAAAAGGTTTAATAACTGCAGCTGAAAATTCTGGTGTACAAAATAGTTTTATTCATGCCTTTACAGATGGAAGAGATGTAGACCCAAAATCTGGAAAAGGATTTATTCAAGAGATAGAACAATTCATTAAAAATAAAAACACAAAAATAGCTTCTATTACAGGTAGATATTATGCTATGGATCGAGATAACCGTTGGGAACGCATAAATTTGGCTTATAACGCTTTAGTTAATGCTTCAGGTGAAAAAAGCCAGAGTTTAACAAAAAGTATTCAAGATAATTATAACAGCGGAATTACAGACGAATTTATAAAACCTATAATTCACACAAATACATCAGGCGAAGCTTTTGCTCAAATTAAAGATGATGATGTGGTTGTATTCTTCAACTTTAGAACAGATCGCGGACGTGAATTAACCAACGCTTTGTCTCAAAATGATTTTCATGAGCAAAATATGCATAAATTAAATTTGCATTTTGTTACTATGACAAATTACGACGATTCTTTTAACGGAATTAATGTTATTTTTGATAAAGACAACTTGAAAGATACCTTAGGCGAAGTACTTTCTAAAGCAGGAAAAACTCAAATTAGAATTGCTGAAACTGAGAAATACCCGCATGTAACATTTTTCTTTTCTGGTGGACAAGAAGAAGCTTTTAAAGGCGAATCTCGTATTTTAAGAAACTCACCAAAAGTAGCTACTTACGATTTAAAACCAGAAATGAGTGCTTTTGAACTTACAGATGGCTTATTACCAGAGCTTGAAAAAGGCGATGTAGATTTTGTCTGTTTAAATTTTGCAAACGGAGATATGGTTGGTCACACAGGAAGTATGACTGCAGCTATAAAAGCTTGTGAAACTGTAGATATTTGTGCCAAAAAAGTAATTGAAACCGGTTTATCAAATGGCTATACGACACTTTTAATAGCAGATCACGGAAATTGTGAGACTATGATAAATCCAGATGGTTCTCCAAACACAGCACATACAACAAATCCTGTTCCGCTTATCTTAATAGATAACGAAATAAAACACATAAAAGAAGGTGTTTTAGGTGATATTGCACCAACTATATTAAAATTAATTGGTGTAGAACAACCAAAAACAATGACTCAAAAACCATTAGTATAAATTATTACACTATGAATATTAATAATTCACTTTTAATAGCTGTAGATTTTGATGGCACCATTGTAGAAGATGGTTATCCTGGTATTGGAAGTGAGCGTTTGTTTGCTTTCGAAACCTTAAAACGTTTACAACGCGATGGACACAGATTAATTCTGTGGACTTACAGACACGGAAAAAAATTAGACGAAGCTGTTAACTTCTGTAAAGAAAACGGTATAGAATTTTATGCCGTAAACAAAAGTTTTCCAGAAGAAGAATTTGACGGAAAAGTAAGTCGAAAAGTTAATGCCGATTTATTTATTGACGACAGAAATTTAGGTGGTGTTTTAGGTTGGGGAGAAATCTACCAAAAACTAACCAACGAAGAGCCGCCAAAACAAAAAAAGAAAAAAGGATTTTTTAGATTTTAAGCATATGATTATAGCTAAAACAGCAGAAGAAATAGAATTAATGCGCGAAAGTGCCTTAGTCGTGTCCAGAACTTTAGGAGAAGTTGCTAAACACGTAAAACCTGGCGTTACAACTTTAGAATTAGATAAAATAGCAGAAGATTATATTAGATCTCAAGATGCTATACCTGGATTTTTAGGATTATATGATTTTCCTAATACACTTTGCATGAGTCCAAACTCGCAAGTGGTACATGGAATTCCAAATAACACGCCTTTAGTAGAAGGTGATATTATCTCTATAGATTGTGGTGCTATAAAAAATGGTTTTTACGGTGATCATGCTTATACTTTTGAAGTGGGAGAAATAGATCCGGAAACAAAAAAACTATTAGACGTTACTAAACAATCTTTATACGAAGGAATCCGTGAACTTAAAGTTGGGAATCGCGTTGGAGATGTTGGTTTTGCCATCCAGAAATATTGCGAAGATCATGGCTATGGTGTCGTAAGAGAATTAGTTGGTCATGGACTTGGTCGTGTCATGCATGAAGATCCAGAAATGCCTAATTACGGAAAACGTGGTAGAGGTAAAAAATTTATTGAAGGTATGGTTGTGGCTATTGAACCTATGGTTAATTTAGGAACTAAAAACATAAAACAACATAACGATGGTTGGACAATTACCACACGAGACAACAAACCAAGTGCACATTTTGAGCATGATGTTGCTATTGTAAATGGAAAACCAGAGTTATTATCGACATTTAAATATGTTTATGAAGCTTTAGGAATTGAAAGTACTGAGGAAGATGAGTTTAGACAAATTAAACTATAATCTCATTTGAAAAAACTTTTCAAACTAATTTTAAATACCATTCCAAGACCAATACTTATTAGGCTAAGTTATGTTGTGCGACCTGTTTTAGCTTTTTTTCTAAAAGGAAACACTTATACAGATCCTATAGATGGAAAGAGCTTTAAAACATTCTTACCTTATGGTTATGGTAAACAACGAAATAATGTACTATCGCCTTCTACCCTATCTCTAGAGAGACATAGATTGTTATGGTTATACTTACAAAATGAGACTGATTTTTTTAAAGATGAAACTAATTCTGAAACAGAAGTAAATTCACGCCTTAGAGTGCTTCATTTTGCACCAGAACAAGCTTTTTATAAACGTTTTAGAAACCTAAAGTATTTAGATTATACAACAACCGATTTAGAAAGCCCACTAGCAGATGTTAAAGCAGATATTTGCAACTTACCGTTTGAAGACAACAGCTATGATGTTATTTTATGTAACCACGTTTTAGAACACATTCCAAACGACACTAAAGCGATGCAAGAATTATATCGTGTATTAAAACCTGGTGGAATGGCTATTCTTCAAATTCCGCAAGATTTAAATCGTGAATTTACTTTTGAAGATAATTCAATTACCGATAAAGTAGAACGAGCTAAAATATTTGGACAATATGATCACGTAAGAATTTATGGTCTTGATTATTTCAACAAACTAAGACAAATTGGATTTAAAGTTGAAGAAGTCGATTACACCTCAACTTTAACTAAAGAAAAAATCGCCAAATACTGTTTAGCAAATGGCGAAATTATTCCTGTATGTTATAAATAACAGTTTTTAAAACACTTATTTATAATTCTTAAGGTAATTGTTCAGAAAAAACATACGTTGCTGTTGGTGGTCCGCCAAAAAGTGTATTACTAGGATTGTTAAAAATATTATCGCTTATAAAAGACACATCACTTGATGTTCCTATGTATTTTGTTATTCCATCCATATTTACATCTGCATTACTATAACCTAAAGAACTATAGGTTGCAACTGGTGGTCCGCCAAAAATAGTATTATTTGGATCGTTAAACACGTGAGAACTGATTGCTGTTGTTTCTGATAAAGCACCGATATAATTTAAATTATTATCGCCATTAGCATCTCCTGTCCATAATCCCATAATTCCTGAACCCATATCTTTTTGTGCATTTGTTCCAAAAGTTGTGATTCCATTTGTAAAATCGACTGTTGTTGAGGTTGCTGACAATGCAATCGTATTAAGAGACATTGCGCCTAAATGATTTCTATGATTAACAACTACATAATAGTTAGCAGTAGGTTGAGAAAATTCTAAAGAAGATACTCCATCTACAGACACTGCATCTCCATCACGCTGTAATAAGGCCGATTTAGCTTCAATTACATTGGTATTATCGTTTGCATCTCTTAACCCTACCCAAATCCAATCTACAATAGCATCAGCGCCGGTTACAGCAAAAACACTAGCGTTACATATTAGCCCATCTGAATAAGGACTTGTTGTAGGTATAATTCCTGCTAAACGTAAATCATCTCGCATTAACGTTTCCTCTCCTACATTTGGGTTTATAGCGGCACCTTGTAAAAACATATCTATATCTAATTTAATAGCTAACGATACAGACTCGTAACAACCCATGTCTACAATTATATTTTGAATACGAGTATTACCAGACAAATCGGTTAATACATTAGATGAAACTAAACTACTGTCACCAGCATCTATTGCAGGAGAACCTGTTTGTAGCGTGAAATCGTTATTTGAAGCATCTACAAATAATGGATCTGAATTAGATGTATTAGTTAAATTCCCTGCACTTAAATTTGAAAAACCTTGCTCTCCAATAGAATTATTAACTAACAATTGATTAGGAAAACTAACATGACCTTTGTTAATATCTAAAGTCGTTACATTACTTGCGCCAATATTATTATAAATAATACAGTTATTAACTGTAGCATTATGTGTACTTGAACCATCTGTTCTTCTTCCTAAAGATAAAGTTCCTCTCTCTGCTACACCTGATTTAGTTCCTATATCTGTATTGTTTGCAAAGGTGCAATTAGTTATTGTAGTAGTTAAACTTGAACCGGCAGTATTTGCCCTAATCCATGCAGCACTTCCAGTATAACCATCATTATCAGAATAATAGTTTTTAGATGTATTATTAATAAATAGTGTGTTTGTAATAATTACATTAAGATTGATATTTGACATAATTAATACATACAAGCCGCTTCCATATCTAGATACATTATTATTGAATTTACAATTAGTAATCG
>JAWUZD010000018.1:0-16527 GCA_034110465.1 Mesoflavibacter sp.
AAAACAACCTGTTGCGTCATTCTCTGCTCTTACATAAATAGTTTGTGCATTAACCACATTTTCATAGTTGGTTGGTAATGCCGATACGTTAGCATCTGCATCTGACTGACTAAAGTGATAACTTAAACTAATTCCATTTTGTCCTGCTAATATTTCTGCATTTGCTAAACTTAAATCAAACTCTTCTATTTGATCACCTGGATTAGTATAATCACATAAATCTAACTCACTTGGTTGAACCAATACAGGTAATGGGTTTACTATAATATTCATTGCGACAACACTATAACAACCATCGCCTGTTGCTGTAACTGTTGGATTATCTTCTACGCGTACCCATACAATATGATTGTTTGCTACAACATTTGTATAAGCGGTTGATGGTGCAATTGCACTGGTTGCTGTATTTGCATTTGCTTCAGTCTCGTAATACGTAATAGCATAATCTGATCCTGGTAATCCGTTTAATATTAATCCTTCATTTACCGTTAAATCTATTACTGTAACGCCATCAGCTGTGGCATCATCACAAATCTCTAAATCTGTCGGTACATCTAATATCTGTGGGGTTGGATAAACGATTAATTGTAACTCTACAAAACTTGCGCAGTCGGTTGTTATGGTAGTGCTTTCTACTCTAACATATATCGTTTGATTATCCATATCTATATTTAAATATGGATTGGTCGTATCTATTGCGCTTACATTATTATCTGCATTTGCTTGTGTTTCGTGATAGGTTACTATTAATCCTGCTACGCCTCCTGTAATTTGTGATGCTGTAGTTTGTAAATCAAACTCTCCAAAGCCATCTGCATCTGGATCACAATACTCTAATGCTAATGGAACATTTGCTACTGGTGCTTGTTCTACTACTAATTCTAAATTTTCTACACTAAAACAACCTGTATTAATATCTTCTACTCTTGAGAATATAGTTTGTGGATTACTTATGTTTGTATAAGGTATCCCTAATGGATTTACCTCATTTTCTGCATCAAATAATGTTAAATAATAGGTTACAGCATAATCTGTATTACCGCCTGTAATTTCTGTATTCTTGACGTTTAAATCGATACTAGTGAATCCATCTGGAACCGTATCATCACAAACTTCTAATGAAGTTGGTGATACTGATACTGGATTAGGATTAAAGTTTACTGTAAAATTTATTGTAGTTATAAAACATCCTGTTACATTATTAGTAACCCTAACAAAGAAGTCTTGACTATCGGAACTCGTTGTAAATGGATTACCAAGTGCATTAGAATTTGCATCTGCATCTGATTGATTTTCAAAATAATCTATTGAAAAATCTAAAGGATTTTGGGTTCCTAAAACATCAGAATCAAATTGACTTAAATCAACTACTGCTGCATTTGGAGTATCGCTACAAAGTGTAAGATTATTTACTACGTTATTTTGAGGTAAAGGATAAACTGTTAAATCTATAGAGCTTATTCCAAAGCAATCATTAGAATTTTCTACACGCACAAAAATAGTTTGAAGAAAAGGAACTGTATTAGTGTAATTATTTGGAAGCTGATTTTGCTCTAATTGAGCATCAGTAGCTGTTGCGTAATAATCTACAGTTAAACCTGGAGGTAAACTTGCAAGTATTACTGCATCAGCTACACTTAAATCAAATTCTACAAAACCATCATAATCATCATCACATTCATCTAAATCGGCACCACTAATATCTGTTGCTGTAACATCTAAAATAATCTCAGCATAATTAACACAACCAGTAGTATTGTTTTCAACTCTTATTGTTATTGTCTGAGGATTAACCGTATTAGTAAAAGGACTTGGAGCTAGAACATTAGCTTGAGCTTGAGCATCTGCTAAATTCAAGTAATGTTCAAATAAATAATCTCCCACAACTCCTGTTGTAATTACGTTTTCGTTACCTTCATCTAAATTATATACCGTAAAACCATCTGGCACTCCATCTTCATCACATTGAACTAATGTTGCATTGATTAAAACCGGAATTGGATTAACAACGATATTAAAACTAGTAACCTGGCTACATAAAGTTACTGTATTTGTTAATAGAACAAAAATCTCTTGAGTATTTGCTGTTGTATTTGTGTAAACATTTGGATTTACTATAGGGTTTATATTGTTATTTGCATCAGTAATATCTTCAAAATATGCAACTTGAATATTAGGTTCTCCATTTATAATTGTAGCATCTAAAGATGTTAAATCAAATTCTACAAAACCATTTGTGTTACTTCCATCTAAACCATTATCACATAACTCATAATCATCAATTGGACTTATAACAGGTAAAGCATTTACTGTTAAAGTAAAACTTGTAGTAGAAAAACAAGCTGATGTAATGTTATTCTCTACTCTAATAAATATTGTTTGAGGACTACTTGTGTTTTGGTATGGACTAACTAAAGCTCCTGCATCATTATCCGCATCTGCTTGCGATAAATGATAAGTAACCGTATAATCTGAAGCTGCTTGAGTTCCTAAAACTGTTGCTGTTTGAGATTCTAAGTTGAAAAATTCAAAACCATCACCTGGAGAATTATCATCACAAAGAATTAGATTAGTTACAGCATCCGCAGTTGTACCATTTAAACTTAGGGTAAAAGTATCAGTTACAAAACAATTTTGAGTTGACACATCTTCAACTCTGACATATATAATTTGTCCATCTGTACCGTTAAAAATTGCTGGATTTGGGACTGGATTCACATCATTATCTGCATCTGCTTGACTGATGTGGTAGCTAACCGTGTATTCAGTTATAGATTGCGCACCTAAAGCTAATAGTGTATTAACCGATAAATCAAAATTTTCTGTAGCATTTTGAGAACATTTTGTTAAATTATCTAATACTCCAACTGTTGCTGGAGTTACAAACTCTACAACAACTTCATCATTAGCGATACAAGTAGCATCAAAAACAACATCTACAGAGTAAATTCCTGCAGTAGACACATCTATAGTTGAACTTACTTCTCCAGTTATTTCTACTCCATTAAAATACCAAACATGTGGCACTGTAGGATCTGCTTGTGTATCTAGAGTTAATGGATTTCCTAAACAAGTAGAATTTCCAGCAGCAATAGTGATATCATCTCCTAAATCTCCTCCTAGATTAAAACTTCCTCCTTCTAAAAAGATTGCCGAATCCCAAGCTGAATCTCCTTGATCAGCAACGACTAACTTTATCTCGTAAGTTGTTCCTGCAACTACATTAGCTGACGCAGTTAAAACCTTAGTCCTACCATTATAATTTGTTTGTCCTACTGTATAACCTTCAAAAAAAGCAGGGTTTGATAAACATCCAGGAGCATTATTTATATTTAATACACTAACAGGTGTTCCGTCAGGCAACACTGCCAAGTTCTGATAAACTGGAGTTCCAACTTCACGTAACAAGAACGCAAAACTATCTGCAAATGTGCATTCTGTACCTCCATCATACTCCTCTGATGCCATTAAATAACGAAAACTAATTGTATCTCCTGTTGGTACAAAATCAAATTTTACAAAAGTTGCATCATTTGTTCCCGTCTGACCCAAAGCTGTTTCCAAATCATTATCACCAGCTTGACCATTTCCAACATCATTTCTATTTAACCTAACAGTATTACCTGCTAGACTAGCATTACCTGTTGTTAAAATTATTCCTCTTTCAAAAGGAAAGCCTTGAGCTCCGCCTTGAGTGAAATACCCATAACTTTTTGTAGCAAGATCAGCTGGTTGACCAAAAACTTGTGAACTAAAATTACTAACACCAGAACAACCTCCGGAAACTAAAACCTGATCAATTAATTCTTCAATAGAAAAACTAGACTCAGGAAAAGCGGCACTATTTGAGGTGATAACTGCCTCTAAAACTAAGACTTCAATCTGAATACTCTCAGAACATCCTAAAGGGTTATCATCCGAAACCGTATATGTCACTGTAAATGAGCCAGCTGTTGGATAAGTAAAACTAGCATTTTGAGTTGTTGCGTCTGTACCTGTACCAAAATTCCAATTATAATTAGCATTAGCAGCTGAATCTGAAAATATAGCACTTCCAAAAAAATCGACATTTACACCAACAGGAACCTCAACAACTCCTGATGCTTGAGCTACTGGATTAGTACTATCTATTGAAGGTGTTATTGTTTGACAAGGAGCTACACATTGAATATCCGCAGTCCAACCAACTGTATTTCCCGTAGCATCACTAATAAAATTTATTGTAAGACAACCACTAACGTTACCTGCTGAAGCTATAACTAAACCAGGAGAGTTTGTAGGACCACCAGAATAAGTCCCTAAAACTGGAGAAGCAGAAGAATCACCATCATAAATAATCATAATATCTGCATTAGCTTGCGTACTAAAGCTTGTAAAATCTAAAGACATAACTGTTCCAGCAGCATCTGGACAAATCGTTATTGTAAAGTTCTCATTATCTGAATAATTACCAGTAGAACCAGAGTCAGAAAAGACACCAGCACATTGGTTAAATGTACCATTCTGCATAGAAAAATCTTGAGAATACATTAGCAATGAGCTAAATACCAAAAAACAAATAAGTATTTTTTTTTTCATAACAATAGTTTCAATATGAGTAATAAAAAGTAGTTTTACCTACAAATATAAGTTTTTAAGTTGTAACGCCATACTAATTCGAAGAGCAGTTAACATAAATAATCGACCAAATACATTTTAACACCTCTACTCCTAAAAAATTTTAAAACAAGAACAAATTATTATATCAAACAAATTCACTAATTTTGATACTTAATTATTATTACAAAATAAGTTTTATGGAATTACAAAAATGGATTGACAAAGGTTACGAAGTTATTATAGATTTTGGGCCTAAAGTAATTGCTGCTTTTTTAATTTGGATTATTGGCTCTTGGATAATAAAAAGCACATTGAAAGGAACCAACAAAATAATGGACAAAAAAGATTATGAAGTTAGTTTAAAAAAATTCTTACTTAATCTTCTGGGCTGGACTTTAAAAATTTTACTAATCTTAGTGGTTTTAGGAACTTTAGGCATTGAGACAACTTCTTTTGCCGCTATTTTAGCTGCCGCAGGTTTAGCTATTGGGCTAGCACTACAAGGTAGTTTGGGTAATTTTGCTGGCGGTGTTTTAATAATGGTTTTTAAACCTATTAAAATTGGAGATTTAATTGAAGCTCAAGGTGAAGTTGGTGTTGTAAAAGAAATTGAAATTTTCACTACTAAACTAACAGGATTATCTAATCGTGAAATTATTATACCTAATGGTGCTTTATCCAACGGAAATATTATTAATTTTTCTACAGAAGGCACTAGAAGAGTAGATTTAACTTTTGGTGTTGGTTACGATTCTGATATAAAGAAAACCAAAGACGTTTTAATGTCTGTACTTACTAATCACCCAAAAGTATTAAAAGATCCAGCTCCAACAGTAAATGTTAGTGAACTAGCTGATAGCTCTGTTAATTTTGCTGTTAGACCTTGGTGTAAAACTGACGATTATTGGACTGTATATTTTGATATTACAGAACAAACAAAAGAAGCGCTTGATGCAGCTGGAATTGAAATTCCTTATCCACATAGTGTTGAAATACAAAAAGAAGGATAATCTACAAGCTTTTCTCAACAAAAAACACCTGGATTTAATATATCCAGGTGTTTTTTATTATATTTTTTTATAGAAGAATTAAATTACTTTTAAACTTTAGGCTTCGGTTTTAAAGCCACAAAATCTTTTAAATAGTAAGGTTCAAAATAAGCTACATCTTCAAATGTTTTATTCTTAAACTTAGCAAATGCTAATCCACTCATTTGGTCTGCAGATGGCAATTTACCCTCAATAAAAACAGCATTTTTAGAATTTAATAATAGCTTTGTCTTTTCTACACCATTTCCTATAAAAGTTACTTTTTGATTTTGCAATTCATTTTTAAATGAATTTTCATCTAAAACTTGTGCTTCAATAACTCTAACAGGATTATATGATTCTGAAAATATAGCTGAATATACTTCCATACGTCTTGCATCTAACATAGGAACAATTAAACCTGAATCAGTTTTAACCTGATACGCTAACGATTCTAAGGTAGAAATTGAAATTAATGGAATATCTAATGCATAACACAAACCTTTTGCGGCCGAAACACCAATTCGCAAACCTGTATAAGATCCAGGACCTTTACTAACCGCAATAGCACTTAAGTTGGATTTAGAAACATTTGAATCCTTTAAAACACTTTCTATATATCTATGAAGTTTTTCTGCGTGAGAATAACCATTTCCATAATCTTCTTTTAACAGCAAAGTCTCACCATTTTTAGATAGCGAGACTGAGCAATTTGTTGTAGTTGTCTCTATACTTAAGATGTATGCCAAAATATTATTGCGTTATAGGTTTACCAAGGTAGAAATCTAACACTTTTGTTTTAAATACAAAATCATATTTTGCGTTAATAGATGCGGTCTGTGCATTTACAAATCTTATTCGGGTTTGTTCTAAATCAAAAACATTAAAAGCACCTAAACTATATCTATCCTGTGCATTTTGCAGGGCTAATTCTTGTGCTAAAAGTGCTTTTTTAGAAGCTTCAAAAGCTCTATAAGATGCTTTTGCATCTGTAAAAGCTCTTTGAATATTAGCTTCTAAACTTAATTTAGCTTGGTCTAAGTTAAGTTTAGCATTTTCTTCTTGTATTCTAGACTTTGCAACACTAGTGCTATTTTGATATTGAGAAAAAACAGGCACACTCAATCTAAGCCCAAATCCATGCCCTTTATTATCGCTTATTTGAGTAAAAAACGAATTTTCTAAATTAGTTAGGTTAGTATAGAATGCGTTTGAGCTATAATTATAACTTCCTGTTAACGATGGGTAATAACCTGATTTTGAAATCTCTGTTGAAAGCGCTGCATTTTCAATACCTTTTTCAGCTAATTTAACTTCATTTCTATTTTTGTAAGCATAGTCTAGGATTGGCTGAATATTGTCATACAAAACACTAGAACTAGGTTGATTAACATCAATAATTTGAACATCAAAATTAGTTACAGGCAATTGTAATAATTGCGCCATAGATAATAATGATAAGTCATAATTATTTTTTGCAACCGTTACATTTTGCTCTTCCTGAAACACATTAGCTTCAGAATCTAATAGATTAGCTCTTGGTTGGACACCTGCATCTACCAATTCTTTAACTTGATCAAATTGTTTTTTTGAAAAACCTAACTGAATTTTCGATGCATCTAAATTTTCTTTATTAAATAAAATATTCAAATAAGCATTAACAACATTTAACGAAATATCATCTTGAATTCTAGCCAATTCTAATTGATTAATCTCATTACTTAACTTAGATTGCTTGTAGAGATTTAAAGTTCTAAAACCATTAAATATTGTTTGATTAATCCCCGCACCTAAACTAATGGTGTTTGATGTTCTATCTAGGAATTGTCCTGCAAATAATTGTTCAGTACCAATATTTAAGTTATAGTTAGAACTAAAACCTAATGTTGGCAAAAATTGTCCTTTTGCAGCAATAACATCTTGTTCTCCAGATAATATCGCGTTTTGACTTTGCTTAACAGATATATTGTTTTTAAGCGCATAATCCACAGCTTCTTGCAAGCTCCATTGCTTGTTTTGTGCATAAAAAGACATACTAAAACACAACGCTAATCCTAATAAAATTCTATTCTTCATCATCATTATCATCTTTTGAAGCTTTATTCCAAACTTTAATTTTATCTTCTTCTTTTACACCTTCCGTAATTTCAACATTAATTCCATCTGAAAGCCCTAAAATCACATCTTTCTTTTCGAATTTCCCAGTGCTTATTTCTATTTCTACAAAAGGTTTTTCTGTGAAGCGATTAAATTGTAGTAAAGATTCTTTAATAACCATTACGCTATCTTTTTGCTCTAATTCAATTTCGGCATTTGCACTGTATCCAGCTCTAATTTTGGTCGACTTATCAACTTCTACATCTGCTTTAATTGTAAACTGTACTGCGCCATTTACTTCGTTTCCTTTTGGAGCTACAAAGGTTAGTTTAGCAGGGAATTCTTTTTCATTTATAGCTCCAAGAATTACTTTAATAGCTTTTCCTTCTTCTATTTTCCCCACTTCTGCTTCATCTACTTTTCCTTCAAAAATCATTTTCCCCATATCTGCAATAGTAGCGATGGTTGTTCCTGCATTAAAACTATTAGATTCTACAACTTGGTCTCCTTCACGAACTGGAATTTCTAAAACAGTACCAGAAATTTGCGCCGTAATACTTGTATTTGCAGAACCACCACCAGAAAGTGATCCTTTTTTAATAATTTGATAATTATTTTGAGCTTGTCTGTAAGATTCGTTAGATTGATTTAAAGACAATTCGCTATTTTCAAAATCTTGTTTAGAAATCACGCCTTTTTCGAATAAAGCTTTATTTCTATCGTATAATGTTTTAGCGTTATTATATGCCAATTTAGCCGAATTAATTTGACTACTTGCTCCTACTAAACTTTGCTCGTTAGGCACAACTCTAATTTTAGCAATTAAATCTCCTTTCTGAACAAGATCTCCTTCTTCAACAAAAATCTTATCTATAATCCCACCTATTTGAGGCTTTAACTCGATCTCTTCTTCTGGATTTAACTTTCCTGTAGCAACAGTTTTTGTATTAATAGATGTAAAAAATGGTTGAGATGTTTTAAACTCCTCTACAGATTTTGAATTTGCGTTTTTAAAGTAAATTAAAACTGCAATTAAGGCCGCTGCTAGACCTATAATTAAAATGAATTTTAACGATTTTTTCATTATGTTTATTTTTGGTTGTTCTATTTATTTATTAATTATTTATTCTTCTCTTAAGGCTTCTATTGGTTTTATACTTGTTGCTTTAAACGCAGGGATCAACCCTATTAAACTTCCTAAAACCACTAATATAATTAAGGCTATAAAAACCACTGCAATTGAAACCGAAGCGTTTACTAATACTGCATCTGATCCTTGCCCAAAAGCGGAATCTATTGCTATTAAAATCCAACCACCGGTAATTATACCCAACAATCCTGCTAATAAAGTTAAAAATACTGCTTCTACAATAATTTGTCTTTTAATTTCAAAAGGTGTCGCTCCTAAAGCTCTACGAACCCCAATCTCTTTGGTGCGTTCTTTAACAGTAATTAATAAAATGTTACCGATTGCAAAAACTCCTGCAATTAAAGTTGCAATACCAACAAACCAAGTTAAAAATTGCATCCCTGTTAAAAAGCCAGTAATTTTAGCAAACTCCTTTCCTAAATTAAAACTACCAAAAGCACGTTTATCTTCTGGATGTACTTTATTTAGATTCTTTAATAATAGTTTGGCATCTTCCTCTACTTGTTTAATATCAGCTTCAGGTTTACCCGTTAGCATCATCCAACCGATCTGCTCGCCTTGATTATAAATTTGTTGAAATGTTGTAAATGGAATATGTAAGTCACTTGTTGGACCCATATTTTGATTTCCATTTTTAAACATTCCTATAACTCTAAAATTAATACTGTTAATCTGAATGTATTCTCCAATAACGTTAGCATCCTTTTCGAATAATTGCAAATAAATATCTTCTGATATTACGGCTACTTTTTTGTTATCATCAATATCACTCTGATTTAAAAAACGACCGTGAATTAACTTTTTCTTTTGAACTTTATCTAACAATGGATAATCACCGTTTATTGAGAATGTTCCCGATTGAAAATTTCTAACAACTAGGCTTGAATTTTGATTTCTAGGAACCACAAATTCAATACCTTCAACATTTTCTTCAATCTTTTTTGCATCAGTTAAAGTTAAATTAACCATTCTACCTTCTTGAAAACCTTTAAAAGGCTTACTTGTAGATTGTCCCCAAACAAAAACACTATTAGTAGCAAAATCTCCAAATAAACGATTAAATGAATTCTCTAAACCCCTTGCAGCTCCTAAAAGTCCAATAAGTAATAAAATTCCCCACCAAACACCAATCATTGTTAGTATTGATCTAAGTTTATTTTTAGTTAAACTATCGTAAACTTCTTGCCACGTATCTCTTTCAAATAAAAACATCATAATTAATCGTCTCTTAGTGCTACAATAGGTTTTATTTGTGAAGCTTTTTTAGCAGGTAAATAACCCGCTATTGTTCCGGCAAGTATTAACGTAATAGTTGCAGAAACAACCAAAGTTGTACTCACACCTGGATTTTTAATAAAATACTCTTCTAACATTGGAGCTGCTAATTCTAAAACACCAACACCAATTAATAATCCTATATAACCAGCAATTGTAGTTATTATTATAGATTCTATTAATATTAAAGATACTATAGATTTAGGCGATGCTCCTAATGCTTTTCTAACTCCAATTTCTTTAGTACGTTCTTTTACAATAAAAATCATAATATTACTAATACCAACAACGCCTGCTATTAAAGTTCCAAAACCAATAATAACTATAATAACACCTAAAGCACCTGTCATTTGATTTACTTGCTGAGATTCGTTTGCTAAATTCCTAACCCTAATAGCTCTTTGATCCATTGGAGAAACACTAAATCTATCTTTCAATTTCTCTGTTAAGGATCTTGAAAACCCTAAAGCTTGATCAAAATCTAATTCTGGATTATAAGTAAGGTTTATTTGGTCCACGTAGTCGTTATTCCCATAGATTTGTTGTGCTGTGGTTAGCGGCATATAAATCATACGCTCTTCATTATCACCTCCATCATCTTCAAAAACACCAACTACTTTATATTGTATACCACTTAAGTTTATATACTTTCCAATAGGTGTTGTTTTAAGAAATAAATCTTCATCAACTAAACGACCAATAACAACTACTTTTGTTTTGTTTATAATATCTGATTGATTGATATATCTACCTGTAACTACATTTGTTTTTTCTAAAAATTGATGATCTGGATTTACAGCTCTTAATTGGTAATTATTTTGCTCATTTTTAAATGAGGCGCTTACATTTTTATATATTCTAGATGTAATGTATTGTACTTTATTACCATACTCATCTAAAATAAAGTCTTGATCTTCATTTTTAAGCTGAATACGTCTACCTGCCTGCAAACCTTTATGAGCCTTAGTTGTAAATCCGGTTCTTACAAAAATAGAGTTAGTTGCATCGTCTACAAATGCTTCAGCAAAGGTATTTTTTAGTCCATTTGCTAACCCAAAGAGTATTACAAATAAAAGTATAGCAAATGCTACCGTAAAACCAGACAATAAACTTCTAGTTCTATTTTTATTTATACTCTGAAATATTTCACGCCAAAGGTCTATATCAAACATATTGAGAAGCTCTAACTTGGTTTACAAATTTATCTTCCATAATAACACCATCTTTTAGTCTTACAATACGCTTACACATATCTGCAATATCTTCTTCGTGAGTTACGATAAGAATTGTTTTCCCTTCATCGTTTAATTGCTGGAGAAACTCCATAATTTCATGCGATGTTTTAGTATCTAATGCACCAGTAGGCTCATCTGCTAACAACAATTTAGGGTTTGCTGCTAATGCTCTAGCAATTGCAACACGTTGTTTTTGTCCACCAGATAATTCATTTGGCAAATGCTTAGCCCAATCTGTTAGACCCACTTTTCCTAGATGAAACATGGCCTTTTCAAGTCGTTCCTTTCTCTTTAACCCTTGATAATATAAAGGAAGTGCAACATTTTCTAATGCATTCTTATAATTGATTAAATTAAAAGATTGAAAAATAAATCCTAGAAATTTATTTCTATAAATAGCAGCTTTCTTCTCGTTAAGATCAACAATTGGTACGTTATCTAAAACATACTCACCTTCGTCTAACTCATCTAACATGCCAATAATGTTTAACAACGTAGATTTTCCTGATCCAGAAGACCCCATAATTGCAACCATTTCTCCACTTTTAACAGAAAGATCGATTCCTTTTAATACATGAAGACTAGAATCTCCAATAGGATAAGATTTATGAAGCTTACTTATTTTTAGCATAATTGGTGGTTTTTAGCATTGATTTTTTACTATCAATACCAATTAGACTACAAAGGACTAAATTTGTTACAGTCTTTTTACCAAAAATTTGTTAAAAATTTTAATTAGGTTTCTTGTTATACTTTCTGTATATAAAATAAGCAAAGCCAAAAAACAATAAATAAGGCATAGCCATTAAATAAACAATACCATCGTTTATACCTTTTGCTGTAGATTGTCCTTCTTCACTTTCTAAAACGGCTCTACACATTGCGCATTGTGCGCTTGACTTTACAGTGAAGACAAAAGTGATAAGTAAAAAAAGGATTCTATTTTTCATAAGAGATTAAGTTCTTAATTTTAGATTGTTCTCGATAACGTTTTTTGTACCTGAAAATCACTCGAACTGACGCTTTTATAATTTAATGAATGTAGTAAGGCGAAATCATTACATAAACTACAACACCAGTTACAGCAACATACAACCATAATGGAAATGTAATTTTTGCTATTTTTTTATGACGTTCTATATTATTTGTAATTCCTCTTACAAAAGTGATTAATACAAATGGAATGACTACAATTGATAGAATAATATGAGTTATTAAAATAAACAAATAGATATATCTTATTGCGCCTTCACCACCAAATTTAGTAGAATCGCTAGTCATATGATACGCTATATACATAAGCAAAAATGAAATGGATAATGCTATTGCTACTTTTACTAAGCGCTCATGTAAAATTCTATTTCCTTTTTTAATTGCTATAACAGCTAAAATTAAAACTACTGCCGTAAAACCATTTACCGTTGCGTAAATTGGAGGTAAAAAAGTTAAAGGCTTTACATTAAAACCCAAATCTTTTAGATTTACACCAAACAATAAGGCTACTGCTAAAGGAATAATAACTGAAAGTGCTATTATCCATTTATTATATTTTTGTTCGTCTTTAATATTTTCCATTTAATATGTTTTTTACTACTATTCAGGGCTGTATTCAATAGTTCTCGTTAAGCTGCGCTTAGCTACTTTCAGTAAAAATATATTTTAACTTCTGTAATGCTCGAATAGACAAATTTAAATTAACACAAAACTGTATTAGACAATAAATACTATTCCTTTAAAAGCGCTTTTATATCTTCAATAAGCATTGTTATTTCTTGCTCATTTCCGTCTTCGTCTATTTTTTCTTGTTCTGATATTATACCTTTGTAAAATATTTTAGGATTACCAAAATCGTCTTTCCTAGACCTTAAATAACCGTTTTTATCGACTAAAGCAAAATCTCCTGAATGTTCAAAATTATCTGTATCAACAAAAATATTAAACCCTACATTAGATAATTCGTAAACTTCAGATTTAGGTTTCCCTGTTAACATGTGCCAATTAGGGTTTTCAATCCCATAACTATCTGCATAGGCTTTTAAAACTTCTGATGTGTCTGTTTCCGGCATTATAGAAAAAGAAGCAACTCCAAAATCTTTAAACTCATTTAAACCTTTTAATTCATTTTGAATAGAAACTAAATTACGATTCATTCTTGGACAAATTGTAGGACACGTAGTAAAGAAAAACTCCACCACATAAACTTTACCTAGATAATCTGTATTAGTTATAATTTTTCCATTTTGATCAGTAAAACTAAATTCTGGAACTTTTTTACGTTTATCGTTAATTACTAAATAATCTAAATTCGAAGCTATTTTAGTGAATGTTTCATTAGACACATCTAAACTTCTAGAGCCATCTCTAGTAACATCTTTATTTTTTATACGATCTACAATTTTAGGAACAAAAATAATTCCAAAAAGCAAAATAATAAATGCAATACCGATGTAAGAATAGTTTGATTTTTTCATAACCTAATTTGCTTTTAAATCGTCTGCTCTTCGTGATGTTGAATTAAATTCGCCTTTACGTTTTTGTCTGTATTCTGTAAAAAGAATTCTAACATCTTCGCTCATTTTGTTTTTAAGCACTGAAACTTCAGACATATTGTAAGATGTTAGTGGATAAAATTGAGATTCTTTTTTTATTTCCAATTTAGATCTATCATCTAATCTACCACGTTGGTTCAGTTCCTTGTCTATAACATAAACCTCACTAACAAATCCTTCAAAATTTAAATATTTAGACGTTCTTAGTGTACTAAATAATCTATTAATATCATCTTGACTTGCATAAACAAACTTCCAATATTCTAAAGGTTTATATTTAGTTAATTCTTGACGCAAACGTTCTGCTTCTTCTTTAGCTTCAAGAGGCACTAAAGTTACTATTTGAAACTTTTTAAAACCCGTAAATTTATCGTAAACCAATTCTTTAAGGTTAGAAGCTTCTGTAAAATAATTTTCAGGATTATTTCCTATAAAGTTTAAAACAGTAATATTGTCCTTTAATTGAACTGAAGTGTCTTTATTAGATGGTAAATTTGTAACATCTAAAACATTAGCCTTTACAATCTCTAAAGGTGTGTAGTTATGTTTTGCTGGGTATAAAAACAACAAAAAAGTGACAGGAAGAAAGAATAAAATTCCTAAAACAAGATTACGTTTAATAGCTTTTCTCTGCATAGTACAAAAATAAAAAAGATGGTTTAATAAAACCACCTTTTTAACTCAAATTTTACACCTATGTGTAAAGTATATTTTTTAATTAGAAATCTCTAGTAATAAACCCGTCTTGATACACATCAAAAACATATCCACCTTCTTGTAATAAAATAAAAATTAAGTAACAAATTAAGAAAATCCCCGTCCAAACAACAGCTCTTCTTAACCCAACAGTTTCATCACGCATGTGCATAAAATCCCAAGTAATGTAATAAGCTTTTACTAGTGTTAAGATAATAAATATCCAATTCAAACCTTTCATCCCTAAAACTTGAGCTTCTAAAGATTCTGGCTTATAAATACCTAATATTACTTCTACAAATGTTATTAAAGATAAAAAAATTAAAACACCCCAAATTTTTTGAGTGTTAGATTTGAATTTTAATAATCCTCTAAATATTTCTAATTTATGTTCGTGTGCCATTTTATATGCTTTTAGATTCCGACATTAATCGGAATGAAAATAATGTTTTTTAATTATACTAGGTAGAAGAATGTAAATACAAATACCCAAACTAAATCTACAAAGTGCCAGTAAAGACCTACTTTCTCTACCATTTCATAACTTCCTCTTCTTTCATATGTTCCTAATAGAACGTTGAAGAAAACCAGTAAGTTAAACATGCCCCCTGAGAAAACGTGAAAACCGTGAAAAACTGTAATAAAGAAAAAGAAATCTGCAAAAAGTGGCGCTCCATATTCATTTTCCGTAAGATTTGCTCCTTCTACAACCCCTACACCGTCTTTATTCAACTTTACTAAAGCATCGGCTCTAGAAAGAACAAGCTTTTCACTTGCACCAGTTTCTTCGTTTAGGATCAGCTGTTGCGTTCTAATGGTTACATTGGGATTTGCGTCAAAGCCCTTCTTAACTTCTTCAAAAGTATAGGTTGCATTGTATTCACCAGAAGATTCAAACCAGACTCCTTGACTGTTACCGTAAGGTGCAACATCTCTAGGACCTACTTCTGCAAAGTCTTCAAGAGCTACTCGTTTACCGGTTTCTACATCTAGAAACTGAAGGATTTTTCCACCTTTAGTTGTTACCGCACCATATTCACCAGCAATAAAGTTTTTCCATTCCCAAGCTTGTGAGCCTACGAATATCATACCACCAATAACGGTAAGCAACATATAAAAAGCCACCTTTTTTTGCTTCATCTGGTGCCCTGCATCTACGGCAAGTACCATAGTAACAGAAGAACCGATAAGTATAAAGGTCATCAGCGCTACGTAGAACATAGGTGCATCAGTCCCGTGAAGAAATGGGAAGTGATTGAACACCTCATCTGCGAGAGGCCATTCTTCAATAAATTTAAATCTCGAAAAACCGTAAGCTGCAAGAAAACCTGTGAAGGTAAGAGCATCCGAAAGGATGAAAAACCACATCATCATTTTTCCATAACTGACATTGAGTGGCTTCGTGCCACCACCCCATTTTTGTCCTTCGGTACCAGTAGATGCTACTGTTGAATCCATAACTTTAGATTAGTTGTAAGTTCTTGCAAAAATAGGTTAAAAAATATCTTTAGCAAAAACTAAAAACAGTATAAGAAAAATCCATAACAAATCTACAAAATGCCAGAAAGTAGCTCCCAACTCAAAGCCTAACATATTATCCTTAGTATATTTTTTAGTCACTGCCTTAAAAGCGATGACTGTCAGCGAGATAAGTCCAGCTACAATATGAGCCAAGTGGGCCATCACCATAATATAGATAAAAGAACCTGCTACACTACTTCCTTTTCCTGTAAAGAAAACACCTGAATCAGTTAAAGAATCGAAAGCCATAAACTGCATCACTACAAAAGTAGTCCCCAGTAAAAAGGTCATAAAAGTTAATAAAGAAGCTCCTGAAAGGTTATTGCTTTTTAAACTTTTCTTTGCGAGGAATAAGGTCAGCGAACTCAACAAAATGA
>JAWUZD010000019.1:0-9466 GCA_034110465.1 Mesoflavibacter sp.
GGAATAAAAGAAGTTTTACTAGAGTAAAAGTGAAAATCCGAAGAGTAAAATACTTGAATAATATTGTAGAGCAAGACCATCGGAGTATTAAAAGAAGAATATTAATTACAACAGGTTTTAAAGAATTTGAATCAGCCCAAAAAACATTAGCAGGAATAGAAATAGTAAACATTATTAGAAAGGGTCAGATACTGAATCCTAAATCTACAACGTTTAAAACTTTCTGCTCACTAGCTTCTTAAAAATATACTCTTAAAAAATTACAACTCTATTTTATTAATGCGACAGAACCATTGTTTTGATTATGGTAAATAACTCATTAGTACTTGAATTATTAATAATTATTAGCTCTTATTCTTATTATGGTTTTTGTGTTTTAATGCTTGAAGTTAATCATTTTTAAAGCCTTATAGCTAATTATATTATTAACTAAACTTATATTAAACAAAGTTAGAACTTCTAAAAATCGTATATTCGCTTTAAGTATGAAAAAAACATTCCATAAAACAACATCATTATTAATGGCTTTAGTAGTTCTGTTTTCTACTATGTCTTTTACTATTGATATGCATTATTGTGGAGGGACTTTAGTAGATACGGCTATATTTCATAAAGTGAAAACCTGTGGAATGAAAATGCAAAAAACTTCAACTAAAAAAGGCTGTAACATTACAAAAAAGAATTGCTGTAAAGATGAGCAATTGGTAATAGATGGTCAAAATGAATTACAGCTTTCTGTAGATAAAATTACTTTTGAACAGCAGATTTTTACAGCTTTATTTGTTTGTACATATACTAACCTTTTTGGAAGCTTAGTAAAAAAAGATCTTTCTTATAAAGACTACAAACCACTCCTCGTCGTTCGGCAAATCTACAAGATTGACCAGACTTATTTAATCTGATTTTTAAACAATAGACCTAATTGTCCTATGGATTTATTCCATTAGGATAGTTTTCTGTATTCAGTATTTTCTTAATACCAATGTCTAACTGTTTAATTATCAAAATGTATGCTTAATAAAGCGATCAAATATCTTATCGAAAATAAACTAGTAGCAGTTTTAATACTTACCTTATTTGTAGGTTGGGGGATTATTAACGCTCCCTTTGGATGGGACACAAAGTTTCTACCTTCAGATCCCGTTGCTGTTGATGCTATTCCAGATATTGGAGAGAATCAACAGATTGTTTTTACAAAGTGGCAAGGTCGCTCGCCACAAGATATAGAAGACCAAATTACGTATCCATTAACAACATCTTTACTTGGTATTCCAGGAGTAAAAACAATTCGTAGTTCTTCTATGTTTGGTTTTTCGAGTATTTATATAATTTTTGAAGAAGATATTCAGTTTTATTGGTCTCGTAGTCGGATTTTAGAGAAACTAAATTCATTACCAGTTAATCTTTTGCCAGATGATGTAAGTCCATCTTTAGGACCAGATGCCACAGGTTTAGGTCAAATATATTGGTATACCTTAGAAGGTCGCGATGAGAAAGGAAATGTAACTGGCGGTTGGGATTTACAGGAACTTAGAAGTATTCAAGATTATTATGTAAAATATGCACTTTCGGGCGCAAGTGGTGTTTCGGAAGTCTCTTCAATTGGTGGTTACGTGCAGGAATATCAAGTTGATGTGAATCCTGAAAAAATGCGTCAATATAAGATTAGTCTTGGTCAAATTGTAAAAGCTGTAAAAGAGAGTAATCAAGATATTGGAGCACAAACTTTAGAAATTAATCAGGCGGAATATTTAGTTCGTGGTTTAGGTTATGTAAAATCTATAGAAGACATAGAAAATGCTGTAGTTTCTTCAGAAAATTTCACAGCATTACGAATTAAGGACATGGCAAATGTAACGCTTGGACCAGCAACTAGACGTGGAGTTTTAGATAAAGAAGGTGCAGAAGTTGTTGGAGGGGTTGTAGTAGCTCGTTATGGAGCAAACCCAATGGAGGTTATTAATAATGTGAAAGCAAAAATTGAGGAGCTAAAAGTAGGTTTGCCATCAAAAGTATTAACAGACGGAAGCACATCTCAGCTAACTGTAATTCCTTTTTATGACCGTACAGAACTTATTGTAGAAACTTTAGATACATTAAAAGAAGCATTAACCTTAGAAATTTTAATTACCATATTAGTTATTATCATTATGCTCTTTAATTTAAGAGCTTCTATTCTAATATCGGGATTACTACCTGTTGCTGTATTGATGGTTTTTGTAACAATGAAAATTTTCAATATAGATGCTAATATTGTAGCATTATCTGGGATTGCCATTGCAATCGGTACTATGGTTGATGTTGGTGTTATTTTAGCTGAAAATATGATTCGACATATGGATGATGAAAAGTTGCGCCATAACCAAAGTGGCTTAGCTTACACTACAAACGAAATTATCTATAATGCTACGGCTGAAGTGTCGGGAGCAATTTTGACAGCTGTTCTTACTACAATAATTAGTTTTGTACCAGTTTTTACAATGATAGGAGCAGAAGGGAAATTATTTAGACCTCTTGCATTTACCAAAACAATGGCATTATCTGCTTCATTAGTAATTGCATTATTTATAATTCCACCATTAGCAGCTTATTTATTTAAGAAAAAGAGCATTAAAAAATCAGTTAGTTATTTAATTAATAGTGCGCTTATAATTGTTGGTATTATTGCATTAGTTTATGGTTATTGGTTAGGTTTGGTTTTAATAGCCTTTGGTATTACAACATTACTAACTGTTCAGGAGTTATTTTCTCAAAAACAGTCAAATCTCATAAATGTTATAATAGCTTCTGTTACTATTGTTTTTCTTTTGGCTTCTTATTGGAGACCATTAGGCTTTGATAGAAGTGTAATAGTAAATTTAATTTTTGTATCCATAATTTGCTTTGGGATCTTGGGTGTGTTTTCAATCTTTAGAAGGTTTTATAATCAGATTTTAAAATGGGCATTAGCAAACAAAATGCTATTTTTAATTATACCTGTAGCAGTACTTATATCTGGTGTTTGCATAAAAAATACTACTGGAAAGGAATTTATGCCATCTCTTAATGAAGGATCATTTCTTCTAATGCCTACATCTTTACCACATGCAGGTGTAGAAGAAAATAAGCGCGTATTACAGCAGTTAGATATGGCTGTAGCGACTATTCCTGAAATAAAAACAGTAGTGGGTAAATCTGGTAGAACGGAATCCCCTTTAGATCCAGCACCATTATCTATGTACGAAAATATGATTCAGTATAAATCTGAATATATGCGCAATGCTAAAGGTGAAAGACAACGCTATAAGGTTGATGAAAATGGTCTTTTTATCACAAAAAATAATAAGCTTGTTACAAACCCTAATACCGACTTAAAACGTGATGATTTAAATTATGATGCTTCAAAATTAAGAGATCCATTTACTATTAAAAGCAAACATTTAATTGAAGATGAAGATGGCGAATTTTACCGCAACTGGCGACCAGAGATTAAAAGTCCAGACGATATCTGGGATGAAATAGTAAAAGTGACTAAGTTTCCAGGTGTAACTTCTGCACCAAAATTACAGCCTATTGAAACCCGATTGGTAATGCTGCAAACCGGTATGAGAGCTCCAATGGGAATTAAAGTAAAAGGTCAAGACTTGGCACAAATAGAATCTTTTGGTTTAAAATTAGAGGAAATATTAAAACAAGCCGAAGGTGTAAAAGAACAAGCCGTATTTGCTGACCGTATTGTTGGTAAACCTTATTTATTAATTGACATAAAAAGAGAACAATTAGCGAGATACGGAATATCTATTGTCGATGTGCAACAAATCTTGCAAGTCGCTGTAGGAGGAATGCCATTAACACAAACAGTTGAAGGCAGAGAACGTTATGGCGTTCGTGTTCGTTATCCAAGAGAGTTGCGTAGTAATCCAGAAGATCTTAAAAAGATTTATGTTCCTTTAGAAAATGGAAGGCCTGTGCCATTAGGAGAATTAGTTGAAATTAGATACGAACAAGGACCGCAAGTTATTAAAAGTGAAGACACTTTCTTAATAGGTTATGTTCTGTTTGATAAGTTAGATGGCTTTGCAGAAGTAGATGTGGTAGAAAATGCGCAGGCTTTAATTACGCAAAAAATAAAGTTTGGAGAATTAGCTGTTCCAAAAGGGATTAGTTATCAATTTACAGGAACGTATGAGAATCAATTACGCGCAGAGAAAACACTTTCTGTAGTCGTTCCTTTGGCACTTGCTATTATTTTCTTGATTTTGTATTTCCAATTTAAATCGGTGACTACATCTCTTATGGTATTTTCAGGGATTGCTGTTGCATTTGCTGGTGGTTTTATAATGATTTGGCTTTATGGTCAAGATTGGTTTTTCAATTTTAGTTTATTTGGAGAGAATATGAGAGACCTTTTTAGTATGAAAACTATTAATTTAAGTGTCGCTGTTTGGGTTGGGTTTATAGCATTGTTTGGAATTGCAACAGATGATGGTGTTGTAATGGCAACTTACCTAACACAAACTTTTGAACGCGATAAACCTTCAGATATAAAAGGAATTCGACATTCGGCTCAGGAAGCGGCAAGTAAAAGAATTAGACCTTGTTTAATGACTACTGTAACTACCATTCTTGCATTATTACCTGTATTAACCTCTACAGGAAAAGGAAGCGATATTATGATTCCTATGGCTATTCCAATCTTTGGAGGAATGGTTATAGACATTACATCTTACTTTTTAGTTCCTGTGTTGTATAGCTGGAGAGAAGAGTTAAAATTAAAAAGAATAGAGAAAAATGAAAAATAATAATCTTATTACACGCAAAATAATTTTGTTTTTTGGTGCTCTATGTTTTTTTCTTAGTGTTCAAAGTCAAGAATTAGAAAAACTTATAGAAATAGCCTTAAATAGTAACCCTAAAATTAAAAAATTTGAGTTACAATATAATATTGCTTCAGAAAAAGTGAACGAGGTTAATACACTTCCTAATACCGAATTTGCGGTTGGTTATTTTGCAAGTGAACCAGAAACACGCACAGGAGCACAACGTTTTAAAGTGTCTGCAAAACAAATGATGCCTTGGTTTGGAAATATAACGGCTAGAGAAAATTATGTAAGTGCGTTAGCAGATACTAAATATGAAGACATAGTAATCGCAAAACGAAAACTAATTGCTTCTGTATCTCAATCCTATTACAATCTCTATGCTAATAAAGCTAAACAAGTGATGTTAATAGAAAATATTAAACTATTAGAAACATACGAGAAATTGGCGTTAACATCCGTAGAAGTTGGTAAAGCGTCCGCTGTAGATGTGTTACGATTGCAAATGAGACAGAATGAAATGCAACAATTATTAGAGGTCTTAAACCAACAGTTTCTTGCAGAACAGACTAATTTTAATAAGCTCTTAAATCGGGATAAAGCGATTGTAATTACTATAATAAATGAATTGAATTTGCCTTCGCAAGATTTCGAAATTACGACTGAAAATTTAGCATTACATCCAGAATTGTTGAAATATGATAAACTCTACAGATCTGTAGAACAATCAGAATTACTGAATATAAAAGAAAGTAGTCCAATGATTGGTTTTGGTTTAGATTATATCAATGTGGAAAAACGACCAGATATGAATTTTAGTGATAATGGAAAAGATATAATTATGCCGATGCTATCGTTATCAATACCCATATTTAACAAGAAATTTAAATCTAAAACCAAACAAAACGAATTGCAACAACAGGAGATTGAAGCTAAAAAGCAAGAACGTTTAAACACATTGGAAAACCTTTTAGATAAAGCAATGAAAAATAGAGTTTCGGCGAGAATAAGTTATAAAACGCAAGCTAAAAACTTAAAACAAGCTAAAGATGCAGAAGTTATTTTAATAAAAAACTACGAAACAGGAACTATAGACTTTAATGATGTGTTGGATATTCAAGAATTACAATTAAAGTTTCAAATAAATCAAATAGAATCAATTAAAAATTACTATTTGCAAACCACAAATATTAACTATTTAACCAATTAGAAAATGAAAAAAACAATAATTATAATTGCATCAATTATTTTGATAATGGTTTTTGTTACTTGTCAAAAAGCAAATAGTAAATCAAATAAAACGGTTGTGAAATATTATGGTGCTCTAAGAACAATAATGTCTGGTAATATTAAACCAGTAATTAGTTTAGATAGTTTTTCAAAAGTAAAAAACCTCTATGGGCTTGGTGCTATAGAGAGTCTAAAAGGTGAAGTACAAATATTTGATAGTAAACCAAGTAATAGTATTGTTATAAATAATAGTTTACATATTAGAGAGGACTATAATTTTAAAGCTTCTTTATTAGTATACGCAGAAGTTAAAGAATGGGATTCTTACAAAATAGAAATTATTACTACTAAAGATAAATTAGAAAAAAAGGTTTTTGAATTAGCAAAAAGTAACGGAATAGATACAGAAAAGCCATTCCCGTTTTTGTTAGAGGGTACAGTTACTTCTTTAGATTGGCATGTAATTAATTGGAAAGATGGGGATACAATACATACGCATAAAAAACATACAGAAGCTGGCTTAAGCGGAAATTTAAAAAATAGGAAAGTTAAAATTATAGGGTTTTATTCTACAAAGCATAAAGCAGTTTTTACACATCATACAACTAATATACATATGCACTTTAAGACAGATGATAATACTATTGCAGGCCATATTGATGACTTGTTGTTGAATGATAAAATAACATTAAAATTACCAAAATAATGAAAAAGTATATAACATATATAGGAATGTTAGCTATTGGACTTCTTTTAGGGTGGTTTCTTTTTGGAAGTTCATCTTATGTAGAAAAAGAATCTAATCACGATACGGTTGCGGAAACCATTGAAATGTGGACATGTTCTATGCATCCTCAAATAATGCAACCCGAAGCAGGTGATTGTCCTATTTGTGGAATGGATTTAATTCCAGCAGAAACTAGTGCTGAAGGATTGACTGCTAACGAAATTAAAATGACAGAAAACGCTGTTGCTTTAGCTAATATTGAAACTATCATAGTTGGTCGTAAAGATATATCTGATGAATATGGACTTATTTCGCTTTCTGGTAAGATTACCGTAAACGATGAGAATAATTCAGTACAAGCCAGTTATTTTGATGGTCGTTTAGAAAGATTGAATGTTGCGTATAATGGACAAAAAGTAAATAGAGGTCAGTTATTAGCTACTATTTATGCGCCTAATCTTGTTGCTGCTCAGCAAGAATTAATTACAGCAGCGTCTTTAAAAGAGACACAACCATCTTTATATAAGGCAGTTCGTAATAAGTTGAAATTATGGAAACTTTCTGAAAGTCAAATAAATAGTATCGAGTTAACAGGTAAAGTTAAAACTAATTTCCCAATATATGCCACAGTTTCTGGTACGGTGACAATGGTAATGGCAGCAGAAGGTGATTATTTAAAACAAGGACAACCAATTTTAAAAGTAAGTAACCTTAGTTCTGTTTGGGCAGAATTTGATGCCTATGAAAATCAAATCCCTCAATTTAAGAAAGGACAGAAAGTTATTGTGGTTACAAACGCATATCCTAATAAGGAATTTGATGCGGTTATATCTTTTATAAACCCAGTTTTAAATAATAGCACCAGAACTGTAACTATACGTGCAACATTAGCTAACAAAGTAAATTTATTTAAACCAGGAATGTTTATCACAGGAAAAATTAAAGGTTTGGAACAAGTAAATCAGGAATCACTAAATATTCCTGCAAGTGCTGTATTATGGACAGGTACACGATCTTTAGTTTATATAAAGACAAATCCCAACGAACCTATTTTTGAAATGCGTGAAATAACACTTGGTGTTCGTAATGGAGATAATTATGAGATATTGGATGGTTTAGAAAATGGGGAAGAAATTGTAACAAATGGAACATTTACAGTTGATGCAGTAGCTCAATTACAAGGGAAGAAATCTATGATGAATAAAAAAGGTGTAAAAACAACAACTAGCCATGAAGGTCATCTTGATATGGAAAATAATACTTTAGGAAATGATGAAAAAGAGTCAAATAATAATGAAAGATTAAAAGTGTCAAAGAGCTTTCAAAATAAATTAAATAATGTTTTTAATGACTATATAAACTTAAAAGATGCTTTAGTAAAAGATGATTCAAATACCGCAATAAAAGAATCCAAAAAGCTATTAGAAAATTTATCAAAAATTGAGATGAAACAAATAAACGCTAAAGAATCACATAAACGTTGGATGTCTTTAGCTAAGGAAATCAAATCAGCCGCTATTTCAATTACTAATTCAACCAAAATTAAGGAACAACGAATGACTTTTAAAAACCTTTCAATTCATTTAACTACTTCAATTGAAGTATTTGGTATAAATAGAAAAGTATATCATCAATTTTGTCCTATGGCAGATAATAATAAAGGTGCTTATTGGTTGAGTATTGAGGAGAAAGTAATCAATCCCTATTTTGGTGATGCTATGTTAACCTGTGGAGAAATAAAACAAGTAATAGAATAAATAGAAACAATTAATAATAATTAAATTTTAAAATAATGAAAAGAGTAATTTTAAGTGTAACGGCAATAGTATCTATTGGTTTGACAAGTTGTAAGAATGAAACCAAACAAGAATCAGTATCAGCAACTACCGAAATATCTAAAGAAATAGCAATTTCAGATATTTCTTTTGGTGTAAGAGGTAACTGTGGAATGTGTAAGACTACCATTGAGAACGCTGCTAATAGTGTTGAAGGTGTTTCTAATGCAGTTTGGGATGTAGAAAAAAAGAAAATAGATGTGTCTTTTGATGACACTAAAACCGCTGCAATAGAAATTCATAATGCAATTGCTGGATCAGGTTATGATACCGATAAAGTTGCAGGAAATGAAGCTGCTTATAAAAATCTACCTGGTTGTTGTAAGTATGATCATGATATGAAGATGAATCAATAGGATATTGTTTATTGAATTTTAGAAATTAAAAACTCAAATCAAAAAATGATTTGAGTTTTTTTTATCACATTGATGGTTATGTAAGCTAGAGTTTATTAGGTTCTGTCGCATTAATTTGATCCTCTTCAAATATAACTAAATTTGAAAAGAAAATTTAATAAATGTACAAACACCATAGATACTCTCCAATTATTATTAAACAAGCATTATATTTCAAACTAAGATTCACACTCAGCTATCGAGATGTTGAAGAGCTATTAGCAATGCGTGGGATAAAAGTAGACCATTCTATGATTCAACGTTGGGTATTTAAGTTCTCAAAAGAAACAGAAGCTAATATGAACAAACGTAAAAGGCAAGTAACTGATAGTTGGAGGCTAGATGAAACTTATATAAAAGTATCAGGTAAACATATGTATCTATACAGAGCAGTAGATAAGCTAGGCAACACAATAGATTTCTTATTGACTAAGCGTAGAATGAAAGGTTCAGCTCAGAAATTTTTAAATAAAGCTATTG
>JAWUZD010000020.1:0-7839 GCA_034110465.1 Mesoflavibacter sp.
TGTCGAGATTAAGTCAACGTTCAAAGCAGGTGTTAGATAGTGCTACTTACAATCATTATCATGCCTTTATTAGTAAACTTGACTACGCATCAGAGCAAGTAAAAGTTGCCATGCATCAGGCTAAAGCTCTAGTAGAGCAAAGTAGGCAACTATGGCTAAAGCAAAGACAAAAAGTGCAAGCCGTTCAAATGCTATCGGATAAACGTAACATTGCGTTAAAAAAAATCGAAGAGAAAAAAGAACAGAGTATGTTTGATGAAATAGCCACTCAACAATTTTTAAGACGAAAATCGACCTATTAACGTTTACCTTCCTTCAACCATGAAAATAAGCACTTAAAAAAATTATAATGGAATACTTATTGCTTACTTGTTAGTAATAGGGTGATTCCCTTCTGAATACTACTTAATTTATTATTGATTTTAGCGATTGGGACTATTATGCAACAACTCAATGTTTTACCCATTAATGTATCAAAAAATGTCGATATTAAAGACGATACTGCTACCTTTAATTCATCTTCATCTAAAGATGATTTTTCACAACATATTGACTTGCAGCTATCTAAAAATAAGGATGTAAGTGATTCTAAAAGTCAAACACCTGTTGAGGTAGTTGATACTAAAAAAACAGAATCGTCCTCGGAATATAAAGCGTCGGAAAATAGCAACAAAACACCAAAGAATTCAGACGCATCTCAGGATGCATCAGATGAAACTGAGTCGGCAAATACCAAACAAGAAATTGCCGCTTCCGGCAATCAAGATGCAAAAGTGTTGGATAAAGAGACGGTTGATGAGTCAGCATTGTTAATGTCTTTTTTAACAAAAGCAGATAAAACACTAGTTGAACCGAAGTCAGATCCAAGTGTTAACGTTGACGAAATGTCTAAAGAGCAAAAAGCAAAATATGAAGCTCAATTGTTATTAAAATCGAGCGGACTAGTAGCAGACCTTTCAAGTGTCGCTAAAGCAGTGAATACAGATGCGAGTTCAAGTACGCTTACTGAGCAAGAAAAATCACTTCAAGCATTACTAACATCAGCTAATAAAACTAAAGAAAATAGTCAATTAAATACACAAGCACTAATTCAAGAAAATAGCCTTAAAGACAATAACAAAACGGATGAAAGTGTAGACACACTAACTAACGAAACTGATGCTGCTAAGTTATCTAGTACAACTAAATTAGATAAAAATAGTGTTATTGACAGCTTGAATAAAACTGTTAAAGCCGAAGTCTTAGCTCAAGGTAGGCAAGCGCAATCAATCAGTGACATTGATAATGATGCGAGTAAAGTAGAATTAAGCAGCGATAAAAAAGCACAGCAAGAAGCTAGTCAGCAGAGCTTTACAGCAGCATTAAAAAATCTCGACTCGAGCAATATAAAGTTGTCTCCTAAAGCATCAGAAAACTTACAAACAGTAATGAATGGTCAAAGCGCTATAGACGCGGAATCAGATATTAATGATGAAATTACCAAATTGATGCAAAAAGAGAAAGGTCTTACCAAACCAGAAGCGAGTTTGTCAGCAGCCATTTCTCCCGCTCAAAACAGTAATAGTCAAAATTCATCAGTAACTAGGTTAGTGCAAGAAAGAACAGAATCTGACGTAAAGAAAGCAAACTTAACAGAGCCTGAAAATGCATTAAGTGCTAAATCAGTTGAAAAACTCATTGAGCAAAGTAAAGAGCTTGGTGTTGAAAATAAAGAAGTAACCGTTAAAACACCTACTAAAAATAGTACAGACTTCTCAATGACGGCTGGTTTAATGGACTCATCAAGCAGAATCTTACAAACGGCATATGATAATGTAGATCAACAAGTGGCTGAAATTTTCAACCCAACAGGCAGTTCAGAAGTTTCACAAAGTCAAAAAACGAACACCCAATTACACCACGAAACGATTTCAATTTTTAGAAAAGACTTTTCTAATGCTGTCAAAGATAAAGTCATGTTGATGATTTCACAAAAATTACAACAATTTGATATCACACTTGACCCACCTGAACTGGGTAACATGCAAGTTAGGGTTAACTTACAAGGTGAGCAAGCCACCGTTAACTTTATTGTCCAGAATCAACAAGCTAAAGATGCACTTGAACAAAATATGCATAAATTGAAAGAGTCTTTAGCTGAACTAGGCGTTGATGTGGGTGATGCCAATGTTGAGCAGCAGTCACAACAGTCAGATGAAAACAACGAGTCTGAAAATAATAACAATAATTCTCTGGAAAATACCGCAGAGGCAAGTGATGTAGTAGAGCATAATTTATCAGCAAGAATGCTTAATTCTTCAACAAGTGCTGTCGATTATTATGCATAAATAAACAGATACGAATACAATTGCAGCAAAAATAGCTTAAATACCACTAAGTTGATGAAAACACGTTGGCTAGAGTGCTATTCAAGGATATAGTTTAACAATATTTATTAACGTAAACATTAAAGGTAACGCATGGCTGATGAAAAGGGTAAAGAAGCTGACTTAGAAATTGATGGCGGCGGAAAAAAGAAAAAAATGATGATGATCATTATTGCCGCTGTTATTTTAATTGCAGGTGGCGGTGGTGCCTATGTGTTTTTAATGGGCGGCGATAGCAGCGCACCAGTTGAACAAGCGAGCGCAGGCGGTGAAGGTGAAGCAGGCGGTGAAGGTGGCGCTAGTATAGAAGGTCAAAATGCCCAGGTTGGTACGGCTCTTTATGTTCCAATGCCAAGACCATTTCGTTTTAATGTTCCCGGTGCAGCGCGTGATCGCTTTGTTGAAATTAGAGTACAACTATTGGTTCGAGGTGGCGACAATGAAGAAACGGCTAAAATGCATATTCCGTTAATTGAAAGTACCTTGTTAAATATTTTTTCACAAGCTAATGCTGACGATTTATCAACCAGTGTAGGTAAAGACGCTTTAAAGCAACAGTCACTTGCGGCATTACAGTTAGTGATGAAAGATTTAGAAGGAAATGAAACCGTTGAGAAAGTATTATTTACTGGCTTTGTAATGCAGTAGCGGTTATTGAAGAAAAGTCTTTAGCTAACGAATTTATTGAATGAAAATGAGCGGAAATAAGAGAATGACGAGTGAGTGATTTATTATCCCAAGACGAAATTGATGCGCTTTTACATGGTGTCGACGATGTTGAAGAAGAAGATGTAGTTGAAGATGATGCCATCGGCAAGGATGGTAGCTCTGACTATGATTTTTCTTCACAAGATCGTATTGTTCGTGGCCGTATGCCGACATTGGAAATGGTCAACGAGCGGTTTGCCCGTCATATGCGTATTAGCTTATTCAACATGATGCGCAGAACTGCCGAAGTATCGATAAACGGCATTCAAATGATCAAGTTTGGTGAGTACATTCACACATTGTTTGTTCCTACTAGCTTGAATATGGTTCGTTTTCGCCCGCTAAAAGGCACAGGCCTAATCACGATGGAAGCGCGTTTAGTCTTTATTTTAGTTGATAACTTTTTTGGTGGTGATGGTAGATATCACGCTAAAATTGAAGGCCGAGAATTTACGCCTACGGAACGTAGAATCATTCAAATGTTATTAAAACTAATATTTGAAGATTACAAAGAAGCTTGGTCTCCAGTGATGGATGTTTCTTTCGAGTATTTAGACTCTGAAGTTAACCCGTCTATGGCAAACATTGTTAGCCCAACAGAAGTGGTTGTTATTAGTTCTTTTCATATTGAACTTGATGGTGGCGGTGGAGATTTCCATGTTGCGTTACCTTATTCAATGCTTGAGCCTATTCGTGAATTGCTTGATGCAGGTGTGCAAAGTGATAAAGAAGATACCGATATGCGTTGGTCTAAAGCACTTCGCGATGAAATTATGGATGTACCTGTCTCGCTTAATACTAAGTTCTTAGAAGTAGAGTTACCTTTAAGTCAAATAATGGACCTACAAGCGGGCGATATTATTCCAATAGAAATGCCTGAGCATATAACGGTATTAATTGAAGACTTACCAACATTTAGAGCTAAATTAGGACGTAGTAGAGATAACATTGCATTAAAAATTGAAGAAAAAATTAAACGTCCAGAGTCAGTTAAATCAGAATTAACCATATTAACTAAGGGCGGCAAACGCCTAGACAGTGATGCAGAGTTAGAGCTGTTAGAAGACGACTTATAATACCTCGAAGGTATACACATTAATCGTAAAGAATAGAAAATTGAGGCAAGCGGTATGAGTAATGACAACGAAGAAGACCTAAGTATGTGGGATGAGGCTTTAGATGAGCAAGCTGAAGCTTTAGAGAGTGCAGAAGCAGTAGAGTTAGAAGAGCTCACTGAAGACGACGTACCAATTACGGGTGAAGAAAAACGTAAACTCGATACGATTTTAGATATTCCTGTGACTATTTCAATGGAAGTAGGTCGTAGCAATATTAGTATCAGAAACTTATTACAGCTTAACCAAGGCTATGTCGTTGAACTTGACCGTGTCGCTGGTGAAGCGCTGGATGTTTTGATTAACGGAACACTTATTGCTCATGGTGAAGTGGTTGTTGTAAATGACAAGTTTGGTATTCGTTTAACTGATGTTATTAGTCAAATAGAACGCATTAAAAAGTTGAAATAATGACTAATTTTTTTGTTTCTATGTTGGGCTGTTTATTATTTATGTCTACGACGTTTTCTTTTGCACAAGAAAACGTTTCGGCAAATGAAAATACTCAAATAGAAAGTACAATAGTTGAGAGTACACAAACACAAGACGCACCTTCATCAGTAGAGAAAATGCCACAAGTGGGAAAGCATGTGATGGCAAATACCAATGCCAGTAGCATGATTTTGTCGTTACTCATGGTATTAGGTGTTATTGTTATTAGTGCTTTGGTATTAAAACGATTTAACCTGACTCAGCAAAGCTCAAATCAATTAAAAGTGATTGGTAGTTTATCTTTAGGTGCTAAAGAGCGAGTGGTTGTTGTACAAGTAGGTGAGCAACAATTGGTTTTAGGGGTTTGCTCACAGCAAGTTACCTTATTAAAAGATTTAGACACTCCGCTTGAAGTTCAGTCAGGTAAAGCGTTAGCATTATCAGGTAATGTGTTGTCTTTTTTACAAAACAACACAACTTCAAAAAAAAGTAATAGCAATACGGCTACAAACGAAACGACAAGTAACACATAAATAACTATGAAAAAAAATGTCTGGTTAGTTTTATTCACATTGTTAGCATCTATTATAAGCGTTAGTGCTTTTGCTGCAGAAGATTTGTCGATGTCAGCGTTGACGTTGACCACCAATGCTGATGGTTCTCAAGAATATTCAGTTACGTTACAAATTCTGATGTTTATGACAGCGCTAAGTTTTATTCCTGCTGCTGTTATAATGATGACCTCCTTTACTCGTATTGTTGTAGTGATGGCGATACTTCGACAAGCGTTTGGTTTACAACAAACACCATCAAACCAAGTGATTATTGGTTTAACTTTATTTATGACACTTTTTATTATGACGCCGGTTTATAATCAAATTAATGCAACCGCCATTCAGCCTTATTTAGCCGACCAACTAACATCAGTAGAAGCCTTTGATAAAGGGAAAGTCCCCTTACGCGCTTTTATGCTTGAACAAACACGCATAAAAGATTTAGATACTTTAGCTGCAATGGCAGACATTGGCGCAGTAGATAAACCAACCGACTTGCCCATGACTGTTATTATTCCAGCCTTTATTATTAGTGAGCTAAAAACAGCATTTCAAATTGGGTTTATATTATTTATTCCTTTTCTGATTATCGATTTAGTTGTTGCAAGTATTCTCATGGCCATGGGTATGATGATGTTATCTCCGATGATCGTCTCCTTACCGTTTAAACTGATGTTATTTGTTTTAGTTGATGGGTGGAATCTAGTGATAGGTACTATTGCAACCAGTTATGGGTTAGGTACTTAGTTTAATTCGTAAACAAGAGAACATAAGATGGGACCAGAAGTCTTTGTAGACATATTAAGAGATGCTTTGTTGCTAGTAATTGTACTCGTTAGCGCAGTGATCTTACCTAGCTTATTTGTAGGCCTAATTGTCGCTGTTTTTCAGGCTGCAACATCGATTAATGAACAAACCTTAAGTTTTTTACCTCGTCTTATTATGACACTACTAGCGTTGATTTATGGTGGCCATTGGGGTGTACAAAAGCTCATGGACTATACATTTCGTTTGGTTGCTAGCATTCCGAGTGTTGTTAGCTAATGGAGTTTACCGAGTCAGTTGTTAATCAATATCTAGCTGACTTTATACTGCCTTTTACTCGTATTGCTGCCTTAGTCATGATGATGGTGGGTTTTGGCGCTCGTACAATCCCTACACGCATTAAACTGTTTTTATGTGTCACACTCACCTTTGCAATTATGCCTGCAATTCCGCCAACCAATGTTGGTACACTTTTGTCATTACAAACATTTTTGTTGATTGGGCAGCAAACACTTATTGGTATTGCCTTAGGTTTTGTAACCGTAATGGTTGTTAATACATTTACGCTAGCGGGTCAAATTATTGCTATGCAATCAGGTTTGGGGTTTGCGTCGTTGGTTGATCCGGCCAGTGGTATGAATGTACCCGCAGTTGGACAGTTCTTCTTAATATTATCGACGTTACTTTTTTGGACGATGGACGGTCATTTAGCTTATTTACAATTTATTGTAGCAAGCTTTGATACCTTGCCCATTGGTAATGAAAACTTTTCAAGTATCAAATATAAAGAGTTGGTTTTATGGGGTGGTTGGATGTTTGCAACGGCTTTATCTCTAGCACTTGCTCCTTTAACAGCCATGTTACTAATTAATTTCTCTTTTGGTGTTATGACGCGAGCAGCACCACAGTTAAATATATTTGCGATAGGCTTTCCTATCACCATGATGGCAGGTTTGCTTATTATGTGGTTGACGTTTGGTAACTTCCTTACTCACTTCGAACTTCAATGGCAGCGAGCACTTGATTTTAGTTGCTACTTAATTGACTGCAAGGCCATTTAAAATGACTTGTTTAAAGGTAGGGTTCAATGGCTGAGTCAGATAGTGGTGAAAAAACCGAAGAACCCACGGCGAAAAAACTCGGTGATGCCAGAAAAAAAGGGCAGATAGCGCGCTCTAAAGATTTAGGTACAATGTTCGTTTTAGTAGGTAGTGCCTTTGCTATGATGGTAATGGGTAATGCATTGGTTCAAGCGTTAGCTGCCATGATGAACCGGTTATTTTCGCTTAGTCGCCGTGAAGCAATGGATCTATATTCTATAAAAAGTGTTATATCTAGTGGCGTATATGATGTCATTTTCCCGATGTTAACCATTTTTGCTATTATTATGCTTGCGGCTTTTATTGGTAATACAATGCTGGGAGGCATGGCTTTTTCTTGGGAAGCTATGGCGCCGAAAGCGAACCGACTTTCACCCTTTGCGGGTTTTAAACGTATGTTTGGTGTGCAAGCTGCAGTTGAATTACTTAAATCAATTCTCAAATTTTTTGTAGTTTTTATTGTTGCTTACTTATTGTTGAATGGTCTTTTTGATCAAATATTAGGGTTAAGCTTAGAAGCAATTCCATTGAACTTTGGCCATGCAGTCAATATGTTACTGTGGATGTTTTTAGCGCTAGGTTTATCCATTGGTATCATTGTCGCTATTGACGCGCCATACCAAGTGTGGAATCACTCTCGTCAGTTAAAAATGACCAAACAAGAAATAAAAGATGAATTTAAAAATACTGAAGGTAACCCTGAAATTAAAGGGCGAATAAAGCAAACGCAATATGAAATGTCTCAGCGACGAATGATGAGTGAGGTACCTAATTCTGATGTGGTCATAACAAACCCTAC
>JAWUZD010000021.1:0-8807 GCA_034110465.1 Mesoflavibacter sp.
AATGCACCAAAGAAATCATCTTCTTTAAATGTTAAATCAGCTAAGTCTTCTTCCGTTGGTGCTGCAGGTAAATCAAACATTCCTGTTGCTGGGTCTAACGGAGCAACAACTTGTCTAAAGTCTTCCCAGCGAACACCACCCGCTAAGCGCCAGCTGTTGTTGAAGAAAAAGTCAGCTTCTACATAATACGCATCAATCATTTGCCCTGAGTAATAATCATCACCCGCAACAGACGTGTCACGCATAATAATATCATTACCACTCAATGACTGATTTAGCATAACGTCATCAGTTAAGATGCTATTTAATTGGTAACCTGTTAAATCAAGGTTATCAAAAGCAAGGGTATTGATATCTAAACGTCTGGCAAAAGCCTCTCTCGATTTCTTAACAAAGTTGCCGCCAAACTTTAATTCAATTTCAGTGCTATCCAGCATTAACGGTAAAGATAAATTATAACCATAATTTTCCACTTCATCGTTTAAGTCTTGAAAGCTATAACGTGTTGCTGTTGTTGCATTTCGTAATGAGCTTTCATTAACGTAATCAAAAATTCCGTCTTCTGGCTGTCCATTGTAACCATCTGCAACGATATAGCGTGTTTCAATATTTCCTGGCGCATAACGATTTGAACGTGCATCAGAGTAGAACCAATCAGCGCCGAGCCCCCACCAATCATTAAAATTATGTGTACCGCGAAGTTGATTAGAAATCATCTCGCGCTCTTCATATATAACTTCTGTATCACGTACTCTTAAACCATCACTGATAGTTACGTTATTGGTGTTACCGCGTTTGTCACTTATTTCATCACGAGTATCGTGCAAAATTAACGAAGTAAAATCGATACGATGATCACGACGATATTCCAAACCAACACTTAACATACCTGAAAAGCGCACAGAATGTTCAGTGGTTTCAACATCATCAAAACCACGAACTAGTGACCAACTTCCATCGGAGCCTTGAGTAAAATCTTGTCCTTGATACCCTTCAGAAACTTCCCATTTGTTGTCATAAGACACTGATGATAAAAAGCCTAGGCGGAAATCGTCAAAATCAAACTTGTTACCTAATGTCATATCTAAACCAGTATTGGGGTTGATACTTTCTTTTACTGGATCGTAATCACGATTAAGTTGTGCGGCTACTTGACGATTTTCTTCTTGGCTTAAGTCATTGATGGGTGTATAGCTTTGCCATAGCTGACTTAAATCTGAAGGCGCGGCACGAGTACCGTCATCAATGCCATACCAATCATCGTCACCGCCATTATACGTTAAACCATCATCGAAATTATTGGTGTTCCCACCGAGCTTTCCTTTGATATTGAAAACAAAATCCGTAGGAATTGTTTTTAATCGTACATCAACATTACCACCAGCAAAATGCGCTGGCATACTGGGTGAATATGATTTTTGTACCGATAACGATTCAATAATACTTGATGGAAACAAATCAAGCGGAATTACTGTTCGTGTTGGATCTGGACTAGGAACAGCAGCGCCATTTAATTGTGTACTAGAAAAACGCTCGCCTAAGCCACGTACATAAATAAACTTGCCATCTACAAGCGTAATACCTGTAACACGACGAAGTGCCGCAGCAGCATCCGAATCTCCTGTTCGAGATATTTGCTCTGATCCTAATATATCAGCAACAAAAGCTTGGTTTTTTCGTTCTTGCATTACAGCACTTGCTGTACCTTTTAAGCGACTCGCTTTAACCACGACTTCTTCAATGGCTTCACTATCATCTTGTTCAGCCATTACTTGCCCTGTTGTTGCCATTACTGCAAGCGTCAGGGAAGATAAAGCAAAAGATTTAAACTTATTATTCATTGTAAACCTCATGAATTAGGTATTGGAACATTAAAGTGCCGCAGCGCCCTTAAATAGAAAAGGTCACTACAGCACTTGTTTAGCTAGGCTATTACTCTAAACCTACAGTCCAGCCAGCAGTCCAGTCGTTTCCTTGCGTTACCGCGCCAATGTGGCCGGCATTGTCAAAGAAAGCGCTACCTGTGAAGTCTTTAGCTGTTGTTGTATCAATGGTGAACACACCGTTCAATACCGCGTTCATATCAGCAGCAGTTGAGTTATCAGTATTTTGGTTAAGCACCCAATCTTGTGTATCAAGTAATACTGAGCCATCTGTTGCTTTTGAGTTTTTGAAATTTTCACTACAAGCAAACACTGAGTTAGAAATTACTGTATCACCAGCAATTGCTTGGTCAACCGTTACTGAAGACGTATCACCACCTTCAATTTCAAAACACTCCCCAGCCGCATTAGTTACCACAAAATTATGAAGTTGCGCTTTTGTACCTTCACGTAAGTAGACACCTTCGCTATCTTTATCAGCCGTATCAAAACCGTTGCCTATGATAGTCATGTTAGCGATAGTAGGGTTAGATTGTGGTTGTTTATCTGGGTTTGAACCATCATTATCGGCTTCAATTGCACGGTTAGCAGCGCCATTGTTTGCGTCATGTTTTACCAGTACATATTGCATATTACCGCGATAACCGTTATCCCAATCAACGCTGTCATCTTGGTTGCCAGTTAAGACAACATACTTAAGGTTAACTGTGCCACCGAAGAACTCAACACCATCATCTGCATTTTCATGTACTTGTAAATATTCAACTTTAGTACCTGAACCAACACCACCAAATGTTACACCGTTAAGTTCATTATCTGGTGCAATTTCATAACCCGCATGTTTAACAACAACATAACGAAGTGTTCCTGAATTATCTTCATCATCAGTACCACCAAATACGGCACCTTCTTCTACACCTTCAACTTGAAGTGCACAATCACTGCCGTCTGATGGACATTTGTTTGACTGAGCATTACCAAGGATTACAATACCACCCCATTGACCATGACCAGTCTCTTCACCAACAATATCTTCACTTGAAGTGAAAGTGATTGGCGCGGTGCTGCTACCTAATGCTTCAATTTTAGAGTCACGGCTAACAACTAAGTAATCGCCACCTGAGCGACCAAATAATGTTGTGCCTGCTTCAATAGAAAGTGTCGCGCTGTTTGCTTTGTCTTCACCAACAAATACTGGACCATCTAATGCGTATAAGTTGTTAGCAGTTAACGTTATATCGCTAGTGATTTTACCCGAAATCTCACATGTCGTTGTTGTACCGTCAGCAGGTGTAATAGACGTTGTACCTGTTGGGCAACCTTCAACTTCAGCTTGAGCAGTTACAATACCGCCCCCAAAACCAAATGCCCAACCTTGACGCCAGTCGTTACTGCCATCAAATGCACCAATATAATCAACGCTATCAAAAAAGCCATCTTGTGTGCTTGATACATCTTGACCTGCGCCAGCGGCAACTAATGGAGAATTACTATCAGGTACTCCTGATTCATTAATTAAGAGTGATGATGAAACACTATTAGATGGCTCAGCAGTGAACCAAGACTCTAAATCTAATAATACTGAGCCATCAGCTGCTTTAGCATTTTTAAAGTTTTCACCATTAGTACATGCTATAACAGAGTTTTGTATGACTATTTTACCGCTATTGGCGTTATCAACAGTAACTGAAGAAGTGTCCCCTCCTTCAAACTCTAAACATTCGCCCATTTCCGTTGGACCTGTTACCACTGTATTGAAAATTTTAGCGGCTGTACCTTCGCGAAGATAAATACCTTCACTGTCTTTATCCGCGGTATTAAAGTTGTTACCAATAATCGTCATGTTAGACAATGTAGGATTAGACTGTGGTTCTTTTGCTGGATTTGAACCATCGTTGTCCGCTTCAATTGCACGGTTAGCAACGCCTGCATTTTTAGCATGCTCAATATAAATATGTTGAAGCTTACCTTTAAATCCGTTGTCCCAATCAACACTGTCATCTTGGTTTGCCGTTAACACTAAGTGTTTAACATTTGACGCACCACAAAAAAACTCAACACCATCATCAGCATTTGAGTGAACTTGAATGTAGTCAAGCGTAGTACCTGAGCCAACACCACCAAAAGTGATACCGTTCAATTCATTATCAGGGGCAATTTCATAACCTGCATACTTAACAACTACGTATTTTAAAACACCTGAGTTATCTTCTAAATCAGTACCACCAAAGACAGCACCTTCAGAAACACCTTCAACCTGCAAAGCACAATCACTACCATCAGTTGGGCATTTGTTTGATGGTGCGTTACCTAGAATTACCATACCGCCCCATTGGCCAGCATCGGTTGCTTCACCTTGAACATCTTGTAAAGAAGTCATGATGATTGGCTGAGATTTTGACCCTTCAGCCATAATTTTAGCATCACGGTGAACAACTAAATAATCGTTTCCTGATTGACCAAATAATACAGTACCTGGCTCAATTGTTAAGGTTACATCATCAGCACTACGCGCTGCTAAACCACCTACTTCTAAACCACCACTTACTGCGTACATTACCGTTTTACCGTTACCGTCTTGGGCAACTAACGTTGTGTTTTCTGAAATACGTGTGTCAAGTACTTGTACTTGAACATCAAAACCCATTGCTGCTGAAACTTGTGTGCTTAGTGCTGAATTAGACTTACCAGCTAACGCAGTACTATCAGGTGTTGTTGGCGTTGTAGGTGCTGGATTGTTAATAATGGTATCGCCTACTGAGTTATCAACATTTGAGTCAAGGTTAATATCACCACCACATGCGGCAAGACCAAAAGATAAGGCAGTAACAATAGCTGCATTTGTAGCACTGTGCTTAAAAAACTTATTCAATTTCATGTTTTTGCTCCGAAGAGTTAGTTGTTTTAATAAGGATTAATTAATTGCTCAACATGCTACAAGAGAAAAATGACAGAAATGTTGTAGAAATATGACCCTTTATTGACATTAATATGTCACTTTAATGACAAACAAAGTTTTAACTAATGGAAGAGGGAAACAAAAAGAGCCACAGGTGCTTATTAACTATTAGTGGTTGGCCAATATGCTCTACTACTCCAAAAGCCTTGATTACTGGTAGCTTTGGAGTAGTAAAACACTATATTTAAAAGCTATTCACCTTGAGGGTTATAAATCCAAAGCGCATTATTTACATGCTTACTGGTATCTTCACCAATTAACACACGACCATCATCCATAACGACTAAGTTGTCAGGGTTTGAGATACCATTTACATCACATTTGTTACCATTTGTATCGCCAGCAGAATTATATTCACCCCCAACAACAACAGGCTCCATTCGATTTACATTAAAATCTGCATGTAAACCAAAACGATAAACAGCCCCACATGTGGCTGATGAATCAAGTTGAATATCACCATCGGTATCAACCATGCCTTTACCCACTTCAGACATAGCAACATACATGAAAGGTACAGAGTTACTAGCTGCGCCATCATAATTGATCACGACACCTTCCATTTTTCGAAACTCAGTAGTTGCACCTTTAGCTTCAGCCGCACGAAGTGTTTCTAAAAAAGCGTACCTGTCGTCACCAGTACCATTGGTAGCCCAATCATCAATTTCTGCTTGACTTATATAGCTAGTTTCTCCTTCAACATAATCTGCTTCAGTAATTCCATTATATGAATTTATCCATGTTTTAATCTCGCTATTATTGCTGCTACCTAGCTCAATCCACTTTATATCGAAACCGGCTTTCGCTGGATCACTCGTTGCGTCCTGCGTTAATTTTGCCGCATATAGCGTACCTTCACTAAGATCACCAGCAGTAGTAGCAACAAATTTATAAAAAGCTTTGTTTGAGCCGTCATCCGTTGTATAAACAGTTTTCCAATCAGGCATTACAACCGAATTCTCATGAGCTACACGGCCTAAGGTAAAGTGTTTTACTGGTGTTGGGCTTGTTGAGGTAGGGTCAGTTATTTCAACAATGTAACCATAATCATATGGATTAGGTAAAGTTGACGTTGCTAAATAAGTTTGTAAGTTTTTAACATCTGTATAACTAGGGTAGCCGTCTAAATAAGCACTATTATTCCATTGCTCAGTATTTTCAGCTTCGTAGTTTTCTTCAGAAGTTAATGGTGTATTCCAAGGAGATAGTGTACCAAAACAATTGATTAACGTGCCTAATACAGTTGAAAAATCAACATTCATTGCTTCACCAACAACCCAACTCCCTGTGTCTTCTTTTGTTAATTCAATACGACTCATTGCACCAGGGCGATCTTCCCAAGCAGTGAATAAATAACCCGTATCACCATTAGCTGAGGTAGGCACGAATGCATTGAAATCAGGATCTTGAGACTGCTTTATTTCAGTAATCTCATCAGAAGTTGTGATAGAACCTAGGCCGTGAGGCAGTTGGTTATCGAATGTATCTCCAGCACTCCCTAGTACTTGATAATTGCCAGCGACTAAGCGCACCTCAAGTTTTTCAGTATCAGTAACAGGCACTGTAAGGTCAGCTGTTAGCGGATCTAATGTGCTCCAGTCAAAACCTGTTACTACACCGACTTTTGCAGCGGTGTCATTACCAGATAAATCTGATGGATGTTGCACATTAAAAAATAGCTCATCATTATCAGTCAAAAACATGCCAGTAATTTCAGCGCCAACAGGTACTGTGGCTAAACGCGTTAATTTCGCTGGGGTTGTCAAAGCTTGCCCATTAGAACCGTCGGTACCATTTGCGCCATTTATACCGTTAGTCCCATCTATACCATTTGTACCATCTATACCATTTGTACCATCTACTCCATTACTTCCATCATCACCATCACACGCAGTTAACAGCGCAGAGCCAAGTATCACAGCAAGTAACGCAGCTACTTTCGTTTTTTTAATATTGAGCATTTTAATTTCCTAAGGTAGTTTTAATAATGCTATAAAGATAGATGCCGACCATGACAAATAAATGACTGAAAAATTAAGGATTTTTTAAATAAATATGACAAACACATGAATAGCGAATAATTCAAATAACTGTAATATTTGTTTCGTATAATTTTCCCTGCTTAATGAGTAAGCATAAACATGAGGTTTTTATGAAGCGTTTAGTTCTAGTTTTCAGTTTTATTTTTTTGGTTTTCGTTACTGAAGGGAAAAGTATATTTAGTAGTAAAAAAGTGAATGAGTCACTTTTGCCGCACGTTGATCAAAGCCTAATTTTAACACCAACCGCAAATGGTAGCTTGAATGAAGAGGCACCAATTCCACCTCAGTGTTATACCAAAACTGAAGGGATAAACAACCCGTGTTATACCTGTCATCAAACATATGTTTCATCTGAAAATGCGAGTTATCGTACTAATTTACGTAATGATGGCGCGAATCAAGGCATTTATAATTTTTCTGATGAAGGTGAAGTCAACAGCTGGAAGAACCTATTTGTCAATCGTCAGAATTGGATAAAAAAAATCTCAGATGAACAAATTTCTCAATACGTAAACCAAGATAATTACAGTAAATTATCAGGCACACTAGAAGATAAAGGCTGGCAGGGATTTATACCTGATTTGAAAAACTATCATCTTGGTAGTGAAGCATTTAAGCAAAATGGGATAGCAAAAGATTCCAGTGCTTGGGTCGCTTTTAATTACAAACCATTTCCAGGCACTTTTTGGCCAACTAATGGCGCAACCGACGATGTATTAATTAGGTTATCACAAGAGTATAGGCAACTTGATGGTAAGTATAACGAAAGTGTTTATTTAACTAATTTATCGCTGGTTGAAATGAGTATAAAAGGATTATTACACGTTGATATATTTCCAACCGATGAACAAGAAATGAATAGTGACTTAAATCAAGATGGCAAACTAACTTCTGGGGTTGAATTACTAGCGGCACGAGATTTTTTTGTTGGCGATGCTAACCAAATTAAAATACCTCGACAACAATACCCTGTTAAAACAGAGATCATGCACTCAGTCCGTTATGTTGGTATTAATGAACAAGGAGAAACTTTTATACCTAAACGAATGAAAGAGTTGCGTTATATGACGAAGACAAAGCTGTTGAATAAGGGTGATATTGACAGTACTTACCGTAGAGAGCGCAAAGAAAAGTTAGATGAACAGTTACCTAATTACATACGCGTGAAAGATCGCGGTTTTAATAATAAATTTGGTTGGTTAATCCAAGGCTATATTGAAGATTACAATGGAGAGTTAAGACCTCAATCTTATGAAGAAACCTTTTATTGTATGGGTTGTCATTCGGCAATAGGCACAACCATAGATCAAACCTTTGCTTTTCCGCGTAAAGTGACAGGTAAAGCAGGTTGGGGCTACATTAACTTGAAAGGCATGAAAGATGCGCCTTCAAAAGGCCAACAAGAAGGTGAGATTTTACAGTATTTGCAAGTTAATGGCGGTGGAAATGAATTTCGGGAAAATATGGAAATGTTCGCTAAATGGTACAAACCTGATGGAACGGTCGATAAAGAGAAGGTAAAACATGCCGATGTTTTTGACTTAATCACACCTTCAAAGCAACGTGCTTATGATCTTAATAAAGCCTATACCCAAATTGTTCGAACACAGAGTTACATCCATGGGCGTGATGCAAATATTAAGTCGGCAACTAACGTGCATAAGACCATTGATGAGTCAGTAGCCCCTTTAAAAGCAGAATATCGATTAGATGGTTGGGACATTCGCTTGGATTGGACAAATAATAAGTAAAAATTAAACAATGAGATAATAGGTAAAGGTCACATTAAGCCACATAGAATTTGAAGCTTTGCATCCATTTAACAATGGGAATGGGCGATTAATAACTCTAATGCTGTGGAGTTCAGGTACAATTTCAGCCCCCTATTTTTATGTAAGTGGTTATTTTGAAGAAAATAAAGAT